>NZ_JAGHRK010000009.1:0-101949 GCF_017743835.1 Labrenzia sp. R5_0 | reverse complement strand
TGCAATCCATGGCCATGGGCTCAGACGCAATCGTTGCGATCGGCAACGGCTGGTGGACGGGTGAAAGCAACATTACCGACATTCAACGCGCCAGCGTCACGGCATGGGCAAAGCTGTTCGATGTGCCGCTGGTGATCGCATTCAACGAGTGAACCCATGATAGATGTTGCCCTGATTGAGCAATGTGCCGACCCCTCCTTGACTCCTGCGATCGTTGAAGAGTTCATAGCGGCCGTAGGTTCCAAGGATCCGCTAAATGTGACCGTGCGTGCCGGGTCGAAGACGTTTCTGGTTCGACAAGCGAATTCTCCGCAAGAGGCGATGAAGCTGGTTCAGGATCACCTCGGGAAAGCTGTCGTGCGCGTCGGGATCACGCAATATCCGGTTGGTATTGGCATCTCGGACAAGTCCCAGGTCGCAGCCGATGTCTTTGACACGTGCAACAACATCAAGATCGGGACGGCGCTGTTTGCCCGTGTCTACCGGGTCGTTACGAAGTGGTACGGCACGCCTGTTCCAGAGGCGTTTGAAGATGCCATTGAGGCGTACCAGACGGGGTATTTCGATGGGGAGTATGTGTTCACGGCGGAAGACCCAGGTGAGGCCATTGAGTTGGCAACTCCGGACCCGGCCGCCTCAGAGGAAGGCGCACCGGTATCGGAAACCGAAGGTGCGGCGCCGGACCCAAAAAACGAACTGCGTCAACAACTATGGGCGCAGGATCCGAACAAGGCGGATATAGGTGTCGATCTGTCAGAGATAGAAGACTACAATAGGAAATGATTGAAGGGAAAAATATTTGAAACAACTAAACTATGCAGTCTTATTTTTTGTAATGCTAAGGAAAGGCCCCGCATCAGCTTCGGAAAATGAAATATCTATTTAATTTCTGGCCGATGTAGAAAAGTGATGTCCAAAGATGGCGAAGTGTTAGCTTGGTGCCGGATAGATCAGTAAGCTACAAAATTGAAGTTCTCCCTGTCTTTGGGTCGCTCCAGGATGGAAATTTTTAGGCGGTGTCAGCCTAGCAGGCTTCTCTGAGTGGGGTCGGTGAGGTCAAGCTTCTCCTGTCCCTTTTTCCGGAGTATATCGCTCCGTGGGTCACTCGCTTTTCTTCGCGGTCGGCGCGGAGCCGCCGCATGATGGGGTCAGGAAAGCGAGGCGACTCAATCTGTTGAACGACCTTGGAGAACTTGCCCAGGATCGTGCCTGCTAACGAGATCGCCTTGCCCATCGTCCCCGCAGGAACGCTCCGGATCACCCTCTCGGGCGAACCACTGTCTGTGTTCGTTTTTGTTCCTTGCCCTAACTCATGCCAATGCGGGGACGGCGGCTTCCTTTCCAAAGCAGAATTCGGCTGCAACGGCCCACATGCGATGCAGGATAACGGCCAGCTTGCGAGCTACCGCCACGCGGGCCCGTGCCATGCCGAGACGTTTGGCGATGTTCATGCCCAAGGCGCGCAAGCTCGACCATTTCTTCGGGCGCACAAGTAGCGAATGTGCTGACTTGTAGAGGGCGGTGCGGGCGAGTTCGTCGCCGCAACGGCTGACCTTGCCCTGAATGTAGGTTTCACCCGATTGGTATTGCGCTGGCGTCTTCGAAAAGATCGAATGGTTCCATGCGGGATCGTCAACGCCAATACCGATAAACCAGCGAAACAGAAGGTCGTATTCCAGCCGCTCCATCAGAAGCCGTTCCGACTGGATCGAGTAAAACGCCTGCAACAGCAATGCTCGTAGCAGCTTCACCGGTGCGATCGAAGGACGTCCCATCGAAGAATAAAGCACTGCAAAGTCGGCGCTCAGACCAAACAACACCGTGGTCACAATTTTCCGGATCTTGCGCAACGGATGGTTCTTTCGCACCCGTGCATCTCAAATCCCGCAGGACCAAAGGAATCATCATCGAAACCAAAGCGCCAGTGACTTTTTCAACGTTCTGCTAGAAACGAAAGTTGAATCTAAGTTCCAATGTGTTGGCGTTAAAGTTGAATATGTCTCCGTTGCGCAAGATATGAGTTGTTCGGATTGGATACTAAAGTATCGGGCCCAATGCGGGTAATTCGGCAATTCAAATTTGTCAAAAACAAGTAGCTCTCAAGTGTTGGTCATGACTGAAAAAAATCTATTCAGCTCTCGGTGAGCGTGAAACTGTCTTGCAAGCAGACAAGAGTGCGAAAACATCGTTTCAAACGGGCGGCGCCGAACAAACGAGAAATGATCTAATCCGCATTTGGTGTACTTAGGAATCAATTAACTGACCTGGATGAAAATGGATATAGACCTTCATCTTGATTGCGGACTGATCGTAAACACTATGTATAATTCCGCGGAGTATTAAATAATGTCGAGAAGAAAAGGGAAAGGGACGGACGGAGGCGCGCCTCTTTGGATCGTGACATTTGCCGACTTAATGTCACTACTTGTAGTATTTTTTGTTTTGATTATCTCTTTTTCAATTCAAGATAAAGAGAAACTACAGGTCGTTGCTGGGTCTATGCGCGAAGCATTTGGCGTGAAAGAAACATCTCGAAAAACTGGCATTATTGAAGTAGAGGGAATTCCAATCCGTGATTACATGAAGGACATAAGCCAAATTCCACAAGAATTAGATTCTGACTTTGCTCAGGAGAGACACGAAAAACGTCGAAAGCAAGGCCCGGAAGCAAATACGAACGATACGTTAGAGGCGGAAATAGAGAAGCCGCGGCAATTTGCCTCCGCCGCCGCATCGCTACGCCAAGCTTGGCAAGAAATGCCCGAAATAACAGAAATCTCTACAAACATCATATTGGAGGAAACGGAAGAAGGTTTGAATATTATGCTTGTCGATCAAGATGGGCGCTCAATGTTTAAAGAAGGATCTAAATATCCGTACGAAAGCACTAGAAGACTTCTTTCAAAAATGGCGCCAGTTATTTCACGGATGCCAAATAGAATCCATATCACGGGACATACCACTGCTGGTCAACAAGGGTTTGATCCAACTTACACTGCGTGGGAGCTCTCGAGTGACCGTGCAAATGTCGCAAGGCAAATTCTTGTCGAATATGGTGTACCAAGCGACCAAATCTTTGGCGTAACAGGAAAGGCAGACTCTGAACCACTCTTCCCTAATGACCCCTACCTTGCGGCGAACAGAAGAATTGGTCTGCTATTGATGTCAGAAGCGCCGCCCCTGCCAGTTTCTCACAAACCATAGCTGGTTATCCGATTTTTCCTGGTTTTCCATGACCGCAAGACGTTCCGCAAATATCTAGAGATGAGCTGGAAGCTCCCGTTTATAGCCCGCGTCCGCCGTGCGGGAGCAAATTGGATGGATATCGTGATTATCTGAGGGACCGGGTTACTGAGTTCCCCGATCTATCTGGCTGGCGTTTGCTGCGGGAAATCACTGAACTGGGCTACGAAGGCAGCTACACGACCGTGAAGAAGTATCTTCGCGAGATCCGGCCGCCGGCGCGGGCTCAATTTGAGCGGCGTTTTGAAACGCCAGCAGGCAAACAGGCTCAAGTAGATTTTGCTGAGTTTATCGTCAACTTCACTGACGAGCCTGGTGTCACGTGGAAAGTCTGGCTCTTCTCGCTGGTCCTGGGGCACAGCCGTTGGCTCTGGGGTCGGTTCGTCTCCAGCCAGAACCTCCAATCAGTGATGCGCTGTCACATAGCGGCCTTTGATGCCAAGGGCGGTGCGCCGGAAGAAATTCTCTATGACCGCAGGGAGACTGCGGTGATCGGCGAAGACGAGGCCGGCATTGTCACGTACAACACCTCGCTGGTGGCGCTTCTCAATCATTATGGGACGGCCCCGAAAGCCTGCCGGCCCTATCGGGCGAAAACCAAGGGAAAAGTCGAGCGGCCGTTCCGGTACATTCGTCAGGACTTCTTCCTGGCCCGCAGCTTCCGGAACCTCGACGATCTCAATGCCCAGTTCACGCAATGGCGGGAAACAGTGGCCAATCCGCGAGTGCACGCGACGACCGACCGTGTTGTCGACGTAGCTTTTGCGGAAGAACAGCCAGCCCTGAAAGAACTGTCGGCATTGCCGTACAGCGCGGTTCTCACCATTGAGCGGCGGGTCAGTCATGAGGGCATGATCTCGGTAGACGGAAATTACTACAGCGTGCCGGACACGACCCGCAGGCGGACACTGGAAGTGCAGAACCACACCCAGGACATCCGGATCTTCGAAGACGGGATCGAGATCGCACGTCACCCGATCCTGGAGGGCAAGAACAAACGGCGCGTCGATCCCCTTCATCGCAAGGCACCGCCGAAACGGACAGCACCTTCCCGCAACTCTGATCGATTGCACCGATCACTCGACTTTTATGATGCGGTCGGACGGCGCCTGGCAAGTGAACGGGTGCCGGCATAAGTGAGCTTCTGGAAAGAGTCCGGGGGCGCTTGTCGGGCTGAAGATGCCGCGTGCATTGGAAGCACTCGATCACACGCTTCATCGTCTGGAGCAGGGTGAGATCACGGCGGTGGAAGCGATCGATGCCTTGCTCAGTGAAGAGTATTCCACGCGCGAGACCAGGCGGATCGACGTGGCCCTCAAGACGGCGAGGCTGGTTCCGATCAAGACGCTGGAAGGCTTCGAATTCTCCTTCCAACCTTCGCTTGACCGCGAACGTATTGCAGCCCTTGCCCAGCTCGACTTTGTCCGACGGTCGGAAGTGGTCCACTTCCTGGGCCCACCGGGTACCGGCAAATCCCACCTTGCCACTGGTCTTGGCGTCGCTGCGGTCAAAGCCGGTAGAAGCGTCTACCGGGCGACATTGGCCGATCTGATCGAGGCCCTGTCCAAAGCTGAACGGGAGGGGCGCCTGGTCGACAAGATCCGCTTCTACGCCCGGGCCTCGCTACTGATCGTCGACGAGATCGGTTATCTGCCGATTACACAAGGCGGAGCCAACCTGTTCTTCCAGCTTGTCAACGCTCGCTATGAAAAAGGGGCGATGATCCTCACCTCAAACCGCGGCTTCGCGGAATGGGGAGAAGTCTTCGGGGATCCTGTTGTTGCGACCGCACTCTTGGACAGACTTCTTCACCATGCTGTCGTCGTGCAGATCGAAGGCGCCAGCTATCGGCTTCGCGGGCACCCGGATCTAATCCTGGGACATATGCGTGCAAACGCGCCGATCTCGCCACCACCCCCGCCGAGGCGCAGGGGACGGGCACCAAAAGCTATACACGGAGCCGCCGGTCTGTAAATCCGGCTGACTACCGGGACACCAAACTGGGGAATTTTAGAGGGCCCATTATGGTGAAATTTGAGGTGCCTTGACACACACCACGGTGTGGCTCCACCAGATGCTCGCACCAACGCAGTTAGCGGCGAAACCAACCGGCCCTTAGGGTGACCGGAACCAGCCTTTCGGTGGTGTTCAGCCGCATGCCCAACGTCCGTATCACGCTGTGCAGCGCGCTTCGCGTCGTGATTTGACTCCGTCGTCAAATGACCCAAAATTTAATGGAAACGCTCAAGGGTTTGTGGGGATTCACAAATCAGTATGAATGTGATTCACACTTTGGATGGATCGTTTTGTACTGACAGACGCCCAATGGGCGAAGATAGAGCCGCACTGCCTTGGTAAACCGACGGACCCCGGGCGGAGCGGCGGGAATAACCGCTTGTTCATCGAAGCCGTGTTTTGGGGTGTGCGCACTGGCAGCCCCTGGCGTGATCTTCCTGCCATGTTCGGTAACTGGAGCACGGCCTTCCGGCGGTTCCGGGATTGGCGCGAGGCCGATATTTTCAAACGCATCTTTGATGCTCTGTCGGACGAACCGGACATGGAATACGCCATGGTGGATGCCACCATCGTCAAGGTTCACCGCCATGGTCAGGGCGCAAAAGGGGGACTCAGAGCCAGGCCATTGGCCGATCCAAAGGCGGTATGACCACCAAGATACTGGCCCTGACCGATGCCTTGGGTAATCTCGTTCGATTCCGCCTACTGCCTGGTCACCGTTTTGACAGCGTCGGAGTCGCACCGCTGATTGACGGTGTCGAGTTTGGGGCTTTGCTCGCCGACAAAGCCTTCGACAGCAATGCCATTGTCGCTGACCTCGATGAACGCGGCGCCAAGGTCGTGATCTCTCAGCATTCCCGCAGAGCCCTGCCGCGAAAGATCGATGCAGAGATCTACAAATGGCGACACCTCATCGAGAACTTCTTCTGCAAACTCAAAGAGTTCAAACGCATCGCCATGCGCGCCTCCAAAACCGACCGCAGCTACGAGGCATTTATTTACCTCGCTGCTGCCGTGATAAACTCGAGATGAATCCCCACAAGCCCTAGGTGACCGACTCATAAGTTCGCAGCCAGATGCGGATTGAAGCGAGTTGGACTGACGCGAGAAAATTGTCGTCGCGCTTGTCGTATCGTGTGGCAATGGCCCTGAAGTGTTTGAGTTTGTTGAAGAAGCGCTCGACGGCGTTGCGCTGTCGATAGACCCAGGCACTGAACGGGAAGGATTTGACGCGGTTTGGCATGGCGCGGATGTTGGCCCATACGCCTCGCCCGGCCATTTCCGCGCGCAACGCATCGCTGTCATAGGCGCGGTCGGCGAGCAGGATGTGACCGGCCTTAAGCGTTTCGAACATGTCGGCGGCCGAGCGTCCGTAGTGAGCCTGGCCCTCAGTCAACTTGAGGCGGATCGGCCGTCCCTCGGTATCGACAAGCGCATGGATCTTGGTGGTAAGGACGCCGCGCGAGCGACCCATGCAACGGGATCGCCCGTCTTTTTTGGCCGTTGGCGGCATGCTGATGAACACGGATCGATGACGAGTCGATCATCTGCACGTCACCGTCGTAAGCATCTGATACCGCTTCAAGAATACGCGCCCAATGGCCAGCCTTGCGCTAGTAGTTGAAGCGGTTGTCACAGGTCGTGTACGGGCGCGTAGCGCACTGGTATCTCGGCCCAGGGTGCCCCCGTGCGCAGACCCAGAAGATGCCGTTCAGGACCTTGCAATCGTCAGCGCGCGGTACACCACGCACCTTTGTCGGTAGTAGGGGCTGTATTACAGACCACTCGAAATCCGTCAGATCGAAGCGTGCCATACTGACCTCCATTCACGGCGGTCAGTGAATCAGAACTCTCCCTACAAGAGAATTCTGTTTATGAGTATGTGACCTAGATGGAAAGGTTTCTTTCGTCTGGATTTGAGGCGTAATGTTTCCGGGACGTATGCTTCAGCGAACTTATTGGAAACATTTATTTCAATTTTGTCGTTGTCCGTTGGCTTGAAACGCTTTCTTGTTGGAAGTTGTGTGGTTTTCGGTTGGGAGATCGATCTCTTGATATCTTAAATAAAATTTAATTCCGGAGTGTGAAATGACGGGATCTTGGAATAGTAGTTCCAATTTAACAAATCATCGAATTCTTCTAGTTGACGCAGTACGAGGGATTGCGATTGCTGGAGTTGTTCTTTTCCATGTTGTTTGGGATTTGGAATTATCAGGACTCGTACGGGGTCTTGCGTTTAATTCAGTTTGGCTTTTATTCGGACGTCTTCTTGCCGGAACGTTTATGTTTCTTGTCGGTGTAAGCCTCGTACTCGCACACAACGAAGAGCTCAAGCTAAAAAAATTCGCAAAACGAGTACTGGTGATAGTTACGGCAGCATTCACAATTTCTATTGTTACTAGTTTCGCTTTTCCGGAAACTTACATTTATTTTGGGATACTACATGCGATTGCTGTTTCTTCTTTGCTTGGCGTTTTGTTCCTTAGATTGCCACCGCTAGGGGCATTATCCACCGGCTTAGTGTTTCTAATTGTTCCTCAATTTGTAGCGTTGGATTTATTAAACACGCGATGGTTTGCTTGGACCGGCCTTTCGGCCTTCCCTCCGCCAAGCAACGATTTCGTCCCAATTTTACCTTGGGCTGGATTGACTATGATAGGAATTTTCCTCACGAAGGTTTCGCTCTCAAAAAACTTCAATTCAAGGTCGGCCGCAGACCTGCCTGACACTCAATTGACACGAAGCTTAGTGTGGATGGGGCGCAATAGCCTTTTGATATACCTAGTTCACCAGCCATTGCTTTTTGGAATTATCTTTCCAATTTCCTATCTACTTGATTATTGATAGTGGAAATGACAATTGGATAAATTGGAAAAGCAATCATGGCTGGCCAAGCATGCGATTGAACGGGTCAGACAAAGCTGCTTTAGGCCTGCTTATTGGTACACCATTATTAGACGTTTGTTTTGATAAAAATTCTGCTCCTTTGTTTAGAAGAACGGTTCTAAATCTGGTATGCATTCCACCGTCGACGTATGATAATTCAACACTACGTTCCTCTTCTAGGAGTTGTTCTGCTGATCTTAAATCAGCATCCAACTTTTCAGTTACATTGGCAGGTGGAGCTTCGAGTTGAGGACATTTTCCGAGTGGCCCATATTGAGGCGCAGATGTTTTCGAAATACCAAAACGGTATCTCCCTTCGCAGAACCCAAAATCAGGCGGCTCTTGCAATACATCGAATCTTGTAGAGGCTTCTTTCAAATCTAACCAAAAATTGAAGTTTGCATTGCTTTTGTGTAATGCAAGGTTCCTGGGTGTCATACGGAAGGGAAGTGACTGGACCTGGATTGCAGGCTGCCCTGCGCGTAATGCTTCTCGAGCCAGAGCGTACACCTCACCTATTTGATCGTCAGTTATTGCAAAGCAACCGGAGGAGGAACAGGCACCGTGAACCATTAAGGCAGTTCCGGTGTAGCCTCTCGCTCGTTCAAGTTTGTTGGGATAACCTAAATCAAACGACAGATAATACTGAGAATTTGGATTTAATCTTGGGAGCGTTACTTCGTAAATACCTTCCGGCGATTGCCGGTCACCTTCAGCTTTTTTGGGCCCCAAGTCGCCAGACCAGCGACACATCGCATAAGTTTTTAGTAGAACATACTTGCCAACTCGATTTTGTTTCCAGACCTCAAGTTCACTTTCTTGTTTGAAAATTCTAATAAACAAGGGGTCCGTTGATTTGGTACCTTTGCTCCTCATCAACGTTTCAATGCTGGCGGGAATCGCGATTTCGCCGCGAGAATCCATTTCGAAAGCGGTGCCAACACATCCAACAGGCAATAGCGCCGATGCTGCCAATGCAATAGCGTGGAATATCTTCATGAAAGATTTCCGTTAAGGCAATTAATGGCAACCTTGACCATCAGCCTGTACCTCAACCTGTTTTTCAAATCTATTCCATGCTCGATCATTCATTTGCCTTGTGAATGTCAAAACCTATTTGCATTTTGCAAATTTTATTTTGCCATTTTCCGAAACGTAAAGGATCAAGCTAAGATGAGTGTCAAAAGCAACCATATCGCTTCTTTTTCTCTCCCTCAAATCACAAATACGTTTCAGTTAAGAGCAAAAAATATCTATTCAAATGGCCTTCACGCAAGGATCTTCGCGCGTTGAATTTCGCTAAACTTCGAAAGGCTATACGGTTGTGCAGCGCATTGCTCGTCAACGGTGGCAAGGCGCAACTCCCTGGTATCGCATCCAATCTTCAGTGTCCTAATTATGGCCGCGGTGGTCGCGCCAGCTCTTTGGTCTTAAACGTCTACGAAGAGTTAACCAAAGCAATGGAAGGGCGGTAAATATTCCCAAACCTAGCGTCAACAATTCTGCGGGTTCAATCGGGCCATTCATTGCTTCTGCGCCAAAGTGTGCAAGAACAAAACTTGCAGGTATTATTCCGGCGATAGTTGCGATGATAAACCGCCATAAATAAAGCCCACTTAGGCCTGCTGCGTAACTCACAGCGTCGAAAGAAATGAAAGGTATGACTCGGGTTGTAAAGACCGTGATGGTCAGAGCATTTTGAGAACCCAAAAAACCATAGTTTGCGTATTCACCCAAAAGACGAACAATCGCATTTCGTCCGAGCTTTCGCGCAATTAAAAACGCAATCGTTGCACCGAGGCAAGAACCGGTTGCAACGTAAATCGTGCCCAGAGTATGCCCGTATGCAGCTCCAGCAGCGAGTGCGATTGGGGCACTTGGAAGAGGACTGACGACAATAGCTAGCGTCATTAGAGCTATAATGAAAAGTGGTCCCCAGATACCTGAATGTTCGACAAGCGTCTTTACAGTTTCTGAGTTAAAATTCTCGAAAAAATTCGGGCGCCACCCAAGAGCAAATAACAGAAAAATGGAACTTAGTGCAATAGAGGCAACTATTTTTACTATGTTTGATGAACCAGTTTTCATTGTTTTCGCTCCCTTAGATGGTGATATATTAAAAATTGTTTTAACGTTGCCGTGCCCAAATGGCCGTACTTTCGATCATCACGTCAAACACGGGTCTCTACAATTTGGAACTTCAATTCGAAGCTCTCTCGTTCAGACACACTTTTCGGACCAACGCGCGAAGCGATTGTAAAGGGTTTTCCTGGCGCCATAGACATTCGGCGCATCGATCCAGCGACCGCCCGACTTCAAGACATGAATAATGCCGTTTATTACGCTCATCATTGAGCCAGAAGAACCCATCAGACATCGTCAACTCCTATTCAGGAGCTTGATGATGTGGGGCGTCCGCACATGAAACAACCTCCAGCTGATTTGCATATAAATCTTATGGGCCCGAAGCCTAGGTGACCGACTCACAAGTTGGCAACCAGATGCGAATTGAAGCGAGTTGGACTGAGGCAAGAAAATTTTCGTCGCGCTTGCCGTATCGTGTGGCAACGGCCCTGAAGTGTTTGAGTTTGTTGAAGAACCTCTCGACAGCGTTGCGCTGCCGATAGACCCAGGCGCTGAGTGGAAATGTTTTGACGCGGTTCGGCATGGCGCGGATGTTGGCCCATGTGCCCCGCGACGCCATTTCGGTGCGCAAGGCATCGCCGTCATAAGCGCGGTCGGCGAGCAGGATGTGTCCGGCACTGAGGGTTTCGAACATATCGGCGGCCGAGCGTCCGTCGTGGGTCTGGCCCTCGGTCAACTTGAGGCGGATCGGTCGTCCCTCGGCGTCAACGAGTGCATGGATCTTGGTGGTCAGGCCGCCGCGCGAGCGACCCATGCAACGGGATCGTTCGTCTTTTTTTGGTCGTTGGCAACATGCTGGTGAACGCGGATCGATGAGGAGTCGATCATCTGCACGTCGCCGTCGTAAGCATTTGATATGGCTTCAAGAATGCGCGCCCAATGCCCAGCCTTGCGCCATCGGTTGAAGCGGTTGACACAGGTCGTGTACGGGCCATAGCGCACCGGTATATCCGCCCAGGGAGCTCCTGTGCGCAACCGCCAGAAGATGCCGTTCAGAACCTTGCGGTCATCGGCGCGGGGTACTCCTCGCACCTTTGTCGGCAGAAGCGGCTCTATCACAGACCACTCGAAATCCGTCAGATCGAAGCGTGCCATCCTGACCTCCACTCATTGAGCTCAGTGAATCAGAACTCACGCTCAAAGGGAATCCTGTTTATGAGTATGTGACCGAAAGCATTACGGCTGGCCCTCGTTCGGATGATAGACTGCAATCGCAATACGAATTAACCCATTAATAAAGATTACAGAATTGTTAGTTCTGGAATTGTGAGTTTTTGGAAAAGATTGATGAAATTTCTTTGACTGCCGAGGGGGGAACTCTCCGGATTAGGGAGGAAAACTGATGGGCGGAAGTTTGGGCGATAGTACGTTGACTGAGGGGGCGCGTATTGAAACGTCTCAGCGCATGCCATGGGTCGATGCAGCCAAAGGGATCTGCATCATCCTGGTTGTCATGATGTATGCAACGTATAACACAGGCGAACACACCGGGAAGGTTGGGTTTCTTCACTACGCGATCGGTTTCGCCACACCCTTCCGAATGCCGGAATTCTTTCTCATTTCTGGCCTGTTCCTCTCCAACGTCATTGCCAGACCCTGGCGGCGTTACGCGGACCGGCGCATCATTCATTACCTTTATTTTTACGGGCTCTGGGCCTTGATCTCTATCTGCCTGAAAATCGGCATTTTCAGCGGGCGGCCAGATCAGATGTTGCTCGATCTTGCGTGGGCTGTTGTACAACCTTACGGAGTTCTCTGGTTCATCTATATGCTCGCAGTGTTCTCGCTAGCGGCAAAACTATTGTGGCGGGTGAATATGCCACATTGGGTGGTCATTTTGGTTGCGGCGGTGCTGCAGATGACAGGTTACGTTTCACCCAGCTATCTCGTTACGCAGTTCTTCGCCTATTTTGTCTTTTTTTATCTTGGCTACGCCGCAGCTCCGCTGGTCTTCAGGATTGTTGCTTTTTCGGAACGACATTGGCGACTTTCTTTGGTCGGACTGGGCATTTGGGCCATTGCGAACTACCTGCTCGTGTTTTCGCCCGGCTATGCCCTTCACCCGGCCGAAATGCAGATGGGTCTTGCAGCTATTCCTCCGGTCCATTTGTTCCTCGCAGTTGCCGGTACCTTCGCCTTGTGCGTCATGGGCGCGTTGTTTGTGAGGAGCCCGAGGTTCGAATGGCTCAGGTGGATCGGCGAGCATTCACTGGTCGTCTATGTAGCCTTCACAATTCCCATGTCGATCATTCGCGGGATCTTGCAGTGGAGCGGGCTGATTTCCGATGTCGGCATATTGAGTGTTGTTGTGTTCGCCGGATCGCTCGTCAGTCCCCTGATCCTTTATTCCCTCGTAAGGTGGACGGGATACGGCACCTTCTTGTTCGAAAGGCCAGGCTGGGCAAGGATCCCTATAGAAAAGTCGGTCGCGTACAATTAATTGGCGCCGGAGTACGGCAACAGCGTCTGGAATGCAGCAGTATTTATCGCAAGTTGATAACGGAGGGTACGCGGATTTCTCTTGGCGCGCGAAACTCCCGGACCAGTTGTTATTCCCGCTCGGAGTTCTTGGTAGAGCGTTGACCGCCATTACCAGCTTGCCTGTCGGAAGTTAAACGGGATGGAACAAAAGCGGGTACGCGGCCTGCATAGGAGTCCCATTCGGATCCGAAACGCGCCCGGCTATCGGCTTCTTCATGGCGAGCAAGGCGCACGTACATCCAAACCAATATTGGAAACATCACCAGAGTCAGGATGGTCGGCCACTGCACCAGGAAGCCGAACATGATCAGCACAAAACCTGCATATTGCGGATGGCGCATTCGGGCGTAGGGACCGGCCACGGCCAACCGATCTTTCCTCTGCGCCGCCCAGAGGTGGCGCCAGGCCACAGCGAGGAGCCAGAAGCCGCACCCAATGAAAATGAAACTGGCGATGTGAAACAGGCCTGCATGCGGATTCGCCTGCCATCCTAAAAGCACTTCCGGGAGATGCCCGCTGACATGGGAATTCCAGTCGACGTCAGGTTCGAAAGTCTGAAGCCAACCTGAAAGCAGATAGATCGTCAGGGGAAAGCCGTACATCTCCGTAAAGAGCGCCAGGACGAAAGCACTGAACGCGCCAAGGCTGCGCCAGTCCTGCGCAGTCTTCGGCTTGAAGAAACTGAAGGCAAAGACGATGAAAATCGCCGAGTTGACGAAAACCAGCGACCAGAGCCCATAAGATCCGCTGGACGAGATCAACAGGCTCTCCAGTGCCGGGGTTCTTCGACGACGAGAGGCTGCCGGCTATTCGCTTTCCGTATCAGATTTTTGCTCCTCTCAGGCGCAGCGCATTGAGCACCACGGAAATGGATGATGCGCTCATGGCAAAAGCGGCGAACATCGGGCTGATAAGGATACCGAAAACAGGATAAAGCACGCCTGCCGCGACCGGCACGCCCAACGCATTATAGATCAGGGCGAAGAACAGGTTCTGCCGGATGTTGCGCATGGTGGCGCGTGAGAGTCTGCGGGCGCGCACGATGCCGTCGAGATTGCCTTTGACCAGCGTGAAACCGGCCGATTCAATGGCCACGTCCGCGCCGGTGCCCATGGCAATGCCCACATCGGCCTGCGCCAGGGCAGGGGCGTCATTCACCCCGTCACCGGCCATGGCGACCTTGCGTCCCGCCGTTTGCAGTTCCTTGATGATGCGTGCCTTGTCCTCGGGCAGGACGTCCGCGCGGATTTCATCGATGCCGAGCCGCGCGGCGACCGCTTTCGCCGTCCGTTCGTTGTCGCCGGTCGCCATGATGATGCGGAAACCAAGCTCATGCAGCGCCTTCAGCGCAGCGGGAGTGGTCTCCTTGACCGGATCGGCGACACTGACGAGACCGGCGACCGTGCCCTCGAGCACGACGAACATCACGGTTTCGCCTTCGTCGCGCCGGGCGTTCGCCTTGTCTGCCAGTGCGGTGACCTGGAGCCCGAGTTCCTCCATCAGCTTCAGATTGCCGAGAGCGACGCTCTTGCCGTCGACCGTACCCTTGACGCCCTTGCCGGTGACGGCCTCGAAGTCTTCGGCCTCGCCCAACTGTACGCCGCGGTCTTCCGCGCCGGCGACGATTGCTTCAGCCAGCGGATGTTCCGATCCCCTTTCAAGGGTAGCGGCAAGACGCAATACCTCCTGCTCGTCATGGCCATCCTCCGGGAGCACGGCCACCAGCCGGGGCTTGCCCTCGGTCAGCGTCCCGGTCTTGTCGACGATCAAGGTGTCGACCTTCTCGAAGCGTTCCAGTGCTTCCGCGTTCTTGATCAGCACGCCTGTCTGCGCGCCGCGTCCGGTTGCTGTCATGATCGACATGGGCGTGGCAAGGCCGAGGGCGCAAGGACAGGCGATGATGAGGACGGCCACGGCGGCGATCAGGGCGTAGGACAGGGCAGGGGCCGGTCCCCACAGCGCCCAGCCGATGAACGCGAGAACCGCGATGCCGATGACCGTCGGGACGAACCAGCCGGCAACCTTGTCGGCGTATTTCTGGATCGGCGCGCGGCTGCGCTGCGCGTTTGCGACCATTTCGACGATCTGGCTGAGCATGGTGTCGGCGCCGACGCGCGTTGCCTCCATGATCAGGCTGCCCGTGCCGTTGATGGTCGCTCCGGTCACCGGATCGCCGGGTGTCTTTTCGACCGGCACCGGTTCGCCCGAGATCATGCTTTCGTCGACCGATGAACGGCCGTCGGTCACCACGCCGTCGACCGGCACCTTGTCGCCGGGGCGCACACGCAGACGGTCGCCGATCTGGACATCCTCCAGCGGGACCTCTTCCTCGCTGCCATCGGAGCGGATTACCCGCGCGGTCTTCGCGGCCATGTCCAGAAGCGCCTTGATGGCCTTGCCGGTGCCCTCTCTCGCGCGCAGTTCCATGACCTGGCCGAGAAGCACCAGGACCACGATGACGGCGGCCGCCTCGAAATAGACGCCGACATGACCCTCGGCGTCCCGGAACCCGTCGGGAAAGATCCCCGGAGCCAGAACCGCAACGACGCTGAAGGTCCAGGCGGCCATGACACCCATGCCGATGAGCGAGAACATGTTGAGATTGAGCGAACGGAACGAATTCCAGCCGCGGGTGAGGAAAGGCCAGCCGCACCACAATACGACGGGTGTTCCCAGGACCAATTCGATCCAGAGCGTTATCCGCTCGCCGAAGATATCGCGCACGCCCGACAGGCCCACATAGGGTCCCATGGTGAAGACGAGCAGGGGAACGGTCAGGACAGCGCCGACCCATAGCCGGTGTGTGAAATCCACGAGTTCCGGGTTCGGCCCCTCGTCGGCCATCGCCGCGTTTTCAAGTTCCAGTCCCATGCCGCAGATCGGGCAGGATCCCGGTTCGGTGCGGCGGACTTCCGGGTGCATCGGGCAGGTATAGACAGATCCCGAATATCCCGCCGGCACAGTATCGTATTGGCCGCCTTTTCCGGACGGCGCGTCACCGGTCGCGTGGGCATGATGGTGACCGTGACCATGACCGTGATGGTGCTGGCCGGCTTCGCCCTCTGGAACCAGATGCATCCCGCATTTCGGACAGTCGCCGGGTTCCGGTTGCCTTATCTCCGGATGCATGGGGCAGGTGTAAACCATCTCGGCCCCATGCCCGGACGTCGTGGTCGGGGCATGGGAGTCACGGGTCTCATAGGACGACATTTCGGGTTCTCTCCGATTTTCGATGCGCCGGCCGAGGCGTTCGGGACAAGCAGGGCGTTCCGCTTTAGCTCGATATGACGGGCTTTGCTGCCAGGGCCACAAACGTTCCGAACGGGTAGCGGGCCGAAATCACTGTAACGGATAATAGCGCCCTTGCCGGGCTGGAAAAGGCCGCATGGTGATACCATACGGCCAAAGACAGGCCCTGCCGACAGGTCTTACCGTTCGATCCTGCGGTGCAGGTGGAATCACAACGCCGACTGGGCCGGTGAGGCTTCATACCCGGCCGTCTTCAGAGCGGCCATGACCTGATCGGCAGAGAGCTGGCTTTCGACCGAAACGATCCTGTTTTCCATATCGAAGTCCAGTTGCGCCGATCCGTCGGCGCCCTTGACGGACGTGTCGATAGCCGCCTTACAGTGGCCGCAGCTCATATCGGGTACGTGAAATCTCATGGCAGTGCTCCTTTGCTGGAATTTTTCGAATATGGAGTTTCCAGTTGGTGGAAGGTCAAGATCCGGGACCCGTTCAAAATTTTATTTCTGCCAGCCTTGACCTTCCAGTAACTGGAAACCCTATTTTCGTGGAAATTCGAAAATCGGAGACGACATGTCCAGCGAAACCCATGCAACACTTTCCATCGAAGGAATGTCCTGTGCATCTTGCGTCGGGCGCGTGGATCGCGCTTTGGCCGTTCTGGAAGGCGTGAGCGATGTATCGGTCAACCTGGCCAGCGAAACCGCCCAGTTGACGGCTGACGGGCCGGAGCGGCTGATGACCGCGGCAAAGCGCCTTGATGAACTCGGGTATCCCGCACGCCGCGCCAGTGTGACGCTGAACGTTGGCTCCATGTCCTGCGCGTCCTGTGTCGGACGGGTGGACCGGGCGCTGTCCGCGGTCCCCGGCGTAACCGAGGTGAACGTCAACCTCGCCTCCGAGACGGCAAGTGTCACCTACCTGGAAGGCATGACCGGTCCCGCTGCATTGGCGGCTGCTGCGACGGCTGCCGGATATCCAGCGGAGGTTGCCGAAGCGAGTGCCACCCAGGACCGTACAGCCCGCAAGGAGGAGGAGGCCCGGGCGCTTGCCCGCCGGGTGGTCCTGGCCGCTATGCTGGCGCTGCCTGTCTTCCTGATGGAAATGGGCAGTCACGTGATCCCGGGGATGCACGACCTGATCGGGCACACCATCGGACATCGGACAAGCTGGCTGATCCAGTTCGCCCTGACGACCGCGGTCCTTGCCGGGCCGGGCCGTGCTTTCTATCTCAAGGGTATTCCGGCGCTTCTCAAGGGCGCCCCGGACATGAACAGCCTCGTCGCCGTCGGCACGGCGGCGGCCTATGCCTATTCCGTGATTGCCACCTTCTTTCCGGTACTGCTGCCGGATGCGGTCAGGTCGGTCTATTACGAGGCCGCTGCTGTGATCGTCGTGCTGATCCTGTTCGGACGGTTTCTGGAGGCGCGCGCCAAGGGCCGCACCGGAGCGGCAATCCAGAAGCTGCTCGGTCTTCAGGTTCGAACCGCGCGGGTTCTGCGCGATGGCGAACCGGTTGAACTGTCAATTGAAGACCTGCATGCGGGCGACATCGTCGTCGTCCGGCCGGGAGAACGCATCGCCGTCGACGGCGAGGTGACGGAAGGCGAAAGCCACGTCGATGAAAGCATGATCACCGGTGAACCGGTGCCAGTTGCCAAGACGCTGGGGGCCGGCGTCACTGGCGGAACTGTGAACGGGGCGGGGGCCTTTCAGTTCCGCGCCACCCGGGTCGGGGCCGACACCACACTTGCGCAGATCATCCGGATGGTCGAAGAGGCGCAAGGGGCCAAGCTGCCGATCCAGGGGCTCGTGGATCGCATCACCCTCTGGTTTGTCCCGGTGGTCATGTCCGTTGCGGCGCTGACGGTGCTGGTGTGGCTAATCCTCGGTCCCAGTCCCGCGTTGACGCTGGCGCTGGTCGCGGGCGTGTCCGTGCTGATCATTGCCTGTCCCTGCGCCATGGGCCTGGCCACGCCGACGTCGATCATGGTCGGCACTGGCCGCGCGGCCGAGATGGGCGTGTTGTTCAGAAAGGGCGATGCCCTGCAGCAACTGACCGCGGTCGAGGTCGTCGCGCTCGACAAGACCGGCACAGTGACCGAAGGCCGGCCGGAGCTGACCGATCTTGTCCTCGCCCAAGGATTTGACCGCGATGACGTTTTGGCGCGGGTCGCGGCGGTCGAGGACCGGTCGGAACACCCGATTGCCGCCGCCATCGTGCGGGCGGCGCGCGGCGAAGGCGTCGCGCAGGTCGGCGTCGCGGACTTCACCTCGATCACCGGTTACGGCGTTCAGGCGACCGCCGGTGGAGCGCAGGTGATCGTTGGCGCGGACCGCCTGATGAGCCGCGAGGGTATCGACCTGGGGCCGTTGGCGGAGATTGAAACCGACCTGGCCAGGCGCGGCCGGACCGCGCTCTTTGCCGCTATCGATGGCCGGATTGCCGCGGTTATGGGCGTTGCGGACCCGGTGAAGCCTGCAAGCCGCGCCGCGATTGCGGCCCTTCATGCACAAGGGCTTCAGGTCGCCATGATCACCGGCGACAAGCGAGAAACGGCCGAGGCCATTGCCGTGGAGACGGGCATCGACCATGTCGTCGCCGGCGTCCTGCCCGAAGGCAAGGTTGCCGCCCTTCAGAAGCTGCGCGGGGTTGGCCGGAAGATCGCCTTTGTCGGCGACGGCATCAACGATGCGCCCGCGCTCGCCCATGCGGACGTGGGCATCGCCATCGGCACCGGCACGGATGTGGCCATCGAATCCGCCGATGTCGTGCTGATGTCGGGCGACTTGCGCGGCGTGGTCAATGCGTTCGAAGTGTCGAAGCGGACCATGACCAATATCCGGGAAAACCTGTTCTGGGCATTCGGTTACAATACCGCGTTGATCCCGGTCGCCGCCGGCGTGCTTTACCCGGCCTTCGGGCTCCTACTGTCACCGGTTCTCGCCGCCGCCGCCATGGCCCTATCCTCGGTCTTCGTACTGACGAACGCACTGCGCCTTCGCCGGATCAAGCCTCCGATGGACGAAAAGGAAACGCCGGCACCGCAAGTAGCAGCTTTATTGGCGGAAGCGGCCGAATAAGGGAGAGCATTATGAATATCGGCGACGTATCACAACTGTCCGGTGTTCCGGCAAAGACGATCCGTTATTACGAGGATATCGGGTTGATCAAACCCTTGCGAGGGGACAATGGCTATCGCAGCTTCCAGGACAGAGATCTTTATAAATTGGCCTTTCTTGGCCGGGCAAGGTCTCTCGGTTTTTCGATCGAAGATTGCAGAAGCCTCCTGGAGCTTTACGAAAACGATGGTCGGGCGAGCGCCGACGTGAAACAGATCGCGGAGAAGCATCTGGCTCGGATCGAAGAGAAGATTTCCCAACTCCATTCCATGCAAAGGACATTGGCACATTTGATCGATGCTTGCGCGGGAGATCATCGCCCCGACTGTCCGATCCTTAATGACCTTGGCCAGGCTTCCGGACTTTCGGCGACTCGCAAGCGGCAGTGATACCCGGGCTATGCCCATTGGCAATGCGGTAACTGGATAGCTGTATCCTTGCCGATATTGACCCAGCGGCGTCCGGAGGCGCTTCTGCGGATCCAATGCCGAAAAGACTTGCTGAGAGATGCTGCCAGATGCCGGGAATTGAAAACACAGCCCAAACGGCGCACCGCTATACACGATTGCAGATCGTGCTTCACTGGTCCGTCGTTATCCTGATCGCCGAGCAGTGGTATACGTCAAAGGCGATCCCGCGAACACACAACCCGTTCCTGCCACCATCGAAAGCCGATCTGTTGATGCACATGGTGCACAATTATGCCGGCATGTTGATCGGGCTGCTCATGGTGATCCGTCTCGGATTGATTTTCCTGAACCCCCGTCAGGGCAAAACCGGAAGCCGGGACTGGCAAACGAAGGGGGCCCATGCGGTGCACTGGGCACTGTATCTGGCTGTTCTCGGTCAGGCGTTGACCGGCTTTGTCGCGTCCTATCTCTGGAAGGGCGCTGTTCCCTTCCATCTGATGTTCTGGAATCTGATCCTGACCCTGGTGAGCGTGCACGTCCTCGCGGCGGCCTATCACCTTGTCTGCGGAGATGGTGTCGTCCGGAACATGGTTGTCTGGCGCCCGAAACGGTAGGAGCCGAACCGTTCCAGATCGGCCGGGCTGAAGTTGGCACTACCGACGAGGTAAGTTTGGCATGTACCATCCGGCCGTTCACGGGATGATCATTCCATTGCGGACATAGTCTTCGTGATACGGGAACACGATTTCCGGATCCGACCGCAGGACGTTGCTATCCTTGTCGCAATAGTGCAGGCGTAGGAGCAGGTCGCGGATCAGGTTGAGCCGGGCACGCCGCTTGTTGTCACCATGCACAATTGTCCAGGGCGTGATTGCATTGTGCGTCCGCGACAGCATTTCGTTCCGCGCGGAACTGTAGTCGTCCCAGAGCTTGACGGCCTTTGCATCGATAGGGCTGATCTTCCACTGCTTGAGCGGATTGGTGCGCCGGTCTTCAAGGCGGCGTTTCTGTTCGTCCCGGGAAATGTCGAGATAGTATTTCAGCAGCTTGATACCCGAACGCACCAGCATGTGCTCGAAGTCGAGGACCGTCTCCATGAATTCCTCGTACTCTGCTTCCGTGCAGAATTTCATGACCCGCTCCACCCCCGCGCGGTTATACCAGCTGCGGTTGAACAGCACGAACTCCCGGGCTTTGGGAAGGTGTGCGGTGTAGCGCTGGAAGTACCAGCCGGTGCGGTCGAGATCCGATGGCTTTCCGAGTGCCACGACGCGCGTTTCCCGCGGGCTCAGATGCTCAACGATCCTTTTTATGACACCGTCCTTGCCGGCCGTGTCACGGCCTTCGATCAGGACCAGAATCCGATCGTCGCATTGAATGAAATGCTTCTGAAGTTTCACCAGTTCGATTTGCAGGGCATGCAATTGGGCACGGTATTCCTTCTTGTCCAATTGCATGCCCCTTTGAGACTGGTTCTTGTTTCGGCTTTGGCGTTTCATGGCCTTTTAACCGTACCTCCCAAATTCTGTCCTGGACGGCTTTGGGCGATGGTCTCGCTGACGAAGCTTTCTTAGACAGGACAGGGCGGCATGCGGCGCTCCTGATTAGTCGGCCCACATGGCGGCGCGTACCATCGGCGGAAAGACATTGATTTTGTTGTCGACCTCCCTGACACCGGCCACGTTCTCCGTTGCCACGCGTATAGCCTGCCTTTCCGGATCTGAATCGACGGCTCCCCAAAGATGGGCGATGCCGCCGGATACGGTAACGGTCACAAATTGCCGGTCTATTCCGGTTTCCTTCAAAGCCTGTTCCACTTTGCCACGGATCGTTTTGTCATCCTTCGCAGCCTGTTCCGTGGCCGGCTTTGGCGTCGCCAGTCCACGCAGCAGATCGGCACGGCTCACGACCCCCACGAGTTGTCCGTTTGTGACGACCGGGACCCGTTTTATGTGGTTGCGTTCCAGCAAGTCGGCGACTTCCTCGAGAGACGCGTCCTCACCCACGGTTTTTACGTCCCGTGTCATCACGTCCTTCGCCGTGCCGCCGTGCGACTTGATATAGTCGAGTGCCTTGTCCTCCGGGGCGGCCAGAAGCGCCATCCACCATGAAGGATGGCGCTCCGTTTGGGTTTCGGTGCGCCGGATCAGGTCACCCTCGCTGACGATGCCGACCATGTTGCCTTTGGCATTCACAACTGGTACTGCGCTGATCCGCTTGTCGGCTAGGGCTTTTGCGACGTCGCGCACGCTTGTGTCCGGGCCGACCGTTATTACGGACGTCGTCATCACGTCTTTCGCAAACATGATATTTCCCTCCATTAGATAATATCCTTATCCAACAACCTATTATGGGAAGCCATTCAGGGGGTATGTCAATCACCCAGCCCGACCTCCCGCCATTTGGCCTTCTACATGGTGTGCGGCCGGTAGGTGATGCCGTTGGCTGCCTGCAGTTCGCGCACATATTTGATGATCGTTGCCACCTCTTCCTGACTCATTTGTGGCTGTGCAGGCATGTTTCCATAGGGCCAGTGGTGCTGGCGCACGCCGAACCTCGCCGCGACTAGGAATGACTCGTCGGTATGGTGTCCGGGATTGTAGATGTCGTGGACCAGCGGCGGGCCCTTGTCGGTTCCCGCCGCGTTGGCGCCGTGGCAATCCGCGCATACTGAATCAAACGCTTGTTTGCCTTTCAGGGCGATTTCGGAGAGTTGCGGCACTGAGACTGCTACGCTGACGGCAGATGTTCTTTTTTCCGATCCGAATGTTTTCCAGAGCCACAGACCTCCGCCAATTACGAAAAAGCCCAGCACCAGATATCTCGGCAGATTGTCGCGCAGGTTCATTTGGCGGATTTCCCTTTCTGTGTAAGTGGTCGAACCATTGTTTTCGACGCAGTGGACATCCGGCCATGCGCACGTTCGGATTGGTTCGCATTGTTGATGCGGACGACGACGTCAAACGGCGCAAACGCACCGGTTCTGGCTCCCTGCGGGTCGTCGTAGGTGGCACCTCCCATTCTCCGGGACATGGTCTGGAGCACTTTCATTTTCTATTGCCCGTAAAGCGCGGTGAAGATGCGTTCGTACGCTGCATCGCGGAATTCCCTACAGACTTCGAAGCTCTTGCCGACATCCTCAAAAATTTCGCGCTCATGCACGATCGCCGAATTATCGGCCTCAAGAGGTTTACGGTCTTTCCGGATCGTTTCAGCCGCTGCCGCCACACCGGGCATCCACGGATTGAACGCCTCGGAATAAAGATACCGGCTGGCCCTCATCGGATGCAGCCATTTGAGAATTTCCGCCGACCATGGATTGGAAAACGCCCGAACCCAGGGGCTGAAGAATGTCGCATATACATTCTCGCTGAATTCGGATGTCCGGCGGACACGCTCAAAGGCGTCACGCGGATAGTCGGTTTGAAGGTCCTCAACCCGGCGCGGCTCGAAACGAACCTCATAAGCAGGCTTGTGACAGTCGGGATCTCTGGACGGATTGTCGATCTTCATTTCATAGAGACCGGGGGGGAGGGCCTCGATCTCTTCAAGGCTTTCCAGGATGGCCCTGTGTTCCAGTCGGGCGATGCTGGCCGAGACGAAAATTCCCAAGTGCCCCACATGGGGATTGGTCAGGTAGACGATCCGCTGACCGGCCTGTTTCAGGTCGTCCGTGTCCTTGTATACCGCAGGTATCCAGCCCAGGGCCTGATGCGGTGGGGTGATATTGTCGCCGTAAGACGCGAAGATAACGATCGGGTTGGCGATGCGGCGCAAGTTCGCAAGGCAGCCTTCGCAGATACGCACCAGGCCTTGTTCGAGCTTGTTGCCGACAAACAGATTTTCGACGATTGCCAGCATTTCCTCGCGGCTGAGGAAATAGAAGCCGTTCCACCAGCGCTCAAAATCAAGGAAACGCTCGCGTTCGGTATCGATATGGCTGAAGAGGTTCGCATATTTTTCCCAAATCGCCTTTTCCGGCTTCAGGTTCTCGAAGTTCTGAGCCAGCCATGCACCATCGAAACGACCATCCGCGAGATCTGCGGTTAGATGGGTGAGCCATGCACCGCCGAGCAAACCTCCGGCGACCCGCATCGGGTTTACACCCGATTCACCCGCCCAGTAGGACAGCGGCGAACCGTTCAACACGATTGGCCCCGCCAGGCCTTCACAATCGGTCGCAAGCAGCGTCACCACCCAGCCGGCCTGACAGTTTCCGTAAAGCACCGGAGGGCTATCCAGATGTCGGCGTGCCACCTCTTCGACGAAGAGCCTGAGGGCATGGAGAACATCCATCAGGGTCTGTTCAGGTTCAGGCTCCGGATAGAAAATGACGAAGTAGACCGGATGCCCCTCGCGCATCGCCATTCCGACCTCTGAATCGCGTTTGAAACCGCCTATACCCGGGCCATGGCCTGCACGGGGATCGACGACGATGACCGGTTGTTTGTCGACATCGATACAGTTCTCGAGGCAGTCTTCTCCGACCGATGTGATCCGCAGCAGCGCATAGTTCGCCGGGCGTTCGAAACGCCGCGCGTCGAGCACCGTCTCGTATTTGAAGTCGAGCAGAGGCGGCATCCCAGAGCGCTCATGCGCCAGCATGTTGTCGGCACGTTGACGCAGCGTGTCCCAGAATAGGATGCAACGTTCCAGAAAATCGCGCTGATAGGCGGCTATTTCCTGGACGGAGTGAAAAGGATCGCCGACGGCAGGCCGGGGTGCTGCTTTGGCAACATCGCCGCCATTGTTGCTCGCGGGACGATCCAAACGCTGTTTCCGGCGGCTTTCCCGGGATGCCAGAGATTTCAATGTTGTGGTGATCGTTTCCATTACTGCCACCTCCTCGCAAAGAAGTTGAACAAGGGCGCGAAAATCAGCGCGACATACCAGCCGTAGGCGAAGCTTTCGACGAGGCCGAGCAGGAAGCTGGGCAAGCTCAGCCATTTGAAGCCGGGCAGCAGGCGCAACCAGGTTTCGTACATGGCCTGTTGCGGAAAGATGAGGTCGAAGATCACGCACAACACGTACGTGACTGCGAGAAACAGGCCGAGGCTCATCCCGAGGGTCAAAACGGGTATGCGGATCGCAGACGGGGCGGGAAGCGGTGTGCCGGAAGGGCTTTGCCGCCCTGGAGAAACTCGGTCAACCATGAGCGCTCTCCGTGGTTTCTTCGACAACGGTAGCCTTCGAACCCGCATACAGATGCGGAGCGGCCTCGAATTGCTCACGGCAGTCGCGTGAGCAGAAATAATAGACCGATCCGTTGTATACGGAGGGTTTGGAGTCCTTTGTCTGAACGGTCTTTCCACATACAGGATCGACGTCATTCACGGGGGGGATCCAGCGAAGTTCGCTTTCGCTGTTTGAGTTTTCTTTTCCGGCTTTCTTGTGCGAATGATGTCCAGTTATGTGAGAACCGCAGCCGAACCTCATCATTAAGAAGAAGAGACCCGCCCAGAATAGAAAATAGACCAATGTTTCCATTTTAATCTGTCCATTTGTTATTTTACGTGCATCTGCTCAGGTGTTTATGTCTTTGCCGTAGTATAGCAGTGGCACCTTTGGTTCGTGGCAATTGCCTCTGTAAAGTACGTGTTTCTGTTTCCACGAATTTGGATTAGAAATTCATGTGTCTAGACACGTTTCACTTTAACGACGGGGCATTGCCGAGCTAATTACCTAAATCAGCGACATTCGTATCGATTTGGGAGGATGAGGTCGTGGGATAATGTATCTTGTCCAGTCGACAATTGCCTGAACAGAGAGCCCAGAAAATGTTGTTTCAGGAAAAAATGAAGTGAAGATTCCAGCCAGTGCGAAATGACTACACTGCTCATTTTCGCTGCAATCCCATTTGTTTTCCGGTGCAAAGTACGATGCAGAAAGATCTGTATCTGTTGACAGCGTAGAAACGCAAACAACTGTCTCGGGAAGATCGCCCAAAGATTCGTTTGATACCAGGAAGGCAAATATTGTTACCGCAACAGCAATCAGAAGCCCGGCAGTAAGCCGAAGTAATGAGACCAATTGTCCATCAGCAAGATTATGCGCTAAATTGAGCATTTCTGGCTAACTTTCTCTCACTGAGCTTGCAGTATTTCAAGCACGCGAAATGGCTGAGCTCGTCTCGACGATAGTTAGGCATTCGATCAGTAGGGGCATGATGAATAAACTCTAGTATATCCTCACGCGTCAGTTTTTGTTTGATCAAAATCAATATGGAGACTTGGTTCTCTACCGTGCAATTATTTCCTCTGGCTGGTGGGTTGAAAACAAGTCAGCCCCTATTTAATAAAGTCATGAACTCGGTGCGGCTTTGTGGTCGGTTGAAAAGCGATTGCGTTAAACGGAATTTTTTATATGAGGCGCGGTTCCTGTAAGCTTTTGATATTGGTTTTCGCTCTTGCTGTAAGCCTAGTGGTAGCGGGAGGTGCGTTCACCCACTCGGTAGGCTCAACTGTTGAGGCTCACGTAAACCAATCGGTCACATCAGTTGATATTTTGCACGGTGAAATGTCCAATGATCAGGGGGGAACATTTTCAGGGAACGAAACAGTTCACTGTGGTGCCTACCTGCTTGCCTTGACCTCGGACGTGCCTCTGTCGGGGCCCGATCTCCTGCAGGTCATTGGCACAGTTCCGCCGAGTTTGGCACTGTCCAGACAGGCGAACCTGGACCCGCCACCACCACGACCTGTTCCTCTGCCCGCTTGAACTCTTACTCGGCGAACGCCGCCGATCAACCGGTTACAGGAACAGATTGATGAAATTCAAAGTAATGACCATCGCCGGCACGCTGGTGCTGGCGGGTGCCGCCGCGGCCCTGGCGCATGGTGGCGCTACGGGAGTCGTCAAGGAACGCATGGATGCCATGGGCGAGATGGGGGATGTGATGAAGTCCCTCTCTTCGATCATGCGCGGCGACAAGGGCTATGACGCGGCCGCGGTGCGCAGCGGCGCCGAGGCGATCCAGTCCCATTCGGGCGAGGCCCTGACGAAGCTCTTTCCCGAACACAGCATCGAGGGATCCTCGGAAGCAAAGCCCGAGATCTGGTCGAACTGGCAGGAATTCAAGAGCCTTGCCGATCAGCTGGACCTCTTCGCCGCGGCGCTTGGTCAGGGCGCGGACAATGGGCTGGCCCATGGTGGCGACGGTGCCGGTATGATGGGTGGCAGCTCCATGATGTCCCAGGACGGGATGATGGGGACCGCACCCATGATGGGCGACGCATCGCAGATGGCGAACCCGGAGATGCTTGCGCAGATGCCGGCGGACGGGCTTTTCAACATGGTGGCCCAAACCTGTTCGGCCTGCCACTCCAAGTTCCGGGTTGAGAAGAAATAGCCGATGCGCCGCTGGTTCATTGTTGCGATGGCTGCTCCCGCGGTAGCGGGAATGGCTTTTGCCGTGTTGCACTATTGGCCGATCAGCAAGACTGAGGAAATTCAGAACCTTGTTGGGGATCCTGGGCGAGGTGCCTATCTCGCGAGAATGTCCGGATGCATTGCTTGCCATACCAACTCTGCTCAAGGTGGCAAGCCACTCGCGGGCGGTGTCCGCTTGCCGACAGACTTTGGGACATTCTATTCGCCCAACCTAACAACCGATCCCGAACACGGGATCGGCGACTGGAACCTGGAAGACTTCGCGCGTGCACTGCGCCAGGGAGTGGCTCCCGACGGAAGCCCGTATTTTCCGTCGTTCCCCTATCCGTTCTACAGCAGCTTGAGCGACCAAGATGTCGCCGATCTCTGGGCGGCGTTCAAAACCGTCCCACCCGTCGCCGAAGCGTCAAAAGAACATGACATGCTGCCACCGTTCAATCTCAGGGCCGGGCTCAAGGTCTGGCGTGCGCGCTACTATGATCCGGCACCTTTTTCACCGGACCCCGGGAAGAGCGATCTCTGGAACCGGGGCAAGTTCATCGTGGAAGGGCCCGCTCATTGCGGCGCTTGCCACACACCGCGCAACCTGCTTGGCGCCCGGGAGGTGGAAATGGCGCTGCATGGTGCCGAAGAGCTGCCGGATGGCGGCAAATCGCCTCCCATTACCAGCGAGGCCTTGAAGGAGGGCGGCTGGGACATAAACTCCTTGTCTTACGCGCTCAAGACCGGAATTTTGCCGGATGGCGACGTCTTTGGCGGCTCGATGGGCGAAGTGGTTCGGGACGGCACCGCTTTCCTGACCAACGAAGACCGGAAGGCGATCGCGACCTATCTTCTTGAAAGAGAGAACTGAGACCATGCTGACAAGGCGCAGAATGCTTCAACTGGCCGGGATGGGGACGGCGGCTTTTTCAGTGCCGCCGATCCTGACCGCTGCACGGGCGTCCGACAGATTTCTGGAACTGACCGCCGGTCCTTCTCGCAAGAAGCTTTATCGAAACGACGCCGCGGAGTCCGAACTGTGGACCTATAACGGTAGCTCGCCTGGCCCTGAGATCCGGGTACGGGTTGGCGAGACTGTGAAGGTTCGGCTGTTCAACAATCTTGAGGAGCCGACCTCCATTCACTGGCACGGGATCAGGATCGACAACGCCATGGACGGCGTTTCCGGGCTCACGCAACCCGCGGTGCCGCCTGGCGAGAGTTTTGACTACGAGTTTGTCGTGCCGGATGCCGGAACCTACTGGTATCATGCGCATAACAAGAGCTGGAACCAGGTGGCACGCGGTCTCTATGGCCCCCTGATCGTGGAAGAGGCCAAGCCGGCCTTCAGCAGGGACAATGATCTGACCCTGGTGATCGACGACTGGCGTCTCAACCGGGACGGAAGCCTCGACGTTGCCAGTCTCGGCCATCTGATGGACTGGAGCCATGGTGGTCGGTTCGGCAATTGGCTGACGGTGAACGGCGAAAGCAATCCGGAAATTCAGGTGGTGCGCGGACAGGCCACCCGTCTCAGGCTGATCAACGCGGCCAACGCCCGGATCTTCGAGATCAACCCCGGCCGGTTCGGTGCGAAAATCCTGGCTTATGACGGCCAGGCGCTCTCAAAGCCCCAAATACCGGCCTATGCCCCATTGCTGCTTGGCCCGGCGCAACGCATGGATCTTCTGGTGACACCTGACGATGACTTCTTGCTGGAGGAGCTTTCGGGAGACGATCCCTATCCCTTTGCCCGGTTCCGGACCGTTGAGGGGGATGGGACGCAGCACAGTGCGGGCTCCTTGCCAGTGAACGCCATCCCCGAACCTGACCTGGACAACGCGCGGGTGGTGCGTGTCGACATGACCGGCGGCGCCATGGGCCGGATGGTCCAGACGGTCTACCAGGGCAAGATCCTTTCAGGGGAGGATTATCCGCGCACCGGACAGCTCTGGGCCTTCAACGGGGTCGCGAACCTGGCGGAGGAACCGCTTTTGGCGGCCCAAAGAGGGGAAACAATCATTCTGGAGGTGTTCAACGATACCGCCTTCATGCATGCCATGCATGTGCACGGACACCATTTCCGGGTGATCGAGCGAAGTGGGGCGACCATCGATGACGGTGATCCCTGGCGGGATACGTTTCTGGTCGGTCCCGAACAGACGGTCCGGATTGCCTTCGTGGCGGACAATCCCGGCAAGTGGCTGTTTCATTGCCACATGCTGGAACACGCGGCCGCCGGCATGAATACCTGGTTTGATGTTGCCTAGTGCGCTAACTCAATTGTGTAATTTTCGGTATAGAATTATTTAATCTTATCGGGTATTCAAAATCTATGAGCTCTTGGATTTCGGTCTTTCTTGTTGCTGTTTTTGCAGTGGTTCACACGGCTGCTGCGTTTAGTGCTGACGAAGTCGAAATCCAGACGCTTTCTCAGAAGCCCTCGGTTCTTCAGACAAGCTTGACAGTTCTGGCGATTGCAGGCGCACACCAAATGAAGTGCTGCGAGCAATCAGGAAATCAGTACAAATCCCCGAAAGTATCGAATTGCAGCGTGGATTGCGTTACCTTTATCGGCACGCGCTCGGTGGTTCTGCCAAAACTAATGATCGCCCATGAACAGTTGCAGCCACCCCCATTCAACGCCTCCAACCCATCTCCGGATAAACGGCCTCCAAGACACGTCTGACCAGGCACACATGCGTGAGTCCGCAAGGACCGCGCGCGACAGGTCAATCATGATTGGAGTGAAACGATGCTATCCAGGCGAAGCCTGCTCGCATGTTCCGCCGCAATTTGCGGGACCATAGTTGTCCCTGCGTCGGCGCATCCGACCGGAAAAAAACCATTTAAGGTCGACCCGAAGTTTGAACCGCAATCCGTCCGGTATTTTTCCCATCCCCCCGGCACAATCGTGGTGGATACGGGAAAACACTTCCTGTACCTCGTCGAGAGTTATGGGAGCGCAAGACGCTACGGTATTGGAGTTGGAAAAGCCGGGCGCTCTCTGAAAGGTGAAGCGGTTGTGGAGCGCAAAGCAAAATGGCCTAGCTGGCGTCCGACTGCCAATATGATCCGACGAGAACCCGGCAAGTACGCCAAATACGCAGCCGGTGTGCCAGGTGGCCCAGGAAATCCACTCGGGTCCAGAGCCCTGTATCTTTACCGCAATGGCCGGGACACGATGTACCGGATTCATGGCACAACTGAACCATCCTCAATCGGACGATCCGTCTCGAACGGCTGTGTACGCATGATCAACGTACACGTCGAAGATCTTTTTGAACGCGTCCCGTTGGGAACAAGGGTAATCATCTTATGACTATGCAATACACGAACAACCAAATCAAAACGTCCGTTCCTCAGGTCAAGGCGGCTCCCAAAACAGGAAACTCTATCGGCAGTCTTTTCGCAGGACATAACATTTTCATGATGGCTTGTTGTGCGGCGATGGTGATCGGAACTGGATTCCTGATCGCAACTGCGCCAGCGGGACAGACGATCGGCCAAACACTTCTTCTGGCTGCTCCAATGCTCGGATGCGTTGGCATGCATCTCGTAATGCATCGCTTCATGGGAAAGTCTTGTCACGGTGACTCTAAGTCAGAGTCAAAAAATGACTAGACTAAGCTTGCTTCAGAGGGTTTTGCAGCAGCTCGTGATTTGGAGCATGCGAGCTCCCGGATTGCCTAAGGACACATTGGGCATGGGCTTTGCCCCATTCGCGAATTCCACGAACTCCGCGCAGGAAGACCCGTGGAAGCGTAACCCGAAATGCAATATGACGATGGGTGAATGATCTTCAAATGAGAAAACTGACAAGAAGATCTTTTCTTGCCGGGGCGGCGAGCCTTTCAGGGCTCGCCGTAACCGGCTGTATTTCGAGCAATGCACCTCAGGAGCCTCTTCCGCTCGCGGAGGACCCGGCCTACCTGAGCATGTATGGTGCAAAGCCTGCCGAACAATTTCCGCTTCCTGCGATCAACCTCAAGAAAGTGCCGGAGCGCTTCTATCGTCAACAGGTCGACTATCGAACGAGCGAAAAGGTAGGAACGCTGGTGGTCGATACACCAAACTATTACCTCTACCTCGTCCAGGAAAACGGGAAGGCGATGCGCTACGGAGTCGGCCTCGGGCGCGCCGGGTTCGAGTGGTCGGGGAGGGCACGTATTGCGCGCAAGTCGGAATGGCCTACATGGACGCCGCCCGATGAGATGATCGAGCGCCAGCCCGAGCTCGAGAAATGGAGTTGGCGCAATGGTGGCATGCCGCCTGGACTGGAAAACCCGCTTGGGGCTCGCGCGCTCTACATTTTTCAGGGCAACAAGGACACGCTCTACCGTCTCCACGGAACCGCCGAATACTGGACGATCGGAACCGCTGTTTCGAGCGGCTGCGTCAGGCTCATGAATCAGGACATCATTGACCTGTATGGTCGGGTTCCCGTCGGTTCCCCGATTGTGGTGCTGTCATGAACCGTGCAATCAAGATCTGGTCGGTCCCCATCATTCTGCTCATTTCGATCGGTGTTGCTGTCGGCGTTTTTCTAAGGGGTAGCAGCCGCTCTGCCTCCTTGGAATTGAGGCCGGGTGAAGCGGAACTCGTACGCAGAGGCGCCGAAGTTTATGCGCAAAATTGCGCCTCCTGCCATGGCGTGGATCTTAAAGGGGAGGAGGATTGGCAATCGGGCAATACCGACGGCACGCTCAAAGCCCCACCCCATGATGAAACCGGTCACACCTGGCATCACGACGACGAACTGCTTTTCCGGGTCACCAAATTCGGAACGGCAAAGGCCGTGGATCTCAAGGACTTCAAATCGAACATGCCTGCCTTTGAAGGCACGCTGACCGATACGGATATTGTCGCCGCGCTGTCCTGGATCAAAGCCCAGTGGCCCGAGGAAATCCAGGAGCGGCATGACATGATGAATGAGCGAAAGAGGAGCAACAACCAATGAATTTCCGATTGCCAAGCCTTGGGACCGTACTGATTGCCCTGTTGTTCACCGCGTCAACCGCTTCTGCAGACCAGGAAGAAGGACTGACGGAAGCCAGGATCAAGGAGTTGGCACTCGAGGCAATTCTTGAAAACCCAGAGATCATCGAACAGGCGATCGGCTTGCTTCAACAAAAGCAACTCGCGCGTCAACAAGCAGATGTGGCTTCCATTTTGGCCGAAAGGCGCAACGAACTTGAAGAAGATCCTAACGCACCGGTTCTCGGCAATCCGGCTGGGGATGTCACCCTTGTCGAATTTTTCGACTACAATTGTCCCTACTGCAAACGCGCGATGCAGGAAGTCAAAACTCTGCTCCAAGCAGATCCGAATATCAGGCTTGTCTATCGGGAGTGGCCCATTTTGAGCCCTGGTTCCATATTTGCTGCAAGGGCTGCACTCGCGGCTCGAAAGCAAGGCAAATATGAGGAGTTCCACTGGGCGCTGATGGGCTTCAAAGGGAAGGTAGAGGAAGGTTCAACGATCAAGATCGCAAAAGAGGTCGGTCTGGATGTCGAGAAGCTTAAGGTTGACATGTTGGCACCCGAAATCGAGGAACATATCAGGTTGTCTATGAACCTGGCCGAAGCGCTTAACATCAACGGCACGCCGGCGTTTATCGCAGGGGAAAAAGTTTATCCGGGTCTTCTCACGTCCGAACAATTGTCTCAGGCAATCGAGGATGCCCGGAGCGCCCAATGAAGGTAACACAGGATCTTGGTTCCGACGCACTTGGCGAAGTTGGTAGATATGTTCATCGCCATTGCAGTCTCCAATGATGCGATGGAAGCGGCTCCTTTACCTAGGTCGCAAGATCTGACCGACCCATCGTCAGTCACTTATTGGTTGTGCTGATTTGCCGGTTCTTCATTGAAATTCGACAAGATCTCCCAAGCCACTGCCGTTGCCATTTCGGTGACCGGTAATCCGTATCTTTGCCGTAGGTCTTTGCATGGATGTAAGGATCCCTTCCTGCCGCCGTCGAAGACAGACTTGCTGACAAATATGGCTCATAAATATGCCGTCATAGTCATAGGGTTGCTCATAACAGTCCGTCTCGGACTAAGGTTTCTGAACCCTCAACAGGGTGACGCCGGGCACCGATCCTGGCAAACGAAGGCAGCGTCAACGGTGCATCGGGCTCTCTATCTTTCCGTTCTCGGTCAGGCGGCGACCGGCTTTGTCTCGTCCTATCTCTGGAAAGGGGTGGTCCCGTTCCACCAAATGCTCTGGAACCTGACACTGACCCTGGTGAACCTGCATGTCCTCGCCGTTGCAATTCATCTTGTCCGCCGCGACGGGGTTGTCGGGAAAATGGTCCCGAGGCGAGCAGAACGGTAGGAAAATATCTCAAGTTAACTGTCCAAGTTTGATTTATTTTCGATGCTACCTGGTTGGCATCCGTTTCGAAAAGTCACGCTTCAAACGTGGTTTCTTATTTGCAGTGTCGGCTAGGCAGCATTCCCATCGTATGATGACTTAATATGTCGGCAAAGCACTGACGCCTACAATCACGAAGAAGGGTGTCGAGATACCAGGCTCGCCATGGCAATTCGGAGAATACGCTGCAGTTCTACTTCAACATCCGGTCAATACTTGCGTCGGAAAAAGACCCGCTAAAGAACCTGCGCTTGGTTGGACCGAACACCGGGCACCCGACTTTATCAGTTCTATTTTTTCAATTTGGGTCGGCTAAGATTTGAAAAAACTGGCTGAGGTTCGTGCTCTGAGGCACACCCTCAACTAATGAAAATGACCGGGCCAACTGTCAGAATTCGGGTCATCTTGAGCTTCCAGCAGGTAGAAGCTGTATAAACGGCAATGAACCTGATTGGAAACCGCGTTGGACCTGACCTTTCAAACATTCAGTCTGGCATTTGGTCTTGGACTGCTGGGTTTTATCGAACCCTGCACGATCGGTGCGCACCTCATATTCGTAAACCGGCAATTACAAAATCCGTCTGAATATCGACTGGCGGCAGTAAGTACCTTCATTCTTGCACGCGTTATCGTCATGGCCGGATTTGGCGGGGCTATTGTCATGTTGGGCCAAATGTTGATCGGGGTTCAGACCGGCTTCTGGCTGGTGTTTGGGATCCTTTACCTGGCCCTGGGTCTGTTCATGATTGCAGGCTTTGGCCGGATTTTGCGCCGAAAGTTCGAGGTCGCTCCGGAGCGCTGGCGAATTGCCGGAAATCCACTCCTGCAGGGGCTCGCCTTTGGTTTGAACATTCCTGCATGTGCGGCGCCGATCCTATTCGCTCTTATTGGAACAGTGGCACTCACCGGTTCCCCTGTCTCTGGCGTAGTGCTGATGGGTACTTTTGCTCTGGCCCTGTCTTTGCCGCTTCTGCCGCTGACCGTTTGGCCACGATCTGCGGGTTTTCTTTCCCGGATGGCGGACTGGTTGAGGGCACGGCGCTGGTTTCTCGGCCTAGTATTCGTCCTGCTTGGCATTTGGTCGATATGGTTCGGCCTTTTTGTCGATCCTGTGGACTGGAGCGGAAGGTGACGCCGCGCCGAAGATTTTGGCATGTGGCCGGTGCCGGAGCCGCTTTCCAGGCGGGATCGTCCGCGGTTGACAGCTCCACAGTGATGTCAGCCCTGGTCTTTCAACTGACGGGGAGCGCTGTCGCGGTCGGTGCTGTCCCGGCCATCCTTCGCTGCGGCTGGCTATTGCCGCAGCTCTTCGTTGGATACCTTGCGGGAAAAGGCGGGGCCTTGATGCCCTTTTATGTCGTCGGTGCCTTCGGCCGCACCGCTGCCATCGCTGCGCTCTCGGTGGTGCTCTGGACCGGTGCCGTTGCCGAATGGGGGTTCGAAGTCCTCGGCATCGCAACGATGACGCTTTGGACAATTTATGCCGTCCTCAGCGGCATCGTCGGTGTTCCATACAACGATATTGTCGCCCGGTCGGTTCCTTCCGGACTACGCAGCCGACTGTTGGCTTTGCGGTTTTTCGGCGGCGGGATCGCCGCAATTGGTGTCGCCGCAGTAGCCGATCAGCTCATACGCACGCTACCGGTGCCAGTCTCCTACGCGGCTGTGCTCGGCGTCGCCGCTTGCCTGATGCTCGTGTCGTCCATCGTCTTCGTCAGTATGGGAGAGCCTCCGCGGTCCACACCCGTCAATACCGGTACGAGTTTCGGTTCTTATCTGCGGGAAGGACTGACGGTCTTTCGCGATGATCCGGTATTCCGCCGCTTCGTGTTCGCCCAGTGGGCGGGAGCTGCAGTCCTGATGGCGGCACCGTTCTATATCGTTGCAGCCGGAAAGACAGGCGCAGGACTGCAGAATGTTGCAATGCTCCTGGCAGCGCAAACCGCCGGCGGAATTGCTGCCAATCCGCTGTGGGGCTGGTGGGGAGACCGCTTTGGCAAGATCAGCCTAATGCGCGGGATCGCCATCGCCAGATTACTACCGCCATTTGCGATGGTGGGGCTCTTGACTATCGCCGCAGCGACCGAAAGCGCGCTTGCGCTCCTATCAGCGATGTTCTTTTGCCTCGGCGCCCTCGCCAACGGATTGACGATCGCAGTGATCGGTCTCTTGATGGAGATTTCACCCGATCAACGTCGCCCCGCCTATAGCGGATATTTCAATGCGCTGACGGCGCCTGCGTTCATTCTGCCTATGATTGGCGGCGTGATCGTGGCCGTTTCAGGGCTTGAAACAGTGTTCGTGATTTCTGCCGCGTCGGCATTGCTCCAGGCGGCGTTGTTATTCAGATTGAATGCAGGAATTCGATCTCGATAAAGCAGCCCGATCAAACGCGTGAGTGAGGCGCGGCAATTATAATCGCAGCCCCGACGATACAGATGGTTGCACCTAAGAGATCCCAGCGGTCAGGATAGACGCCCTCGACCAGCCAGAGCCATATGAGTGAACTCGCAATGTAGATACCTCCATAGGCCGCATAGGCACGACCTGCGGCCGCGCTATTTACCAACGTGAGCAAATATGCAAATAGACTCAGCGCGGCGAGACCCGGAACGATCCACCAGATTGATTTGTCGAGCCGCAGCCAAGCCCAAAATGCAAAACATCCTGCTATTTCAAAAACGGCTGCGCCGACATATGCCGTGAAAGTTTGCATTCTTGATAGCCCTCGTTTCGAAGAATGAAGATCGGACCCTGGCTCTTGATTAAGTGTCTTTGTCACACACTTGCATGATTTTCAGCCTACTGGTGCGTGATGTTTGGTAAGGGGTGTGCCGCTCACACGTTGACCGAACTCGTATATAGTCGATTTTGTTCTTTGCAGCGTCGTGGACGCGGCAGCCATGCGCCAGCATCGGAGATAAACGTTTTCCAGTGAAGATTTCTGCCCTCACACGCCGCTAAGTATTTCACCAAGGGAAAGGGCTATGATCAAAGGCTTTGATATCCAGCGCCTCGCAGAGCGCGCGCCAGTTTTGATAGCAACCTCCATTCTTCTAGGAATGGTTCCTCAAGTTTTGAGAATGTCGGGCATCAATGGATTTTATATCGGCCTGACAATTTTCCTTCTTAACCTAGCACTCTGCACTGTGGGGCTGGCGTCGGGGAAATTCCGTTTGTTTTGGCTGCTTTGGGCTGCTGCATCCATAGCGTCATTCATCCTTTTCGGTATGGCAACGCCTGTTGGAGTGGTCTTGACTTTACCCATTATCGTATAGCCTTGGCTTTGATGCTCGGCCAATGGCGTGTCCGCAGCTTACCAACTCGATCACGGGTAAGGAGTGCTATGTAGGGCTGGAAAATTCCATGGCAGGAGTTCGTCGATCCGGCTTTTCGGATGGCCGCCAGCAATAGCTTCGAGGGTCGCCTTGAGATAGGCGAAGGGCTCGACGTTGTTGATCTTCGCGGTCTCGATGAGGGATGCGATGCGGCCCCAGGTGCGGCCGCCCTCGTCATGGCCGGCGAACAATGCATTTTTCCTGTTCAGGGCAATTGGCCGGATCAAATTCTCGACACTGTTGCTATCGATCTCGACACGGCCGTCGTGGAGGAAGGTCTGCAAACCGTCCCAGTGACGATGGATGTAGGCAAGCTTCTCGCCGAGGCGGGACTTGGCGGAGACCCGGCGGCGTTGCTCTTGCAGCCATTGTCCGAAGGCGGCGACCAGAGGCGCGGTGCGGGCCTGCCTTGCCGAGAGCCGCTGCCCGGGCGCCGTTCCGCGGATATCGGCCTCGACCCTGTAGAAGTCGGCGATCCGGCGCAAGCCTTCGGCGGCGATCTCGGAGCCGTCTCTATCGAACACCTCCTTCAGTTTCCGCCGTGCGTGCGCCCAGCAATGGGCCACGCGGATCGGATCGCCACCCTTGCGGGACGGGCGCGTCAGGCAGTTGTAGCCCTGGTAGCCGTCGAGTTGCAGGACCCCGTCGAAGCCACGAAGGATTTTCTCCGCGTTTTCTCCGCGGCGGTCTGAAGTGGTCCCGGAAATCCGGACAGGTTGCTAAGGTGTATCCCATTGATCTGAAGGGATACGAGAATGGCGAAACGCCGGAATTTTTCGGATGCGTTTAAAGCGAAGGTCGCGCTTGAGGCATTGCGCGGTGACAAGACGATCCAGGAGATCGCAGCCAAGTATCAGGTACATCCGAACCAGGTGAGCACGTGGAAACGTCAGGCTGTCGAAGGCATGGCGGATGTGTTCGCCCGTGGAGGCAAATCCGAGGGGCCGACGGAAGCGGAGGTCAAGGAATTGCACGCCAAGATCGGGAGGCTGAGCGTCGAGAACGATTTTTTAGCGCAAGGGCTCAAGAAGTGAGCCCGGCAAAGAAGAAGGCGATGATCCGCCGGGACCATCCGGATCTGAGCATCAGTCAACAATGCAAATTGGTGAAGCTGAGCCGTGCGGCGTTCTACTACATGCCAGTCGGAGTCAGCGCGGCAACGCTGGAATTGATGAAGGCCATCGACCGAGCCTTCACCAAATACCCGTTCTTCGGAAGCCGACAGATTGCTGCCTATCTGCGCCGCGACGGTATCGTGGTCGGCCGCCATCGGGTTCGCCGTCTGATGGCGAAGATGGGACTGGAAGCGATCTACAAACGGCCGAGAACCAGCCAACCGCATCCGCAGCACAAGGTTTATCCCTATTTGCTGCGGGGCATGACGATCGGCCGGCCGAACCAGGTCTGGTGTTCGGACATCACCTTCATCCCCGTGAAGCACGGTTTTCTGTATCTGGTTGCGATTATGGATTGGGCGACGCGGAAAGTCCTGAGCTGGCGGCTGTCGAATACGATGCACGCCGACTTCTGCGTTGAAGCCTTGAACGAGGCCATCGCCCGCTTCGGACCGCCTGAAATCATGAATACCGATCAGGGATCTCAGTTCACTGGATCGGCCTGGATCACCACGCTGACCGAAGCTGGCATACGCATCTCGATGGACGGGCGTGGCCGGTGCATGGACAACATCTTCATCGAACGGCTGTGGCGATCCTTGAAGCAGGAAGCGGTTTATCTCGAAGACCTGACCGACGGCTTCAAGGCGCACGGTGTCATTCGAAACTGGATGAAATTTTACAACACCGAACGGCCTCATTCAGCCCTTGAGCACAAAACCCCGAGGGAGGCATATTGGGCTGACAGAAACCTGAAATTGGCGGCATGAAAACCAACTTGGATACACCTTAAACAAGCCGCTGACCTGTCCGGAAAACCAGGACCACTTCAGTCAGGCGCATAGAAGAAGACCACGCCGGGTGGATCGTCCCCGCCCCAGGCCCGGTCGTCTCGGGCCAATGCCCAGAGGTATCCGGTTTTCGTCTTGCCGCGGCCCGGATCCAGCACCGGCGCCGTGGTCTCGTCCATGAACAGCTTGGTCGACACCTTCAGATGCTCTGCCAGCCGGTTGATCACCGGGGCGAGGTGGAACGCGGCGGTGCCGACCCAATCCGCCAGCGTGCTGCGATGGATATCGATGCCCGACCGGGCAAGGATCTGGCTTTGCCGGTGCAAGGGCAAATGGTCCGCGTACTTGGCAACCAGAACATGCGCAATGGCGCCTTCCGTCGGCAGACCGCCTTCGATGAGATGCGCCGGCGCCAGCATCTGAGTGACGCCGTCGGTACAGGCGCGGCAGGCGTATTTGGGGCGGACGGTGACGATCACGCGCAGCTGTGCGGGCACGATGTCGAGCCGCTCCGTGCGATCCTCGCCAATCTTGTGCATCACCCCGCAACCGCAGGGACACTCAAGACTGTCAGGCTCGATCAAACGCTCGATGCGGGGAAGGTCCTTCGGCAGGTAGCCCCTATTGCGACGGGCCGGACGGCGGGTTTTGCCTTTAGAGGAGAGCTGCGTGTCCTGGCTTTCCTCAACCTCGGCGATGGCTGTCTCGAGGTCTTCGAAAGCCAGCTGCCGTTCGTCTTCGCTGAGCTTCTCCGACCTTTTGCCGTGAACCGCGTGGTTCAACTCCGCGACCAGATGCTCCAGGCGCCTGTTGATCTCCTTGAGCGCATCCCTTTCGCGCAGGAGCGCGGCGACAGCATCACGCTGGTCGGCGGGGATCGCGGAAAGATCGATGGCGACAGTGGAAGGCATGGGCCGAGAATAGCCCGGGACCGCTCCGGATGCCCGCCATTTCCGGCACCTGATTCATTCAGCCGCAGCCGGAGACCGAGCCTCCAATGCCTTCACCTTGCGCCAGTCCAGACCCGAGAACAGCGCCTCGAACTGAGCATGGTTCAGCGACATGGTGCCATCCCTGATGACGGGCCAGGTGAAGGTCGTATCTTCCAGCCGCTTGTAGGCCATCACAAGACCGGACCCGTCCCAATAAAGCAATTTGAGCCGGTCGGCTCGCCTGGACCGGAACACAAAAACCGTGCCGGTGAACGGGTCCTTGCGCAACACGGTCTGGACCAGAGCGCTTAGACCATCATGTCCTTTTCTGAAATCGACCGGCTTTGTTGCCACCAGGATACGCACCCGGTTCGAGGGGAAAATCATGATCCACGCTCAAGGGCGCGCACAATTCCGGCAATCCTGTCCGGGCTCGCGGAAGCATCCAAGCGGATTGTGGTTCCGCCGTGAATGATCTCCACCGCCGCCAGCGGCTTCGCATCCTCTTCAACGGACGTCGGGGTCGGCTCCAGAACGGCCGGTACAAACTTGGCTCCCGGAAGATCCGGCACCACAAGTTTGCCCTCCCGCGCCAAACGTCGCCACGACGAAAGATGGTTGGGCTTCATGCCCACACGCCGGGCGACCTCGTTCACGGTCACACCGGGCACATAGGTCTCCGCGACAAGCTGACCCTTCACTTCATCCGGCCAGTGCCGCTTCCCTGCGGGGCCGACCAAAATCTCATATCCGCAAATGGACTCCATATGGAGCGATCTATGGACTCCCAACCCTTCCTCCATTCCCAAATCAACAATGGGTATGGATTCCAGCATCACGACGGAAGCGAATAGGTGGGGTCCAGCCGCCGCTTACGATGTTTGTGAAATTGCGGAAACCGTTTCCCTAACAATTAAGCTTGCCCATCCGCTGTTAGCAATCAGTCTTGCTGGTCTCAATAAAGAGGTCAGTTCTGGCGGGGGCGGGCGAATTCACATCCCCAAGCAGCTTGGCTTCGCATTTGGTCGCTGGAAAAGTTCGAATCGATCATTGGGATGTGACTGGAGCTGCGATCTGCCTCGCGGGTCCCTCGATCATAATCAGGGCCCTTGTCAGTCGGATAGTTGTTCCGACAGTGTGCAGAAAAGTTGCAATCAATTTGCTTCGACCGGCAGACCCGCCGCCCGCCACTCGGGCAAACCATCCTCCAGACGCCGTATATTGAAGCCACGGGCGCGCAATGCCGCCACTGCTTCAAAAGAGAGTACGCACCATGGACCGCGGCAATACGCAACGATCTCGGTATCCGGATCGAGTTCAGCGAGCCGCGCTTCCAGCTCGTTCAAGGGAATATTGACGGCTCCCGGCACGTGGGAGGTTGCGAATTCGTCCGGTGGACGGACATCGAGCACTGTAACCCGACCGTCTCGCGTTTTGGCCAAAAGTTCCTCGCGCGTGACCGCTTCCATGCTGTCGCGATCGTCGAAATAACTCCGCCGGATCTTTTCGACTTCGGCGAGATTGCGCTCCGCGACGCCGGAAAGAGCTGCCATCAGGTCGAGCACACCGTCATCCGCAAGCCGATAGAGCACATACTTGCCGTCCCGTCTTGAGGCGACCAGTCCGGCTCGCCTCAATTGCTGCAAATGCTGCGACGTGTTGGCGATGGTGAGCCTAACACGCTCGGCCAGCGCGTCCACGCTGCGTTCGCCTTGCCCAAGATGTTCGAGAACCTCGAGGCGGTGCGGACTCCCGAGGGCGCGGGCGACTGCGGCGAATTCTGAATAGAGCGCTTGTTTAGGGCCGATTGACATTGTCCGGTTACCGACATTATATCATTCAAGTGATTAGTTGAATGTAATCTGTGCAAGAGGTCATGGCAAGGCTTCTTGACGACCGACGAACGGCTCCCAATGACCGACTTACTGCTGGCGAACGAACCGCTGATCCGCCTGAGATTCTTTCTCGGCATCCTTTTGGCGATGGCGCTCTGGGAGGTGGCGGCGCCGCGCAGACGCAGGGAGATTCCGCGTTTGCTGCGCTGGAGCAACAATCTCGGCATCGTCATCGTAGACACGCTGTTGGTGCGTCTCACGTTTCCCATAGTGGCGGTCGCACTCGCCGTCATCGCCGAAGAGCGTGGCTGGGGGCTGTTCAATGCCTTCGAAACGCATGCCTGGGTCGCCTTCATCGTATCGATGCTGGCGCTCGACCTTGCGATCTATCTCCAGCACGTGATGTTCCATGCCGTTCCGGCTCTCTGGCGGTTGCACCGCATGCATCATGCGGATCTGGAATTCGACGTGACCACCGGTCTGCGCTTTCACCCGGTAGAAATCCTGCTGTCGATGGCCATCAAGCTCGCCGTCGTCGTGGCCCTTGGCCCGCCTGCGGTTGCTGTGCTTGTCTTCGAAGTGCTTTTGAATGCCACCGCGATGTTCAACCATTCAAATGTCCGAATTCCGGCCGGGATCGACCGTATCCTGCGGCTTGTCGTGGTGACGCCGGACATGCACCGGGTTCATCACTCGATCCATCCGAGCGAGACGAACAGCAATTTCGGCTTCAACCTGCCCTGGTGGGATCGTCTGCTCGGGACCTATCGGCCGCAGCCCCGTGAAGGTCACGAGGCCATGACCATCGGCATCGAACAATTCCGAACCCGGCGAGACCTGTGGCTCGACCGGATGCTGATCCAGCCACTGATCGGCCGCGCCAGCAATTATCCAATCAACCGCGAGCGAAACGGAGACAAGCAGTGAACGCCCGTCGTCTGCTTCCACGCGTCCTCCTGCTCCTGGGTATTCTCACAGCAACCTTTTGGGCAGCCTTGCTGCGCGACCGGTTGAACCTGGAAGCACTCGACGCCTGGCTTTCCGGGCTCGGGTTCTGGACGCCTCTTGCCTTTCTCGGTCTTTATGCCGTTGGAACGGTCGCCTTCGTGCCGGGGACCCTGTTCGCATTGGCGGGGGGGGGCGCTGTTCGGACCTGTCTGGGGCACGGTGCTCAATCTTTTGGGCGCGACTATTGGTGCAAGCCTTGCCTTTCTCATCGCCCGCTATGTCGCCAGCGATTGGGTGACGGCCAGGACCGGCGGGCGAATGAAGCGGCTGACAGAGGGAGTGGAAGCCGAGGGCTGGCGGTTCGTCGCCTTCGTGCGCCTCGTGCCGCTGTTCCCCTTCAACCTCACCAACTACGCCCTTGGTCTCACACGCATCCGGTTCCTGGCCTATGTTGTGACGTCCCTTGTCTGCATGGCGCCGGGTGCCATCGCATATACCTGGTTCGGGCACGCTGGACGTAAGGCCCTTTCCGGCGACGTTTCGGCGATACGCTACGGCCTGATGGCCCTCGGTCTGCTCGCGGCCATCGTCTTCCTGCCTCGTCTGGTTCGCCGCTTGCGTGGCTGCGCGGCAGTCAGCTGGGTGGAGACGGACGCGGTGACCGATCGCCCTAGAGAAAGCGGGGTCACCGTTATCGACGTGCGCTCGCCCGATGAGTTCACCGGTCCGCTCGGCCACATCGAAACCGCTCTGAACATTCCGTTTGGCGATTTGCCCGATCGTTTGAGCGAGTTAAGGGAACTCCGGGGTCGATCTGTCGTTCTTGTCTGCAAGAGTGACAAGCGCTCCTCGACCGCAGCGGCCAAGCTCGGTGACGCCGGATTCCGCGATGTCAGCGTTCTGCGCGGTGGTATGGAGAAATGGAACCGGGACGGCAGAGCGGTCTGCAACGGCGATGCCAGCAGAACAGACCCGATTTGAAGTAATTCAAGATCTCCTGCACACTTTAGTCCCTATTTGCGAAGATATTTCACCAGCGCGGCGATTGCGAGAACCAGCAGTACCAGGATGAGGATCATCCAGATCCCACCGAAGCCCATGCCATAGCCTTCCATCATGCCGTGTCCTTTCGTTTCAGACGTAGATTGCCCTGTCAGATTTTGGCGCCGCGTAACCGCAGCGAATTCAGCACCACAGAGATCGATGAGGCACTCATTGCAAATGCCGCGAACATCGGACTGATCAGGATACCGAAGACCGGGTACAAGACACCCGCCGCAACAGGCACACCGGCGGCGTTGTAGATGAGCGCGAAGAACAGGTTCTGGCGTATGTTGCCCATTGTCGCGCGCGCCAATCGACGGGCGCGGACAATCCCGTCGAGATTGCCCTTTACCAGCGTGATCCCCGCACTCTCGATCGCCACATCGGCACCAGTGCCCATCGCGATCCCGACATCCGCCTGGGCGAGCGCAGGAGCATCGTTGACGCCATCGCCGGCCATCGCGACCTTCTCTCCCTGACCTTGCAGTTCCTTGATGATCGAGGCCTTGTCCTCGGGCAGCACGTCCGCACGGATCTCATCTATTCCCAGCCGAGCCGCAACCGCTCTCGCGGTCCGTTCGTTGTCGCCGGTCGCCATGATGATGCGGAACCCCAGTTCGTGAAGCGCCTTGAGAGCTGCCGGCGTCGTTTCCTTCACAGGGTCGGCTACGCTGACCAGGCCGGCGATCTTGCCTTCGACAACCACGAACATGACCGTTTCTCCCGCGTCACGCCGTTCGTTTGCTCGGTTGGTCAGATCATCGGCCTGAAGCCCGAGATCCTGGACAAGCTTGATGTTCCCGAGCGCAACGGGTCTGCCGTCGACGGTGCCCTTGACACCCTTGCCGGTCACCGCCTCGAATTCCCCGGCTGAGCCCAGTTTGACACCGCGTTCCTCCGCACCGTCGACAATGGCCTCGGCCAGCGGGTGCTCGGATCCTTTTTCCAGAGTGGCCGCAAGTCGCAGCACTTCGCTTTCGTCGTGACCGGGCTCTGCAAACACGCCAATGAGGCGTGGCTTGCCCTCGGTCAAGGTACCGGTCTTGTCGACGATGAGCGTCCCTACTTTTTCAAAACGCTCCAGAGCTTCGGCGTTCTTAATCAGAACGCCTGCCTGCGCGCCGCGCCCGGTGGCGGTCATGATCGACATCGGCGTTGCAAGCCCAAGCGCACAGGGACACGCTATGATCAGGACCGCGACCGCGGCGATGAGGGCATAGGAGAGCGCCGGTGACGGCCCCCAGACGGCCCAGCCGACGAAGGCCAACAGGGCAACGCCGATTACCGCCGGCACAAAAAAACCGGCAATCTTGTCGGCGTATTTCTGTATCGGGGCGCGTGAACGTTGTGCATTGGCAACCATTTCGACGATCTGGCTCAGCATCGTGTCCGCACCGACCCTTCGTGCTTCAATCACCAGGGATCCTGTCCCGTTGATCGTTGCTCCGGTTACGGACTCGCCTGCGACTTTTTCGACTGGAACCGGTTCGCCGGTGATCATGCTTTCGTCAACCGACGACCGGCCGTCGAGGACCACTCCGTCGACCGGCACCTTGTCGCCGGGCCTGACCCTGAGCCGGTCGCCGACCTGAACGTCGTCGAGCGGGATTTCTTCCTCGGTGCCGTCCTCCCGAACGATCCGGGCCGTCTTGGCAGCGAGATCCAGGAGCGCGCGGATTGCCTCGCCGGTTCCCTCACGCGCGCGCAATTCCATCACCTGGCCCAGAAGCACAAGGGTAACGATCACCGCTGCCGCTTCGAAATAGACGCCGACATGCCCCTCCGGATCGCGAAATCCTGCCGGGAAAATGTCCGGGGCGAGCACGGCTACGACACTGAATGTCCAGGCCGACATCACGCCCATTCCGATCAGCGAGAACATGTTGAGGTTCATGCTTCGAAACGAGTTCCAGCCCCTTGTCAGAAATGGCCAGCCGCACCAAAGGACCACGGGAGTACCAAGCACCAGTTCAATCCAGAGCGTCGGGCGTTCACCGAATATCCCGCGCACGCCGGACAGCCCGAGATAGGGACCCATCGTCAAGACAAGCAAAGGGACGGTCAGTGCTGTTCCAACCCAGAACCGGTGAGTGAAGTCGACAAGTTCCGGATTTGGCCCTTCAGCAGCCATCGCTGCGTTTTCGAGTTCAAGTCCCATGCCGCAAATGGGACAGGACCCCGGTTCGATCCGACGCACCTGTGCATGCATGGGACATGTGTAGACCGGTCCATCGTATCCGGAAGGAACCGTGTCGTACCTTTTGTCCGCCGCAGCTGCGTGATCTTGATGAGCATGAGCATGGTGGCCGTGACCGTGACCATGGCCGGACTGGGCGTGGACTTCTTTTTCCGGGACAAGGTGCATTCCGCACTTAGGGCAATTGCCCGGTTTGTCTTGCCTGACTTCCGGATGCATTGGACATGTGTATGCAACGCCGTTTGCAGACGTTTCTTTATGGGAGCCTTCTGCTTCGTTCATTTTTTTGGTCCAGTCCATGTTGGTGCAGGATTGCCAGTACCACTTGCAGCGTCGCGAAGAGGTGGGGTCGCCAGAAAAGCAGAGACGGCTTGGCCGATCATCTCTCCGAGATGGATAGCGTTACTTTCGTGCGGAATGCTGTCAGTCGAAACGATCCTCGCAGCGCCAGCGGATCGTATCTCGTTGTAGGCGCTTCCGGCAAAGACCGCATGAATGAGGATACAGACCGGTGGCCTCGCGCCTGCAGCAAGAACGCGTTCGACCACCCGAACCATCGTGCGGCCAGAAGAAGCGATATCGTCGAGAATGACCGGCGTTCCGTAACGAAGGTCGACGCCGTCAGGCACGCTAACCTCTACCAGCCTGTCGCCGCTCCGGCTCTTCTGCAGTACCTCGAAGGGACGTCCGGCCATCCCTGCAACTTCAGCAACCCATTGCCTGCTTTCGCTGTCGGGCCCAAGCAGGATCGCATCGGGAACTTCCCGGGAAATCCATGTTGCGATCGATCGGGCCGTCGCAACCCGCATTGCCGGAACCCGGAAGATATCCTCCAGCCGCGCGATCCGGTGGAGGTGAGGGTCGACGGTCAAGAGCCAATCGAAACTCTGGCAAAGGAAGTCCGCAAACAGCGGAGCGCTCACTGCCTGTCCGGGCAAAAAACTTTTGTCCTGCCGCATGTATCCGAGATAGGGAGCTATGAGGCCGACGCGGCAAGCACCCATCTCGCGCGCTGTTGCCGCGGCAAAGCGCAGTGGAAGCGCCAAGTGGTCCGGATCGCGCAAAGTTGCGACGAAACCTACATCGGCACCGTCCAGCCCGTCCGGCAAAGTCACCAGGCTTTCGCCATCGGGAAACCGGTGCAAACCGAGCTGCCGGACCTGCGCCCCCATGCTGCCGCCGATGTCATGCGCCAATGCAGTCATTTCCGGGAACGGGATCAAGATCATGACGCGATCTCACCGATCTTCATCACGTCAACGTGTGCCTGTGCATAGGCATGGGCATATTCGAGCTCCCCTGAAGTCTCGGCATGAATCTCGAAGAGGGGTTGACCACGTTGCACAAGCGCTCCCGGATGCACATTAAGCCTCACACCGGCGTTTTTCTGGCGCGGTGCACCAGCGAGCTTCGCAATACGGGCGATGACCCGGTTGTCCACAGTGGTGAGGACTCCGGTGCGGCTCGCAAGGACTTCCAGCCGTTGCCGAGCCACGGAGGGTTCGCGAAATCCGCCCTGGGCATTGCAAATTGCCAGGAACTTCGCCTCCGCCTCGCCGCTTTCGATCAGGGCTTCCGCACAGGCGCGTCCCGAGCCTTCGTCAGCAAGTCCGCCGAGTTGGAGCAGTTCTCCTGCCAGGTCAATTGCCCGAGCACGCAGATCGGCCGGTGCATCGCTGCGGCGTCGCAACACCGACAGCACATCTGCCGCTTCGAGTGCCGGACCGATACCCCGTCCGACGGGTGCGGTTCCATCGCTGATGTGTAGCACAACTTTCAATCCGATCTGGCGTCCCGCTTCCCTGAGCCGATTGCCAAGTGCAACCGCGGCTTCTCTGGATCGGACCTTGGCGGTGGGTCCGACAGGCATGTCGATCAGGACGTCGCTCGATCCGACGGCTGCCTTTTTCGACAGGATACTGGCCACCAACTGCCCCGTTGAATCGAGATCAAGAGGCCGTTCTATGCGGATGAAATGATCGTCGGCCGGACTTAAGTTCAATGCACCGCCCCAGACGACGCAGCCACCTTCAGCCTCGACCACCTTGCGCAATTCCGCGGCGTCCAGATTGACAGGTGTCATGACTTCCATGGTGTCGGCCGTGCCGGCGGGAGACGTGATCGCACGGCTCGATGTTTTGGGTATCAAACCGCCTGCGGCGGCGACAATCGCCACAACGATGGGCGTTGTGCGATTGCCGGGCAGCCCTCCGACACAGTGCTTGTCAAGGACCGTCTGCATTCCCCAATCGAGACGCGTCCCTGCGGCCAGCATCGCCCGGGTTAGGGCCACCGTCTCAGCTTCGTCGAGTCGATCTCCGGTACATGCGGTTAGGAACGCCGCCAATTCAATCTCCGACAGCCGGTTATCGAGCGTGTCGCCTACAATCGCTGTAAAATCTCCCTCGGATAACCGATCACCATACGCCTTGGCCCGGATCAGAGAAGCTGACGCCGGTGGTTCCGGATGCGAGAAACGCCCGCGATCTCCGGGCTCGGCGCCAATTGCCTGCCATGCCGAAATCGAAAGCGCCGCTGTATTTGCTTCCAGCCATTCGCCGCGCTTCACAACATTCAGCGTTGCGATGATCCAGCGACCGCGCAAGTCGAGCCTGACGCGGGTCTGAGCTGCAAAGCCTTCCGAGCGGCAGACATGGCAATCTTCGGTCATGTAGATCACCGGCTGGCGATAGGTGTCTATACCGGAGGGGACAAGAGCAAGCGTGTCGGTCATCGCGGCTTGTCCAGATTGATGATGTCGAGATGTTCGGGAGCGCGCGCCGGCCAACCGAGCTCATGTTCAATTCTGCCGCGCAGCGTGTCAGACGCGGATGGCTCGCCGTGCGTGACATATGTCATTGCCGGTGACCGTGACGCTCCGCGCATCCAGCGCAGAATCTCGTCTGCGTCAGCATGGCCGGAGAAGCTTTGCAACTGAACGACCTCGGCTTTGATCGGAAACTCGCGTCCAAAAATTCGCAAGGTTCTGGCTCCTTCGGCCAAGGCTGAACCACGTGTGCCGCCCGCCTGAAACCCGGACAGGAGAATGGTATTGCGGCGATCAGGACCAAAGCTGATAAGATGATGGAGGATGCGGCCTCCCGTGAGCATTCCGGACGCCGAGATGATGATCATCGGGCCCTGGCGGGTGTTCAACTCTTTCGATTGCTCAACCGTTTGCACCCGCTGAGCCAGGCGATACATGTCCACGCATTCGGCCCATGGAACATGATGCTCATCGTGATGCCGATGATAAATCTCGGTCGCATCGATTGACATCGGGCTGTTGAGAAAGACGGGCACGGGCGGGATCTCGCCATGCTTTATCAACCGGGCAATGTGATACATCAGTCCTTGTGCCCGGCCTACCGCGAACGACGGGATTAGAACAGTACCGCCTCGTGCGAAGGTGCGTTTCAAGATAGGGGCAAGTTCCGCCTCCGGATCGATATCCGGATGCTTTCGATTGCCGTAGGTGGATTCGCAGACAAGAACATCCGCCCCCTCAAAGGGGATGGGTGGCCGCATCAGCGGATCGGGATCGTGACCAAGATCCCCGCTGAAATGAACGACTTTGTTTCCTGTTTCGAGCCTGATCTGAGCTGCACCCTGAAGGTGACCGGCCGGGATGAACGTTGCTGCGACCCCGCCTCCGAGATCGACACGGCGGTCGAAATCTACGGTATCGAGGTGTTTGAGCGCTGCTTCTGCGTCCTTCAAGGTGTAAAGAGGCGTCGGATTTTTGTGCCTTGAATATCCGTTCCGCTTGGCATGGCGAGCTTCTTCTTCCTGAAGATGTCCACTGTCGGGCAATATCAGGCCACATAGTTCGGCGGTCGCGGCGGTGCATAAAACCCTTCCGGAATAACCGGATCGGATAAGCGCAGGAAGATAGCCACTATGGTCAAGATGTGCGTGGGTCAAAAGTACGGTGTCTATGCCCTTCGGTCGTGTGGGAAAGGGCTTGCGGTTGCGGGCGCGCAGGTTCTTGAAGCCCTGGAACAGGCCACAATCCACCAGGATGCGACGGGATCCAGCTTCAATCAGGTAGCGCGAACCGGTGACAGTGCCTGCCGCACCGAGAAACCGAAGGGTATGGGGTGCCGTCCGGGTCATGCTGTTATTCCTTCCCTAGCGAGCGTTTTGAATAAAACGCCCATGAAGAGCACTGCAGGCCTGGCAACCAGGCAGGGGCTGCAGAAATGTCATCGCTTGAATTGACGCAGAAACCGGGATTTGCGGCGCAGATGCCCGGGTTCTCTCCGATTTGCACGGTCAGTAGGCCCGGGAGCTGGCATCCCGGGCCGGCACTTCGAGTCTCGTCAGTCTTCAGAGGGTGCCTGCCTGTTCATCATCCCTTGCGATCCCGGCGTCATTCCCCGCATTTTCATTCTGCGTGCCGGAGCGGCCATCTCGGCCTCGGTTATCTTTCCATCGCCATCGGCGTCGAGATGCTGGAAACGGTCCACCGTGGTGTCGCGGATCATTGCCGCGTGCAGGGTCTCGAATTCACTCAGAGACAAGGTCCCGTCACCGTCGGCATCAAACTCCTTGAGCCGGGACAGCATATTGGTCCTGCCCTCACCGGCGCCGGGCGCACCCATCATGTCGCCACCCATCATCATGCGCATCATCTTGCCGTCCATCATTGCCATGGGGTTTCCACCCCCCTGGCCTTGCATATTGTTCTCCATCATCTGGCCGTGCATCTGCATCATCATGCGCATCATATTCTGCATCATGCCGGCCTGACCGCCCATAGGTCCTGTTTCTTCCGCACTCTGTTCCGAAGCTCCGTGCCCGTGTTCGCTGTCGGCAAGAGCAAGACCCGGCGTGGCTATTGAGAGGATCATCGCGGTAGCAATCGTCGGAAAAATTTTCATGAGAGAGGTCCAGTTCAGTTTTGCTGTACAGGTGATGAGCAAACCAAAGGTGGGTCGATCCCGATCGCCAAGCCTGGGTGCCATTGGCTCCAACTTTGGCTGTCCGGGACGACTGCCTTTACTGGCTTGAATCCACCATTTTGACGTTTGTTGAGTTTCATCTGATGGGCGCGCCGCACGGCCGATTTCTATTAGGCTCGTGCGATGGTTTACCCGAGGCTCGACCCTGTGCGCTCAACCAGCGAAAGACAGAGAAGCTGGTTCGTTCACACTGGCGGCGCTGGCTACCGGCTCTGTGGTGGTCGCAACAACCCAGAGACAGCCGCGGATAGTGCTCCACGCGGCTCCATTCCAACCCAGGCGTGGCTGGAACTTGGCAAACTCGGAAGATCTGTCGAGTTGGACGCAATTGCAAAGCAGATGCCTGCAAGGCCCGGGCAATGGCCAACTGCACTTATGTGATCGCTCATGCCTGAGGTCGTTCCGGCCTTATCGGAATTCGACAACATATCCGAGTGCAATGGTGTGGCGATTGAGGCGGCGTGCGCATGCGCCATTCCACCAACGCCTGTTGAGAACACAAGAATGACCAGCACCAGGGCCCGGACAATCATGTGAAACAGGGGGGATGAAAACGTATGGCGCACGGACACTCTCCTTCCGAGAGTATTAAATCAGATGCGACGGGAAGTTCCTTGATACAAGTCAAACCGAGCAAACTCGGGTGAGGCCCCTCATCAAAGAACGCCCCCTTGAACGAAACCTCTGTTTTTGCTTTTCACCGTCGCCCGGCAGTCGCAGCGGCACCAGATTGCCTCAGCAGGCTGAAACCACGCCAGAGAGCACCAGCGTCGGCTTGCGAGATAAGTCCCGCTGCCCCCAGCAATCGGGCGAGCACCATTCCGGCCGCGACATTTACCCCGAGATTAACGATCCCGTTGACCAGGGCTTCGTCGCCCGCGCGCATCAGTTGCCGTCCCGCATGGCCGTAAAGTCGGGAATAGAGCTCGTTGCCTGCCCCGACGCGCACAATTCCGCCCATGGGCAGGCCAGGCCCCGTCGCGATAAGCAGGCCACGGGTGCGCATGTGGGGGTGGGGATGCGGTCTGAAACGTGTCACCGAAAAATTGCTTCCGTTCAGGTAGACAAGAACTTCAGAGCTTGAATCGATAGCCTGCAATATGTCGCCGACCTTGTCAGCATGAGCTTCCCAATGGAATTCCTGAATTGCGTTTGCGACCGAAGCGACAACGCTCGCGAAATGCTGCTGGGGATTGTTGAACTCGAAGAGGCGCAGAATGCCCTGGATCTTGACGTCGAAGTGCGGTGGCCTCGTCAGGGTGGCCAGGTGCTGGTGATTGTCTCGAAGATCCTGATATTGAATGCAGTTTGAAAAGAGTCTGCTCAGTATTTGCTTGAGATTTCGCTCACTTTGAGCCGTGGGAGCATAAATTATAACCGGCATGAGAAGTTCTCCGCGTTATGTGCCCACTCATTTCTAGAAATATGCTTATATTCGAAAACCAAGATTATCATTCCTGGCACAATAAGACAATTCTGAAGCGTTCCATTCCATGATCAGATTTCCCCGCCTCGACAAATATATTGAAACATATCTAAGAAATAGAAACGGAAAGCTATCGAAGTGACCTGTTTGGGAGCACCTCGTCTCGTCGCGAGTATTTTTTGTGCTTGATCGATCAAGGGTCTTGGAAACCGGGATCTCAAGCCTCATATGGTGCGTTCACAAATGTGCTGGACAAATGCGGGTATCACGGAGAATTCACTTGCTGCGTTGCATGGTGCCCGATAGAGAAATTACGTTCCCCAGTTAGGTGACCTTTGCGCAACCTGCTTCAAATCCTCATCGCGAGCATATTTCTCCTCGGAACTTTCATTCCTGGGGCGAGAGCACATGCTTCTGTAGAAGGGGTGCAGATTGTGACGGGTGCAGCCGGACAGGCTTTCCAAGACCTGCATCAGGAGCTTGGTTCTGGCGACACGCAGGGCGCGATACCTGATTGTCCTGCCGCAAAGGCAAAGAAGAACGGAATGACGTCCTCGCATGCGTGCTGTCCGGCATCATGCGTTGCAGACCTTGTTATCCTGCATAGCCCCGTTTCCCCGGGCTGGAAGGGTCTTCCCGCCTATCTGCCGATGATCGGTTCGCTGACGGATGCGAGCGGACATCGCCTGGAGCATCCTCCCAAACACTGATCTCGATCCGGAGTTTTGTCCGGACAAATCGTGCGCCGCGATCGCCGCGGCGACGTTCAGACAATCGAGATCAGTGAGTTTCTATGAAGCTAAGCGTTATTGCAGCGCTCTCGCCGCTATTGGTCGGGGGTTGCGCATCGACGGCATCCTTGCCGAGCCTTTCCGCCGGCTCCGGCCCGGAAGATCCGGGCACTGCCATTCATGCCCTATATCCGTCTTCTGTGACCGAAGGTTACACTGCGCGCGGTCCGGTCGATCCGGGCTCCTGGCGCAAACTTAATGACGACCAGGCTCCCGGCCGGGGAGGTGGTTTATGAGGACTTCGGCTGCCAAAGCAGTTCTTTTTGCCTTAACTGCGAGCGTGCTGGCCGGATGTGTTTCCCCGGAGCAGATTGCCTCCTATTCCGAACAGCAGCCGGGATTTCAGCAAGTGTCTTCCGGCACCTCCTTACGATCACGCAACAAGGAAACCGTCTGGATCCAGAATGCGGATCAGGCGAAGGCCGTCTCTGACAGGGTCCGTACCCTAGTGCACAAGAAGACGATCAGCGCGGATACCGCCGTTCAGGTCGCGCTACTAAACAATCGCGGCCTTCAGGCTTCCTATGCGGCCCTTGGCATGAGCGCCGCGGAGGCCTGGCAGGAGACGATGCTGGAGAACCCGGTCGTTTCCGTCGGGTTCCTCGGTCTCGCTCATCCGGAGATCGGCGGGCTGCGCACAATCGAAAGCACGATTGCGGCCAACCTCTTGTCGCTTGCGACACAGAAGCAGCGGGTCGACATCGCAGATACCAGGTTCCGTCAGGCTCAGGCAGTCGCGATCGGCGATACGCTTTCGCTTGCGGGTGAAACCAGGCGGGCCTGGATAGATGCCGTCGCTGCCTTCGAGACAGTTGCCTACCTCAATCAGGCGCAGGTTGCGGCGGATGCGGCATCGCAGCTTGCACAGAAACTGGGCGAGACCGGGGCAATGCCCAAGGCTGGGCAGGCACGTGAACATGCCTTCTATTCCGAACTGACCGGCCAGAAGGCCGAAGCACGCCTGGCTGCGACCCTTGCAAAGGAACGGCTGACGCGCCTGATGGGGCTGTGGGGACAGGACGTGCAGTATTTCGTGCCCGACAGCTTGCCGGGTCTGCCGAAGGCGCCGCGCGGCAATCCGTCGATCGAGGCCGATGCACTCCGAAACCGGATCGATCTCCAGGTCGCGAAGCTTGAGCTCGAGGCCGTTGCCAAAAGCTACCGCCTGACGGAAGCAACCAGATACGTCACAGATCTGGAATTGATCGCGGGCGTTGAGGCAGAGAGGGAAGTCGAGACCGAGTATGAACTCGAAGGCGGCGAACTGGAGGAAAAGTCCAAGTCCAAGACCATCGTCACGCCCCAGATCGAGCTGGAATTTGCCATCCCGATCTTCGATAGCGGTAAGGCGAGACAGCGCAAGGCGGAATACGCCTACATGCAGGCGGCCAACAAGCTTGCCGAGAAGGCCGTGAATATCCGGTCCGAAGCAAGGTCGGCTTACACTGCCTTCAAATCCTCACACGAGATCGCCCGCCACTATCGCGATGCGGTGCTGCCTCTGCGCAAGGCGGTCGAGGAAGAAGGTCTGCTGACCTACAACGGCATGATCACCAACACCTTCGATCTGCTTGCGGACACCAGAGCGCGTGTCGACACCCAGCTTCTTGCCGTCAACGCGCGCAAGAACTTCTGGCTCGCCGACGCCGACCTTGCGGCAGCTACCTTTGGCGGTGGAATGGGCGGGGGTACTGAAGGCTCCGAGCCGATGAGAACCGCATCTGCGGAAGGGGGCGGACACTGATGGGGCCACACGAAAGGACGATGACGATGATGAACAGACGTCAACTTCTTGGAGCGGGCGCCGGCGGAGCCGCGCTCGTTTCCACCGCCGCCTGGGCGAAGACATCCAACATGGGGCTGCCGGAAGCCGCCCTCATGGACGGCCCGTCGACACAGGCGCCTAAGGCACCAGACACGGGAGTGCCTTACAATCCCGTGGTTACCCTGAACGGTTGGACGCTGCCCTTCCGAATGAACAACGGCGTGAAGGAGTTCCATCTGGTTGCAGAACCTGTGGAGCGTGAACTGGCGGAGGGGATGACGGCCTATCTCTGGGGCTACAACGGCCAGTCAATCGGCCCGACCATAGAGGCGATCGAGGGAGACCGGGTCCGGATCTATGTGACCAACAAGCTGCCCGAGCACACATCGGTGCACTGGCACGGTCTCATTCTGCCATCGGGCATGGATGGCGTCGGTGGTCTGTCCCATCCCGGCATCCCGCCAGGAAAGACCTTCGTCTACGAGTTCGATCTCGTGAAATCCGGCACCTTCATGTACCATCCCCATGCCGACGAGATGGTCCAGATGGCCATGGGCATGATGGGGTTTTTCATCGTGCATCCGAAGGACCCGTCCTTCATGCCGGTGGACCGCGATTTCCTGATCATGCTCAACGCGTTTGATATCGACCCGGGGTCCTATGTGCCAAAGGTCATGACCATGACCGACTTCAATCTGTGGACCTGGAACAGTCGGATCTTCCCTGACATCGATCCGCTGGTCGTGTCAAAGAATGACCGGGTGCGGGTGCGTGTTGGCAATCTCACCATGACCAACCACCCGATTCACATGCATGGTTACGACTTTGAGGTCACCTGCACCGACGGCGGTTGGGTGCGCCCGGAAGCCCGTTGGCCGGAAGTCTCAATCGACATCCCGGTTGGAGCGATGCGTGCCTATGAGTTCGATGCCGTGCATCTGGGCGACTGGGCGATCCACTGCCACAAGTCGCACCACACGATGAATGCCATGGGCCATGACGTTCCGACCTTCATCGGGGCGGACAAGTCCGCGCTCACCCACAAGATCCGTCTGGTCCAGCCTGAATATATGCCCATGGGCACCAACGGCATGGCGGAAATGGCGGAAATGGCCATGCCGATCCCCGACAACACCGTGCCGATGATGGCCGGGTGGGGACCGCATGGCCCGCTTGAAATGGGCGGGATGTTCTCGGTGGTGAAGGTTCGCGAGGGAATTTCCGCCGGCGATTACAGCGATCCCGGCTGGTACGAGAACCCTCCGGGCACCGAGGCCTGGGAATGGACCGGCGCCCTACCGGAACACGCAAAGGCAGAAAGTCCTGACACCCAACTCAATCCGGCAAACTCAATCGTAAGCGACCGCGGATGAAGACCTTTAGCCAACTGGAAGTTTGCCAGATATGGCGACGCCTCGAAGTCTCGTCTGAAACAAACCTGAGAAAGGTAGATATTGTGAGAAAAATTTTGATGTCCACTACAGTCGCGCTTGCCCTCACGAGTGCCGCGTGGGCGGGAGGCAGTCATACGGGTGGCCACTCTGATGGCCACGAAGGTTCCCACGGACATGTAGAAGAAATGGCCGTTGGTCAGCCCGGAGAGCGGAAGCGGGTGACCCGCGTCGTGCATGTCGAGCTGAAAGAAACCGATGATGGAATGACCATCGAGCCAGGATCTCTCGTCGTAAAAAAAGGCGAAACGATCCTGTTCAGTATAAAGAATACGGGAGAAATCGAGCACGAATTTGTGCTTGATACTCTTGAGAAGAACCATGAGCACAAAGAACTCATGGCTAAATTCCCTGAAATGGAACACGACGATCCGAATTCGGTGAGGCTGGATTCCGGCGAACAGGCAGAAATTGTCTGGTCCTTCACCAACGCTGGAAAATTCGAGTTCGCTTGCCTCATTCCAGGTCACTACGAGTCCGGAATGCACGGTGAGATCACCGTCAAAAAGAACATTCGTCCTTCAAGCTGATACATCTCAACCAAGGTGCCAAGATGAAACACATTCTCACTATCTCGCTCGCGGTTTTTCTGGCAGTTGCCGGCATAACCAGCACCTTCGCGACCGAATTCACAAAAGGTACGGTCAAGAAAATCGACCTCAAGGGTGGAAAAATTACCATCATTCATGAGGAGCTAAAGAACCTTGAAATGCCTGCAATGACCATGGTCTTCGTCGCGAAAGAAGAAGGCATGCTCTCTGATCTGTCAGAGGGCAGTCAAATCGAATTCATCGCGGATAGGGTTGCGGGAAAACTGACTGTCATTGAAATAAAGAAATAGCTTTCGCGAAATCCCATCGCCCATACGGCCGGAGTTTCCGTCAAAATCTCGATTTTTGAGTGGGAACTTCGGTCGATCTTCTTTTAAAGGAATAGAATTTGAGAAAGGAGTGCAACAACGTATCGTTAATCAGAGTAGATACTACCCGGGAGATCCGTTGGAACGCGTTTCGCATTGTTGCCTTCGGAATTATCACGGTAAACCTGTTTCTTGAAAGTTCGCATCATAATATTACCGCTTATTCAATTGTTGCCTTTACCTATTTTCTTACTACGGTGACCGCCATAATTACCAGCCTTTACCGGCCAAGATGGCGCAATGCAACCATGATTTACATTTTAATTGATGCTATTTTGGTTTCGTTTGTACTTTATAGTAATTTGCTTGATATTGAAATGTCAGGAGACCACAATCTGACAACCACGAGCCTTGTAATTCCCTTTATTTTGCTAAACCATGTTGCTCTTCGTCAGGATCGAAAACGAGTTGTCCTTTTTTCATCCATAGTCTTCGTTGCATGGCTGGGAATATTGATTGTTCAGTCAATCTGGCATCACAATTTGGGGACGGTGTCCTTTTTCAGTAGTTTGTTTAACAAGGACCTGGGGTTGGCTGTAAGTTTTGGCTTCACCTCGTTAGCAGTTTACCTTTTTACAGCGGAGTTGCAGGCAACCAAGGTGCTGGCTCTTCAGTCTGACAAGATGCGCCTGAATCTATCCAGGTTTTTCTCGCCACAGTTGGCGACAACGCTACAGGAAAAAGGTAGCGGTCTAGAACTCATACCTAGTCATGCAGCAGTCATGTTTATTGATATTCGCGGCTTTACACGGATATCGGAAACTATTGCGCCGGAAACCTTGGCGAAAATTTTGGCGGAGTACAGACAGATCGCATCTCGGTCAATTTTCAACAACGGTGGTGTAGTCGACAAGTTTACCGGGGATGGAATTCTCGCGGTCTTTGGAATTCCGAAGGAAACTTATGATGATTGCGATAGGGCTCTGGCATGCGCACTTGAGATTTCAAGCTCGCTTGATAGTTGGTTCCTCGGAATGGAAAAATTTGTGGGGCAAAAGCTTTCAATCGGAATTGGGTTGCATTTTGGCGGCATTCTAAGTGGTGTCGTGAGGAGTGGGCACCATGATGAATTTACAGTTCTTGGAGACACTGTGAACGTGGCTCATCGATTAGAGCGAATTACCAAGGACCACGCTGCATCGATCGTCGTATCGATGGATTTGGTACATGCGTTGAAATTCGGTTTCCCATCCCAACAATTCATGCAGTTGAAAGGCACCAAACTGCCAGGACGGGATGCAAGACTGGATATATTGTACTTACCTAGAGCAAAGACACAGTAGGATGAGCCGTTGTCGGCGTCTTCGTTCGCGGTCTCTCATCGACCGCGCAAGCTTGCGCCTTGGCTGACAAATTGGTGGATTGGTTGTGTCGGCAGAGACGGCTAAATTGTGGTGGCTGAACCGGACGATCAAGCTGCTGTAAAATGATCTGGTGAGTTTCGATGTGACTGCTTCTTTCGCACGGGGCAGTCGTATCAGCGACGGTTTAGTCGAGTTGCTTGGTGGGTTTATCCGGACAGATTTACCATGGTTGCGGAAGTTAGAGGTTCTGCGTGCTTCAATCGCTCACATGGGGTTGGTGATTGTATCGAAACGTATCCTTGACCTTTGCGACGGAGCAGGTCGTATTGCCCGCGATGAAATGTTTGCATCAGCCTGATCTCGAGGTGGAGCGGAAAGACTTGATTTAGAGATCTTTCGTCGCGCTGGCAGCACGAAATCACTTGTGCGCTGAGGTTAGAACGCCGGCATTAGTTGCCTCAATGAACGTATTCATGCCGCCGCATAGTTCTTAGGTGATTTGTTTTTTTGGAACTCAAAATGTCGATGTTTAAGCAGCAATTCGGTGTGTTGACGGTCTTAACTGTTGTCGTTGGTCTAGGAACTATGTTCTTTGACAACGCGAGAGCTGCGACTTCCGAGACCATCTCGAAGCCAGCGGTAAGTGCCAGGCTTATCACGGTTCAAGATGGTGTTGCTGGTGGTATGTCTACGCTTTCTGCCGGCATTCAGATTGAACTGAATAAAGGTTGGAAGACGTATTGGCGCTCTCCGGGCGAGGTCGGTATTCCGCCTCAGGTTGATTGGTCTGCGTCTCAAAACGTAAAAAACGTTCGTTTCGAATGGCCGGCGCCTGAGCGTTTCACGGCATTTGGTATCGAAAACTTCGGATATAAAGGCGAGGTCGTTTTTCCACTTCAGATAAATTTGGAGCGACCTGGAGAAGCAACCCTCCTGTCGGCCAATGTCTCGCTTCTGGTCTGTTCAGATGTTTGTGTACCTGAAACTCTTCATTTATCCCTACTACTATCACCAGGAACAGGTATTGACCGCGTCTCGGGCTCCCTCATTGCCAAGTATGCTGACAAGATTCCGCTTGAAGGTGCCGAGACAAGTATCACGGAGGCCGCTGCATTTCTGGATGAGAACCGCACTGAGTTGGTTATCAACTTGGTGGCTACGGAGCTATTTCAAGATCCAGATGTTTTTCCCGAACTGGGCTCCGGAATAGCGCTTGGAAAACCGGATATCCGTCTGGGAGACGGGAAAAAAAGGCTCTGGGCGCGTTTTCCCGTTCTCTCTTTTGAAGAAACTGCCTTTCGTCATACGTCACTAACAATTACGGACGGGCAGGAGCGTGCCGTCACCGTATCGCCAAAAATGGTATCAGCTGTTCCTGCGCCCCCATTCAGTATGGCGGCGCTTGCCCCTGGTGTCGATGAAGTGGCCTGGATTGCTTTGATCGCCTTCATTGGCGGATTGATCCTGAATGTCATGCCGTGCGTTTTGCCGGTTCTTTCGATTAAGTTGTCCTCGGCGTTGAAGCATCAGGGTCGGAATATGCAGTCAGTCAGAGGCGGCTTTCTTGCAGCTGCCTTCGGCGTAATGATTTTCGTTTGGGGACTTGCCGGCGCACTTTTTGCGTTGCAGCGCATGGGTATTGCTGTTGGTTGGGGGCTCCAGTTTCAAAATCCCGTCTTCCTTGCCTTCATGGCAGTCGTACTTGTCGTTTTCACCGCCAATCTGTTTGGTCTATTCGAAATCTCGCTTCCAACCTCCATACAAAGCTGGCTCTCTACCAAAGGGACGGGCAGAGGATATTGGGCTGACTTTCTGACGGGGCTGTTCGGTGCTGTCCTGGCTACGCCCTGTTCGGCTCCGTTTCTGGGGACAGCCGTCGCCTTTGCGCTCGCTGGACGCGGGCTCGATATTCTAATCGTATTCACAAGTCTGGGATTGGGGTTGGCGGTACCCTATCTGGTCGTTGCGGCTTTACCTGGATTGGTCAACGTTCTTCCAAAGCCAGGACGATGGATGGTCTATCTGAAGTTTTTGCTCGGACTCATGCTGGGCGGAACAGTTCTTTGGTTGCTCTTGGTTCTGAAAGGTGTTGCAGGCTTCCCGGCATCAGTTGCCGTTTGGTTATTTGCGACTGCGCTGGTTTTCGTGCTGTCTTGGCGGCGGAGCGCATTTTGGATCCGGCTGATCGCCGGTGGAACTCTGGCTAGCCTGGCGTTAGCCGCCCCCGTTGCGCTTTCACAGGCACAACAAAAGGCGCCTCACGAGCTTCCAGCTTTGAAATGGGTCCAATTCGACCGGGGAGAAATTGCACGTCTGGTTTCTCGGGGACAGGTGGTCTTTGTGGATGTGACGGCAGATTGGTGCATTACGTGTAAAGCAAACAAGGCTCTGGTCATCGAACGTGATCCTGTGCTTTCTGCTCTTGGAACGGAAAACGTTACCGCGATGCAGGCGGACTGGACGCGGCCCGACGAAGGGATTTCCCGCTACCTTGCGTCGTTCGGCCGATTTGGCATTCCCTTTAATGCAGTTTACGGACCGAGCGCTCCGCAAGGGATCGTGTTATCGGAACTGCTCACCTCGTCGGAGATCATAGATGCTCTCAGGATTGCGAAGGGTTCTTCTATCGGGTTTAATCTCCGTCAGAATGAAAGGTCTAATTCCAAGTAGACATAGTAGTTTTCAGTCTGCATTGCCTGTCGATTAGAAATTATATTCGGATTTGATCGTAGATCTTGTTGTGCGAATGAGCGATCTACAGAATTGTGTCGCGTTGTATCAAAAGCCTCAATTGCGACGAGCCGATACAATCAGAATAGTGATGACGAGGCGTTTCTATGTTTTCGATAGTCTTACTCGAGAGCTTACGAGTTTGAAGGTGTATTGGACGATCCTGCCTGACACACGAGACAATAACACTCGAAACGGAGAGCGAAATGCAGATTGCGGCGATTCCCTTCCCGGAAATCAGCCCGGAACTTTTTTCGATTGAAATCGGCACCTTCAGATTTGCGCTACGTTGGTACGCTCTTGCTTATATTGCCGGTATCCTGATCGGCTGGCGTCTATGCGTTTCCTTGATCCGTAACGCCAAGCTTTGGCGACCCGGGAATCCCCCCATGACATCGGCGCAATTCGAAGATCTCATGATTTGGATCGTGCTCGGTGTCATACTGGGCGGGCGCCTTGGCTTCATCTTATTTTACCAGCCTGCATTCTATCTGCAGAACCCGCTTGAAATTCTGAAAGTGTGGCAAGGTGGAATGTCATTTCACGGCGGCTTTCTGGGCGTATCGATAGCAGTGCTCGTCTACTGCATCCGCTATCGCTTCCCGTTTTTCTCGATCACTGACCTTTTGGCGCTAGCCGCCCCTATCGGATTGTTTTTCGGCCGAGTTGCAAACTTCATAAATAATGAACTTTGGGGACGGCCGACGGAGGTTTGGTGGGGTGTCGTTTTTCCGGGAGAACTGGCACAGAGTTGTCCAGGCATAGAAGGTCTTTGCGCCCGTCACCCTTCCCAGCTTTACGAGGCTGTTCTCGAAGGCATCGTTCTGGGCGGATTGTTGCTGTATCTGGCTTTGAAACACGGCTCGTTGAAACGGCCTGGGGCCCTAACGGGCGTATTTCTGACCGGCTACGGAATCGCAAGGAGCTTGGTTGAACTTTTCCGGCAACCGGACGCGCAATTTATCACTCTTGGAAATCCGATCGGGCACGTTCTACATTTCGAAACTTGGGGCGTTACCATGGGACAATTGCTGTCACTACCAATGGTCATGGTTGGTCTTGGTTTAATCTGTATGCGGCCTCGTGGGCATCATGCGTCAGTCTCCTAGAGAAGGAGAAGAACCCGAGCGTCTACCTGTCAATTCCGTGTAACCGTCCGGTTCTGTAAAACAGCTTCTTGCTTCCCGGAAAATAGTCCATCCGGTTTCTCAACGTCGATCAGCTTGGCTTAGACCCACCGAGAGCGGGCTCACAACTCAAAGAGACCTAAAATGAAACGTAATACTGTTCTTCGTCTCCTGACAGCATCATCCCTCATTACACTTTCCATCGGAGTTGCCTTTTCGCAAACGGTCTACATTCCCGAGGGTAGTTCGAATTCCGTGTCGGTTGTGGATGTAAAAAGCGGATCTGTGGTGGGTCGGTTCACAAATGTCGAAGCTGCGCACGGGCTTTCGGTGGTAAAACACAAAAAAACTCTTGTTGCCGGTAGTCTTTCGGAAATTGGCGATGAAGCTGTTGATGAAAGCAAACCCGATACAATTACGAAAGAGGATCATGCAGCGCATCATTCATCCTCAAAGAAACAGGCAGGCACTCCGGTCGGGGCAGGCAAAAGCCTATTGAGCTTTCTGAATTTGGAGACCGGCGAGGTCGTGCGAAAGGTCGAAGTCCCAGGGGCTGTGCATCACGTTGCGGTTTCTCCCGATGAACGCTTCGCTGTTGCAACTCACCCGTCAAACGATGGCATATCGATCATCGATCTGTCCACTTTTGAACTAAAGACTTTTGTTCCAACAGGTGGCAACCCAAACTACCTGGCATTTGGTGGTGAGCCGGGTTCGGTCTACGTGTCAAATGCCGGCAACGGAACAATCAGTGAAGTCGATCTGGACCGTGGCATCGTTCGGCGAAACATGCTGGTCGGCCAGTCTCCGGAACATATGGCTGCAGATAGGTCATCTGGGAAACTTTATGTTGCCGACCCCACTGTCGGACAAGTGTTTGAATTGGCACTCAATACAGGCAACATTCAGCGTACCTTTGATATTGGCGGCGATATTCACGGTCTTGATCTGACGAACGACCAACAACGATTGCTTGTCAGCGTTACCGACGAGGACAAGATGGCGTCAGTCGATCTGGTCTCCGGAGACATTATCACAGTTTCCTTGTCACCTGCCCCCTATCATTTGACCACTGTAAGGGGGACGGATCGCGCCTTCGTTTCGTCAAGAGCCGAGCCCTTTGTCTGGGTTGTCGATCTGTCCGATCTGAGTATCGCAGATAAGATTGCCATTAAGGGTGAAGGCCATCAGATGTTCAGTTTGCGCTGAACGGATGAGCTTTCAACAAAAAGTCGGATGAATGATTTCGTAGTCTCTTCTCTACTGTCGAAAAAAGGGGGGCGGGAGCTCAAACGGCAAACATATGCGATATCGTCATTGTGGAAAAACACGTCTCCAGCATTAACGGAGACACGGAGATTTGGAATGAAAATATCTGAAAACCTGCCTAAATTTTTCGTTCTCGGCTTTTTTGGCCTTGGAATAGGCTTGTTCGTCTTCAGGGCCTTTCAGCCTGAAGCCGGGGTGAATAGTCTAACCGTACAGCTGCCAGCATTTTCAGGTGAAGCTGAAGCTGGAGAGGTACTTTTCAATGACAACTGCGCCGCATGTCATGGAGTGAATGCGACAGGAACGAAAAGCGGTCCGCCACTGCTTAATGACATCTACAACCCCGGACATCATCCGGACGAATCCTTTTATTCTGCTGCAAAGAAAGGCGTCAGGCGACATCATTGGTCCTTTGGCAACATGCCGAGTCAACCCCAGGTCACGCAAGACGAAGTGACTTTGATCATACGTTACGTCCGCGAACTGCAAACGGCGAATGGGATCACATACAAACCGCATACCATGTGACGCATACTCGATCATGTTGCAACGCTAGCGAGATTGGCGTTGATGGACGCACTGCAATCCATCTACGCCTGTCCGGGCATCAAACCGCAATCCCTATTTTTTGCGTTTCAGCGACACCGGTAGCCATTAATGCTCCTTAGCATTTTTTAGGTGCCATGTTGCTCTGAGCGCAGCTAACGCTGACCTGTCATCTCGCGCAATCTCCCCGCCGCGGCATGAACAAAGGTAAGCGAAGTCTGCGCCCCACGTGGTTTCAGTTTGACGGCGTGAAGTTCCATGGCAGGAGTTCGTCGATCCGGCTTTTTGGGTGTCCGGCGGCGATGGCTTCGAGGGCGCCCTTGAGATAGGCGAAGGGCTCGACGTTGTTGATCTTCGCGGTCTCGATGAGGGATGCGATGCGACCCCAGGTACGGCCACCCTCGTCATGCCCGGCGAACAAGGCGTTTTTCCTGTTTAATGCAATTGGCCTGATCAGATTCTCGACGCTGTTGCTATCGATCTCGACACGGCCGTCGTGGAGGAAGGTCTGCAAACCATCCCAGTGGCGATGGATGTAGGCAAGCTTCTCGCCAAGACGGGACTTGGCGGATACCCGTCGACGTTGCTCTTGCAGCCATTGTCCGAAGGCGTCGACCAGAGGCGCGGTGCGGGCCTGCCTTGCCGAGAGCCGCTGCCCGGGCGCCGTGCCGCGGATATCGGCCTCGACCCTGTAGAACTCGGCGATCCGGCGCAAGCCTTCGGCCGCGATCTCGGAGCCGTCGCGGTCGAAGACTTCCTTCAGTTTCCGCCGTGCGTGGGCCCAGCAATGGCCCACGCGGATCGGATCGCCGCCTTTGCGGGACGAGCGCGTCAGGCAATTGTAGCCCTGGTAGCCGTCGAGTTGCAGGACCCCGTCGAAGCCACGCAGGAATGTCTCCGCGTTTTCTCCGCGGCGGTCGGGCGCATAGAAGAAGACCACGCCGGGTGGATCGTCCCCACCCCAGGCCCGGTCGTCACGGGCCAAGGCCCATAGATATCCGGTCTTCGTCTTGCCGCGGCCCGGATCCAGCACCGGCGCCGTGGTCTCGTCCATGAACAGTTTGGTCGACACCTTCAGATGTTCGGCCAGCCGGTCGACCACGGGGGCCAGGTGGAACGCGGCGGTGCCGACCCAATCCGCCAGCGTGCTCCGATGGATACCGATGCCCGACCGGGCAAGGATCTGGCTCTGCCGGTGCAAGGGCAAATGGTCCGCGTACTTGGCAACCAGAACATGCGCAATGGCGCCTTCCGTCGGCAGACCGCCTTCGATGAGATGAGCCGGTGCCGGCATCTGCGTGACGCCGTCGGTACAGGCGCGGCAGGCGTATTTGGGGCGGACGGTGACGATCACGCGCAACTGTGCGGGCACGATATCCAGCCGCTCCGTGCGATCCTCGCCAATCTTGTGCATCACTCCGCAACCGCAGGGACATTGCAGGCTATCAGGTTCGATCACACGCTCGATGCGCGGAAGGTCCTTCGGCAGGTTGCCCCGATTGCGACGCGCCGGACGGCGGGTTTTCCCCTCAGAGGAGAGCTGCGCGTCCTGGCTTTCTTCAACCTCGGCAATGGCTGTCTCGAGGTCTTCGAAAGCCAGCTGCCGTTCGTCTTCGCTAAGCTTCTCCGACCTTTTGCCGTGAACCGCGTGGTTCAACTCCGCGACCAGGTGCTCCAGGCGCCTGTTGATCTCCTTGAGCGCATCCCTTTCGCGCAGGAGCGCGGCGACAGCATCACGCTGGTCGGCGGGGATCGCGGAAAGATCAATGGCGACAGTGGAGGGCATGGGCCGAGAATAGCCCGGGACCGCTCCGGATGCCCGCCATTTCCGGCACCTGATTCATTCTGCCGCAGTGGGCCGGCTGGCCTCCAGAGCCTTGACCTTGCGCCAGTCCAGGCCCGAGAACAGCGCCTCGAACTGCGCCCGGTTCAATCTCATCACGCCGTCTCGAACGGCTGGCCAGGTAAATGTATTTTCTTCCAGCCGCTTGTAGGCCATCACCAGGCCGGATCCATCCCAGAACAAGATCTTCAGTCTGTCAGCTCGCTTGGCCCGGAAGACGAACACAGCGCCGGTGAACGGGTCCTCCTTCAGCACCGATTGCGTCAGCGCGGCAAGCCCGTCGTGGCCCTTCCTGAAGTCGACCGGCCGCGTCGCCACAAAAATGCGGACATTGTGCGAAAGCAGCATCAAGATGAAGCCCCGAGCGCATGAACGATCTCCGCCACCCGCACCGCGGGCGTGTCGGCTGCCAGATCAATCGTCACATCGCCGAAAACGATGCGGAGCACGTAGTCCGATCGCGGTGGGGCCTCCTGAGCCCGAGCAGCAGACGGTTCACAAAGCACGAGGGGCGCGAAGGCTGTCGGTTCTTCGGCGGTCTTCGCGGCGGGCAGGATCAGCTTGCCCTGCTTGGCCAACCGGCGCCATGCCGAAAGATGGTTCGGCTTCACGCCGTAACACGCCGCCACGCCATTGACCGTCGCGCCCGGCGCCAGCGTCTCCGCGACGGCCTGTGCCTTCACCTCATCCGGCCATCGACGTTGACCAGACGCATAGATCTCGACACCCAGAGATTTGAGAAACGAATTTGTAGCACACATTGCGAAACGCACTCCCAAAAGTGAGATGCGTATCAAATCGCAACCAGTGTGAGGTCTGGCAACGTGGGGCGCAGACGGCGCTTACGAACAAAGCGACTAAAGTTCCTTTAATCAAACGGGGTGTCGAGCCGGCATGAGCCGCGTATGCTGCCGTCCCTAAGAGAAGTAACAACGCCGCAGATCTAGAAGAAATTTGCCTCCTTTGTGTCTGTATCCCAATCGTCCAGAAAAACATTGATAGCAAAACATAGATCTGGCATGCGGCGCGAGCTCGATTGTATCGGGCAGTAGTAATTTGTCATTTTGATACAATCGGAGACAAAACGGCCTCTGACGAGCTGAGCGATTATCCAGTAAAACAAGACCATGTCAGAAGCAGCGCATATTCTGGTCGTCGATGACCATCAGCAAATTCGGGATAGCGTAACGTGCTTTCTCGAAAAGAATGGTCTTAGAGCATCATCAGCAAAAGATGCCCGCGAAATGGATGTAAAGTTGTCCAATGGCCATTATGATTTGATCGTGTTGGACGTGATGATGCCTGGAGAAAGCGGATTGTCCGTATGCCAGCGAATTTCAACAACACGTAAATTGCCGATCATCCTTCTGACTGCTCTTGGCGAAGATACCGACCGGATTGTCGGACTTGAAATCGGCGCGGACGACTATCTTGCCAAGCCGTTCAATCCGAGAGAGCTTCTCGCACGCATTAAGGCTATTCTTCGACGGGCAAACCAGCAGGAGAAACATGGAGGTGGGTTCGCCGGCAAAAAAATCCGCTTCGCGCATCTGATCTTGGATTCTGATCGTCGATCGTTGGTTGACACTTCAGGTGGCGAAACACCACTGACGACAGCGGACTACAAGCTTCTGATCGTGTTGCTGGAAAGAGCACGTATCGTGCTCAGCAGAGAGCAGTTGCTTGACCTGACAGCTGGAAAGTCCGCGGGCCCGCTTGACAGAATAATTGACAATCAGATCAGCAGACTAAGACGTAAGATTGAGCCCGATGTGCTTCGACCGAGCATAATAACAACCGTTCGATACGGCGGGTATTGCCTGTCCGCCGACGTCGAGGTGCTCGAATGATAAAGTGGCCGTTCAACACACTGATCGTTCAACTGACATTGTTGGTGATTGCCGCTTTGACCGCGGCCCAGGTGATTAGTCTTTGGTTGTTTGCAGATGAAAGAAGTCTCGCGATTCGGGCGGCGCTTGGATTTGAGGCAGCCGGAAGAGCGGCAAATGTTGCGCGGCTGTTGGAAAGCACACCGTCAGAGTTGCGGCCAGCGATTTTGGGAGCTGCAGATTCTCCCTTGGTTCGATTCGATGTTTCAACGAAGCCAGAGGTATCTGTTAGTGATTATTCAGACGGTGGTGTCATTGAAGCGCGTGTTCGCAAGCTTCTGGGAGACGGTTACAGTAAAGACATTCGAGTAGAGCTCCGGCAGATTGAAGGCAAGATACTTCCGCTGCCGCATTTGTCGGCAGAAATGGCCGAAATGCACAAGGCTATGATGCGGGGAGAGCTGTCGGCGGTTGAAATGAATCTGTCGATCGCCCTATCTGAAGGTCAATGGCTGAATGTGGGTACGCGCTTTGAACGCCCGCCACTGCAGTGGCCGTTTTTCGCCACACTGACCTTCGCTCTGACGGCTGCCCTAATTTTGATGGTCGTCTTCTGGTTTTTGCTCGCTCGCTTGACCGGGCCCCTGAGAAGACTGGTCTCTGCTGCCGACAAGTTGGGGCGCGGTGAAGAGGTCTCCGAACTTCCGGTTGCCGGTCCGTTGGAAGTGAAAAATCTTACCAGGGCGTTTAACCAAATGCAGGATAGGTTGACCCGGTTTGTCGCCGATCGGACGAAATTGCTGGCATCTCTGGGCCATGATTTGAAGTCCCCCCTCACAGCGATGCGCGTCCGCGCGGAGATGGTTGACGACGAAGAAACACGTACAAGCCTGGTCGCCTGTGTGGAGGAAATGCAATCTATGGTCGAATCAACCATAACCTTCGCACGAGGCCTCATAGGCTCGGAGAACACACAACTTATCGAAGTCGGAGAGACTCTAAGTTCGCTGCAAAAAAACGTTGTGGAGCCTTTCAGTTTCGAAAAGGACCGCGAGGTTCACATCCGTGTCCGTCCCTTGGCCTTTAGGCGCGCTTTACGAAATCTAATTGAAAACGCTCTCCGTTACGGCGGAAACGCCAGAGTGAACTACGAGGTTCAGGACCAAACTCTGCTGGTCAGTATTGAAGACGACGGGCCGGGCATACCTGAAGTCCAGCTGGAACAGGTTTTCGAACCGTTCTTCAGGCTAGAGGAATCAAGGTCACTTGAAACCGGCGGTCACGGCCTTGGCTTGTCCATTTCTCGGACCATCGCGCGTTCTCATGGTGGAGACATCTCGCTTTCAAACAGAGAAGGCAAAGGCTTGGTTGCCCAGTTAAGAATTCCGCTTTCCGAAGATTCTCTTACGCCAGAGCTGAAGGAAAGTGCAGGCAATGCGGGATTCGTAAAAACAGGATGCTGACATGACACCTGAAATTGGTCATTTTGCGCTGGCCTTGGCGCTGGCACTTGCACTCGTCCAGAGCATCGTGCCGATCGTAGGCGCTGTGCGGGGAAATCTGATATGGATGCGGACAGCCCGCTCACTCTCAATTGGTCAGGTTATCTTCACATTAATGGCCTTTGGCGCCTTGATGCAGGCATTCATCGTCAGTGATTTCACTGTTCGCAATGTTGCAGAAAACTCCCATTCACTTAAACCACTCCTGTTTAAAATTGCGGGTACCTGGGGTAGTCACGAAGGTTCGCTTCTTCTGTGGGTCCTTATCCTGACAATATTTGGGGCAGGTGTCTCTCTCTTCGGCAGAAATATTCCTGAAGCCACGAAGGCTCGTGTACTTGCTGTTCAGGCTTGGATCAGTGTCGGGTTTCTCTCCTTTTTGCTCCTGACGTCTAATCCGTTTGAACGGATATTTCCTCCACCCAGCGATGGAAACGACCTAAACCCTCTCCTCCAGGACGTGGGCCTCGCGATGCACCCGCCGCTGCTTTATTTCGGATATGTCGGCTTCTCTATTGTCTTTTCATTCGCTGTTGCAGCTTTGCTTGAAGGCCGGATTGACGTTGTTTGGGCACGTTGGGTGCGTCCTTGGACGCTCGCTGCTTGGGTTAGCCTCACCGCTGGCATCGCGCTGGGGTCCTGGTGGGCATATTACGAGCTAGGGTGGGGTGGTTGGTGGTTTTGGGACCCGGTTGAAAACGTAAGTTTTATGCCTTGGTTGCTTGGTACTGCATTGCTACACTCCGCTATTGTTACCGAGAAGCGCGATGCCTTCAAAAGCTGGACAGTACTGCTGGCAATATTGACGTTTTCACTCTCGCTGCTTGGAACATTCATCGTCCGCTCTGGCCTTTTGACATCGGTTCATGCTTTCGCTGTTGATCCCGAACGAGGGCTCTACATTCTGATGCTACTTGCATTGTCCATCGGAGGTTCGCTGCTGCTTTTTGCTTGGCGGGCGCCTACCATGGAACCCGGTGGGCTTTTTAAGCCCATCAGCAGAGAGGCTGGTTTACTTCTGAATAACTTAATCTTGGCAGCTGCCACCGGGATTGTTTTGTTTGGAACTCTTTACCCCCTGTTTCTAGAGGCAGTTAGTGGTGAAAAGGTCTCTGTCGGGCCTCCCTTTTTCAATTCCGCTTTTATTCCGATGATGCTGCCACTCGTTTTTTTCATGGGGCTGGGGCCGTTTCTTTCATGGAAACGAGCGGATCTTGCAGGAGTAGTGCAGAGGCTTAAATTCGTTGCACTCATTTGCGTAGCTGCAACGCTGATCGTCTGGTACGTGGCGCGCGGCGGTCCGGTTCTGGCATATGCAAGCCTTCTTCTCGCATTCTGGCTCGCCTTTGCGACAGTGCGGGAATGGATGTCGCGGATTCGCCTTTTCGAAGTGCCGTTCGCGGTGGCGATGCGGAGAGCCTACGGGCTCCCTAGAGCTGCTCACGGAATGACTGCTGCACATTTGGGGCTTGCGATCGCGATGTTCGGATTTATCGGTTCGAGCGCGTGGAAGTCTGAAGAAGTCGTCTTCGTCAAACCCGGTTCTTCAGTTTCTATTGCGGGCTTTGAGGTGTCGTTCCTGGGCGTGGATAAAATTCGCGGACCAAATTACATCGCTAACCGTGGCGTCCTTCTTGTCGAGAGAAATGGCCAGTTCGTGACAACATTATATCCGGAACGCAGAAACTACCCAGTTGCCCAAAGTTCTACGACTGAATCTGCAATTCGCTCTACTCTCGCGGGCGACCTTTATGCGTCGATTGCAGAGCCCGCGGCAGAACAGGCGGGTACGTCGGACACCTGGACTCTCCGGATACTGTACGAGCCGTTGGTCAATTTCATCTGGCTGGGGGCGTTGATGCTGGTCCTTGGTGGTTGTTTGTCATTGACTGACAGACGCCTGCGCATTGGAGCTCCAAAGAAAACCAAGATCGCGTGTGAAGTCGTTCCAGCGGAGTGAACAATGAACCGATTACTTGCAATTGTCCCCTTGCTGATTGCCTTAATTGTTGGCGCTTTTTTTCTCTGGGGACTGAATCCGGAACGCGATCCGAATGAGATCCCGTCTGTTCTGATATCTCAACCTGCTCCCGAGTTTGCGCTTGAACCTGTCGCGGGAATATCAGTTCCGGGTCTCTCGCGAGAAGATTTACTGAACAATGAAAATCCTGTGGTCGTGAACGTCTTCGCATCATGGTGTGTTCCATGTCGTGCGGAGCATGCGGTTCTCACAAACCTGGTTGATCGTGACGGAATTCAGTTATTCGGCATCAATTACAAAGACAAACCGGAAGACGCAGCGCGATGGCTGGCTGAGTTGGGAAACCCCTATAAGCGGATTGGTGCTGACACGACAGGTCGCGCGGGGATTGAGTGGGGAATATCCGGTGTTCCCGAAACCTTTGTCGTTGGGTCGGATGGTATTGTTCTGTTCCGGTACGTTGGTCCGATCGTCGGAGAGGTGGCGATAAGCAAATTCCGGGCGGCACTGGTTGAAGCCGGTGTGCTCAGGGTGGGGAATAGCTGATGCGGTTTATTCCGGTTCTCACACTGCTCTTTGTTTTTTCAACGGCCTTCGCAATGGCAGTTGAGCCTGACGAAAAATTATCCGACCCCGTTCTGGAAGCAAGAGCTAGAACGATTTCTAAGGAACTGCGATGCGTAGTCTGCCAGAACCAGGATATCGACAGTTCGAACGCAGGTGTCGCGCGCGACCTGCGCCTATTGGTACGCGAACGGCTTAAAGCCGGAGACAGCAACCAAGAGGTGATTGCGTTCATCCAGGCACGTTACGGCGACTATGTTTTACTGCGGCCTCCATTCAAGCCAACGACATATGCCCTCTGGCTCTCACCGCTAGTTTTGGTGATGATAATTCTTGCATTTGGGTGGCGAATACTTACGAGGTTCAGTCGAAAAAATTCGTTGAATACGCTGACCGTTGAAGAGGAAGCGCTGGTTGAACGCTTCGTTGCGGACCACAGGAATGGAGGCAAGAAATGATCTGGCTCACTATCGCAGCACTGTCGTTGTTGGCCGTTTTGTTTGTTCTTGCACCACTTCTTTGGAAGAAAAGGACTGAAGTTACAGATGAACAAGTAACGCCTTCAATTCTTGTTGACCAACTCGATGAGTTGGAAAGAGACAGCGAATCTGGCCTCATCTCCGAGAGTGAGGCAGATGCTGCCAGGCACGAAATCAAGCGGCGAATAGTCTCCGCAGCCCGTCGCAGCAAAAAAACGCGATCAGAGCCTGTCTCAAAGGGAAGCTTGGGACTCGTGTTTTGTGCGATCTTGGTGCCGGCAATTGCAGTTGGGTACTACGTGGTTAGGGGATCGCCAGCGCTTCCCGGAATTGCGTATGCTGACCGCAATGGAGAACGGGAGGAAGCCGCGAAGGTTGCAGCACTGGTTGAACGACTGCTTTTACGGTTACAACGAGATCCGAACGGCGGCGACGCCGAAGGCTGGCTGCTTCTCGGTCAAACCTATTTGCGGTTGGACCGTCTTGAAGAGGCTGTGCAAGCCTTGGAGGAGGTCTCTAACCGCGACGGCAACACGTCGGCAAGCTGGTCAATGCTCGCTGAAGCATTGGTCAGAATTGAACAAGGCATAGTTACTCCCCGTGCTGAGCGCGCGATTGAAAAAGCTTTGGAAATGAATCCGGAAAATCCGGCAGCAGTTTTCTATAAGGCTCTTGCCCTGTCGCAATCGGGCCAGGACCAGGATGCCTACGAACTGCTTGTTACTAGGTTAGAATTGGCTCGTGCTTATGAACCATGGATGAACCCGCTTGTCGAACAAGCAAACAGAGTTGGCAAGTCCGAGGGCAAGCCGCGCCTTACAGTTTCTGATTTTGTTGACGTCAACGAAGTCGGCCCAACAGCTGCAGATATTATAGCCGCAACGGAATTGAGTGACGAAGACCGCAGTGATTTTATCAGGTCCATGGTCGAACGCCTGGCCGGTCGGCTCGAGAGCGAGCCAGGCGATCTCGATGGCTGGCTGAGACTTGCAAATGCATACACGGTTCTTGGTGAACGCGAACAAGCTATAGGAGCTTTTGAACGAGCAAATGCGTTGCTTTCCAGTACGTCCTCGAACGACCCGAGGCGATTAAAGGTCAAAAAGGCGCTTGCGGATCTCAAGGGATGAATCGAACCGACGCTGCTGTGCAGGTAGTGGCTGCGCCTAGACATTTTGAACGACACCGCGACGCGCCAATTTGCAGGTCTTCGCATTCCATTTTGAATGCCATAAAACGGTTTAAGTGCTAAAAAGGGAGCACTCATAGCAACAGTTCATTACTTGGAAAGTCAACAGCTCCTAGTCAGCAAAAGCAGAAGTGAAACATGAGTTTGTTGAGGCTAAATCTTAACTGTGTTTTCCTGGAAAGATGATGTCCTGATCAACGAGGATGTTGAAATTATACCCCGGTCGGATCTGCAGTGTCGGCTGGACATCGAGGTTCTTGCTAATAGTCCGCTCAACCACCCTGCCGAACACTTCCGCAAAGTTTCGGCGGGCAGCATCGGACGCAGTCTCCTGGGTGGCAAGCGTAGAGCTTTCCGGTACTGCCATATCGATCCCCGTTCCGATAATCGCAAGAAGTGCTGCGGATCCAAAAGTCCGAAGGTAATGATTGTTCACCTTGTCCTTGAAACCGCCATAGCCTTCACCATCGACTCCCCCCATTGAGCCGATCTGCAAGGTGGCGCCGTTCGGGAAGACAACATCCGTCCAGACGACCAACACACGGTTCTGACCGAACGACACGTCGGAATCGTACCGGCCGAACAGCTTGGTTCCCTGGGGGATCAGAAGATGGTGTCCGGTTGCGCTGTCATAGACGTTCTGTCGGACCTGGCCAGTGATCCGGCCAGGGAGGTCTGAATTGATGCCGGTAATCAACGTTGCCGGGATCACGGATCCACGCTTCAGTTCATAAGGCGATTGCTGTGGAACCACGCGGTTCGCGAGATATCCAGCCTCGGCAATGTCTTGGTTGAAAAAGGCTTGTTTGCCGTATTGTCCGTTTGGATCAGCATTGGCAGTCCCGCCTTGAGCCGCCTGCAAGGCAGCCGACAGGAGATCAGGTGATGTTGGACCTCGTGTAAAGGTGCCGTTGCCCGTTTGATTGCCCTGGGTGGTTTGAATCCCCTGCCCCTGGCCTTGTAGTTCGCCGAGGTTCACGGTGGTGGGGCTGTCATTGGCGGCATCGATTGATTGAAGCCGCTTCATCCGCTGCCGATGCATCTCCTGGAGTTGTTGTTCCTCAAACCGCTGGTCCAGTTGAGCACGCCAATCCGGTTCTGATTGCTGCGGAGCCGAGACCTCGTCGGGTTTGCCTGGTTCCGGTTGAAACGGGTTCCCGAAAGGTCTCTGCTGTTGAACCTTCTCCGGAACCGCGGCTCTGACCGGGTCTGGTTGAACCCCTGCAATAAGCTGACTGGGGGGATCTATGACGCCATTGCTGATTCCGGCTTTGAGCTGATCCGCAAAGCCACTCGCCGGCGCGCCGCCTTCGTCTCCGGCAAAATTGTCCCCGGAGTTGATGCCACGGTTGGCAAGGCCGATGATGATCACGACGCCGAACACGACGATAAGCCCGACGAACAAGACAATGGGAAGTTTGTTCAGGCGCCGTATCTTGGGAGCTTCGTCATCGGGCCGGATATCGCCACCCGCCAGATGCACGTTCGATTCCGAATTGCTCATGAGTGCCGCCTCTAGACAGTTCTGGTCAAAACGGAAACCGGGCTCGTCGGTGATGCTCCGGTTGGCGTTGCCTGATAGGTCCGTGCCAATTCGACAGTTGGCGTGGTGAGACGAGCGAAGATTTGCCCCGCATCGGAGTCGATCGTGTAGGCCAGGGGAATGATGGTATCGCCCGATGGCTGTTGATCCGCTTCGGCTACCGCATACCCCCATTCCCGCAGAGAGCTTTCCAGGGCCAGGGCGAACTCTGAATTGTCGGCTTTTAGGAAGATGGTTCCCGTTCCTGCTCCGACATGCTCGGAGAGTTTCGCCACTATGTCGCCGGCGACGATGCTCGCAGCGGAAGGAGACAGATTGGCGGCGTCAATGCTTGTTGTTGGGTTGAACCAACCGCTTTGTGATGTCATGCAGCCAGCCATCGGAGTTGCGAGGGCCGAAATGCTGATGGCTTTCAAAATTGAGCGGCGCGTGTACAACATGGTCACCCTCCCCTGTTGATACGGATTTTTTGCTGGCTGTAGCCAACACCGGAAACGAGCACCGCCTGGTCGATCATGTAGTCCACGATCATGAGGCTGCCCTTCAGGCGATAATTGACGATCTGGTTCTGTCCACCGGCGGTGATATAAAGAACCGGGGCATCACCGGACGCCATTCCATTTGGAAATTGGATGTAGGTCTTGAGACCGTCCGAATAGACGCGGGTCGGCCGCCAGCGCGCTTGACCATGAATATTGAATTTGAAGTCCAGGTTTTCGGCCGGGACGCCGGCGCCCGGGATGATGCTCGTCTCAAGCTGACGATTGGCAGCTTCGAACTTGGCCTGGATATCTTCCGGGTAATCGAAGCCTACCCGGGCCATGTAACGGTGACTGTCGCTTTGAAGTTTGATCTGATAGGTGCGCCTCGATGTCGTCACCACCATCGATGTGACGAGCCCGGGTTCTGTCGGCTTGATGATCAGGTGAACCGAGTTTCCGGTGGGGCCCCCGGATGTTGCAGGATCCACTTTCCAGCGAACCGTATCCCCGACCATGACATTGCGAACAGCTTCCCCGGGCTGCAATTCGATGTCGCAGACCTGCAGGGGAGCACAGACAACGGTTGGCTGGACCTGGCCATAGAGATAGATCACCTTGCCGTCCGGACCTTTGGTGATGACGCCGCGGCCGTTACGCCAGTCGCTCGACAGACCGAGGGCCCGCAGTTCCTTTGCTGTGTAGTCAGCAGCCAAGGATTGAACAGGCAAGGCGGTGATGGCAGCTGCGGCCGCGAACAAGCATAAGCCCGCGTGCCGTCTGGTTTTCCGAAACATTCTTCTTACTTTCTGAGCGCGTGGATTGCTTACAGTTGAGCGGTCCAGTCGAAGTCCTTGAGATAAAGGCCGATCGGATTAAGCCGGATGATCGCTTCGTCCTGTGGAGGCGAGAGCGTGACATTTGCTACCCCGCGCCAGCGCTTCGTTTGAAGCTCCTTGCCCTTCCGGTCCCGTTCGATCTCGGTCCAGTCGATCTGATAGGATTGATTGGAGAGCGGCACGATGCTGGTCACCTCGACGGACACGGTGCGGGACTGCGCCCGATCGAACGGAGAGTTCGTCCGGTAGAAGTTGTTGACCTTCTGGGTGGCGACATCTGTCTGCCGGAGCATTGCGTAGACCCGGTCGATGTAGCCCTTCGCAACGACCGTATCCGGCGTGACAGAACGGAAGTTAGCAATCCAGGCTCCGAGCATGGAGCGAACGACGCGTTCGTCGGCATATTCGATCTGAGCCGGGAACCCGCCGATCGCAGGCGTGCCGAGTTTGTCCACCTCGACGATATACGGGACCAGTTTGACCTGGGTGCTCTGGTAGAGTGCGAAGCCGAAGCCGATTGTCGCCATCGCCAGGGAAATAAGACCGACACCTTGCCACACGCGGGCGGTGCGGATGTAGGAGCCGTATCGCTCGTTCCATTCCATCCGTGCGGCAAGATATGGATTATCAATTGGAGTTTGTTTTGCCATCTAACTGCCTATTGCTCAGGAGGATTTAGGCGAAGATCCGCCAGTTGGCTTGTTCGGCAGGGTTTGCCGCAGTTTGTGATTGGCGAGGCCTAGCGCCGAGGCATTTCCTGCATGCGGGGCGCCAGAGAGCTTGTCTGCGGCTGCTGATGAAAGGGCTGCAAAGGGAGCCATGGCTGCTTGAGCCGCAGCTTGCCCTCTCGAAGATCCATCGTTCCTGGCGGTTTCGTAGGCTGCCTTTGCACCAGCGGCCATTTGAGCGCTGCCGATAGCGGTTCCGGCAGCGAAAGTGCTGGTCTGGGTGCCATGACGAATGACTTCCATGCCGTTGCCGACCGAAACGCCCTGGACAACACCTTGCAGGATCTGTGGGACGTACATCGCGATCATAAAGACAACCACTGAAATCCCCGCAATTGTCAACGTTGCAAGGAATTGATCATCCGCTGTTGAACTGTTGGAAAGGCCGATCAGAACTTGAGAGCCGATACGCGCGATCATTACCAGCGCCATCAGTTTCATGCCGACTGAGAACGCATAAACCAGGTATTTGATTGGAAATTCTTTCGTAAAGGACGTGCCACCAAGGCCGAGCATGATGACGCCTGCCAGGAGGCCGACATACATTTCGATCCAAACTGCAATGAAGATCGCGGCCACAAGCGAGAAGCAGATAATCACCACAACCATTGCCAGCACGGACGCAATAGCCAACCCATTGTCTTCGAACAGACCGAACTGCGCATTCTGCGAAAGGTTGGCGGCAACTTCGACGCCGGCGTTAAAGATATTTGCCGGAGAAGCCGAGCCCCCGCCCGCTCCAATCTGGAAAAGGCTGTCTACGACGGCTTGAGCGAATTGTGGCCCATTCGTCAAAATGAACGCGAAGAGGCCGACAAACATAATGCGCCGAACCAACTCGCTAACCCAGGCTTCAAGCGCAGCGGCCTGAATCGCCAACCAGACAGCGGCAATTCCAAATTCGATGCCAGCGAGGATCCAGAACAGCGACTGAGCTGCGTTCGTGATCGTTCCTTCCCAGCCTTTCGCCGCGGAAATGACCTGATCTTTCAGGTTGTCCAACACAGCACCATCCGCGGCGAGAACCGGTCCCGCCAACAATAGCAACACAACTGGCGACAAAGCTGAGATCGCTCGAGGTTTTGGTTTCATTTGCCGAAATCCACGCTGATTTCATCGCCGCCCGTTGTCGGGTAATCCTTCGGGTCCGTTTGAATGAATTGTTCTTGTGTATCGACGTTGGTTTGTTTCTCGGCTGGTGCGGAGAAAACGAAGATGTAAGTGACGGACGCAGCTCCAAACAAAAGGAGGGCGAGCAGTAAGTACAAATAAGTCTTTGCCATCTTTCAGAAGTCCACGCTGAGTTCGTCGCCGCCGGTGGTCGAGGATTTTGTCGCACCGAAGAACTTTTCCCTTTTTGACTGAGCAAGGTCGCTCTTCGTCTGCTCGGACTGGTACCAGGTCCCCATCATGGTCATCTGCTGAGAGACAAGACCTCGAAGCTTCTGCATCTGCTCGACTTGCTGGGCTGCAATCTCATGACCCACCTGCAAGGCCTGCTTTTGGCCCTCCGCGGACTGAGAATGCTGCCGGAGCTGGCGCATGGTGTCCTCTTCCGTCGCGAACTGGTCCGAGGTGTATCCGGCCGCTTTCAAGGTCGAGGAGATCGTGTCCCGGTTGGTGTCGGACCAGCCTTGGTACATGGTCGAGAACGACTGCGCTTCCGGCAGGCCGTTCTTGGCGAAATCGGCGTAGCTCTGGAACCGCTGTTTCAGCGTGTCGTCGAGGTTGCCCATTGAGAACGCCATGGCCTGACCCTTCTGAACCAAGCTCTGCAGTTGGCCGAGGTTCTGTTCAACCTCACCCCAAACCTGCATCGGCAGGGAGAGCGTGTTCTGCAGCATGTTCTCGTAGATGCTGATCTGGTTTTCGATCATCTGGATCTGGTTGCCGATCTGCTGCACCTGATTGGCAATCTGCTCGGCGTTCTGACCGCCGAACTTTCAGCCATTCCCGGATCTTGTCGCGAAAGACTGGGTGACCGAGCATCAACCAGGCCTCATCAAGAATAAGCAGGCTCGGTTCACCGGTCAGGCGTTTTTCGATCCGGCGGAACATATACAGCAGGACCGGGATCAGGTTCCGGTCGCCCATGTTCATCAGCTCTTCAATCTCGAAGGTCTGGAACCTGGAAAGCGACAGGCCGTCTTGTTCGGCATCGAGGAGCGAACCCATGGGACCGTCCACCGTGTAATATTGCAGCGCGTCCTTGATCTCCCGGTTCTGGACACCCGACACGAAATCGGTGAGCGACCGGCGCTGAGACTTCGACATCAGGTCGATCTGCGTCGTGATCGCGTTGCGGTGCTCTGGCAGAACCTTCACACCCTGCATTTCGATGAGGGTTTCCAGCCACTCGGCAGCAAACGCCTTGTCGGTGGGATCCTCGAGAGAGGAGAGCGGTGCAAAGGCCAGTGTGTCCGACTTGCCGACGTCATATTGATCCGCGCCAACGGCAAGCGTCAGTGGATACATCGACTTGCCTTTGTCGAAGACGAACACCTGCGCATTCAGATAGCGAAAGAATTGAGCCACGATCAGCGCGAGAAGCGTCGATTTACCCGAACCGGTCGGTCCGAAGATCAGCGTATGCCCCAAATCCCCGACATGAAGATTGAAACGGAAGGGTGATGAGCCAGAGGCCACCTGCATGAGCGGCGGCGATCCAACAGGATAGAACGGGCAAGGCGCTTCCGGCGATCCGGCCCAGACAGAATTCAGCGGAGCCAGGTCGGCAAGGTTGCGCGTGCTCACCAGAGGTTCGCGAACGTTGGCATAGGACACGCCCGGCAGACTTCCCAGGAACGCTTCGGTCGTATTCAGGGTTTCGATGCGCCCGCCAAAGCCTTCACTCTGCACGAGCCGGCGCACCGCCTCACATTTTTCCTGAAGCCGCGCCTGGTTCGTGTCGAAGAGCACGATGACAGGCGTGTAGTGGCCGAAGGCGACGAGCTGCGAGCTTGCCTCGGCAATCGCGTCTTCGGTTTCCCCGACCATCAACATGGCATCCTGATCGAGCGATCCGGAGTTGGTCTTGAAGAGCTGATCCATCAGCGGCCGCACCTTCTGCAGCCACTTCTTGCGGGTCTTTTCCAGCACCGAGCGCGCCTCGACCGGATCGAGGAAAATGAACCGGCTCGACCAGCGATACGTGATCGGCATCAGATCGAGAGCGTTGAGGATCCCCGGCCAGCTTTCGGCAGGGAACCCGTCGATCGCCACGACGCCGACATAGCGGCCGTCCACGATGGGATTGAGCCCATGATGGAATTCAGCCGTCACCAGATAGTCGAGATACATCGGAATATCCGGCAACCGGATCGGGTGGTTTTCGCCGATCAGTGCGAAGCGGGCGAACTGTAAGAGGTCATCGTAGCGGCCGCGCCTCTCCCCTTCCCTTTCCGGCACTTCGTGCGTTTCCATGCGACGGATCGACACGACGTTCGCCATATACTGCTCGAATTCGCGGATGGTCGTTTTGAAATACTCAAGCGTCCGGGAGGCAAAAGACGTGTTCCGGCTGGCTTCGTCGGAATAAATGTACTTCACCAGCTTGGACTTATTTTTCTCCGGCGGCCGGTAGGTCAGGATGATGGCGTGCTGGCTTTCGAAATGCCCCTCCCCGGCCTCAAAACGCTGGCGGCGCTCGTCATCGATCAGCGCTGTGATCGGGTCCGGAAAATGCGAACTTTCCCTGCCTGGATATCCGGTTGAAGGAATGCGAACGGCTTCCATCTGGATCATCCAGCCGTTGCCGAGGCGAGCCAGAACCGAGTTGATCTGCCTGGAAACTTCGTTCCGCTCAAACGCGGTCGAACTCTCGCTGTCCGGCCCGGCAAAATACCAGCCGGCCATCAGGCCCCCGTCCTTCAGGAGCACGATGCCGTTGTCGACCAGCGCCGCGTAAGGGAGCAGGTCGGAAAAGGACGGCGCGACATGCCGGAATTTCTTGAGCGCAACCATGTTCAGTATTTCCGCCAGGGCGTGGAGGTCGGCCGGTAATAGGCGCGGTATCTGACGTGCCGCAGATAGACGGCGCGCATCAGAGGGTCCGCCTTGGCCATCATCCGCAGCACGCCAACCACCACGATCCAGATCGCCACGCCGAGCACAGCGGCATAGGGCTTCAGGATCACGAAAATCAGAATGACCGAGGCAAGACCGGTCACGAGCACCAGCTCCCGGTCCGCCCCGAACAACAGTGTCGGGCGTGAAAGAGCGCGATGGATCCGCGCTCTGTTGAGGCCCGGCGCGTCAGTCACGAGCCGGGTCCACGGTTGCCGCGTTCCCTTCCGGAGCAATGCCAATGGAGGCGCCGGAAGATCCGAACAGGCCGACGATCGTCGAAGCGCCGAGCAGGACCCCGAGAACCAGAACCACATAGGCCAGTCGGCGGGCAAAGTCGTTGAGTTCACCCCCGAAGATCAGCATCGCACCCGCGATCGCAACCGCGATCAGGCCAACGGCGCCAGCGACAGGACCGTTGATTGAGGCCTGGATTTTCTGAAGCGGGCCTTCCCAGGGAAGCGAACCACCACCAGAGGCAAATGCTGGTTCAATTAGGTACAGTCCTGCACCGGCGAGAAAGAGAAGAAATACAAAATTACGCGACATGAAGAGTCCCTTGTCTGTCGTTGGAATTTTTGTTGAGGAACTGAGATGCAACGGCTGAGCGGACGTCATAGGTGCCGTCCCGAAAGCCGGAGACGGACACAATGTCCCGAACGATGCGTCCGTGTTCGGGGGAGCGCTCGATAGAGACAATGAGGTCAACCGCTTCCGCGATGACGTGCGGCATAGGCTGCTGAGACACTTCCGCGATGAGCTGTTCAAGGCGCGTCAGTGCGGTATAGGCGTTGTCGGAGTGAACCGTGGCGATGCCGCCCGGGTGGCCCGTGTTCCATGCCTTGAGCAGCGTCAGCGCCGCGCCATCGCGCACTTCGCCGACAATGATCCTGTCTGGTCGCAAGCGCATGGTCGATTTCAGGAGCCGCTGCATGTCCACGGTATCGGACGTGTGCAGGATTACAGCGTTCCTGGCCGCACACTGGATTTCCGCGGTGTCTTCCAGAATGACGAGGCGATGATCCGGAGCGACCGAGACCATTTCGCCAATGATCGCATTCGTCAGCGTCGTTTTGCCGGTGCCAGTGCCGCCCGAAACCAGAATGTTCTTGCGGCCGGCAACCGCATCGCGGATCACGGCCGCCTGCCCCGCTGTCATCACGCCATCCTCGACGTACTTCGAGAGCGGGATGAGCAGCGATGCCTTCTTGCGGATCGTGAAGGACGGCTTGGAAACGACCGGTGGCAGAAGGCCCTCAAAACGATGACCGCCTATCGGCAGCTCTCCGGAAATGATCGGTTTGTCGGAGGTGATTTCCGTGCCGAGCGCATGGGCGACCTTGCCCATGATGATCTGAGCGTCATGGGACGTCATCTCGCCGGAGGGCTCCATACCCTTGCCGACACGTTCGATGAACAGTTGCCCATCCGGGTTGAGCATGACCTCAACGACGGCCTCGTCCGACAGCGCCGACAGGATCGTAGACCCCAGCGAGTCTTCCAGTCCGGCGATAAGCCGGCGGCGGCTTTCACCGTTCCTCAACGTCCCCTCCCCTACCGGTGAAAGCTGAGATGTTCAGGGGATGGTGCGGCCTCGCCGAGACAGCATTTATCGGACCGGGCACGAGGGTTTGCCCAGGCTCTCCGGAGGTCATTCGGAGTGTCCTTTTATATTTGAGATCAATAATTTACGATTACAGCAATCAGTGGTTGATTACCTTGCGAGAGGGCGCAACCCAACACGGAACGAAGCGTCATCGCAAGGTTGAGAAAAAGTTTTCCACACCTAAGGAGAGTTGTTGGAATCGGCAAATGTGACGATGGGAAACCTTTGATTAACGCTCGATTTTTGCCAAGATTGCTTTTTGTTTTCAGATCCCTCGTAGGCGTATCCACCCAAAAATCGCACGCTGCGGGTTCCGCGGTAAATTGCGCTGTTGTAGGGAAACGAAGGTCTGGCTGTTGGCGGTTCTCACTTTCCTGAGTCGGGTCGCAATGTGGCAGATTTAAGCGGAATTTCGTCTATTGGCATCTATGAGATGCCTGCTTTGATGAGCCCCTTAGGAAATCTTTCGGGGAAAAATAATGATACTGTGAAATTCACCATACGAACGTAAGCTACAGAAAATAAACAACAAAAATAGGAAATCTTGGGATCTCGAGATTTGACCTGGAGGCACTCGTTAAGATTGTGTTAACCAAAAACCGCTTGCGCGTGTACCGGAATCGCTCATAGTAATAACGCTTTCCCGCTGTTCGTCTTAGGAAAAGCGTTATTCCGAAGAAAGTGAGATCTCGGTGTCTTCTGCCGCAGAAAAAGAGTCGTTAGATTTCGACGAGGAGATCATTCAGCAGGGCGAACTGATCTCTGACCGGTTGAATATGCTTCGATTGGAGCAGTATCCCCCTGATGCGCAAAAGGGCCTGCGGATGTTTTCCCTGGCCGAAGTCGCCGACTTCATCGGCGTCACGCAGAACCACATAAAAAAATTGCACCTCGATGGCAAAGGGCCAGATCCAACGGTTTCCCCTTCCGGGCGAAGATCCTACACGGCATATCAGATGTTGGAGCTGCGGGAGTACCTGGACAAGCACGGTCGAAGCGACATCAAGAATTATGTCCCCCGCCGTCGAGACGGCGAGCATCTGCAGGTTATCTCGGTTGTAAACTTCAAGGGCGGATCTGGGAAGACTACTACGACCGCGCATCTTGCACAGTATCTCGCGCTGACCGGACATCGAGTTCTGGCTATCGATCTCGATCCGCAGGCTTCATTGACGGCTCTGCATGGTGTTCAGCCTGAATTGGACAAGAACCCGTCATTGTTCGAGGCACTTCGGTATGATGACGCTCGATGCTCTATCAAAGACGTCATTCGCCAAACAAACTTTCCCGGTTTGGATATCGTGCCCGCCAACCTGGAGCTTCAGGAGTACGAGTATGAAACTCCCCTCGCTGCGGCGAATTCCCACGAGGGGCGGCTGTTCTTCACACGTATTTCCAGAGCTCTAAAGGAAGTTGATGACGAATATGATGTGATTGTCATCGATTGTCCGCCGCAACTGGGTTATCTGACTCTGACCGCACTCACCGCTTCTACGGCGGTTCTCATCACTGTCCATCCGCAAATGCTTGACGTGATGAGCATGAGCCAGTTTCTGCTCATGCTTGGCGGCATCTTGCAGTCCATCAAGAGTGCGGGGGCAAAAGTCACTCTGGATTGGTTCCGATTCCTTGTGACTCGATACGAGGCGACTGACGGTCCGCAGGCGCAAATGGTCGGCTTTATGCAGGCGATGTTCAACAAGAGAATGCTGAACAATCAAATGGTGAAGTCGACTGCGATCTCCGACGCTGGAATAACCAAGCAGACCGTATATGAAGTCGAGCGCGCCCAATTCGTTCGTTCAACTTATGACCGAGCAATTGAGTCCCTAAACGCTGTCAATGGTGAAATCACTTCTTTGATCCACAAGGCATGGGGACGGAAATGACCAAACTCTTGACAGCCGTGCAAATTGGGGAAAATCGACGGAAAATCAATACGGTATCTGCGATTTCAGGTGAGAATAATGGCTAGAAAACATCTTTTGAGCAACATAGGTGCTCAGCCCAATAAGCCGACTGAAACGGCAGCTAAAGGCGAATCTCGCGTCGATTATGCACGACGGGGCGCTTCCCGGTCGATGATGCAGTCTCTGGACGATTTGGCAGAGAATTCGATGCGGGTGCTTGAGGGGGATGTGGTCGTTTCCCTGGACCCTGAAAAATTGGACCCCTCCCCCTATCAGGATCGCATTGGCGAGGATCCGGTTAAGGACCAAGAACTGCTTGAAGCAATCAAGGAAGCAGGCCAGCATCAACCGGTTCTGGTTCGACCTAGTCCCGACGATAGCGCACGTCACATTATCGTTTTCGGACATCGTAGGGTGCGCGTCGCGAAGAAACTTGGCCAAAAAGTCCGCGCGGTCGTGAAGCCTCTTGAAGAGATCGCCCACGTGATTGCGCAAGGCCAAGAAAACTCGGCCAGGGACGATCTGAGCTTTATCGAGAAATCACTATACGCAAGGCGACTGCAGGAGTCGGGGATCGATAAAGCGACAATCAAGACTGCTCTCACCATTGATGACACTCTGCTGTCCAGAATGCTCTCAGTGGCCGAGACCGTCCCAGCTCCCGTGCTCAATGCTCTGGGTGCTGCCAAGGGGGTTGGACGCGATCGTTGGGAAGACCTTAAGAAAATCGTACAAGCGCCAGCAAAATCTGCACTGGCACTGGAACTGATTCAATCTGATGCATTCATCGAGCTTGAGGAAGGGGGGCGGTTTGGCTTTCTGATTGAGAAGCTCAAGGTCTCCAGAGCGACAAAATCCAAGAAACAACGTCCAGCGGAGAAAGCCTGGAGCCTATCCGACGCCGCCGTGAAGGTCTCCACTAAAGACAGTGGGAAGGCGTTCACGTTGGCTTTGAAGTCCAAGGACGCCTCGCGATTTGGCGCTTACTTGTCGAATCGACTAGAGCACCTTTATCTAGAGTTTCAGCGAGATGGAGAGGGAGGAAGCGACTGAATTAACGGTCGTAAATCACGGCCAGCAGGAAATTTGGCAAAGAAAAAGGCCACCGAAATCGCTTCCGGAAGCCCTCTCTTGTTGTGGTGACTAGAGAATCGCACTTCCCGGAATCACAGTCAAGACTCTTTTGAGTCGTGAGCGCCTTTTCGGCGAGCAGTTTTCTATTGCCTAGCAATAGGTGAAAGAAAATGCAGACGCATATCACAACGACGCCCTTTGGGCGGCGGCCGATGACGCTTGGCCTGATGGCAAGCCAAGTTGCCGCGAAATCAATGCCTGATGGAGCAGCGGTCGAGAAGTGGAAGGTCTTCCGCTCGATCCGCGAAGCCCGAGACCTTCTTGGCGCCACAGACCGTTCCCTGGCTATCCTCAACGCGCTCCTATCTTTTCATCCGGACAATGAGCTCTGCAGCGACGGCACGCTCATCGTATGGCCGTCGAACGAGCAGCTTATGGCGCGCGCCAATGGTATGCCGCCAACAACGCTGCGCCGGCATCTGGCGGTCCTAGTTGATTGCGGCCTTATCGTTCGCCGTGACAGCCCGAACGGGAAGCGTTTTGCGCGAAAGGGGCGGGGAGGGGAGGTTGAACAGGCCTATGGCTTCGACCTCTCGCCGATCGTCGCCCGTGCCGAGGAGTTCGAGCAGCTTGCAGAAGCCGTGCAGGCCGAGAAGAAGGCATTCAAAATCGCAAAGGAGAGGCTTACGCTCCTTCGTCGGGATATTGTGAAGATGATAGATGCCGGCATCGAAGAACGCGTTCCGGGCAACTGGGGCCGTGTCCAGCAGATCTACCAGGAGATTGTCGGCCGATTGCCGCGATCGGCGCCTCGCCAGGTCATCGAGAAGCTTTGCGAAGAGCTGCACGAGTTGTGGACCGAGGTGCATGACATTTTGGAATCATTTACGAAAACACAGAATCTGGATGCCAATGAGTCCCATTTTGGACGCCACATACAGAATTCAAATCCAGACTCTAATTTTGAATCTGAACATCGCTCTCGAAAAAAAGAGGCTGGCGGGACCGACGAGAAAAACAACAACTTGAGGAGTTTGCCGAAACGGGAGTTGCCTTTGGGGATAGTGTTGGATGCTTGCCCCGATATTGTGGACATGGCCCAGGGGGGCGGAATACGCCATTGGCGGGACTTTTTGGCGGCCACGGAGGTGGCCCGGCCGATGCTGAGGGTCAGCCCGAGCGCCTGGCGAGAAGCTTGCGAGGCCATGGGCGAGGTACAAGCCGGAATTACGCTCGCGGCGATCCTGCAGCGAGCTGATCAGATCAAGAGTGCTGGCGGCTATCTGCGTAGCTTGACCGACAAGGCGAGAGAGGGCCAGTTCTCGACATGGCCGATGGTGATGGCGCTCTTGCGTGCAAAGCTCGATGCCGACAAGAAAGCCGCCCGCGCGTTGGCTGAGACCTCTGATGCTAGTGGCAGCCGGAAAGAAGGCTTTGAAGTGTCCGACGCCCCTCGAGAACCTATGAGAAGGTGTGAAACATGACGTCAACTTGTTCGGGGTTGCCACACTTTTTCGGATTCAGGCTTCACTCGTTGTCGACGCGACAATCGAAAGTACCGAGCAGGGAATCGTCAATTGCCTGGCCGAGAGCATTTGCGGAAATCGCGAGCTCTGCTTTGTCATCAGATCGGGCGGCTGTGGCAAGTGTAGAAACATGCTCAACAATGATGGCGTTGGCTCGCTCAACGGCCCACTGGGCAGGCTCCCCGCGGTTGTTGATGACCAGGGCGACCATGCTTCTGCGCTCTGGGCTTTACGGTTTGTTTGCCAGGTTTCCAGTAGGATCAGAACGCGCGATTTGTACTGCGTTCGCGCCTATTTTTCACTCCGGTAGTTCTGTTTCACCAATGTCGATCAGGCCATTGCGTTTCGCGCGGTCGATGAGGTTCTTAACGGAAGAGAGCGCCCATTTGATACTGCCTCGGGGCGTACGTTCGTGCAGCCGTTCGAGCTGGCTGGCGATTTCGCGCAAGGTTAGCTCAGGATTGGACGAATGGATGCCAGCAACCAGCGTCATCAGCCGGTCTTCCGGCGGACGCGGTGGCGACTTTTTGAGCAGGTCCTTGTCCGCCATTCCCTCTGCGACCATCCACTTCACCGCGCGCCGCAGTCGTTCGGGCGTCCAGTCCAATCCGCGGCTTTTCAGAAATCGCGCGATATCGTCCCAGGTGTGATCGGGGCGCATGCGCCGGACAATGGGAAGCCATTGACTGGCAGTCGCCTGAATGCGTGCGCCGTAGGCTGCCTTCTGAGCGGCCGTCATCTTGGCGAGTGCTTCAGGTCTGCGCTCTCGAATTCCTGGATTGCCGGGTAACTTCCCTTTCGCCTTTGCGGCTTTGATGCCGGCTTTTGTGCGTTCGGAGGTCAAGGCGCGTTCGAGCTGTGCGACTGCCCCCAGAACCTGAAGGGAAAACATGCCCTGAGGTGTTGTTGTGTCGATAGGGTCGCTCAGCGAGCGAAAATGTGCGCCCTTCGCGTTCAGATCTTCGATCACTTCCAAAAGATGGTTCACTGAGCGGGCGAGACGGTCAAGCCGGACGACAACCAAAGTCTCACCCGCTCCAATCTCTCGAACGAGCCTTGCAAGGGCGGGCCGCGCGCGCGATGCGCCGGATCCGTATTCTTCAACGATTGTGTCGCAGCCGGCCGATCGCAGTTCCATCTCCTGGGCTTCAGTCGCCTGCTCGTCCGTGGAGACGCGTGCATAGCCGATCAGCCGTCCCTCAGGTCGATGAGAAGAGCGATTGAGCGCTGATTTCGCCATTTGGGACGCCTGAGAGCCGATAAGAGAGCGAATTTCCAAATAAAGAAGATACGGATAACCGATCGTTTGTAAACGTCTCTTGAGCGCCTTTTCCACGATCTGAACCGTCAAAACCCCAGGAAAACCGAGCCTTCTCGTCGATCTGAGCACGGATTGCAGGGCCTTTGTTCAATTCAGAAGGCGTCAGACTGTATTTCGGCGAATGTGAGTTGAAGGGGTAATCTATGACGGAAGCAAATTACGTGATAACTTCCGTATAGATGTGGAAACCGCGATAATACAATGCCTTATGAAATTGGAAAACTGAACCTTGAGGCTTTGATAGAGCCGATATCGGCGGCGGAGGACGCGCTGGCGCGGTTTGATGAGCGTGTCGCCCGCTCAGAAGTCGGACAGGGCTTTGCAGAGCGGGCCGATTTCTTCGAGGCCGTCTCCAGCATGTGGGTTGCCGGTGAACTCGTCCATCTGGAAGACCTGGTTCTGCACGATGCCCAGATGGACGTTCGTGCACCAAGCCATGAACTCGTCATTGCGCACCGGATCGTGCGGGCAAGACGACGGGCAGTGAGAAACGATCCGGGCTGGGCGGTCTCGCGAACTGGGATCATGGCCTTTGCAGGGATTGCCGAGCAGGAGGATGAGCTTCCCAGAACACTCAAAAGGAGAGGGGAGGGGAGGGACCTCGAAACGGACGAGCACGATGCAGTTCCTCCGGAATTGGCGGAGATCGACGAGGTGCTTGCGGAAACCAGCTGGCTGGTGGAAGCCGTTCCCTCCGGATCCACCAGAACCCGGCAACCTGAACTCATTGTGGGCGAGTTGGTCATTCGGGATCCAGATTGGGACGAATCCGAACGGATCTCTGAATGGCTCGAGTTGGTCAGAAATGTTGAAGCGCTTCCGGCGACCTTGGCTGCTGCGCTTCTGTGGGATGCATGGGAGCGTCTTGAACCGCTGCAGCGGCAGCATTGGCTTGGGCAGCTGCTCGTTTCGGATTTTCTAAGATCGCGAGGAAAGGTCCGGTCGCACCTCTTCGCTTACTCCCTGGGGCTTCGAGATATCCCGCGTGAACGCCGGCGTGCGCGAGACCGGACGACGAGGTTGGTTGGCTTTCTCGATGCTATGACTGCAGCTGCATCCAGAGGAATGAAGGATATTGATCGGCTGACGCTCGCGAAGCGGCAACTCGAGCGGCGCGCTGTCGGCAAGAGATCTAATAGCAGCCTGCCGGCTGCGATCGAACTCATTTTGTCGCGGCCGATTGTGTCTGCGCACATGCTTGCCAAGGCGGCAGGGATCACGCCACGAGGGGCGCTCAATCTAGTCAGTGCTCTCGGTGTGCGGGAGATGACGGGGAGGGGACGGTATCGGGCGTGGGGGATTTTGTGAACGCTTCGCGCCGCATTTCGGACGCTCAGCTTATTACGGCTATTTCCTAAAAGTCGCCGTTAGTTGTTGGTTGCAGACACTAAAGAAAATGGGATGGATTGCGGCGAATCTCGAAAATTCGCTTGTGCCTGAAGCTGATACAGGGCAACGCTCACGCTGAGCCTGGCAGTAAACTATTCGTCGCCACTCGCCCTGGTTGAAGCATTGGCCGCAAGCGTCTAGATTTTTTTGTCCTAGCAATGAGCGGCGCACGTAATCGCTGCCGTCACACCAGGGGGTGACGATGAGCATGTTCGAGGACTGGAGGGGCCGACTCACTCTGCCGCCCTTGCCGGAGCTTCGGGTAAAGGTCGGCCGCAATGCAGTCAGGCAGGTCGTGTTCCGCGGAGCCACGACACGCGCCCGCATTTTCGTAAGCGACATGCCGGGTCATGACCTAGTCAAGACCGAACTAAGGCCACCATACGACCAACTCTATATCCGCCGCAAAGGTGCGAAGCGCCGCGAGACGGATCTGCCTGTCCTGGCGGCAGGCCTAGCACGTAACGCTACGATCCCCGAGACCATGACCTTGCAATGGGACGTTGTAGAACCGCTTACCCAGCGCGTCGACACGCCCGAGAAGCTGCTAACCACATGGGAGAACCAGTTCAGCTTTCGGCTGGAGGGCCAGAATGACGAGCCAGGCCTGCGTCTTCCGCAGTTCGGCGCTCTCCATGCTATCGCTGCCCACTTCGCCGTGGGCGACACGTTTGAGCCCGCGACGGTCGTGCTGCCGACGGGGACAGGCAAGACCGAGACCATGCTTGCCGCACAAGTATATCTTCGACCAGCCCGCACTCTCGTGCTGGTGTCGGGCGTACCCTTACGTGACCAAATCGCGGATAAGTTTGCAACCCTTGGCTATTTACCTACGGCCAAATCGATCCCAGGCGAGTTATCCGGCCCCCGTGTGGCACTCATCTCCGGTGGCATCCGCAACGTCAACGAGGCCGAAGAACTTCTGGAGAACGCGAACATCATCATCGCACTGCCAAACTCACTGGAGGCTTCCGACGCGACCGCCACCGCGACGCTAATCGACGGATGCTCACACCTTTTCGTTGATGAGGCGCACCACATCACCGCGCGGACCTGGCGCTCAGTCCGAGACCGCTTCAGCAGCGGGAAGGTCCTCCAGTTCACGGCGACGCCGTTCCGCCGGGACGACCAGCGCGTAGATGGCAAGATTATCTTCAACTACAAACTCGGCGACGCTCAGCGCGCCGGCTACTACAAAAAAATCAATCTCAGGACCGTTGAAGAGTACGGCGACCAGAAGACGCGCGATGAGGTCGTCGCTCGTGCGGCCATAGAAGCTCTGCGGAACGACGTAAACGAGCAGAAACTCGACCACATTCTGATGGCGCGCACTGAAACGCAGGCGCGCGCCGATGATCTCGCTGAGATCTACGAGCGGCTCGCCCCAGAGTTCGCACCAGTGAAGGTCTATTCAGAGAGGCCGGACAGCCAGAATCGCGCGGCGTTGGCGGCGCTCCACAACCGCAAGAGCACGGGCTCGCGCATCGTCATCTGTGTCAACATGCTCGGCGAGGGCTTCGATTTCGCTCAGCTCAAGCTCGCGGCGCTGCATGACACGCACAAGTCGCTTGCCATCACGCTCCAGTTCATCGGCCGGTTCACGCGTATGCAAGCATTGTTACAGCACTTCAGCGCCTATCTAACGCCGGTCGTCCAGTATTGCTTCTGACAGGGGATGTGCATTGGGGACGCGTTACCAGGATCAAGGAATCAGGGCAGACCAGATTTATTGAAATCATCTGCTCGCCTTCCTCTTTGGTGTCTACTGTTGGCAGCGACCAGCTCAACAATATCGGGGCAGGGTTTCGGAAGTTTTTCAAAGGCGAGGAGACGCGTTGGCCGCGGCATTCTTCGGCGCCAGACGCCGAGCCGTATTTTGCCCAGCAGGTCTTCGGCAAGCGCTACCGAACTGAAGTGGTCTACAAGCACCAGGGCGATCAATTTGCCATGCTCGCGTTGCGCAAAGCCGCCAGCACGCTCGAAGCCAAAGTTACCTACTACGAAATCCACAAACGCCCGGCCAATCCGAGGGAAGTCCCGCTTGGACTTCTCAGGTGACCGGCTTCCAGGAGATTTCAGATGCTAAACATCATTGCCTCGTCGGCCAAAGAACTGAATCCGGAATTCGTGCAAACGGTCAGGCATAGAAACGAAGACAATCTGAAGTGGGTCGAAAGAAATCTCAAGAAACTCGCGGCTGAAGAGGGGGCAAGCGGCCTGTCCTATCTGGTCCTGATTGGCGGTAAACAGAAGGCCTATTTCCACACTCGTGTCGCCCAGGGGCACCTTAGAAACGATATGAGCCCGAGTCATTGGTCACACGTCGTTCTTCTCCAAGGATCCGCTCCGACCAAGAAGAGTGCGATTTGGGAGATCTCTCTGGAGCCAGCGGAAGGATTTGGCTACCCACCCTCCGACAACGCCGTTGAAGAGGCTCATCTCTCCAATTACGCCAGCAAGAACATGTTCCCCAACATTGCGCTCCTGCAGCTTCCGGTGAAACTGAGCGAAATGAAGAAGACCATTCTGCAGTTCAAGAAGCAGCGTGTGGACCTTGATTGCGTTGAATTGCTGTTGCTCTGGCTCGGCTATGTCTGGGGTGTCGGTCGGGCAACCAATCCTCTGTTCGATGGCTATGGAATTCCGTCGGCCGCATTCATCGAAGCTCTGTGTTCCGCCAACGGATACGATTTGACACCAGGTTTGGAAAGCCGCGCCAGCTGTCCCGAGGCGATCTGGCAAGCGGCACGCTGGTGGCACGAATTTCAGAAAAACCAGCAGGGAGCAGTCCCCATAAAGGGAATGTGGCATACGGAACATTACCTCGGGAAGTAGAGGTTGGAAGTCTTCGTTTATTTGCCAAAGGGATTGAAATTCAGGGGGGATCTAGATGGCCATCTCAAGCGGACAATGTTCCCCATATCTGTCTGTCTCGCTGTTTGCAGCAGTAGGCGCCGCACCGGTTGCAAGCGCGATACTGGCACGAATTAAGACCTTGGCTAAAGAAACGGCAGATCAGAAGGAACTAGAAAGGCCCCGATTTACCACTGTTGAAGATCCGGATATCGAGGTGGCAGGTACCGCAATATCGTGGGCTCATTATTCGGTAAAACGGCCGCCAAGTTGGTTTTCCGGAGATGAACTTCAGGATATTGCCCACCACCTGATTGTGGTCGCGAAACGAGCGAACATCATCGCAATCTCGTTCTCAGATACCGGCTTGAGAAACACTATTGTGCGCAAGATTGTGAGCGCGACTGATGGTCCGTTTGCAAGCATTTCGCGCCTGACTTCAATTCAGATCAACCGGGCCTTCGTGGAAAGCGAAGTCAGGACCCTTTGGCTTAGCGGTATTCACACAAGAACCGCCATCAAGCCGGATTCAAAAATTCTGTCGGGGCAAGAACTTGAATCCTCGCTCGATCCACTCGGCGACCAGAGCTACTATTTCAGTTCAGTCCGGTCGACAATGAGCCTATCAGACGTCGCAACTTCCAAAATTGTCGGGGCCAGTCCGACTTCGGGACGCATTTGGCTGGGCCCATCGCAATCCTGGGAAGAATTCACGACAAACCTTAATCTGATACTGGCACGGGCCGCCAAATTTATTGAAGACGAGGGGCGGCCAGACCGGCCACTGCCAATACTTGCTTCCACTATCGATACCCTCGAGGGGATCGAACAGCCGTACGGCATGGCGCTCATCGTCCCTGAGCAAGTTCGTGATGGCGCTGCAGGAGAGGCAAACGATGATGCACGCCTTATTGCGCAGTTTGGAGATGTCGCGAAATTCGAGCTGACAGCGATTGAAGGGAGTCCGAGTTTTGAGACTGCTGTCTTTTGGGGTGAAAACCAAATTGGCAAGTTGGCCTACGATTTCGAAGTCGCTTCGAATTCAAAAATTCGCCTGAAAGCCCGAAAACTGGAAGGGTTCGATCAGGACGCGATCGAAGCGGAAGTCTTAAAGGTGCTTCAGAATACCGAAAATCTTACGATATACTTCGACACAGGCCACACATATTCGCGTGGTCATTTTTACGAAACCCGGTTTCGCGACGCACGGTTTGAGAACTGGGACTGGGTTCGAATGGATCTGGACGACACCGCTTTTGACAAAGAAAAACCTTTGGATGGAAAGAGATTTGCAGTCGAACAAACCGGAAGCCAGGACGACAGGTCGCTTTTTGGTCTAGTCGCAAAACATTGGCCAAACCTCGCGGACCGCGGAGCTCCAACAGGCTGGCTAGTCTGCGACGACGGTTCCATGGAGTCCGCAGACTTCATTCATTTGGACGATCAAACCGACCCACCAAGACTTACGCTCATACATGTCAAAGGGAGTGGGTCAGACAATACAAACCGAGAGCTGTCAGTCCCCGATTACGAGGTGGTGACAGGGCAAGCGGTCAAAAACTTACGTCATATCGACCGCGGGCTATTGAAGGAAAAGCTTACTGCAAATGCCAACGGCGTTTTGAAAGATGCAGTATGGCATGATGGCGTGCGACAGCAGAACAGGGACGAATTTTTCAGAACACTCGATGGACTGGGATCAAAATTTGCAAAAACGGTCGTTGTTTTTCAGCCGCGTGTTCGCAAATCGGTCTACGAAACCACTCGCGAAAGAATGGATCTGGGAGACAAAACGAGCAAAGATGTTCGTCAGTTGCAGCAACTTGATGCATTGTTGCTCGGAGCGCGCGCCGATTGTTATTCGCTCGGTGCAGAATTCAAGGTGATATCCGATGGCGATGATCTGTAGGCAGAGGGTTGACCAAGGTCACAGGTATCGATTTTCGATGAAGAAACAATCTTGATTACTTCGAAATGACTCTATCTGAGTCCACTCGCCTCTTCGTCAACTTAGGCCGTCTTTATTCAGCGATCCGGCCAATTGAGATCCGCATAACTTCAACCAACTGGCCTCCAGCAAACCCGGCGCAGTTTATTTCTCATTTCTCGACAAGTCGTTGAAAATAGTCTCTTGAACCGCGAGTGGCGACAACTTAAGTACAACTTGTGTGCGGTAAGCTTCTGCTGAGCACCATCCCATTCTGGTTCGCGTGTATCGACGGACTCTATCAAACTCTGGGACACTGCTGATCGAGTTGCCAGTCGACATGCGCCTCCCGGCGCAGCATCGGTGGTCATGCTTATCTCTAAGTGACAAGAACGGGGGTACGATGATTACGATTACCAAGGAAGCCGAAGATTACCTCGAGGCATTAGCGGACGAGCTTACCATCTCGCCCACCAGATACGAGCAGGCGGTTTCCAGGTATGAGTCCCTGGGCACCTGGCTGCATCGCGACGCGTCGTCGGTAAAGCAGTACGATCCGCAAGTTTACTCCCAGGGTTCGTTCCGGCTGGGTACCGTCATCAAACCAGAGGACGAAAACGGTCAATATGACATCGACTCGGTTTGCGAGTTGGCTGCGCTGGCGAAGGGTCACTTGACCCAATACGCCCTCAAGGAAATGCTTCGAGTCGAGATTGAGTCTTATCGTGTGGCACAGGCCATGGTGAAGCCGCTCGGCGAAGGCCGTCGTTGCTGGACGCTCGAGTATGCGGATGGTGCCCAGTTCCATATGGACATCGTACCGGCGCTCCCAAACGGAGCCTCTACGCGGCTTTTGCTGGAATCGAGCGGGCTCAACGCGCAGTGGGCCAGCACTGCGATAGCCATCACAGACAACAAACACCCTCTCTTCTTTCAGCACACCAGCGACTGGCCTCGATCCAACCCAAAGGGCTACGCCAACTGGTTCCGTTCGCGCATGGCTGTCGCTTTCTCGCGCAAGCGCCGCAAGCTCGCCGAAGCAACCCAGGCCAGCGTGGAGAGTATCCCCGATTACCGTGTGGTCACTCCGCTGCAACAAGCAATCATGATCCTCAAACGGCACCGCGATCAGATGTTCGCGGACCGTAAGGACGTCAAACCGATCTCGGTGATTCTCACGACCTTGTCGGCGCACGCATATGAAGGCGAGGAAACGATCGGCCAAGCCCTCGTTTCGATCCTGATCAAGATGGATCGTTTCATCGGCTTCGACGGCATTCGGTACTATATACCCAATCCGTCTGACCCCCTTGAGAATTTCGCCGACAAGTGGGCAGAACATCCGGAACGCCGGGTTGCTTTCTTCGAATGGCTGGAAGCAGCTCGGCGAGACTTCTTCTACGCGGCCCAGGTGAGTAGTCGTCAGGCAATAACCGACTCCGTGGCCCCCGGCATTGGTCGTGGTCTGGCTGAGCGGGCTGGGGATCGGGCAGCGCCAAAGCCCACATCGTCGCTACTGCGTCCTACCACCGTCGCGCCTGCTGTGCTGGCTGCGCCGTCCTTCCCCGCCGAGGCGCGCGTTCCGGGCAAGCCGGCAGGGTTCGGCGGCAAATGATCTGGTGGGTTTCGAATCCCGGCCGGGGCCTGTCAGAGCGGCTTGAAATAGCTCGGCTTGAGCAATCGGCTGACTGGCTCCAGAACGTGCGATGGGGCCTTGACGGACTGAAGTTGCTGTTGAACTTCGAGATTGTCGAAGCGGATTCCAGGTGGCGCCTCGTAATGCACTACCCGGACTTTTTCCCATCGATTCCTCCGTTGGTATTCAACGCCGACGGTGAACGCATATCCGGACATCAGTACGGTCAGTCTGGCGAGCTTTGTCTCGAGTATCGGCCCGACAATTGGGAACTGAGTTGCACTGGCTCAATGATGATCGAAAGCGCCCATCGCCTGCTTGTTGGCGAGAGCGCAGAAATGGAGGGCCACGGGGTTCTCTCAGCTCACGCGGTATCGGAAGGTCAGCGTCTTCGCGGGACCTATCTCAGGCTTGTCATACCCGAGGAAGCGTTGCGTTTGCTTCAGGCCATGGATGACGGTCACCTGGAGCCAATCGAGGTCGACGAACACTACTATGGAGAAGCTGCCGTTGCGCATCTTACTGCTCTAGGCTCGGATGGAGATAGGATTTGGCAACAGAATAAGCCCGTGGCGACCGCCTCTAACTACAAGGGGACGGCGATCCGTGTTCCTCGGGGACTTATATTTCCGGGCCCAGCCAACGAAAAAAACTTGTCCCTCGTTCTCGAGTCTGCAGGCATCAACACTGAATATCCGGCTTGGCCGCCTGCCACCTACCTGCTTGTAGATGACGCGACCGCTTGGTTGGCAATGGTGTACCGCAAGACGGCAGGCGGCGTCCTCGATTACGGCTATGCCACATTCGTTATCGACGCCGACCAACAGCGACTTCCTACCGCAAACTCGGCGCTCTCCGAAAAGAGGATCGCTCTAATAGGATGCGGCTCTCTCGGATCGAAAGTGGCGGCAATGCTGGTGCGATCGGGTGCCCGCAAACTTGAACTGTTTGACGACGACATTCTCGCTCCCGGCAACTTAGTGAGGAACGAGCTGGATTGGCGTGGTGTCGGTGCTCACAAGGCAAAGGTATTGCGGGCGCGGCTACTCGAAATTGCCCCAGAAGCTAGGGTCACCGTGCAAATCGTAAACCTTGGCGGGCAGGAGAGTTCTGAGTGGACCGCCACTGCGCTCGAAACGCTCTCCAACTGCGACCTGATTATCGACGCTACGGCGGATGCAACTGTTTTCGGCCTCGCCGCATCCGCCGCAAGATTCAGTGGCCGGGCAATGGTCTGGGCTGAGGTCTTCGGCGGTGGGATCGGTGGGATCGTGGCCCGATCCCGACCTGGTCACGATCCGTCACCTGACGTGGCACGCCGCCAGATTCTCAGGTGGTGCGACGATCAGAACATTGAGTGGGAGATGCCTTCCCAGCAAGTGGACTACGGTGTCTTGCGGACGGCTCAGCCACCGTTGATCGCCGACGACGCAGACGTCTCCGTAATTGCTGGCCACCTCGCCCGTTTCGCTATCGATACCCTTCGCGGTGGTGGCAGCCAATTTCCCGCTCCGGCGTATGCGATAGGCCTTAGCGAAGGTTGGATATTCACAGCCCCATTCGATACTCACCCCATCAGCTATACCGGCACGGAAGGCTGGGATGCGGGTTCGTGCCCCGATGAGGTGAAGCTGAAAGAACTCGTGTCTCTTCTCTTCCCTGAACAGGACCAAGATGCAAATCGCTCTGCCTAGTTCGGTCCGCAGGAAAATCCGCCGGGAACTGTCCCAAGCAGGGCGCCGGGAAACCGGGGGCTTGTTGCTCGCTGAGCAGTTGGATGACGAGGGGCGATTTCGGGTTGTAGACGTCACGGTCGATCCAAGGGGTGGTGAAAGCGCGTACTTCGAGCGTCGCCCGGAGCTACACACCCAAGCGTTGGAAGCCTTTTTCAAGAAGCATGGCAACGACTTCAGCCGCTTTAATTACCTTGGGGAATGGCATTCTCATCCTAGCTTTTCGGTGACCCCGAGTATGACCGACATAACTACCATGCAGGCCCTGGTCGAGGACGCCGGCAACATAGACTTCTCCGTCTTGATGATTGTTCGGCTGCGGATGTTCGTGATGCTACAGGTGGGAACCTACCTGTTTATGCGCGGCCGATGGCCACAACGTGTCGAAATGATCAATGACCCGGTGTCGCGATCGCATAGAAGAATCATTTGAAAGGTGTCGCCTTCGGTGCGGCAATAGGAAGGCGAAATGTCGAAGACAACAATTCCAGCAAAAGTCGCAAATGCCCTGTGGGCAAAGGCGGGGGGGCGGTGTCAATTCCGTGGATGTAACAAGCTCCTGATCGGCGACCTCATCTCAGGCAAACGCACAGGTAAGTTCGGCTATATTGCCCACATCGTCGCTGACGAGTCCGGCGGACCCAGGGGAGATACGGTGAGATCTCCCCAGCTTGCCCAAGACATCGACAACCTAATGCTAATGTGTCCGGTCCACCACAAGGCGATCGACGTGGACTATCTGGCCGACTATCCCGAGGATGTTCTTCTGGCCATGAAGGCGGAGCACGAGGACCGGATTGAAATCGTCACCGACATGGATGTCGACCGCGTCTCGCATGTCGTCAGGTTTGCCGCCACGATTGGCCAACGCGACTCCTTAGTGACGACGCGTGCAATCTTCAGCGCGATGCCCCCGGATCACCACCCAGCGGAAGGCCGCACGATCGACCTCGAATTGATCGGATCGGAGCGGAAGGATCACGAAAAAGCTTACTGGACCGAGCAGAACGAGAACTTGGAGCGTCTTTTCGCACGGAAGATTAAGGAGCGCATCGAACAGCGGGAGATTCGTCAGCTCAGCGTCTTCGCCTTAGCACCGCAGCCGTTGCTTATCCGTCTCGGTACACTCTTAGGGGACATAGTTCCCGTTTCTGTACATCAGAAGCACCGCGAACCGAACACATGGAAATGGCTGTCTGACCAACCGCACATTTTCTACCAGGTCACGGAATACGGTGGCAGGAAGGACGTGCCGGTTGCGCTAAAGTTGGCTCTGAGCGCCACGGTGAATGACGACCGGATTACCTCCGTGTTGGGGAAAGAGACGGCCATATGGTCGATCACATGTGAGCAACCAGGAAACGACATAATGCGCAGGAAGGACGACCTTTCTACCTACAAGAAGTTGCTTCGCGACCTCTTTAACAGAATGAAAGCCCATCATGGGGAAGGCGTGTTGGTCCACGTGTTTCCAGCGGTGCCGGCGTCTGCAGCTGTGGAAACAGGGCGTGTCTGGATGCCGAAAGCGGACCTCGCGATGAAAATCTATGACCAGAACCGAACCGCGCAGGCTTTTGTCCCGACGATCTCAATCGGCTACGAACCAGGGGAAGGCTAACACGACGGCCTCTGCGGACCATCGCTCTCTGGGAGCCATTAGACAACAACTGAAGGGTCAGCTTTTTTCGTTCGAAAGTTCCACGCGGCTGTGGATGAGGCGGCGTTCGAATACGGTGCGACGCATCTAAAAGCAGATGATCGCACAGAGGACATTCCGAGACCGGCCTCAAGCTAGCCATCGACGCTGCTGCGGCCCCCTCGCGGTCTTTGTAAGACGAGTGTCAGTTGCCTAAGCAATCTTGTGAAGTCTCACATTCTCGATAACCTGTATGGCAATCTTTCATAGATGCCGGTGACGGTTCAATTAGATCACTGAACTCCTCCAACATGTTGACCGCAGGTACCACCAGCATGAGTTCTGATTTGCATACTGTCAGAAAACTGACTATATATCTGACGCAAGGAGATTGCTATGACCACTACATCTCAAGCCATCAAGGCTTATGCAGAGGCTTTGCCGGAGGGGGCGACCCTGTCCGCAAGAGAGTTATTGCATCTTGGCGAACGCGCTGCGGTGGACCAGGCGTTATCGAGGCTCGTCAAGCGTGGAGAGCTCATGCGTGTCAGGCGTGGCCTATTCGCTTTGCCGGTCAAGACACGGTTCGGAGAACGGGCACCTTCTGTTGGAGCGGTCGTGGAGAGCATTGCCAGGACGACTGGCGAGCGTGTCTCGATCAGCGGTGCTTCGGCAGCCAACATCCTTGGCCTGTCGACGCAAAACCCGGCACGCCAAATCTTCTGGACATCCGGCCCCAGCCGACGCCTAAAGCTCGGTGCGCAAGAGATCGAACTCAGGCATGTGCCAAATTGGCAGCTTCGCGCTCCCAACAGCAGAGCTGGGCATGCCTTTCGCGCGCTTGCCTATTTCGGGAAGTCCGAGGCACGGGACACCTTGATGCGACTAAAGTCTCAGCTCAGCGAAGAAGAACGGCGCGAGCTTTTCGGATTGCGCGCCAGCGCTCCAATCTGGATGGCGAAAGAGCTAAGCTCTCTGGCCGTCTCCGATAGTACCCAATGACCTCGCAAACATATTTCGAACTGTCGACTGAAGACAAGATTGATGCATTGGAGGCGGCCGCCTCTGCCCTGGGGCGGCCCGCTGACCTACTGGAGAAAGATATCTGGGTCGTTTGGGCGCTCAACGCGCTTTTTGACAACCCGGTCGGCGATCATCTTGTCTTCAAGGGCGGAACGTCGCTGTCAAAAGTCTACAAGGCGATCAATCGGTTTTCAGAAGACATCGATCTGACTTACGATATCAGGCAGATCATCCCGGATCTGATTGAAAACCCCGATGATCCGTACCCTCCCAGCCGTTCGCAAGCCAGGAAATGGACCGAAACGGTTCGCGAGCGACTAGAGGAATGGGTCAAAACAGTCCCGCACTCGATCCTTTCGGAAAGCATCAAGACGCAAGGCGTAGCTGCCACATTGGTCCGTAAAGAAGATCAACTTTACCTGGAATACGAAGCAGTCCGAAGTGGCACGGGCTATGTGAGACCGGTTGTACTTCTCGAGTTCGGGGCCAGATCCACCGGTGAGCCGGCGGAACGGCATTCCATCCATTGCGATATCTCAGACGCGCTTCCAGACCTTGTTACACCGATGGCTCATCCACGCGTGATGCGTGCTGAACGGACCTTCTGGGAAAAGGCAACCGCGATGCATGCCTACTGTCTGAAAGGCTCATTCCGTGGTGGCGATCGTTTCGCTCGCCATTGGTTCGATCTCGACTGTCTAGATCGCATGGGAATTGCTCAAAAGGCTCTTGATGATCGCAGCCTTGGCAAAGATGTCGCTAGACATAAGCAGATATTCTTTCGGGAGAACGACAGCTCCGGAAAGCCTATAGACTATAAAGAAGCAGTCGCCGGCTCACTCTGTTTGGTACCAGCCGGAGATGCCCTCGATGCCCTGAGGCAGGACTATCAGAAAATGCTCGAAGCTGGCCTCCTTCAGAGCGATGCCATTGAATTTAGCGAACTTGTCGAACGTCTCGCAAAACTTCAGGATCGGGCGAACGTGGGTTTGGCAGAGCCAGGATTGTCCGAATAGGGCTGCAACTCGCGTGCCTGAACTCCTGTCATCACAACAAAACCGCCGACTGACTAACCTTTTTGGCGTCGCCCTCCGGGCCGGGCTGTTGGCAAAGCTGAAGCCCGCAAGCGGTCTTCCCCCATCCGGGCATCCATCCCTGACGCAAGCAGGAGCTTGCCACATGCGGGAACGGTGACAATCCTGGTGCCGCTTGCGCGCATCGGCCGGCAAGGGACACTCGCGCCGCGGCTGGTGGCCGAAGATGCGACCCTGCACAATTGCCAACTCACCATCCCCGCCCTTGTCCTGCCTTGCTCTTCGCGGCCTCCGGGTCCCGCCCCGAAACTTAAGGGAGCGGAAAGCGGTCTCGATTGAGGCATGTCTGACCGGGACCCGGCTTCGCCTCGCTCGGCTTGACGCAACGGCGGCTAGATACTTTCTTCCCCTTCGAACTGGCGTTCGAATTCCTCGCGGGTAGCCAAGAA
>NZ_JAGHRK010000008.1:0-221407 GCF_017743835.1 Labrenzia sp. R5_0 | reverse complement strand
GATGGGGAGGGTGGGGACGCGACCGGATCGTCCAAGCGGCCGGCTGAAGCCGGACCAATCCCAATCCTAGTTGGACACGCTACTGACAGTCGTCACGCGCGTGTCTGCAATACCTGTCCACTGCACGGGCGAGCTGGCGGACTGACGCTTGATGTAACGGTAGGGTGTCGAATACCAGGGCAGCACCGCCTCGATCTGGTTGTCGAGGATCATGTCGCCATGGTCCGTACGTACCGTCAGAACGGCATGACCCGAGTTCTGGGTATCTTTTGCAACAGTGATCAGAAGGGCGCTTTTCGGCCAGCCGGCTTCGATCAGGACCCGCTGCTTTTCAAGGACGTATTCTTCGCAGTCACCGTATCCGTTTACCGGATAGGTCCAGTATTCTTCCTGGCCGAACAGGTCCTGGTCGGTCATAGGATGAATCCGGCGATTGACTTCCTTGTTGATTGCAATGAGTTCGTTCCAGCGGGCTTCGTCCAGCTTCACGACAACCGGCTTGTATGTTTCCTTCGGACAAGCCGAGACGTTGTCACGGCAGAACTGGTCATAGCCGACGGGTGCCTTGACAACCATTTGCATGTCCATGAAGCGACCGGGTTCTGCCTGTGCAACCGATCCCATGACGGTGCAAGACAGCAACATTGCAGATGCGAGTAGAGTTCTGTGAAGTAATTTCATCGTAACGCCCTCCCCAAGGCTGACGCAACGATGACCCAATGATTTTTACTTGGAGAAAATCTCCAAAGTAAAACTGTATTTGTATTTTATGTGTGTTTGAGTTTCTTTTTATCGTTATTTGAATTTACTTTAATTCAAGTTGGAGGAAAATTTTCGTAAAATTTGATGCATCCTCCAGAAGTCATTGAATTAGCGAGAAATTGGGGTTTTTCGAGTGGTGCGAAATCGGTTTTCAATCGCCTGGTTTTCGGTTTGGAGCGGGTCTTGTGCCCGTCCTCGAGGGTGAGAAAAGGGCACGAAAGTTTTTGATTTTTTTGGTTCTGGCCACCAGAAAAGAAACGCGACTACCCGGAAAATTGCGCAGAAACGAAAAGACCCGGCAAAAAGCCGGGCCTGTCTGAATGGTTCTAAGCACTTGCGATTGATGAGAAAGCTAAAGTCAGCTTTCCTCTGGTGCCGATATGTGATGTTCCAGCAATTCGCGGCTTTGAACAGCAGCAAATTCGACGGCTATGCCACCTTCGATGCGGCGAATGACACGTGCATGCATCTTGCCGAGCGTGATGGCGTCGCCCATCTCCGGCACGATGTCCGTGGCGATGGCCGCGCCGGACAGGGATACGTCTATGATGCGGCAGACATGTTCCGAGCCGTCCGGCAGGATCATCTTCGTCATCGGGTTTTTGGGCACGAAGCGGTCGTGGCGGCGGTCTTCGGGAAGATTGAGTTCGTCCCGGTTCGCAAGCCACGTCAAAACATTGGCGATCTTGTCGCGTTTGCGGACCGTATTGCGCAGCTCAACCGCAAAGCCACCATCGATCAGGCGGGAAATCCTGCCTTCGACGCGGCTCAGGTGGTCTAGATAGGCAATCACGCGTTCGCCGACCCTGCCGGTGACCGGTGTAATCATGGCCATGCCGCCCGGCGACATGTCGATAACCTGACAAGGATATTCGCGCCGATCTTCAAGCATGAAGCGGCCCAGTATATTGACCTGGACCCGTTGATGGCGCCGGCGGTCAGTGACTTGAAGCGATCTGCTTCCTTCGGTTGCTGTTGCCACTCCGGCGCTCATGCCTGTTCTATCCAAAACGGTGCGCAAATCGCATTGTCCCCGGCTGAGATGCGATTCAAAAGACGTCTTTCAAAGCACTTTAGGTAGCTGGGGTTAACGATGTGTAAGAGTGTAGCTCAGAAGGCGCACAGGTCCAGACTTGTGATCGATAAAAATGCGGGTACGGCCGTGATGTTCGGAATTCGAGCGTCCTCTGGCGAGAAAGCACAATAACGCGAGAGTAAAAATCCGGAAGGAAGGACTTCTTTTCAGCTGAATATAGGCTGCAAAACAGCCGGTACCGGACATGAATTCGGGCCAGCTGATTCTCGGCCGGCCCGAATTCGCAGGTGAACAGGGATGTTACCAGACTTGCTATGTTGTGCGGATCAGGTCTTGCCGCCGGAATAGACGGTCAGATGTCCGACCTTGCGCTCCGCACCGCTCGGCAGGGGCGGTGTCGGCATGGCGATGCCCTCGGCGGTGAAGCGCGGCAGGATCGGGTTGAGCGTGGAAGCAGGGGAATCCACGAAATAGGGGCGCTCGTCCGGCCAGACCAGGCGCAGGCTGCTGATCGACTGGCTCAAAATGGGATGCAGGCCGATCCAATAGGGTTTTTCCATCGGAGTACAGCTTCCCAGGACACGGATCCTGCCTTCACCTGGAACATTCAGCGGTACCAGCAGCATTTCCATCTGCAGGATCTGTCCGCGTTCCGTATGGCCGTTGATGCCGATCACGGCCGCGGCCGCATCTTCGGTGATGGCGGCGATCAGGCTTTCCAGGGCTTCACGGTCTTTCACGCTCCAGCCGCGCAGGAAGTTGCGGCCCTTGAGTTCACGGCAATGTGCAGAACACAGACGTGTGCCGGCGAGGCGGTAGCGCACATCCCTCGAACCGTTCGTCTCCAGAATGAAGGTGTCACCAAGAAGGCCGCGGATCTCACCCGGATCGACTTCGCTGCGGTTCGGTGCAGGACGGGCGCCGCGAAGATTGTCCCAGTAGTTGTAAAGAGTTTGCGTTACGCCGTGTTTCATCTGGTTCGCCTCTTTGCCATTCTTGCGCCCGGTGTTTCGTCTCAAGACAGTTCTTGTTTCAAAACGGGACGAAAATGCTTCCCTGTTGGTTTTTGACCTTTACAAAGCAGGGCGCGTGCCAAGTGCTTGTTGGCGCGAAAGCTTGAGAGGCGCTCAGAAATTAAGGTTAATTTTCGGTAAAGCTTGTATTGGGGGCGGTTGCCTGTCAGCTTAACACTCAGTTCACATAGACAGCGGGTGGGAGGAACCTGTTGTTGCAGGTCAGGCCGCGGGCCGATAGGTACAGCCGCCAAGAGCTGCCTCGGTAAAACAAGCGCCGGCCAGAGTGAACAACTGTCCTGAACGGGCGTCGTGGGGACGCGACCGGTTTTGGGGGGCATCGCAAAGCGCTGGTCACCTTTAGGTGGCCGGCGCTTTGTATTTTCAGGCTTTTTGGGGATTGTGACCGGTGAAGTCGGAGTCACTAATTCCCGGTTTCGGATGTTCTGGCGGTCGAACCACTCTTGTTTTGTCTTCGATCTGGCTTAGAAGAAAGACAGGAAAGGCAGAGGGTCCATGAACGTTTACCGCATTGATGAAGAACGCGCCCGGCGCGAAAAAGCCCAGAAGGAACAACCTCCCCAACGGCCGTCCGGTCCGCCCGTGTTCAATCTGCCCGGGATCATCGTCTGGCTTGGCGGTATCCTGATTGCGATCCACGTTCTGCGTGTGATGGTCCTTCCGGCAAACCTGGACAATCTGATCATCGAACTTTTTGCATTCTGGCCGGTAAAATATGCCTATCTCGGCAGTCTCCCGCCTTTTGATCTTCTCTCCAGCCTCTGGGCCTTCGTCACTTACAGCCTGCTGCATGGTGGCGCCATGCACATTATCTTCAACCTGCTCTGGATGGCGATTTTCGGCAGTGCGGTTGCCAGGCGGTTTGGCGTGGGCCGGTTTCTGTTGTTTTCAGCGGCCTGTTCCGTTGGCGGGGCGCTGGCTCATCTTGCCACCCACTGGGGGGAAGGGGCGCCGATGATCGGTGCATCCGCCGCCATTTCCGGCCAGATGGCTGCGGCCATTCGTTTCGTTTTCGAGCGTGGTGGCCCGCTGGGTGCGATCCGCAGCAACGATCCGACAGCCTATTTCGTACCGGCGCAGCCGCTTGCGGAATGCCTTCGCAATCAACAGGTTCTGGTTTTTGTCGCGGTATGGTTCGGGCTCAATCTGTTCTTCGGTCTGATGAGCGGTCCCGTTGCGGGACAGCCGGCAAGTGTTGCCTGGCAAGCTCATATTGGTGGATTTGTCGCCGGACTTGCCCTGTTCCCGCTGTTTGACCCCATGCCGCAGCGGCGGAATTCCTGACGCGGAGCGAAAGTGCGTTCAAGACGCAAGGTCAACAGTTTGCGCGATCTGATTTTTTTGCCATGATACCTGACGACTGGAGGTCGTCCTGTCGGATTCGAATGGACGTCCGGCCCCAGTCGGTGCGAAAGTGGTCGAGCAGCAGGAACATCTCCTTCCGGAGACCGGCTGGCAGACTACATTAAGGTCGATCAACTATTGACGTTTGATCGCTTCCGATTGAGCGTCGGTTGATCTGGTCCGGTAAAACGGACCGATTGATGCCATGGGAGGTGATTGAATGACCGTAGCCGCTATCCTGAGTGGGAAAGGCCACGATATTATCACAGCGCGCAGCGACGCGTTGCTCAGCGAAATTTGTGAAACCCTGGCAAAACACAAGATCGGTGCCGTGGTCGTTTCCGACAAGGAAGGTGCCGTTGACGGCATTGTGTCAGAGCGGGACATCGTTCGCGTGGTCGGTACGCAAGGCGTGTCGGCGCTGAAAACACCGGTTTCCGGTGTCATGACCAAGAACGTGGTTACCTGCTCCGAAGAGAACAACATCAACGAAGTCATGGCTCGCATGACACAGGGCAGGTTCCGCCATATGCCGGTCGTGAAGGACGGCAAGCTGACCGGTGTGATCTCCATCGGCGACGTCGTGAAGTTCAAGATTGCGCAGGTTGAACTCGAAGCCGAGCAGATGCGCAGCTACATTACGATGGCCTGACATGAAAAAGGCTGGCTTGTAGGCCAGCCTTTTTGTTTCGACGTGTGATTTATCAATCTTGCCGTGTTGCCAGAAACGCGGTGGCTTCCTTCAGCATTTTTTCGGGTTTTTCCCCGTGCCATGCCGACTGGGACATGTCCGGCAAGCGATGCGCAATGCCCTTGTGGCAATCGATGCAGGTCTTTTCACCCGTGAACAGGAAGCGTTGGTGTGCCTCAGAGGCCCTTCCGCTCTGACGGGTGATGTCCATGGAATCGGCGGAATGGCAGTTGCGGCATTCCAGCGAATTGTTCGCCTTGAGCCGGGCCCATTCGTGCTGGGCCAGTTCAAGCCGGTGTTCCAGAAACTTTTCTCGCGTATTGATCGTCCCGAAGATCTTGCCCCAGACCTCTTTTGAGGCCTGCATCTTGCGGGCGATCTTGTCTGTCCATTCATGGGGGACGTGACAATCCGGGCACGTGGCTCTCACGCCCGAGCGGTTGGAGTAGTGGATTGTCGTTTTAAGCTCGGCAAAGACGTTGTCGCGCATCTCGTGACAGCCCGTGCAGAACTTCTCGGTATTGGTCAACTCCAGCGCGGTGTTGAAACCACCCCAGAAAATTATGCCCATGATGAAGCCGCCGAGGGTCAGAAAGCCGAGGCTGTAGTGCACGCTCGGGCGGCGGATGGTGGTCCAGAGCCTTTTGAGGAAGGCCAGCATCATTTGGCCCCCTCTTTGGATTTCACATATTCGAGCACTTCATCGACATCGACAAAGTCGTTCTCGACCAGAGGCCGGGCGTCGGTCTGCGGCACGTGGCACTGATTGCAGAAGTACCGCCGGGGTGTGACGGACGCCAGGAACTGGTTGTCCCGGTTCATGAAATGCGTGATCGACACCATTGGCGCCTGGCTGACTTCAATGGCTGTACGGGAATGACAGCTCAGGCACTTGTTGGAGTTCTTGTCGATCTGATAGCCCTCGATCGTGTGAGGGATCAGCGGTGGCTGCTCGGGATAGTTACGCACCTGGCGAATGTCGGAGTTCACCGGCTTTGGCATGGGGGCAGGCGTCCCGTTTTCCGCCAACGGCGTTGCGGGGCGCATGGTGGCGATGTGTTCCTGGGCGGCTGCGGCAGCTGCGGCAACCAACAGGGCGGCGCAGGCAAGGCCGATTGCAAAGCGTTTCATGGCTCACCTCACACTGCTTCTACGCGCACGGCGCATTTCTTGAAATCGGTCTGCTTCGACAGCGGATCGGTCGCGTCCAGCGTGACCTTGTTGATCAACTGGCGGGCATCGAACCAGGGCACGAAAATCAGCCCCTTGGGCGGTTTGTTGCGGCCTCTGGTTTCGACGCGGGTGAGAATTTCCCCACGTCTGGATTTGATGCGCACTTCCGCACCGCGCCTCAGGCCTAGAGCCTCGGCATCGTCCGGATGCATGTAGCAGAGGGCATCGGGCACGGCCTTGTAGAGTTCAGGCACGCGCTGCGTCATCGATCCGGAGTGCCAGTGCTCCAGAACCCGGCCGGTGGACAGCCAGAAGGGATACTCCTCATCCGGGCTTTCCGCGGGCGGTTCAAAGGGCAGGGCGAAGGCGACAGCCTTGCCGTCCGGTTTCCCATAGAAGTCGAACGCGGCTCCCTCTTTCACATAAGGGTCGTATTTGCCGTTGTAGCGCCAGCGGGTTTCCTTGCCGTCCACCACGGGCCAACGGAGCCCGCGCACCTGGTGGTAGGTGTCGAAATCCGCCAGATCGTGGCCGTGTCCGCGGCCGAACTGGGCGTATTCCTCAAACAGGCCTTTCTGGATGTAGAAGCCGAACTCGTCGGATTCGCGGTTTTCGTAGTCTTCCGCCCGCTCGCTGTTGGGGAAGGCGTTGACGTTGCCGTTTTCGAACAGAACTTCGTACAGCGTCTTTCCCTTGTAATCGGGATTGTCGGCCAGAAGCTCGGGCGGCCAGACTTCGTCCGTTGTGAAACGTTTGGAAAATTCAACCAGCTGCCACAGGTCGGACATTGCCCCTTCCGGTGCGTCGACGAGCTGGTGCCAGAACTGGGTGCGGCGCTCGGCGTTGCCGTAGGCACCTTCCTTTTCCACCCACATCGCGGTTGGCAGCACAAGGTCGGCGGCTTCTGCCGTCACAGTCGGGTAGGCATCGGAAACGACGATGAAGTTTTCCGGATTGCGATATCCGGGCAGGCCTTCTTCCATCATGTTCGGGGCGGCCTGCATGTTGTTGTTGACCTGCACCCAGTAGCAGTTGATTTCGCCGTCCTTGAGTTTCCGGTTCTGCAGAACGGCATGTGCACCGATCCATTCAGGAACGGTTCCTGCCGGCAGTTTCCAGATCTTTTCGGCTGTTGCCCGGTGCTCCGGATTTGAAACCACGAGGTCGGCAGGCAGGCGGTGAGCGAAGGTGCCGACTTCGCGGGCGGTGCCGCAGGCAGACGGCTGGCCGGTCAGGGAGAAGGGGGAATTGCCGGGTTGGGCAATTTTACCGGTCAACAGGTGGATGTTGTAGATGAGGTTGTTCATCCACACACCGCGGGTATGCTGGTTGACGCCCATGGTCCAAAGGGACATCACCTTGGTGTCCGGATCTGCGTAAAGCTCAGCGATCTGCTGAAGCCGCTCCTTTGAAATGCCGGACTTCTCCGCGGCGAAATCCAGTGTGTAGGGTTTCACGAATTCGGCGAATTCCTCGAGAGACATCGGCTCGGAATCGCCGCTGCCGGCATTCGCTGCAGCGGCTTCAAGCGGATTTTCCGGTCGCAAGCCATAGCCGATGTCCTGTGCGCCCTTCCGGAAATTGACGTGGTTTGACACGAACTCCTCGTTGACCGCGCCGGACTGGATGATGTGGTTCGCAATATAGTTGGCGATGATCAGGTCCGTCTGGGGAACGAATACGCCGGGAATGTCCGCCAGATCGAAGCTGCGATGTTCGAAGGTGGAAAGCACGGCAACCTTGACATGGGGATGGCTGAGGCGCCGGTCGGCGATCCTGGTCCACAGGATCGGGTGCATCTCGGCCATGTTGGAGCCCCAGAGAACAAAGGCGTCGGCGTTTTCAAAGTCGTCGTAGCAGCCCATGGGCTCGTCAATGCCGAAGGCACGGATGAACCCGACGACCGCAGACGCCATGCAGTGGCGAGCATTGGGGTCGATATTGTTGGATCGGAAGCCGGCCTTCATCAGCTTGGAAGCCGCATACCCCTCCCAGACCGTCCATTGGCCCGAACCGAACATGCCGACAGCCTTTGGGCCCTTGGCCTTCAGTGTCGCCTTCCATTTCTCGGCCATGATGTCGAAGGCCTCGTCCCAGGACACCGGTTCGAAGTCTCCGTCCTTGTCGAACTTGCCGTTCTTCTTGCGCAGGAGAGGTGTCGTCAGCCGGTCCTTGCCGTACATGATCTTCGACAGGAAGTAGCCCTTGACGCAGTTGAGGCCCCGGTTCACCTCCGCTTCAGCGTCGCCGTGGGTTGCAACCACGCGTCCTGCCTTGGTCGCGACCATGATGGAGCAGCCGGTGCCGCAGAAGCGGCAGGCAGCCTTGGACCACTTCAGGTCGGTCAGATGCGCATGGGTAACAAGGTTCTGTGCGGCCGCAGGCACGGGGAGTCCCGCTGCCGCGGCGGCGGCCGCCACAGCCTGCGCCTTGATGACATCACGTCTGCTTATTCCGCTCATTGTGTGTCTCCTTGAAGGGAGGTCGGTGCCGCCTCGGGCGCACCGTCTGTCTGGTGGTAAACAAGGGATGCGCTCACAACGCCTGTGAGCAGCTGGATATCCGTGAGAGCCTGTACGATTTCCGCTTCGTTCGCGGTTTCCAGTGTCACGATCAGGCGTCCCTGATCATCGGAATGGGCGATCTCGGCGCCGCCGAGTGCAAGAATGTCCCGCTCGACATCGGATATCGCTTCGGTCCGCGCATGAACGAGAAGACTGGCTATGTGGACTGTTGTGCTCATGCTGTCTGGGCATCCTCTTTGGGATGGACAATGGCCAGTGCATCCTGCGGACAGACTGGGAGACAGGCTCCACAGCCCGTGCAGGCATCTGTTTCGATGCGAAGCCGGCCAAAGGGGCGTTTGGTGAGATCTATGCGGATTGCCGAAGTGGGGCAGATATCCCGGCACACCTGGCAGGCAATGCCATGATCCTGCAGGCAACCCGGCTGAAATTCAGCCTTCATCGGCCAGGCCGGCGTGCGCTTCGTGTCAAAGACGTCCTGTGCGCAGGCTTCTGCGCATTTGCCGCAGAAAGTACATTCGCCGCCGTCGAAGACAACTTCCGGCCGCCCGGTGTCGTCCGGCCTCAAGATGGATTCGGGGCAAGCTTCGCTGCAGGCGTTACAGCTTGTGCAACGCGCGGCAACAAGAGGTTCGTCCGTCCAGGGTGGGCGAAGTCTCTGGATCTCCGGTTGGCTGGGCAGTTTCAGGAATGCTCTGCGGCTGGCCGAAAAATGAGGGTCGGGAGACATGGCTTCAGCCCGTCGGCGGCCCAAGGACCAGCTGTGACATCCAGATGATAAAGCCGTAGCCGCCAACAATTGCGACGGAAAGCGCCGGGGCAAGCAAAACGGCCAACAGGATGAACGCAATCCGTTCGTCCCGTTTGCTTGGAACAGTGTTGTCCGCCATAGCCTCTCCCTCAGCTTGCGGTCGATAGGGAATCAGGCACGGGATTTTGATCTTGTTGTTCGCGCCTAGTGGAAACTTAGGCACAAGAGAGAGGGTGGAGATATACGGGATACTACTTAAAATTTTGTTTCAAGAATTCGAAAATTAATATGTTTCAATGGCTTGCGGATAAGCCCCGCTCAAGGCTGGAGGCTCTACTGCCGGGCTCAACCCTTGCCGTAAACTTCGTCGGGATCATAGACCCTCTCGGTTTCCACGCGCTCCAGACGCACAGACCCGTCGTCACCTTTGATGGTTTTACGATAAAAACAAGAGCGATATCCCACATGGCAGGTTGCGCCATTGCCGGCAACCGAAACCTTCAGGACCAGGGCATCCTGGTCGCAATCGGTCAGGATTTCATGCACGGTCTGGATCTGGCCGGAGGTTTCGCCCTTCTTCCAGAAGCTCTGGCGCGAACGGCTCCAGTACCAGGCCTCGCCGGTCTCGATCGTCCGCTTCAGGGCCTCGGCGTTCATGTAGCCAACCATGAGCACTTCGCCTGACGCCACATCGGTGACGACAGCCACAATCAGGCCGTCCCGGTCAAACTTCGGCATCATCAGATCGCCGTTTTCGACCGTTGCCTTGTCGCCGCGCTCAGTCAGGTGGGTATTGCACATGGGAGGAAAGCCCTTGTCGTCATTGATAACGCAAGGGCTGAAAAGTCAGAGACCCTTGCCGCGTACCAGAGACATGAATTTCGCCTGTTCGGCGGGATCGTCCTGGAATACGCCGGTAAACTGGGTGGTGATCGTGGAAACACCGGGTTTCTGGACACCGCGCATGGTCATGCACTGGTGTTCGGCTTCCAGCATCACGGCCAGGCCACGCGGGGCCAGAGCGTCGTCAATGACCGATGCGATCTGCGCAGTCAAGTTTTCCTGCGTTTGCAGACGCTTGGCGTAGATGTCGACAACACGTGCCAGTTTGGAAAGACCAACGACGCCTTCTGCCGGGTAATAGGCGATATGAGCTTCGCCGATGAAAGGCAGCATGTGGTGTTCGCAATGGGAATGGAACGGGATGCCGCGCACAAGGACGATATCCTTATAGCCGCCAACATCTTCGAACGTCCTTGCAAGATGCTCTGCCGGATCTTCGAAGTAGCCACTGTAAAGCTGGCTCAGCGCCTTGACCACGCGCTTCGGTGTTTCCACCAGACCTTCGCGGTCCGGGTCGTCGCCGGTCCAGGCCAGAAGCGTGCGCACTGCAGCTTCCGCTTCTTCACGGCTTGGCCGATGCAACTGATCCGGTGACTTTCTTTCGAAGGTTTTTTCTACCGGCTTGAGGACAGCGTCCATGGGGATCCTCGCAATTTTACCCTTGTCACTCGTCATACGGCGCCCGCTGGTGCACAGATCAGATGGTTCGGGCTTTTCAAGCCGCGGACCCTTATCATACTCCAGGCAAAAAGCGAACGCACAGTTTCTGAGCGGGAGGAGCCGGTTTCTAGCGTGCAAACGTCATGCGAAAGACCAACTGCGACCACTCTGCCCCTTGCGAATTTGCCGTGGCGTCTGATGTATATATATGAAAGCAGTGCGCCATCAATGTGTCGCGCATCACAGGCATTCACGAAGAGGCGAGTTATGCTCGACGACATTTATAACGCGAAGATCCTTGAATTCGCCGGAAATATCCCGCGGATCGGCCGTCTCGAGCATCCGGACGCAAGCGCAAAAGCTCATTCCAAATTGTGTGGCTCCACCGTCATTGTCGACCTTTCCATGAAGGACGGCGTCGTCACGGATTTTGCTCACGACGTCAAAGCCTGCGCGCTTGGCCAGGCGTCTTCGTCAATCATGGCTCGAAATATCATCGGCGCGCGCGCAGATGAGTTGCGCGAAGTGCAGCAGACCATGCGCGCCATGTTGAAGGAAGGCGGCGAGGCCCCCACAGGCCGCTTCGAAGACCTGAAGTTTCTGGAACCGGTTCGCGAATACAAGGCGCGCCATGCCTCGACGCTATTGACCTTTGATGCCGTTGTCGACGCGCTTAACCAGATCGAGGCAAAAGCCAAGGAAGACAGTGCGGTCGCGTGACCGCAGTTCTGCGTCCCATGTGTTCTTGCCATAACGAACCGCGAAAGCCGGATAGCCGATTGTCACCAATCGGATATGCAGCGATAGGGCTTATCTGGCTTTACCGCCATTCCCTGTCGCTCTTCATGGGGCGCACCTGCCGCTACGCGCCGACTTGCTCCGATTACACCGAGCAATCCATTCGCCGCTTCGGCTTTTGGGCCGGGGGGTGGGTTGGCTTGTCCCGGGTTCTTCGGTGTAACCCCTGGGGCTCCTCTGGTTTTGACCCGGTTCCCGATACCTTGCCGCCAGATGCGCACTGGTTTTTGCCCTGGCGTTACGGTCATTGGACCGGCAAGCACATACCGCCGGAACATCGTCTGGACTAATCGCTCCTCTGATCTGTTATTGACCCAACGTCAGGTTGGTGCAACGCTTGCCTCTCATGCCAGAAGGCGGAGGGAAGAATGAGCGGACGCGACTTCCATTTCGTGATGATCAAGCCGACCCATTACGACGACGACGGTTATCCGATCCAGTGGCTTCGCTCTGCAATTCCTTCCAACACGCTCGCCAGCCTGAACGGGCTCGCAGAAGCGGCCCGCAACCGTCAGGTTCTCGGGAAGGATGTCCGCATCCATCTTCATACCTACGATGAAACCAACAAGCGGGTTCGTCCGGAAAAGATTGCCCGGGATATCCGAAAAGCAGGCGGAAAGGCCCTGATCGCGCTGGTCGGGGTTCAGTCAAACCAGTTTCCCCGGGCGACCGACCTTGCCCGCAGGTTTCTCGGTCTTGGTCTGCCGGTTGCCATCGGCGGATTTCATGTCTCCGGCTGCATATCCATGCTGGATGAAATGCCGGAAGAGATGGTTCGGTTGCAAAAGGAAGGTGTCGTCTATTTTGCCGGCGAGGCCGAGGACGGGCGGCTGGACGATGTCTTCCGCGATGCCTTTTCCGACGATCTGAAGCCGCTTTACAATTTCATGGCGGACTTGCCGTCGCTGGAGGGCGAGCCGACCCCGATCCTGCCCACCCAGCACATTCGCTTCACGGCCGGATCGCATTCCAGCTTCGATCTTGGCCGCGGTTGCCCTTTCCAGTGTTCCTTCTGCACCATCATCAACGTGCAAGGTCGCAAGAGCCGGTTTCGTTCCGCCGAAGATCTGGAGCAGATCATTCGCGATAACGTTGCACAGGGGATCGACCGTTTTTTCATCACCGACGACAATTTCGCCCGCAACCGGGAATGGGAGCCGCTGTTCGACCGCTTGATCCAGCTTAGGGAGCAGGAGAGTTTCGACATCAAGTTCATCATCCAGGTGGACACGCTCTGTCACCGAATTGACGGTTTCATCGAGAAAGCGACGCGGGCAGGGGTCAACCGGGTCTTCATCGGGCTGGAAAACATCAATCCGGACAATCTCATGGCGGCAAAGAAGCGGCAGAACAAGATCACCGAATACCGGGAGATGCTGCAGAAATGGCGGGCCCACGGGGCAACCACCTATGCCGGTTACATCATCGGTTTTCCGGGGGATACCAAGGAGTCGGTCCTGCATGATGTCGAGATCATCAAAAAGGAGCTTCCGCTCGATCTGCTCGAGTTCTTTTATCTGACGCCGCTTCCGGGATCCGAAGATCACAAGGTGCTTCTAAGCAAAGGCATCTGGATGGATCCAGACCTCAACAAGTACGATCTCAATCACCGGGTGAGCCATCACCCGAAAATGAGCGATGAGGATTGGGAGGAGGCCTACCGGCAAGCCTGGGCAAGCTATTATTCGGATGGCCACATCGAAACGGTGTTGCGCAGAGCCGCGGCGCATCGCAAGGGGCGTCCGGGCAACAAATTGTTCCTGATGATGTGGTTCAAGCTGATGGTCGAATGCGAAGGCGTTCATCCGCTTGAGGGCGGATATTTCCGCCTGAAATTCCGAACAGACCGACGCGGTGGGCTGCCGCTTGAAAATCCGCTGATGTTCTATCCGCGGTATCTTGCCGAAATCGTCGCCAAACATTGGGTCTATCTATCTGCCGTCTGGCGGGTTTACCGGATCTACCGGAGGGTAAAGGCATCGCCTGGCAGGCGGACGTATTCCGATCTTGCCATTGCCCCCATGAACCGGAGCGAAGAAGAGGATCTGGCGATGATCCGGGAAACACGCGGCGGCGCGGAAGCGGTTGCCAAACAGCTTCGCGATGCCGCGCTTTCGAAGGCCGGAAAAGACCGGGCGAAAGCAGCTTCGGCCCTATGATGGAGAGGCCGTAGCCTTGCGCCGAAGCAGCCGCCAGCCGAAGGTCATGCCCATCGCGGCAATGATGATCGCGGCCGCTCCGACAAGCTGCAGCGGTTTCAGCTGATGGCCGAAGGCAGCATAATCGACAAGGATCGCCACCACCGGATAAATGAAGGAAAAGGCACCTTGCAGATAGGTCGGCAGCTTCTGCACGGCGCCATACATGAGGATATACATCAACCCCGTGTGAACGGCGCCAAGCGTGACAAGCGAACCCCAGGCCATTGTACCTTCCGGCAGGGCGTTCCAGCTGACGAAGGGGGCAAGCATCAGGATGCCGACACAGACCTGTACCAGCGCGATCAGCTGTGGAGGCGTTCCCGTCAGCTTCTTGGTCAGCAGGGCTGCGACAGCCCAGAAAAAGGCAGCGCCGAGCGAGAGTGCTATACCGAGTGCATAATTTGAACCGGCATATTCGACAGCGCCGGGTTTTGCCTGGACGATCAGCAGGACACCGGCAAAGGCAATGACCAGCCAGCCGAGCTTGTTGACGGTGATCCGTTCTCCCAGAAACAGAATGCCGAAGCCGACCAGGATGAACGGCTGGGTATTGTAGACAGCGGTTGCCACGCCGATGGATGCCTCGGAATAGGCAGTGAAGAGCATTGCCCAGTTCACGACGATGGCAACGCCCCCTATGGCGGCAACGGCCAGTTTCTTCCAGGTCAGGTGCCGGTGGAGTAGGTCCTGGGCAGAACAGATGACAAGCAGTGCCACCGCACCGATGGCGCAGCGCCAGAACACAACGTCGATGGCGCCCTGGCCGGAAAGGACCACGAAAAGTCCTATCGTTCCAAGAATGGTCATGGCGGCGATCATTTCGGTGGCGCCGCGCAATGTCTTGTCCATTTTTGCCTCCAAGCGTTTCAGGATGGCCTTCATTCTGCCAAGGAGATGGATGCGAGTACTTTTGATAAATCAACAGAAACTGGTATTGTTTTGTGAAATGTAAGCTTATCTGCCGATTGGTGTTTCGAAATGAAGATGGATGAGACGGATATCAAGATCGTTGAAGCCTTGATTGACGACGCGCGCATGTCGTTGAAAGACCTGGCCACTCACGTGGGATTGTCGTCGCCCGGTGTTTCGGAGCGGATCCGCCGTCTGCAGGAGCGCGGCGTCATTCGCGGTTTTACCGTGGATATTGATCCGAAGGTGCTTGGATACAGTCTGCAGGCGATCGTGCGCATTCGACCACTGCCTGGAAAGCTGCACATCGTGCAGCAACTCATTCAGGAAATTCCCGAGTTTTGCGAGTGCGACAAGGTCACGGGAGAAGACTGTTTCGTCGCCCGACTTGCCATTCCTTCCATCGATCAGCTCGACGGAATTCTGGACCGGATTTCGGACAAGGCGGAAACCAGCACCTCGATTGTCAAATCCCAGCCGATCCGCCGCCGTCCGCCGCCCTTGGCTGTGCCTGAGAAGGCCTCTTGAGGCCCGCATTTCCGGGCCGTTAAGGCCTGAATGCAAAATGTGTTGCCGCAACGAAAATTCTCAAAGACAGCACCTGCAAATCGGTGTATTCCGCAAAGGCCGCCGACCGGTCCGTGCAGTCTCTAAACTGCCTCAGGGCCGTCGCCAATGTTGGATGGAGACCGGGTGCGGCGCACCGGCCTTTGGGTCTTTCAAGGCACCATGGACAAGGCTTCGCCCCAGGCCGAAACCGGGGATATTCTCATTCGCACTGCCGAGCCCGGCGATCTCGCCGAGCTGTTTCGCATTGAAAACGCCGCCTTCGCCGGAGATCGCATTTCCCGGCGAAGCTTCAGGCGATTTCTGGAGAGCCCTCGCGCACGCCTTTTGGTCGCAATCGGCGCAGACGGACTGGTTGGGTACGCGCTGCTGCTCTTGCGCCAGGCAACCGCGCTGGCGCGGCTCTATTCGCTTGCTGTGGATCCGGCCTGCCGGGGGCAGGGGCTTGGCGCAAAGCTGCTGGAAGCGTCCGAAGTTGCCGCTTTCGACAGCGATCGCATTGTGCTGCGGCTTGAAGTGCGTGCAGACAATGAGGCGGCCATCGCACTCTATCAGCGCAGCGGCTACCGGATGCTGGGCAGGGTAGAAGCCTATTACGAGGATGGCTGCGCAGCGTTGCGCATGGAAAAGCTGCTCCATGGTCCGGTGCTGGGCACCGGCAACGCGCCTTATTACTCGCAGACAACCGAATTCACCTGCGGCCCGGCCTGTGCATTGATGGCGGCCCGGCATTTCGACCGCTCGGTTCCAGCAGAGCCCTTGACGGAACTCACCCTCTGGCGGGAGGCAACGACGATCTATCTCGCCTCCGGTCATGGCGGCTGCGGTCCCTTCGGCCTGGCCAATGCGCTTGCGCGGCGCGGGCTTTCGGTCGAGGTCAGGCTGTTTCCCGACGAACTCCTGTTTCTCAACTCCGTTCGGAACCCGGAAAAGCGCAAGGTTCTGACCCTGGTACAGGAAGGCTACCGATCGGAAGCCGCACAGCTTGGTGTTGCCCGTTCGGAAACCCCCTTGGAAGCAACAGCACTGGCGACCGAGATATCAGCCGGTACGCTCGCGATCGTGCTCATTTCCGGCTACCGCATGTTCGGCCAGAAAGTGCCACATTGGGTGCTTGTGCATGATGCGGACGATCGCCACCTCATCATTCATGACCCGTGGCTTGAGCGCGAGCGCCATGAAAGTCCGGCAGATGCTGCCAATCTTCCCATTCCCTTTGCCGAATTCGACCGCATGGCCCGCTGGGGCCGCAGCGCGGTACGTGCCCAAATCCTGATACGAAAGGACGCCTGATCCAATGTCTTCCTGGGTCATTCTGGTCGACAACCTCAAAGACCTCTCCAACACGGAAACGCCGCACAAGGTCATGACCGTGCGGGAGTATCTGACGCACCCGAAACTGTTTACCGGTGCCAAGCCGACCATTCTCAATCTGTCGCGCTCCTACGCTTACCAGGGGGCAGGCTATTACGCGTCGCTTCTGGCTGAAGCACGCCAGCACCGCGTGGTGCCGGTTGTCGAGACGATGATCGAACTGTCCCGCAAGCAACTCTATCAGCATGCCTTGCCGGAGCTTGAAGATCGGTTGAACCGCTGCCTTCGCAAGATGGCACCGGAGGCTGCTGGTGCGGTCTCTCGGCTGCTGATCTATCTCGGTCAGGTTGGCGACCCTGCACTTGAACCATTCGCGCGGCTTCTGTTCGACTGGTTCCGGGCACCTGTGCTGGAGGTTCTGCTGGAAGAGGGCGAATGGCGCAGCATCAAGCGCATCCGCGTGCTGGCGGTAAATGACCTCGAAGCGGAAGAGCGCGCGCAATTTCTGGCAGCGGTGGAAAGCTATACGACACGTCCCTGGCGGGCGCCGAAACAGCGCGCACTGATGAAGTACGCGATGGCTGTTCTGTCCGATCCCAAGGAAGAGTTGCCGCCATCCTCCATCGCCTCTTTGAAGCACATGGCCAAGGTGGCGGCGCGCTACGGGGTTGAAGTCGTGCCGATCGGCAAGGGTGATCTCGACAAGCTGGCGCAGTATGATGCGCTGTTCATTCGCGAGACCACCAACATCGACAATCACACCTACCGTTTTGCCCGGCGCGCCGTGCAGGAAGGCATGCCGGTGATCGACGATCCGGTGTCGATGATCCGCTGTACCAACAAGGTCTATCTGACCGAGCTTCTGGCAAGTCATGGCATCGCGACGCCCAAGACCATCGTCCTGTCTTCCCTGAAGGAGGCGGGTGACCTGGAAGCCAAACTCGGCTCTCCAATCGTTCTGAAGATCCCTGACGGTTCCTTCAGCCGTGGCGTGTTCCGGGTGACGGGCGCCGAACCCATCAAGGAGAAGCTGAAAGAGCTTTTCCAGGAAAGCGCCATCCTGCTTGCGCAGGAATACTGCCCGACGGACTTCGACTGGCGCATCGGTGTGCTGGACGGAGAACCACTGTTCGCCTGCCAGTATCTGATGGCCAAAAAACACTGGCAGATCGTGCGGCACGAGACCGGCAAGAAAGCCGTCGAGGGCGGGTTCAAGACCGTTTCCATGGCTGAAACGCCACCGGCGGTGATCGACATCGCGGTTCGCGCGGCGCGGCTTATCGGTGATGGTCTTTACGGCGTCGATCTGAAAGTGATCGGCGAGCGGGTGGTGGTCATCGAGATCAACGACAATCCCAATCTTGATCACGGGGTTGAGGATCTTGCCGAAAAGGACGCTGTCTGGGATCAGCTTATCCGCTGGTTCGTACGCCGCCTGGAGGCGCGCTAGGGCAACATCGCCGGCCAAATCAAGGGAAATGCTTCGGAAAAGGTTGCCGGATTAGTTTGAATCCCGTATGCCCGGCCCGTTCCATTTCCTTTGAACAGCTTACCTGCCTTGTCTGCAGGAGTGAGCAGGAGAAAACCGATGATTGAACTTACTTTCCCCGACAATTCCGTGCGCGAATACGCGGCAGGCACCACCGGTCTCGCCGTCGCCGAAGGCATTTCCAAGTCGCTGGCCAAAAAGGCCGTGGCAATGGCTCTCGACGGGGAACTGAAAGATCTCACCGACCCGATCAGCGGCAATCACCAGATCGAGATTGTCACCCGCGACGACCCGCGCGCCCTTGAACTGATCCGTCACGATGCGGCCCACGTCATGGCCGAAGCCGTGCAGGAACTTTGGCCCGGTACCCAGGTGACCATCGGTCCGGTGATCGAAAACGGCTTTTACTACGACTTCAAGCGCGTTCACCCGGACACGGGCGCCGACTGGCCATTCACGCCGGAAGAGCTGCCAGTTATCGAAAAGAAGATGCGCGAGATCATCGGCCGCGGTGCGCAGTTCACCAAGGAAGTGTGGAGCCGCGACGAAGCGAAGCGCTATTTCGCAGCCAAGGGCGAGGACTACAAGGTCGAGCTCGTTGATGCGATTCCGGAAGATCAGGAACTCAAGATCTACAAGCAGGGCCAGTGGCTGGACCTGTGCCGGGGGCCGCATATGGTCTCCACCCGGCAGATCGGCGATGCCTTCAAGCTGATGAAGGTGGCCGGTGCCTACTGGCGCGGCGACAGCAACAACGAAATGCTGACGCGCATCTACGCAACGGCCTGGCACAGCGAGAAGGAGCTCAAAGCCTACCTTCATATGCTGGAAGAGGCCGAAAAGCGGGACCACCGCAAGCTGGGCCGGGAAATGGACCTGTTCCACTTCCAGGAAGAAGGCCCGGGTGTAGTCTTCTGGCACCCGAAGGGCTGGGACATGTTCCAGAGCCTGATCGCCTACAAGCGCCGGGTTCTGAAGGACACCTACAAGGAAGTGAACGCACCGCAGGTGCTGCACACGTCACTTTGGGAAACTTCCGGTCACTGGACTTGGTACAAGGAGAACATGTTCTCCGTGCAGTGTGCCGATCCGGAAGCCGAGGACGAGCGTGTCTTCGCGCTGAAGCCGATGAACTGCCCCGGGCACGTACAGATCTTCAAGCACGGGCTGAAGAGCTACCGCGATCTGCCGATGCGCCTTGCCGAGTTCGGTGCGGTGCACCGCTACGAACCGTCTGGTGCTCTTCACGGTCTTATGCGCGTGCGCGGCTTCACCCAGGACGATGCCCATGTGTTCTGTACCGAAGAGCAGATGGCGGATGAGTGTCTCAAGATCAACGACCTGATCCTGTCTGTGTATGAAGACTTCGGCTTCGACGAGATCGTGGTGAAACTGTCCACCCGTCCGGAAAAGCGCGTCGGCACCGACGAGGCATGGGATCATGCCGAAGCGATCATGTCCGATGTGCTGAAGCAGATCGAAGCCCAGTCGGGCGGCCGGGTGAAGACCGACATCCTGCCGGGCGAGGGTGCTTTCTACGGTCCGAAGTTCGAGTACACCCTGCGCGATGCCATCGGCCGTGAATGGCAGTGCGGCACGACGCAGGTCGACTTCAACCTGCCGGAACGCTTTGGTGCCTTCTACGTCGACAAGGACGGCGAGAAGAAGACACCGGTGATGATCCACCGCGCGATCTGCGGGTCCATGGAACGGTTCCTGGGTATCCTGATCGAGAACTTCGCCGGTCACTTCCCGCTGTGGTTTGCGCCGCTGCAGATCGTGGTGGCAACGATCACTTCGGAAGCCGACGATTACGGCCAGGAAGTGGCGGATCTGCTCAAGGCGAAAGGTCTCAAGGTCGAGACCGATTTCCGCAATGAGAAGATCAACTACAAGGTCCGTGAACATTCGCTGGCCAAGGTTCCGGTGATCATCGTGTGCGGTATGCGTGAAGCCGAAGAGCGGACCGTGAACGTGCGCCGCCTGGGGTCCAAGGACCAGACCCCGATGGGCCTCGACGAGGCGATTGCAGCGTTCGTTGAAGAAGCGACGCCGCCAGACCTGAAGTAAGGTTTTCCCTGGCATTAAGGGAAAATCTGACAGCTTGCACATTGCCCTGGCATCAGGGCAATGTGCTGTCACAATCATGAAACAGGGTGTCTGGTATTGGGTTCCGGATTTGCCACCGTTTCATCAGGGTCAAGACGACTGCCGTGAACTACGCTGAATTCAGTTATGCCAATCCTGAGCATCCACCGCTGAAGCGTTGGACCATCCGCACCATTGAAGGTCTCTCCGGCCGGCGAAAGCTGGTCAACATCTACGAGGTGTGGAAGGAAACGATGGTCGGCACGTCCGACTATATCTGGAATGACCTTCTCGGCCTGATCAACCTCAACGTTTCGGTTGCAGATGGCGAATGGCCGCCGAAGGATCTGCCGGAAGGTCCACTGGTGCTTATCGCCAATCATCCCTACGGCATTGGCGATGGTCTAGCGATCCTGGCACTCGCGGAACAGCTTGGCCGCCCGTTCAAGATCCTGATCAACAACGAGTTGCTGAAGGTGCCGGAAGTCCGGCCGTTTTCGCTGCCGGTCGATTTCGAGGAAACCAAGGAAGCGCTCAAGACCAATATGGCCACTCGCAAGGAGGCTTTGCGCCTGCTGCAGGAAGGCACGACCATTATCGTTTTTCCAGGTGGTGGCGTGGCAACGGCTGCCAAGCCATTCGGCCGTGCGGAAGAACTGCCCTGGAAGACTTTCACGGCAAAAATGATCCGGTCTTCGAGAGCAACCGTCCTTCCGCTTTATTTCGACGGGCAGAATTCCTGGCTGTTCCACCTGGTCAGCAAATACTCGCTGACCCTTCGTCTTGCGCTGCTTGTGCGTGAGTTCCGCCGTATCCTCGGGTCTGTGATGACCGCACGCGCGGGCAGGGCAATCCCGTTCGAAACGCTGTCGGGATTTGGCGATCAGAAGGAGATCATGGATTTCCTGCAGACCAAGGTCATGGAGATGGCGCCACCCACACGGACCCGGCGTTTGCTCGGCCGGCGGCGTTAGACGTCGCTACCCGGTCAGATCGTAAAGTCGCCGGGAACACGGCGCAGGTCAGTTGTTGATGCTGGACTGCTGCTGGCTGGCCAGTTCGCTGATGGAAGTGACCACTTCAACTTCCCGGTCTTCACCCGGTTCCACCTGGAATGTGTGCAGGTAGGTGCGGCCATTGTTGCGGGCGAGGGCTTCATATTCGCCTTCTGCCAGCACGAAATCAGGGAAGGCACCTGTCGCTTCGACCACGACGTCCCCCCCCGGGCTCAGGACGGACCACGTCGTGTTGGCAATTGCTTCGCCGCCACGTTCGTTGACCAGTTTGAGCGTGATACCGGCGGCCTTGTGGAAGATTGTCGCTTCAGTGAGCTTGCCCGGCAGCACCTGGATATCCGCCCGGACGACCGCGTTCACATCGCCGTATTTGCTGACAACATGATAGGTGTTGGCGCTGAGACGGAGAATGGAGCCCGGCTTGACGTTGCTGGCAATCAGGTTGCGTTCACCGCGCTGATTGAACTCCATGCCATAAAGATCGAAGGCCACGGCACGCCCGTCGAGGTCTTCACCATCCTTGAGTGCCGCACCGAATTTGATGCCGCCCGCATTGAGCGTCACCATTTTCGACTGGACTTCCTTGCCGATGACGATGCGGTTGGTCGCCTGGGAGAACCCGTAGGCGGTGTGAATCAGGTAGGTGCCCGGGTCGAGCCGGAATTCGGCATCACCACCTTGCGACGTTGCAACAAGTTGCAGGCGCCCGTCGGCATTGGTCGTTTCCGAATAGATCCGCCAGATGAGACCTTCGTTCAGCGGAGGGCTGTCGGGCGTCAGCTTTGCCATCAGGTAGAGAGCGCCCTGCCGCAAGCCACCCTTGATACCGGGGGATGATGCCCTGGCCGGCGCGTAGGGGACAAGCGTATCGGAAAAGAGGGGTTCCGGCTCGCGGTCGAGCAGGTTGATGATGGGTTCTTCAGGGGCAGCAGACGGTGCGTTCGGGTCCGGTTTTTCCGCAGGGGCCGGCGGTACGTCAGATGTCTGCGCCAAGGTCGCAGGAGCAAGGCCCATCGAAAGGACGGCGCTCAGCATTATCGAAAATGCAGTGCATCTGACTGCACGCTTCAAAGCCGATTGGCCGGAGAGGGGGGCTGAATTCACCATGCCTACGTCGTTATCATTTTGACTCGCAGACTTTTACCAGTCTTTTGAGGCATTCGTCACCCGAAACTGACCTTGGAGATCCGGTCCGGTTTGCCTGGTGCAAGTGCACCGGATGCAGGGTAACGGCTATGTTTCTGTTTCCAGTGCGTTTTTTTGAATTCTCGGTGCAATCTGACCGATCACGGGCCAAGGACGATTTTCCCGAGATTCACCGCACTGCAGCGTTGTTCCTTAATGCGCCCGGAAATTGGGCAAATTCAAGACGCCGCGATCAAAGTTGACAATTACGGTCAATGAATTAGGTGGATCGTACGATTGCAACAGGCCGACAGGATCTTTTCATGCCGAGTAACAGCGCCGGATCGCCGGCAACTCTGGACTTTCTGCGACAGCGGCGCTCCCACCCCTCTGTTACCATGACAGCCCCGGGGCCGAACGAAGAACAGATCAACGACATTCTGACCGTTGCAGCGCGTGTGCCAGACCATGGCAAACTGGCGCCCTGGCGTTTCGTTCTCTACAGGCCGGAACAGGGACGCACGATCGGTTCCTGGCTGGCGGACCGGTATGAAGCACTCAACGGACCGCTCGACGGCGAGCAACGCCAGAAGGAACTGACCCGCTTCACCCGTGCGCCATTGGTGATCGGTGTTCTCAGCCAGGCGGCCGAGCATCCGAAAATTCCGGTCTGGGAACAGGAGCTTTCCGCCGGCGCCGTCTGCATGAACCTTCTGACAGCCGCGGCAGCTTCAGGATTCGCGTCGCAGTGGCTGTCCGAATGGTTTGCCTTTGATGAAGATGCAGCCCGTTACCTTGGCGCGCGAGACGGAGAACGGTTTGCGGGGTTCGTACATATCGGAACTCCGACACAGCCACCTTTCGAGCGTCCGCGCCCCGACCTTGCCGATATTGTATCCACCTGGACAGAGACCGACTGACCCATGTTCTACGAAACGGAAAAAAACGACCACGGCCTGCCGCATAACCCGTTCAAGGCTATTGTCGCACCCCGGCCGATTGGCTGGATCTCCACACTCGACAAGGACGGCAAGGCCAACCTTGCACCCTACAGTTTCTTCAACGCGGTCTGCGATACACCGCCGATCGTGATGTTTTCTTCCACCGGGTACAAGGACAGCGTCTCCAACATCGACGCGACAGGGGAGTTCGTCTGCAACATGGCGAACCTCGGCCTCAAGGACGAGATGAACCAGTCCTCCGCCTCCGTCGCGCATGAGATCTCCGAGTTTGATCTGGCCGGGTTGGAGATGGCTGCCTCAAGACTGGTGAAAGCGCCTCGCGTTGCAAAGGCCGTCACTGCGCTGGAGTGCAAGCACCTTCAAACCCTGCGATTGAAGACGCTGACAGGAGACGACACCGACAGCTACGTCGTTTTCGGTCAGGTTGTCGGTGTCCACATCGATGAAAGCGTCATTGTCGACGGCAAGGTGGATGTAACGCTCTACAAGCCGCTATCCCGACTTGGCTACATGGACTACGCCGTGGTGAACGAGGTGTTCCAGATGGGCCGGCCCAAAGTTTAACGATTATCCGAACGATCATGACCGAAAAGGGCGCCGGCAAAGTCGGCGCCCTTTTATTGTGACTTGCCGACTCATGGAAAACGGCGTTATTCGAATGCAGTAGTCGATGTTTTTCCTGGTGCGTTTTTCCAAAGGAAATGGCCGGTAGCCTCTTGTCTGTCCACATAACCGGCTTTCGACATAAGTAGTTCTGACCAGGCACAAAAGAAAAAAGACTCGCCTGTAGTTGCTTAGATCCCCACCTGTGTGTTGTTAAGGTTTTGTTAACCTTTTGGGCGTGAAAGTTAACGCTGAAAGTTAACGAAGTGATAATTTGGTTCCGTCGAGGAGACAGGGTCATGCGAGTTGCTGACACCGCCTCGATCGCGTCTAGGATCGAGCTTGCGTTTCAGTCTGCGAGTACTTCAACAGGGACGTCATTCGACTACCTGGTGAAGACAGCTGCGCGGGAATCGTCATTCAACCCAACGGCAAAGGCCAGAACATCCAGCGCCACCGGGTTGTTCCAATTCATTGAATCCACCTGGCTGGAGACAATGAAGGAAGCTGGTCCGAAACACGGTCTTGAAAAATACTCCGATCAGATTCAACGCTCCAAGAGCGGAAAGTTCTATGTAAGCGACCCGCAAATGCGGCGGGAGATTCTCGACCTTCGGAAGGATCCGGAAATCTCGTCCATGATGGCAGGGGCGCTCACGCAGAAGAATTCCCAGTACCTGGAACGCAGAATCGGGCGCGAACCGAGCGACGGCGAGCTCTATATGGCTCATTTTCTTGGTGCCAACGGCGCAAGCAGATTGATTGATGCGGCCGGCGCCAGCCCGGACATGCGAGCCGACAAGGTTTTTTCCGCCCAGGCACGCGCCAACAAACCGATCTTCTATCATTCGAACGGCAAGGCCCGCTCGATGCAGGAAGTTTACGAGGTTATCGTCTCCAAGCACGATGCCGTCACGATGATTGCCCAGGCCAGTACCAACAAGGACCTGCGGACATCGGGAGAACTCACGCAGGTCGCGACGCTGCCGAATGCAAAGCCTGCGGACGGTGCTGCGACGATCAACCAGAAATCCTTCGATCATCTGGCAGGAGATCCGGCAGCCGCCTTCGCAATGCGGACGAAACCCGCCGGCCCGGGCCAGATCGCGAGAGCTGACAACACAGGCCCTCAATTGCCTCAGGGCGAACTGTTTCAATTGGCAAAGACGGATGTGCCGCTGCCTGAGCGCACGGCAGAGCAGGGGGCAACCACAACGGCAAGCGCAGCTTTCCTGGAAGAAAGTGTCGGGTCTGTGACCCCGGACCGTCCGGTGCCGCAAAACACACGCGAAGCAGCCATTGATGGTGATGATTTCGACGCAAGCAACAGGGTTCTGTCGGCCTTCCAGGCGACGGAAACAGCCAATCCGTTCGAGGCTCTGTTCCGCAATGACGCGGCTTCGAACCAGGCAGGCGTCAACCCGCGCTTTGCGTCGGCTTTCGCCGCTGTGGAAGAAGCGGCCCTTGTCAGCGCCCTGTCCGGAGCTTCCAACCAGGTGCAGGCACAGGAACTGGCGCTGGTGAATCAGGGCGGACCGCTGGACCTGACGCGTTTCCTGCGCCTGAAGGCAGAAGAGGAACAAAAGGACCTGCTGCCACCGGCTTGAGCATGGGCAGTTGAAAGACCCGGCTGAAAGCTTCAAGTCTCATGTCCGCCACCATCGGGAAAGGCGGGCATTCGCCAGAGAACCTGGCAAAATTATGGTGAACCGATCGTTAAGCCTTTGATGTCAGACTCACACTCGACTCTTGGGAAGATTGTTTTACCGCCATGAACGCACATGACTTTCACCCTCTGAACGAAGTTGACGAGCGCACCTTGGATATACGGGCCGCGGAAGAATTCGCGGAACGTTATTTGGCAGCCGAACCTGGCAGCCAGGAACAGACCAGCATGGCTGCAGCCTTGACGATTCTTCTCGACGATCCCAGCCGCGCCGTCCGCAAGGCGATAGCGAGCCTGCTTGCGCCAAGCGCCTACGCTCCCGGTCACGTCGTCCGCTGCCTCGCAAGTGATGTCGACGAAGTGGCTTTGCCGGTTCTCAAGCACTCTCCCATATTGACGGATGTCGAACTGGTCGACCTTCTTGCCGAAGGCAGCGATGCCGTTCAATGCGCCATCGCCTCGCGTGAGGGATTGCCGGCTTCTGTCTGCGCCGCCATCTGCGAGGTTGGCTGCGAGCAGGCCTGCAGGCAGCTTCTGGAAAACAGAAGCGCCCGCATCCTGCAGTCCTCCCTCCTGCGTATCGCGCAAAGATTCGAAGACCGGCCGGACCTCTGCGACCAGCTTCTGAAAACCCGGGACCTGCCGCTGACCACGCGCTATCAGTTGCTGATGCGTCTCGCGCAGAACCTTGACGATCATCCGATCGTGCTGGAGCGCGTTCCGGAAAACCAGCGTCATACTTTCCTGAGCGATGCAGAAGACAAGGTCGTGCTGCGGCTGGCTCTCGAAGCCGGTGCAGACGATCTGCCGGAATTCGTCGAGCATCTTCGTGTCAATGGCAAGCTGACCACCCGGTTGCTGCTGCGCGCGGTCTGCTGTGGACGCTTGCGGTTTTTCGCTGCCGCTCTTGCCAACCTTGGCCAGGTGCCACTGCCGAGGCTGTGCAAGCTTCTGGTGACGGTTCGCCGGTCAGCTCTGCAGGCCATGCTCCGCAAGGCCGGTCTGCCGCTACGGGCTCACCAGGCCTTTCTGCTGGCCATTGACATTGCCCGGCAGGCGGATGCCGACTTCACCTATGATCTGGCGCTGGACGAAGCCCGCATGCTAACGGAAACACTGCTTTCCGAAATGCAGGACGGCGCCCTGGGAGCGGACGAAGACGTGACTGCGTTCCTGCGCCGTTTCGCCATCGACGTTGCACGTCTCGAGGCTCGGCTATTGGTGAAGAACAGCGGCCTTCAGGTGACAGCCGCTGCTTAGGCCGCAGTCCACCTCTTAGCGGATTACTTCCAGAAACATTTGAACGGATGAACGTTGCTCTGCGGCTTGTTGCAAATCACCTGCCGACCGCACGGATGTGTCGCAACAGCGGTGATCTGCCTATAGTTGAAACTGACCAGCCTTCTGGACGAGGCTGTTGGATCAGCCGGGCAAGCGCCGCTAGATTGTGCCGTCTTAGTGGAGTTGGACTTCTCGTTCGATTTGGAGGGTGTCTCCTGCCGAACGGCGATGCACTTGCCGTTCTTCAGTTCCTGATTTCGGCCACATGTCAGCGGGCACACTCGGCCTGTCGATTGCTTCAGACGGTCTAGAATTGAAGGGTCCGGGTCGAGCGAGGCAAGATCGACACCTGCTTCGCGGCTGAAAGTCCTCAAAGCCTGCCGGCTACGGTTGCCCCAATCACCATCAACACGACCAACCGAACACCCAAGGCGGTTCAATTCGGTTTGCATTGCAGTGGCGAGTTCTTCAGGCGAGAGTGACCGGCTGCTTGTTGATGGAACAATTGCTGGAGCAGGTTCGGTTGATACTGTTTCCTGCTGCGGCAGGGCAGCAACGGTTATCTCCTGCGCAGGGGACGTGCTGTTGGAGGCGTCCGCAGCCTTGGCTGCCTTTGCCGCAGCGGCGGCAGTAGCTGCCGCTTCCGCCTGCTGTTGCAGTGAAGATATATTCAGCCTTGCCAGCTTGGCGTAGATCCCGTCCGGATATTGCTCCAGATAGGTTTCATACATTTCCGGCCGGGTGGCGTTCTGGATTGATTGCCAGAAAGCGATTTCAGCGGAGGTGTCGGGCTTCGCGTTGCGGGCTGCTTCTGCCTCGCTACGGTTCTTGAGTTCATCGATCCGGATCTTGGCGATATCCGCGAACTGGCCCTCGGGATATCGGGTCAGGTAGGTTTCGAAATAGGCAATAGATTCGCCGGACTTGATCGAATCCCAGTAGGCCAGCTCGATTTGCGGGTTGATCGCGGGCTTCTCCGGTTCGACGGGCTGTACCATCTCAAGCTGCTTGAGAATGACTTCGCCAGTCAGTGAGGAATTGTCCCAGGGAACCTGCTGGCCCTTGGTGGCTTCCAGAACGTCCCGGCGCACCATTACCAGGTCGCGGGTGATGTCCTGACCGGGCGTGCCGAGATGCTTGATCAGGGCAGTTGTAAACGGGCTGTTCTCGCCATCGCCGTCAAGCGCGACATTGCCCGGCTGGGTGGCGAAGGAAACCAGGGAGCCGACACCGGAGCCGACCTTCGCAAGGCCACGACCGACTGCGCTTGAACGCGTCCCCATGGACCGGGCGAGGTTTTCCGTAAACGGGTTGTTCCGGCAGGCATCCAGAAAGACCAGGTTGACCTTCGTGCTCTGCTCCATGGCATTGAGCACGAGATTTGCGGGCAGGGCCTCGAAATCAAGGTCGAGATGGGTGCTGAGTTCGGCGTCGACCGGGACGAGATAATTCTCGCCGTTCACCTGGATGCCATGGCCGGCATAGAAGAACAGGGCAAGGTCTGCGTTGTCGAGCTTCTTGATGAACTCGCGCACGGTCTGGCGCATGTCCCTCAAGCTCAGGTCGAGACCTGTGACAACATCGAATCCGAGGTCCGTCAGCTTGTCCGACATGCCCTTGGCATCATTGTAGGGGTTCTTCAGCTCCGCGACATTCGCGTAGCCGGAATTACCGATCACGAGCGCCACACGGCGTTCGGCATGTGCCGCGCTTGCGGCAAACACAAGTAGCAACAGGCATGCGATTATCTGCTTCACAGGCGGTTCTCCAAACCTACCGGCCCTCGGGAGCTGCCGGGGAAAACTGTTCCGGGTACTCAGCTGCAGGGCGCTCCGACGGGCAATGATCATCATTCTGATCACGGATACGCCGGAACATCTCAACTTCGAAAGTCTAAAATTCAGGCCTGAGCCAAGTGCTTAAAGCCAGTTACAGGTCAGAACCCAACTGGAATGGTTGCCCACACAGGAGAGCTTTCTGCCACAGGGATGGGTTAATGTCTGGCGGCCCAGGCCGTGAGATTTTCCAATTATCTTGTTGCCATAAGAGCTCGGGTTATTCGGGCAACTGTCGGCGGTCTTCGCCTGTGTGCTCGGTTTTGTGCTGTTGCCGGAAGGTTCAGGCGTTCTGGTCGCGACACAGCGACCGTTCTTCAGTTCCTGGTTCCGTCCACAGGTGAGTGGGCAAACGCGTCCGGTCGACTTCTTGAGCTGATCCAGAATGGAAGGATCCGGGTCAAGTGAGGCAAGATCGATCCCGGCTTCGCGGCCATAGGTTCTCAGTGCCTGCCGGCTTCTGTTGCCCCAGTCACCATCAACACGGCCGACCGAACAGCCAACCCGGTTGAGTTCTGTCTGGAGAGCCGTTGCAAGCTCTTCAGGCGATAACAACGATACCGGGGACGGCGAGGCCGTTGACGGCGCTTGATCAGGCGTCAGGGCGGCAACGGTGATTTCGTCTGCAGGCTTGGCTGTCGTTCTTTCTGGCGATGCATTCGCTGCTGCCGAAGCGATGGCTTGGGCTTCTGCCTCTGCCTTGCGGCGCGCATCCGCTTCCGCCTGGCTCTTGATCGACTGGATTTTCAGCTGGGCAAGGTCGGCATAGATCCCGTTCGGGTATCTGCCGAGATAACTCTCGAACATCTCCGGCCGGGTCGAATTCTGGATTGTCTGCCAATAGGTGATTTCAGCCGTGGCATCCGGTTTTGCCTGCTTGGCCTTGTCGCTTTCGGCCTTTGCCTTGATCTCGTCCAGGCGGATCCGGGCGATGTCGGCGAACTGGCCTTCCGGATACCGAGACAGATAGGTCTCGAAGTAGGCCGCATTCTGTCCGGACTTGATCGAGTCCCAATAGGTCAGCTCGATCTGCGGATTGATCGCGGGTTTTTCCGGTTCGACGGGCTGCACCATCTCAAGCTGTTTGAGAATGACTTCGCCAGTCAGCGAGGAATTGTCCCAGGGAACCTGCTGTCCCTTGGTCGCTTCCAGAACGTCACGTCGCACCATTACCAGGTCGCGGGTGATGTCCTGACCGGGCGTGCCGAGATGCTTGATCAGGGCAGTTGTAAACGGGCTGTTCTCGCCATCGCCGTCAAGCGCGACATTGCCCGGCTGGGTGGCGAAGGAAACCAGGGAGCCGACACCGGAGCCGATCTTCGCAAGGCCACGACCGACTGCGCTTGAGCGCGTCCCCATGGACCGGGCGAGGTTTTCCGTAAACGGGTTGTTTCGGCAGGCATCCAGAAAGACAAGGTTGACCTTCGTGCTCTGCTCCATGGCATTGAGCACGAGATTTGCGGGCAGGGCCTCGAAATCAAGGTCGAGATGAGTGCTGAGTTCGGCATCGACCGGGACGAGATAATTCTCGCCGTTCACCTGGATGCCATGACCGGCATAGAAGAACAGGGCAAGGTCTGCGTTGTCGAGCTTCTTGATGAACTCGCGCACGGTCTGGCGCATGTCCCTCAAGCTGAGGTCGAGACCTGTGACAACATCGAATCCGAGGTCCGTCAGCTTGTCCGACATGCCCTTGGCATCATTGTAGGGGTTCTTCAGCTCCGCGACATTCGCGTAGCCGGAATTACCTATTACGAGAGCTACCCTTCGTTCGGCATGTGCCGCGCTTGCGGCAAACACAAGTAGCAACAGGCATGCGATTATCTGCTTCACAGGCGGTTCTCCAAACCTACCAGCTCTCGGGAGCTGCCGTGCAAAACTATTCCGGTTACTCTGCTGTAGGGCACTCCGGCAGGCCGGGATCATAATTCAGATCGCGGCTCGCCGGCACACTTCAACTTTAAACGTACTTAAATCTGGCTTTAACCGTGTGGCTAAATCCAGTTGCAGCTCAATATCCAGCTGGCCTTTGAACCTTTGCAAGCGAGCTTCCTGCCGCACGGGTGTGTCAACGTCTGTCGTCCGACACCGGGCACTCTGCCGATGATCTTGTTGCCGTAAATAGTCGGGTTTTTCGGGCAACTGTCGGCGGTCTTGGACTTGGTGCTCGGCTTGGAGCCGTTGCCGGAAGGTTCAGGTTTTCTGGTTGCGACACAGCGACCGTTCTTCAGTTCCTGGTTCCGTCCACAGGTGAGCGGGCAAACGCGTCCGGTTGATTTCTTGAGCTGATCCAGAATGGAAGGATCCGGGTCAAGTGAGGCAAGATCGATGCCCGCTTCGCGTCCATAGGTCCTCAGTGCCCGACGGCTCTTGTTGCCCCAATCGCCATCAACCCTGCCAACCGAACAACCGACGCGGTTGAGTTCAGTCTGCAGAGCCGTAGCCAGTTCTTCAGCGGAGAGCGGTGTGATTGGCGAAGGAATGTCGCCTGCCGGTGTTTCGTCAGGTGTCAACGCGGCAACGGTGATTTCCTCGTCGCGTTTGGTAGCAGCTCTTTCAGGCACCGGGTTGGGCGCGGCCGCTGAGGCCTGGGCCTTGCGGAGGCTTTCTGCTTCAGCCTGGCGTTTGATCGATTCAATCTTCAACCGCGCAAGGTCGGCGTAGATCCCTCTTGGATACCGGGTAATGTAACTTTCGAACATCTCCGGCCGGGTCGAATTCTGGATTGTTTGCCAGTAGGTGATCTCAGCCGTTGCATCCGGCTTGTTCTACTGGGCCTTGTCACGTTCGGCCTTTGCCTTGAGCTCATCGATCCGGATCCGGGCGATGTCGGCAAACTGGCCGTCGGGGTAACGGCTCAGGTAGGTTTCAAAATAGGCAATGGATTCGCCGGACTTGATCGAATCCCAGTAAGCCAGCTCGATCTGCGGGTTGATCGCTGGCTTTTCCGGTTCAATGGGCTCCACCATCTCAAGCTGCTTGAGGATGACTTCGCCAGTCAGCGAGGAATTGTCCCAGGGAACCTGCTGACCTTTGGTTGCCTCCAGCACATCCCGGCGGACCATCACGAGATCCCGGGTAATATCCTGTCCGGGTGTGCCGAGATGTTTCAGCAGGGCCGTGGTGAAGGGGCTGTTCTTGCCATCACCATCAAGTGCGACGTTACCTGGCTGGGTGGCGAAGGAAATCAGGGAGCCAACCCCGGAGCCGATCTTGGCAAGGCCCCTGCCGACTGAGCCGGAACGGGTGCCCATGGACCGTGCGAGGTTTTCAGCCAGCGGATTGTTCCGGCAGGCGTCCAGAAACACCAGATTGACCTTGGTGGAATGCTCCATGGCATTGAGAACAAGGTTCGCCGGCATCGCCTCGAATTCAAGATCGACGTAGGAATTCAGCTCGGCATCAATCGGCACCAGATAGTTCTCGCCACTTACCTGAAGGCCATGCCCTGCGTAGAAGAACAGGGCTATATCAGCACCTTCGAGCTTGGCGATGAACTCCCGAACGGTCTTTCGCATATCACGAAGCGACAGGTTGGTGCCGGTCACGACCTCGAAATCCAGACTGGCCAGTTTTTCGGCCATGCCTTTGGCGTCGTTGTCCGGATTGGTGAGCTGAGTGACGTGCTCATAACCGGAATTACCGATCACGAGTGCTACTCGGCGTTCGGCATGTGCCGCGCTTGCGGCAAACGCAAGAAGCAAAAGGGATACGAGGATCTGCTTCACAATCGATTCTCCAGAGCTACCTGATCTCGGGAGCAATCGGGCAATAAACCGGCTGCTCCCCCGAAGGGTAATCCGGCGATTCGGGATCGGAAATCAGATCGCGGGCTCACCAGAAAAATTCAACTTCAAACATTCATAAATCGGACTTCAGCCGAACAGCTAAAGCCAGGTGCAGGTCTTTACCCAGCTGGCCCTAGAACCTCTGCATGCAAGCTTCCTGCCGCAGGGGTGTGTAAGGGTCTGGCGGCCGAGGCCATGAGATTTTCCAATTACCTTGTTTCCATAGGCTGACGGGTTTTTCGGGCAGCTGTCAGTTGTCTTGGTTTGTGCGCTCGGTTTTGTGCTGTTGCCGGAAGGTTCAGGCTTTCTGGTCGCGACACAGCGACCGTTCTTCAGTTCCTGGTTCCGCCCACAGGTCAGCGGGCAAACGCGTCCGGTCGACTTCTTGAGCTGTTCCAGAATGGAAGGATCCGGGTCGAGCGAGGCAAGATCGATCCCGGCTTCGCGGCCATAGGTTCTCAATGCCTGACGGCTTCTGTTGCCCCAGTCGCCGTCAACACGGCCAACCGAACAGCCAACCCGGTTGAGTTCTGTCTGGAGAGCCGTTGCAAGCTCTTCAGGCGATAACAACGATACCGGGGATGTCGAGGTCGTTGACGGCGCCTGATCAGGCGTCAGGGCGGCAACGGTGATTTCGTCTGCAGGCTTGGACGTCGTTCTTTCAGGCGATGCATTCGCTGCTGCCGTAGCGATGGCTTGGGCTTCTGCCTCTGCCTGAGCCTTGCGGCGCGCATCCGCTTCCGCCTGGCTCTTGATCGACTGGATTTTCAGCTGGGCAAGGTCGGCATAGATCCCGTTCGGGTATCTGCCGAGATAACTCTCGAACATCTCCGGCCGGGTCGAGTTCTGGATCGTCTGCCAATAGGTGATTTCAGCCGTGGCGTCCGGTTTTGCCTGCTTGGCCTTGTCGCTTTCTGCCTTTGCCTTGATCTCGTCCAGACGGATCCGGGCGATGTCGGCGAACTGGCCTTCCGGGTAGCGAGACAGATAGGTTTCGAAGTAGGCCGCATTCTGTCCGGACTTGATCGAGTCCCAATAGGTCAGCTCGATCTGCGGATTGATCGCGGGCTTCTCCGGCTCGACGGGCTGCACCATCTCAAGCTGTTTGAGGATGACTTCGCCAGTCAGCGAGGAATTGTCCCAGGGAACCTGCTGACCCTTGGTGGCTTCCAGAACGTCACGTCGCACCATTACCAGGTCGCGGGTGATGTCCTGACCGGGCGTGCCGAGATGCTTGATCAGGGCAGTTGTAAACGGGCTGTTCTCGCCATCGCCGTCAAGCGCGACATTGCCCGGCTGGGTGGCGAAGGACACCAGGGAACCGACACCGGAGCCGATCTTCGCAAGTCCACGACCGACTGCGCTTGAGCGCGTCCCCATGGACCGGGCGAGGTTTTCCGTAAACGGGTTGTTTCGGCAGGCATCCAGAAAGACAAGGTTGACCTTCGTGCTTTGCTCCATGGCATTGAGCACGAGATTTGCGGGCAGGGCCTCGAAATCAAGGTCGAGATGGGTGCTGAGTTCAGCGTCGACCGGGACGAGATAATTCTCGCCGTTCACCTGGATGCCATGGCCGGCATAGAAGAACAGGGCAAGGTCAGCGTTGTCGAGCTTCTTGATGAACTCGCGCACGGTCTGGCGCATGTCCCTCAAGCTCAGGTCGAGACCTGTGACAACATCGAATCCGAGGTCCGTCAGCTTGTCCGACATGCCCTTGGCATCATTGTAGGGGTTCTTCAGCTCCGCGACATTTGCGTAGCCGGAATTCCCTATTACGAGAGCTACCCTTCGTTCGGCATGTGCGGAAGTCAAAGACAGCAATAAAAGAAAAAAGAAACAAAAAAAATGTTTCACGGCCATTCTCCATGAATAGGCCGGATGCTATGCGCGCTTGAAACCTGAGTCAATCAACTCTTTGACGTTGCGGCATAAACCTTGTTGGCATTTGGTCTACTGGTCCGTCAGACGTCATCAGGTTTCGGCGGAAATTGCGCCAGATATTCTTCCGTCACGCCTTGCAGGGTTTTCAGAAGTTCGACGCCGGTCTTGTTCGCTTCGTCCTTTGCACCTTCGGCGACCATTGCGCGAATGGCTTCGACGTAGCGTTCGACGAGGGACAGGGGCAACTTGTCGGGAGACGGCACGGTTTCGATCAGGTGACAGAAGCTGGCGGCGACTTCGCCAACCAATGGAAAACCAAGTGTCAGGGCCTGTCCCTTGATGTTGTGAGCAGCCTGAAACAGGGCGGCGAGGGTGTCGTCGTTCAATCCCTGTGCGCGAACAGCTTCCCACGCGTGAAGCAGTGTGGCGCTCTCGTTGTTCATCCAGGTTCCGAAATGGGAGGACAAGCGCTCGAGTGCTGCTTCAGCCGCCTTGACCGGATCGAATTTCTTGGCCTCGCGAGGTGTCAGTTCCCGCACCTTGCTGCGCAGGTCCGATGGCGGGGACAAGATTTCATATTCCTGGTCCTTGGCAGTGTCGGCCATGACGGCAAATGTCCTCGTTATCCTCGATCGGTCCTGACTTCAGAACACCTCGGTGGCAAAGCCTTCGGGCATTCGGCCGGAGCCTGTGGCTGGCAGTATCGGCAATCATACTTAACAGGGTGTTTCCGCCAGGATGTTTCGAAACTAATAGCGGAACATTTCAGTGAGGATGCGTTCGTCCCAACCGTGATCGGAATCAAACATGATCACGCCTTCCGCTTCGGCCGCCTCCCGGACTGCGACATGGGTGACGTGTCGGATTTCGGTGTGGTCGGCCGACGCGCTGACAGGGCGTTTGCCGGGATCCAGTATCTCGATATCGACCTTGGCGCCGTTCGGCAGGATCGCGCCGCGCCAACGCCGTGGCCGGAAGGCGCTGATGGGGGTCAGCGCGAGCAGTTGTGCGGTGATTGGCAGGATCGGGCCATGCGCAGATAGATTGTAGGCAGTGCTGCCTGCCGGTGTCGCAACTATGATGCCATCGCACACAAGTTCTTCCAGCCGAACGCGTCCATCGACCGAGATGCGCAGCCGGGCGGCCTGCGATGTCTGGCGCAGGAGTGACACCTCGTTGATGGCAAGGGCGTGGTGAATGCCTTCGGAGGTCGTTGCCGTCATTTCCAAAGGCCGGATCGTCGTGATGTCGGCCAGCGCTAGCCGGTCCTTCAGGTCGTTTTCCCGGTATTCGTTCATCAGGAAGCCGACCGAACCACGGTTCATGCCGTAGATCGGCTTGTTGCTGCCCATGTGCTTGTGAAGGGTCTGCAGCATCAGGCCATCGCCGCCGAGAGCCACGATGACATCGGCTTCAGCCACTGGAACATTGCCGTAGCGGGCGGACAGGTCTTCCTGAGCCTTGAGTGCTTCCTCCGTGTCGCTGGCGACAAAGGCGAGCTTGTCGGTGGAAACCGGCCGGAAGTGTTCAGCACTGGAAGGAGGCGCAGATTGGTACATGAGCCAAGGGGTCTTTGCGTCTGGCAGTCTGCCGGCCAAAAAGCTGCATGGGTTGCGAAGCTGCTCCGGGCCGAATTCAGGGAATAGCACCATAACCGGGCAACCGGCGTTGGTGCAGAGAAAATTTGTCTTTCGGTTCAGATTATGCCCGTCGGCTGGATTGTCGTCAGTTGTCCGTATCAAACGATGACCGGAGTGGCGGGGTTGCCGGAGCACTGTCACCGCTGCAGCTCGGATTGGCCAAAAGGTCCTGCCATTCCAGGAAAGGCACGATGGCTGAGCGGACGGCGTCGATCTTGGCCGACATGATGCCGGCAACACGGAGCCCGTTCGGCGTTTCCACCAGGAGCGGGCCGCCCGATGCGCCGGCTTCCGAGGCGCAATCCGTTACCCAGCTGTCCTCGGCGGTTCCCATGACCCTGCACGCGGGCACGACGGTTGGCAGAAACCGGCGGCTGCGGCGGTAGCCTGCGGATTGAAACCGTGTGTCCTTGGTCAGAACTGTTGCCTCATCCAGCGAAAGCACCGGAACGGGCGGTAATGTGCTGGGTTCCTTCAGCAAAATGATCCCGACATCCTTGTGTACCTCCCGCAACCTGGGTTTCTGCCGTGGCTCGTATCCTGCAGCGGTGATGGTGCAGGCAGGTTCCAGGCGGGCGGAATATTCGTCCCGCCGAACACCGGCCATGAACAGAAGGTCTTCGATCGGAAAGGGCCTGCGGGTCGTCTTGTTGTAGAGGCAATGGGCGGCTGTGAGCACGATATCGGGTGCGATCAAGGTGCCGGTACACATGGCAGTCGACCTGAAGCCGGCAACATTTACCCGTCCTATGGACGGCCAGGGTGGATCGATCGAGTCAATGACCTTGAGCTCAATCGGGGCCGCGGACACATGCTGGTGCGAGAGCAGGGCGACGAGAGCCAGGCCCATGGTCCGGAGAACACTCCGTCCAATCCCGGTGAAAAGCCGATTTTTCCGCAAAGTCTGACGCATTCTTCAGAGCCCCTATGGAGGGTTCATTCTGTCGTTCGACGCTTAACGTCACGCTAAGCGGACCTGCTAAAGTCCATGCTATTCCCGATAGTAGTCCCAGACCAGGGTGCGGGCCAGGGTCTCGTCGTTGTGGCGCATCCGGGTTGCCACAAGGGCATCAAGGTTGGCGATCACCAGGTCCGGGTGACTGGCCGCCTCGTTGACCGGCGCGGTGGACGTGCAGGTGGCCTTCATCAGAATGTTGGGCATTCCGGAGAAATGCACGAACTGCCATTCCGGCCCGAGGCGGCAAAGTGCTGTGGAGGATCCTTCATGGGCAGATGCCGGGAACTTCTCCGGCCATTTCTTCAGAAATTGCCTGTAATCGAACTCCCAAAGGGCAGCATCTCGCCAGGACAGAGGCGTTTGTCCGCTGAGGTACGGCAGCAGGCTGGCTCCGTCCGGGGTATGTTCGGGTTCGATATCCAGCAGATCCAGGAGCGTCGGGAAGAGATCGGTCGAGGACGTGAAGGCGGAGACCCGGTTCGCTGCACCGCCACCCGGTGCCCGTATCATGAGGGGGATGTGGTAGCTTTCGCGGTAGAACCCGCTTTTGCCGAGCATCCAGTGATCGCCCATCATCTCCGCATGATCGGAAGTGAAAATAACCAACGTGTTTTCGAGTGGTTCCAGCGCCTCGAAGATCCGGCCGAGCTGTGCGTCAACTTCGGTGATCATGCCGTAATAAAGTGCTCGCAACCGCCTGAGATCGCGCTCAGTCAGATCACGCACGAAGTCAGTGGTCCCCGGTAGATGGGAGGCCAGCTGCTGATAGTCCTGCAGGGCTTCCATTAGGGGATGAAACGCAGCTTCCTCCGCCGCAGTTGGTGCCCCGGAGAAACCCGGCCCGTCATCCGGATGGTAGAGGGTGTTATAGGGGACAGGAGCGGCAATCGGCGGATGCGGTCGCAGGAAGGAAACATGCGCCATCCATGGCCGGTCTTCTTCCTGTTCTCCAAGCCAGGTGAGGAAGGCATCCGTCATGAAGGCGGTCTGGGTTTCGTCCTTCGAATACCTGACTGCCTTGAGGCTGACTTTTTCACCTTCTTCGGGTTCCACGTGATGGATGGTAGGCAAACCTGCGGGATCGTGGCCGCGTGAGACCATCCAGGAAAGCCATTGCTTTTCGTCCTCGGCAAGAGGCTGGCGTACCCAGAAGCCGGGCAGAACACCTTCATAGGAAGTCAGGACGGGATCGTTCGGGTGATGCAGGCGCGGATCGGGTGAGGTATCGGTGTAGCCGAACAACGTTGGCGTATACCCGGCCCGGCGGGCAGCACGGGCGATATTGTCGAACCGGTCATCGAGTGGTGCCCCGTTCCACACGACCCGGTGGTTCATCTGGTAAAGTCCGGTATAGAGCGAGGCCCGTGCAGGAGAGCACGGAGCCGTTGCTGCATAATGCTGCTCGAAAACTGTTGCCGTTTCGGCGAAGGCATCAAGGTTCGGCGTCCTGACAACAGGGTGTCCAACTGTGCCGAGACAATCGCCCCGCCACTGGTCAGCGGTGATCAGCAGGATATTCGGACGTGTCATGCCACTTCCAGTTTCTCGATCAGGGCTGGCAGATCCGCGACCGTATCAATCACGTAATCGGCGCCGGCTTTTTTCAGCTCTACCGTTGCATGCTGGCGCAGGACGTCAACCTGATCTTTCGAAAGTGCAGCGAGTTCCTCCGGTGTCTTGCCTGCATAGTTGCCTGACAGCGCAAGACCAACAGTCAGGCAGCCGGCTGCAACACCCTCGGCAATGCCCGGTTCAGTGTCGTCCACCTTTATGACCGCGCTCGGCGGGTAGGCCACCAGATCGACGAAGCACTGATACATGCCGAGCGGACCGGGACGGCCTTCCGGCAGGTCGTCGGCACAGATGAGATTGTCCGGTTCATAACCCTGTTCGGCGGCTTTCGGCAGCACGCGTTCCATGATCGAGCGGGTATAGCCGGTGGTCGAGCCGATTTTCATGCCCTTGGCGCGAAGCAATCTGACAACCTCGGCAGCACCTGGAACGAGATCGGAGAAATCGGCGACGACTTCCTCGTTCATTGGAACGAAGACCTTGTAGACCTTGTCCACATCGGCATCAGTTGGTGCGTGGCCGTATTTGGCGATCCATTGGGCGCAGATGTCCGGATCATCCATCATGGAGCGGATGTGGTCCCACTTCGGTTTGCCCATCGGGCCGCGTGCCTGGTCGATGGTTGCGGTAATGCCGAAGGTCTCGAAGGCCTTTACGAAGACACCCATCGGGGCAAAGGATCCGAAGTCGATCATGGTGCCGGCCCAGTCGAAGACCACGGCTTTGAATTTGCTCATCTTGTTTCCTCACGCATAGAGATCGGCAATGGTTTCCTCGCCGATGGCGAAGGCGGTGGAGGCACCGCAGCCGGCCGTGACGACGACAATGCGGGTACTATCGTCCGGCGCATCGGTGAAGCGCCAGCGGTCCGGGGCAGAGGCATAGGTGCCGATCCAGGTTTCAGAAATGTCATAGGGGCCGAGATCGAGGATCGTCTCCATCTCGCCCAGGATCAGGTCGTTCACGGTCTTGTCGATGAACGGATCGGGTGTCGCGCTGTAATGATGGCTGTCGCCGACAACGAGACTGCCGTCTTCGGACTGGACAACGATCAGGTGAATGCCGTTTTCTCGATGATCAGCCATCTCCCTATCCAGCCGGGCTTTCAAAGGCTCTGCTTGGGGGAGTTCGGCATAGCCAAGATATCGCGCAAGGCCGAGGTCAGACATGACTGCGGTGCCAAGGTCGATACGATTGCGAGGGGCGACGCGCAACATCTGCAGTTTGCAGCGTGTGACTTTGTAAGTGGCGATCCGGTCAGAAAAAAGCGTCGTGCCATCGTCGCCGGGGCAGACGATCACGGTCTCCGCGTGCACCGTCCCGCGCGAGGTTTGAAGCTTCGGCGCCTCGACAGAATTGACGCTTGTCTGCCAGAGGAAGTCGACGGCATGGGCTTCTTTCAGCCAATTGGCGATCCGGGGCAGGGCATCTTTCGATTCCACGCGCACTTCCAGCGGCGAATAGAGCGCGCAGCTGATCTTCTCCTGTCGCAAACAGGGAACCTTGAGGGCGGCCTCAGCGGGTGTAAGGAGCCGACACTCCGCACCCATTTCTGTCTTCAGAAACGCGTCGATAACAGCTTCCGACTCCGGGAGCCTTGCGGACATGGTCAGACCTTCGTGCAGCAGCGGTATGCGGGCGGCTTTCGCAACTTCTGCCCACACCTGTCGGCTGCGCGACGCTTTCTGCCAGCATTCGCCTGCCTGTTGGCCGGTAACAGTCACAAAGCCGAAGTTGCGGATCGAGGCGCCATTTGCCTGGCTGTCGCGATCAATGACGACAACTTTCTTGCCGCGCCTGACTGCTGCGAGGGCATGCGCAAGCCCAACGATCCCGGCACCGACGATCGCAAGGTCATAAGATCTCTGTTTCATTCAGGCGGTCTCTGGAAATGTGCTGGAGCCGTTCGAAGTCAGTATCACGCTTTTGTCGCGGGCGATGAAATCGACTCTGGTGCAGTGGTTTTGAAAGCGTCAGGCACCAGTAATCACGGAAGTGCCTTTCGGTCTATCAAAGATCAGAATGTATAGGTTTTAATTATCAAATGACGGGTGACTTCTATTTGTCATGAAGCGGGCAAACCGGCTCGAAATGCCTCTATGGCGGCAACCGTACCCATGTCTTTTTGCCAGACTGCAAAGTGGTTTGCGTTGAGGTTCGCGTCTTCGATCCTGACACCGACACAACCGTCGCGCTCGGTGATTTCCGCTTCCAGCGCGACACCGATACCCGAGCCGGATCTGACCAGCGTTGCGATCGACCCCCACGAGCCAAGAGCGAGTGCGGTCTTGGGTCTTGTCCCGGCAAGCGTGGCAGCGGCTTCGAACAGCCTGCGGGTACCGGAACTTCCTTCGCGTTGGAGGAGGGGGAGCTCGGCGACGTCTTTCCAGGAAGCGCTCTCCTTTTTCGCCAGCGGGTGTTCGGGAGGAACCGCCAGGACAATGCGTGTCTTCAGGATCAATTCGCCTTCGAGGCCTGCCGGAATTTCGCGCCCGGTAATGAAGCCGATATCGAGAGAGCCTGTTTCGATCAGGTTGATGATGTCCTGGCTTGCAAGGGCGCGGGCCTCGATCGAGATGGTCGGGTGTTTCGCCATGAAGGCCGAGATGATCGGGATGGCAAGCTGATAGGTTGAATAGCCAATCCTGAGTTCACCAGCCGCCAAGGCGCGGTGGTGAGACAGCTCGGTTTCCAGATCACCTGCCAATGCCAGCAAGGCCCTGATGCGGGGTAATAGAGCGACCAGAGCCGGCGTCGCGGAAACTGAATATCCGGACTTTACCAGCAGTTTTGTCTTGAAGCGGCTTTCCAGACCCTGAATGTGATTGGAGATGGAGGGTTGGGAGACGCCGATTTCCTTCGCCGCATCTGTGAAGCTTCCGGTGCGCACCACAGCTTCCAGCGCTCGCAGTTGCGCCAGGCTGAGGTTTCCTGTGGTGCGGGCCTGTTCCCTTTTCACCGGGCTTCAGGCCGTCAAATTGGCGACGGGCGCGCGGCAGATACCTGTCTGTTCCAGGTGGTGAGCGACACGAAGCGCCAGATCCTCGCGCCAGGCAGGGGCGATCACCTGAACACCGATCGGCAATGTCGCCCCTTCCTGCCAGACCGGTACCGTCACCGCGGGAAGGCCGATGAAGGAGATTGGCTGGGTAAACAGGCCGATGTTGGGCCGGGCCGGCATGGTCTCGCCGCCGATCGTGAAGGTCTTGGTACCTGACGGCAGGGCCGGGAAGGGGGTCGCCGGGGCCAGAAGAACATCGACATTCTCGAAGATCTTGCGGAAGAGGTCGCGAAACCAGCTCCGGAAGCGTTGGGCCTGCTGGACCCAGATTGCCGGTACCATGGTTCCCGCCAGGAAGCGGTCACGCGTTTCCGGGTCAAAGTCCTGCGGCCGTTCCAGGATACGGCCGAGATGCAGGGTAGAGCCTTCGGCCGCCGTGATGACATAGGCAGCGGCGCGGGCCCGGGCAGCTTCCGGAATGTCAATCTCAAGGCTTGCCCCAAGCGCCTTGGCGACAAGATCCACTGCATTCAGGGCGTCCGGCAGGGCCTTGTCGCGGAAATAGCCACCTGCCACGGCAATGCGCAGCGGGCCGATATCTTCCTGCAGCCGGTTATGGGTCTCGATTTCCGGATGGTTTGCCTGGGCCGGGTCCGCGGGGTCGTGGCCCTGCAGGACGTCAAAGATCAGGGCAAGATCTTCTGCCGATCGTGTGAGTGGGCCTAGGTGATCGAGACTGCCGACAAACGGATATGTGCCTGCACGGCTGAGACGGCCATAGGTCGGTTTCAAGCCGAACAGGCCGCAGAACGAGGCCGGCACGCGGATGGAGCCATTGGTATCGGAGCCCATTGCCAGCGGCACCATGCCGGCAGCCGTTGCCGCGGCAGATCCGGAGGAAGACCCCCCGGTCATATGACCCGTATCATGAGGATTGCGGCAGATGCCGTCGTGTGCGCTTTCTCCGGTAAAATCATAGGCGTATTCGCCCATGTGGGTCGCGCCGACCAGAACTGCGCCAGCGTCCTTCAGCTTGCGGACCAAAGTCGCATCGGCAGAAGCAGGCGGGTTTTCGCGATTGATCTTCGCGCCGGCGCGGGTTGTCAGGCCTTCGACATCATACAGGTTCTTGACCGCATATGGGACACCGGCGAGTGGCAGTGTTCGGCCCTCTGTAATCGCGTCATCGACAGCGCGCGCTTCAAGAAGTGCACGCTCCCCCAGAACGTCGGTAAAGGCGTTGACCGTCGGATTGAGACGTTCAATGGTCTCGAGAGATGCGTAGGCAACTTCCAGAGCCTTGATGTCGCCGCTGTTGACGGCTGTGGCCGTCTGAGCCGCCGAGCGGGTGTTCAGTTTGCTGTTGTCCTGGCTCATGGAACAAAGACCGGTGCGGCTTCGGCGTGGTCTTCCAGCGGAAAATCCAGGACGGCTTCGGCAGCTTTCTCGATCGCGGCGATATGCATTTCCACAACAGGGCGCCAATCTTCTTCGATCGTCAGCCCCAACATCTTTTCCATGTGGGCCACATGCGCCTTCGGCTCAAACGTGTCCGCCATCCCGCTTTCCTTCATCCTGAATTTTCCCGGTGCATCATTCTAAGGCTGTGGGGTTCTGTCCAGAGGAGAAATCTTCTTTTGGTTCCGTCTTTCGCAAGTCCGGTTTCAAGCGCTCCAGGGTGACTTCCGAATGTCTCCACAGGACGGCGTTGTTGCGGCGCAGCATTTTTGTTGCATAAAAAATAGCCCTGCGCATAATGGCGGCATGAGCGGCGGGCTTTCCATTCTGGTTATAGATGACAACAAGATCCGTGCCTCGATCATCGAGCAGGGATTGCACGATGCCGGGCACGATAGGGTCATTCTTGTTCACCAGATGGAAGGTCTGGTTCGTCAGATCGCCGACATCAATCCGGATGTGATTGTCATCGATCTGGAAAACCCGAATCGCGACCAGCTGGAACACATGTTTCAGGTGTCGCGTGCGGTGCGGCGACCGATTGCGATGTTCGTCGACAAGTCGGACAGCCATTCCATAGAGGCCGCCGTCGATGCGGGGGTGTCGGCCTATATCGTCGACGGGCTCAAGCGGGAGCGGGTCAAATCGATCCTTGATATGGCGATCAGCCGCTTTCGTGCGTTTTCCAGGCTGACAGAGGAGCTGGAGGAAGTGCGCTCTGAACTTGCAGACCGGAAAACCATCGATCGGGCCAAGGGCATCCTGATGAAATCCAAGGGGCTCAGCGAGCAGGAGGCCTATGACCTGTTGCGTCGTACGGCCATGAACCAGAGCCGGAAGATCATTGATGTGGCGCAGAGCCTGGTGATCGCCAGCGGACTTCTGGGAGACTGACGCGATGACAACAAAAAACACCGAGTGGGGAGAAGCGGCCAACCAGGGGACAGGAAGATCATGGATACGAACTTGAAGCCTGTTATCGCCGGATTTATCCCGCTTCTGGACAGTGCCGTTGTCGTGGCTGCTGCCGAACTCGGTTTTGCCGAGCAGGAAGGCATCGCGCTGAAGCTGATCCGCGAAACATCCTGGGCCAATATTCGAGACAGGATTTCGGTCGGTCATTTCGACGTGGCGCATATGCTCGCCCCGATGCCGATTGCATCCAGCCTCAACCTGACCAGTCTAGCCGTGCCCATGCTGGCGCCCATGCTTCTGGGGCTAGGTGGCAACGCAATTACGGTTTCCAACGCACTCTGGGCGGACATGTCGGCTGTCGGAGCCGATCCGGAAGGCGATCCGACGTCGACTGGTGCGGCGCTCGCGCGGGTGATTGCCGACCAGCAGGAGGCGGATGCGCCGCTGCTTCATTTCGGGGTCGTGCACCCGTTTTCAGGCCATGCCTATGAATTGCGCTACTGGCTAGCCGCCGCCGGAATTGATCCAGACCGGGATGTCGAGATTACCGTACTGGCGCCGCAGGTCATGGCGGATGCCCTGGCCGCCGGCCAGCTCGATGGATATTGCGTTGGCGAGCCCTGGAACACGGCTGCGGTCGACGCCGGAACGGGGCGCATAGCAACCTACAAACAGGCCATCTGGCCGGACAGTCCGGAAAAAGTGCTGGGCGTGACGCGCAAATGGGCCGAAGCCAACCCGGAAACGCTGGCCGCGCTGATGCGTGCCTTTTCGGCAGCCGCCGACTGGTGCGCCGATCCGAAGAACAATGCCGAGCTGGCCGACATGCTCGCAAGGCCGGACCTTCTGGCTTGCCCCGCTGAAATCTGCCTTGCAGCGCTATCGGGCCGCATCAGGCTGGGCCCGGTCTCGGTGAAGAACGTTCCGGACTTCCTGACCTTCTCGGGTGGGCTCAAGGCAGCGCCAATGCCGGTTCATGGCAAATGGTTCTACGAGCAGATGGTTCGCTGGGGGCAGGTGGAGCGTTCGCGAGAGGCGGAAAGCGAAGTTGAAAAGGTCTTTTCTCCGACCGCCTATCTGGAGGCTCTGGAGCTGACCGGCGAAGCGACAGACATGACCATCGAAATGTTTGACGGCGCCCGTTTTTGACTTCCGAGACAGCTCGCCTGGCGCCGGGGCAGTCTGGTTGCGTTGCACAAAATTCGTTCAGTTGCCTGCAAGCTTCGATGATCAAATATGCAGCTTGAGCATATGGTCAAAATTTTCACAAAGAATAAGTATCTGTAAATAAAGAGAAAAGCCAATTTCTTCAAATTGGCACAGTTCGTGCTTTTAAGCAGGTGAGGCCGACGCTGGCCTACCAGATATCGCACCCACTGCCGGGTGCACAGGCAAAGCCGCCGATCTGAACCGCATGGGAATTCCTCCCGTCATGCGGTTCGGTCGGCGGCTTTTTTATTGCTCCTGTGCCCGGCTGAAGAGGGCGCAGGACGAACGAGGGACAGGACGCGACAATGAAAAAGACCCTGAATATTACCCGCCGGACCGCATTTGGCGCCCTGATGGCAGCCACGGCACTTGTGTCCGCATCCAGCGCCTATGCCGAGATGCTGGATGTCGAAAAGGACGAACTCACCTTCGGCTTCATCAAGCTGACGGACATGGCTCCGCTCGCGGTTGCCTATGAGCTCGGCTATTTCGAAGAAGAAGGCCTTTTCGTCACCCTGGAGCCGCAGGCCAACTGGAAGGTTCTGCTCGACCGGGTCATCACGGGCGAACTGGATGGGGCGCACATGCTGGCCGGACAGCCGCTGGCGGCCACCATCGGTTTCGGCACGAAGGCACACATCGTGACGCCGTTCTCCATGGATCTCAACGGCAACGGCATCACCGTTTCCAACGAGATCTTCGAGATGATGAAGCCGCACCTGGAAATGCAGGACGACGGCAAGCCGGTTCACCCGATCAAGGCAACCGCCTTGAAGCCGGTCGTCGACAAGTTCAAGTCCGAAGGCAAGCCGTTCAACATGGGCATGGTCTTCCCCGTCTCCACCCATAACTACGAACTGCGCTACTGGCTGGCATCCGGCGATATCAACCCGGGCTTCTATTCCAGTTCGGATATCTCCGGCCAGATCCAGGCAGACGCTCTGCTGTCGGTCACTCCGCCTCCGCAGATGCCTTCAACGCTGGAGGCCGGCACCATCTATGGCTATTGCGTCGGCGAACCCTGGAACCAGCAGGCAGTCTTCAAGGGCATCGGCGTTCCGGTCATCACCGATTACGAGATCTGGAAGAACAATCCGGAGAAGGTCTTCGGTCTGACGCAGGAATTTACCGAAGAATATCCGAACACCACGCTTGCGCTTACCAAGGCGTTGATCCGCGCGGCCAAGTGGCTGGACGAGAACGACAACGCCAATCGTATGGAAGCCGTCGAGATCCTGTCCCGCTCGGAGTATGTCGGTGCGGACGCTGAAGTGATCGCCAACTCCATGACCGGCACCTTCGAATATGAGAAGGGCGACAAGCGAGACGTTCCCGACTTCAACGTCTTCTACCGCTACTTCGCCACCTATCCCTACTATTCCGACGCCGTCTGGTACCTGACCCAGATGCGCCGCTGGGGGCAGATTTCCGAGTACAAACCCGATAGCTGGTACGACGAAGTCGCGCGGTCGGTATATCGCCCGGACATCTATCTGAAAGCCGCAGAAATGCTGGTCGAGGAAGGGCATGTGGCCAAGGAAGACTTCCCCTGGGAAACGGACGGCTACCGCGCTCCAACCCCGTCGGCGGACATCATCGACGGCATTCCCTACGACGGCAAGCAGCCGAACGCCTACATCGACAGCCTTCCGATCGGCCTGAAAGGCAAGCAGGTGGTCGACGGCAACCAGGTCGTGGGCGGCTGATCTTCCCCAAACTTGAGCGGCGGTCTGCAGCCCCGCCGCTCGTTTTTCTCATTCGACACGAACCGACAGAATTCGAACAAGGATTGACGACATGGCCAATGCCGATACCGCAGGCAGTCAGGACCTTGCCCGTGCCGCACGCCGGGAAAAGCTCTTCACACGGATCAACAAGGCCGCCGGCTGGCTGGATGCGCTCGGTCTTTCCTGGACCGTGCCGCTCCTGAAAATTGCCGCAGGCGACAGCCCGAAGGAGCAGCTGGGGGAACTCAAACGCGTTCTCGTGATTCCTCTTCTGGGCATCATCGCCTTTCTCGTCCTCTGGGGAGCGCTGGCGCCCCAGGTGCAGACATCCCTGGGCGCAGTTCCCGGGCCGGCGGCCGTCTGGAGCCAGGCGGTCAACCTCTGGGACGATCATGAGCGCGAGCGTGACAAGGCCGCTGCCTTCTACGATCGCCAGGAACAACGCAACGCCAAATACGAAGCTGAAGGCAAGACCGACAAGATCAAGTGGCGCGACTATACCGGCAAGCCGACCTATATCGACCAGATCGGCACCTCGCTGAAAACCGTCGGCCTCGGGTTCCTGATCGCAACGCTGATTGCCGTGCCGCTTGGCATTGCCTCCGGTCTGTCGCGCTCCTTCAACGGCGCTATCAATCCGCTGATCCAGATCTTCAAGCCGGTGTCGCCGCTGGCATGGTTGCCGATCGTCACGATGATCGTTTCGGCAACCTATGCCGATCCTGTCGACTGGCTGTCTAAATCCCTGTTGATCTCCGCCGTCACCGTGACGCTCTGTTCCATGTGGCCGACCCTGATCAACACCGCGCTGGGTGTGGCCTCGGTCGACAAGGACCTGATGAATGTCGGCCGTGTTCTGCAGCTGCCGACCTGGAAGACCGTTACCAAGCTGGTTCTGCCGTCCTCTCTGCCGCTGATCTTCACCGGGCTGCGCCTGTCGCTGGGTGTGGGCTGGATGGTGCTTATTGCGGCAGAAATGCTGGCGCAAAACCCGGGGCTCGGGAAATTCGTCTGGGACGAATTCCAGAACGGTTCTTCCCAGTCGCTCGCAAAGATCATGGTCGCAGTCCTGACCATCGGCATCATCGGCTTCATGCTCGACCGGCTGATGTTTGCCCTGCAGCGCGCCTTCACATTCTCGGCCAATCGCTAAGGAGACGGATATGTCCTTTCTGGAAATTTCCGGCGTCTCCAAATCCTATGGCGAAAATGCCACCCGGACGGATGTGCTGGACGATATCAATCTGAAAGTGGAAGAGGGCGAGTTCATTGCCATCGTCGGGTTTTCCGGCACCGGCAAGACCACGCTGATCTCCCTGCTGGCCGGTCTCATCGAGCCGGACAAGGGCGGCATCATCTTCAAGAACAAGGAAATTGACGGGCCGCACCAGGATCGGGGCGTCGTGTTCCAGTCCTATTCGCTGATGCCGTGGTTGTCGGTGTTCGGCAATGTGGCGCTGGCCGTCGACAGCGTTTTCAAGAAGAAGAGCACCGCAGAGCGCAAGGCGATCTGCGACAAGTACATCGAGATGGTCGGTCTGGGGCATGCCAGGGACCGCAAGCCGTCGGAACTTTCCGGTGGCATGCGTCAGCGCGTTGCCGTGGCACGGGCCCTTGCCATGCAGCCGGAACTTCTGTTGCTGGATGAGCCGCTGTCCGCTCTTGATGCCTTGACCCGCGCGAAGCTGCAGGACGAATTCGCCGCGATCTGCGACGAAGAGAAGAAGACCATCATTCTCATCACAAACGATGTCGATGAGGCAATCCTTCTAGCAGACCGGATCATACCCCTGAAGCCCGGCACACCGGCAACGCTCGGTCCGGAGTTCAAGGTGTCGTTTCAGCGGCCACGCGATCGCGGTGAACTCAATCACGATGACGACTTCATTCGGCTGCGTGCCGAAGTCACCGAATACCTGATGGAAGCAGGTGCCGAGCGTGGCGCTGATCTGGAACGGGAAATCGTTCTGCCGGACATCGTTCCGATTACCCAGCGTCCGAAGCCTGCCGACAAGCTTCCGGCGGCCTATGAGCGGGCATCGGAATCCGCGGTTCAGGACCGTTATCTCGACTTCTCTCAGCTCAAGAAGGTCTACCCGACGCCGAAGGGGCCGCTGACGGTTGTCGACGGTTTCGATCTGAAAATGAAGAAGGGCGAGTTCATCACCCTGATCGGCCATTCCGGCTGCGGAAAGTCGACGGTCCTGTCCATGGTGGCCGGTCTCAACAAGATCACCGAAGGTGCCATCGTACTGGACGGCACTCATGTGACGCAGGCCGGTCCGGACCGTGCCGTCGTTTTCCAGGCGCCGAGCCTGATGCCTTGGCTGACAGCTTACGAGAATGTCGAGCTTGGGGTCGACAAGGTCTATCCGGATGCGTCCAGGGCCGAAAAGCGGGACGTGATTGAATATTACCTCGGCAAGGTCGGTCTGTCGGACGCCATGCAAAAGGCTGCTTCGGAGCTTTCCAACGGCATGAAGCAACGCGTCGGCATTGCACGGGCCTTTGCCCTGTCGCCGAAGCTTCTGCTGCTGGACGAACCCTTCGGCATGCTCGACAGCCTGACCCGCTGGGAGCTGCAGGACGTCCTGATGGACGTCTGGAAACGCACCCAGGTGACGGCCGTCTGCGTCACGCATGATGTCGACGAGGCCATCCTGCTCGCCGACCGGGTGGTGATGATGTCGAACGGGCCCAATGCCCGCATCGGCAACATCATGGAAGTGGACCTGCCACGGCCGAGGTCGCGCAAGGAGCTGCTCGCCCACCCGGATTACTACGCCTACCGCGAGGAGCTTCTGGACTTCCTGGAAGCCTATGAAGGCGGCGCGGACCCGAGCGAAGACCAGTTGAAATCCATTCAGGAAAAGCGGGCCGCACGGATGGCCCGTCAAACCGCGGCAGCCGAAGCAGCCGAATGAAAGTCTGGAGAAAAGCCATGACAAAACAGAAACTTGTCATCGTCGGCAACGGCATGGCACCCGGGCGGATGCTCGAAAACCTGTTCGAAAAAGACAGGGATGCTTATGACGTCACCATTTTCAATGCAGAGCCGCGGGTCAACTACAACAGGCTGATGCTGTCGCCCGTACTGTCAGGCGAGAAGTCATACGAGGACATCATCACCCATGGCGACGACTGGTATGCCGAACATGGCGTGACGCTTCACAAGGGAGCCCGGGTTGCCGAGATCGACCGGGACGCGAAAACGGTGACCTCGGAAAACGGCGTCACCGCCTCTTACGACAAGCTGGTGATCGCGACGGGATCTTCCCCCTTCATCATTCCGCTTCCTGGCAAGGACCTGGACGGGGTTCTGACCTATCGTGATCTGGACGACGTGGAAAAGATGCTGGATGCGGCCAAACGCGGCGGTCGCGCTGTTGTTATTGGTGGCGGGCTCCTGGGTCTTGAAGCGGCGGCCGGTCTCAAGATGCAGGGCATGGACGTAACCGTTCTGCACCTGATGCCGACCCTGATGGAGCGCCAGCTCGACCCGGCTGCGGGGTTCCTGCTCGAAGCGGAATTCAAACGCCGCGGCATCGACGTGCGCACAAAGGCAAACAGTCATGAAATCCTGGGTGATGATGCAGGCAAGGTGAGGGGCATCCGCCTTGACGACGGCACCGAGATCGAAGCCTCGATCATCGTCATGGCCGTTGGCATCCGCCCGTCGGCCGACCTTGCCAGGGAGGTCGGGCTGGACGTCAATCGCGGTGTGCTGGTTAGCGATGACATGCGCACCAGCGATGCGGACATCTTCTCGCTCGGTGAATGCGTCGAACACCGTGGCATGTGTTACGGGCTTGTCGCGCCGCTTTATGAAATGGCGGGGGTGATTGCCGACAATCTGCTTGGTGCCTCTTCCGAATACACGGGCTCGGTCACCGCGACGAAGCTCAAGGTGACAGGTGTCGATCTCTATTCGGCAGGCGATTTTTCCGAAGGCGACGACCGGGAAGAGATCGTGCTGCGTGATGCGTCGGCCGGCGTCTATAAGCGCATCGTGCTGAAAGACAACAAGATCGTCGGTGCCGTTCTTTACGGAGAGACCTCCGACGGTCCGTGGTTCTTCGACCTCCTCAAAAAAGGTGCCGACGTCTCGGACATGCGCGAGACGCTGATCTTTGGTCAGGCTTACCAGGGAGGGTCCCCGCTGGACCCTACGGCGGCCGTTGCAGCCTTGCCGGATGATGCGGAAATCTGCGGCTGCAACGGCGTATGCAAGGGCAAGATCGTTACGACGATCAAGGAGAAGGGCCTGACGACCCTGGACGGTGTTCGGGCCCACACAAAGGCCTCGAACTCCTGCGGCACCTGCACGGGGCTGGTCGAGCAACTGATGCAGGTGACCTTGGGCGATGCCTATAACCCGGCGGCCGTGACGCCGATGTGCGGTTGCACGCAACTGGGCCATGACGAGGTCCGCCGCCTGATCAAGTCCAAGGAGCTGAAATCCATTCCGGCAGTGATGCAGGAACTGGAATGGACCACGTCCGGCGGCTGTGCCAAGTGCCGGCCGGCACTCAACTACTATCTGGTTTCCGACTGGCCGGATGAATATGCGGATGATTACCAGTCCCGTTTCATCAACGAGCGTGTCCACGCCAACATCCAGAAGGACGGCACCTATTCGGTGGTCCCGCGCATGTGGGGCGGGATGACCTCGTCCAAGGAACTGCGGGCGATTGCCGATGTGGTCGACAAGTTCAACATTCCGGCGGTGAAATGCACCGGTGGCCAACGCATCGACATGCTTGGCATCAGGAAGGAAGACCTGCCGGCAGTCTGGGCAGACCTCGGCAAGGCCGGGTTCGTTTCCGGGCAGGCCTACGCCAAGGGTCTGAGAACGGTGAAGACCTGCGTCGGCACGGACTGGTGCCGGTTCGGCACGCAGGATTCCACCGGTCTCGGCATCAAGCTGGAAAAGTTCATGTGGGGCTCCTGGACCCCGGCGAAGTTGAAGATGGCGGTGTCCGGCTGCCCGCGAAACTGCGCGGAAGCCACTTGCAAGGATATCGGCATCATCTGCGTCGACAGCGGTTACGAGATCCACTTCGCCGGAGCTGCCGGTCTCGACATCAAGGGCACGGAAGTTCTGGGCCTGGTGAAGACCGAGGATGAGGCGATCGAGCATGTTGCTGCGCTCACCCAGATGTACCGCGAGCAGGGCCACTACCTGGAGCGGATCTACAAGTGGGCGAAACGCATAGGTCTGGAGGAGATCCGTCGCCAGATCATGGACGATGAGGCGATGCGCGTGGCGTATTTCGACCGTTTCGTCTTCTCCCAGAAATTCGCCCAGGTCGACCCATGGTCGGAGCGTGTCTCCGGCAAGGACAAGCATGAATTCAAGCCGATGGCTGTTCTGACGAAGGAGGCTGCCGAATGACTGCCGACATCCGTAACTGGGTCCATATCGGCACCCTTGAAGACATTCCCAGGGAGGGAGCGCGGTGCGTGAAGAATGGCGACATGACCATCGCCATCTTCCGCACCGCCAAGGACGACGTCTTTGCGCTGGAAGACAAGTGTCCGCACAAGAACGGGCCTCTCAGTCAGGGCATTGTGCATGACGGATGTGTGACCTGCCCGTTGCACAACTGGGTGATCTCCCTGGAAACGGGAGCCGCGCAAGGAGCTGACGAAGGCCGCACGGCAGCTTTCCCCGTCCGGCTGGAGGACGGCCGGATCCTTGTCGACCTTTCCTATTCCCACGAAGCCGTCTGACCGGCCGAGCACTCTCGCGAAAGGAATTCAGATGTCATATGTAACGCCACAGGAATTTGCCACCAAGATGATCGACGCCGGTGAAGCGAAGATCTTCATGTCCACAAAGGACACGCTCATCCGGGCCTATATGGCAGGCGCCATCCTTGCCCTTGCCGCCGCCTTCGCCGTGACCATCGCCGTCAATACCGGTAATTTCCTGGTCGCCTCGATCCTGTTCCCGGTCGGCTTCTGCATGCTCTATCTGCTCGGCTTCGACCTTCTGACGGGCGTGTTCACGCTGGCGCCACTGGCCGTGATCGCTAAACGTCCGGGCTGCACCTGGGGCGGTGTGTTCCGGAACTGGGGCCTGGTCTTTACCGGCAACTTTGCAGGTGCCCTGACCACGGCGGTGTTCATGGCGATCATCTTCACCATGGGTTTCAGCCAGGAACCGAACGCCGTCGGCCAGAAGATTGGCCAGATCGGTGAAACCCGGACGCTCGGCTATGCCGCCGCCGGCTGGGCGGGACTGCTGACGGTCTTTATCCGCGCAGTGATGTGCAACTGGATGGTTTCGACCGGTGTCGTGGCCGCGATGATGTCGAACTCTGTCTCCGGCAAGATCATGGCGATGTGGATGCCGATCCTGGTGTTCTTCTATCTCGGCTTCGAGCACTCCATCGTGAACATGTTCCTGTTCCCCTCGGGCATCATGCTCGGCGGCAACTTCACCTGGTTCGACTACTTTGCCTACAACGAAATTCCGGTTGTTGTCGGCAATCTGGTCGGCGGGCTGACCTTCGTCGGCGGCATGATCTACGCCACCCACTACAAGACGTCGCCATCCCGCAAAGCAGGCTACGAAAAGGCGCCGGTCGCAGCGCCTGCCGAATAAGTGCGACGCTCCGCCGTCACTGGCGGCGGAGCGTCTTTTCCCGAGGAGCCTTTTCCCGTGCTGATGCAAGTCCGCCATACCACCTTGAGCGTCGAAACCGGCCAGTATTCGTCTGCCGGACGGAAAGCCCTGAACCAGGACTTTCATGGCGCCATGGTGCCGGACGGCCCGGCCCTGGTGCACAAGGGCATCGCACTTGCTGTCGCGGACGGCATTTCCTCCAGTCCGGTTGCGCATGTCGCAGCCGAAACGGCCGTCAAATCCTTTCTCTCCGATTACTATTGCACCTCTGAAGCCTGGACAGTGAAGACCTCTGCCGTTCGGGTGATCTCTGCCGCCAATTCGTGGCTTTTCAGCCAGACGAAACAGGTCGACGATCTCGACAGGGGCCATGTCTGCACCTTTTCTGCCCTGGTCCTGAAGGGGCGTAAGGCACATCTCTTCCATGTCGGTGACAGCCGCATCTGGCGTCTTTCCGGCCAGAGCCTGGAACAGCTGACGGAAGACCACACTGTCCGGATTTCCGAACAAGAGAGTTATCTCGGCAGAGCTCTGGGGGTCGGGCAATCTGTCGATATCGATTATGCCGTGTTCGATCTTCGTCCGGGCGATCTGCTTGTTCTCACGACGGATGGCGTCCATGGCTTCTTGCGGGCTAAGGATATGGCCGACGCCGTGCTGGCTGGCGAAGTTCTCGACCAGACAGCCAGGACACTTGTCGAAAAGGCGCTGGCTGCAGGCAGCAACGATAATCTGACCGTTCAGATCGTGCGGGTGATCGACATTGCGGAACCCGGTGCAGATGATCTCTTGAACGGGGAAGGCACCTTGCCACCGGCGCCGCTGCCGAAGGTGCCTGGCACCCATGAAGGGTTTCGTTTGATGCGCGGCCTGCACGCCACCAGCCGCAGCCACATCTATCTGGCGGAAAATGAAGAAACCGGCGAACCGGTGGCGCTCAAGTTTCCGTCGCTCGATTTACGCGGAGAGGAAGACTATCTGCGCCGGTTCGCGCTGGAGGAGTGGGTTGCACGCCGGATTTCATCGCCGCATGTGTTGAAGGCTTCCACCTATCCGCAGGGCCGTCAGACGCTTTTTCTGGCAACGGAATTTGTCGAAGGCCAGACGCTTCGCCAGTGGATGATCGACAATCCTCACCCCAGCCTTGAGACCGTGCGCGGGATTCTGGAGCAGGTGGCCAGGGGATTGATGGCCTTCCACCGCAAGGAAATGGTCCATCAGGACCTGCGGCCGGAAAACATCATGATCGACACGTCCGGCACGGTAAAAATCATCGATTTCGGGTCGGTGCGGATCTCCGGCGTGATGGAAGCCGCTCCTTCGCTCGACAAGGGTGAGATCCTCGGCACTCACCAATATACCGCGCCAGAGGTGTTTCTCGGCTACCTCGGGACTGAGTACAGCGACCAGTTTTCACTCGGTGTGATCGCCTATGAAATGCTGACCGGGCGTTTGCCCTATGGTGCGGCCGTTGCCAGGGCAACCAGTGAGCGGGCTCAGGCTGCACTGCGCTATCGCAGTGCGACAGCTGTCACGGAACGAGTGCCGGACTGGGTCGATGGTGCGCTATGCCGCGCGGTTCATCCCGTGCCGGGCAAGCGCTACGAAGCGCTGAGCGCCTTCCTGGAAGATCTTCGTCGCCCGAACCCGGCCTTCAGTTCAGATCGTTTTGTCCCTCTGGCGGAACGGGATCCGGTCCGCTTCTGGCAGATCGTCTCTGCTGTTCTCGCGGTGCTCTGCGCCATCCTCTTGTTTCAACTCTTCGGCAATTCATAGGAGATTTTCATGTCCGCTCTTACCCGTGAAGACGTTACCAGCATGATCCTGTCGGCGAAGCGCCAGGCGGGGCTCACATGGGAAGGCATTGCCGAAGCGATCGGCATGTCGCCTGTCTGGACCCATTCGGCGGCCATGGGCATGAACGCCATGCCGGAAGACAAGGCGAAGGCAATCACGGAGACACTCGGTCTGCCGCAGGAAGCGGCTCTGGTTCTGCAGGAGAGCCCCACAAAGATCTGGTCGCAGACCGTGCCGACGGATCCATGCATCTACCGTCTTTATGAAATCGTCGGTGTCTACGGCCCGACAATCAAGGCTTTGATCCATGAGAAATTCGGCGACGGCATCATGTCGGCCATCGATTTCGACATGTCGGTAACCCGTGTTGAGAACCCCAAGGGAGACCGGGTGAAGATCGAGATGTCGGGCAAATACCTTGGCTACAACGCCTGGTAAATCAACAACCGGGATTGATGGCATGACCGAACAAGAAAAAACAATCCGGACCACCTGTCCCTATTGCGGTGTCGGCTGCGGCGTCCTCGCGACCCGGCACCCGGACGGGACGGTGACTGTTGCAGGTGACCCCAAGCACCCATCCAATTTCGGCCGGCTGTGTTCCAAGGGTTCGGCCCTTGGAGAAACGCTTTCGCTGGATGACAGACTGCTCTATCCGGAAATCGACGGCGAACGCGCCAACTGGAATGACGCGCTCGATCTTGTCGCGCGCAACTTTCAGGATGCCATTCGGGAACATGGACCAGATAGCGTTGCGTTTTATGTGTCCGGCCAGATCCTGACCGAAGACTATTACGTCGCCAACAAACTGATGAAAGGGTTCATCGGTTCGGCGAATATCGACACCAATTCCCGCCTTTGCATGGCATCTTCGGTTGCCGGGCACCGGAGGGCATTCGGCTCGGACACGGTTCCGGGAACCTATGAAGATCTTGAACTGGCAGACCTTGTTGTGCTGGTCGGCTCCAATCTCGCCTGGTGTCATCCGGTCCTGTTCCAGCGTCTTGAAGCGGCCAAGGCTGCCAACCCGGCGTTGCGGGTGGTCGTAGTGGACCCGCGCAAGACAGCGACCTGCGCCATCGCCGATCTGCACCTGCAATTGAAGCCCGACACGGACGTTGCCCTCTTTAATGGGCTGCTCGCCTTTCTGGCGGAAGCGTTTGTCGTGAATGACAGCTATGTCAATCGCTTCACTCAAGGACTTGAGAAGGCAGTTGAGGCTGCAGGACCCTGCGAGATCGGCCAGATCGCCGAAAAGACCGGCCTGTCACGCCAGGACATCGCGCTCTTCTACAAGATGTTTGCCCGCACGGAAAAGACGGTCACCGTCTATAGCCAGGGTGTCAATCAGTCAGTCGTCGGGACTAACAAGGTCAATTCCATCGTCAACACACATCTGGCAACTGGACGGATCGGAAAGCCCGGCATGGGCCCTTTTTCCGTCACGGGTCAGCCGAACGCCATGGGCGGCCGGGAAGTCGGCGGACTGGCCAATATGCTCGCCGGCCACATGGCTTTGGAAAATGCCGAGCACCGCGGGATCGTGCAGGATTTCTGGCAAAGCCCGGTCGTGGCTGATCGCTCCGGCTTGAAAGCTGTTGAGCTTTTCAAGGCCGTGCGGGAAGGCCGGATCAAGGCGCTCTGGATCATGGCGACAAGCCCGGTGGACAGCCTGCCGGATGCAGATGGCGTGGCAGAAGCCCTGGAAGCATGTCCCTTTGTTGTCGTTTCGGAAGTAACGCGGGCAGCCGACACGGTTCCTTATGCGAACGTGTTGCTGCCTGCAGCTGCCTGGGGTGAAAAGGACGGAACGGTTACCAACTCCGAGCGCCGGATCTCAAGACAGCGTGCGTTCCTGGAGCTTCCCGGCGAGGTTCGCCCCGACTGGTGGCACCTGAGCGAAGTCGCAAGACGCATGGGCTTTGCCGGGGCCTTTTCCTATGAAGGGGCTGCGGCGATTTTCCGTGAGCATGCGGAGCTTTCGGGCTATCGGAACGAAGGCAGCCGGGATTTCGATATCGGCGCTTATCGGGACGTGACCGATGCCGCTTTCGATGCCCTGGAGCCCTTTCAGTGGCCGCAACCGGCGGGGATGCCACCGGCCGATACGAGGTTCTTTGCCGGAGGTGGGTATTTCACGGAAAGCGGCAAGGGACAGTTCGTGCCTGTCGTTTTCAAGGCTCCGCGGCAAACAGAGCGCCGCTATCCGTTCTCCCTGAATACGGGCCGGATCCGCGATCAGTGGCACACCATGACGCGCACCGGCAAGACGCCGCGCCTGACCGCGCATTTCGCCGAACCTTTTGCCGAACTCAACCCGATCGATGCCGAAAAGCTCGGGATCGACCCGGCAGACCTGGTGACGGTCAAAAGCCCTTATGGAGCCGTGGTGGTGCGGGCGCTGCTGACAGACCGGGTCGCCCCGGGAGAAGTCTTCGTGCCGATGCATTGGACCGACCAGCTTGCATCGAAAGCCCGCATCGATGCGGTCATGGCGCCTGAGACAGACCCCCATTCCGGACAGCCCGGATCCAAGTTCACGCCTGTGGCGGTGGCAAAAGCGAAAATGGCCTGGTTCGGTTTTGCCGTCTTGCGCCAGCGACCGGAGAAAATCGCTGCCGACTACTGGGCCCTTGCTCCTGTTCCTGGCGGTTACCGGCTTGAGTTCGCGGCGAAAGCCGATGCGGATTTCGCGGAAATCGCAGCTGCGTTGACCTCGTCCAGCAACGAGACGACCGATATATCGGACGGTGCCGCTGGCTGGAGACGTTTGGCCGAGTGGCGGGACGATGTGCTGCAGGCAGCGTTCTTCTTTTCCGCATCCCCGGTGGAAGTTTCGCGCCAATGGGCTTGCGGGCTTCTGGATGAGGGGCCCGTTTCGCCGCAGGAGCGGGCACGGGTTCTTGCCGGACGCGTGCCGGCCGACAGGCCGGATCCGGGGGCGCTTGTGTGCTCCTGCTTCCAGATCGGCTGCAACCAGATTGCCGAAGCCGCACGCTGCGGTGCGACGAGTGTCGGTGCAATCGGTGAAACACTGAAAGCCGGCACAAATTGCGGCTCCTGCCGCTCGGAAATCCAGACGCTTCTCGATGAAATTGCAAAGGAAAGCCTCGATGATGCCGACATTGCGCAAGCCAGCTGAGGTAAAGCGCCGGAGCCGTCCGGCACGCGTGGGGGCTCTTGCAAGCCTGCCGCTGTTCTTTCCGCTTGAAGGAAGAAAAGTCCTGCTGGCAGGCGGCACGGAAGCTGCCGCCTGGAAGGCGGAGCTGCTGGCCGCTGCCGGGGCAGACGTGCATGTTCATGCACAGGAGCTGGAGCCGGCTTTCGAGGCACTTCTTGCGGCCGGCAGCATCAAGGGGCGTTTCGTACATCACCGGTCCTGCTGGTCGCAGCAAGACTTCGAGGGCGCAGCCCTTGCGATTGCCGATGCAGAGAGTGACGAAGAAGCAGAAGCGTTTGTTTTGGCCGCGCGGCGCACGGGAGTTCCGGTCAATGTGATCGATAACCCCGCCTATTGCGACTTCCAGTTCGGGTCCATCGTCAACCGGTCACCGGTCGTGATCGGAATCTCGACCAATGGGGTCGCGCCGATCCTTGGCCAGGCGATCCGACGGCGGATCGAGACGCTGATGCCTGAAAGTCTGCAAGGATGGGCGCAGCTGGCAAACCGTTTGCGGGAAAAGACGCTTTCCCTGCTGGACGCAGGGGCACAGCGGCGCCGGTTCTGGGAGCGGCTCTCCGATCTTGCCTTCTCGGGCAGTTCGGCGCCTGAAGAGGAAGAGCATCTCGCCGAAGCACTTCTGGAGGACGCGAGGACGTCTGGCGCAGGCAAAGTTACCCTTGTGGGGGCAGGGCCGGGCGATGCCGAATATCTGACACTGAAAGCCGTGCGTGCGCTGCAATCGGCTGATGTCATTCTCTTCGATGATCTGGTCGATGACGCGGTTCTCGAACTTGCGCGTCGAGAAGCCAGGCGGATGCTCGTCGGAAAAAGAGGTGGCCGGGAAAGTTGCCGCCAGGAAGACATCAACGACATGATGGTTTTGCTGGCACGACAGGGCAAACACGTGGTGCGGCTCAAATGCGGAGATCCGATGATCTTCGGTCGTGGTGGCGAGGAGCTCGACCGTCTTGCTGCCGAAGGCATCCCGGCAACCGTTGTTCCCGGCATCACGGCGGCTTCTGCCATGGCGGCACGCCTGGGCGTTTCCCTGACGCACCGCGACCATGCTCAGTCGGTCAGGTTTGTCACCGGCCACTCGCGCAAGGGAGACTTGCCGGAAACCGTAGATTGGGCTGCGCTCACAGACCCGGCCACCACGACCGTTTTCTACATGGGGGCGCGCATGGCCGGTCGTATCAGAGACCGGCTTGTTGCCGAAGGCTTGTCCGCTGCGACCCCCGTCGTTGCCGTTTCGGGAATATCCCGCACCGACGAAAAGCGTTGGTCGGGAACGCTGGACGAACTTGAACGCGGTGTCGATTGGCTTGGACTGGAAGGTCCGGTCCTCATCGGAGTGGGGCAGGTCTTTCGGGCAACAGGCCGTCAGATCGGGCAAGGTGAAGGATTTGAATTCCATCAGGTCTTCTCTGTGCGAGGGGAAATAGCCGGAGCTGAAAATCGAGGCATTCGGACACTTGGCAAATCTGCAGCTATTTGATTTGTTTGAGCGGCAAATCAGCTGGTGATCCGAAGCACTGATGAATCGTTCCGAACAAATTTGCGCAGCCCTGCGCAGTGCCATCCTTGAGCGTGCCCTGTTACCGGGCATGAAATTGCCGGAAGATTCGCTGGGTGAGCGTTTCGGGTCGAGCCGGACGATCGTGCGCCAGGCACTGGAACGGCTCGCAGCGGAAGGCCTTGTCGAACTGCGACGGAACAGGGGAGCCGTTGTCGCAACCCCCAGCCTGGAAGAGGCGCGGGATCTGTTTGACCTGCGATGCCAGATCGAAGACCTCGTGGTGTCCCGGCTGAGCGCTGAATTCTCCCAGAAGCACCTTGATGCACTGAATGCGCATCTCGACAAGGAAATCGCCGCTGAAAAGGGACCAGAGCCTGTCTCCATACGGCTTGCCACGGAATTCCACATTCTCATGGCGCAGCTCACGGAAAGTCCGGTTCTGATCCGCTACGTGGAAGATGTCGGCTATAGATGCGGGTTGACGCTGGCGCTTTACTCGCGGCCGCATTCCACTGATTGCGGGATCCAGGAGCACCGGGAAATTATTGATGCTCTTTCCAAGGGCGATGAGGATCGGGCCAGAGATCTCATGCGACACCACCTGGGGGCCGTGGCTGACCGGGCGCTGATCAAGCCCGAAAACAAGGGGCAGGGCATCTATCTCGATGCCCTGGAACCTTACGTTCGCGCGGTTCGAGGAGACGACTAGGCTTCAATGCCCATGCGGGTGAGAATTCGCTCCGCGCTGTCGTTCCAGACATCCATCTTTGTGATCTTGCCGTCATGCACTTCGAACCGGTCGACATACCGGTTGCCTTCGAAGGCGGTTCCGTCCGGCCATTCACCGTAAAGCGTCCCGACAGAGTAGACGACAACCCCGTCCGCCCCGCGGGCAACGTCGAAACGGTCCATCTTCTTCTTCACCCACTTGTACCGCTTCGCGTTAAAGCCGGTCGGACCTGAGGGATGGTTGAATACCCGTCCGCCCGTAAACGTGATCGTCACATCGTCGGCAACGTATGTCGCAGCGAGATCCGGATCGGGTTTCATGGAAGCGTCGAGATATTCCCTGACGATCTGCGCTTCCTCGGGAAGAGTGTCTTTGTTTTCGTCCTGCATGGGGCGTCCTTTTCAAAATGGCCTTCCGGAGCATAAATCCTGTCCGGTTTTTTGCATGCAAGTTTTGTATGCAAAGATTGCATGCAATTTAAGCGAAATTCTGATGTCATCGAAGGTCTGCAAAGGCCGAAATTAGATAAGTAATTGAAATATATAGAGATCAGTAAACTGGCATCTGACTTGCTCTTGATGTGGCGTTCGGACGTGTCGTCCGGAAAACCAGAGGAGCCGTTCATGAAATCCGCTTGCAAATTTCCGAAGGTGACACGCCGAGTCCTGATGTCAGGTGCTGTCGGCCTCGCCCTGGCCACCAGCCTGCCGGCCTTCGCCGCCGATACAATCAAGATCGGCCTTGTTGCCGCGCTCAGCGGTCAGTCCGCCAAGTCCGGACAGGCAATTACACGTGGCCTGACCATCGCAATTGACGAGATCAACGAGAAGGGCGGTGTCCTTGGCAAACCGCTTGAACTTGTAAGCCGCGATGATGAAAGCAACCCGGGCAAGGGGCTTGTCGCCGCACGTGAGCTTGTCCAGCGCGAAGGCGTTGCGGCTCTGATCGGCGGTCTGGACACGCCGGTCTCCTTTGCAATCGTTCCCTTTGCAAACCAGTCAAAGGTGCCTTTTGTCGGCCCGTGGGCTGCAGGCACCGGCATCACCAAGAACGGCGCTGAAGAGAACTACATCTTCCGCGTCTCCGCCGTTGATGAATATGTCGATGAAGCGATCACCGAGTATCTGGTCACCAAATACGGCTCCAAGAAACCGGGCATGATCCTCATCAACAACCCATGGGGCGAGTCCAACGAGAAGGGGCTTTTGAAAGCGCTCGAGAAGCGCGGCATGGAGCATGCGGGTATCGAGAAGTTCGAGTCCAATGACGTCGATGTCGTACCGCAGCTCACGCGCCTCAAGGAAAACGGCGCGGATGGCCTGTTTGTGGTGGCGAACGTTGCCCCGACCGCACAGGTGGTGAAATCACTCGACCGGATGGGCTGGGATGTTGCCATGGCATCGCACTGGGGCCCGGCAGGCGGACGGTTCACGGAACTGGCCGGCAAGAGCGGCGAGAAGCTCCACTTCATCCAGACCTACCTGTTCCGGGAGGGCGATGCGAAGGGCGAGGCCATGTTCTCGAAGCTTCAGGAAAGCTTTCCCGAAATCAAGACCATGGCCGATGTGACACCCGCAACCGGTATCGCCAATGCCTATGACGCCATGCTTCTGCTGGCTGCTGCCATCGAGAAGGCCGGTTCCACCGATGGTCCTGCTATCCGACAGGCGATGTACGATATCGAGAACATCGAAGGCCTGATCAAGACCTACACCGACCCGTTCTCGCCGGAAGACCAGGATGCGATCGCGCCTGAAGACTATGTCTTCGCGCAGTTCGTCGAAGGCGAAATCATCCCGATCGAAGATTGATGATGTCACCTCCCGCGGCAGGCCCGCGGGAGGTTTCTTTCCTTTGAATTAGCCCTGATCCCGTTTCACCCGCCAGGACCTACCCATGACCCTCTTGATCGCCGCCCTTGTCACCGGCATTGGCCTTGGAAGCATGTACGGGCTGATCGCGCTCGGCTTTCAGATCACCTATTCCGTTTCTTCCACCGTCAATTTCGCGCAAGGCAGCGTTGTCATGCTGGGCGCGGTTCTGGGCTTTGTCTTTACCGAACGGCTCGGCTTGAACTGGCTGATCGCCTATCCGCTTGCGATCGCCTGCTGCGGCCTTTTTGGCGTGCTTGTTGAAATACTTCTGGTTCGTCCCTTCGTGGAACGCAATTCGGAGGCCTGGCTGATGGCGACCGTCGCGGGCGGCATCTTTCTCGACAACGCCGTTCTCTTCAGCTTCGGCAACGAACCGCGGACATTGTTTTCGCCTTTGGCGCAGACCACCTGGCAGTTCGCCGGCACGGGCATCTATCCGCAGCAACTGCTTATTCCGATTGCCGCCATCGGTGTTGCTCTGGCGCTGCACTTCCTGTTCCGCAAGACCTTGCAGGGCAGGGCGCTGCTTGCCGTCGTCCAGAACAATCAGGCAGCACGGCTCATGGGGATCAACACAACCATGATGGTGTCCGGTTCCTTTGCGATTTCGGCCATGCTTGCCGGATGTGCCGGTCTTTTGATCGCGCCGCTGTTTTCTGTGCATTCGGACATGGGAACGCTCTTTGGGCTCAAGGCCTTCGCGGTGGCAATCCTGGGCGGCATGACATCGGCAGCCGGCGTCATGCTGGCAGGCTTTCTCTATGGGGTGACGGAAGCCCTGGTAACGGCCTACCTGGGCTCATCTTCCACCTACATCGTTGTCTTTGCGCTGATCATCCTTGCACTGACATTGAAGCCGGACGGTCTCTTCGGTCGTCCCGCCGTAAAGAAAGTCTGAGGAAGAGCCGTGCCCTTTCTGAACCAGCGAATTCTTCTCGACAGCGCGTTGCTCGTTCTGACTGTTGCAGCCTGTGCGATGGCCGTGACAAGCGGTGGCTACACGCAGTTCGTCATCGGCCTTGTTGCAATCACGACCATCCTGGGGACAGGTCTCAACGTTCTTTATGGTTTGACTGGTCTGGTCTCACTTGGCCAGGTGGGTTTCTTTGCCATCGGCGCTTATGGTGTGGCGGTGATGACCCTGTCTGGCCTGAGCTTCTGGCTGGCACTGCCCTTGTCCGCACTCGTGGCGGGGATCGCGGGCGTTCTGCTGGCGGTGCCTGCCGTCCGTATGGCGGGGCCGTTCCTGGCAATGGTCACGATTGCCTTCGCGTTCATTGTCGAACACGGCGCAGTGGAATGGCGTTCCCTGACCGGCGGTCAGAATGGCCTCATGGGCTTTCCGATGCCGGAGATCCTGGGCTTCGTGTTCAGCGAGCGGGAACTGGTGGTGCTGGCCATCCTGCTTGCCGGATTGTCTCTCTACCTGTTTCGCCGATTGGCCGAAAGCGGCTGGGGCATGGCAATGACGGGCGTACGCGATGCTGAAACCGCAGCTGCCTCGCTTGGATATCGGCCCTTCGCGGTCAAGGCGGCCGCGTTTGCCATTGCTGCGGCGATGGCCGGGCTTGCGGGCGGTCTGTTTGCACCGTTGATGATGTTCATCGCGCCGAGCAATTTCCCGTTCTCGCAGTCGATCCTGTTTCTCTTTGCAATCCTGATCGGCGGCGCCGGCACCGTGCTGGGGCCACTCGCCGGTGCGCTGGTAACCGTCCTGCTGCCGGAGTTCCTTTCAGATCTTGCAGAATACCGGCTGCTGTTCTTTGGTGGTTTGCTGGTGGGCGTGCTGCTGATTGCGCCTCGCGGGCTGGTCGGCACGGTAGCGTCTTACATTCCGAAGTCGAGCCGAAGCGTGGCACCGGTTTCTTCCGCAGACATCGAGCAGTTCCTCCAGGGCGGGCTTTCCTCAAGTGCACTGGAAATTGAAGACCTCGGCATTTCGTTCGGCGGCGTTCGGGCAGTCGATGGCGTCAGCTTCCGGATCGAGCCCGGCGAGGTAACATCCATCATCGGTCCGAACGGTGCGGGCAAGACCACGGTCCTCAACATGATAGGCGGGTTCTACCGTCCAACGCAGGGAAAGATCCTGCTTGGAAGCCGGGACCTTGCCGGGCTACCGGCCCATGCGGTTGCCCGATCGGGGATTGCCCGGACCTACCAGACGACCAAACTTTTCGAGAACCTGACGGTGCTTGCAAATGTCGTCTCCGGGCTGGGGCGCGGTGCCTTCGGCGACCCGTGGTCCGACATTCAGTCGCCAGATCGTTTGTCGCTGGCGGCAGGACTGTTGCGATACTGCGGCTATGAAGGTGACTTCGACAAGCGTGCCGGTGATCTGCCGCATGTCGACCGCAGGCTGGTGGAGATCGCACGTGCGCTTGCCCTGAAACCTGACATCCTTCTTCTGGATGAACCGGCAGCCGGACTGATGCGAGCCGACAAGGACAAGCTCGCCATGCTGCTGCGGGATATTGCCGATCTGGGACCTGCAGTTGTGCTCGTCGAACATGACATGGAGCTGGTCATGGGGATTTCGGACCGGATCCAGGCAGTTGACGCCGGCAAACCTATTGCCTTTGGTACCCCGGCAGAGATCCAGGCAAACGAAACAGTGATTGCAGCCTACCTCGGCAGCGGTGGCGCCACGGCCTTCCCGCGCATAAAACCGCTGCATACAGAAGAAACGCCTGTTCTTTCGACACAGAAGCTGACTGCAGGATATGGCGCGGCTCCGGTGTTGAAGGAGGTGTCACTCAAGGTGCGGACAGGCGAAATGGTGGCTCTGCTCGGGGCGAATGGTGCAGGAAAATCGACGTTTCTTTCTGCCGTTTCGGGTCTGCACAGGCCGGTCACCGGAAGCATAATCCTGAATGACGAGCAGACACAGGCCATGCAGCCGCATGAACTCGTCGGGCGTGGTCTTGTGCTGGTTCCCGAAGGCCGCCAGGTGTTTCCGGAACTGACAGTGCGCGAGAATATCGAACTGGGTGCCTACAAGCGACATTCAGATGTCAACAGCTCGGAACTGGAAGCTCATCTGAAGCGGTTTCCGCGCCTGCGTGACAGGTTGCACAGCCGCGCAGGGCTTCTTTCGGGCGGTGAGCAGCAGATGATGGCAATTGCCCGCGGTCTCATGGCGAAACCCAAGATCCTGCTCCTGGACGAACCTTCGCTTGGATTGGCACCGGCGATGGTTGAGGAGCTTTATGCGATCCTTGGTGAGTTGCGGGACGAAGGCATCACCATTCTGCTTGTCGACCAGATGGCGACGCTTGCTCTTGCCGTTGCAGATTACGCCTACGTATTGGAGCAAGGCCGTATCGTGATTGAAGGCAAGGCTGCGGATCTGGCTTCGGACCCGCGGCTGACGGCGGCCTATCTCGGCGCCGCCAATGAACAGGAAACTCGCATGGAGGCGAGGGTATGAGCGGGCTAGTAATCCGGAACGTCCTGCTGGAGGGCGCTGATGCGGCTGTCGATATTGCTGTTAGGGCCGGAAAGATTTCGGCGATAGGAGCCGACCTGCCCACGAGTGCGGAAGAATTGAATGGCAACGGCGTTCTCCTGGTGCCGGGATTTGTCGAGAGCCATCTTCATCTCGACAAGGCCTGCATTCTCGACCGCTGTCGGAACGAGACAGGCACGCTGGAAGGAGCGATCTCGTCAGTTGCGGAGGCAAAGAAAGGGTTTTCGGAAGACGACGTCTACGACCGTGGTCGAAAGGTTCTCGAAAAGGCCATTACCCAGGGCACCAACGCCATCCGGACGCATGTGGAGATTGATCCGGGCATCGGCCTGACGGGGTTTCACGCCATTCAGCGGCTGAAGCAGGATTTCGCCTGGGCGCTGGACCTGCAGATTTGTGTCTTTCCGCAAGAAGGGCTGATCAACAACCCGGGTACTGCCGAATTGCTGGAAGAGGCGCTCACCGCCGGAGCGGACCTGCTGGGCGGGTGTCCCTATACGGACAGCGATCCGAATGGCCAGATTGCCTGTCTGTTCGAAATGGCCGAACGCCATGATGTCGATCTCGATTTCCATCTGGATTTCGATCTCGATCCATCCTGGCGTCATCTTGATGAAATCGCTCGCCAGACAGTCGCCTTCGGCTGGCAGGGAAGGGTCGCGATCGGCCATGTCACCAAGCTGTCGGCCCTTTCCCGAAAGGACCTTCTGGAGGCGGTGCAAATACTGAAAAGCGCTGAAATCGCGCTTACCGTCCTGCCGTCGACGGATCTGTTTCTGATGGGGCGTGGCAGCGAAAGCCTGGTGCCACGCGGGGTCGCGCCGGCGCATGTCTTTCATGAACACGGCGTTTGCTGCACGGTCGCAACAAACAACGTGCTCAATCCCTTCACGCCCTATGGCGACTGTTCCTTGCCGCGCATGGCCAATCTTTATGCCAATGTTCACCAGCTCGGATCAGCGGAAGACCTGAAGGCTTGTTTTGACATGGTAACGGCTGCACCACGGCGGCTGATCAACAAGGCTCACCGGATCGAAGTCGGCGAAGCGGCCACCTTCGTGGCGCTGCCGGCCATGAGCGGACATCAGATCGTTTCGGAAATCATCCGGCCGGTCTGGGGGATGAAGAATGGAACATTCACGTTCGAGCAGGCTCCGGCCAGGTTGATGGGCCCATTGGCAGCGCAAGGCCGGACCGAGGAAAGGCGAGCGGCTTTTGTGCCCTAGCTGCTCGTGGACGAGATCACTTGCGCCGTTGTGCTGCCGCGTGTGCGCATGGCGGCACGTTCCTTCATGTATTTTTCCGCCTCGATCATATGACCACGCATGATCATGCGGCAGAGTTCGGCATCACCCGATTTTATCGCCCGCAGCAACTGCACCTGATAGTGCAGTCCCGTTTCGCGCAGGGCAGGGTTCGGTTCCTTGTAGATCGAGCGGCAGACCGTCATGTCGCGTAGCAGGCTGAGCAGGAAGGAACATGTGAAGGCCAGGATCGGGTTCTTGCAGTGCCGGGCCAGTTCTTCGTGAAAATCAAGCTCGGCCAGGCGCTGCGAATATTCTTCTTCCGCCGTCTTCGGCTCGTCCTCGTAAAGCCGGATGCAGCCCTGCAAGGCCTGGAAACCCTCGTCTGTCAGTGTTCCGGCAACCGAGGCGGCAAGTTCCGGCTCAAGCTGTTTCCGGAGTGTGTAGATGTCGGCAATCGTCGGCTGGTCGAACAGGAACAGATTGTCCAGCATACGGATGGCTTCACCCGGCTCCACCGATGCGACGAAGACACCACCGCCCGGGCCGCTGCGCGTTGAAATCAACCCCTGGAACTCCAGTACCTTCAAAGCCTCACGCAGTGAACCACGTGACACCCTGACCGTTTCCGGCTGAAGCCATTCGGCGGGAATCCTGTCACCGGGGCGCAGACCGGCTTCGACGATCTGTTCGCGGATCTGCTGGGCGACCATGTCGGGCCGCCGCAGGCGTTTCCGTGTCTTGGGATCTGTCGCTCCTTCGGGAATTCTCATGACCGGTTAAACTGCATTGCCTTGTTTTTTGGGGAGCCTATGCCTTCCCGAGTGGGTGATAGCAAGCCGCAACGTGATTGTTGCCGCCTTTGGCCTCGTCTGGTGACGGTTTGCCGGCAACGCAGATATCCGTGCGGTGCGCACAGCGCGCGGCAAAGGCGCAGCCTTCAGGGGGATTGTAGGGATCCGGCAATTCGGCAGAGGCGTCTTCCGACATCAGGTCGTGCCGCCCGGGGGCGGGCGCGGAGCGCATTAGAAGATCCGTATAGGGATGTAGCGGTTTGCGGAAGATTTCTCTGGCTGGACCCAGTTCGGCCATCCGGCCGAAGTACATCACCGCCACGCGGTCGCTGACACTTTCCACCACCGAAAGATCGTGGCTGATGAAGATGTAGGTGAGGCCGAAGTCGTCCTTCAGCTTGTCCAGCAGGTTCAACACCTGGGCCTGCACCGACACATCGAGGGCAGACACGGGCTCATCAAGCACGATCAGCTCCGGCCCGGCCGCAAGGGCCCGCGCAATGCCGATCCGCTGCGCCTGGCCGCCAGAGAATTCATGGGGGTAGCGTTCCAGAAACTCCGGCGCCAGGTTGACCGCCTGCAGCAGCTCTGCAAGGCGCTTCTCGCGACCATCGGAATTCAGGTTTGTCAGGTGCTTGAGCGGCGCTTCCAGGATGGTCCTGATGGTCTTGCGCGGATTGAGCGAGGCAACCGGATCCTGAAAGACATATTGAACCTTGCGGGCGAGAGCGTTGCGGTTTTTTTTTGCCAGTGCCGCAAGATCCTCGCCGTTGAAGGTGATCGAGCCGGATGTCGGCAGATCGAGACCGACGACGAGGCGCGCGAGGGTGGACTTGCCGCAGCCCGACTCTCCGACGACACCGAGGGTCTCTCCCTTCTTTACATCGAGACTGAGACCCTGAACCGCGTGCACGGCGGGAAGATGACCGCCAAAGAGCTTCCGACCGCCGCCGAAAATGCGCTCGACATCCTGAATGGTCAGAAGGGCTTCGCTGTCCAAGTGGTTCTGGCTTATCTCGTTCATGCGGTCGCTCCGGAATTCAGCGGAAAGAGGCAGCGCACACCGCGGGTTTCGGAAGACATCTCAAGCTTGATCTCGCCGGTCCGGCAGGAGGCCTGTGCGTGCGGACACCGTTCGGCGAAGGCACAACCGTCCGGCAGGTTGTTGACCACGGGCGGGCGGCCCTCGATTGCATCCAGACGACGGTCCGGCTCGCCCAGAACAGGCACGCATTCGATCAGCTTGGCGGTGTAGGGATGACGCGGGTTCGCCAGAACCTCCTCCGTCGTTCCCGTTTCGACGATCCGGCCCGCATACATCACCGCGACACGGTCACAAAGGGCGGAGACAACGCCAAAATCGTGGGTGATGAACAGGATTGCAGCGTTCCGTTCGCGGCGCAGGCCGTTCATCAGCGTCAGGATTTGCGATTGCACGGTGACGTCGAGCGCGGTGGTCGGCTCGTCCGCAATCAGCACCTTGGCATCGTTGGCGAGCGCCATGGCAATGCAGACCCTTTGGCGCATGCCACCGGAAAGCTCGTGCGGGTAGGCGGACAAGCGCTCCTTCGCATTCGGGATCCGCACAAGCGAAAGCAGTTCAACGGCCTTCTCCCGGGCTTTCGAGCCGGACATGGGCTGGTGGGTGGTTATCGCTTCCGTCAACTGATCGCCAACGGTGAAGAGCGGGTGCAGCGTCGACAGCGGATCCTGGAAGACATAGGCAACCGAACCGCCTCTGAGGTCCCGGATACGCCGGTCGCTTGCCGCAAAAAGATCTTCGCCGTCGAGATAGGCGGCACCGCCTGCAATCCGGCCGGGTGGTGTCGGCACAAGGCCCATGATGGACATGGCTGTTACCGACTTGCCGGATCCGGATTCTCCGACCACGCCCAGGCATTCGCCCTCTTTCAGGTTCAGATCAACACCGCCGACTGCCTTGTAAACGGAGCTGCCTATCTGGAATTCGGTGCGCATCTGACGGACATCCAGCACACCGCCCTTTTCCGAAGGCGCGGGGATCTCGTCCGCCTTGCGATGCACCGCTGTTCGTGAGACCGGCCGGGTGAGGGACCCGGCACGCAGGCGCGGGTCGAGGATATCGCGAACACCGTCGCCGAAGAGGTTGATACTCATGACCAGCGCAAAGATCATCAGGCCCGGAATGATGGAGACATGCGGCGCGGTAAAGAGGATCTTGCGGCCTTCACCCAGCATGGAGCCAAGGTCTGCCTGTGGCGGCTGGGCCCCCAGGCCGAGGAAGGACAGGCCAGCCGTTTCGAGGATCATCCAGCCGACGGTCGTCGACATGGTGATGACGATCACCGGCAAGACGTTGGGCAGAATTTCCAGAAACAGGATTTGTACCGGTGATTTGCCGGACAGCCGTGCCGCGTCAACAAACTCTCTTCGGGATAGCCCGAGCGTGATACCGCGAATGTTGCGGGCAAAGAACGGTATGTTGACGAGCGCGATGGCGTAAAGCGCGTTGAGCAGCCCAGGGCCGAGCACGGCGACGATGGCCAGTGCCAACAGAATGTAGGGAAACGCCATCACCATATCGATGCCGCGCATGATCAGAGTGTCCGTTCGCCCGCCTGCGTATCCGGCGACCAGTCCCAGAAGTGAGCCGAAGAAGGCAGCGATTATTGTTGCCGACAGACCGACGGCAAGCGATATGCGTGTCCCCCAGATCAGCCGCGAAAGGATGTCCCTGCCCAAGTGATCGGTGCCAAGCAGGTGTCCTTCGGTAAGGACCGGCAGAAGACGGTCTGCCGGGGCGGTAACGTCCGGGTTCGCCAGCGGCAGGATCGGCGCTGCCAGAGCGATAAGACAGATCAGCACCAGAACGACAAGGCCGCTGGTTGCCAGCGAATTGTTGAGCAGCAGCGCAAGTGTCCCCGGGCGCGAGGATTTTGCCTTCTCCTTGGAAGGGGCGCTCATGGTCGTGTCACTCATCAGCGCAACCTCGGATCAAGAATGGTCTGCACCACGTCTGCGAGCAGATTGAAGAGAACATAGGCGGCGGCGACCACCAGAACCCCGCCCTGGACCAGCAGCAGATCGCGGGTGGAAATGGCGGTCACGAGCATGGATCCGATGCCCGGCCACTGGAACACCGTCTCGATATAGACAGCGCCGCCGATGACAAAGCCGGCCTGGATGCCAATGACCGGCACAACGCCGACGAGGGCCGACTTGAATGCGTGCTTGTAGATGACCTTGCGTTCCGACAGGCCCTTGGCGCGAGCGGTGCGGATATAGTCCTGACGCAGCACTTCCAGCATGGCGGTGCGCGTCAACCGGGCGATGACACCGGTCGCGACCACCGAAAGCGTCAGCGCAGGCAGGGTGAGGTGATGGATCAGGTCGGGCAAGTCGCCGCCACCATAGATCGCGTACATGCCGGACGCCGGAAACAGGCGCAGATTGACGGCAAACACCAGGATCAGCAGCAGGCCGAGCCAGAAAGACGGGGTCGAGATACCGATCAGAACGAGCAGCGTGATGATCTTGTCCGCCCAGCCGTACTGACGGACAGCAGAGACAATACCGGCAAGAAGGCCGAAGATCGAGCACAGGATGAGCGAGGTTCCGGCCAGAATGAGGGTTGCTGAAAAGCGCTCCATCACTTCATCCAGCACCGGACGATTGAGCGTGTAGGAGCGGCCGAGATCCCCATGGAACAGGTTGCCGATCCAGATGACGTATTGCTCGAACAGGGTTTTGTCGAGGCCGAGATCGCGGTTGAGCTTGGCGACATTTTCCGGTGTCGCGTAGGAGCCGAGAATGGCAGTTGCCGGGTCTCCCGGGATCATCGCCATGATCAGGAAGACGATGATCGTCAGCCCGAACAGGACCGGAATGGCAGCCAGCAGACGCTTGGCGATATAGGAAGCCAATGGTCTCTCCCTCTTTCTGAGTGCGGCCGGCCATTTCCTGAAGCCTTGCCGCCTCCGCAACCTCATCCTGAGGAGCGCATTTATGCGCGTCTCGAAGGATGGGCGGCACACTCCGGAGCAAGTGGCCCATCCTTCGAGACAGCGCCTTGCGCTTCCTCAGGATGAGGGAGTGTTGTGTCGCCGGGGTGCGCCTTTACGTTTCCTTCGGCACTTGCTGCGTGCAGGTCCGAATACGACAATCCCGGCGAACCGTTCAAGGTCCGCCGGGAGACGTGTCGTCTTATTGAGGCTTCTTGACATCCTGAAGCATCAGGAAGAAGGACGGTTGCAGCTTGAAGTCTTCAACCGATGCCTTGGTGACGGCATTCTGTTTCCAGTTGGCAACGAAGACCCAGGGGGCGTCCTCCTGGACGATTTCCTGCATTTCCTTGTAGAGCCTTGCACGTTCTTCCTGGTTGGTTTCCTCGCGGGCATTTTCCAGAAGTTCGTCCACCTTGGCGTTGGAATAGTAGCCGGAGTTGAACCCGCCCTGTTCGGGCATCGCTTCGGTGCGCAGGGCCAGGAACGGAAGCGTGTCCGGGTCATTGGTCATCCATGCCATTTCCGCCATGGAAGCCTTGCCTTGCAGACCCGGGTTCACCTTGCCGAGGAAGGTGTTCCATTCATAGGTCTCGATCTTGACCTTCATGCCGACGGCCTGGAGATCGGCCTGGATGGCCGTGCCCATGGCAACCGGGTCGAGCATGCCGGAGCCGCCTTCGGTGACATAGAAAGTAACTTCCTGTCCGGCGTATTCAGCTTCCTTCAGGAGTTCCTTGGCCTTTTCCGGATCGTAGGGATAGGGCTCCAGGCTCTCGTTGTAGGCCCAGGCAAAGGCAGGAGGTGTCGGCCCTGCTGCGACGTCGGCCGTACCTTGCAGGATGTTTTCCACCAGAGCCTTCTTGTTGATGGCGTAGTTGGCGGCCTGGCGTGCAGCCTTGACGTCAAACGGTGCTTCGCGGGTGTTCAGGATCAGGAACCAGACGTGAGGTCCGGCCTGTTCCAGCACCTTGAACGTTGAATCGTCCTTGAACTGCTGCAGGCTGTCCGGCGGGACTTCAACCATCACGTCCAGTCCACCGGAGAGCATTTCGGCGATGCGGGTGTTGGCGTCGGTGATCGGACGGTAGATCAACGCTTCCAGGTCCGGAGCGCCATCCCAGTAGTCTTCGTTCTTGACGGCAACCACCTTGGCGTTGGCTTCCCATTCGGCAAACTTGTAGGCGCCGGTACCGGATGGATTGCGGCCGAAATCCTTGCCGTATTGCTTGACGGCCTCGGGGGAGACAATCAGACCCGTCGGATAGGCAAGGTTCGACAGGAACGGCGCGTAAGGGGCACTGAGGTTGAAGGTGACGGTGGTTTCGTTGTCGACGACCACGTCCTCAACAGTGGAGAAGAAGAACGCGAGCGGGAAGGGACCCGTATCGTGATAAGGGTTTTCCTCGTTCAGCATACGGTCGAAGTTGAACTTCACCGCTTCCGCGTTGAAGGGGGAACCGTCGTGGAACTTGATGCCTTCACGCAGCTTGAACGTGTAGGTCTTGCCGTCTTCCGAAATGGTCCAGCTTTCGGCAAGGGACGGTTCGACTTCCAGGGTGCCGTCCTTGTAGCGCACAAGTCCGTCATACAAGTTCACCAGAATGCGGAAATCGTTCACCGCGGTGACGGCGTGCGGGTCGAGTGACTTGGGTTCCGCGATCTGGCCGACAACCAGAACATTGGGCGGAGTTTGCGCCTGCACCTGGGGTGCAAAGGCGAGGAAGGCCGAGGCGAAAGCCGCGGCTAGGAATCTTTTCATGACCATTCCCCTCGTTGTTTCTGACGAATAATTAATCATGATTAATTGCAATGCTGCAATAATTATTTCATATTTATTTTCGCTCGAGGGTTGTGCTCTCGATGCCAGATAAACGCTTAAGCGCTGATAAATAAGGGGGAAACAAGGATGCCGCAGCACGCAATCCGTATCGACCCGGAGCGTCTCAAAACGCTTCTCAACGGAGTGAATCGCTTCGGCTTTGTTCCTGAAACCGGCGGCTACACGCGACCAGGCTTCACTCGGGTCGATCTGGAGTGTAGGGATTGGTTCGAGGCACAGATGAGGGCCGACGATCTGCAGGTGTGGAGAGACGGCGCACTCAACCTGTTTGGCCGGTATGGACCTGAGGACGGGCCGTGCGTCATGGCCGGATCGCATCTCGACACCGTGGTCAATGGCGGGGCTTTTGACGGAGCACTCGGCGCATGTGTTGCGCTGGAATGCGTGCGAACGATGAAGGATGCCGGAATAACGCCCCGGACAGCGATCGAAGTTGCCGCGACTTCCGAAGAAGAGGGCCGTTTCGGGGGCATGCTCGGCTCACAGGCCATATCCGGGGCGATCACTCCGGCATGGATCGAGCAGGCGATTGATGCCGACGGGATCCGGCTGCGCGATGCCATGAACAGTCTGGGTCTCGAGCCGATGGACATCCTGAAAGCAGCCCGGCCGGCCGGTTCGATAAATGCCTTTCTGGAACTCCATATCGAGCAGGGGCCGGTTCTTGAAGCCGAAGAATTTCCTATCGGCATCGCCGAGGAGGTTTCCGGTGTCTGTTATCTGGAGTTGGAACTGACGGGAATCGCCAATCATTCCGGGACAACACCCATGCATCTGCGGGCGGATGCATTTGCCGGGCTTTCCGAGCTTGCCGGGACAATTCCGGATCTGATCCAGATGCACGGCACCGACCAGAGCCGGTTTACCATTGGTCATGTCGAACTTTCGCCGAACCATCCCCACACGATTCCAGGTCGCGCAGTCTTTTCGGTGATTCTGCGTGACACGTCGGAAGAGATAATGGTGGGGCTGAAATCGCGTTTTCTGGAAAGCGCCGACATTGTCGCCAACCGGCACCGACTGAAATTGAACAAGACCGAGAGGAGCTGGTTGTCACCGGTCTCGCTGGATAGCGAGCTTGCCGAAAAGCTCGCCGACCTTGCCGAACGCAACGAATTACCGGCGCGGCGTATGCCTTCCGGAGCCGGTCACGATGCCCAGACAATGCAGTCTTTCTGCCCTTCCGGGCTGATCTTCGTTCCCAGCCGGGCCGGCATAAGCCATGCTCCCGAAGAACACAGCGACTGGTCGGATATCGAGAAGGGGGCGAACCTCATGCTGCAGGCGTTGCTCGACTTGTCCGGCTAACCTGTTTGCTGGTGTCTGCCGGCTTCTGCAACTTTCGCTCTTTCAATGCCGCGCGGGCTCGGCTAGGCTTTTCAAAAGTAAAGCATATCGTTCCCGGCGGGCGCGCCGCCACAAGTGTTGCAAACAGACAGTCCCTATCCATTTTTCAACGGGGGTGCCATGGTTGATCGGATTGCCGGACTAAGGGTCCGTATTGCCTTGAGGTCTGCCGCGACGGTCGGCCTCGTATGCCTTTTCCCGTTGTTACAAGGTTGTGCGCTTTCCGATGCGCCGGTGCTCTTCCCGAAAGGGCCTATCGCGTTGGCGGAACGGGATCTGCTGTTCACGGCATTCGGCATCATGATGATCGTCGCCATTCCCGCGATCATACTAACGCTGCTGTTCGCCTGGCGATATCGCAAGCGTAATGGCAACACCGCGGATTATGCGCCCGAGTGGGATGGTTCCTGGGGCATTGAAGCCGTGGTCTGGCTGGTTCCAGCTGCGATCGTGATTGTCATCGGAACCATTGTCTGGGATGCGACCCACAGACTTGACCCTTACAAGGCCCTGGCGTCCGACAAGCCGGCTTTCAAGGTGCAGGCCGTCGCGCTCGACTGGAAATGGCTGTTCTTATACCCGGAACTTGGCACGGCCAGCGTGAATGAACTGGCCTTTCCCGCAGACAGGCCGCTGACCATCGAGATCACTTCCGACACGGTCATGAATTCGCTGATGATCCCCGCACTTGGTGGCCAGATCTACGCCATGGCGGGCATGCGCTCCGAACTTAACCTGATCGCAGATGGTCCAGGCACCTTCAACGGCCGCAACACAATGTATTCCGGCGATGGTTTTTCCGACCAGCACTTCAAGGCTCATGCCATGAACGAAGCGGATTTCGCCGCCTGGAAGGAAAAGGCAACAGGATCCGCTGATGTGCTGGACGCCAAGACGTATGTGGACCTGCACAAGCAGAGCGTTGCCGATCCAGTCCGGCATTATTCGTCTTACGAGACGGATCTCTTTTCGATCATCCTGCGCAAATACGCGCCGATTGTCGGCCCTTACGAAAGCAAGGCCGCCGAACTCATCTGCCGGGGGGCTGTTTGATGCTGGGACGTCTTACGATTGAGGCCCTGCCGTTCTATTCCTGGGTGGCCATGGGTGGGGCGGCAGTAACCGTTGGCGGCGGTATTGCCGTGTTCCTGCTGATCACCTGGCTGCGCGCTTGGAAAGTTCTCTGGACAGACTGGCTGACCAGCGTCGATCACAAGAAGATCGGCATCATGTATGTGGTGCTGGCTCTGGTGATGCTGGTGCGCGGGTTTGTCGATGCTCTCATGATGCGCGCGCAACAGGCGGTTTCCCTGAACAGCGAAGGTTACCTTCCGCCGGAGCATTTCGAGCAGATCTTTTCCTCTCACGGCACCATCATGATCTTTTTCGTGGCGATGCCGTTCCTGACCGGGCTCATCAACATCATCGTGCCGCAACAGATCGGCGCGCGGGATGTCGCCTTTCCGTTCCTGAATTCCGTCAGCCTCTGGATGACGGCCGCCGGTGCGGCTCTGGTGCTGATATCGCTTGTGGTCGGCAAGTTCTCTCAAGCCGGCTGGACCGGGTATCCTCCATATTCCGGGGCTGAATACAGTCCGGGCGTGGGGGTCGATTACTGGCTATGGGCGCTGATCATCAGCGGGGTGGGCAGTACGCTTTCAGGCATCAACTTCATCGTGACCATCGTCAAGAACCGCTGCCCGGGCATGACTTTCATGCGCATGCCGATGTTCACCTGGACAACACTGTGCATTTCCATCCTGATTGCCTTCGCCTTTCCGGCGCTGACGGTGGTCGCCGGTCAGTTGACACTCGATCGCACGCTTGGCTTCCATTTCTTCACCAACGGTGACGGCGGCAACATGATGATGTTTGCCAACCTGCTGTGGATCTGGGGTCATCCGGAGGTCTACATCCTGATCTTGCCGGCCTTCGGTATCTTTTCCGAAGTGGTGGCGACATTCTCGCGCAAGCGGCTGTTCGGTTACACTTCACTGGTCTATGCGACCGCCTGTATCGCGCTGCTGTCGTTCACAGTCTGGCTGCACCACTTCTTCACGATGGGCTCGTCTGCCAATGTGAATGCCATATTCGGCATCGCGACGATGATCATCGCGGTGCCGACGGGGGTGAAGATCTTCGACTGGCTGTTCACCATGTACAAGGGCCGGATCGAGTTTCACACGTCCATGGTCTACACCATCGGCTTCATGGTGACCTTCGTCATCGGTGGCGTGACCGGGGTGCTGCTGGCCCTGCCGCCCGCCGACTACCTGATGCACAATTCCACCTTCCTGGTGGCGCACTTCCACAACATGCTGATCCCGGGCGCTCTTTTCGGTTATTTCGCCGGCATGAACTACTGGTTCCCCAAAGCCTTCGGTTTCAAGCTGGACGCCAAATGGGGCATGCGGTCCTTCTGGTGCTGGATCATCGGGTTCTATCTCGCCTTCATGCCGCTCTACGTCCTTGGCTTCAAGGGCATGAGCCGGCGGATGGAGCATTATGCCGACCCCACCTGGCAACCCTATCTGATCGTCGCTGCGATCGGGGCTCTGTTCGTCCTGTGTGGCATCGCCTGCATCGCCATCCAGCTTTACGTTTCGGCCAGGAAATGGGGATCCGCCAGGGACATCACGGGGGACCCGTGGAACGGACGTACCCTGGAATGGGCGACGTCCTCTCCGCCAGCTGCCTATAACTTCGCGGTTCTGCCCGAGGTGACCGATATCGACGCGTTCCACGACATGAAGATCCGGGGGGAGGCCTATCAGCCGCCGCAGCATTACGAAGACATCGTCATGCCGAAAAACACCTGGATCGGCCCGGTGCTTGGTGCGCTGGCCTTTGTGCTCGGTTTTGCCTTCATCTGGTACATCTGGTGGCTCGTCGCCCTGAGCTTCGTGCTGTCCCTCGTATGTGTCGGTATCCGGGCGTCCGACGACAACAGCGAATTCGTGTTGCCTGCAGCAGAAGTCGCCCGGATCGAGCGTGAACGCCTCGCTCAGATCTCGCCGGCCGACCTGCACGACATGCGCGATTTTGTGCCGCGCGGTGCCGCCTCTGGCGCACCGTTGTCCGGAACGGTTTGAGGGAGGGGCCGATGTCTGCTGCAACCATCCTTGAAGAGGAAGAGAAGCACTCCCTTCATTCCAGGGAATTCGGGTTCTGGATCTATCTGATGACCGACGCGGTCATCTTCGCGCTGTTGTTTGCGACCTACGCTGTCCTGTCGGAAAACTCCGCAGCCGGTCCGACGTCAAAAGAGCTCTTCGATCTCAGCAGGACTGCCGTTGAAACCGGCTTGCTGCTGGTCTCCAGCCTGACCTTCGGGATGGCGAGCATTGCGCTGATGAATGACCAGAAGGGCCGCGTGGTCCAATGGCTCTTTGTGACCCTGCTGCTCGGCTTCGCGTTTCTGGCAATGGAGCTGAGTGAATTTGCCGGAATGATCGAAAAAGGTGCGGGTCCGGAGGTAAGCGGCTTTCTGTCCGCCTTCTTCACGCTGGTGGGCACACACGGACTGCACGTTGCGTTCGGGGCACTCGGGATCGTGGTTATGATTGGCCAGATCATGGTCAAGGGCCTGACGCCGCCCGTTCGTTCCCGGTTGATGCGGCTCGGGCTGTTCTGGCATTTTCTCGATATTGTCTGGATCGGGATCTTTTCGGCGGTCTATCTGCCGGGCGTTCTATAGGGGGCACATATGAACCATTCCGCTGAACGCAGCCTGTCTACCTATCTCACCGGGTTTGTGCTTGCAGTTGTGCTGACGGCAATTCCCTTCGCCCTGGTCTGGGGCGGACTGCTCACAGGCAGTGCCGTATATTTCGTCATCGCCGTTGCCGCGGTTCTGCAGGTGATTGTTCACCTGGTCTTTTTTCTACACATCGACCTGAAATCCACCCCGGTCGAAAACCTGTTCTTTCTGGCCTTTGCCGCGGTGCTCATTTTCATCATGGTCGGCGGCAGTCTCTGGATCATGATGGATCTGCACCACCGCATGCAGTGAATGCCTGGTCGCCATTGAGGCGTCTCGCCGCAATCGACGACCAGCCTGTCCGAAAGGGAGAATGACATGAGATGCAATCGCAACCCGCTTGCCGGAAGTCTTCTGGCCGCAGGGCTGATGCTGGCCGCTACCAACGGTGCACTTGCCGACTGTCAGGCGGACATCGACAAGGTTGAAAATGCCGTTACCCACTCCGAGAGGGAGGGTATCGACATCACTGTTGCAGAGAAGATGCGCGCACTGCTCCAGGAAGCGAACAAGGAACGGCACGCAGGCAACGAAGCAAAATGCCAGGAGCTGATCAACCAGGCAAAATACATCGGCGACGTGGAGTGACGACCGATAATGTATCTGTTCCACTGGTCGGTTTGCTGCGCTTGAGGTAAGAGAACCCGTTCCGGAACAGGTGTGGGGAAACATGATTTCGGTCGTTCTTGGATGAAATCGTGCCGGGACATGGCGATTGTGGGCGCCGGCATTGCCGGCTCGATCGCAGCTCTGGAGCTTGCTGATCGCGGTAACCGCGTCGTGCTTTACGATGCCGGAGCAGAACCGCTGACTGCGGCATCGCTGGTCAACGAAGGCAAGATCCATCTCGGGTTCGTTTACGGCGGGGACAGTTCAGGTCTGACCGCACGGCGCATGATCGACGGCGCGCTTCAATTCCGGTCCATCGTGTGCCGGTGGATGGCGCAAGACCTTTTCGCTTCTTCCGTAACGCAGCCATTCGATTATGCCGTTCCCGAGGGGTCTCAGCTTTCCGCGGGTGCGGTAGAACAGCACTTTGTGCTGGTGCAGGATATCCTCCGCGAGCGGCTAGCGGCACCAAATGCAGACTACCTCGGCGAAATGGATCTGCCGGCCTTCCGGCGTCTGACCTCCCATCCTTATGCCTCCGAAGCTGGCAAGATCGAGGCGGCCTTCGGAACGCCGGAACGATCCGTCGACACGCGAGCCATTGCTGCTTCACTGCGCGCAGCGGTTCTTTCTCACCCGCGAATCGAGTTCAGGTCCATTCACAGGGTGACGCGTTTCGAGACACGCCGGTCCGGATGGCAAGTGGTTGGTGAACATCGCGCTGACGGACCATTCGACCGGGTGCTCAACGCCGCCTGGGAGCAGCGCCGCTTTCTTGATCATGCCAGCGGCTTTGCTGATGATGCCTCGTGGTTCCTGCGCTACAAGATGGCGGTGCTGCTGCCGGATGTTGTCGAAGATCTGGCGAATGTTACGCTCATGTTGGGGCGATACGGGGATGTCGTGCGGTATGAGACAGGCCGGGTGTATCTGTCCTGGTACCCGTCGATGATGCTCGCCAGCACACGCGACCTTTTGCTTCCGCACCCAGAGATCACTTCTTCCCGAAAGGCCGAAATTGTGCGCAGTTCCGTTGCCGCACTTGCAGCCTACTATCCGAAGTTAGCTGAGTTCCTGCGCTTTCCCGAAACGGACGAAGCACCGTTGATCGGCGGAGTTATCGACGCAAGAGGCGCAAGTGATATCGACGATCGCGTGAGCGATCTGCACAAGCGCAGCAGAATAGGCCCCAGCCTCCTGGCCGATGGTTATTGCAGCCTTGATCCGGGCAAATACACGACCGCACCGATGTTTGCGCTTGAAGCGGCGGACGCGCTGGCATCTTCAAGCCGGGTTCATCAAGTCATCGCCTCATGAAGTTTCCTGCAATATGGCCATGGAAACGGCCTCGTCTGACAATCTGTATTCCTGCCTACCGGCCGAACGGGTTTCTGGAACGGGTGCTTGCGTCGGTGCAGGAGCAGAGCTTTCGCGACTTTCGTGTTGTCATTTCCAATGATGGCGGTTTCGAACGGGAAACCTTCGAACCGTTCCGGCGCATGGCAAACGTGCGTATCTACCATCAGCGGAGACGACTCGGCTGGGTGGAAAACGCCAATTGGCTGATCAGAAGGGTAAGGACGCCGTATTTTGCCATCCTGCCGCAAGACGACACCATTGAGCCGGACTATTACGCCGCTCTTGTGGATCTTCTGGAAAAGACACCTGCTGCCGGAAGCGCTTGCACCGCAATTCAGACCGTCGGCAGGCCGGATGAACACATCATCCGCAGCAAAAGCGTGAGCGGAGACCTGGAAGCGCGGATCAGTCAGGTGTTCGGGATGAGTTATGCCGGCGTCAGTTTTCGGGCGGTCAATCGGACACCGCCAAACCTTCGTGATCTGACCGTTCCCGGAAACCGGTTCGACAACATGTTCGCCGACAGTACCTGGATCATGCGCCAGGCGATTCAGGGAGAAATGCTTTATCTCGACCGGCCGCTCTACAGGAAGCTCTACCACGGCGGCAACACTCACACGGGCTGGCTGGAAACACCGGCCAAAACCCTTGCATCCGCCTGGATGCGTTATTGCCAGCAGATGGCACTCTATGCGGCACGGTCCGTGGCTGACGAGTACCAGCGCGAGGCCATATTCGATCTTGCCTGCGAGCGGGTCTTTTCCAGAAACAGCGAGTTGAGACCGCTAGCCGTCGGCACGGCATTCGACGCGATCTGGAGCCAGAGTGAACTGGATCTGCGCCAGGAGGGAATGAAGAAGATGCTGCGGCGTTCATTGATGCAGCGCCAGGGTGGCTGCAACGCGTGGCGAGAACATATGGTCCGCGTCGCCCGAGGCACGCGATAGCAAAGTGCCTGCGGCGAGCGGCACAATAGAGATTCAAGCTGAATGGGGAAGATGGTGCCGGCAGCAGGATTCGAACCCGCGACCCCGAGATTACAAATCACGTGCTCTACCAGCTGAGCTATACCGGCGCCGGGGATGGCTTCTACCAGATTGGGCGCACTTGTCCATGCCCTGATTTGCATTTTTCGATTCTGATTCCGAAAAACCAGCTAAACCTCTCTGATAATTTCGAAAGTTGGGTAACCGCTGTGGATAGTTTCGCGTGCGCAGGGTTTATGCGACCCAGAAATTCAAAATCGCGACGTCTCGATTCCAATGTCGTTCCTGCAAATTGAGGGAAGCAGTTGTGGCGTAGGCGCAATCAAGAGGCATCGTGTTCGTTCAGTGGGGTAGCGCACGGCCATCTTGCAAGTTCCCTGGAACGGAATCATTTCCTTGCCTTGGCATAATATGCTCGCGCAGCACATCAAGCACTGATCCGTATAGCCGATGTGCCCCTGATCAAGGCGGACGCTTGGCGACGTCCAAACTGCGGCATTCGCCAATCCAGCGTTCGCAAGCGCTGAAGGGGCTCTGCGAAGAGGGGGCGGCAGCTTGCATGAACCGGGTTTTGCACCCATAAATGCGCACTCTGAATATCAGCCTGTCGCTTCCAGCGCGGGCTCCTCTGGTTTTACCGGAAGGCAGGCTGGATAGACCAAACACTGTTCGGTCCCGTCATCACTTCCGTTTCACCCTCAGTGGAAAATCTGCCGTGACACATGTGGTTCTGCCCGAAATCATGTGCGCCAATTGGATCGATTTAAATGACTGAAGCGCAGCGCATCTGCCTCATTTTCTATCTGCAGCCGATCGCACTCGGCGCTTGGCTGCCGCATATTCCAGGCGTCCAGACCACGCTCGGACTGACCAACAGTGAGTTGGCGATTGCGCTCGTCGGGGCGCCGGTCGGCACTTTGACAACCTTGACGATCGCGGGGCGCATTGCAGGCTGGATCGGCGCCAAGCGGATCACGCTGGTCTTTTATCCGGTCTTTCTTCTCGCCATGCTGTTGCCCTTCATGGCGACAACCCAGTGGCTTTTGATGGCCGCGCTCGCGCTTGTCGGCGGATCGATGTCCATCCTGGAACTCGGGCTCAACGTTCTGGCTGACGATTACGAGACGCGCACCCATCACAAGATCATGAGCAGAGCACACGGCTGCTGGAGCTTCGGACTGCTGTCTGGAACGCTGATTGGCTCGGCTGTGGCGGGTTTTGCCCTGTCGCCCTTTCTGGCCGGTATCGCGATCGCGATCCTGGTTCAGGCCCTGGTGCTGCCTGTAATCCTGCGGTTGCCTTTGCCGCCCGAAGGGCAGTCGACCAAACCCGAGCAGAGCGGTTTCCGGTTGCCACATCCGGTTTTGCTTGGCGTCTGTTTTTTCACTTTTGGAACGACATTGGTGGAAGGGGCCGTTGCGGATTGGGCTGCGGTCTATCTCCGGGACGCCTTTGCCGCCAATCCGGGCCTCGCCGGGCTGGGCATATCGATCTTTTCGCTGTGTCTGGCTTCGACCCGGCTCATGGGAGACCGCTTGCGCCAGGTTGCGGCGCCAGGACGCCTGGGGCAGGTGCTTGCGTTCATAGGACTGATTGGTCTGAGCCTGATATGGTTTGCACCGAACGCGCCGATTGCACTTATCGGTCTGGGAGTTCTGGGATCGGGAGCAGCGCTCGCGTTTCCCCTTGGAGTGACCGCGGCATCCGCAGCGCCAGGAGGAAGTGCGGCTTCCAATGTCGCCGTGCTTTCCTTTGTGGCTCTGCTTGGCTTTCTGGTCGGGCCGCTCACCATCGGACCGCTCGCCGATGCCTTCGGTATTCGGGCGGCGCTCATGGTGCTGGCACCGATGATCGGTATCAGTCTGCTATTGGCGCCTTGCCTGACCCGATCGGAGGCGACGCGGGCGAACAGAACTGCCGCCAGCTCCGTGACTGCAGCGCGCGGAGAGGCGCTTTGAAACGGATGGTGAAAGGAGAGGGGCCTTACAGCCCCATTTTCATCCGCGCCACATAGAGTGACAGTACAGCGGCATTTGAAACATTGAGCGAGCGAATCTCGCCCGGCATGTCGAGGCGGGCCGTCAGGCCGCAGGCTTCGCGCACACCCTGACGCACGCCTTTTCCCTCTGAGCCCAGTACCAGAACTGTCCTGTCGCTGAACGTTGTCTCTTCAAGACTTGCCGGGCCATCGCTGTCGAGGGCAATGCAGGAAAAACCTTCGTCCTTCATCTCGGCGATGAAGCGGGCCATGTTTTTCACCCGGACATGTTTGATCATGTCGAGTGCACCGGAAGCGGATTTCGCCAGAACGGAGCCTTCTTCGGGTGCATGGCGTTCAGTTGTTACCACCGCATCGGCATCAAGCGCGACAGCCGAGCGCAGGATTGCGCCGACATTGTGCGGATCTGTGACCTGGTCAAGTGCCAGCACGAGCCGCGCACCTTTCAGATGCTCGGCGCCATAAGCGGGCAGGGGATCGGCTTCCAGAATCATGCCCTGATGGACAGCATCCTTCGTCACCATCCGGTCCAGCGCGCGGGGCATCATGGATTCAACAGGGACATCGATTTTCACGCCACGTTCTTCGAGGCGGCGAACGGCATTGTCCGTTGCGAATAGCTTCAGCCGCTTGCGATCCTTGTTGGCAAAGGCTGCTTCAACGGTGTGGAGGCCGTAAAGCAGCACCGGGCCTTCCGGGGGGAGGCCCGGACGGCGCGGCGTAGGTTTGCCACCGAACTTCTTGTTGCCACGAAAGCCCGGCTTGCCGGCTGGGCGCGAAGGTTTCTTGTCGTCACTCATGGCGCAGCTCTACCGGGATTTCCACGTCAGGAAAAGAGGGAAAGACAGTGCGACTGTTCCATATCCATTGCTTCAAGATGGCTTCAGGATCATGCAGCTGACGGTGCCATGGGCGATCAGTTTGCCGTTCGCGTCCCGCAGATCGCCTTCGGAGGTCGCCAGGCGGGAGCCGCGGTGGACGATCCGCCCCTCGCAAACCACTTCGCCGCTGGTTTCAAGCAGCGGGCGAACCATGTTCACGTTGAGCGATGTGGTGGTGTAGAATTCGCCGGGCTGCAGCGTGGTGTGTACCGCGCAGCTCAGCGCCGTGTCGATCAGCGTCGAAATCCAGCCACCATGGACCGTACCGAGCGGGTTCAGGAACTCGCGTGCTGGCAGGCCGGTGAAGACGGCCCGGCCTTCGGAGAATTCCTTCATCCTGATATTGGAATGCACCATGATCGGCGGGGCAGGCAGATCGCCTGCCATCATGCGCTCGAAGATATCAAGCCCGGTCATGGTGGCAAAGGCTGCCTTTGGAAGCGCGCCAAGGGTGTGGGTCTTGCCGTTTTCGGTCAGGGTCTGGGGATCGCTCATGATTGGTGTCCTGAAAGGGTGGTCTCGTCGGGGTCTGATTGGGAGGCAGTGTCTGCGGCGGTTTTTTCCTGGCTGTCCAGAATGTGAACCGCCTTGCGCAACTTGGACATCTGGGTGCGAACGGCATCTGCGCCGTCCGGGCCGAGCAATGTGCTGACCTCTTCCTGTGCCTTGAGCCAGGTGCGGTGGATCTCAATCACCTTTGTCTCGCCCAGTTGTGTCAGCACTGGAAGAACCTTTCGGCCTTTGCCATCTTGCCGGGTTACAAGACCGGCAACTTCCAAAGGCTTGAGGTTTCGGGCCAGCGTGGATCGATCGATGCCGAGGAAACGGGCGATCTCTGCCGCCGAACTTGCAGACCCGTCGGCAATCGCAGCCAAAAGCTGGGCCTGGGTCAGTTCAAGACCAAGCGCTGCCATGTGCCTATTATAATGACGGGTCAGAAGATTGGCGGTGCGCCGGGCAGCGTGACCGAGGCAGGTTCGGCCCATGTGCTGGAAATCGATATTTTTGAGAGAAGATGGCATTTGTTGTAGATACAACAACCAAAGAATCTGCTCAAGAGTGCAGTTGTGTCCGACTGGTTTTTCAAAAGGGCAGCAGGTGCAGGCATTGGCACAAATGGCCTCGTCAAAGGAAAGGGCTCGTTGATGAAAGTTGTCCACAGGCTGGGGTCGCGTGATGCCGGATTTTCAGCAAAACGCAGGGGAACCGTGACATCACAGCCGTGCTGCGGCAATCTGGTGGTGCCGTCGGCCTTGGCAATAGCTCACGTTCGAAGCGTCTGTTTCGAGCGTCCTGCTGATTTTGTTCAATTCTTTGCAAAATCGACGTTGACAGGGCGGGGCCCTATCTGCATAACACGCGCCACGGGATTGCTCGCCCCTTCCGGGCGGGCTCTTCGGTAAGCCATCCTGATCGCTTCGGCGTGAAGCAGGACGAGATGGAGGAGTGCCCGAGTGGCTAAAGGGGACGGACTGTAAATCCGTTGGCTATGCCTACGTTGGTTCGAATCCAACCTCCTCCACCATCGTTCCTGGTTCTCTCGTTGTGCGGGTGTAGCTCAATGGTAGAGCAGCAGCCTTCCAAGCTGACGACGAGGGTTCGATTCCCTTCACCCGCTCCATCATGGGTGCTGATCGGAGTGTCCGGAACGGAAGGCTCTTTCGCCCGGAAATCCTGACAAGAAGTTCAACGGGAAGCAATTCGTCGCTCGCGGATCTGTCCAAGGCGCCGGAACGCGTCCCGCCTCGACCTAATTCGACCGAACCGAGTATTGGACAGAGAGCGACGCCGATGGCGAAGGAAAAATTTGAGCGCAACAAGCCGCACGTTAACATTGGCACGATTGGCCACGTTGACCACGGCAAGACGACGCTGACCGCAGCAATCACCATGACGCTGGCTGAAACCGGCGGTGCGACTGCAAAAGCTTACGACGAAATCGACGGCGCGCCTGAAGAAAAGGCTCGCGGCATCACCATCTCCACGGCACACGTTGAGTATGAGACGGAAAACCGTCACTACGCACACGTCGACTGCCCTGGTCACGCCGACTACGTCAAGAACATGATCACCGGTGCAGCGCAGATGGACGGCGCGATCCTGGTCTGTTCTGCCGCTGACGGCCCGATGCCGCAGACCCGCGAACACATCCTCCTGGCTCGCCAGGTTGGTGTTCCGGCTCTGGTCGTGTTCATGAACAAGGTTGACCAGGTCGACGACGAAGAGCTTCTCGAGCTCGTCGAAATGGAAATCCGCGAACTGCTGTCTTCCTACGAATTCCCGGGCGACGACATTCCGATCGTCAAGGGTTCTGCACTGGCAGCCGTTGAAAACCGCGATCCGGCCATCGGCCGCGATGCGATCCGTGAGCTGATGGCTCAGGTCGACGCGTACATCCCGACCCCGGAGCGTCCGAAGGACCTTCCGTTCCTGATGCCGATCGAAGACGTCTTCTCGATCTCCGGCCGTGGTACGGTTGTGACCGGTCGTGTTGAGCGCGGTATCGTGAAGGTTGGCGAAGAAGTCGAAATCGTCGGCATCAAGGACACGCAGAAGACCACGGTCACCGGCGTTGAAATGTTCCGCAAGCTGCTGGACAGCGGCGAAGCAGGCGACAACATCGGCGCGCTGATCCGCGGTATCGCACGTGAAGACGTTGAGCGTGGCCAGGTTCTTTGCAAGCCGGGTACTGTTACCCCGCACACGAAGTTCAAGGCTGAGGCTTACATCCTCACCAAGGAAGAAGGTGGTCGTCACACCCCGTTCTTCACCAACTACCGCCCGCAGTTCTACTTCCGTACGACGGACGTGACCGGTGTGGTGTCCCTGCCGGAAGGCACGGAAATGGTGATGCCGGGCGACAACGTCTCCGTCGAGGTTGAGCTGATCGTGCCGATCGCCATGGAAGAAGGCCTGCGCTTCGCTATCCGCGAAGGTGGCCGTACCGTCGGCGCTGGCGTCGTCGCATCCATCATCGAATAAGATGATTTCGGGCTGCCGGGCCTTGTGCCCGGCAGTCCCGCCTCTTAAGTCTTGCGATGTGCGGCTTCAGAGGGTATCAGGAGCAAGTTCGCCCAGGCGGACTTCTGAAGGGGTATAGCTCAGCTGGTAGAGCGACGGTCTCCAAAACCGTAGGTCGCGGGTTCGAACCCTGCTGCCCCTGCCAATTTGCTCTTGATTAATCTGCCTCGAGGGCTTAAAGAGTTTCCTCGAGTGAGGCGCGCGAAGTTTTTCGCGCGCCCACTCGTATTTAACAGACCGGAATCGGAATGGCGAAGACCAATCCCTTTAAATTCATCCAGGAAGTACGCGCGGAAACGTCCAAGGTAACTTGGCCGACGCGCAAAGAAACAGCAGTGACCACTGTCATGGTTTTCATCATGGTTGTGATCGCGGCGATCTTTTTTCTCGTGGCAGATCAGTTGATGGGCTTCGGGATCGGCTATCTTCTGGGTGTCGGCGGCTAATTTCAGTCAGCCGCCCGGGCGACTGTCCGGTTTGAAGACAAAGAACAAGAAACGGAACTGAGATCCATGGCCAAGCGCTGGTACATTGTGCACGCCTACTCCAATTTCGAGAAGAAGGTCGCCGAGTCCATCCGCGAAAAGGCCGAGCAGAAGGGTCTGTCCGACCTGTTCGAAGAGATTCTCGTTCCGATGGAAAAGGTCGTTGAAGTGCGCCGTGGCCGCAAGGTCGATGCAGAGCGCAAGTTCTTCCCGGGCTACGTCCTGGTGAAGATGGAAATGACCAACGAGGCTTTCCACCTCATCAAGGATACTCCGAAGGTAACCGGGTTCCTGGGCGCGGATCAGAAGCCGATGCCGATCCCGGAAAAAGAAGCAATGCGCATCATCAACCAGGTGCAGGAAGGCGTGGACCGGCCGAAGCCGTCCGTGACTTTCGAGGTTGGCGAGCAGGTGCGTGTTTCCGACGGTCCGTTCGCGTCCTTCTCCGGCCTTGTCGAGGAAGTGGACGACGAGCGTGCGCGTTTGAAGGTGGCCGTGTCCATCTTCGGCCGTGCAACGCCGGTGGAACTGGAATTCGGTCAGGTCGACAAGCTCTGATCGTTTGCTGCCCCGAGGGGTGGCGTGAGAGCCCGGTCGCAGTGTCCACAAGGATGCGGCATCCGGGGTGAAAGGGTGGAAGGTTCCGGAACTCTTCGCCGGGTTCCAACAGGGCCGAACCACCAACTCCCAATCAGCTGAAGAGCCATTCAGCTGTTAATGACTGGAGAGAAACATGGCGAAAAAAATCGAAGGTTTCCTGAAGCTTCAGGTGCCGGCAGGTTCCGCTACTCCGTCGCCGCCCATTGGTCCGGCGCTCGGTCAGCGTGGTCTGAACATCATGGAATTCTGCAAGGCCTTCAACGCCGCTACGCAGGATGCTGAAAAGGGCGCACCGTGCCCGACCGTGATCACCTACTACTCCGACAAGTCCTTCACGTTCGAAGTGAAGACGGCTCCGGTCAGCTTCTTCCTGAAGAAAGCTGCCAAGCTGCAGAAGGGCTCCCAGACCCCGGGCCGTGGCACGGTTGGTTCTGTGACCAAGGCGCAGGTGAAGGAAATCGCCGAAGCCAAGATGAAGGACCTGAACGCCAACGACATCGACGCAGCTATGCTGATGGTCGAAGGCTCCGCCCGCTCCATGGGCCTCGAGGTAACGGAGTAAGATCATGGCGAAGGTTGGAAAGCGCATCCAGGCAGCTCGTGAAGGTATCGACCGCAACAAGCTGTATTCCCTGAACGAAGCCATCGGCCTCGTGAAGGACCGTTCCAAGACCAAGTTCGACGAAACCGTTGAAGTTGCGATCAATCTCGGCGTTGATCCGCGTCACGCAGACCAGATGGTCCGCGGCGTGTGCATCCTGCCGAACGGCACCGGCAAGACCGTTCGCGTTGCTGTGTTTGCTCGCGGCGACAAGGCCGAAGAAGCCAAGGCTGCTGGCGCCGACATCGTCGGTGCAGAAGAGCTGGTTCAGGAAGTTCAGGGCGGCAAGATCGACTTCGATCGCTGCATTGCAACTCCGGACATGATGCCGCTCGTCGGTCGTCTCGGTAAGGTTCTCGGCCCGCGCGGCCTGATGCCGAACCCGAAGGTTGGTACCGTGACCCCGGACGTCAAGTCCGCCGTCAACGACGCCAAGGGCGGCGCTGTTCAGTTCCGCGTTGAAAAGGCCGGTATCGTTCATGCTGGCGTTGGCAAGGTGTCCTTCTCTGAAGAAGCGATCACCCAGAACGTCAAGGCTCTGCTGGACGCCGTTCAGAAAGCCAAGCCGACTGGCGCAAAAGGCACCTACCTGAAGCGCATCGCCGTGTCCTCCACGATGGGCCCGGGCGTAAAGGTAGATCTCGCCACCGTTGCTGGCGAATAATCCGGTCTTTCCGGATTGATACGAGATTTCGGCTGAAAGGCCGAATAGACCCGGCGGCTTGCTGCCGGGTTGCCCTGTCCGAGACTGCAGGTGCCGGGAAACCGGCTTAAGCCGAACAAGGCCTGCATAGATGGGTGAGAACCGAATTTCCCACCGATCCGGTGGAAAACCTGGTTCGAACCAGACCTTGCCGAGCGCTTCTGGCGCGAAGGTGAGGGGACAGGACCCTGAGCGTCGCCAGGACAGGCGGTACCGGGTTCGGGACCATCTGCCAGGCGGCAAGGTAAACCGGCGGCGTCACAGCCGCCAAATGGAGAAGGCAAGTGGAAAGAGCGGAAAAGCACGAGTTCGTGTCGGCCCTCAACGCCGAGCTGGGTAACACCGGTGTTGTCGTCGTCGCGCACTATGCAGGCCTTTCGGTAGCTCAGATGACCGCACTGCGGGCATCCGTGCGCGAAGCCGGCGGCACTGTAAAAGTCGCAAAAAACCGCCTTGTCAAACTCGCCCTTCAAGGCACCGACCTTGAGCACATCTCCGACCTGTTTCAGGGCCCGACCGTTATCGTCCATTCCGACGATCCGGTAGCCGCTCCGAAAGCAGCCGTCGATTTCGCCAAGGCAAACGATAAGTTTGCGATCCTTGGTGGTGCTCTTGGCTCGACCAACCTGAACCCGGATGGGGTCAAGTCTCTGGCAACCATGCCGTCGCTCGATGAGCTGCGTGCGAAACTGGTTGGCATGATCCAGACCCCGGCTTCCCGGATTGCACAGGTTGTCAACGCTCCGGCCGGGCAGCTTGCCCGCGTCTTCGGCGCTTACGCCAAGAAGGACGAGGCCGCATAAGGCGTCCAAAACACACTGTCTCACGTAACCAAAACTGGTTCGAACTTAAGGTACTGAAAAATGGCTGATCTTGAAAAGCTCGTTGAAGAACTGTCCGCACTGACCGTTATGGAAGCTGCTGAACTCAGCAAGCTTCTGGAAGAAAAGTGGGGCGTTTCTGCTGCTGCTCCGGTCGCAGTTGCTGCTGTTGCTGCTGGTGGCGGCGATGCAGCTGCTGCTGAAGAAAAGACCGAATTTGACGTTATCCTGGCTTCTGCCGGCGACAAGAAAATCAACGTCATCAAGGAAGTCCGTGCAATCACCGGTCTTGGCCTGAAAGAAGCTAAGGAGCTCGTCGAAGGCGCTCCGAAGCCGGTCAAGGAAGGTGTTGGCAAAGACGAAGCAGAAGAGCTGAAGAAGAAGCTCGAAGAAGCTGGCGCATCTGTCGAGCTGAAATAATAGAGGCCTACCGGCCTTTTGAACGGTCCCGGGCAACCGGGACCGTACCTAGCCCCGGCGGGATTTTCCCGTTTCCGGGGCAAACGTACCACTAGGGCATCCTGCTTTCGCAAGACGGCAGATGAAGATGTTCTAGGCCCCTAAGACCGGTCAACTTGTCTGGTTTCAGGTGAGGGCACCTGAAGCAGGTTGATCCAGGGGGGACGGTTTTCCGAAGCGCCCGGGCGCTCGCCCGATTGGAAAAGGGGCGTTTCGGGAAGCCGTTACCCGGCCGATACGAGGAGCGACAATGACCCAAACGTTCAACGGTCGCAAAAAGGTCCGTAAATATTTCGGATCGATCCGCGATGTCGCGGCTATGCCTAATCTCATCGAGGTTCAAAAAGCATCCTACGACCAGTTTCTGCAGGTCGACGAGATGCCGGGCGGTGGCCGCAAGAATGAAGGCCTTGAAGCGGTCTTCCAGTCCGTATTTCCGATCTCCGATTTTGCGGGCACTTCCCTTCTGGAATTTGTTTCCTTCGAATTTGAAGCTCCCAAATACGACGTCGATGAGTGCCGCCAGCGCGACATGACCTTCGCGGCTCCGCTGAAGGTTACCCTGCGCCTGATCGTGTTCGATGTCGATGAAGACACCGGCGCGAAGTCCGTGAAAGACATCAAGGAACAAGATGTCTACATGGGCGACATGCCGTTCATGACCGACAACGGCACTTTCATCGTCAACGGCACCGAGCGTGTCATCGTTTCCCAGATGCACCGTTCTCCGGGTGTGTTCTTCGACCATGACAAGGGCAAGACCCATTCTTCCGGCAAGTTGCTGTTCGCAGCACGCGTGATCCCGTATCGCGGTTCCTGGCTCGATATCGAATTCGACGCCAAGGACATCGTGCATGCGCGTATCGACCGTCGCCGCAAGATCCCGGTTACGTCCCTGCTGATGGCGCTTGGCCTCGATGGTGAGGAAATCCTCAACACGTTCTACAAGCGTATCGATTACACCCGTCAGAAGGACGGCTCCTGGCGCATGCCGTTTGACGGCAACCGTCTGAAGGGCACCAAGGCGTCCTACGACCTGATCGACGCCGACAGCGGCGAAGTGGTGATCGAGGGTGGCCGGAAGATCACTCAGCGCACCATCAAGCAGCTTGAGGAAAAAGGCGTCATCGCCCTGAAAGTGACCGACGAAGACCTTCATGGCCAGTATTTGGCTGAAGACATCGTCGACATGAAGAGCGGTGAGATCTACGCTGAAGCAGGCGACGAGATTTCCGGCAAGCTGCTGGAGGAACTGGTCGATCGTGGTTACCACGAGCTGCCGATGCTCGACATCGATCATGTCAACACCGGTCCGTACATCCGCAACACCCTGTCGGTCGACAAGAACGAGTCTCGCGAAGATGCTCTGTTTGACATCTACCGGGTGATGCGTCCGGGCGAGCCGCCCACCATCGACACTGCCGAGGCGATGTTCCAGTCGCTGTTCTTCGACGAAGAGCGCTATGACCTGTCCGCCGTTGGCCGCGTGAAGATGAACATGCGTCTCGACGTGGAGTGTGCCGACACCGTTCGCACGCTGCGCAAGGACGACATCCTGGAAGTCATCCGGGTTCTTCTTGAACTGCGCGATGGCAAGGGCGAAATCGACGACATCGACAACCTCGGCAACCGCCGTGTTCGTTCTGTCGGCGAGCTGATGGAAAATCAGTACCGCGTCGGTCTGCTGCGCATGGAACGTGCGATCAAGGAACGCATGAGCTCTGTCGAAATCGACACGGTCATGCCTCAGGACCTGATCAACGCGAAGCCGGCTGCTGCTGCCGTTCGTGAATTCTTCGGCTCCTCGCAGCTGTCGCAGTTCATGGACCAGACCAACCCGCTGTCGGAAGTCACCCACAAGCGCCGCCTGTCGGCACTTGGCCCGGGCGGTCTGACCCGCGAACGCGCAGGCTTCGAAGTCCGCGACGTTCACCCGACGCACTACGGCCGTATCTGCCCGATTGAAACGCCGGAAGGCCCGAACATCGGTCTGATCAACTCGCTGGCAACCTTTGCCCGTGTGAACAAGTACGGCTTCATCGAAAGCCCGTACCGGAAAGTGAAAGACGGCGCCGTTACCAACGAAGTCGTTTATCTTTCCGCCATGGAAGAAGCCAAGCACTACGTGGCCCAGTCCAACGCCGTCTACGACGACGAGGGCCGGTTCACCGAAGAGCTGATCACCTGCCGTCACGCCGGTGAAAACATGATGGTTCCGTCCGACAAGGTCGACCTCATGGACGTGTCGCCGAAACAGCTCGTGTCCGTTGCGGCCGCGCTCATTCCGTTCCTTGAGAACGATGACGCCAACCGCGCACTGATGGGCTCGAACATGCAGCGTCAGGCCGTTCCGCTGGTTCGTGCCGAAGCACCGTTCGTCGGTACAGGCATGGAGCCGATCGTGGCACGCGATTCCGGTGCAGCCATCGGTGCCCGCCGCGCTGGCGTTGTCGATCAGGTGGATGCGACCCGTATCGTTATCCGTGCGACCGAAGACCTCGATCCGGGCAAGTCCGGCGTCGATATCTACCGGCTGCAGAAGTTCCAGCGGTCCAACCAGAACACCTGCATCAACCAGCGTCCGCTGGTGCGTGTCGGTGACCGGATCCACAAGGGCGACATCATTGCCGACGGTCCGTCGACCGATCTCGGTGATTTGGCGCTCGGCCGGAACGTGCTCGTCGCGTTCATGCCCTGGAACGGCTACAACTTCGAGGATTCCATCCTCCTGTCCGAACGCATCGTCTCCGACGACGTGTTCACCTCCATCCACCTCGAGGAATTCGAAGTGATGGCGCGTGACACCAAGCTTGGGCCGGAAGAAATCACCCGCGACATTCCGAACGTTTCGGAAGAAGCGCTGAAGAACCTCGACGAAGCCGGTATCGTCTACATCGGTGCCGAACTGAACCCGGGCGATATCCTGGTCGGCAAGATCACTCCGAAGGGCGAAAGCCCGATGACGCCGGAAGAAAAGCTTCTGCGTGCCATCTTCGGTGAAAAGGCGTCCGACGTTCGCGATACTTCCCTGCGCCTGCCGCCGGGGGTTTCCGGTACCGTTGTCGAAGTGCGCGTCTTCAACCGCCACGGCGTTGAAAAAGACGAACGCGCGATGGCGATCGAGCGCGAGGAAATCGAGCGTCTCGCAAAGGACCGCGACGACGAACAGGCGATCCTCGACCGCAACGTCTATGGCCGTCTGGCCGAGATGCTGATGGACAAGACCGCTATTGCCGGCCCGAAGGGCTCCAAGAAGGACACCGTACTGACCGGGGACGTTCTCAACGACTTCCCGCGCTCGCAGTGGTGGCAGTTCGCCACCGACGACGAGAAGTTCATGTCCGAAATCGAAGCTCTGCGTGGTCAGTATGACGACAGCCGCAAGCGTCTCGAGCAGCGTTTCATCGACAAGGTCGAGAAACTGCAGCGCGGTGACGAACTGCCGCCGGGCGTCATGAAGATGGTCAAGGTCTTCGTTGCCGTGAAGCGCAAGCTTCAGCCGGGCGACAAGATGGCCGGCCGTCACGGCAACAAGGGCGTGGTCTCGAAGATCAACCCGTGCGAAGACATGCCGTTCCTTGAAGACGGCACGCATGTCGATATCGTGCTGAACCCGCTCGGCGTTCCGTCGCGCATGAACGTCGGTCAGATCCTTGAAACCCACCTGGGTTGGGCCTGCCGCGGCATGGGTAACCGGATCGGCGAAATGTACGACGAGTACAGGAAGTCAGGCGAGATCGGCGAATTGCGCGGCAAGATTGTCGAGATCTACGGCGACAACATGAAGGGCGACAACGTCAAGGAATACGATGACGAAGGTATCGTACGCCTGGCGGAGCAGCTGAAGAAGGGCGTCAGCATCGCGACGCCGGTCTTCGATGGTGCTCGTGAACCCGATGTCGTCGAGGCGCTCAACATTGCCGGCTACGACCCGAGCGGCCAGTCCGTTCTGTACGATGGCCGGACCGGTGAAGAGTTCGACCGCAAGGTAACCGTGGGCTACATCTACATGCTGAAGCTCCACCACCTTGTCGACGACAAGATCCATGCCCGTTCCATTGGCCCGTACTCGCTCGTCACCCAGCAGCCGCTCGGTGGTAAGGCACAGTTCGGTGGCCAGCGCTTCGGGGAAATGGAGGTCTGGGCGCTTGAAGCTTACGGTGCAGCCTACACGCTGCAGGAAATGCTCACCGTCAAGTCGGATGACGTTGCCGGCCGTACGAAGGTCTATGAGGCCATCGTTCGTGGCGACGACACCTTCGAGGCAGGCATTCCGGAAAGCTTCAACGTGCTTGTGAAGGAAATGCGGTCCCTGGGTCTCAACGTTGAACTGCAACGAACCGATGTCCCCGTGATCGGCGAGGAAGAAACTGCGGACGCCGCAGAATAACCCCGCCTACGGACCACAAATGACTTGGAATGCCGGTTGCGGGGAGGGGCGCAAGAGCTCGCTCCCCCACCGCGCATCGAAGGAGATGGATCATGAATCATGAGGTCATGAACCTGTTCAATCAGCAGGCTCCCGCACAGACCTTCGACAATATCCGGATTTCGCTTGCGAGCCCGGAAAAGATCTTGTCCTGGTCTTTCGGCGAAATCAAAAAGCCGGAGACCATCAACTACCGTACGTTCAAGCCTGAGCGCGACGGTCTGTTCTGCGCGCGCATCTTTGGCCCGATCAAGGACTACGAATGTCTTTGCGGCAAATACAAGCGCATGAAATACAAGGGCGTCATCTGCGAAAAGTGTGGCGTTGAAGTCACACTGTCGCGGGTTCGCCGTGAGCGCATGGGCCACATCGAACTGGCTGCGCCCGTCGCGCACATCTGGTTCCTGAAGTCCCTGCCGAGCCGTATCGGTCTTCTGCTCGACATGACGCTGAAGGACCTGGAACGCGTTCTGTATTTCGAGAACTACGTTGTTCTCGAGCCGGGCCTGACCCCGCTCAAGCAGCACCAGCTTCTATCGGAAGAAGACTTCATCGCCGCTCAGGACGAGTATGGCGAAGATGCCTTCACCGCCATGATCGGTGCCGAGGCGATCCGCGAAATCCTGATGAGCATGGATCTGGAACGCGAGAGCGAGAAGCTGCGTCAGGAAATCGCCGAGGCGACCACTGAACTGAAGCCGAAGAAGCTTGCCAAGCGCCTGAAGGTTATCGAAGCATTCATGGAATCGGGCAACCGCCCGGAGTGGATGATCATGACCGTGGTTCCGGTTATCCCGCCGGATCTGCGCCCGCTGGTACCGCTTGACGGTGGCCGTTTCGCGACGTCCGATCTGAACGATCTCTACCGCCGCGTGATCAACCGTAACAACCGTCTGCGTCGCCTGATGGAGCTGCGTGCTCCGGATATCATCATCCGGAACGAAAAGCGCATGCTTCAGGAGTCCGTTGACGCCCTGTTCGACAACGGCCGCCGCGGCCGCGTCATCACCGGCGCCAACAAGCGTCCGCTGAAGTCGCTGTCCGACATGCTGAAGGGCAAGCAGGGCCGGTTCCGTCAGAACCTGCTTGGCAAGCGCGTCGACTATTCCGGCCGTTCGGTTATCACCGTGGGTCCGGAACTGAAGCTGCACCAGTGCGGTTTGCCGAAGAAGATGGCGCTCGAGCTTTTCAAGCCGTTCATCTATTCGCGCCTCGACGCCAAGGGTTTCTCCTCGACCGTCAAGCAGGCCAAGAAGTTGGTTGAAAAGGAACGTCCGGAAGTCTGGGACATCCTCGACGAAGTCATCCGTGAGCACCCGGTTCTCCTGAACCGCGCGCCGACGCTGCACCGTCTTGGTATCCAGGCCTTCGAACCGACCCTGATCGAAGGCAAGGCCATCCAGCTCCATCCGCTCGTCTGCTCGGCCTTCAACGCCGACTTTGACGGTGACCAGATGGCTGTTCACGTACCGCTTTCGCTGGAAGCCCAGCTCGAAGCGCGTACGCTGATGATGTCGACCAACAACATTCTGCATCCGGCAAACGGTGGCCCGATCATCGTTCCTTCGCAGGATATCGTTCTGGGTCTCTACTATCTGTCCATCATGGCAGAAGGTGAGCCGGGCGAAGGCATGGTCTTCGGCAACACTGGTGAGATCCACCATGCGCTGGCCAACAAGGTCATCACGCTGCATACCAAGGTGAAGGGCCGGTATCGGTCCATCGATGCGGAAGGCAATCCGACTTCCGAAATCATCGAGACCACTCCGGGCCGCATGCTCATCGCGGAGCTTCTGCCGAAGCACCACGAAGTGCCGTTCGAGGTCTGCAACAAGCTGATGACCAAGAAGGACATCTCCAAGATGATCGACACGGTTTACCGTGCCTGCGGTCAGAAGGAGACGGTTATCTTCTGTGACCGGATCATGCAGCTTGGCTTCAAGAACGCCTGTAACGCCGGCATCTCCTTCGGCATGGACGACATGGTCATTCCGGACACCAAGCACAAGCTGGTGGCCGAAACCTCGTCGCTCGCGACCGAATACGAGCAGCAGTACAACGACGGTCTGATCACCCAGGGCGAAAAGTACAACAAGGTTGTCGATGCCTGGGCGAAATGTACCGACAAGATTGCTGACGAGATGATGGCCCGCATCAAGGCGGTCCAGATCGATGAGGAAACCGGTCGTCAGAAGCCGATGAACTCGGTCTACATGATGTCGCACTCCGGTGCTCGTGGTTCGCCCCAGCAGATGAAGCAGCTGGCCGGCATGCGCGGCCTGATGGCCAAGCCGGACGGTTCCATCATCGAGAACCCGATCATCTCGAACTTCAAGGAAGGCCTGTCGGTTCTGGAGTACTTCAACTCCACCCACGGTGCCCGTAAGGGTCTGGCCGATACCGCTCTGAAGACCGCAAACTCCGGTTACTTGACCCGCCGTCTGGTGGACGTCGCGCAGGATTCCATCATCCTGGAACCGGATTGCGGATCCACGCGCGGCATCACCGTTGCTCCGATCGTCGATGCCGGTAACGTCATCGCTTCGCTCGGCATGCGCGTTCTGGGCCGTACGACTGCGGAAGATGTCTACAACAACCAGACCGGCGAACTGCTTGTCCCCAAGGGCACGCTGATCGACGAGAAGGATGTTGATGCCATCGAGGCTGCCAAGGTTCAGCAGATCAAGATCCGCTCGGTTCTTACCTGTGAAACCGAAACCGGCGTCTGCGCGACCTGCTATGGTCGTGACCTTGCTCGCGGTACGCCCGTGAACATGGGTGAAGCTGTCGGCGTCATTGCCGCACAGTCGATCGGTGAGCCTGGCACGCAGCTGACCATGCGTACCTTCCACATTGGTGGTACCGCACAGGTTGTCGACAGCTCGTTCATCGAGTCCAACGTCGACGGCACGGTCAAGATCCGGAACCGTTCGGTCAATCGCGACAGCGACGGCAACCTGATTGCCATGGTTCGCAACATGTCCATCGTTGTCATCGACAGCGACGGCAACGAGCGTGCCGTGCATCGTGTGGCCTACGGCTCCAAGCTGCATGTCGATGAAGGCGATGCGGTCAAGCGCGGTCAGCGGATTGCCGAGTGGGATCCGTATACCCGTCCGATGCTTGCTGAAGTCGATGGTATCGTGGACTTCGAGGATCTGGTCGATGGTGCGTCCGTTCAGGAAACGGCCGACGAAGCGACCGGCATCACCAAGCGTGTCGTCATTGACTGGCGTTCTTCGCAGCGTGGTCAGGATCTGAAGCCGGCTATCGTCGTCAAGGACGAAAAAGGCAGCATTTCCAAGACCGATCGTGGCTCCGATGCCCGTCTCATGCTTTCCGTTGACGCGGTTCTGTCCGTTCAGCCGGGAGCTTCGGTCAAGGCTGGTGACGTTCTGGCCCGTATCCCGCTGGAAAGCGCCAAGACCAAGGACATCACCGGTGGTCTGCCGCGTGTTGCGGAACTGTTCGAGGCTCGCCGTCCGAAGGATCATGCGATCATCGCCGAAATCGATGGTACGATCCGCTTCGGTCGCGATTACAAGAACAAGCGTCGCGTCATCATCGAGCCGGCGGAAGAAGGTGTCGAGCCCGTCGAATACCTCATCCCGAAAGGCAAGCACTTCCATCTTCAGGAAGGCGATGCCATTGAAAAGGGTGAGTACATCCTCGACGGCAACCCGGCTCCGCACGACATCCTGGCGGTTAAAGGCGTGGAGGCCCTTGCGGCTTACCTCGTCAACGAGATCCAGGAAGTCTACCGCCTGCAGGGCGTGACCATCAACGACAAGCACATTGAAGTGATTGTCCGCCAGATGCTGCAGAAGGTCGAGATCACCGATCCGGGCGATACGGAGTTCTTCTCCGGCGAACAGATCGACAAGATCGACTTCGAGGAAGCCAACCGCCGGGCGATCGACAATGCACGCGATCCTGCCAAGGGGACGCCGGTTCTGCTCGGCATCACCAAGGCGTCGCTGCAGACGCGCTCGTTCTTCTCCGCCGCCTCCTTCCAGGAGACGACCCGCGTCCTTACCGATGCGGCAGTCAACGGCAAGACCGATCCGTTGGTCGGCCTCAAGGAGAACGTCATCGTCGGCCGCCTGATCCCGGCCGGTACCGGTGGGGTGATGAAGCGGATCCGTCAGATCGCGACACATCGCGACGACCTGATCCAGGAAGCTCAACGTCAGCAGTCTTCGGACAGTGCAGCGGAAGGCCTTCTGGAAGATATGACCGGTGCAGCCGAGTAATCGGTTTCCCGTCGAACTGTCGAAAGGCCGCCCTCGGGCGGCCTTTCTTGTATAATGAGGCAAAAGAGGCCTGATGATATGAACGACAATGAACTTGAACTGGACCCGGTGGTCTACATCGTCATTGGCAGGGTCTGGGAAAATGAAGACGCTTCGCCGGATGACGCCATCACCATTCACGCGCTGCTGACAGCGCCGGATGACGACGATGCGGTTCGCAAGACACTTGAATCTCTCTCGGCTCAGGGCTTTGCGGAAGCCGAGCTCGACCAGATCGGCGTGATGGATGGCGAACCGGATGATCCGGTTTACGAAGGTGCCTACCAGGATGCGCTTGCCGGGAACGTTGCGATCGTGACTTTCACGGCCTGAGGAGACTGAAAGATCGCTCGCCCGCAAATACCTGCCGTGCGTCAGACGCATATTGGCGGGTGAGGGGCTATGGCCGGCGAATCCGGAATGCGCTTATGGCGGGTCCGTCTGGAATCGGTCCCATGAATCAAGGGCCTGTGTTGCCCGATGACCTGGCAAAACCCACAGATCTGACCTGATTTGAGTCATTCCGGTTAGAGTTGATTCAGAATTCTGCCGGAATGCGGAATCTGCCAGCGCAATAAAATTACCGAAAAGGTGCTGAAAACTACCGTTTGGCGCTGGTAAGTTGCGGAAATCGTGTCGGAAATTCAGATGGCGAAACAGTAACCCGCACAAACGCTGTTTTTTCGACAAAGCACTTGACGCAATGGGTGCATATGAGTAGTTTCCGCGCATCCCAAGGGCAGGCGGTAAGTGTGAACCCGTCCAGCGCCACCAAGGCGCAGGACCCAGTCCTCTTAAACGCTGCCGGGTTATATAGGCGAATACGCGTCGATTGCATGACCGCGGGGTAACTCGTGGTCCTCTGGTTTTTCGCAGCGCCGGCCGCTCTTCATTGAGCGCGCGGGCGCGATTTTGCATGTCTTCACGGCTCAAACCGGGGAGGGGTCAAGGTCAGCGAGGGACTGCAGTTGCATACGAATTTTTGGATGGACAAGGTAAAGGGCAAAGAATGCCGACCATCAACCAGTTGATCCGCAAGCCGCGGAAAGATCCGCCGAAGCGGAACAAGGTGCCGGCCATGGAGGCCTGCCCCCAGAAGCGTGGTGTTTGCACCCGCGTTTACACGACGACGCCGAAGAAGCCGAACTCGGCTCTGCGTAAGGTGGCCAAAATCCGCCTGACCAACGGCTTCGAAGTCATTGGCTACATCCCGGGTGAAGGTCACAACCTTCAGGAACACTCGGTGGTTATGATCCGCGGCGGTCGCGTAAAGGACTTGCCGGGTGTGCGCTACCACATCATCCGTGGTGTGCTCGATACCCAGGGCGTCAAGGATCGTAAGCAGCGCCGTTCGAAGTACGGCGCGAAGCGGCCGAAGTAAGGAGCACATCAGATGTCCCGTCGTCACCGCGCTGAAAAACGCGAAATTAACCCGGATCCGAAGTTCGGGGATATCGTCGTAACGAAGTTCATGAACTCCATCATGTACGACGGTAAGAAGTCGACTGCCGAGCGCATCGTTTACGGTGCTTTCGACGTCGTCGAAAACAAGACCCGCGAGAACCCGATCGAAGTGTTCCACGCTGCTCTTGAGAACGTTATGCCGCAAGTGGAAGTTCGCTCCCGCCGTGTTGGTGGTGCGACCTACCAGGTCCCGGTCGAGGTTCGTACCGACCGCCGTCAGGCGCTGGCTATTCGCTGGCTGATCACTGCGGCTCGCAATCGTAACGAAACCACGATGGTTGACCGTCTTTCCGGCGAGCTGCTCGACGCAGCAAACAACCGTGGTACCGCAGTCAAGAAGCGCGAAGACACGCACCGGATGGCAGACGCCAACCGCGCATTCTCGCACTATCGCTGGTAATTTGTGACTTCGAAGGGCTGACGCAATGGCGCGCACGCATAAAATCGAGGACTACCGCAACTTCGGCATCATGGCTCACATCGATGCTGGAAAGACCACTACGACTGAGCGGATCCTCTTCTACACTGGTAAGAGCCACAAGATCGGCGAAGTTCATGACGGCGCAGCCACCATGGACTGGATGGAGCAGGAGCAGGAGCGTGGCATCACGATCACCTCTGCTGCAACCACCGCTTTCTGGAAAGAAAAGCGCCTGAACATCATCGACACCCCGGGCCACGTTGACTTCACCATTGAAGTTGAACGTTCCCTGCGCGTGCTCGACGGTGCCGTCGCCCTTCTGGATGCAAACGCTGGCGTTGAGCCGCAGACTGAAACTGTTTGGCGCCAGGCCGACAAGTATCATGTCCCGCGGATGATCTTCGTCAACAAGATGGACAAGCTGGGCGCCGATTTCGATCGCTGCGTCAAGATGATCAAGGAACGCCTCGGCGCAACTCCGCTGGTCATGCAGCTTCCGGTTGGCGCTGAAAGCGAATTCGCTGGCTGTATCGACCTTCTGGAAATGAAGGCTCTGATCTGGCAGTCCGAAAACCTTGGCGCTGCCTGGGACGTTGTCGACATTCCGGCCGATCTCGTTGATCGCGCTCAGGAAGCTCGCGATGCTCTGATCGAGACTGTTGTCGAAGTCGACGAAGCTGTCATGGAAGCTTATCTGGAAGGCGAAGAGCCCTCCATCGAGACGCTCAAGAAGCTTATCCGCAAGGGTACGATCAGCACCGAATTCGTGCCGGTCTTCTGCGGTTCCGCGTTCAAGAACAAAGGCGTTCAGCCGCTTCTCGACGCAGTTGTCGACTACCTGCCGAGCCCGGTTGAAGTTCCGGACATCAAGGGTATCGACCCGAAGACAGAAAGCGAAATCGTTCGCAAGTCTTCCGATGAAGAACCGCTCGGCCTGCTGGCGTTCAAGATCGCCAACGACCCGTTCGTTGGTTCCCTGACGTTCTGCCGCATCTATTCCGGCGTTCTGAACAAGGGCGTGTCCCTGCTGAACACCGTGAAAGACAAGCGTGAGCGCGTCGGCCGGATGATGCAGATGCACTCCAACTCCCGCGAAGACATCGATGTAGCCTATGCAGGCGATATCGTTGCTATCGCTGGTCTGAAGGACACCACGACTGGCGACACCCTGTGTGATCCGCTGAAGCCGGTGATCCTGGAGCGCATGGAATTCCCGGAGCCGGTCATCGAGATCGCTGTCGAGCCGAAGACCAAGGGCGACCAGGAAAAGATGGGCCTCGCGCTCAACCGCCTGGCTGCTGAAGATCCGTCCTTCCGCGTCAAAACCGACGAAGAATCCGGTCAGACCATCATCGCCGGCATGGGCGAGCTGCACCTGGACATCATCGTCGACCGCATGAAGCGTGAGTTCAAGGTCGAGGCCAACATCGGTGCGCCGCAGGTGGCTTACCGCGAAACCATCACCAAGGTTTCTGAAGTGGATTACACCCACAAGAAGCAGTCTGGTGGTTCCGGTCAGTTCGCTCGCGTCAAGCTTGTCATCGAGCCGGCCGAGCCGAACGAAGGCTATGTCTTCGAAAGCAAGATCGTCGGCGGGTCCATTCCGAAGGAATACATCCCGGGCGTTACCAAAGGTATCGAAAGCGTCATGTCTTCCGGTCCGCTGGCAGGCTTCCCGATGCTCGATATCAAGGCAACCCTGATCGATGGTGCCTACCACGACGTTGACTCCTCGGTTCTCGCCTTCGAAATCGCCGGCCGTGCCGGTTTCCGCGAAGGTATTGCCAAGGCCGGCCCGAAACTGCTCGAGCCGATCATGAAGGTCGAGGTTGTTACACCGGAAGACTACATGGGTGACGTGATTGGTGACCTGAACTCCCGCCGCGGCCAGATCGCCGGCACGGAGAACCGGGGCGTCGTTACTGTCATCACCGCAATGGTCCCGCTGGCCAACATGTTTGGCTACGTGAACAACCTGCGTTCCATGTCTCAGGGCCGCGCACAGTACTCGATGGTGTTCGATCACTACGAGCAGGTGCCGCAGGCTGTCGCCGAAGAGGTTCAGGCGAAATACGCCTGAGCCCATCCTCTTAACGTCAAGAAGAACTAGAGAAACGGAGTAATCCGATGGCGAAAGAAAAATTTGAGCGCAACAAGCCGCACGTTAACATTGGCACGATTGGCCACGTTGACCACGGCAAGACGACGCTGACCGCAGCAATCACCATGACGCTGGCTGAAACCGGCGGTGCGACTGCAAAAGCTTACGACGAAATCGACGGCGCGCCTGAAGAAAAGGCTCGCGGCATCACCATCTCCACGGCACACGTTGAGTATGAGACGGAAAACCGTCACTACGCACACGTCGACTGCCCTGGTCACGCCGACTACGTCAAGAACATGATCACCGGTGCAGCGCAGATGGACGGCGCGATCCTGGTCTGTTCTGCCGCTGACGGCCCGATGCCGCAGACCCGCGAACACATCCTCCTGGCTCGCCAGGTTGGTGTTCCGGCTCTGGTCGTGTTCATGAACAAGGTTGACCAGGTCGACGACGAAGAGCTTCTCGAGCTCGTCGAAATGGAAATCCGCGAACTGCTGTCTTCCTACGAATTCCCGGGCGACGACATTCCGATCGTCAAGGGTTCTGCACTGGCAGCCGTTGAAAACCGCGATCCGGCCATCGGCCGCGATGCGATCCGTGAGCTGATGGCTCAGGTCGACGCGTACATCCCGACCCCGGAGCGTCCGAAGGACCTTCCGTTCCTGATGCCGATCGAAGACGTCTTCTCGATCTCCGGCCGTGGTACGGTTGTGACCGGTCGTGTTGAGCGCGGTATCGTGAAGGTTGGCGAAGAAGTCGAAATCGTCGGCATCAAGGACACGCAGAAGACCACGGTCACCGGCGTTGAAATGTTCCGCAAGCTGCTGGACAGCGGCGAAGCAGGCGACAACATCGGCGCGCTGATCCGCGGTATCGCACGTGAAGACGTTGAGCGTGGCCAGGTTCTTTGCAAGCCGGGTACTGTTACCCCGCACACGAAGTTCAAGGCTGAGGCTTACATCCTCACCAAGGAAGAAGGTGGTCGTCACACCCCGTTCTTCACCAACTACCGCCCGCAGTTCTACTTCCGTACGACGGACGTGACCGGTGTGGTGTCCCTGCCGGAAGGCACGGAAATGGTGATGCCGGGCGACAACGTCTCCGTTGAGGTTGAGCTGATCGTGCCGATCGCCATGGAAGAAGGCCTGCGCTTCGCTATCCGCGAAGGTGGCCGTACCGTCGGCGCTGGCGTCGTCGCATCCATCATCGAATAATCGACAGCCGGGCCTGCCGGTGACTTTCAAGTGAAACGCGGGCAGGCCCGCAGTCTTATTGGGAACAACAACAATGAACGGTCAGAATATCCGGATCCGCCTGAAGGCGTTTGACCACCGTATTCTCGACGCCTCCACCAAGGAGATCGTCAATACGGCCAAGCGGACCGGTGCTCAGGTACGGGGTCCCGTGCCGCTGCCGACGCGGATCGAGAAGTACACGGTGCTTCGCGGGCCGCATATCGATAAGAAAAGCCGCGATCAGTTCGAGATGCGTACGCATAAGCGCCTTCTCGATATCGTTGATCCGACGCCCCAGACGGTGGACGCGCTCATGAAGCTCGACCTCGCCGCTGGTGTCGACGTCGAGATCAAGCTCTAAGCCGGGTCGAAGGGGACACATCCATGCGTTCTGGAGTGATCGCTCAGAAAGTGGGCATGACCCGCATCTATAACGATGCAGGCGAGCATGTTCCGGTCACCGTTCTGCGGCTGGAAAATTGCCAGGTGGTTGCCCACCGCACTGACGAAAAAAATGGTTACACTGCGCTGCAGCTCGGTGCAGGTACCCGTAAAGTAAAGAATACGCCGAAGGCACTGCGTGGCCACTTTGCTGTTGCAAAGGTCGAGCCGAAGCGGACCGTGGCCGAATTCCGCGTTTCTGCGGAAAACCTGATCGACGTTGGCGCGGAAATGACCGCTGACCACTACGTCGAAGGCCAGTTTGTCGACGTGACCGGCACTTCTATCGGTAAGGGTTTTGCCGGTGCCATGAAGCGTCACAACTTCGGTGGTGGCCGTGCATCGCACGGTAACTCGATCTCGCACCGTTCGCACGGTTCTACCGGTCAGTGTCAGGACCCGGGCCGCGTGTTCAAGGGCAAGAAAATGGCCGGTCACATGGGTGATGCCCGCGTGACCACGCAGAACCTGAAGGTTGTGCGCACTGATGTTGAGCGTGGCCTGATCATGGTCGAGGGCTCTGTTCCGGGCGCCAAGGGCGGCTGGATCCTGGTCCGCGACGCGATCAAAAAGGCGCTGCCGGAAAACGTTCCGGTTCCGGGTGCTTTCAAAGCAACCGAAGCGACTGCGGCCGCCGGGAAGGAGAGTGAGTGATGGAACTCCAGGTCAAGACCCTCGAAGGTGGGGCGGCCGGTTCGATCACGGTGTCTGACGAGATCTTCGGTCTCGAGCCGCGCACCGATTTGATCCACCGTGTGGTGCGTTGGCAGCTGGCCAAGCGCCAGGCAGGCACCCACAAGTCGCTGGGCCGTTCGGAAGTTTCCGGTACGACGAAGAAATTCGTTCGCCAGAAAGGCTCCGGCGGCGCACGTCACGGCAACAAGAAGGCCCCGCAGTTCCGCGGTGGTGGTAAGGCATTCGGCCCGATCGTTCGCGATCACAGCCATGACCTGCCGAAGAAGGTTCGCGCCCTCGGCCTGAAGCATGCCCTGTCTGCGAAAGCCAAGACAGACAGCATCGTTGTTGTCGAAGACGCGAAGGCAGCCGAAGCAAAGACCAAGGCACTCAAGGCACAGCTGACCAAGCTCGGCTTGACCAGCGCCCTGATCATTGACGGCGCCGAGGTCGATGCAAACTTTGCTCTGGCATCCCGCAACATTCCGCATCTGGATGTGCTGCCGGTTCAGGGCATCAACGTTTACGACATCCTGCGTGCCAACACCCTGGTGTTGACCAAGGCTGCGGTGTCCGCACTTGAGGAGCGCTTTAAATGAGCAAACTTCCTCACTACGACAAAATCGTCGGCCCGGTAATCACCGAAAAGTCGACGATGGCTTCCGAAGAGAACAAGGTTGTCTTCAAAGTTGCTAACGATGCAACGAAGCCGGAAATCAAGGCCGCAGTCGAAGCGCTGTTCGGTGTAAAGGTCACGGCAGTGAACACCCTGGTCCGCAAGGGCAAGGTCAAGCGCTTCCGCGGTCGCATCGGCCGTCAGTCCGACTACAAGAAGGCCGTCGTTACGCTGCAGGAAGGTCACGCAATCGACGTGACCACCGGGCTCTAAGACGGGGACTTAAGAAAAATGGCACTTAAGACATTCAACCCGACGTCCCCAGGCCGCCGTCAGCTGGTTCAAGTTGATCGCTCTGGTCTGTGGAAAGGCAAGCCGGTCAAGACCCTGACCGAAGGCCTGTCCAAGTCCGGTGGCCGCAACAACGCCGGCCGCCTGACGTCTCCGAACCGCGGTGGCGGTCACAAGCGGTCTTACCGTCTTGTCGACTTCAAGCGCCGTAAATGGGACGTTCCGGCAACGGTCGAGCGCCTTGAATACGATCCGAACCGGACCGCGTTCATTGCACTCATCCGTTACGAAGACGGTGAACTGAGCTACATCCTGGCGCCGCAGCGCCTGGCTGCTGGCGATACCGTCATCGCCGGTGAATCCGTCGACGTGAAACCGGGTAATGCCGCGCCGCTGGCTCGCATTCCGGTTGGCACGATCGTGCACAATGTCGAGCTGAAGCCGGGCAAAGGCGCCCAGATCGCTCGTTCGGCAGGCGCGTTCGTTCAGATCGTCGGCCGCGACCAGGGCTACACTACGCTGCGCCTTATGTCTGGCGAGCAGCGTCGTGTGCTCGGAACCTGCATGGCTTCCATTGGCGCCGTGTCCAACCCGGACCACGCCAACGTTAACCTGGGTAAAGCAGGCCGTTCCCGCTGGCTTGGCATTCGTCCGCATACCCGCGGTGTTGCCATGAACCCGATCGACCACCCGCACGGTGGTGGTGAAGGCAGGACCTCCGGCGGTCGTCATCCGGTTACTCCTTGGGGTAAACCGACCAAAGGTAAGCGTACGCGGCGCAATAAGCAGACTGATAAGTTTATCGTCCGCAGCCGTCACGCGAAGAAGTAAAGGGCAAGGATCGTGGCACGTTCGATCTGGAAAGGTCCGTTTGTCGACGGGTATCTGCTGAAGAAAGCGGACAAGGTCCGTGAGTCCGGCCGGAACGAGGTCATCAAGACCTGGAGCCGCCGCTCTACCATCCTGCCGCAGTTCGTCGGTTTGACCTTCGGCGTCTACAACGGTCAAAAGCACGTTCCGGTGCTGGTGTCTGAGGAAATGATCGGTCACAAGTTCGGTGAGTTTTCGCCGAGCCGGACCTATTATGGACACGGCGCCGACAAGAAGGCGAAGAGGAAGTAACGATGGGCAAGCCGAAGCGTGAGCGGACGCTCGCTGACAATGAGGCCCGGGCAATGACCCGCATGCTGCGCGTTTCCCCGCGCAAGCTGAACCTCGTTGCGGCTTCGATCCGTGGCAAAAAGGTTGGTTCCGCGATTGCGGACCTGACATTCTCCCGCAAGCGCATTGCGCAGGACGTCAAGAAAACCTTGATGTCGGCCATTGCCAACGCGGAAAACAACCATGACCTGGACATCGACAACCTGGTGGTTGCTGAAGCACATGTCGGCAAGGCATTTGTGATCAAGCGGTTCCAGGCCCGTGCACGCGGCCGCGTTGGCCGGATCGAGAAGCCGTTCTCGAACCTGACCATCGTCGTGCGCGAAGTTGAGGAGACTGCCTGATGGGACATAAGACAAACCCGATCGGCATGCGCCTCGGGATCAACCGCACCTGGGACAGCCGCTGGTACGCGAACAAGAACGAATACGGCGATCTTCTGCACGAAGATTTCCGCATCCGTGAGCTCCTGCTGAAGGAACTGAAGCAGGCTGCCGTATCCAAGGTTGTTATCGAACGCCCGCACAAGAAGTGCCGTGTGTCCATTCACTCCGGTCGTCCGGGTGTGGTCATCGGTAAAAAGGGTGCCGATATCGAGCGTCTTCGCAAGAAGATCGCCGACATCACCAATTCCGAAGTGCATCTCAACATCGTTGAAGTGCGCAAGCCGGAAATCGACGCGACCCTGGTCGCCCAGTCGATTGCCCAGCAGCTGGAACGCCGCGTTGCTTTCCGTCGCGCCATGAAGCGGGCCGTTCAGTCCGCCATGCGTCTCGGTGCACAGGGCATCCGTATCAACTGCGGTGGCCGTCTCGGCGGTGCGGAAATTGCGCGTATCGAATGGTACCGCGAAGGCCGCGTCCCGCTTCACACGCTGCGTGCAGACATCGACTACGGTGTTGCAAGCGCTCACACGGCTTACGGCGTGTGCGGTGTGAAGGTCTGGATCTTCAAGGGTGAAATTCTGGAACACGATCCGATGGCGTCTGAGCGCCGTGCGACCGCTGCTTCCGAAGGCAACCAGGGTGATCGCGGCGGACGCCGGGATCGGGGCCGCGAGCGCGCAGCTTAATTCAAGCTGCCTGCCGCTCGTAACTTAAGAAAGACGAGAGAAGAACGATGCTGCAACCGAAGCGCACAAAGTTCCGCAAGCAGCACAAGGGCCGCATCCACGGCTTGTCGAAGGGAGGCACTGACCTCAACTTCGGCGCATTCGGTCTGAAGGCGATTGAGCCGGAGCGTGTTACGGCACGTCAGATCGAAGCGGCCCGCCGTGCTATGACCCGCCACATGAAGCGTGCGGGTCGTGTTTGGATCCGCATCTTCCCGGACGTCCCGGTTTCCTCGAAACCTGCTGAAGTCCGCATGGGTAAAGGTAAGGGTTCTCCGGATTACTGGGCTTGCCGTGTCAAGCCAGGCCGGATCATGTTCGAAATCGACGGTGTGCCGGAAGACATTGCGCGTGAAGCCATGCGTCTTGCTGCAGCCAAACTGCCGATCAAGTGCCGCTTCGTTCAGCGTATCGGCGAGTAGGGCAGGCGAGGAGTTAGAGCCATGAAGGCTACCGATGTACGGGCTAAGACCCTCGACGAGCTCCGCAGTGAGCTTGAAGGCCTGAAGAAAGAGCAGTTCAACCTGCGCTTCCAGCGGGCTACGGGTCAGCTTGAAAACACTGCGCGTGTCCGGCAGATCCGCCGTGATATCGCGCGTATCCAGACGATCATGCGCGAAAAGCGCGTGTCGGCGAACGCGTAAGGAGACGGCCATGCCGAAGCGTATCCTGCAGGGCACCGTTGTCAGCGACGCCAATGACAAGACGGTGACGGTGAATGTGGAGCGCCGCTTCACGCACCCGCTGCTGAAGAAGACTGTGCGCCGGACCAAGAAGTACCGCGCACACGACGAAACCAACCAGTACAAGGTTGGCGACATTGTTCAGATCGAAGAATGCGCGCCGATCTCTAAAAACAAACGTTGGACCGTGGTCGCTCAGTGACCGCGCTCCATTCAGTGAGCATCAGGCGCCCGTGACCCGAGCGCCATCAGAAGAACAAGGCAGCCAGTCATGATTCAGATGCAAACAAACCTCGACGTCGCGGATAATTCCGGCGCTCGTCGTGTCATGTGCATCAAAGTGCTCGGCGGCTCCAAGCGTAAATATGCCCAGGTAGGCGACATCATCGTCGTCTCCGTGAAAGAGGCAATTCCGCGGGGCCGCGTTAAGAAGGGCGACGTGATGAAGGCTGTCGTCGTGCGCACGGCAAAGGATATCCGCCGTCCCGATGGCAGCGTGATCCGGTTCGACCGCAATGCGGCCGTGCTGGTCAACAACAACAAGGAGCCGATCGGCACCCGTATCTTCGGACCGGTACCGCGCGAACTCCGTGCAAAGAACCATATGAAAATCATTTCGCTCGCGCCGGAGGTGCTCTGATGGCTGCGAAAATTAAAAAAGGCGACACGGTGGTCGTGCTGACCGGCCGTGACAAGGGTAAGTCCGGCGAAGTCATCCAGATGCTGCCGGCTGACAACAAGGCCCTGGTCCGCGGCATCAACATGGTTCGCCGCCACCAGAAGCAGACCCAGACGCAGGAAGCAGGCATCGTGGCCAAGGAAGCCCCGATTCACCTTTCCAACGTTGCACTGGCCGATCCGAAGGACGGCAAGGCGACCCGCGTCGGCTTCAAAGTGCAGGACGATGGCACCAAGGTCCGTGTGGCCAAGCGTTCGGGAGACCTGATCGATGGCTGAGACCACTAACGTGCCGCGTCTCAAGACGCATTATGACGAAGTTGTGCGCAAGCAGCTTCTGGAGAAGTTCCAGTACAAGAACGTCATGCAGGTTCCGCAGCTGGAAAAGATTGTCCTCAACGTCGGTGTCGGCGAAGCGGTCAGCGATTCCAAGAAGGCGCGTATCGCAGCTGACGACCTGGCACTGATCGCCGGTCAGAAGCCGGTGATCACCAAGGCGAAAAAGTCGATCGCAACCTTCAAGGTTCGTGAAGGCATGCCGCTTGGTGCAAAGGTTACCCTGCGCCGCCAGCAGATGTTCGAATTTCTGGACCGTCTGATCACCATCGCGCTGCCGCGCGTACGTGACTTCCGTGGTCTGAACCCGAAGAGCTTCGACGGTCGCGGCAACTATGCCATGGGCATCAAAGAACACATCGTGTTCCCGGAAATCGAGTACGACAAGGTCGACCAGATCTGGGGCATGGACGTGATCATCTGCACCACGGCGCCGAATGACGATGAAGCACGCGAGCTTCTGCGCGCGTTCAACTTCCCGTTCACGAAGTAACGGGCAAGGAAGGGATCGACGATGGCGAAGAAAAGCGCAATCGAGAAGAACAAGCGCCGCGAGAAGCTTGTAAAGAAATACGCTGAGAAGCGCGCTGCCCTGAAGGCACTGGCTAAAGATGAAAGCCTGTCCCTGGAAGAGCGGTACAACGCACGCCTGAAGCTGGCAAAATTGCCGCGGAATTCCGCGCCGAACCGCGTTCGCAACCGTTGCGAAGTGTCCGGCCGTCCGCGCGGTTTTTACCGCAAGCTGAAGATGTCGCGTATTGCGCTTCGTGAACTGGGCTCCCTGGGTAAGATCCCGGGCCTGGTCAAGTCGAGCTGGTAAGGAGAAACTCCGATGGCAATTTCTGATCCGTTGGGGGATATGCTGACCCGCATTCGCAACGCGCAGATGCGTCGCAAGAACAAGGTCAGTTCACCAAATTCCAAATTGCGCGCACATGTACTTGATGTGCTCGCAAAAGAGGGGTACATCCGTGGCTACACCACGGTTGAATACGAGGGCGGTAAGTCCGAGTTGGAAATCGAACTGAAGTATTTCGACGGTGAACCGGTTATTCGCACGATTGAACGTGTGTCCAAGCCGGGCCGCCGCGTGTACTCGTCGGTGAAAAACATCCCGCATGTCTCTAATGGCCTGGGCGTGTCGATCATTTCGACTCCGCGTGGTGTCATGAGCGACCATCAGGCGCGGGACGAAAACGTAGGTGGTGAGGTTCTTTGCCGCGTCTTCTGATGCGGCATCCTCACTTTTAAAACAACGACAAGGTTGGTCATATGTCTCGTATTGGCAAAAAGCCAGTCCCCGTGCCAAGCGGGGTAACGGCATCGATCGACGGTCAGACTGTTACGATCAAGGGCCCGAAAGGCGAAAAGTCTTTCGTGCTCAATGATCTTGTTCTGGCCGAAATGACGGATGATGGGATCAAAATCGATCCGTGCAACAGCTCCAAGCCGGCTCGCTCCATGTGGGGCATGAGCCGCACCATGGTCGCGAACCTGATCACTGGCGTAACCGAGGGCTTCAAGAAAGACCTCGCCATCACCGGTGTCGGTTATCGCGCTCAGGTCCAGGGCAAGAACCTTCAGCTGGCGCTCGGTTTCTCTCATGACGTTGTCTATCCGATCCCGGATGGTATCGATATCGTGTGCCCGAAACCCACGGAAATCAACATCACCGGTACCGACAAACAGCGCGTCGGTCAGGTTGCTGCTGAAATTCGTGAATTCCGCCCGCCGGAGCCCTACAAGGGCAAAGGCGTTCGTTATGCAGGCGAGTTCATCGTCCGCAAAGAAGGCAAGAAGAAGTAACGGACCCAGATCATGGCGAACAGCAAACAAGCTTTCGAGCGCCGCCGCGATCGCGTGCGCCGTTCGATTCAGAAAGCCGCGAACGGTCGTCCGCGCCTTTCTGTCTTCCGCTCGTCGAAGCAGATCTACGCCCAGATCATCGACGATGCGAAGGGACATACGATTGTCTCTGCTTCAACGATCGAAACAGATCTCAAGAGCAGCCTGAAAACGGGCGCCGACGTCGCTGCAGCCGCAGCCGTTGGCAAGCTAGTCGCCGAGCGTGCTGCTGCCGCTGGCGTAAAGCAGGTCGTGTTCGACCGTGGCGGGTACCAGTATCATGGGCGCGTGAAAGCGCTTGCTGATGCAGCCCGTGAAGGTGGACTTGAATTCTGACCAGCGCCCGTTGGCGCTCTTAAGAACGGAAGACGTATAATATGGCGAGACAAGAAAATCGCGATCGCGACGAGCGAGACAGCGAATTCGTCGACAAGCTCGTTCACATCAACCGCGTTGCGAAAGTGGTCAAGGGTGGCCGTCGTTTCGGCTTCGCAGCACTCGTTGTGGTTGGTGACCAGAAGGGCCGCGTCGGCTTCGGTCATGGCAAGGCGCGTGAAGTGCCGGAAGCCATCCGTAAGGCAACTGAAGCAGCAAAGCGCACGATGATCCGTGTACCGCTTCGCGAAGGCCGGACCCTCCACCACGATGTGGAAGGCCGTCACGGCGCTGGCAAGGTTCTGCTTCGTGCAGCTCCGGCCGGTACCGGTATCATCGCAGGCGGTCCGATGCGTGCCGTTTTCGAAACGCTCGGCGTCCAGGACGTTGTGGCCAAGTCTCTGGGGACTTCCAACCCCTACAACATGGTGCGTGCAACTTTTGCTGCGCTGACCAAGGAAGACAGCCCGCGTTCCGTCGCTGCCCGCCGTGGCCTGAAGGTCTCTGTGCTGCAGTCCCGCCGTCGTGACAACAACGATGAGGCGGCTTCGGCTGCCGCTGAGGCTTGACCTTAGCGGCTCCGGTCCCCAGCTGAGAGAGGGTATGTTCCATGGCGAACACCGAAAAGACTGTCACGGTCGAACAGATCGGCAGCCCGCTGCGCCGTCCTAAGGACCAGCGCGCGACGCTCGTCGGTCTCGGCCTGAACAAGATGCACCGCCGTTCCACACTGAAGGATACTCCTGAAGTGCGCGGCATGATCAATAAGGTCCAGCATCTCGTTCGCGTCGTCGAAGACAACGCGTAAGAACGGGGTGAGGAGAAACGAACATGAAGCTCAATGAACTTCGTGACAACGAAGGTGCCGTAAAAGACCGCATGCGTGTGGCTCGCGGCATCGGGTCCGGCAAGGGCAAGACTGGTGGCCGTGGTGTCAAAGGTCAGAAGTCCCGTTCCGGCGTTGCCATCAAAGGCTTTGAAGGCGGTCAGATGCCGCTTCACCGCCGTCTGCCGAAGCGCGGCTTCACGAACATTTTTGCCAAGGACTACAACACTGTGTCCGTTGGCCGTGTTCAGAAGGCGATTGATGCAGGCAAGCTGAATGCGTCCGAGACGGTTACCGTCGAAGCGCTGAAGGCAGCAGGCGTTGTCAAGCGGGTCCGTGACGGTGTGCGCATCGTTGCCAACGGTGAACTCACCGCTGCAGTGACCTTTGAAGTTGCCGGTGCCTCCAAGGGCGCTGTTGCAGCGATCGAAAAAGCAGGCGGCAAGGTTGCCGTTCTGGGAGCTCAGGCTTAACAGCCTGGGCTTCACCCATTTCTTGGGCAAGCATTCCGGAGTAGGGCATGGCATCGGCCGCCGAGCAACTGGCGTCAAATCTCAATTTCTCAGCTTTCGCCAAGGCTGAAGAACTCAAAAAGCGCATCTGGTTCACACTGGGGGCGCTTTTGGTTTATCGACTGGGCACTTACATTCCCTTGCCCGGCATCAATCCGGACGCCTTTGCGCAGGCCTTCAATCAGGCCCAGTCCGGCATCATCGGCATGTTCAACATGTTTGCCGGCGGTGCTGTCGAGCGCATGGCGATCTTCGCTCTCGGCATTATGCCGTATATTTCCGCCTCCATTATCATGCAGCTCATGACGACCGTCGTACCGACGCTCGAGCAGATGAAGAAGGAAGGCGAGCAGGGCCGCAAGGTCATCAACCAGTACACGCGCTACGGCACTGTTATCCTGGCGGCTTTCCAGGCTTACGGTATCGCAGTCGGTCTGGAAGGAGCGACCAATGTGGTTGCCGACCCGGGCTGGTTCTTCCGGGCTTCAACTGTTCTGACGCTTGTCGGCGGTACCATGTTCCTGATGTGGCTCGGTGAGCAGATCACATCGCGCGGTATCGGTAACGGTATTTCGCTGATCATCTTTGCCGGCATTGTTGCCGGTCTGCCGGTCGCGCTGGTCAACGTGCTTGAACTCGGCCGCCAGGGCTCGATGTCGACGATCCTGATTCTCGGCATCCTGATACTGGCTGTCGTGGTGATCGCACTGATCGTGTTCATGGAACGGGCTCAGCGCAGATTGCTGATTCAGTATCCTAAGCGCCAGATGGGCAACCGCATGTTCGAGGGCAACACCTCGTTCCTGCCGCTCAAGCTCAACACTGCTGGTGTGATTCCGCCGATCTTCGCTTCTTCCCTCCTGCTGGTTCCTGCCACAATCGGTGGCTTCAGTCAGGGTTCGGGCAATGAGTGGCTGACGTATATCACTGCGGCGCTTGGTCACGGCCAGCCGTTGTTCATGGTGTTCTACGCAGCGATGATCGTGTTCTTCTGTTTCTTCTATACCGCGATCGTTTTCAATCCGAGCGACACTGCGGACAACCTGAAGAAACACGGCGGTTTCATTCCCGGAATCCGTCCCGGCGAGCGTACAGCGCAGTATATCGACTACGTTCTGACGCGCATTACGGTGGTCGGTGCAATTTACATCACCGTCGTTTGTCTATTACCCGAATTCCTTATTTCGGCGACAGGCGTTCCGTTCTATTTCGGTGGCACCTCTTTGTTGATTGTCGTAAGCGTGACGATGGATACCGTGTCACAGATCCAGGGGCATTTGCTTGCGCACCAATATGAGGGTCTGGTGAAAAAAGCGAAATTAAGTGGGAGGCGTCGATGAGGCTTATTCTGGTTGGACCGCCAGGAGCGGGGAAGGGGACACAGGCCGCGCACCTCGTTGCGAAATACGCGATCCCGCAGCTCTCCACCGGAGACATGCTGCGGGCCGCAGTGGCCGCCCAGACCCCGGTAGGCGTTAAAGCCAAGGAAGTCATGGACGCAGGTGGCCTCGTGTCGGATGAGATCGTTGTCGGTATCATCCGCGACCGGATCGCCGAAGAAGATGCCAGGAACGGATTCATTCTTGATGGTTTTCCCCGCACGCTTGCCCAGGCCGAAGCGCTTGACGAGATGCTGGAAGCAAACAGCCTCAAACTGAACGCCGTCATCGAACTGCGTGTCGACCAGTCGAAGCTGGTCGATCGGATCATCAAGCGCGCCGCTGACGCACAGGCTGCTGGTCAGCCCGTGCGCAAGGACGATGATCCGGAAGTCTTCAAGCAACGCCTTGAAGCCTACAACCGCGATACCGCAGTTGTTGTGCCGTATTACGAGAAGACAGGTCTTCTTTCCGTGATTGACGGCATGCAGTCCATTGATGAAGTGACGGCTTCAATAGATTCCGTTCTTCAAGGACTTGACGAAAAGGTTTAGAGCCGTTAAACGACCCGCTCTACCTTACAGTTAAGCCGGTTCCATGTAAGTGGGGCCGGCATTCTCTGTGCCGGGGTTACCCCGGCATTTTCGTACCCGCAAGGGCCGGACTCCACCGGACGCGGGCATTACAACCTGCGGCAAGACCATGGTCTCGCTGCGTAATCATGGAGACGAACGTGGCACGTATTGCTGGCGTTAACATCCCGACGAACAAGCGCGTTGTCATCGCGCTTCAGTATATTCACGGCATCGGCGCGAAGTTCGCGCAGGAAATCATCGAGAAGAACAACATCGATGCTGCCCGCCGTGTGAACGAGCTTTCCGACGCAGAAGTTCTGTCCATCCGCGAAACCATCGACCGCGATTACCTCGTTGAAGGTGACCTGCGCCGTGAGACCGCGATGAACATCAAGCGTCTGATGGACCTTGGCTGCTACCGCGGCCTGCGTCACCGTCGCGGCCTGCCGGTTCGCGGTCAGCGGACGCACACGAACGCACGTACCCGCAAGGGTCCGGCTAAACCGATCGCTGGTAAGAAGAAATAATTACCCTGCCTCGATTGGTGGTGGAGCTGCCGGCATTACGGCAGTGACGAGATCAAAACAAGGATAAGAGAATGGCTAAAGACACGACGCGCGTGCGTCGCCGCGAACGCAAGAACATCTCTTCTGGCGTCGCGCATGTGAACTCCACGTTCAACAACACCATGATCACGATCACCGACGCACAGGGCAACGCGATCTCCTGGTCGTCCGCCGGTGCACTCGGTTTCAAAGGTTCCCGTAAGTCCACTCCGTATGCTGCCCAGGTTGCTGCGGAAGATGCTGCGAAAAAAGCTGCCGAGCACGGCATGCGCACCCTGGAAGTGGAAGTGCGCGGTCCGGGTTCCGGTCGTGAATCTGCTCTGCGTGCCCTGCAGGCCGCCGGTTTCCTGATCACGTCCATCCGTGACGTGACGCCGATTCCGCACAACGGCTGCCGTCCGCGCAAGCGTCGCCGCGTCTAAGGCTTCCCAGCTTTAGGTACTTGTTTCTCCAAATGGCAAAGAATGGCCTGGCGCTGATCCGCCGGGCGGGATAGCCGAAGGGACGAAAACGTGACCATTCAAAAAAACTGGCAAGAACTGATCAAGCCGACCAAACTCGAGATCAAGCCGGGTGAAGACCCGCGCTTCTTGGCAACCGTCGTTGCCGAGCCGCTCGAGCGTGGCTACGGTCTGACCCTTGGCAACGCGCTGCGCCGTATCCTGCTGTCTTCTCTGCAGGGTGCCGCCGTGACTGCCGTTCAGATCGATGGCGTTCTGCATGAGTTCTCGTCGATCCCGGGTGTCCGGGAAGATGTCACCGACATCGTGCTGAATATCAAGGAAATCGCCATCCGCATGGAAGGCGAGGGTCCCAAGCGCATGGTCGTGCGCAAACAGGGTCCGGGTGTTGTCACCGCCGGTGATATTCAGACTGTTGGCGACGTCGAGGTTCTCAATCCGGAACTGGTGCTCTGCACGCTGGATGAAGGCGCTGAAATCCGCATGGAATTCACCGTCAACACCGGCAAGGGCTACCATTCTTCCGATCGGAACCGTCCGGAAGATGCGCCGATTGGCCTTATCCCGGTCGACAGCCTCTACTCTCCGGTCAAGAAGGTCTCCTACAAGGTGGAAAACACCCGTGAAGGCCAGGTTCTTGACTATGACAAGCTGACCCTGACTGTCGAAACCGATGGTTCCGTCAAGCCGGAAGACGCCGTGGCATTCGCTGCACGCATTCTGCAGGATCAGCTCTCCATCTTCGTCAACTTCGAAGAGCCGCAGCGTGAAGTCGCCGAGGACAGCGTCCCGGAACTGGCTTTCAACCCTGCGCTTCTGAAGAAGGTCGACGAGCTGGAACTGTCTGTACGGTCTGCAAACTGCCTGAAGAACGACAATATCGTGTATATTGGCGATCTCATTCAGAAGACCGAAGCGGAAATGCTGCGGACCCCGAATTTCGGCCGCAAGTCGCTGAACGAAATCAAGGAAGTTCTCGCCCAGATGGGTCTCCATCTCGGCATGGAAGTTGCCAACTGGCCGCCTGAGAACATCGATGATCTCGCCAAGCGCTACGAAGACCATCAGTACTAAGGGCGTACGCGTCCTGTGAGGATCAACCGGGCAAGAGTTCAACCAGAAGAACTGACTGCCTGAAAGAAAAAGGAGAGGGCCATGCGCCACGGTAAATCCGGCCGCAAGCTCAACCGGACCTCTAGCCACCGTAAGGCTATGTTCGCGAACATGGCAGCGTCGCTGATCAAGCACGAACAGATCGTAACGACCCTGCCGAAGGCTAAAGAAATGAAGCCGATCATCGACAAGCTCATCACCCTGGGCAAGCGCGGTGACCTGCATGCACGCCGCCAGGCCATTTCGCAGATTCGCGATGCGGCAATGGTTGCCAAGCTGTTCGAAACGCTCGGTGAGCGTTACAAGGACCGCAGCGGCGGTTACTCCCGCGTGCTGAAAGCCGGCTTCCGCTATGGCGACAACGCTCCGATGGCTGTCATCGAGCTGGTCGACCGTGATCCGGAAGCACGCGGTGCTGAAGACCGTGCTCGCGTTGAAGCTGAAGAAGCAGCTGAAAACGCAGCGTAATAATTGCCGCAATGGCAATCGGGAAAGGCGGGCAGATTTGCCCGCCTTTTTTTGTTGTCTTCGTGACTGTCCTCCCAAACGTATTCTTTTCGAATAATGAGACCGCAATTATCAATGATTTAAGGAAAACTGCCTAGCTTCTAGCCATGCCTCCTGGACTAGTGGGAGAGGCTGGGGAGATTTACTGTGATAGCCAAAACGAATTCCGCTTCTAAGAAGAGGTCGCCTTCTCTTCGACTTTCTTTTGTTATTCCGGCTCTGATGATCGTGATTACAGTCGCCGCATGTGCGGCGGTGGGTGTCATCGGCTACATGACCGGTCGCGACGGATTGCAACAAGCGGCAGAGGCCGAACTTGGCATGGTCATCACAGCGCGAAACGCGCTCCTGCAGTCGCGCCTGCACGCAGCTGAATCCCAGATCGTGAACCTGGCGTCCAGCGTTTCGGATCCGTTGAGCAACCTCGGCAACGCGACCATGAACCTTGCCAAGGAAAAGGACGAAATTCTCGGCCTGTTCCAGGCGCCGCAGAGCCCTGAAGAACGTGCAGCGGTCACAGGCAAGGAACAGAAGACAATGTATGCCTGGCGCCACACCGAGGCGCACCCGGCGTTCTACAATGTCTGGAAGAACGGCGGCTTCGCAGATCTTTATCTGCTCGATAACGCCGGTCTCATTCTTTATTCGGTCACCAAGGGTGACGAATTCCTGTCCAAGCTTGGTGAAGGCAGTGTTGCCGAAGGGACCGGCCTGGAGATGGTCTACAATGCTGCCAAGGAGCTGGGTGAGGGGGAGATCGCTGCCAGTGTCTTTGCACCCTATACCCCTGCCGGCGGAAAGGGCTCTCTGTTCCTGGCATCGCCCGTGTTCATGAATTCGTTCGGTACGATCAGCCTCAGCGGTGTTGCGGTCATGCGGATCGATTCCGATTTCCTGAGTGAAGTTGTCGCGAACCGTGAAGACCTGGGGGAGACCGGTCAGGTTTACGTGATCAACCAGGACGGCCTCGCGCTCAGCGACATGCCGCTTGCAGGTGCGCCAACCGCGCTCAGCACCAGCGTTTCCAGCGGACCGGCGATTGAAGCTGCCGCCGGCACCGCTTCAGCCGGTATCGTTCAGGGGGCTGATGGTGTTGATGATCTTGTCGTTGCCCGTCCGCTAGCCTTCCAGGGGCAGAACTGGGCCATCGTTGCGGAGAAGAGCGTTGAAGAAACGCTGTCTGCCGTCATTCGCATGCGCGATCAGATGTTCCTCTGGTCGCTTGCAACAATTGCCGTTGCAGCCGTCATTGCCCTGTTCTTCTCCCAGTCGATCACCCGTCCTCTCACCACGCTTGTAGGGGCTCTCAACGCGATTGCCTCCGGTGATCTTGGTGCAGAGATCAAGGCTGCGAACCGCAAGGACGAAATCGGCGACATCGGCCGAGCCGTTCTCCAGATCCGCCAGAACGCGGCTGAAGAAAACGAGCGTCGTGCAGCCGAGGAAGCCGATGATGCGAGACGTCAGGCCGAGCAGCGCCAGGAGATGCTGGCAAGCCTTGCCGGCGACTTCGAAGCGACCGTCGGCACTGTCGTCGACAAGGTGGCTCATACCGCTGCAACCTTGCGCGAATCGGCGAACAAGATGCGCAGCATGACCGACATGGCAGGCGAAACATCTGCCAATGCGGCCACCATGTCGGAAGAAACTCTGGCCGAAGTGGAATCGATCGCAGCAGCTTCCGATCAGCTTTCCAGCTCGATCCAGGAAATCTCGACGCTGATCGAACGCTCTTCCAGCGTTGCTGCCGAAGCTACCAAACGTGCGGAAACGACCAACGATACGGTGCGGTCGCTTGCGGAAGCTGCCAACCGGATCGGCGAAGTCGTCACGTTGATTTCCGATATCGCCGACCAGACCAACCTTCTGGCCCTTAACGCCACCATCGAAGCCGCACGTGCGGGTGAAGCCGGCAAGGGCTTTGCGGTGGTTGCCTCCGAGGTCAAGGATCTTGCGTCCCAGACAGGCAAGGCAACCGGCGAAATCCAGCAGCAGATCGATGCCATCCGCGGAGCGACCGACGATGCGGTTGATGCCATCGGCGACATCCAGAAGACCATCGACGAGATTACAAAGTCGGTGAGCGAAGTTGCTGCAGCCGTTACCGAGCAGAGCTACGCGACGCAGGGCATTGCAGAGAACACTCAACGGGCCGCCGGTGGAACCTCCAAGGTTACCGAGGACATCCGCAACGTTTCTTCTCTGTCGAACGATACCAACATGGCTGCACAGAACTTCTCCGAAGAAGCAGCGGACATGGCATCGAAAGCTGAAGAACTGGATCACGAAGTGCGCAGCTTCCTTGCGCAGGTTCGTTCGGCCTGAAGTAAGCCTGCATGATGAAAAAGGGGCCGCCGGAAATCCGGCGGCCCCTTTTGTATTTGCCTCTTTTCCTCCCTATCTGCCATGTATCGCGATGGATATGAGAAGATTCGAAAAAGAGGCACCCGCCATGCGCCTGGTTCTGACCAGCTTTACGCGTTCCCTTGTCATAGCGGGCCTGGCCGGCCTGATCGGTATGTCTGCTGCGCTTTCGCAGACCGTGCAGCCGTCTCCGGCCGATCTTCGGCTTGTTCCGCAAAGCGATGCGCAGATCAAACTCTCCTTCGCGCCAATCGTGAAAAAGGTCGCGCCGGCGGTGGTCAACGTTTATGCCAGCCGCAAGGTGGTGCAGCGTCGGCAAGTTTCGCCCTTCATGGACGATCCCTTCTTTCGCCGGTTCTTCGGCCAGCCCGGCGGGAACGACAGGCCACGGCAGAGGGTTGAATCGTCCCTTGGATCCGGCGTCATCATTTCGAGTGATGGTACGGTGATCACCAACCATCATGTGATTAAGGACGCGGACGACGTTCGCGTCGCCCTGAACGACCGTCGTGAATTCGATGCCGATATCGTTCTCATGGACGAACGTACCGACCTCGCGGTGCTGAAGATCCGGGGTGATGGACCTTTCGAGAGCATCGACTTTGCGGATTCCGACAGCCTTGAAGTCGGCGACATCGTGCTTGCCATCGGTAACCCGTTCGGTGTCGGCCAGACGGTTACCCAGGGCATCGTCTCGGCCACGGCTCGCACGCAGGTCGGCGTGACGGACTTTCAGTTCTTCATCCAGACCGACGCTGCAATCAACCCGGGCAACTCCGGCGGTGCGCTTGTCGATATGACCGGCAAGCTGGTTGGCATCAACTCGGCCATCTATTCTCGCTCCGGCGGCTCCAACGGTATCGGCTTTGCCATTCCGGCGCATATGGCGCGTTTCGTAGCGAAAGCTGCAGATCATGGCGGCAAGGTGCAGCGGCCATGGCTAGGGGCGACCGTGCAGCTTGTGAATGCTGAAATCGCCGAAGCGCTGTCTCTCGATCGGCCACGCGGTGTGCTTGTGACGGCAGTCTTTGATGGGTCTCCTGCCTTTGAGGCCGGGCTTCGGGTCAGCGATCTGGTGATTGCGGTTGACGGCAAGGAAGTGACCGACCCCAATTCCTTCGGCTATCGTTTCGCAACAAAGATGATTGGCGAACAGACCGATTTTGTTGTCCTGAGGGACGGTGCGGAAGAGCATGTGACCGTGTCGCTGCAGCCGGCTCCCGAAACCATTCCACGGGACACGCGCGAACTTGTCGACTATTCGCCCTTCGAAGGCGCGACGGTCATGAATCTTTCGCCTGCCGTTTCCGAGGAACTGGGAATGGAAGGGATTTTCGACGGTGTCGTGATCGCCGAAGTGAAGCGCGGCAGCACCGCGGACCGTGTGGGGCTTCGCCCGGGCGACATCATCCGCGGCATCAACCGGCAAACCGTCGAAACTACCGAGATGCTGGAAGGTATCACCAAGAAGCCACCGCGTGTTTGGCAGCTCGATATCGAGCGGGACGGCAAGGTTTCACAGCTCATCCTGCGCGGTTAGGAGACAGTGTGAGCGATCTGTTCGAAGCTTCCGGACTAAGCCAGTCCGGCCCGCGGCCACTGGCGGACCGGATGCGACCGACCAAACTTGCGGATGTGGTGGGGCAGGATCACCTGCTCGGGCCGGAAGGCACGCTGTCGCGCATGCTGAAGACGCGGACGCTTGGTTCGTTGATCTTCTGGGGGCCGCCGGGTACCGGCAAGACAACCATTGCCCGGTTGCTGGCCAATGAAACGGACCTTGCGTTCGAACAGATCTCGGCGATCTTTTCCGGTGTTTCGGACCTGAAGAAGGTGTTTGAAACGGCTCGCGCCCGGCGCATGAGTGGCAGGGCAACGCTGCTCTTCGTTGACGAGATCCATCGGTTCAACCGGGCGCAGCAGGACAGCTTCCTTCCGGTGATGGAGGACGGCACGATCACGCTGGTTGGTGCGACCACGGAAAACCCGTCCTTTGAGCTTAACGCGGCCTTGCTGTCGCGCTCTCACGTCATGACGTTCCATTCCCTTTCCGCGGACGCCATCGAAAAACTGTTGGCGCGGGCAGAGGAGTTGGAAGAGCGTAAGCTGCCGCTTGACGAGGAAGCCCGACGAGTGCTGATCCGCATGGCCGATGGCGACGGCCGCTCTTCTCTTACCCTGGCAGAAGATGTCTGGCGCGCCGCAGGAGAGGACGAGGTCTTCGATGCCGAGCGCTTGCAGGAAATTGTCCAGAGACGGGCGCCGATCTACGACAAGAGTGCTGACGGCCATTACAATCTGATTTCCGCGCTGCACAAGTCCGTGCGGGGTTCCGATCCCGATGCCGCCCTCTACTGGTTCTGCCGGATGCTGGATGGCGGGGAGGACCCGCTCTATCTTGCCCGGCGTCTTATCCGCATGGCGGTTGAGGACATCGGGCTGGCCGACCCCAATGCACTGGTGCAAGCCAACGCAGCCCGTGACGCTTACCAGATGTTAGGGTCGCCCGAAGGGGAATTGGCGCTTGCGCAGTCGGTGATCTATCTTGCAACGGCGCCGAAATCGAACGGTGCTTACGTGGCCTACAAGGCGGCGATGCGGGATGCCAAATCCAGCGGCTCTCTACTGCCGCCCAAGCATATTCTCAACGCGCCCACCAAGCTGATGAAGCAGGAAGGGTACGGCGACGGCTATCAATACGACCACGATGCTCCCGACGGCTTTTCCGGTCAGGATTATTTTCCCGAGCAGTTGGGCCGCAAGACCTATTACGACCCACCCCAGAGAGGGTTTGAGCGGGAACTGAGAAAACGTCTGGAGTTCTGGGACAAGCGGCGCAAGGAACGAGGCTGATCCGAGTAGCCTGAAAGATCAGGCGGTTTCGGTGGATGTCAGACGGTCGAGGGCGCTCTTGAGTGTGGCGATCAGCCTGTCCCGGTCTTCCGGTGCCATCGTGTCGGAAATCTTGTCCAGCTGGCGAGACACCAGGTCGACCTCCAGATCATCCTTGACCGGAACGGGTTCCTTCAGGCCGATTACCTCGTAGGTGGAGACCGGATAGGCAATCCCCTTGACGTTGACTTCACCATTTTCAGCGCATTTGATCTGCTCTTTCACCTGCGAATAGGTTTCGAAGGAGATCAGGATAGAGCCTGGTGTGGCAAGACTTTCCAGGCGTGAGGCCGTGTTCACGCCACGTCCGATGATGGTGTAGTCCAACCGGTCTTCGCTGCCGAAATTGCCCACGGTGCAATAGTCCGTATGGATCCCCATGCGGCATTTCATCGGTTTGGAGATACCGGCTTCCCGCCAGGCACCCTGGAGCGCCTTCATCCGGTCCTGCATGTCGATGGCCATGCGTACGCAGGCAAGCGCGTCCTCGGTCACACCACGTGTTTCCGGGTCACCGAAAAAGATCAGGATGGCGTCGCCGACGTATTTGTCGATGGTCGCGCCGTAGCGCAGCGCGATATTCGACATCTCCGTCAGATACTGGTTGAGGATTGCCGTGAGTTCTTCTGATTCAAGCCGGTCCGCCGTTTCGGTGAAGTCGGCGATATCGGAGAAGAAAACCGTCAGTTTCTTGCGTGTGGACGCAATCTTGACTTCCTGACGGCCTTCGAAAATGGATTGATAGACCTGAGGCGAAAGGTATTTGGCAAGCTGCCGCGAAAGTGCCTCGAGCTTGGTGGATTGATCCGCCAGCTGGTCCTCGACCGCTTCGCCATGCTCGATGGTCGCCTCGTACAGGAGGCGCAGATCTTCCAACTCGGATCGCAGATAGTCGTTCTCTTCCTGCAGGGATTGCAGCGAGGTCGTCTGGTCGGCTTGCCCGGTATCATCGGAGCTTTGGGCAGCTGTATCTACACTCTTGGCCATTTCATTCCGCGTCGAAAAGGTCTGGTCTCATTGTCTGTTTTATAATGCTGAACTTTAAAGAATCACTGTCGGATCCATGAACTATCTTAGCGGAATATACAGGTCAGGCGGGGGAAAATCGTAGCAGGCTTCAGAGCGCCAAGTTCCCGGCAAGCCTCGTCGTCAAACCATGTTTGCATAGAAGTGATCGGGCGGGAGCATAGTTCCGCCATGTCTTGATTGGCGAATGGAAAGGTCCGCCGCATAAAGATAGTAGCCATTCTTTCGTGTTAGGACTTCAACATGTTCCCCACGGTGACCTCATGAAGGAAATCGAACTCAGATTGGCGCTGGTGTTTTATGGCGGCGTTTCGCTTGCCATCTACATGCATGGCGTAAGCCGGGAAATCCTCAACCTTGTTCGGGCGTCGAGCGTTCGCCTTGACCGCAAGTCGAACGGTTCTGCCCAGGAAGTACCCGATCAGGAGCTTCCTCCGGTTCAAAGTGCCTACAAGGATCTGCTCGATCTGTTGTCCTCCGTTGCCGACATCCGGGTGGTGGTTGACGCAATTGCCGGCGCGTCTGCAGGTGGCGTCAACGGCATCATGCTTGCGCGGGCCATCACCCACGACCTGCCACTCGACAGCCACAGCGAGATGTGGTTGGAAAATGCCGATGTTACGCGTTTGGCCCGGCCACAGGCCGGTTTGTCCCGGTACCTGAAGATTTCCATTTCGCCGGTGCTCGATCAGCTGATTTCCACACGGCTGACAAAGCAGATTGAAAGCGCAGAAACGCGCGAGAAGCTGCGACTGTTCATGCAGGCGCGTTGGTTCACACCGCCGTTTTCCGGTGAACGGTTCATCAGCTGGATGCTGGATGCCTGCCAGAAGATGGAGGACGGTGCCGTGCCCGGCCGCAGTCTGATCCCGCGTGGTCAGACGCTCGACCTGTTCGTGACGATCACCGATTACAACGGCATCAAGCGGCGCATTCACCTGGACGATCCGGACTATGTCGAGGAGTGGGATCATCGCCGGATCCTGAGTTTCCATGCCGCGCACAGAATGCCAGGAGATATCGAAAGCCAGTTCGATGCCGACAGCATTCCGGAAATTGTCTTTGCGGCTCGTGCGACGTCCTCGTTTCCAGGGGCGTTCCCTCCTGCAACGGTTGCGGAAATGGAGCGGGTGCTGGTCGATCACGACCTGACGTGGCGCAACCGGGATGCGTTTCTTGCAAGAGGGCTGAACCTGACTTCCGAGACGGCCGGTCAGCATTGTTTTGTCGATGGCAGCGTCGTCATGAACAAGCCCTTTGCGCCGGTGATTGACGTTATTCAGGATCGGCCGGCGGTGCGCGAAGTTGCCCGGCGGCTGATCTATGTGGATCCGTCACCAGTGGTTCCGGTCGAAACGGATAGCTCCGTTTCGGAGCTGCCCGGGTTCTTCCGCGTGATCCTGGCTTCGCTCGCTCATATTCCGCGCAATGAGCCCATCGGCGATGATCTGAAAGAGCTTGAACAGAACAACCGGCGCAGCCGCTGGCTCTCGCAACTGATCGATGATGCGGGGCCTATGGTGGAAAAGGCGGTGGCGGGCATTTTGCCAAAGCGGCGCCGGGTGACACCTGACATTCTTTCGTTATGCCGGAAGCAGGCAACCGTGGCCGCATTCGAGCAGGCAGGGTTCGCCTTTCTCAATTATCAGTCCCTGAAACTTCATTCCCTGGCTGAGCGGCTGGCAGGCCTGACGGCGCGGCTCAGCGGGCTGGACAGTGCACGTGGCCAGGAAGAAGCCCTTCTGGGACTGTACTCGCGTCACACCAGCCGCCTGACAGCCGAGAGCAAGGACATCCTGGGGCGCACGGACCCGCATGTTGTTGCCTTGTTGCGCGGGCTGGATGTCGACTACCGGATACGCCGGCTTCGCTTTGCGGTGCGCAAGCTCAACGGCTTCTATCACTATCGTCCGGGCTCCGACTTGCCGCCGCCCAATTTCGAGGCGCTCGATCAGATGAAGGGATTGCTCTACGAGCAGATCGATCATCTGGGTTGGCGCTGGAATGACCGGTTTTTCGGTGGCCGCAGCCGGGAACTCGCCGAAACGTTCGTTCGGGCAGCGGAGGCGGGTGGTCCGGACGCTGCCGAGCATGTCCAGCCAATGCTGAAATCCCTGACACAGATGATGGGGCTTGCCGATCTGGACAGGCTTCAGGACGAACTCTTTGCCGAGACGGCCCGAAACCTTCTCGACAAGAGCCGTCACACATCCCTGATGGGAACCTATATCGGCTTCGGTTTTTTCGATCTGATCACCTTTCCCGTGTTGCAGCGCAACGACTTCTCGGAGGTGACGGAAATCCTGGTCGACCGCATCAGCCCGACCGACGCGGCAAGCCTTTATACGGAAGGTTTCGACCTCAAGGGCAAGTCCCTGAATACGTTCGGTGCCTTCTTCAATCGCGGCTGGCGGGAACATGATTATCTGTGGGGACGTCTCAACGCTGCCGACAGGCTGGTCAGCATCGTTCTGTCTGCGGCAGGTGAGGGCACTTTGCCGCAGATCCAGGTAAACCAGGCACGCGCGCGGATCTTTCTGGCGGTTCTGGAAGAAGAACGTGGCAAACTTTCTGATATTCCAGAGGAAATAGACCGGGTCGACAAGCTGGTCCGGTCGATCTATCCCGATTTCGCTCATGTGACGGAAAGCGTCTGACCGGGTAATATTCATAATTTGGCAAGTCATTCCTTGACGTGAGGTCCGCTCTTTCGCTACGCACAAAAGTGGCCAGGGAATTGCGCGTGGATATTTGAGTTGATGACTTTTATTGCCGAACATTTTGGGACCGGCCCGGAGGTGTTTCTGGGTTTCTTTCTGATGCTTTACGCTTCCAGCTTGATCGTGCTGTTCACGACCGGCCTGACCATGACGGTGATGAACAGGCGTCACCCGGACCGCAAGATCCAGAAGCGCCAGCCGACCCACGATGCCCTGCGCGATATCAAATCTTCCATGGGGCAGCTGTCGATCACGAGCTGCTGCCTTTCCATCGGCCTTTATGCCCAGCTGCGTGGCTGGACGCTGTTCGACCCTGTCGCGTTGTCCTGGTGGTCTGTGCCGTTGTTCTTCGTCATCTCGTTGGCCCTGCACGATACCTGGTTCTACTGGGGGCACCGGATCCTGCACACCAAGATGTTCTACAGGTTTCACAAGCCGCACCACATGACGGTGACACCGACAGTCTGGTCCAACGATGCAGGCTCCAGTGTGGATACGCTGTTCGCCCATTCCTATTATGCGCTTGTGCTATTCGTTGTGCCTATTCCGCCGCTGGTTTTCCTGGGCCACCGGTTGTTCGACCAGGTGTCGGCCGCCATTGGCCATTGCGGCTATGAGCATTTCGCAAGCCCGAGCGCACGCAAACCCTGGCCACTGCTGTGCACGCTCTACCACGACCAGCATCACCAGTATTTCGTCTACAACTACGCCAACTACTTTTCCTTCTGGGACCGGTTCTGCGGCACTATCCATCCGACCTATGACGAACGGGTGGAAGGGTTCGAGGCGCTTTATGCCGGCACCGGCAAACAGGAAAAATCATGATGGGGCTACTCGTCGATTACCTCATCGTTCTGGCGCTCACCTACGCGGCCATGGTGGCGGTCTATTTTGCGACCGGGTTCACAATGATCGCGATAAATGCCCGTCATCCTGACCGGCGAATCCAGAAACACCGTGACGGCATGAAACGCCAGGCAGAGGAAATCCGCGCCTCCATGAAGGCGTTGGCGACATCTTCCGTCCTGCTGTCGTCCGGATTTTTCGCACAGACCCAGGGTTGGACACTGTTCGCTCCGCTGGAACTCAGCTGGTGGTCGTTTCCGCTGATGTTCGCCGTTTGCTTCGTCCTGTTTGATGCCTGGTTCTATTGGGGGCACCGGATTCTTCACTGGCCGTCGCTCTACAAGTTCCATGTGCCTCATCACCGCTCGATTGCACCGACGGTCTGGAGCAACGACAGCTCGACCACGGTCGACACCTTGATCGAGCATTTTTTCTATTTTCTGGTCTGGTTCGTGCTGCCGGTGCCGGCCTTGAGCGTTTTTGCCCTGCGGTTGTTCGACCAGATTTCAGGCATGGTCGGCCATTCGGGGTTTGAATATTTCGCGTCCAAGTCGTCGCGATTCCCTTCGCCGCTGATTTGCACGACGTTCCATGATCTGCATCATTCGCAGTTTCACTACAATTACGGTAACTTCTTCTCGTTCTGGGACCGGATCTGCGGAACGGTGCATCCGAAGTACGATGTGCTGGTGCGGTCCATGGAAGAGACCGGGGAAATTCCGGATTCGGAAGAAACGAAAGTCAAGGCAACCGGGTAAGCCCGCACAGTACTCACATGTGTCAGCCAACCGACCAAATGGATGTATGAAGAGATATGCTCGATCAGGCGCTGACGATATTGCTTGAATTCCTGCCGATTTACGCGGCGTGCTACGCTGTGAACGTGTTCCTGTATTTTGCGACCGGCTGGGTGCTGGTGAAAATACAGGACCGGCACCCGGAGCGGCGTATTCAGCAGAATCGGCGTGGTGAAAAGCGCATGTGGAAGGAAATCCGGGCCAGCGTCTATTCGTTGACCGTGACCGCGGGCTGTCTTGCCGGCGGCATCTTCCTTTCGATGAAGGGCTGGACCCTGGTCGCCCCGCTGGAGCTGACCTGGTGGTCGGCAATCCTGATGTTTGTCGTTTCCATCCTGGCTTTCGATACCTGGTTCTACTGGGGCCACCGGTTCATGCATACGAAGGCGATGTACCGCTTTCATGCCGAGCATCACCGCTCGGTCGCGCCGACTGTCTGGAGCACCTATTCCGACGATCTGGTCGATGCCTTTGTCATGCAGAGCTATTATCTGTGGGCGGTCATCTTCCTGCCGATCCCGATCCCCGTGCTGATCGTTCACCGGCTGTGGGACCATTTCAATGGTACAATCGGCCATTCCGGTTTCGAATTCTGGGCGTCGCCGATGTCGCGTATGCCTTCGCCGATGGTCTGCGTGACTTTCCACGACCAGCACCATTCGCGCTTCCGCTACAATTACGCCAATTTCTTTTCGTTCTGGGACCGTGTCTGCGGCACCATCGACCCGAAGTACGATGAACAGGTCAAGGTGTTTGAACAGATGGGCGAAAAATCGGCTGCAAAGCCGGCGGCTCCCGGCGAATAGGGCTTTCCCTGGCCTGGCAGATTCCGTGATGGTTCACCCATGCATGGATTGAACTCGGCGTATTCAGGGACGGCTGGGACCAGTTAGAAGCGGGGCGACGGTTTGAAACATCTTTTGCTGGTGATGCTGGGCGGTGGTCTGGGTGCGGGCGGACGGCATCTGGTGTCGCTTGCGACGCTCCGTTTGTTTGGGCCGGGTTTTCCTGTCGGAACTCTTACTGTCAACGTCGTCGGCTCACTGGCCATGGGGCTTTTCATCGGTTGGCTGGTTCGCCATGAGACCGGCAACCTGCAGTCATTGCGCTATTTCGTGGCGACCGGCTTCCTCGGCGGCTTCACGACATTCTCAGCGTTTTCGCTCGACACCTCAGTGCTGTGGGAGCGCGGCGACACGCATCTGGCACTCGTGTATGTTCTTGCCTCTGTCGCCTTGTCCATTCTTGCCGTGTTTGCCGGACTGATGATCATGCGCCAGGTCGCGACTTAAGAATTCCTTCCCTTTCGGGCCGATTCCGCCTATACGCTGCGGAACGAATTTTCCCCCCGCCTTGATGCAGGGGCGATGGATGTGCGTCACGGCGGCAGGCCGGATGCCGAATTTGAGAAAAACATGTCCGCGATTGAACAGAAACAAGTGTCCGCCGATGAGGCGGGCATGCGCCTCGACCGTTGGTTCAAGTCCCATTACCCGGGCCTTGGATTCGGTCATTTGCAGAAACTGTTGCGTACGGGGCAGGTCCGCGTCGACGGCAAGCGTGCCGAGACGAACACCCGTATCGCCAAGGGGCAGATGATCCGTATTCCACCTCTCGGGGTGGAACTTCCAGCGGACGACAAGAAGAATGCCAAGCCGAAATCCACCAAGCTGATTGCTGATGACCGCAAGGCCATTGAGGACATGCTGCTGTTTGAAGACAGCCAGGTAATGGTGCTCAACAAGCCGGCAGGTCTTGCTGTTCAGGGCGGTTCAGGCCTCAAGCGCCACCTGGATGGCATGCTGGACGCCTATACCGACCGCAAGGGCAACAAGCCGCGTCTGGTGCACCGTCTCGACCGTGAGACCTCCGGCATCATTCTGGTTGCCCGTACGCGTCAGGCCGCGCAGGAACTGACGAAGGCCTTCCGTCACCGGAATACCCAAAAGATCTACTGGGCAATCCTGGCGGGTGTTCCGAAGCCGTTTCAGGGCCGCATTTCCACCTTCCTGGCCAGAAATGACGGCGAAGAACGCATGCAGATCGTGCGTCAGGGCGACGATGAGGCACAGCACGCCGTGTCGCTCTATTCCGTCTTCGAAAAGTCCGGCCAGAAGCTTTCCTGGGTGACGATGAAACCGGTGACAGGCCGAACGCACCAGTTGCGCGCACATGCGGCTCATATCGGTCATCCGATCATCGGTGACGACAAGTATTTCAATATCGAGAACTGGGAGCTGCCGGGTGGTATCCAGAACCGCCTGCATCTGCTGGCACGCCGGATCGTGATCCCGCATCCGTCGGGCCATGGCACGATCGATGTTTCGGCGCCGCTGCCGCCGCACATGCAGCAGACCTGGAATCTGCTCGGATTTGATGCAACGGACTATGATCCGGAAGTGGATGATCCGGACGACTCGCTCAACAAGCGCTGATAGCACTTCTCTGCTTTGCCAGAAGCCTAGCTGCCGGCGGCGGGATAGATCTTCAGATTGAAGCTCTCGTCTTCCGCTGGTGGCTGAAAGTGGCTTGAGATTCGGTCGAACTCGGCCTCGGACACCGAGAACTCGTGCTTGCCGGCAGCATTGCGCTGGCGAAGCCGTTCCTTGCAGACCTCATCCGGCACATCGAGAAAATGAAGCTGATGCTTGCACTCGACCTTGTCGGCAATGGCGCGCATCCATTGCCGGCTTTCTTTCGTGTTGGCATGAAAGTCCAGTACCACGGAAAGACCGCTTTCCAGCAGGGCTGCCACATGCGGCGCTATCGTTTTTCTCAAGAGTGACGAACAGCGGACAAAATCAGCGAGGCTGGACATCTGGTCAGCGTAGAGACCGGACAGCCAGACGTCTTCCCGCAGGAGAATGTTGCCGGGACGTTCGGCAAAGCGATCCGCCAATGTCGACTTGCCGGAAGCAACCTTGCCGCAAAACAGATGTAGAGTTGGAGCGTCGTCAGATCGTAGCATTTGATGGGGAGCTCGCTGTCGGATGTTTGCAAACCTGCTGGACGTAATCAAACGCCCTGAAACAGTGCACCCAGGATCACCGACGCAAATGTGATGCACACAACGCCCGCCACCAGTTTCCAGGCATCCGAGCGTTTCCTGAGACCAGGCCAGCCAAGCGGTTTGATCACCTGGATCGCGGCAACCATGAACAGCAGCAACAGGATGATCTTGGTCAAGAAAAGCTCCGGGCGGGCAGGGCGCTATGCTGCAACGGCAATTGCCTGATTGACGCCGTCAGACAAGAACGTGCTGGCGGCCTCAAAACGATGAAACATCCCGCTTTCGACTGAAAACGGGATGTTTAGAAGGCATATCCAATCCGGCAGTTGCCTGCAAGGTCAGGCTCCGGTGCTCCGCTGAAGTTTTGCCATGTAGGTCGGCAGCTTTTCCATCGACGGAACGACGATCAAGGTCTTCACGTGGCCGCGTTTGAATGCGTTCAGGAACTTGTTGTAGTCCTTGAAGGCAACACAGCCATGGGAACCAATGGAGCGGCGCAGCAGACGCGTATGGGTCAGCATGCCGTCACGGCCTTTCATGGCAGCACGGTCCTGCGGCAGCATGCGAATGGCCTCCACGCCATGGAAGCGCCGTTCGCGCATTCTCAAGTTGTAGATGTTGGGCGGCGTCGGGCCGAGCATCTTCACGTGCGAAAACTTCGGATTGTCCATCCGGTGTCCAATGCCGGAATGAGCCTCCAGCTTGGTGCCGTCCGGCATGTGAACGGTTGCGGCGCTGATGTCATAGACGGCGATTTTGCTGCCTGCACCGGGAAGTCCGGGCTTGGCGCTGCCGAACAATTTGCCGAGACCGCCGAACACTCCGTTTTCATCATCTTCGGGATTTCCTGGCGTTGCATAGGCCAGAACGGGAGACGCTTGTTCAGGCTTTTCCCTGCCTTCAGGACGGTTTTCTGCAACCACAGGCGCGCTGCGGCGCGGCGGTTCGGGTTTCATGTCCGGGGTCGGCGGCAGAATGGCGCCGGGTTTGGCCGGATTACCTGCAGCCATGGCAATGTTCACGGCCGTCTGTTCAGGTTTTGCAGCAACATTCGTCTCTGCTTCAGCCGCGGTGCCGACGCTTTGTAACGCTGCGACCTCGACATTCGGCGCAGTGCCATCGGCTGCCGGTTCATCGAGCGCGGCAACACTTGTGGTTTCTGAAGCAGCTTGATGGGCCAGAAGTGTCTGGGCGAGTTTCAGCCTTGCGAGCTTGGCGGCAAGGGCCACCTTCGCAGCCTTTTTAGCCTCGGCCTCGAGTGCCGCCGCTTCCGCCTTGAGGGCAGCTTCTGCTTTCGCAGCTATTGCTGCTGCCTGTTCAGCGGCTTTTTCCGCTGCAAGAGCGGCCTCCGCTTCGGCGCTTTGCCGTTTTTTCGTTGTCAGCGCTATCGGGGCCAGACCAAGAGAAGCTGTGGCAGGGGTTGTCTGCGCAAGCGTCAATTTCTCCTGCGGCTCAGTGCCGGCGGCGACAAAATGAGACGGGTCGATCGAGGTTCCAAGATAAGTGGCGGTTCCGGCCAAACCGGATATCACCAAAGTTGCCCCCGCGAGGATCGTATAAAAAGTCCGGCTGGTCTTCCGGGATGTTGCTTGCCCCTTCAGGCCGACCTTTTGTTTCTTCTGAATCATTCAGACAAAACCACTCTGTTACGCCGGTCTTGTTCGACCGCGCTCCAAATTCGTATCCTTTGGTGACAATCTTGCCCCAAACGTTCATGCCCACCCGCCTGCAGCAGTATCGTCGATCATGGTAACCAAGTTCTTTACGATAAATATGCAAGCGGCCAAGAGACCGGTAATCACTCTAAAGAGGCAATTTTCGGGCGGTTTTTCAAAATTGGCGATATCCAAAGATTGAACGTCAATTTGCCGCAGACTGTGGAAGTCTTTGCCTATTGTTGAATTTACCAATCAATGACGTAGATGTCGGCAAAACTTCCAATCCGGCGCAGTGTCAAATGTGCTCTTGACCCCCGGGGGAAAACCCGGCACATGCGGGCTACTTTCCGTTCGCTTGGCACAGGATGCCCATGTATCTGATCATCTTCGACGTCGACGGCACGCTGGTGGACAGTCAGAAAACCATTTTGCAGGGCCTGCAGGTCGGTTTCGAGGCTGCAGGCCTGCCCATGCCTGACCGGGAAACGGCGCTCTCAATCGTCGGACGGTCGCTGGACGAGGCTTTTCTGGATCTCGTTGGACCTGAACACCAGGACAAGATCCCGGTGATGTCCAACGCCTATAAACAGGCCAAGTGGTCCCGCAGGAGGGAAGGGTTGGATCTCGACCCGCTTTATCCGGGTGCTCGCGAGGCTATCATGCGGTTGAATGCGCGTGACGATGTCCTTCTTGGAATTGCCACCGGCAAAGCGATGCGTGGGGTCACGCACATGCTGGATACCCATGATCTGCATGGACGCTTCGTGACCGTCCAGACAGCTGATACCTCGCCCTCCAAGCCTCATCCGGACATGGTGCTGCGGGCAATGGCGGAGACCGGAGCGGACAGGACACGAACCATCATGATCGGTGATACCGGATTTGACATGGCGATGGCCAAGGCCGCCGGCACACATGCCTTGGGCGTTGCCTGGGGGTATCATGATCATGACCGGCTGAGTGCTGATGGTGCAGACAAGATCATCCAGACCTATGCCGAGCTGGATTTGGCACTTGGTGAACTTCTGGATTTCGACAAGGAAACAATGTGATGCGCGACTTTCTTGAAACCTTGCAGGAAGATGCGGCCAAGGATCCGGAGCAGCGGGCGCGCGAACTCTCCCGGCGCGAATTGCCTAAGCGTTTCTACAAGGAAGCAGCCCATGTTGCCGTGGACGGCGGTTTCGCGATCCATCTGGACGGAAGGCCCGTCAAGACACCGGGCAAGGCGGCCTTGTTGCTGCCGAGTGAGGCGCTTGCTGCAGCGGTTGCCGCCGAATGGCAGGCACAGCAGAAGGAAATCAATCCGGCCACCATGCCGCTGACCCGGATTTCCAATTCAGCGCTTGATGCAGTCAGCATTCGGTTTGGCGAAGTGGCTGACGATATCACCCGGTTTGCCGGCAATGATGCGCTGTGCTACCGCGCGGACGATCCGCAAAGCCTTATCGACACCCAAAGGCGCTTGTGGGATCCGGTCGTGGACTGGGCAGGCGAGTTGCTCGGCGGCCGTTTCGTGCTGATCGAAGGTGTCATTCACGCTGCCCAGCCGGAACCGCTGCTTGTCGCCTATCGGGCCCGACTTTCCGGCCTGACCCCGATGCGCCTCGCAGCGCTCCATACGATCACCAGCCTGACAGGCTCCGCGCTCCTGGGGCTTGGTCTGCTGGAAGACTACCTCGACGCCGATGCCGCCTGGACGGCCGCTCATGTGGAAGAGGACTTCAACATCGAGCGCTGGGGCGAAGACGCGGAAGCTGCTCTCGTCCGGGCCTACAAGCGCAAGGAATTCGACGCGGCGGTTTTGATCCTGCGAGAAGCGTAACAATTTCCCTGCGATGTGGGGTGGAGCGTATTCGCTTCACCCCAAGTAGAACGTCGTTGCCATCAGAAAGAAAATGAGCACGCCGAGGACGTCGTTGGACGAGGTGATGAAGACACCGATGGCCATGGCCGGGTCAATGCCGATCTTGTCCAGAATGATTGGTATGGTGGCGCCGACCATGGCCGCAAGCGTGGTGACGCACAGCAGTGACAGCGATGTGGCCAGGGCAAGGTGCAGCGGGTCTTCCAGCGGCACGATCAGCGAAGCCACGAGCACAAGACAGCCCAGGATCGTGCCGGCGATAGCGCCGTTGAAGAGCGCCGCCACCAGTTCCTTCAGCAGGCGGTAGAAGATATCGCCAGACCACAAGGCTCCGGTCGCAATGCCTTGCACCGCCACAGCGGAGGCCTGCAGGCCCGCGTTTCCGGCCATCGACATGGTGACGGGAATGAAAGCGGCCAGGATGGCGGCTTCCGCCAACTGGTCTTCATAGGAACCGACCACCGTTGCAGCAACGCTGGCCCCCACCAGACCGGCGAGCAGCCAGGGGAGGCGGCCGCGTACTATACGCAGCACCGTGTCATCCGACCTGGCTTCTGAGGAAACGCCGCTCATCAGCAGCATGTCTTCGTTGGCTTCATCCGAGGCGATGCGTGTCAACTGCTTGGGCGTGATCCGGCCGATCAGGTGGCCTTCTCCGCTGACGACCGGCACGGTGCGCATGTCGCGTTTTCGGGCGAGCCGCAGCACTTCTTCCTGGTCGGTGTCCGTGGACACGGCAATCACGTCGCGGTTCATGAAGCTGGACAAGGGGGCGTCCGCCGGCGCGAGCAGAAGCTTGCCGACTTCCACAGTTCCGGTCAGTTTGCCGTCGGCATCGGTCACATAAACCGTAAAGACCTTGCGAATGCGGCTGGCTTCCGCGCGCATCTGCGCGACGGCTTCGCCGGCGGTGCAGGTTTCGGGAAGGGCGACGAACTTGCGGGCCATCACGCGGCCCGCCGTGTCGTCGGCATAGGAACCGCGCGTTGCGATGTCTTCCACATCCGGCAAGCGCGCGATCAGTTCGTCCGCGACATCGTCCGGAAACTCGTTGAGAATTTCGATGGTGTCTTCCGGATCGAGACCGGCGAGAATATCCCGAAACTGCTCAAGAGTGGATTCTTCCATCAGGATCGAACGGAATTCCGGTCGAAGCTCAGCAATGACCTTGATCGACGGGTTGGCCGGCAACCACTGGAACAATTTGCGGGCCTGTTTCAGGCGCAGCCGCGTCAACAATTGCATGACGTCGACGGGGTCCCAGCGCTTGAGCAGTTCGACCAGCTGCGTGCGCTGGCCCGACTTGATCATCTCGCGCACGGCCCTGAGCGCAACATCATTGATTTCCAGCGGTTCGTTAGCCGGCTCCCTGGTCCATGCGGTTGGATCAAGCTCGGCGACGTCGCTGGAATTGCTCATGGATACTCACTTTCCGGAAGAGTCCGGTCCGCTTCTACTGATCGATTGTGACGTCCGCCTGACAGTTTCCTGCCGGATCAGACCTCAAATTCCTCAATATCGGCAAAGGCCTGCCGCAGCTTGTCTGACCAGCCCCGGGACAGTTTCTGGAAATACGGGTCGTCCTGCTGGATGCGCACCTGGCGGTCGGTGGAAAAGCTGTCGGTGTTGTAGAGCAACATGTCGATGGGCATGCCGACAGACAGGTTCGACCTCAGCGTGCTGTCAAAGGACAGCAGCACCAGCTTGGCCGCTTCACCGAGGCGCATGTCCGCACGCGTGACCCGGTCCAGGATCGGCTTGCCGTATTTGTGCTCGCCGATCTGCAGATAGGGCGTGTCTTCACAAACCTCGATGAAGTTGCCGGCCGCATAGATCTGGAACATGCGCGGTTCCTCACCCTTGATCTGGCCACCCAGAATGAAGGTGACGAAGAAGTTTTCCGCACTTGTTGCAAGGGCTTCGCCGTCGATCGCCTTGACCTCACGAACCGCACTGCCGACGAGGCGGGCAACCTGGAACATGGTTTTTGCGGTCATCAGCGTCGCCCGGTCGCTTTCCGCGGACGTGATATGCTCACTCAAAAGCGAGACGACGGCCTGGGTGACGGCAAGGTTGCCGGCCGAGAGCAGGGTGATCACCCGCTCGCCTGGCTCTTCCCATACATGGAGTTTCTTGAAGGTGGCAATGTTGTCGACACCGGCGTTGGTGCGTGTGTCCGCGGCGAACACCAGCCCGCGATCCAGTTTCAAGCCAACGCAATAGGTCATTCCCAAGCCCTCAGACTGCGCCAAGACCCGTTGCTGGAGCCCCTATAGGGCTAGCATCCATCAGGCAGGGCGCAGGTTGCCCTTTAATATCTTTTGCTGGAGTGAGCCTGTTCGGTCGGTTTGAAAGGACACTTACTGCTGTTGCTGGAACGCGGCCTGGGCCACATCGACCTCAACATGCAGGTTTTCCTCAAGCCCGCCAAAACGGATCCCCCTGATAGGGGCAGCTGAACGGGAATCCAGGCCCACCGTCAAGCGGATATAGCGATCGGTCGGACACATTGCGTTGGATATGTCGAATCCGGTCCAGCCAAGACCGTTTATCATCACTTCGGCCCAGGCATGATGGGCTTCCGAAGCCTGTTCGTCTTCCAGTAGCAGATAGCCGGAAACGTACCTTGCCGGAACGCCGATGGAACGTGCGGCGGCGATGAAAATATGCGCGTGATCCTGGCAGACGCCTTCTCCGGCAGCCAGCACGGCAGTGGCCGGAGCGTGCGTCTCGGTGACGCCCACCTTGTAGTCGACCTTGTCGCGGATGGCATGCATCAGAGCATGGAAACCGGCAATCTTGTCATGTCCCTCCGCGTTGGCCGCCAATCTGCGGATCGCCTGGTTGGATTGCGTAAGCGGAGTGACCCTTGTGTAGATCCGCGGTGGGATGCCGGCATCCGGTTCGTGGCCGAGAATTCCGTTGGTATCCGTCGTCTCGACAATACCGCTGGCGGTGATCTCGACGTCCTCGATCGGCTCGCTGCGCGACACCATGTGAACCTGGTTGCCGAAGGCGTCCTTGTAGGTCGTCGCCCGTTCAATGCCGGGTGCTTCGATGGACCATTCGACAACTCTCTGGCTCGGGCCATCCTCGGGCGTCAGGCGCAACTGCTGCATGGCGTTGGCGAGTGGCGTCTCGTAACGGTATCGGGTCGTGTGTCTGACAGTCAGTCGCATGCTGCACCGGTTCTGCGGGGTTCCAGGGTCAGGCGAAATTGTAGTCTTCGCAAAGCTGATGGGCGAAAAGATTGTTTTTGTTGATGAAATCCGAGAGGAAATCATGCAGTCCCTGCTGATAGATTTCGTGCATCTGCTTTTCAGCCAGGTCTTTTGCCATGTCCGCTGCCATGTCCAGGCTTGGTTCGCGCGAACCATAGAACTGGGCCAGGTCTTCCGCGGTATCGGCCATCCAGTCGTAGCAATGGGCAAGGGACCGGGGCATTTCCGTTCTGAGGATCAGAAACTCGGCAATGTTGAACGCTTTCAGTCGGGCGTTCGGATACGCAAACCGGTAGCTTCTCCGCCCGGACAGGGCACGCAGGATCGCGGACCACTGATAGTGCTCCAGAGAGCCGTCATCGATGATGTCGCTGTCCGGCAGCAGGGTCCAGTAGTACGTGTCGAGGATGCGGGCCGTGTTGTCCGACCGTTCCACGAAATTACCCATCTGGCTGAAGAAATAACCGTCGTCGCGCAGGATCGTGTTCAGCAGCGCGCCCCGGAACAGGTGCGCCCGCTGATTAACCCAGGCAAGAAAGTCCGGCAGTTTTTCCTGGGTGATGGATTGCGGGTTCACGTCAGTGAACTCGATCCATGTGGTGTTGATGGCTTCCCAGAGTTCAGCCGTGATGCCTGTTCGAACGGCACGGGCGTTGTTCCTGGCAAGTTCCAGGCAGCTGCGGACGCTTGAGGTGTTTTCCTTGGAAAAGATCATGTGGGCCGCCACGTTGCGGCCGTTCAGTTCCTCGTATTTCTGCTTGTACCCGGTCTCGCACCCCGAGCAGGCGAGGGCGAAGGTCCAGTGGGTTCCGTCCTCCTGACCCGAATGGGAGATGATCGCGCCACGACAGGCGACCTCAAGGAGACGGGAAACATTCTGGGCACGCTCGTGGTAGCGCGACATCCAAAACAGCGAAGAGGCGGTTCTTCCGAGCATCTGGTTCTCTCAGTCCTCAAGTACCCAGGTGTCTTTTGTGCCGCCACCCTGGCTGGAGTTGACGACGAGCGAGCCTTTCTTGAGGGCAACCCGTGTCAGGCCACCTGGCGTGATGCGGACCTGATCACCGATCAGCACGTAGGGGCGCAGATCGACGTGGCGCGGGGCGACACCCGAAGCGACGTGCGTCGGGCAGGCCGACAGCGCCAGGGTCGGCTGGGCAATATAGTTGGAAGGGTTGGTTTCCAGGACTTTCCGGAATTCCGCGATTTCACGCTTCGATGCGGTCGGACCGATCAGCATGCCGTAGCCGCCCGAACCGTGGACCTCCTTGACGACAATGTCCTCAAGATTATCCAGTACATAGGCGAGGTCATCCGGCCGTGAGCAGTTCCACGTCGGAACGTTGTTCAGGATCGGTTTCTGGCCCGTGTAGAACTCGATGATGTCCGGGACATAGGCATAGATCGCCTTGTCGTCGGCAATACCCGTTCCCGGCGCATTGCAGATGGTGACGTTGCCGGCGCGATAGGCATCGAAGAGGCCCGGCACTCCGAGCATGCTGCCCGGATTGAAGGTCAGTGGATCGAGGAAGGCATCGTCGATACGCCGGTAGATGACGTCGACCTGCTTCGGTTCGCGCGTTGTGCGCATGTAGACATGTCCGGCATCAACGAACAGATCCCGGCCTTCCACCAGTTCCACGCCCATGGAATCAGCCAGGAAAGCGTGTTCGAAATAGGCGGAGTTATAGATGCCCGGGGTCAGGACAACGATCGTCTGCGAAGACTTCGAGGGATCCGGTGCAACGCTTTCCAGCGTCTGCAGGAGGTTCTCGGGATATTGCTCCACGGCGGCGACGCGGTGACTCTGAAAGAGCTCGGGGAAGAGACGCATCATCGTCTCCCGGTTCTCCATCATGTAGGAGACACCTGAAGGCGTGCGCGTGTTGTCTTCCAGCACGTAGAATTCGTTTTCCGACACGCGGACCAGATCGGTTCCGATGATGTGGGCATAGACCTTGCGGGCAGGGGTGAACCCGGCCATTTCAGGCAGGAATGCCTCGTTCTGCAGCACGAGCTCCGCCGGGATCCTGCCTGCGCGCAGGATTTCCTGGCGATGGTAGATGTCGTGCAGGAAGGCGTTCAGAGCCCGCACACGCTGGTCGATGCCGGCAGACAGGCGCCGCCACTCCGGAGCCGAGATGATGCGCGGGATGGGATCAAACGGGATCAGCCGTTCGGTAGCTTCTTCCGCTCCATAAACCGCGAAGGTGATGCCAAGTCTGCGGAAAATGGTTTCAGCGTCGCGGCCCTTCTTGGTCAGAAAGTTGGCTGGTTTGTCTTCCAGCCATTTGGCGAGCCGGGCGTATGGCTGGCGCGGCTTGTTGGCCTCGTCGAGCATTTCATTGAAGAAAGTGCGTTCGTCCGCCATTGCCTCCCCTTTGCCGATGCTTCGTTCTTGGGCAATCATGGCAAAATTCTGAAAGGTGTCAAAGTTCAATGTCGCGGCGACAGTGCCTGCAAATTAGGCAACGAGCTGAAATTCATCGAAAAATCCTGAGGTTCCCTCAGGTTGAATATATTTTTTTCGACCACTGAAAAAGGATTTGAAGGCGGTGTTTTTCGCCGCTTGCGCGTGCAAACTTCGCCAAAATGACGGGCTCAAATGAACGTTACGGCATCCCTGCTGCCTGGCTTCACCGGGAAAGACGAGGGGACGGATCGGGGGCGTCTGCTGCCCGTCAAAACCTGCCAGACCGGAGTGGTAACATCTGCTTGTTCGGTCAGGCAGAAGTTGTGTTCAATCCAATATGCACAGTCGATGGGCAGGTCGGGCAGCATGATCGAAATCTGATTTGCTGCCCGATGCGTGTGCGGATAGGTGGCCGGAGACAGGGTGCTAGCGCATGAGTGTCCTGCCGACCGAGATCACCGAGACGTCGCCGTATTTGCGCCCGGTCCAAACGTGGAGGCCTGCACCGACGCCAAGCATCGGAATTGTGTAGAGACCTTTCTTGACGAACCCCTTGTTCTTGGTGAGTTCGATCGCGGCATGGCTCAGTTCCTCGTATTTCTCCATCGTATTGACGATCTTGCCGATGCCCTTGATGCCCTTGAGGACGTCCCCCAGCTTTCCGGCAATCGCCAGATCGAGGTCCCAATCAGACCATTCGCCCTTCTTGTTGAACTCGCTGGGCGTCTTGACACCATGTGCCACGATGACAATGCCGCCGACACTGCCTCCCAGGCCGCCGCCGATTTTCCAGCCGTCCGCCATAAGGTCTACGTAATCGACATAGCCGTTGTCATCGGCGCTGGCCCGGTAAAGGCGTCCATTCCAGTTGTACCGCCCGACAGCAACTAGGTCGCCTGAATGGCTTTCGCCGATACCGACCCACAAGGTGGAAGCCGCCTTTGGTTTGGGCTTCATCTTCTTGGGCGTTTTGATGACCTTCGGATTGGGCGGTGTCGGCAGGGAATGCACGTAAATCATCACGGCACGGAACTGTCCGTCTTCAACTCCGTCTTCCTGACCCATTTCTTCAGCCAGGGATTCGCCAAGACCGTCGACCAGATCGAACGGGAAGCTGGACAGAAGGCATTCTTCCAGAAATGATTTAACGGCATTTGCCCGCTTCATCGACAGGGCCTTGTTGAAGGCTGCCTTGCCGCTACGGCTGGAAAGTCCGACGATACTGATGCTGCCGTTGCCCTTCAGCAGCGGTACGACGTTTCTGCGAAGCCAGTTCTTGTGATCTTCCTTGAGGTTCGCCTGGCTGACGTCGAAATATTGCAGGCGCGCGAGCGTGATGACACCGTCACGGTGATCAACAACATAATTTCCTGACATTAATGTACTCCGTTAAGAATGGGTCCTGGACCTGAAATGAGATTTCTCGAGTTTGAAAATCGTGCTTCAAAAAAGGGCACGTATTGAAGTGATCCTGGTCTGTCCCGGCGCGCGGAAACGTTAGGGCAGGTTTGGGATCGGGCAAAGCTTGGCCATAAAGGCTTTTGCCTGACATTCGTCAAGCGCTTCGTCCGGCTTCTGTGGGCGTTTGTCAGGGAAGGTTCATGGGGCGTAGTTTCCCCATAAGCCCATGTGCTGACTAGGCTCTGTCGGGGGATCATGCTACGGCGTGATCCAAGCTCAAGTTTTGGGAGGACCGGATGAAAGAAGTTCTGGCCGAATTGGAACAACGCCGCGAAACCGCGCGGCTGGGCGGCGGGCAACGCCGCATCGATGCGCAGCATGCCAAGGGCAAACTGACTGCGCGTGAACGTATTGAAATTCTTCTGGACGAAGGGTCCTTCGAAGAATTCGACATGTTCAAACAGCACCGCTGTACCGATTTCGGCATGGAAGAGCAGCATATCCCCGGAGACGGCGTGATCACCGGCTGGGGAACGGTCAACGGTCGGACCGTTTACGTGTTCTCCAAGGATTTCACGGTCTTCGGCGGGTCTCTTTCCGAAACGCATGCGGAAAAGATCACCAAGCTTCAGGACATGGCCCTGCAGAACCGGGCACCGATCATCGGTCTGTTCGACGCAGGTGGCGCCCGCATTCAGGAAGGCGTAGCGGCCCTTGGCGGTTACGGCGAAGTGTTTCAGCGCAACGTTCTGGCATCCGGTGTCATTCCGCAGATTTCGCTCATCATGGGTCCTTGCGCAGGCGGCGACGTCTATTCCCCGGCGATGACGGACTTCATCTTCATGGTGCGTGACACGTCGTACATGTTCGTTACCGGACCGGACGTGGTGAAGACCGTGACGAACGAGACGGTGACGGCCGAGGAACTGGGCGGCGCGTCGATCCACACCACCAAGTCTTCGATTGCGGACGGTGCCTTCGACAACGACGTCGAAGCCCTGCAGGAAATGCGCCGGCTGATCGACTATCTGCCGATGAACAATCGTGCGGACCTGCCGGAGTTGACGAACTACGACGACCCGGAGCGGATCGACACCAGCCTCGACACGCTCATTCCGGACAACCCGAACAAGCCCTACGACATGAAGGAACTCGTTCTGAAGACAGTCGACGAGGGCGACTTCTTCGAAATTCAGGGCAGTTTCGCGGGCAACATCATTACCGGTTTCGGACGGATCGAGGGTCGCACTGTCGGCATCGTTGCCAACCAGCCGATGGTTCTGGCCGGCGTGCTGGATTCCGATGCCAGCCGCAAGGCTGCAAGGTTTGTCCGCTTCTGTGACTGTTTCAGCATTCCGATCGTAACCTTCGTCGATGTTCCTGGCTTCCTGCCCGGCACGTCGCAGGAGTATGGCGGCCTGATCAAGCACGGCGCCAAGCTGCTGTTTGCTTACGCGGAAGCTACGGTGCCGAAGATCACCGTCATCACCCGCAAGGCCTACGGCGGTGCTTACGACGTGATGAGCTCCAAGCACATCCGCGGCGACATCAACTACGCCTGGCCGTCTGCTGAAATCGCGGTGATGGGCGCAAAAGGGGCGGTCGAAATCCTCTACAGGTCCGAACTCGGCGACAAGGAGAAGATCGCCAAGCGGACGAAGGATTACGAAGACCGTTTCGCCAACCCGTTCGTCGCTGCCGAGCGCGGCTACATAGACGATGTCATTCGTCCGCATTCCACCCGCCGGCGTGTGTCCAAGGCTTTGGCCCTGCTCAGGTCCAAGCAGGCAGATATGCCGTGGAAAAAGCACGACAATATTCCGCTCTAGCAAGAAGAGCCGATTTGCATTCATTCGCTCGGTTCCGGAAGACGATGGCTGGTCCGCAGCAGTGACACACGAGATTGTATCAGGCCGGATTTTCCGGCCTGTTTGCTGTCTGTCAGGTCAGTCCCAACGCGAAAGACCGCGCGGGAACAGCGGTTCCTTGCATTCGAACGCGACCGGGCAACGTGGTGTATCCCGCGTCTGGCCGAACTGCGTGAACAGGACCTGGTTACGGTCGCAGTAGCTACGGTTCGAAACAAACATCGAATAAGTGTACTGCCCCGTGGTGAAGACCACGGCACCGTGCTGACGCACCATGTTCTGCGCCTGGGCACAGGTCATCTTGCGAAGGTCTGGACGTGCCTCGGCCGCCGTCGACATGACAAGGCCGGGAAGGGCAAGCGCTGCTGCGCAAAGAAGCATTTTCCGCATGAAAGTCTCCTGACGTGCCGTTGCCACCGGAAAGAACGCTCTGAAGATCTAGTCTAACAGAACGGTCCGGAAAGTTGGTGACAGGAGAAGTGTGCACCAACTTGTGGCGCGCAAATGTGATTGCGAGCACATAAATCGCATCGGTCAGAACTCTACCGGGAATTTACCGCGTATTCTGGGCCATCTGGCTGGAGCAGACAGACCCCGCCATGGCTTCTCGAACGCCGTTCAGGGAAAAGCCCGAATAGCGTCTGTCTTCCAGTTGCACGGCGAATTTTACCGAAGAGCGCAACCGGTGCCAGAAATAGGTCATGTTGTCAGAGCAGGCCGGGCAATCGTTGTAAATGTAACCGTCGTTTCCGGCCCTGAACTTTATCAGCTTGTGATCCAGTTCGACCAGGACAGTTGATCCGGGGTCTGGCCTGCGACCCTTGATGCGCACGCCGATGAGGGTGTTCCTGACGGCATGATTGGGCGGGCACCAGATCGTGAACCGTGCTCCTGATGAGCTTTCGGTCCAGTAGCGCTCGTAGCCATACGCCGTGTCGGTATGCCACTTGCCGTAATCAGCTGCGATTGCCGGCAAGCTCGTGGCAAGTGTCAGGTAGAAAAAAGAAAAGAGGGCGGTGCGCATCGAGCCGTTTCCGTAATCTGTCACCGACGAAAATTACAGGTGTCCTGTTAAAAGCCCTTCAATCAAGAAAGCAATCTAGCGGCCTGGCGTGCCACAAGGTCTTGGCCAGGCCGCCATGCGTCAGGACCTGGGGTGTTGTTTCTGCCAGTCGGTCGGGCAAACGTTACCGGGAATGATTTTCTGGGCGCCGCGCAGGGAAAATCCAGCATAGCTGTCGTCCTGGAATTTCACCGCAAGGGAATGGGATGACCGCAAACGGTGCCAGACATAGCCGAAGCTGTCGGAACACGCTGCGCAACCCGTTTCCACGTATCCCTGCTCGTTGATAGGCAGCTCCAGGATCTCGCGGTCCATGATCAATTTGATCCTGCTGCGTGGTGGCGGCATTTTTCCATCGATATCAATATGAAGCAGGGTGCCGTTGATCCGGCGTTTCGGATGACACCAGACTACGAAGTTCGCGCCAAGGTTGTTGGTGGTCCAATAACGTGTAAAGCCATTGATTTCGCCGCTCTTCCACTTGCCTGCGGTCTCCGCCAGTGCGGAAGTTGGTAGTAAAGCACTCGCAATGATTGCCGCTGAAAGGATGCGTTTCATTTATTTGTTCCCCATTGCCTTGGTAATTCCTGCAATAAGTTTATTAAAATTCGGATAAATAGACGCTTTTCCGCGGAACTACCTTTGGCCGGTCCTTGTCGCGGCATGCTGTTTTTGAGTGTTTGGGCAACTATCCGCAAAATCACGTCTCGCCCTTTGGATAAGTTGCGTGCCAAAGTGGCGCAGCCTACAAAATGGAAAATCGTCCAGCTGGGTGGAAATTCATGTTCTCCAAAATACTAGTCGCCAACCGTGGTGAGATTGCCTGTCGCGTCATCAAGACGGCCCGCCGCATGGGCATAAAGACAGTTGCGGTTTATTCCGATGCCGATCGCGATGCCCTTCATGTGGAAATGGCAGACGAAGCGGTTCACATCGGTCCCGCGGCGGCGTCGGAATCCTATCTGATCGCCGACAAGATCATCGCGGCCTGCAAGGAGACCGGGGCTGAAGCCGTGCATCCGGGCTATGGCTTCCTGTCCGAACGCGCCAGCTTTCCCGAAGCGCTGGCGAAGGAAGGCATTGTCTGGATCGGCCCGAACCCGCGCGCCATCATGGCGATGGGCGACAAGATCGAATCCAAGAAATTCGCCAATGAGGCGAAGGTCAGCACGGTGCCGGGTTATCTTGGCGTCATAGAAAGCCCGGAGCAGGCCGTCGAAATTGCAGCGGACATTGGCTACCCGGTCATGATCAAGGCGTCCGCGGGTGGTGGCGGCAAGGGCATGCGCATCGCCTGGAATGCGGACGAGGTGCGGGATGGCTACACCCGCTCGAAATCCGAGGCGGCATCTTCCTTCGGCGACGATCGAGTTTTCATCGAGAAATTCATCGAAAACCCGCGCCATATTGAAATCCAGGTCCTGGGCGACAAGCACGGCAATGCGATTTACCTGGGCGAGCGTGAATGCTCGATCCAGCGGCGCAACCAGAAGGTCATCGAAGAGGCGCCGTCGCCTCTGCTCGATGAGGAAACGCGCCGCAAGATGGGTGAGCAGGCCGTCGCGCTTGCAAAGGCCGTCGACTACGACAGCGCCGGCACGGTCGAGTTCGTCGCCGGGCAGGACAAGAGCTTCTTCTTCCTGGAAATGAACACGCGCCTGCAGGTGGAGCACCCGGTAACCGAATTGATCACCGGCATCGATCTCGTCGAGCAGATGATCCGCGTTGCCGCCGGCGAGAAACTGGACCTTGCCCAGGAAGACGTCAAGCTGAACGGCTGGGCGGTCGAAAGCCGTATTTATGCGGAAGATCCCTACCGCAATTTCCTGCCGTCCATTGGCCGGCTTGTGCGTTACCGGCCGCCGGCGGAAGAAGCCAGCAACGGGATTACCGTCCGTAACGATACCGGCGTTGTCGAGGGCTCGGAAATTTCGATGTTCTACGACCCGATGATCGCAAAGCTGATCACCCATGCGCCGACACGGGCTGAGGCGATCGATGCGATGAGTTCAGCTCTGGATGCGTTTTACGTCGACGGTATTCAGCACAATGTGCCGTTTCTGACTGCGCTGATGAACCATCCGCGCTGGCGGTCGGGCGAGTTGGCTACCAGTTTCATCGCAGACGAATATCCGGACGGCTTCGAGCCGGCAGTTCCCGACAACGAGGCCTATGCGGTTCTTGCAGCCGTTGCCCTGTCCATGGGGGCGTTGCAACGCGAGCGTCTGGACCACCTGCCCGGGCGGTTGCGGGCCCATTCCGGTGCCATCCGCGAAGATTGGGTGATCAAGCTCGACAAGACCTATGTTCCGATCCGGCTTGCTGCCGGGTATCCGGGGACGCCTGTCGAAATTGATGTCGCGATCGGCGATGGCCCCGTTGTCAATGTGGAGGCTGACTGGGCACCAGGTGATCCGCTCTGGTCGGGCAAGGTCGGCGCGAAGGATGTGACAGTGCAGGTCCGGACCCTGCGCGGTGGCTACCGCCTTGACTGGCAGGGTTATTCCGTGGTCGCGAAAGTGATGACACCGCGGATTGCCGAGCTGGATGCCCTGATGCCGGAGAAGCTGCCGCCGGACACGTCGAAGATGCTGCTGTGCCCGATGCCTGGTCTGGTGGTGTCCATCGCGGTGGCCGAAGGACAGGAAGTCAAGGCAGGTGAGCAGCTTGCCGTCGTTGAGGCCATGAAGATGGAAAACGTGCTGAGAGCGGAACGCGACTGTGTCGTGAGTGCCATCAAGGCAACGCCCGGCGACAGTCTTGCCGTAGACGCCGTGATCATGGAGTTTTCCTGATCCGGGGTGATGCGCCTAACGCAGCCTGATTGACAGGCATCGGATACTGCCGATATTCAGCGGCCTGCGACCATCCGGTCCAGGCCGCTTTCTTTTTCAATACGTTGCGGGGCATCATGACGACTTCGACCATTCTGTTCGATCTGGACGGAACCCTGACTGACCCCTTTGAAGGCATCACCCGTTCAATCGGGTATGCGGTTGAAAAGATGGGTGGGCAGGCACCTGATGTGGAAGAGCTGCGCTGGTGCATCGGGCCGCCGCTCTGGGACAGCTTCAAGGTTCTTCTGGGATCGGAAGACAAGGCTGTGCTGGATCAGGCCGTAGCCTTTTACCGCGAGCGCTACACGGTAACGGGACTGTTCGAGAATTCCCTGATCGAGGGTATTCCCGAACTGCTGACAACACTCAGGAAAGACGGGTTTCTTCTTCACGTCTGTACCTCAAAACCCCATAGTTACGCAGGTCGGATCGTTGAGCATTTCGGCCTGATGGACTTTTTCGGAAAGGTCTACGGTGCGGAGTTGGACGGCACGCGGTCCGCGAAGGCCGAGCTGATCGCGCATATCCTGAGCGAGGAAAACATCCAGGCGTCGGAGACGGTCATGGTTGGTGATCGCAAGCATGACCTTGTCGGAGCAAACGCTAACGCAGTGGCAGGCATTGGCGTTTTGTGGGGCTACGGTAGCCGTGAAGAATTGGCCGCCGAAAATCCGGTACTGATAGCAGATAGGCCTCAAGACATAGCCGCGTATTTCGCGACCCGCTAATGGCGTCCATTCCGACACTGCGGCAATGAGAGTGGCTTCTTGCTGCCGGCAAACTTTCTTAACTCCGAATTTATCGATTTTCCCGTAGGTTAAGCTCAAAGGAGTGCGCCTTGGCAGAACGGATGCATGCAACGGATACCCAAAATACGTCGGTACCGTCTGAAAAGGCGGTTGACGTCGGGTATTATTCGCCTGCCAAAAGACCGCCGCCGTCGATTCCAGCCGGTTACGTCCTGCACCAGGTCACTGTCCAGCCGCTATCCTCTTGCCCGTTTCAGGTTTGTCTTCTGGATGTCGGGGCGACGGGGGAATTGCCGACCTGCGATTTTCACAGAATACGGGATACGACCCTCATCATCGCTTGTTCGTCGGGAGAACTGGCAGCAAAAACTCAGCTGACATTGCTGGAAGGCGGTGTGGATGATGTTGTCGACGCCGACGACACGGACCTTCTGCTGCTTGCCCTTAAACGCGCGGAACTCGTGATCGCGCGGCAGGGTGGGCTGTTCCGCAAATGCCGCGATCTCGCCATTGAGAGGGATAACCTTCAGTCAGCAATCGACAACCTGCCTTCACCCATCTTCTTCAAGAACCGGGCCGGCATCTACAGCGGCTGCAACAAGGCTTTTGAAGCGTTTATCGGATTGCCGGCCAGCAAGGTGAACGGCGCCAGTGTTTATGACGTAGCACCAGCTGAATTGGCAAAGGTCTATGAAGCGGCCGACGAAGAGCTGATGCAGCAGGGGGGTGTTCAGATCTATGAGGCGGACGTTTGCTATGCTGATGGTGAGCGCCGAACGGTGACCTTCCATAAGGCTGTTACCCGTGATCGGGTCTCCGGCGAGGTAAACGGCCTTGCTGGATCCATGCTCGACATCACTGAACGCAAACGTCTGGAAGAGCAGCTCAAGTGGGCAGCAGAGCGCGATGCCCTGACAGAGGCCTACAACCGTCGCAGGTTTTTCGAGCTGGCAGCTGCAGCAAAGGAACGGGCACAAAAGACGTCAGCCAGCCTGTCCATCCTTGTGCTGGACGTTGACCATTTCAAACTGATCAACGATCGATACGGTCATGCTTGCGGCGATGCAGCGCTCAATCATCTTGTCGGCCTGCTGAAACGTGAACTTCAAGAGCCGCATATCTTTGCAAGGGCGGGCGGTGAAGAGTTCTATTGCCTGCTGGAAGGGTGCGACCTCAATGAGGCGTTCGAAATCGCCGAGCGCATTCGAAAGGCCGTCGAAACCGTGCCCCACTTGCATGATCAGCAGCTCATCTCGATGCGGGTCAGCATAGGGGCTGCCACCGTTCGTGACGGCGAGAAAATCAGCCAGACCATCGCCAGGGCTGATGAAGCGCTATACAGCGCCAAGCAGGCTGGCAGAAATCGGGTTTGCGTGGCCTGATGTGCCGTTGACGTGCCTTTGGGCATGTTTCCACTATTGCATCCTGTCTATTTCAGGGATACTGAAAGCTCTTGGAGAGCAGTTCTCGGGGCGGGGTGAAATTCCCCACCGGCGGTATCGGGGAAACCCGGAGCCCGCGAGCGCTTCGGATAAAATGTTCGAAGGTCAGCAGATCCGGTGAGATGCCGGAGCCGACGGTTGAGGTGGCGTCAAGCGAAGCCGCCCGAAAGTCCGGATGAGAGAGAACTTGACCGCCGCCATTTGTTGATGGCCGGTGGGCGTGTGTCTTTTGAGACTGTTCTGAACGATGACGGAACGGATCGCAGATAGGACGCCCATGTCGACCAATTCGAAGAAGCCTATATTCGCCGCACTTGCCATGATCGGGGCAGGGGCTTCGTTTGCCATCGTGAACGGCGCCCTGCAGGCCTCGACCATGCAACTGGGCGTGCCGTCAACGTCCGCGGCCTTCTGGCAATATGCGCTGGGCCTTCTCGTTGGCCTGCCATTCGTCCTGCGGCGCGGCTTTTCCGCCTTGAAGACACATCAGATCGGGTGGCATCTGGCGCGGGGTGTTCTTGCGGTGATCGGGATCCAGTTGTGGGTCGCCGGTCTTGCGCGGGTCGAGATCTGGCAGGCAATCGCCTTGGTGATGACTTCGCCGTTTTTCGTGATCATTGGCGCCAAGCTGTTCTTCAGGGAACGGGTTGGCCTGATCCGGTGGCTCGCGACGTTGGCGGGCTTTTCCGGCGGCATGGTGATTCTGGAGCCCTGGACGGAAGGCTTCAGCCTGGCAGCACTTTTGCCGGTCGGGGCAGCTGCATTCTGGGCAGGAACTTCGCTCGTCACCAAAAAGCTGACTGCAACTGAAGATGCCGATTCCATCACCATCTACCTGCTGCTGCTCCTGACACCGGTCAATGCACTGCTTGCCCTGGGAGAGGGCGGTATCGTGCCAACCGGTCCGGCGCTGTGGCTGCTCGTTGGGGCCGGCGCCCTGACGGTGCTGGCAAACTACCTGTTGACCCTTGCCTACCAGAAGGCCGATGCGGCTTTCGTGCAGCCTTTCGACCACCTGAAGCTTCCGCTGAATATCGCGGTCGGCTTCTTCGCTTTCGGTTTTGCCCCGAGCGGTGCATTCTGGCCGGGAGCGCTGGTGATTGTCGGTGCGTCGCTGCTGGTCATGCTGGACGAGCAGAAGCGCGACACGCAAGTGTCCACAGCCTGAAGCACACGCAGGCGTTTGCGAACAGGCAGGTTTGCACTAAGCTTTTGCAGCATCGCGAACTTCGGAGACCTGAATGACCGCCGATCCATTGACCGTTCACGTGCTGATTGAGGGCAGGGTCCAGGGTGTTGGGTACCGCGCCTGGTGTGCGGGTGAAGCTGAAGACAGGGCACTGGCCGGCTGGGTGCGCAATCTCAGCTCCGGTGGGGTCGAAGCCGTGTTTTCAGGCCCGTCCGATACCGTTGTCGACATGCTGGATGTGCTCTGGCATGGGCCGTCTCTTGCAAGGGTAAACCTGGTCAAGGACCTTGAGCCGGTAGAGCCCTGCTCGGGTGCCTTTGAGGTGCGCGATACGGCTTAAGCGGCTGTGGCCAATCGTCTTTTCTATATCAATCGCGACATTCGAAGTTGAGTTGTCACGGAAATATCGCAATGATCTGATCTTTCAGATGAAGCAATCGGCGCCGCGCGGTCGGTGCCGAAACGTGAAACCGGGAGATGTTCAGTGAAGATTGCGATACTTGGCGGTGATGGTTTTGTCGGCTGGCCCACATCCTTGCATTTGTCGGATCAGGGCCATGAAGTTCATATCATCGACAATCTGAGCCGTCGCTGGATCGATGCCGAACTAGGCGTGCAATCGCTGACGCCCATGGATTCGATCCAGGAACGCACCCGGATCTGGAAGCAGGAAACCGGCAATACAATCCGGTTCCACCTGATCGATATTGCCCGCGACTACGAAGTGTTCAAGGCCTGGCTTGCTGAGAACCGGCCAGATGCCATCATCCATTTCGCCGAACAGCGCGCTGCGCCCTATTCGATGAAATCGGATCAGCACAAGAACTACACGGTCAACAACAACGTCAATGCCACGCACCATCTGCTCAACGCGATGGTGGAGCTGGATCTCGATGCGCACCTTGTCCACCTCGGCACTATGGGCGTCTACGGCTATTCCAGTGTCGGCGCGGCAATTCCGGAAGGCTATCTGTCGGTTGACGTCGAGACCCTGAACGGCTCCAAAGCGGCTCAGGAAATTCTTTATCCGGCCAACCCCGGCTCGATCTATCACATGACCAAGTGCCTGGATCAGCTATTGTTCCAGTTCTACGCCAAGAACGACGGGCTAAAGGTCACCGACCTGCACCAGGGGATCGTCTGGGGTACGCATACGGAACAGACCCTTCGCCACAAACAGCTGATCAACCGGTTCGACTATGACGGTGACTATGGCACGGTTCTGAACCGGTTCCTGATCCAGGCAGCCATCGGCTATCCGCTGACGGTTCATGGCACCGGTGGCCAGACACGGGCTTTCATCCATATCCAGGATTCGGTTCGCTGCATTGAACTGGCGTTGAAGAACCCGCCGAAAAAGGGCGACCGGGTCAAGGTGTTCAACCAGATGACCGAGACCCACCGGGTGCGGGATCTGGCAGAACTGATCTCCCGCCTTACCGGCGCGAAGGTTGCCTATCTGCCAAACCCGCGCAAGGAAGCGGCAGAAAACGATCTGGTTGTCGAGAACAAGCAGTTCCTGGAACTGGGCCTCAATCCGATCACGCTGGAAGAAGGCCTGTTGAGCGAGGTGGTGGACGTCGCGAAGAACTTCGCCTACCGCGTCGACCGCAGCCGCGTACCGGCAGTGTCCGCCTGGACCAAGGAAATTGCCGACGAGATTGAACGGGATCCGGAACATCCGCGTCTGAAATCCGTCTCCTGAGGCCGGGAATGCAAGACACTCCTCAGTTCGACCGGGCACCTGGAAGCACATGTGCCTATGTGACACTGGTGACGAACCGGGACTATGTGCTCGGGGCGACGGCGCTTCTGCGCTCGCTCCGGCATTCGGGAACCGAAGCCGACCTCGTGGCCCTCTATACGCCCGGGGTCGGTGAGGCGGATCTTGCCGCCCTTGCGGAATTCAGACCTCGGCTTGGCCGGTGCGAGCGCCTGCCAACGAGCGAAAGCTTCAACGCGCGCCATGAACGCGGCCGCATTCACAAGGCGGCCCCGTTCACAAAGGGCGGAAAGCCGGTCTTTCACACGCCTCTGGACAACTTCGTCAAGCTGCGGCTGTGGCAACTCGACGAATATGACCAGGTCATCTTCATCGATGCCGATGCCATCGTGCTGCAGAACTGCGACAAGCTATTTGGCTATCCCGAGTTCTGCGCAGCGCCCAATGTCTACGAAAGCCTGCAGGACTTCCACCGTCTGAACAGCGGTGTCTTTACCGCCCGGCCGAATAGGGCCACGTTCGAGGCCATGCTGGCGCGTCTGGACAGGCCGGAGGCCTTCTGGCGGCGCACGGACCAGACGTTTCTGGAAGACTATTTTCCCGACTGGCACGGGTTGCCGGTGTTCTTCAACACGCTCCAGTATGTCTGGTTCAACCTGCCGGAACTCTGGAACTGGAAGCAGATCCATGTGCTGCATTACCAGTATGAAAAGCCCTGGCAGGAGGGGCATGAAAAGACCGCCAAGTTGCGTCCTCTGATCGATCTCTGGCAGGCTTTTGCGACCGGTGTCGGGATTCCTGATGATGTGGCCGGTCTGCCCGGTCCTCTGGAGCGGGCGGCAAAGCAGGCGTCCTGATGCATGTTCTTCTGACGGGGGCAAGCGGGGTAGTTGGCCGGTTTATCTTGAACCGGCTGCTTGACGATGGCTGCACGGTCACGGTTCTTGGCAGACGTCCGGTTGACGGCGTCGCGGCAGCCTTTCGGACCTATGACCTTGCTGATACGGATCCTCAACTCCCGCAAGCCGATGCACTCGTTCATTGTGCACTGGTCCATGAGCCCGGCAAGTTCCGGGGCGGTGAAGGTGACGAACCTGAGCGGTTCAGGAAGCTGAATGTCGACGGTACCCGATGTCTTTTTGAAGCGGCCGCGAAGATGGGATGCCGGACAGTCGTTTTCCTCTCCAGCAGGGCTGTTTACGGTGATCACCGACAAGGCGAAAAGCTCACGGAAACGGATGCACCAGCACCCGATACGCTTTATGGCGAGGTGAAACTTGCAGGGGAAGCGGCACTCAAGGCGTTATGCTGCCAGAGAATGCGCGGCATCGTTTTGCGCGCGACCGGTGTTTACGGCCCCGGGTCAGGCTCGGCAGACCACAAATGGTCGGGGCTTTTCAGGGATTTTGCATCCGGTATTCCGATTGCCCCGCGCAGGGGAACGGAAGTTCACGGGGACGATCTTGCTGCTGCCGTTGCCCTGGTTCTGGAAGAGCGACGGGAAAATGAAGAACCATTTCAGATCTACAACGTCTCGGATCTTCTGCTCGACCGCCAGGACCTCTTGGCACTTTATGCGGCCGAAGCAGGTTTGAACCTTGAGGTGCCGGCAGCATCGGACCAGGCGCCAGGCGAAATGACGACAGACCGGCTGCGGGCAATTGGCTGGTCGCCGGGTGGAACTGAAAAGCTGAAAGTGTTTCTGCGCTCAATAGCCGAGCGCGGTGCGGCCGGCACCTGACCCTCAGCTTTTGAGCGAGCTTTGTTTGCCGGTATGGCAACAAAAAAGGCGGGCTCAGCGGCCCGCCTTTTCCATTTGCCTTAGTGCCAGATCAGGCAGCGCGGATGTCGTCGAAGAAGCGGTCGACTTTCGAGCTGAGGTTGGCGGATTCGCTGGTCAGTGCCTCTGCTGTAGACAGAACATCCGCAGCGTTTCGGCCGGTTGACTGAGCGCCGCTGGAGACCTGGATAATCGTCTCGGAGATGGCGTCCGTACCCGTGGAGACTTCGTTGACGTTTCGCGAAATCTCGTTGGTCGCCAGGCTCTGCTGTTCGACCGACACAGAGATGTCCTTGGAGATCTCGGACATTTCCGCAATAACGTTGCTGATATCGCGGATGGCTTCAGCAGCGCGGTTCGAAACTGTCTGCATCGCCTGGATCTGCGTTGCGATTTCCTCTGTCGCCTGGGCAGTCTGGTTGGCCAGGGATTTCACCTCCGATGCAACAACCGCAAAGCCTTTGCCGGCTTCACCGGCGCGGGCCGCCTCAATGGTGGCATTCAGCGCCAGAAGGTTGGTCTGGGCAGCAATGTCGTTGATCAGACTGACGATCTGGCTAATCCGGTCGGTGGTTGCCACGAGGCTCTGTACGGTCTGATCCGTCTGGGAAGCCGCGCTGGAGGCCCGTTCGGAAATGCCGGCCTGCTCTTCGACACGCCGGGCAATTTCGGCGATAGAGGACGTCAGTTCCTCGGAGGCTGCGGCAACCGAACGGACATTGGCGGCAGTGTCGCCGGTGGTCCGGGCAGCCGATTCCGCATCGGTCGAGCTTTGTTCGGAAGTTTGAGCCAACTCGCGGGCGGTGCGTTCCAGTTCTTCTGTGGCGTTGGAAACGGTTTCCAGAACGCTGCGGATTTCCTGGTTGAAACCACCAAGCAACTGGTCGACGGTTGCTGCCCTGCGATGCTTTGCTTCCTGCTCGGTCGCGCGTTCGGCTTCCAGGCGACGCTGTTCCTTGCCGTTGGTCTTGAACACCTCCACGGCATTGGCGATCGAGCCGATCTCGTCGTTCCGCTCCAGGCCCAGGACCGGGGTTTCCAGATCGCCTTCCGCAATCTGGGCCATTGAACTGGTCACGGACGCGAGCGGACGGGCCAGCAGTGTCTGGAACAAGGTACCGAGGATGGCAAGCATCAGCACGGTTGCAATCACGGTCGCAAAGAGTGCCGAATAGCGGAAGCTCGTCAGGCTCGCAAAGGCGGCGTTCCGATCAACGGAAAGGCCAATCTGCCAGTCGACCGGCAAACCGGTGACCGGAACGAACTGGACGATACGGTCGCCATTCACACTGGACGCGTATTGCGGTTCTGCACTGACCTTGACCGGCTCGTTGGGAAACAGCTCACTGAGCGGCTTGGAAATCATGTTGCTGTCCGGGTGCACCAGGATGGTGCCCTTGGAGTCGGCCACAAAGACGTATCCGAGGCCGCTCATGTTCGACGAGGCGAGCATGTTCGCCAGGGTGGTGATGTCAAAGTCACCACCGACCACACCGGAAAGGGTGCCGCCGGTTTTTACCGGTGTTGCAGCCGTCACGATGAGATTGCCGGTTGAGGCGTCCTGATAGGGGGCGGTGATCACGGGGCCGCCTTTTGCAACGGCATCCTTGTACCAGGGGCGCACGCGCGGATCGTAGCCTTGGGGCAGATCTGCCGGCGGCCACATGTTGAAGGCGCCGTCTGCTTCCACACCAAAATAGGTCGCGCTGAAATTGCTGGTCAGGGTCTTGAGGTCGAAGAACTCGGGAGTTACCTCGGGCTGTTTGGCAATACGTTCGGACAACGCTTCGATGAGCAGCATGCGCGCTTCGAACCAGTTTGTGACGATATTGACTTCCGACTGGCCGACACCGGTCATGTAGTCGCGAACTTCGTCCGTCTTTGCGTTGCGCTGAAGGGTGTCGTTGAAGAGGCCGAAGCCGGCGAAGATCAGAACAATGACGCCGGCGGCTGCCAGCAGGATTTTGGTGATCACGCTCCGACGGGAGCGAACTGAGAGAGCCTGGGTCACAAACTTCATTCCCATAGTTGAGAAGGTTTGTGTCTGTATTCGCCCATCTGAATGAAGGAATACTAAATCCGACCGGCTTCCAAGCCGTCTTTGAACTAAAAAAATGAAAACTTCATGCGATTTTGAATGTTACTCGCAAAAATAACAATGGAATTTCTTGAGGTTGCTTTTTGGTTTTTGACGCAACTCAAGTTTGAACTCGATATTACCTAGAGTTCAATGCGCCTGTTTGAAGCCTCCACCGCGCGAGTGGCTTCACACGGAAACCGTGGGGCCAAATATCTTTTCAAATTCGGCCCGAAGGACGCTGTCGTTTTCGGCCATGGTAACGGGCAGGCCGAGATCCACGAGACTGGTCACGCCATGTTCGGTAATGCCGCAGGGCACGATGCCGTCAAAATGATCCAGTTCAGGCTCCACGTTGAAGCTGATGCCGTGGAACGTGACCCATTTGCGCAGGCGGATGCCGATTGCGGCGATCTTGTCCTCGACCGTCGCCCCGCGGTCTGGCCGGCGCACCCAGACGCCGACGCGGTCTTCCCGGCGTTCGCCGCGAATGTGATAGTGCCAGAGCGTGCTGATGAGCCAGGCTTCAAGTGCGGAAACAAAAGCCCGCACATCCTGCTGACGCCGCTTCAGATCGAGCATGACATAGGCTACGCGTTGCCCGGGCCCATGGTAGGTGTGCTGTCCACCGCGCCCTGTCCGGTAGACCGGAAAGCGGTCGGGAGCGACAAGATCGCTGTCCTTGGCGCTGGTGCCGGCGGTGTAGAGCGGGGGGTGCTCCAGCAGCCAGACCTGTTCGTCGGCTTCGCCGGCAATGATTCTCTGGACCCTTTCATCCATTTCCCGAAGAGCGGTCTCATAATCGACCAGTTCGTCGGAAATCCGCCATTCGACCGGGCGCGAGCCGGAAATTGGCAGAAAACTGAGGGAAAGAGCGTCTCTATCGGCGGGTGACATGTGGATGACACTTCATTGTTTTTTGAGCTGGCTTGCCATGCCGTGGTATGGTTAAGCGCTGGCGGGTCAGTAGCCCTATTTAAGGATCAAGGCGTCCGATGACTACCTTCGATGAAATCAAAGTCGATATTTCCGTCGTTCTCGGGGAGAACGAGATGCCTGTCCACCAGTTGCTCCGCATGGGGCGTGGCGCCGTTATCGACCTTGATGTGGCCGAAGACGACGATGTGAAGATCTATGCCAACAATACGCTGGTCGCCAAGGGGCAGGTGGTTTTGCTCGGCGAGCGGATAGGCATCTCGATCACGGAAGTTCTGATGCGTCCGCCGGACATCCGGCCCATGCGCACCGATGGCCCTCTGTGAGGGACTAAAGCATTTCTGCATAAGAAAAATCGCGTGCCTGTGAATTAATGCAAAAAGGCCTCTTGCGCCCCCAAATTCCTTTTGCTACATGGAGCGCCTCGACGCTGAGAGGCGCCGGGAACAATCGAATATGCGGTCGTGGCGGAATTGGTAGACGCGCAGCGTTGAGGTCGCTGTGGGGTAAAACCCGTGGAAGTTCGAGTCTTCTCGACCGCACCATATTCGAAGCATTTCTACCGATGCTTCCTCAAAAGGCTGCCCCTCCGGGCGGCCTTTTTGCTTTTCCGCACTGCCCGCAAAATACCTGATTGCTCTGGGAAAATTCAGATACCGGCTTTTTGGGTTTGTTGCGATGTGCTTTTCTGCATGGAACAGCCTCAGCGGGCTACTGGCAAAAACCGGTCCGGCACATTCATGCGAAATCGAAGGAAGCCGCACGTGTTCAATTTCCGTTCCATCAGTACTTCGTCCTGTGCCGCGATGATGAGCCTGAGCTTGCTGGCAGGTCCGCTTCAGGCGCAAGAACAAGAGAAAGTGCAGGAGGCAATGGTCCCGGCCGGTGCCATTGCCGGTGCAGTCACGTCTCCCGTCGACGGCGATATCAATCGCTTTCGCGCAATCCTCGTTGAAACGGAAGAAGGCGCCGATCTCTACGTCTTTACGGACGCAGGAGAGGGCTGGAAACAGGTTGCCCATGCGAAAGACATGGTGTGGCGCGGCGGCATGTACGGCCAGGAGCCCTGGATGGAAGCAACCGAACACGGTTCGTTGAAAATCTATTCGGAAAATTCGGCTGTCGGACGCAACCGTTGGGAACAGGTCCTGACCATTGCCTATCGTAACGGCGTCTTCCGGGTCGCCGGATACACCTATTCCTACTACGATACGCTGGATCCGGATGCGAACGGGCAGTGTGACGTCAACCTTCTGACGGGCAAGGGGGTTCTGAACGGGAAGAACTTCAAGACTTCACTCGGTGCCCTGCCTGTACAGGATTGGACCATGGATACGCGGCCGCCGGAGTGCGAGGTCGAGTGATGCGGCCTTTGCGGCGAGTGTCCGCACTGGCTGTGGAAGCGGTTCTGAAAGGCTCTTGATGACGCTTTGTCGTGTTGTTGTCCGTCATTGAGAAAACACGGGAGGGATGACATGTCCGATATCGCAAGGCCGGATTGGCGCTGGGTTATCCGCGGCATGATTCTGACGCTCGTCATCTGCCTGTTGCTGATACAGCTCTTCCCCGAAATTTACGCCGTAAAGGATTTCTGGCTTGTCACTGTGCCGAGTGGCGCCTTATGGGGCAGCTTCTTGTCGCGTCTCTTGAGCGAGCCGGGGCTCTGGAAACTTCTCGTGACGAGCGCGGAAGGTGCTGCGATGATCGTCGTGCTGTTTCTTGTGGTGTTTCGTCCGCTGATTGCCTGGAAAGCGTATCTGGTCTGCGTCGCCTTGACTGCCGTCTCGGCAATCCTGTTTTTTACCTACGTTCTTCCCGCAATGCCGAACAGCACGCTGCTCATGGTCTTGATCGGCAGTCTCTATTCATCGTTCCGCTATGGCGTCACGCTTGCGCTGCTCTATGCACTCGCGCTCACGTCGGACACAGCGCCAACCAATCGGCAGCTTCCCGCCCATGCGTGAAGGTGTGAGACAGGGCATTGCAGAGCGACTGAAAGCCCTCCGGAGCAGGTTCGTTCTCGTGTGGCTGGCACTTGCATTTGTGTCGCCAGCGGCATTCGCGCAGTCACTTTCCGTTTATCCTGCCGTTGATCCGGGCAGGTTTGGCGCGATGACGTGCCAGCAGCTTTGGTATGTCGAGCAGGAGGTGCTGGCTGCGGGCAGAGTGTGTCTTGCCAGCGAAAGAGCACGCCGCGCATTCCGCCGTGCGGAGCGATGCATATCCGATGACGAGGCCATTCTGCCACAGGATACGCGTGACTATCTTGATGACTTGCGAAGCGTTGCAGCGGACAAGGGGTGCAGCGGCCCCGAGAGGCGTTGAAGGACTTCAAGGAAAGTTGGCAGGCTTTTGAACCAGACCGGCATTTCGGCGTTAAGTCTGTGGACCGGTTTCGCTTTTCCGGTGGCGCTTTGCCGCCGCAAACGCTAGATCTGGTGAGGAGTGTCCGGTGCCTTTCGCCGGAAGAGTTCGTTGCGTTTTGAGGGGAGGCGCCAGATGAGTGAAGCATCCGAGCTTGATGTCACCGCCTCTCCCGTTCCCGACATTCCGGTGCGCGACGAGGATGAGCATCTCAATCGCGAGTTCATTGCGGCTGTTGAAGCGGCAATCGAGGCGAACGATCAGGATGGCTTGAGGCACCTTGCCGCCGATCTTCACGAAGCTGACACCGGTGACCTTCTCGAGACGCTGGATCCGGAGGATCGGGCGTCCTTCATCCGGCTTCTGGGCGAGGACTTCGACTATACCGCGCTGACCGAGATCGACGAGGCGGTGCGTCTGCAGGTTCTGGAAGACCTGCCGACGGAAGTCATCGCCGAAGGTCTGGGCGAGCTCGATTCGGATGATGCGGTCTACATTCTGGAAGACCTCGATGAGGACGACCAGGCTGCGATTCTGGAAGAGCTGCCTTATGCGGACAGGGCCCAGCTGCAAAAGGCTCTGGATTATCCGGAGGAAAGCGCCGGTCGGCGCATGCAGACCGAATTCATTGCGGTTGCCCCGTTCTGGACCATCGGTCAGACGATCGACTACATGCGCGAGGCCCGCGACCTTCCGGACAGCTTCTACGAAATCTACGTGGTCGATCCGACGTTCAAACTGCTCGGGTCCGTTCACCTGGACAAGATCCTGCGCACCAAGCGGGACGAGAAGGTCACTTCCATCATGGAGGAGACTCGCCAGGCGGTGCTCGCGACGGAAGATCAGGAAGAGGTGGCCCGCCGGTTTGAGCGCTACAACCTCGTTTCATCCGCCGTTGTCGACGAGAATGACCGTCTGGTCGGTGTTTTGACGGTTGATGACATCGTCGACGTCATCCAGGAAGAAGCGGAAGAAGACCTGCGTGCCCTGGCCGGTGTCGGTGATGAAGAGATTTCCGATAATGTGATGACCATTGCGCGCTCGCGGCTGACCTGGCTGGTCGTCAACCTTGGCACCGCCGTGCTTGCCTCGGTGGTGATTGCGCTGTTCGAGGACACGATCGAGGCCATGGTGGCGCTGGCGGTGCTGATGCCGATCGTCGCTTCCATGGGGGGCAACGCCGGCACCCAGACGATGACCGTTGCCGTGCGTGGTATTGCCACCCAGGAACTGGGTGCGCGCAATCTTTTGCGCGTTCTCAACCGTGAAATTCTGGTGAGTGTGTTCAATGGCGTTGCCCTGGCCATCCTAATCGGGGTGACCGCCTGGATGTGGTTTGGCAGTCCGGGGCTCGGCGTGGTGATTGGCGGTGCGATCGTGATCAATCTGCTGTTCGCGGGTCTCTCCGGCCTTCTGATCCCGATCGCGCTCGACAAGATGAACGTTGATCCGGCGATCGCCTCGAGCGTCTTCGTGACGACGGTGACAGATGTGGTCGGTTTCTTCGCCTTTCTCGGCATCGCGGCGCTTTGGTTCGGCCTGCCGTTCTAGCCTCCAATCGGCAGGCCTCGTTTAAAGGTCAGTCACCGCAAACCAGAACCTTCTGTCGCAGACATGCGGCCGTGCGGTGATGGAAGGCCTCGCGATAGGCGCTGTCCGAATAGAGTGCGACCAACGCGGTTAAATCGGGATAGGCGCCGATAGCGACCAGATCCCAATCCTCGTCCTGCCCCAGGAACATGCCCTGAAACGGTCCGACATAAAGGAACCGTCCACCAGCCCGCTCCATGGCCGGCATGCTTGCGGCCGCATAACTGGCAAAGGCTTCCTGGCCGGTCTGGCCTGTCGTTCCGTCCGCATATGTCGCGGCGGCATTCAGCTTGAAGAAATTGATCAGGGTTACGGGTTTGTCGCTCGCCCGGCTGAGGATCTGCGTCCATTGGCTTTCCGTCGGGCTGGTGCCGTCGGTTCCCGGGCCGTACCAGGTTACGAATTGGGCTGACTGTTGCTTGACGTCCATGAGGCTTCTCCTTAACTTTACACGTGTCAAATTGCAGGAAAGTTTACACGTGTCAAGTCAAGCCAGGGTGCAACGCGCGCGCGCGGAAATTCTCGATAGTGCCTGGACGCTCATCTCGCAGCGGGGCGCGGACGTGTCGCTGGCGGAAATCGCCAAGGTGGCAAAAATCAGCCGGCAGTCCGTCTATGATCACTTTGGTTCGCGTGGGGGGCTGATCCTGGCACTCGTCCGGCGGGCTGATGAACGTCTCGACATACGGGCGAAACTGTTTGCAGCCTTTGACAGGCCACAGCCGCATGAACGGCTGAATGCTACTGTTGCCGTCTGGGTCGGCTTCGTGAAGGAAATCTACCCGGTTGCCTCGGATCTTATCCGCCTGCGAACCACCGATGCGGACGCATCGGCGGCGTGGGAAGACCGGATGTCGGAACTGAGGCAATGGTTGCTTGTGTTGACCGGATCGCTGGAACGCGACGGTGCGCTGCAATCCGTCTGGACAGCGAAGTCGGCTTCAGAATTTCTCTGGGCGTCGTTCAGTGTGCAGGCCTGGGGTCTGTTGACACAGGACTGCGGCTGGGATGAGGGCGAGGCGGAAGCTGTCCTGACGAGGACACTGCGGCAGGCATTGCTGACGGAAAAATGATGCCGCGGAGGTCGTGAATGTGGGTCACTAAAAGCAAACACACCTGACGCTGAGTGGAATAGCCCTGGTTCAAAGGTTCGGCGGGCAGGCCATGCCTGGACCATGGCTGCTTCCTGTCGAAAGTTTTGTTGTCGAATTCAACAAACACGACGCCATGGAGGGGGGGCGGTCGACAAAGACTTGAGCTGCGCTGCAAAAGGTCACGCAGACCCGTTATTGCCAAAACAAAAGGCCCCGGGATTTGTGCTGGTGCAGCAACTTCCCGGAGCCTGTTTGATGGCTACTCATTTTGCTCGCTGCTCAATGCCAGGTATCACTCCAGGCCAGCTTTACGCAAATTGTCCCGAAGCGTCATGACCTTTGCCTGAAGGTCGATGACTTCTTCCAGTTTCAGTCCGGTCGAAGACATGATGCAGGTGCTGAAATGTTCCGTTTTCTTCTGCAAGGCGCGGCCTTTGCGGGTCAGTTTCAGGATAACCTGGCGCTCGTCCTTGATGTTGCGTGTCCGCGTGACCAGCCCCATGGCCTCAAGCCGCTTTAACAGTGGCGTCAGCGTGTTGGTGTCGAGCTGCAGCTTGGACGTAATGGTACCAACCGGAACGTTGTTTGTTTCCCAGAGCACCGTCATGGCCAAGAACTGCGGGTAGGTGAGCCCGACTTCCTTGAGCAACGCCTTGTAGACGCCGTGCATTGCGTGGTTGGCGGAATACAGCGCAAAACACAAGTGCCGGTCGAGCGGCAAGCTGCCATCATGGATTTTCTGACTGTCGTCGTCCTGGTCGCTGGCAGGGTCATTGGCAGCGGATACAGATGCGGCCTGTTCGGTGCCGGGATCTTCGCCAGCCTGCGTTTCCGCAGAAACGTCAGGTGTCTGCCCGGTATCAGCTATCTCTTGGCTGGCAGGCGTCTCGGCGACGGCAACGTCAATTTCCGCTTCGCGTGTGTCATCGCTTTCAGCGCCGGAAGCCGTTTCCGCCTCAGGCTTGGCTGCGGCCTTCTTGCGCTGTTTCTTCTCAGACTTTTCGGCTTTTGCCGGCTTGTCTTTTTTTTGTTTTTCAGTCGCTTCCGGCGCGGAAAATCCAATCGCGTCCAGCAGGGACATCTGGTTTGTGGTCTCGCTCATTCGCCCCTTATAAATCGCGCGCGATATGGTCGCAACTGTTGACGAATTGGAAGCGTGTGTATATGTGGGTAATTTATATCGTGTACGATTAAAGCTTATACGATATATAAGGCTGAATGACTTGCTATTTGAGAGAAGGAGCCTGCAGATGGCTGTTGATGTGAAATATGAAACCAAGGCAAAGGCCACCGGCGGCCGCGATGGTGCGGCGGAAACGTTGAGCGGATCCTTCAAGGTCAAGCTGGCGACGCCGAAAGAACTCGGCGGCGCAGGCGGCGAAGGCAATAACCCGGAAGAGCTGTTCGCAGCCGGATATGCAGCCTGCTTTATTGGCGCGATGAAATTCGTCGGCGGGCAGGAAAAGATTGCTGTCCCGGCTGATACATCCATCACCTCGACGGTTGGCATCGGTCCGCGCTCGGAAGGCGGGTTCGGTCTGGCGGTCGCGCTGGAAGTGTCCCTGCCGGGTTTGGACAAAGCTGTAGCTGAAGACCTCGTTGCCAAGGCACACCAGGTTTGCCCCTATTCAAACGCCACCCGGAACAACATTGACGTCAAGCTGACTGTCGTCTGACACAGATTGTCCGGTTCGACCTTTTGTGGTCGAGCCGGACCTCTTTTTGGGCTTTCTGTTGGTGGAAAGGAGCTTTCGTGAGCCTTTTTGTTATCGATCTTCACTACACTGCTGATCTATGGGAAATAGACGCTCTGGCGGAAGAACACAGGTCCTTCCTGCGGGATCAGTATGAGGCCGGTCTGTTCCTGGCGTCCGGTCCGAAACAGCCGCGAACCGGCGGTGTGATCCTGGCGCGCGCAGCAGACCGTGTCGAAGTCGAACTGGCGATCAACAAGGACCCGTTCAAGTCGGCGGGCGTTGCGGAATATACCGTTACGGAATTCAAGCCGGTCATGCACGCACGGAACTTCCCGATTTGACGCAATCACGGGCGATCACCTCTGTGCGGAATGCAGCCGTCACACGACAAATCCAATTGGCGATGGCGATTTGAAAGAAAACCTTGCCGGGTAACCTGAAATTCCCGGCGGATGGGTGTTAAGAAGGGCCGACCAGTCTCACGCGGAGAATTAAGAACATGCGGCCGAAGCTTGATGGCATCCTGGAAACCGCCGTTTATGTCGACGACATGGAGACGGCTCATACCTTTTATTCCGAAATTCTGGGATTGAAGCGCATGGTCGCTGGAGAAAGGCTGTTTGCCTATGATGCCGGCCCTGCGCAGGCGCTTCTGGTGTTTCATCGCGGCCATACCGGGGAGGACGTTGAGACGCCGGGAGGTATCGTTCCCGGGCACGATACGTCGGGGCACAGTCATTTCGCGTTTCGCATTGGGTCCGACCAACTGGAACCCTGGCGGGCTTACCTGGGCGAGATGGGTGTGGAAATTGTCAGCGAGGTCGTATGGCCGGCAGGCGGCACCAGCCTTTATTTCAACGACCCGGATGGCAATGTCCTGGAGCTGGCGGCAGCCCCGCTCTGGCCGAATTACCTATCGTGATTCTTAACAGTTTTGCGGCAGGGTGACGGCGTTTGAAAGTCATAACAGGTGGCGCAATGAATTTCTTGCAAGCGGTCCTGCGGACATTGTTCTACGTTGCCGTCGGCGGGGTGATTTCGATTGTCGGAGCGGCGTTTTTCTTCATGAACTGGGAGCCTGACCGGAACCAATACACGATCCGCGGCATCGATATTTCGCACCACCAGGGTGATATCGACTGGGCGCAGGTGGCGGCGGACGATATTGCCTTCGTCTACATGAAGGCAACTGAAGGCGGAGACTTCAAGGACCGTGCCTTTGCCCGCAACTGGGCCGGAGCAGGAGGCGCGGGTCTGGCGCGTGGTGCCTATCATTTCTTCAGTTTGTGCAAATCCGGCCGCGAGCAGGCGCAAAACTTCCTGTCGGTTCTGCCTCAGGACAGCGACATGCTGGCGCCGGTGGTGGATCTGGAATTCACCGGGAACTGCGCGCGCCGTCCGCCGGCCGAGGAAGTGCTGCAGGAAATCAGTGATTTCGTTGCTCTGGTCGAGCAGGGGCGCGGCAAGCAGGTCATCCTTTATGTGCCGGAGGACTTCTATCTGGACTATCTGAAAGGCAAGGGCCTGAACCGCCGTCTCTGGACGCAGTCGATCTGGCATTCCCCCGGCTATGTGTCAGACTGGTCGCTCTGGCAGTACCATGACCGGGGCACGATCAAAGGCATTTCCGGCGATGTCGATCTGAATGTCCTTCATCCAGAGAAGAGCTTGGATAATCTGAAATCCTGATTGCTCAAGTTCATGAAATATAAGCTTTAAAATAGACGTGTTGACTTTAACGTAAAAAGACGGAACTGTGCGCTCCAACAAGGAGCGGGCATGCAGCGTTATTACACCATCACCCAGCTGACGCAGGAGTTCGACATTACCACCCGAACCCTGCGGTTCTACGAAGCGCAGGGGCTGGTGTCGCCGACGCGCCGGGGTCGTCAACGCCTTTACACACCTGGTGATCGTACCCGCATCAAATTGATCCTTCGCGGCAAGCGTCTCGGATTTTCCCTGAACGAAATCAAGGAAATGATCGAGATGTACGGCAGTGCGCCCGGTGAAACCGGCCAGCTGCGGCTGCTTCTCGACAGGATCGCCGCCCGCCGGGCTGAACTTCTCGAAAAACAGCGCGATATCGAATTGACCCTGGTTGAACTCGACGATGTCGAGGCCGGTGCAAAAGCGCGCATGGTCGAGCTTGAAACAGGCCCGGACCAACTGTCTGGCGCCGTTACGACCTCGGAGGACACGTGATGGATCTTTCGCCTCGAGACGAAAACTGGGAACCCCGTGTTCGGGCCAGTTTTGCCGCGCAGAAATTCATGACCCATCTGGGGGCGAAGATGGTTCACGTCTCGCCCGGAGTGGTCGATCTGGAATTGACGATGCTTCCGGAACTGACACAGCAACACGGCTTTTTTCATGCCGGTGCGACGTCTTCCATTGCGGACAGTGCGGCAGGCTATGCAGCTCTGACGCTGTTTTCCGCCGGCTTCGGGGTGTTGACCAGCGAATACAAGATCAACCTGCTCAATCCGGCGAAACAGCCGGTGCTTCTTGCGCGTGGCCGGGTTGTCAAACCGGGACGAACGCTGACCATAGCCAAGGCGGATGTCTACGGGCTGGACGACGGCGCACAGGTGCATGTCGCAACGGGGCTGTTCACGCTCATGAGCGTTGCCGGCGTCAAGGACTGAAGAATGACCGATATCACCATCAGGCCGCTGGAACGATCCGATAAGCCGGGCTGGCTCGAACTCTGGAAGGCCTATCTTGCATTCTACGAGCAGGATCTGGCGCCGGGAGTGACGGAAACCCTCTTTGAGCGACTGCATTCCGATGCAGGCCACCGCGCGTTCGTGGCAGTTCAGGAGAATGAGCTGGTTGGACTGGTCCATTACCTTTTTCACGATAGCACCTGGGCCAGTTCATCCACCTGCTGTCTGGAAGATCTGTATGTCAGCGAGAAGCTTCGTGGTGGCGGAGCCGGCCGCAAGCTGATCGAGGCGGTCTACAGGGCCGCGAGCGAAGAACCGTCTGCCAGCGGCAAAGTCTACTGGCACACACATGATCACAATACGCGCGCCCGGCAGCTTTACGACCGGATCGGCGTTTTGAGCGATTTTGTCCGATACGACAGGCCTTAAGAACTCTGGGAGGTAATCAAGATGATCCGTAACGATTTTCCGGGTTTCAATTTCGATCTCGGCGAAACCGCCGACATGCTGCGCGACACCGTTCGGTCCTACAGTCAGGACCGGATTGCGCCTCTGGCAGAAAAGATCGACCGCGAGGATTGGTTCCCGCGGGAGCTCTGGCCGGAAATGGGAGACCTTGGCCTTCACGGGATCACAGTGGAGGAAGAATGGGGCGGTTCGGGTCTGGGCTACCTGGAGCACTGCATTGCCATGGAAGAGGTCAGCCGGGCGTCCGCCTCCATCGGCCTCAGCTATGGCGCCCATTCAAACCTGTGTGTCAACCAGCTTCGCCGCTGGGGAAGTGACGACCAGAAGAAGCGCTATCTGAACAAGCTCGTGACCGGTGAACATCTGGGCGCGTTGGCCATGTCGGAGCCGGGCGCTGGCTCAGACGTCGTTTCCATGAAATTGAAGGCGGAAAAGAAGGGCGATCGGTACGTCCTCAACGGCTCCAAGATGTGGATCACCAACGGTCCGTCCGCCGATACGATGATCATCTATGCCAAGACCGATCCGGAAGCCGGGCCGAAGGGCATTACCGCATTTCTGGTCGAGAAGAGCTTCGCAGGTTTTTCCGTCGCGCAGAAACTCGACAAGCTCGGCATGCGCGGGTCCGAAACCGGTGAACTGGTGTTCCAGGATTGCGAAGTGCCGGAAGAAAACGTTCTCGGCCAGGTTGGCAAGGGCGTCAACGTGCTGATGTCGGGTCTGGACTACGAGCGCGCCGTTCTGGCTGCAGGGGCCGTCGGCATCATGCAGGCAGCCATGGACGTGGTCATTCCCTATGTCCACGAGCGCGAGCAGTTCGGCCAGCCGATCGGCACGTTCCAGCTTGTTCAGGGCAAGGTTGCCGACATGTATGTGACCATGAACGCCACCAAGTCCTATGTCTATGCGGTTGCCAAGGCGTGCGACCGGGGCGAGACCACGCGCGAAGACGCCGCTGGTGCAATCCTCTACGCTGCCGAAAACGCAACCAAACTGGCACTTGATGCGATCCAGCTGCTTGGTGGCAATGGCTACATCAACGAATATCCGACCGGGCGTTTGCTGCGTGACGCCAAGCTGTACGAGATTGGTGCGGGAACTTCCGAAATTCGGCGGATGCTGATCGGTCGTGAGATCTTTAACAAGACGGCCTGATCACCGAGTTCGGAGAATGGCATGAAACAGACCCGGCTTCCCGAAAAGCCCGACGCGAAATCTCCGGCGGGGGCCGATATCCGTTTCATCATGGATGGGCCGACAGGAAACATGATCCATTCGACTGTTCCTGTCGGCCAGACCAACCGCGCAACACGGCACAGGACCGTGCATGAGTTCTGGCATGTGCTTTCCGGCCATGGACAGATCTGGAGGTCCGACGATGCCAGCCAGGGCGTTGTCGACCTGGAAGCCGGTGTCTCCATCGATATCCCGGCTGGAACAGCTTTCCAGTACCGCAACACCGGTGAAAGCGTTCTGCAGTTCGTTTGTATCTCTATGCCTCCCTGGCCAGGGGATGACGAAGCCGAATTTGTTGATGGGCCCTGGGAAGCGACGGTCGGCAGCACCTGAGACCAATCCTGCTGGCGAACCGATCCGGCTTTTTCTGCGTATTGCTGTCACGACGAAAGTGAGGCAGTGAATGACGTCAATTGCGGTAATCTTTGGGGCCAGCGGCGGAATTGGCTCAGCCATGAGAGACCACCTTGAAGCGGGCAGCGGCTACGACAAGGTTATCGCCCTTCATCGAACGTCGTCACCACCTCTCGACCTGCTCGACGAACGCATGATCCAGGCCTGTGCCGACTGGATAAGGGAGAATGAGGGGGATGTTCGATTGCTGTTCGATGCCACCGGAGCGCTTACCTTGGGCAGTGCCCGTCCGGAAAAGAGCCTGCGCGAACTCGATCCTGAAGTACTTGCTCGTTCATATGCGATCAACGCCATTGGACCGGCACTGCTGATGAAACACTTTTTGCCGCTCCTCCCGAAAGAGGGAAGAAGTGTCTTTGCGACGCTTTCGGCCCGGGTCGGTTCGATCGGCGACAACGGTCTTGGTGGATGGTTTGCTTACCGGGCCGCCAAGGCTGGGCTCAATCAACTGGTCCGTACGGCGTCTATCGAGCTGGCACGCAAAAATCCCTCTGCTATCTGTGTTGCGCTTCATCCCGGCACGGTGAAAACACCCTTGACCGAGAACTTTGCGAAAACCGGGCTCGATGTTCAGGAACCGGCTGTTGCAGCAGAGCGTCTTGTCGATGTGCTGACCAGTCTTATGCCTGCCGACACCGGTGGGTTTTTCGATCAAACCGGCAGGCCGATCCCCTGGTAGGCTTGGCGTGGGCTTAAATCCCGGCATGTTGCGATCACCAAGCGTTCTTCGTCCGCTCAATTCAGGTGTTGGCAGGGAACCCTTTCGTTTTTCAATGCCTCAATTTCAGAATCCCCGCTCGCTCGCTCAAACGCGTTTGGCGCATCCTTGCTAGCCGGTGACAGGGAGTTGCAGCACGGTCGTAGAGCAAGTCGATTGACAACATACCAACTGGTCGGTATGAGTGACGTATGACAGAGAAATCTCAAAAGACCAAACGGCCGGATGCGCGGATCAAGCTGCTGGATTCGGCACTGCGTGTGATCCGCATGAAGGGCTACACGGCCACCACCGTCGATGATCTGTGCCGGGAGGCGGGCGTGACCAAGGGGGCCTTCTTCCACCACTTTCGTTCGAAGGACGATCTGGCAGTGGCCGCTGCTGACTATTGGTCTGAAACGACCGGGGCTCTGTTCGAGAAGGCGACGTATCACGATCCTGAAGATCCGTTGGACCGGGTGCTCGGCTATCTCGATTTCCGCAAGGCACTGGTGCAGGGCGACGTGACTGAGTTCACGTGTCTGGTCGGGACCATGGTCCAGGAAGTCTATGACACGAACCCCTCCATCCGCGATGCCTGCAACCGCAGCATCACCGGGCACGCCGCAACACTGGTTTCCGATATCGCAGAAGCAGCTGAAGCCCGGGGCGTTGAAATTCCAGGTGGTGCGGAAAGCCTGGCACTTCACACACAGGTCGTGATCCAGGGGGCATTCGTGCTGGCAAAGGCAGGCAATGCGCCGTCGATAGCAACTGACAGCATCGATCATCTGAAACGTTACGTCGAACTGTTGTTCGGCCGGTCTAGAAACGGGAGAGCGCAATGAGTGAAGTCGAAATTCGCAAGGAAGGTCTGACGCTGGAACTCAGCCGCGTCATTGCCGCGCCGCGCGAGGCCGTCTGGCAATGCTGGACCAATCCCGAATTATTGAAGCGGTGGTTTTGCCCGAAGCCCTGGTTCGTACCGAAGGCCGACATGGACGTCCGTCCGGGAGGGCGTTTCAACACAGTGATGGCCGGTCCGGAAGGGGAGCTGTTCGAGAACGTCGGAATGTTTCTGGAAGTTGTCGACGGTGAGAAGCTAACGTTCACGGATGCCTATTCGGAAGGATATGTGCCGCGGGAAAACGCGTTCATGACCGGGTATGTGGAACTGGCAGATGTTCCCGGTGTTGGTACGCGCTTCACATGGGGGGCTCGCCACACTTCGGAAGCTGACAGGAACAAGCACCTGGAAATGGGTTTTGAGGAAGGCTGGAAGGCCGCTTCCACTCAGCTTGATGAGCTTGCTAGGTCGATTGCCATTGAGGGCTTGCAAACAACTCCTGCATTTTCCGCCAAGGTACGCACTTGCCTGTTCTTCAGTGAAAAGGGCGAAGAAGCCGCCAAATACTATACGTCCCTGTTGCCGGATAGCGTGATGGGCTCGGTCTTCAGGCCGGATCCGAATGGACCTGTGCTTGTTGCCGAGTTCACCCTGGCGGGCTCACCTTTCATGATCCTGAACGGCAACCCGGATATGCAGCCAAGTTATCTGACCTCGATTTCCATACTGACGGAAGATCAGGCGGAAACGGACCGGCTTTGGCAGGCGCTCCTTGCCGATGGCGGGGAAGAAGGGCAGTGCGGCTGGTTGAGAGATCGCTACGGTGTTCACTGGCAGATCGTACCGAAGGCGTTGCCTCGGCTGATGCATGCTGGCAATCCGGAACGGGCTGGCCGTGTCAGTGCTGCCCTGATGAAGATGAGGAAGATCGACATTGCCGGGCTGGAAGCCGCTGCCTGAATTGGAGCATAAACACAGCCCGTTGTCTTGATTGCCCAACAAGGCTTGAGCGAAGAAGGAAAATACGAAACGCCACCTGTTGAGCGGCGTTTTGCTTTTGTGGAACAGACACTTTCACCGGGATTGCCGTCCCCGTTCTTTCCGTGCAACTTTGCAACCCGGAGGAGTGGATATGACACATAACGATCCCGTCCACATTCAGATTGCAACCCCGGAGCGCTGGGCAGATCTGGTGGATCTGTTCGGACCGGAGAGGGGGGCGTCTGGCGGTTGCTGGTGCATGTGGCCGTTCTTGCGGGGAAGGGACTGGAAAGCGATGACCCGTGATGAACGGCGCGATGCATTCCAGCAGAAAGTGGACGCGGGTCCGGTGCCAGGGCTTCTGGCCTATCGCGGTGATCTGGCCGTGGGCTGGATCGCACTCGGTCCGCGCGTGCAGTATCTGCGTTTTCAGCTTGGAAAAACCACCCAGCCGCTGCCCGATGACAGCGAACAAGCGCTGGCGGCCACATATGCCGTCACCTGTTTCTTTGTCAGAAACGGACATCGCAAAACCGGGTTGATGTCCGTGTTGCTCAATGCAGGCATCGAACACGCCAAAGCGCAAGGAGCGCAGCAACTGGATGCTTGTCCAATGGAATCGGAAAAGCCCCTTCAATGGGGAGAAGGCTTTGTGGGTATAGCAGACGTCTTCCGTAGAGCCGGTTTTGTCGAAATCGCACGCAGAAGCCCGCGGCGGCCGCTGATGCGCAAACTTCTTTGATTGGATTATCCGAATGACCGGTGAAACCGACCTTGCCACCTTGATCTCCCAGATGCGTCCGATGCTGGATCCGGAGCCCTATGTGTTCTGCACCTTCGCTTCGAAATCCATGACGGACCTGGCGGAATACGACCCGATCGGGCTTTTTGCGGAAACGGAGGGCCTGACAGCCATCCTGCCGGTGGAGCGTGCGCGCGAACTGGGTTTGGCCGAGGCCGAATGGTTTCGCCGGATAACGCTGACGGTGCATTCCTCACTTGAAGCCGTGGGTCTGACGGCGTCGATCTCGGCTGCATTGGCCGCTGAGGGGATTTCGGCAAATGTGGTCGCAGCCTATTTTCACGATCATGTTTTTGTGCCCGAAGAGCGCGCCGATGATGCCCTGGCAGCACTGCGCAAACTCGCCGGAGACATTTGACAGTGCTTTTCCGGTTTGCCCGAACTTCGGGCTGGGTGGCGAATTCGGTGGATTTTCCCTTGCAATTTCCGGTTTGCCTTCCCATTCCTAAGCGGGAGCAAGCGGGGTAAGAGCATGCAACGGGTCAAGCGGCGTCTGGCGGCAGTTATGTGCGCAGACGTTGCGCAATATTCCAAGCTCATGGAGCGGGATGAAGACGGAACGCTGGACCGGCTCAAGGCCTATCGGTTGGTGATGTCTGCGCTGACCGAGCGTCACAATGGACGTATCGTCAACACCTGGGGTGATGCTGTCATCATCGAGTTCGCCTCGGTGATGGAGGCCGTTCAATGCGCCGTCGACATTCAGAACGAGCTTTCCGTTCGCAATGCGGACCTTCCGGACCTGAACAGGATGGAGTTTCGCATCGGTATCAATCTCGGCGACATCATGGTCGAGGGCGAGGATATCTACGGCGACGGTGTGAATGTTGCTGCCCGTTTGCAGGAAATCGCACCGAGGGGTGGAATCATGCTCTCCCAATCGGTCTATGACCAGGTCAAAACCAAGATGGCGCTGGGCTTTGAGCCGCTTGGCCCTCAACATGTCAAGAACGTTACCGATCCCGTTGAAACCTATAGCGTGCGTATTGGTGGTCGCAATGCGCCGGAGGAAAAACGGTCCGGGCAGGAGACGAACGGAACTGCAGAGCGACGCCAGACCGAAATTCCAAGACCGGAATGGGAATGGGACACCCAGGCGGTTGCCTCCGGGTTTGAACAGGCGCGCCGTTGGTTGAGGGCTCAGCCAAAGCGGGTGCGAAGCTGCGTTTTCATGATCGGCCTGTTTTTCGTGATCAACCTGCTGACATCTGGCTTGTCCACATTGTGGTTCGTCTGGCCGTCCCTGCCTTTCGCAGCCATGCTTGTTTGGTATCTGCTTGTCGGGCGACAGGAAAAGCGCTTCGGCGAGACGACGGGACCGGGTGATTGAGAGAGGGCAATGTCACCTGTTGCCGATCTGATAACTCTTTTCACGCTAATCAGGGTCTGATGATTTGCGAGTGCAACTGACTTCGCTTACACATGGACCAACGCGGGGCGGCGAAACATTCCGTCAGCCCATCGAAAATGCCGGCCAGGCCGGCCCAACAGCAAAGGGAGCTTAATCCTGCGCATGAAAAACTATTCGACCACGGTGCCTGCACGCCTCGACGATGAAGACGAGGATAAGCCCAAGAGCCAGCCGTCGATCCAGGTCGACAAGCATCTGTTCGAAGCGCGCACAGTTCTGATCACCGGTCCGGTGACACAGGACATGGCCCGCGACGTGTGCGCCCGGCTTCTGGCGCTGGCGCAGGTTTCCAACGACCCGATCACGGTCATTGTTTCGTCTCCGGGCGGTCATGTCGAATCCGGTGACATGATTCACGACACCATCAAGTTCATCGCACCCGAGGTCCGTATCCTCGGCATGGGCTGGGTGGCCAGCGCCGGTGCACTGATCTACGTGTCGGTTCCCAAGGACAAGCGTTTCTGCACGCCGAACACTCGTTTCCTGCTTCATCAACCGTCCGGTGGTGCCGGCGGCATGGCCACGGATATCGAGATCCAGGCCAAGGAAATCATCAAGATGCGCGATCGACTGAACAAGATCTTCGCGGCGGCGACAGGCCAGCCGATCGAACGGATCGAAAAAGACACCGATCGCGACTACTGGATGAGCCCGGAAGAGGGTATCGACTACGGTCTGGTCGGCAAGATCGTCACGAGCGTGGACGAACTGGGTTGATCCCGACTGACCTGACTGCAAACGTAGAAACGCCGGCAAATGCCGGCGTTTTTTCTATCCGAACCGATCAGAGGCAGATCGGTTCGGGTTCGACGGAATAGACCATTACCGGTGCAACCGGCTTGGGGTTGAGCACATGCGGCCGAAGTCGGGACATGAGCTCACGCAGGTGCTCTTCGTCTCCGGGGGCAGGGGCGCCGTCGAAGATGACCGCGACAAGGTGATCCACGAAGCGTTCGTAGATGTTGTTGCAGGTGCAGATCGGCGCCAGCAGTTCACAGACGGGCTTGCCGTCGTAAAATGGCGCTCCACCGGCAAGGAAGATCAGGAACTCGGTCAGATCGTCCGAGTGTTCGAATTCTGGCAGAAAGCTGGTCACGTCGAAACACGGGTCCTGTTCCAGTCTCGCTTTGAGGCGAGGCATTGCCCGCATGATCGCCGTGCGACCGCCTAGTTTCATATAGAGTGTCATCTGGCTAACCCTCATTGATCCTTCATTACGATGTCGCCAAGATGACTCAGAAAGCGTGCCAGCCCTGTGACTCCGATCACGGATAAACCCTTTGTCAAAATCACCAGTGCCCGCTAATGGCGAATTGGTGCGGTGAAAACAGCCCCAAAGCGGCCGTTTTCAACGGTTTGAGCAGGAAGATGTCGGTAAAATGTGACAGGCGCGTTACAGGACCCGTAAACAGCGGTCAGTCAGGCCCCGCGGAGGCCTCGGCGTCCACATTGTTAAAAATAGTGAGGCATCTAAGGAATGCCCGCGGTGGTCGGATCGGCGAAAAGCCTGACCAAATCGAAGCCTGTCAGCAATAGCCAAAGTTCGGATCAAATTCAGAAATGCTGCGAATCGATGCGCCCTGACTTCCGGCATTCGCCGGACTTTCCGGTCTCGATGGCCGCTGCCGTGGGGACGGCCTCCCCGGCGATGAGGCGGGCTCTGCCGGTTTCCTTTGCCAAATAGAGGTTTCTGTCAGCCCGTTCAAAAAGCGAGGCAGGGGTGTCTTCTGGCCTTTTTTCCGCCAGGCCCGCGCTTGCGGTATAGGCGTATCTCTTGCCGCGCGCGAACATTGGTGTCGCGTTCAACAGATCAAGCATGCGACTGACGACTATCGTTGCTTGCTCCAGATTTGTTTCCGGCAGGATCAGCGCGAATTCTTCTCCACCTACACGGCAAACGACATCCGTCTGGCGCAGATGTTCCAGACATCTTTGCGCAAAATGAACGAGGATTTCATCTCCAAGCTGATGGCCATGGGCATCGTTGATCGACTTGAAATGGTCCAGGTCGATCAGGGAGATGCAGAAGTCGTGGCCATAGCGAGCAGATCGATTGTATTCCTTGTCCAGTTCCTGGTCGAACCCGCGGCGGTTGGAGATACCGGTAAGCGGATCCGTGAGTGCCAGGTTTTCAAGTTCGGTCCGCTCCTGGCCGAAATGCAAGATCTTGTTGTTAAGCGACGAGATGTCGGCATTGAGCGCGGCAAACTTGCTGGAAAGGTTCATGTTCTCGTCGAAGCGGACAAGAACGGCACCATCAATTCCGGTGCCCGGAACAGACAGTCTGTGGCCGAAAGCAACGCTTTCATATCCGGACAGAAGTTTCAGGCGCACCGGAACGGGAGTGGTTGAAGACCTGCACATCGACAGGTAGTCAACCACCTGCGCTGTATCCCTGACCTTATCTGAAAGTTGTTCACCTACGCCAATTCCGGCAAGAGATTTGGCTGCCTTATTTGCGAGAACCACACGGCCATAATCGTCCAGCAGCAGAATAGGCTGGGGCATTGTCTGGACAAGGGCCGATATGATGGCAGTGGACCTGGGCACGGCTATCGAACCCTGTAGAATTCTTTGCCGTTGACGTCGTTCTCTACGGTCGGAGCCAGATGGACAACAACACGGCAGTCAGTATCACCGCGGGCAATTGACCTGTCGATCTGGACCCTGGCGTAGCCATGGCAATCTGCAGCAATTCTTCCGAAGACGTTTGTCGTCATCATGCAGAGGGACGGGCGGTCCTTGACGCGATCTCCGAACGGGCAGCGGGCGTTCTTGAGGATCAAGACCTTGTCGTCTTCATATTCGACACTGAACTGGCCGCCGATCCTTCGTTTCAGGTCAGCCAGGACGTCTGCGAGCAAAGGTCTTGGGATCTGTTCAAGATGCAGGGCAGACTTGTAATCGGAATTGATCTTTTCACCGATGCGGTTGGCTACCAGTGCGATGAACCCCTCCGCCTCGTTCACTCCGACAATTTCCTGCAGTGCTCCACTGAGCTCTCGAATGATCTGATTGAAGAAGTCGGTTGTCTCCAGAGGGATCTGAGCCTTGGTGATTTCCGGCTGCTGCTGGTCCACTTCAATCGGCAGGCTCATGATCGATCCTCCTAGGGTTGCAATCTAACGTTGGGGGAATTTTCTTTCGAAGCAATTAAACCGTTGAAATAAAGAGACAATAATGATGCAATCTGGAGATTTGTGACAATGCGTGGGCGGACGTCTGTTCCTCGAATATTGTCGAAATTGTCGATCGGGAGAACGACTGGAAAATCCGGACCAAGACCGTGAAAACCATTTTGGCTCAAAGCTGTCAGGATGTGTGCTCACTTCAGCTTCAAGTCTCAATATTGTCGGTTTCACCGTATCTTTGTCACGCATCGGGCCCGCAACGATTCGGATTTTTCAGATGTATGTTTACCTATCCAAGATCGGCGGATTTCTGATCCTGCCATCCAATTTTCTCGTTGTTCTGATGGCTTTGGGATTGGTGCTCAGCCTTACGTCAAAGTGGCGGCGCAGTGGACGGTTTCTGACTTTTGCCGGTTTTCTTGGTTTGGTGGTTTGCGCTTTCTCACCTGCGGCCAACTGGTTGATTGTGCCCCTCGAGGACCGTTTTCAGCGTCCCGGCACTTTGGAGAATTATGACGGGATCATCGTTCTGGGTGGTGCCGTGGACACGGTGGTGACCGGCGTGCGGGGCGACACGGCCCTGACAATGTCCGCCGAGCGCATCACCATCACTGCGCGGCTGGCCAATGCGCTGCCGGAGGCGAAGATCATCCACACCGGTGGGCAGGGCATGATCGTGTCGGACCAGGCAACAGAAGCCGAAGGGGCAGCGCGACTGTTTCGAGATTTCGGCATCTCTGCCGATCGCGTCATTCTGGAAGACAAGTCCCAGAACACCTGGCAAAACGCAGTCTACGCAAAGGATATTGTGCAACCACAGCCCGGACAGCAGTGGCTTCTTGTCACTTCGGCCTATCACATGCCGCGCGCCATGGGAGTGTTCGAAAAGGCCGGTTGGACCGGGGTGACGGCATATCCGGTCGACTATCGCACGCGTGGACCGCAGGACAAGTCGCTCGGCTTCGACGGTGCTTCAAAAGGCCTGCGGCGCTTTGATATCGCCTACCGGGAATGGGTTGGTCTGGCTGTCTACTGGATGCTTGGCAGGAGCACGGAATTCTTCCCTGGTCGATGAATTTGCAAAACCCTTTCGACAGTCAGCGACTTTTGAAATCGAACCTCTTTTACTGTGCGGAGCGTGTTCCCATATACTGGGCTCAATCAGGGATTTGAAAGGACGTGGGCTGATGGTCCTCGAAGCGCCGATCGTTGCGGCAGACGTCGTACAATGGCTCTACAGCGATGCGCCCCAATTGAAAGGGACGCTGGAAATCGTCACTGAGATGGCGAAACGTCTGCGCGCCGGAAAAGTTCCGGTCGATCGTGTCACCACAGGGATCTGGGTGGTGCATCCGAACGTGCGCGCGGAAAGCTCGATCTGGGTCAACGGCCAGGCACCGGAATTGCGTCTTCACACTGCGGAGAACAAATCGCAGGACGAGTACCAGAAAAGCCCGATCAAGCGCGTGCATGAAACGCAGAAGGCCGTTCGAGTGGAAATCGGCAAGAAGCCGGCTGTCGCTGACGAATTTCCGATTACCGCAGAGCTGCGCCAGGAAGGCTATACCGACTATATCGCTCTGCCCATGCGGTTCTCCGACGGCTCGGTGAAGGTTGCGAGTTTCGCCACCAAGACACCAGGCGGATTTTCAGGGTCGCATATCGGCGTTTTTGAATCGCTGATCCAGCCGCTTGCCCTCGTGTGTGAATTAAAAACACTGCGCCGCACCGCAGAAACCGTCCTGGACACCTATGTCGGCCCGCGGGCGGGTTCGAAGGTCCTGGACGGCACCACACGGCGTGGAGAAGGCGAGTGGATCAAGGCGGTTGTCAGCTTCGCCGACATCCGTGGGTTCACGCGTCTTTCCAACACACTTCCGGCGGACAAGATCGTATTGTTTCTGAACAAGTATTTCGGAGCGATGACAGCAGCTGTCGAAGCCCACGGTGGCGAGGTGCTGAAGTTCATTGGCGATGAAGTGATGGCGATCTTTCCGTATGAAACCGAAGAGGAAGCCAGGGACGCCTCGGTGCGTGCGCTGATGGCAGCACGTGAAACGCTGACGCGGATCGAGGCGATCAACACGGCCCGAACCTGTTCGGTCACACCTGACCTGAGCGTTGGAATAGCCCTTCACGCGGGCGATGTCTTCTACGGCAATGTCGGCAGTGAAACGCGGCTGGACTTCACGGTCGTCGGCCCAGTGGTCAATCTTGCGGCCCGTATTGCAGAGCTTGCAAAGGACCTGCAGCGCCAGCTTCTGGTCTCGGATGCCCTGGCCGATATCATGGGGTGCCGGTCGGGCCTTTTCGGCCGTTATCAGGTGAAAGGGTTTGATGAACCCGTATCGGTGTATTCGCCGGATTTGTCCGCGGATCCCAAGTTCGGATATTGCCCCAAGAGTACAGCTACTCTGGCCTTGGAAACGAACTGACGACGTAGCAGGACCAGGAGAACGGCGAGGGTGGTTGCGGCAAATACATAAGGCCCGGCGAACCACCCAAGGAAGCCGATCGAAAAGAACAGCGCTCGCTGGCCGCGATTGAAATGGCGGCCGGCGAGAACGCCCAGCTCCCCCGCCTGCGCAGCCATTTTCGCGATCACTTCGTCAGGTGCCTGACCTTGTTGCGGGACTGCGCCCATGACGATGCTGGCATAATTGAAGAGCCGGTACGCCCAGCCGAATTTGAAAAATCCATAGGCAAAGATCAGCATCAAGGCGAGCACCTTGATTTCCCAGAGCGCGCGGCTGTCGGCCACCGGGATGGACAGGTCACCAGCGACCTGAACGATGCGTTCCGTTGCATCCAGCAGCGCAAAGCCGCCGCCGATTGCCAGTAGGGACGTTGACGCGAAGAAGGCGGTGCCTTGTTGCAGACCGGACATGATAGACGTGTCCATGATGCGGACTTCCCGCAGGCTCATGGCACGCATCCAGCCGCGTCTGTAGGTTTCCATGGCGCTGGACAATGTCTTTTTACGCAGCGGACTGACATCGATCAGCAAATTGAAACCGAGCCAGGCAAACAGAAACCAGGCGGCTGCTGCCAGGTCCATATTCGAGAGCGCGTGCATCCTGATCCCTTTTGATTCTCCGGTGGCCGAATCCGGTCATGGTCTGTCTTACCAGACTTTTTCCTGGTCCCTAACAGGCAGCACCGAGAGGACTAAGTGGCTGAATTTCCTGATGCGAAACGAGGAATGCAAAAATGCGGGATCTGCTGCTCTTTTTTTGCGCTTGCGAAATAGTAATGGATCGTTTACCTCCTCGCCTCAATGGCGCCATATTTGAGGTCGGTGGGACCCGGCGCCGCACAACAATATGTAGGGTTTTTATGGACGAAAACGTGCAGAAATCTTGTTGGAGCGTCACTCTCTGGACTGTCGCTGCAGTGGGCCTCGCATTGACGATGGTACTTCTGTTCAACGATGTTGAAAGTGCACAACAAGCCGTCGCCGCCGCCAAATAAGCCAGCGGGACGCAAGGAAAACAAAGGCGCAGCGTGAGGCTGCGCCTTTTGTCGTTTTAGCGGACATTTTATGCGAGCTCGGTATTCTCCGAGCTGAGAAGGCGTCGTTCGAACTTCGGGCGTGTCAGTTTCCGGCAGAACTGGTTGAGAACGAAATCTCGGGTCTGTCCGATGGCCCGTAGGACTGCCTGAATTCCATTTGCCGCACCACTGTCCTGTTGCCGGGATGGCTGATTAGGAATGCGGTATAGGCTCTTTCACCCAGAGGCAGCAGTACAAGTTGAACGGTGCCGGATCCTGGCCAGTCCAGTTCCGCGCCCCAGGCCGGAACATCTTCCGGATTGTCTTTCCCGAACAATGCCTGAATGTCGATGTCATGAAGCAGGGACGTTCCGTTGGCGTCCCACGTCAGCGCGGCCAGGCCTTGTTCCAGCGGAAACAGGCTGAGTTTGGCGCCGTTGATCTCGACATCAAGACGGTTGGTGGCATCCCTTTCGATCAGGGCCGTGCCTTCGTTCATGTCGGTTGCCAGCGCGATGCGTTCCCCGTTGCTTTGAACAAACCCTTCTGTGTTCACCACCTTGAATATGCCAACGGGGATGCTTTCCGCCTGAAGTGGCAAAACGGAAACGAGAAAGACCAGCAACGATGTGAGTGTACGTAACACGCCCGGACCCTGTATTGAGCTTTTGTCCGGATCATACACCTTCAAAACTTTAGAAAGTCTTTGTCCAATACCGGACTCGGTGCGCTAAGCTGCTCAAAACTCAAGGTTATCGTCTATTTTGACAAGGACACCACGAGGTCCTCTATTGTCGAATGTTCCGGTTGCCAGCCAGTTGCCCTTTGGGCATGGCTGACGTCGACGGACTGCGACAAGGCAAAACCGGCGGCCCAGTCGGTAAGCGGTTCGGTTGCTTCAGGGGCCGGAACTGTCATGATTTCCAGCGGCAGTCCGTGGCGGGCTGAAATGTGAGATGCCAGATGACCGACCGAGATGCCGGGAATGCAGCTCGCGATCAGGGACATCCGGAACCGTGCGTTCTTTAGGGCAAGAGCATAAAGCGCGGCAAGGTCGTTGATTTCAACAAGCGCCCATTTGGTTTGCGACGTCGCGCGGGTTTCAAACGGCCTGCCTTCCTTCAGCGCGGCCGTCATCTCGGCAATCGGCCCGGTCGTCTGGCCGCAGGCGAGGGCCGGATGAATGACCGTCAGATTGAGATCCGTTCCGTGTGACAGGGTCCTGATCGTCTCGGTCATGAAGCGAAACGCGGGTAGGGGCGCGAACTGGGTTTTCTCGGTCAACAGGCTGTCGCCTGCGGTTGCGGGAAAGAGCCAGATGCCTCCGGTGTAAATAATCTTGAGCGGCTGCTTGCGGTGCCTTGAGGCCTGCTTCAACGCAAGCATGCTCTGGCGGTCAACACGGCCCATGTCTTCGGAAAAAGTTGCACCAAGATGGATGACGGCATCGCATGAGGCCGCCCGTGATACCCAGCTTTCCGGTGCTCGCAAATCGCCCGGGTAGGCACTTGCACCGAACGCACGCAGCTTTGCCGAGGACGCGTCAGAGCGGGCCAGACCGATTACCCTGGCACCATCTTGAACCAGCCGCTTTACCACGGCAGAACCGATCTCGCCGGTTCCACCCGTTACAAATACTTCCATGGGCAAAGAGAACCCCGTTCTTGCCATCGGCGCAAGCTGAAGCTGCCTGTGAAATTGGACAATCCACCGCCGTTTCTCGCCACAATCTTGACCTTGGCGGGAAGCCTGATACGTCAGAAGCATGACCTTGCATCTGGTAAAACTGTGCGTCGGCGCCGACAGCGTCGAGTCTCTTCAGGCCTGGATCGATTTTCGTATGGAGAACGCCCGCAAATCGGGACTTCCGGCGGAAACGATCCATACGACGCGTATGGTGCCAACCCGCAAGGACGAGCTTCTGGACGGTGGGTCTCTCTATTGGGTGATCAAGGGCAAGATCCAGGTGCGTCAGCACCTGATCGACATTAGGCCGTTTACGGATCAGGCGGGCGTCAAACGCTGCGACCTGGTGATGGAGCCGAGACTGATCCTGACGCAGTACCAGCCCAAGCGGCCATTTCAGGGCTGGCGATATCTGAAGGCGCAGGACGCGCCGGCGGATCTGAAGGCTGGTGGCGCGGCACACGCCATGCCGGAGGACATGCGGCGGGATCTTACGGAACTCTGCCTGCTTTGATCCGCTGATATCAGCCTGGATCCGGCAGGGCCTTCTGAAGATGCGTGACCAGTGTGCCGAGTTCCGGCCAGCCGCGCCCGAGGCCCGGGTTCTCCTTCTTTCGTGTCATGGCAAGATGGGCATAGCCATGCACCAGCGACCACACGAGTATCTCGATTTCTTCCGGATCGGTCCCTTCAGGGATCAGCGGTGCGCATGTTTCGCGCAGGATGGCGTAGGCCCTTGAGGCGTGGACCGCGAATTCCTCGTCATCCTCATTGAACTTCTGTCCCGAAAAAATGAACAGGAACAGCTCCGGGTGGCCGGTGGCGAAATCCAGGTACCCCTGACAGATCGCGCTCAGTCTTTCTGTTGCCGCAGGAGGAGACGCATCGAGACGTTGTTCCATCGCCCGGCAAAACAGGGCGAAGCCGCGCCCTGCAATCGCCGTCGACAAACCTGTGATGTTCTTGAAGTGATAACCGGGCGCAGCGTGTGACACACCTGCCTTGGCAGCGCATTCACGCAACGAGAGTTTGTCCGGACCACGTTCTCGCAAAAGCGCCACACCTGCATCAACCAGGGCTTTTCGAAGACTGCCGTCTCTTTTGCGACGAGGAGGAGGAACTGTCATGTGGTCTTCATCGGTCATTCGCTTGACAGTGTCAAGTTTAGCTCTATCTTGACACTGTCAAGTTATGTTGGAGGGACGGTATGTCGATGGTTTCTAGGTTTGCAGCAAACGTTGCTTTTTGGACGGCAGCCGTGAGCGCCGCTCTGGTCGCCGTGGCCTCATTGAGGTTTTTGGCGCTGGGGGTATCCGCTTCAATGGAATTCGTGGCGCATAACCTCGACGGAAATGCGCTGATGCTCTACGCCCATATCGGTGTTGCACCGATCGCACTTGCGTTGATGCCGTTTCAATTCATGACAAGGCTGCGAGCCAGCAGGCCGAAACTGCATCGCTGGCTGGGGCGAGGGTACGTCGTGTCGATCCTGATCTCGGGGATTGCGGGACTTCAGCTTGCCTTTCACACGACTGCAGGGACCTTCGCTGCAACAGGCTTTGCGATTCTCGCAGTCTTATGGTTGGCGACGACCGGCATCGCGTTCGCCTTTGCCTTGAGGCGTCAATTCCCGCGTCACCGAGCCTGGATGCTGCGTTCGGCAGCTCTTACATTTGCTGCCGTAACATTGCGGGTCTATCTGGGGAGCAGTATGGCGGCGGGGGTCGATTTTGAAGTCGCCTATCCACTTATCGCCTGGCTGTGCTGGGTGCCTAACGTCTTCGTCATGGAGGTATACCTCCAGATGGCTCGGCCGGGAAAGACACGCCTGATTTCAGCGGCAGCATGAGAAGATGATCGGCTGCGCCATGTCGCATCCGACGGCTTGAGACTTGCCAAAACGGCTGCCCCGACCCAAGTTGAGTGTCACCAACTGGCAGAAGGAGGCGGCCGTGAACGTCAAGACCGGCAAAGGCACGGTAGACCCTATGGTCAAGCAGGACGCCCGCGTGCCTTCAGCCGAATCCGATGTTGCTGCCTTTCTTCAGAAGGCCAAGGAAATTGCACCGCAACCGGGCAGCGGCGGGCGGTTGGTGTTTGCCCTGGACGCTACCATGAGCCGTCAACCGACCTGGGACCAGGCCTGTCAGATCCAGGCGGAGATGTTTCAGGAAGCCGGCAAGATTTCAGGCCTCAGCATCAAGCTTGTCTATTTTCGCGGTTTCGGTGAATGCCGGGCGTCCCGCTGGTTTTCCAGCGGCACTGAGCTTGCCCAGGCCATGAGCCGGATTTCCTGTCAGGGTGGGCGTACCCAGATCCGAAAGGTACTCTCGGCTGCCTTGTCCGCTGCCAATACGGAGAAAATCGCGGCGCTGGTCTATGTCGGCGATTGCATGGAGGAGGACGTGGATGCCCTGTGTGACAAGGCTGGCCAGCTGGGCATGCTTGGTGTGCCGATGTTCCTGTTTCAGGAGGGGCGTGACGGCGTCGCTGAGCGCGCGTTTCGCGAGATGGCCAGACTGACCAACGGCGCCTTTTGCCGGTTTGATTCCGGGTCTGCCCAGCAACTGGCCGATCTATTGAAAGCGGTTGCCGTTTTCGCCAGCGGAGGCCGGACGGCACTCCAGCAGCTGGAAAAGCAAGGCGGCAAGGGCGCAACGCTTCTGCTGCAGCAGCTACCATCGGCCCGCTAGAGCCCGGAAAGCGCCGGGCTTGCGCTTCCTTGCTGTAGCCGGTGCCGGAGGTTTACATACTCGGCAACTTTCGACACGTGACTGGTGTAGGGCCGGGGCATCCCGATGTGATGGTCCCGGGCCGGCGAACGGGGAACCAACCGCCACATGATTTATTTGATTATCGGCTTGATACTGCTGACCGCCCTGTTGACGCTCGGCAACAAGTTCGTGAACGCCAATCCCGCAAATCTGGCCAGAGGACTGCGCCTCTTCGGAGGAGCGTTTCTGATGGTGTTGGCGCTGGTCTTTGCGCTGACGGGCCGGTTCGTGTTTGCCATTCCGTTGTTCGGGCTTGGCTTGTCGGTGCTGGGGATGTCCGGGCTGAACTGGCTCTCGTCAGGCTACAAACCTCAGAAAACCTCCGGACAGCGTTCCCGCGTGCGGACCGCTATGGTGGAGATGGAACTCGATCACGATTCCGGTCACATGACCGGGATCGTGCTGGCAGGCACCTATCAGGGGCGCGAGCTGGATCAGTTGACCGAAACGGACCTGGAAGCCTTTTGGCAGGAAACGGCCCAGGACGGTCAGAGCCAGAAGCTAGTCGAAGCTTATCTCGACCGCAGGCTTGCCGGTTGGCGTGAACACTTCCAGGCGAATGGAGCAGAGCGGCAGGGAAGCGCGGCGAGCTCTGGCCCCATGACAGATGAGGAGGCCTACCAGATCCTGGGGCTTACGCCCGATGCCGGGGACGCGGAAATTAGAGCCGCGCACCGCAGGCTTATGATGCGGGTCCATCCCGACCAGGGAGGCTCCGGTTTCCTCGCGGCGAAAATCAACGAGGCTAAAGACACGCTTCTCAGAAGACATTGACGGCATCCGTTACGCGGTTACTGGTAGATGGCGAAGCAAGCGTATTTTGCCTTTTTCAAGCTTTTGCAGGCATTCCACGCAGCTGTTTTGGTGTCGAAGCCGACGAAGCGGGCCCGGTAGAGGGTCTGTCCGTTGGTGTCGACGGGTTCGGTGTAAGGGACCCGGCCACGAAGGGCGGATCCGGTCTTGGCCTTGGCGTTCTTCAACATCGTGATGGCCTGGCCTTCGGATTCTGTTGCGGCGATCTGGACCTGCCAGCCCGGCTCGACATCGCGGGTGTCGCTGGTTGCAACCGTAACGCTGTCGTCGTCGCTGCTGTTGTCGGCAACTGCGGTTTCAGGCGCTGCAACCGTTTCAACCGGCGTCGTGTTGACCGCAATCGTCTGAACGGAGACCGTCTTGACCGACTGCGCGGAGCCGACAGCGCGCTGGCTGTTGTCCGACTTCACGACTTCTGCTCTTGCAGCTTCGATCAGGGCAGTCCGGGAAATCGAATTGGTGTTAAGCGGCTCATCCGGGCTTGAAGGCGGGATCGGCGGCAAAGCTGTTGCGACTGCAAACGTGCTGTCAAAGCGTTGCTTGACCAGTTTCGGCGGTAGCGGAACGTCGTTGCCAAAGCCTGGAACCGGAGCAGGGGCCTGGGCCGAAGCCATGACTGGCGCATTGGACGCAGTCACGGGAAGGGGGGCCGGAGCCGGTGTCGGAATGGCGCCAGGGTTGGACGGTGCGGTGAATGCCAGCACCATCGGCTCACCCGTTGCAGGCACAGGTTCGCTTCCCGGCTTGCTGTTCGGAAGAGGCGGGTTCTTCAGCGCAATTGCCACGAAAGTCGGTTCAGACGTGTTCTGAACGATCAGCGGGGCGGTTTTCGGGCCGCGGCTTGCCTTGGGCAGATAGGAGTTGATGAGCTTTGTCATCTGCGCGTTGCGTGACGCGCCGGTTTTGCCACCCATCACGACGGCCACAATCTGCCGCCCGTCCCGGTTCACAGAAGTCACCAGGTTGAAGCCGGATGCCCGGATGTAACCGGTCTTGATGCCGTCTACACCCTTTACGCGGCCCAGCAGCTTGTTGTGGTTGCCATAGGTGCGTCCGTTGTACTTGTAGGCACGGGTTTTGAAGTAGCCGTAGTACTGCGGGAAACGTTCCTGAATCGCGCGGCCAAGCGTCGCCATGTCGCGAGCTGTCGTACGCTGACCGCTGTCGGGCAGGCCGTGCGGGTTGCGGAAAGTGGTCTTCGACATGCCGATCTGGCGCGCCGTACGGGTCATGCGCTCGGCGAATTTCTTTTCAGAGCCACCCAGGTTTTCAGCGATCACGGATGCGACGTCGTTCGCGGACTTGGTAACAAGTGCGAGGATGGCGTCCTTGACCTTGATCGTGCCGCCGGGCTTGAGGCCCAGCTTGGAGGGCGGACGTGCGGAAGCGTAGCTGGAAACGCTCAGGTTGGAGTCCAGCGACAGTCGCCCGGCTTCCAGTTCCTCGAACACCAGATAAAGCGTCATGATCTTGGTGAGCGATGCCGGATACCGGTAGGCGTCAGCCGAGGAGGAGTAAAGTGTCTTGCCGGTTTTTGCATCAACGACGATCCCCGCATATTTCGGGTTGGCCATCGCCGTTGCCGGGACCCCCAGGAGCACCAGGCCGAGGGTCAAGATCTTAGCGGTGCGGGCGAGAGCCCGTCCTTTGCGAAAAATACGCATCCCAAACACAATTACTATCCCATTCTGGGTCACGTGGTTCGTATCTGGAGCGGCACGGTTCGGATCTTAACCCCCTGCGATTCAAAGCCGCGGCCCCGTCGTTCTCCATGTCATTTGATGGAATCACGGTTACGAATGAGTAAATGAATGATCGAAAAAGCACTTAAAAAAATAGTTTTTTGTTAGAGTTAATTGTTGGTTAAGGTTGTGTTTTGCGTACTTGATAAGAATTGTTTAGATCTAATCTTATTTTCATTTGTTTTATTGGTTAAGAGTTTGTTTATTTCGGTGTCTGTTGTTCCGAAGTTGGTCAAATTCAAGAATCTGACTGAAATCTTGCTGAGGCTCTGTTGTTTCCTGCTTCCGGTTGCTGGTGCCGGTCTCGATCAGGGGTATCTGTTTTCAGAGGGAAGTCTGACAGCTTACGCCATGGAAGGATTGTCAATTTCGCGTAATGGTTGTTTTTGCAATGCAAAATCGCCTTGACACTTATTGTGCAGTGCATTACGACAAAATCCCGTTAGGTAACGCGATACGCGCGCCGGGCCGCCCCATAAGGCCGATGCTTGGGATTGGAAACCGGTTCGCCGGAAAAGGGCAGAAAAATGATGAACAACTTTGATGAAATGCAGAAGATGAGCAAAGACAACATGGATATGGCCATGGCGTCTTTCGGCTCCGTCAGCAAGGGTTTCCAGGCCATCGCCGCTGAAATGGCCGACTACCAGAAAAAGTCCTTCGAGGAAGGATCCGCAGCTGTTGAGAAGCTCGTTTCCTCCAAGTCCCTCGACAAGGCATTTGAAGCGCAGGCCGACTATGTCAAAACCGCTTACGAAGGTTTTGTTGGCGAGATGACGAAGATCGGTGAAATGGTCACCGACATGTCCAAGGATGCCTACAAGCCTTACGAAGGTGTGATGGGCAAGCTTGCGAAATAAGTTTTCCTTTTAGCCGTCGCAGGACGGCTTGAAGTTTCAAACCCGGCTCCGACGAGCCGGGTTTTTTCGTATATGCACAGATTTACAGGCTTGCCGCGGTTCATCCTGCCATTTGCAGCCGGATTTCGAAATGCGTTCTCTTGCCACCTTTTAATCATTAACGGGCAACCTACATTCCTCTTGACCGGCAGCGCAGGGACTACAAATGCGCTGTTGACCTTTATGTTGATGAAATCGACCATTGCGCGAGCGCGGCTTGCGCGGCAGGATTACCACTGAGAATGCGTATTCGCGGCGCAGTCCGTGCTGCGGAAAGCTCTGGACCAGCTGCGCAGGGCAGTGTGTTCAGGATTCGAAATTTGGTGATGGCCGGAGTGATAGAGGCAAAAGAAACGGCAATGTCGGCGGGCTCTGATTATGACAATGACGGTGGCGACGCCGGAACGGTTACAGTCACCCGTACCAAAACAGTAACCAAGCGGCCAAATCTCTATCGAGTGCTGCTGTTGAACGATGACTACACTCCGATGGAGTTCGTCATTCACGTTGTGGAGAACTTCTTCCAAAAAAACCGCGAAGAGGCGACCCGCATTATGCTGCATGTTCACCATCACGGCGTCGGGGAATGCGGGATTTATTCCTACGAGGTCGCGGAGACGAAAGTCACCCAGGTGATGGATTTTGCGCGCAAGCATCAGCATCCGTTGCAATGCGTCATGGAAAAAAAGTGAGGACAAACGCACGTGCCTTCCTTCTCACGCAGTCTTGAAAAAGCACTTCACCAGGCTCTGGCCTTCGCCAACGAGCGACAGCAGGAGTATGCAACGCTGGAGCATCTTCTGCTGGCGTTGCTGGACGACCAGGACGCGGCTGCGGTCATGCGGGCTTGCAACGTGGATCTGGAAACGATCCGCCGCAATCTGGTTGAATATATCGAAACCGAGCTGGACAACCTTGTCACGGACAGTGACGAGGACTCCAAGCCTACCGCGGGCTTCCAGCGTGTGATTCAGCGAGCGGTTATCCACGTCCAGTCGTCCGGCCGGGAAGAGGTGACCGGCGCCAACGTGCTTGTTGCGATCTTTGCCGAGCGCGAAAGCCATGCAGCCTACTTCCTGCAGGATCAGGACATGACCCGTTACGACGCGGTCAATTATATCTCGCACGGCATTGCCAAGCGTCCCGGCATGTCCGAGGCCCGTCCAGTCGAAGGGGCGGATGAAGAAGATGTGATGCCCGGAGCTGAAACCGAGAAGAAGTCCAGTCAGAAGACGGACGCTCTTGAAGCTTACTGTGTCAATCTCAACACCAAGGCCACCAACGGCAAGATTGATCCGCTGATCGGGCGCGACAGCGAAATTTCGCGCACGATCCAGATCCTGTGCCGCAGGTCGAAGAACAATCCGCTCTTCGTCGGCGACCCGGGTGTCGGCAAGACCGCCATTGCGGAAGGTCTGGCGCATCGCATCGTCAATGGCGATGTGCCGGATGTCCTGAAGGATGCCACCATCTTCTCGCTCGATATGGGCTCGCTGCTGGCGGGTACCCGCTATCGCGGCGATTTCGAGGAGCGGCTGAAGCAGGTGGTCAAGGAGATCGAGGACTACCCGGGTGCGGTGATGTTCATCGACGAGATCCATACTGTGATCGGCGCCGGTGCAACCTCTGGCGGGGCGATGGATGCGTCCAACCTCCTGAAACCTGCGCTTGCTTCCGGAGCGATCCGCTGCATCGGTTCGACCACCTACAAGGAATACCGCCAGTTCTTCGAGAAGGACCGGGCGCTGGTTCGCCGTTTCCAGAAGATCGACGTCAACGAGCCGTCGATCCCGGACGCGATCGATATCCTGAAGGGCCTGAAGCCTTACTTCGAGGACTTCCACAAGGTTCGTTACACCAACGATGCCATCAAGGTGGCTGTGGAGCTGTCGGCGAAATATATTTCCGACCGCAAGCTGCCGGACAAGGCGATCGACGTGCTGGACGAAACCGGTGCCTCGCAGATGCTTGTTCCCGAAGCCCGCCGCCGCAAGACCATTGGTGTGAAGGAAATCGAGAACACGATTGCCACCATGGCCAGGATCCCGCCGAAGTCCGTTTCCAAGGATGATGCGGAGATTCTGGAGAACCTTGGCAAGGATCTGAAGCGGGTTGTCTACGGACAGGATGAAGCTATCGGGACGTTGGCCTCTGCCATCAAGCTGGCGCGTGCCGGTCTGCGTGAGCCTGACAAGCCGATCGGCAGCTATCTGTTCTCCGGCCCGACAGGGGTCGGCAAGACGGAAGTCGCTCGGCAGCTGGCATCTTCACTGGGTGTTGAACTGATCCGGTTCGACATGTCCGAATACATGGAGCGGCACACCGTGTCGCGCCTGATCGGTGCACCTCCGGGATATGTCGGCTTCGACCAGGGTGGCCTCTTGACCGACGGTGTCGACCAGCATCCGCACTGCGTGCTGCTGCTGGATGAGATCGAAAAGGCCCATCCGGACCTGTTCAATATCCTGTTGCAGGTGATGGACCATGGCAAGCTGACCGACCATAACGGCAAGCAGGTCGATTTCCGCAATGTCATCCTGATCATGACCACCAACGCCGGTGCCGCGGACATGGCCAAGATGCCGGTTGGTTTCAACCGCATGAAGCGGGAAGGCGACGACGCAGAAGCGATCAACAAGCTGTTCACGCCGGAGTTCCGCAACCGTCTTGATGCGATCATTCCGTTCGGCAATCTGCCGATGGAAGTCGTCTACAAGGTGGTCGAGAAGTTCGTCATGCAGCTGGAAGTCCAGCTGGCTGACCGCGGCGTGACCTTCGAGCTGACGGAAGATGCCGTCAAGTGGCTTGCCGACAAGGGCTATGACAGCCAGATGGGGGCTCGCCCGCTTGGGCGGATCATCCAGGAGCACATCAAGCGGCCTCTGGCCGACGAGGTGCTGTTCGGCAAGTTGAAGAAAGGCGGAATGGTCAAGGTCACCGTGTCCGAGGACGGCAAGGGTCTGCTTTTGGAAAGCATCGAGGAGCGTGCGACACCGCCAAAAGCCAAGGCCAAGACCGAAACCAAGGCAAAGCCGAAGCGCCGGCGCAAGCCTGCTGCCAAGGCAGCGGCCGCCAAGGATACGAAGCCGCCTGCAGGCAAGAGCGGTCCAGCCAAGAAAAGCCTTGTGCCCAAGGTGCCTCTGGCCGACTGAGGCCCTGCACAATCACATCGGAAAGGCCCCGAAGAGATTCGGGGCCTTTTTGTTTTTCACCTGCACAGACGACGCGCAATGCGCGAAGCGGGCCGGGTTGGTACACGCCCCGAGCTTGTCCTCCAACAGGCGTACTAGACTTGTTCTCATTCATGTTTGGAATTGAAACCATTCAGGAAAATCATTTGCCGCCGCCGGGCTGCTTGCCTAGCTATGAAGCAGACACTTTCTGGAGAACGGACATGAGCGATAACAAGGTTGCGATGATCACCGCTGGCGGCTCCGGCATGGGAGCCGATGCAGCGAGACGGTTGGCTGCAGATGGGTTCCGGGTCGCAATTCTGTCGTCCTCCGGCAAGGGGGAAGCGCTCGCGGAGGAATTGGGCGGGGTCGGGTTCACCGGATCCAATCTTGTTGCAGACGACCTGACCTCCTTTGTCAGCAAGACGGTGGACGCTCTTGGCCGGATCGATGTTCTCGTCAATTCGTCCGGACATGGCCCGAAAGGCGATATTCTGGAAATCTCCGACGAGGACTGGCACCTCGGCATGGATTACTACCTGATGAATGTCATTCGCCCGGCACGCCTTGTCGCCCCGATCATGGCTGCGCAAGGTGGTGGAACGGTGATCAATATCTCGACATTCGCCACCTTCGAGCCGGATCCGATGTTTCCGACTTCCGGTGTGTTTCGGGCAGGGCTGGCCAGCTTCACCAAGCTGTTTGCCGACAAGTTCGCTGCCGAGAACGTGCGCATGAACAATATCCTGCCCGGTTTCATAGACAGCCTGCCGGAGAAGGAAGATCGCCTGGCGCGAATCCCCATGGGCCGCTACGGCCGCTCGGACGAAATCTCAAGCCTGATCGCCTATCTGGCCAGCGACGAGGCGGCCTATATCACAGGTCAGAACATACGTATCGATGGTGGGTTGACGCGGTCGGTGTGAGGTAATTCGAGTGTTAGAAGGTCATTCCTAGAACGCCCGGCGGCTCTGGCCGTTTTCCCTGAGCGTAGTCCAACAATGCACGTAGCCAGAGAACGCTGTTTTCGTGCGGATCTTGGGACAGTTCCTCAGGGCGAGTTTCAGTACGCCCCACAACGTCGACAGATTTCCTGCAAGAAAGGGCAACCTTCTGCCGACCATCGGAACCGATTGGGCACCAGAGTTTTTTCTGTTTGAGTGCTCCCCAAGCAACGCCCCGCCTGAAACACGTCAACGCTCGATAATCCGGGTCGATAATCACTCTGCCGCTTGGGCCTATCATACCCCAGAGCCCATTTTCTTCGAAGCGCTTCAGCATACCGCCACAGGCCAGGATTGCTTCGCTCTCTTCTTTGGTTGGGTCTCTGGGCTTTACGACTTCTTTGTTGTGGGTGTCGATCCAGAATTCTCTTCCATTCTGCTCGACCTTTAAGACAACCGGGTCTTTTTGGGGACCTGTCTGAGACCGAACGACGAACCAAGTTTTGTTGTGTCTGTGTATTTGGAGCTTGTCGTAAAGCGGGGGAACTAAAAATTGTCCATCGTCGTCAATTACACCCCATTTTCCAGCGGAGAATACCGCAGACAATCCTTCGTTGACGTAGAGAACGTTGTCATACCAGCCTTTGGACGGTAGTGTTCGACCGTCTTGCGTAACAAACTTATACTGGTTGTCGCCGATTGAGACCAAATAGGGCGACAAGCAGAAGTCGTCAGAAAACCGCTTGTTTATAGCGCTAACTTTCGTCTTCACCAAGGTGTCAAGCTTGAGATGGCGGATCGCGAAGAGCCCGTTCAGTTCGATTACCTGAAGTCCTTTGGGGCAAGAAATGTGCACGTGACCGTTGCGTTGATCAGGCACCAGATCTCCTTCAGGCGTAACGCTGCGCCAAAGCCCATTTTCCAGAACTCGCGGCCAGCGGCCATCGGTTGGTCGGTCAACATTTTCATAATAACGGCCGGTCAATAGCTCGCCGCGTCGGGTTACCAAACCCAGTTGTGAAAGGTTGTCATATTTGCGCGCAAGCCCATACCCACCCATCCAGTAACTGAGACCTTCAAACTTGAGTGGAATGACGAGTTTGCCGTTTCTATCAACGGCACCTGACATTCTCTTCACAGTCTGAGGTGACTTTGGCTCGACCTCATCAGGAATGCCTTGCACCGTTGCAAAGTCGTCAATGAGCCAATACGCGCTTGTGTACCGCGGTGTAACTTGCCACGAGCCATCAGCTCTCAGAAGGCCGAAGAGCGGCTCTTTACCCTTAGCTTCAGACGCCCAAATCAGGCCACGGCTCAGCTCGTCAAAATAGGCAACTTTGTATCGCTTCTTTGAAATCCAACCCTGATCGATCCGATACAGACCCAATCGTTTTTTGATGAAGATGCTGCTGAGTTCGTCTAAAGGGGCAAGTCTGAACCTGTCTTCGAGGCGACGTTGTCCTTCTGCCACAAGAACAACGTCTTCAGTAAACGGAATTGCTCGGGCGAACTGTGTCTCGACGACGACTTTTCCGTTTCGGTCAATGACGCCTGCGTGATTATCGATAACGACTTCCGCATGGCCGGATGAAAAAGTGCCTGCAAGGTCGAAGCGCGGTTCGATAACCATAGAGCCGAGGCTGTCGACATATCCCCATTTGCCTTCTCTCTTAACTGCGGCCAGTCCTTCGCTAAAAGGTAGTGCATCCTCAAACTTGAAGGGGATCAGAGTTTGTCCCGACTTTCTGTCGACATAGCCGCAGAGGTCGAACGGCCCGCCGCATCTGAACGAAATGTCCGAGACGTCAGCGATGCCCGGGGAGTTGGAAAACAGAAATACGAAGAGGCATGTCGGAAGGAAAAATAGTTTGCGCAACATTCAGGCCACTCTGAAACAAAAAATGATCTAACCCTGATCGTCTTCAATTGTGGCGCAAATGCAGTCATGGGTTGTGTCGACTGGCGGTCGCGTCTTTTTGGCACTAACGATGAGTAGGCTAGCCGGTTCGGCTCTCTGGCGTACCGGTTCACAATTAAGCACTCTGGACAGAAAATCTCCAAAAAGGTAAGGCTACCTTACTAACTGCCCAGAGATGAGTCAGCTTGATGACGGCTCCTGATCAGCCAGATATCGACCAGGAATCCCAGAACCCGCCGGAACATGCCCGGGTCTGGATGGCGCGTGGAGCGCGGGCGGCGGTGTCTATTCCAGCGTTTATTCTGACCGCGGCGTTTGTCGGATATGCGGGGCTTGCCCGTGAAACAGGGCTGACGCTCTTTGAGACGCTTGCAATGACCGGTTTCGTCTGGGCGCTGCCTTCCATCGTGGTTCTGACCGGCGCGATTTCTTCCGGAATGGGTATCCTTCCTGCCGGAATTGCCGTCGCTCTTGCGTCAGTCCGCCTGATGCCGATGACCATGGCCTTGATGCCGCTGGTCAAGGTGCCGGGCAAGACAAAGACCTGGCAATTGTTGATCGCGTCTCATTTCGTTGCGGTGACTGCCTGGGTATTCGCGATGAAACACCTGCCGGACATGCCGAGGGAAGGGCGTCTGCCGTTCTTCATTGGTTTTGGCGCGGCGGTGACCAGCTTCGTCTTCTGCATGACCGGTGTCTCCTACCTGTTGGTTGAAAGCATGCCGGGCATGGTGGCAGGTGCCTTGTTCCTGCTGACGCCTGTTTATTTCCTGTGCTCGCTCTGGGGGGCTGCAAGGCTCAATGCCGACCGGGCGGCGATGGTCGCAGGACTGCTGCTCGGACCGGTCTTCTTCACCTATCTGCCTGGACTGGATCTGCTTTGGACCGGCCTTGTAGGCGGCACGATTGCCTACCTCGGAACCAGGATCATGCGCAGGGGGCTGTCGTGATGGAGGGATCGACGGCAGGTGGATTGGTATCCGAAACCTGGTGGCCACTGGTGATGATCATCATCGCCGGCTGGTTTGCAACTGACGTCTGGCGGTGGCTGGGTGTCTTTGCCGGTGGCAGGCTGCGTGAAGATGGCGAACTGCTGATCTGGGTGCGCTGTGTTGCAACCGCACTTGTGGCCGGAGTGATTTCCAAGCTGATCCTGTTCCCGCAAGGTGTGCTGGCAGAAACACCGCTCTGGCTGCGCCTGGCAGCTGCCGGTTTCGGCTTCGCTTCGTTTTTTGCAGCCCGGCAACGTGTGTTTGTTGGCGTACTTGCCGCAGAAGTCTTTCTCGTTTCCGGTTGGCTGATCCTCGACACGATGGCTTCCTGAAACCAAGCGATTTCCCGTGTTCACTTGCCCGCCCGATAGGCTAGGTTGAAGAGTACGGCGATTGCACCCGGTCAAGGAGAGGAACATGGCGGATCAGGTCGAACTCTTTTACGCACCTCAGACACGCGCTACCGGCGTACGTGTTCTCCTGGAGGAGCTGGGCGCGCCTTACAAGCTGAATGTGCTCAATCTGAAGCTGGGTGAAAACCGGACACCCCGATATCTTGCCGTCAACCCGGCTGGAAAAGTTCCGGCATTGCGCGTTGGCGAGGCAGTCATTACCGAACAGGTCGCGATCTATATCTATCTGGCCGATCTGTTTCCCGAAAAAGGACTGACACCCTCGCTGGATGATCCACTGCGTGGACCGTACCTGCGCTGGTTCGTGCATATGGCATCCTGTTTTGAGCCGGCACTGATCGACCGCGCACTCAAGCGTGAAGAACCGCCGCATTCCATGTCCGCCTATGGTTCTTTTGACACCGTCATGGAAAGCATGCGTGCCCAGCTGGCAAAGGGACCTTTCGTTCTTGGAGAACGGATGACGGCTGTCGACGTTCTGTGGGGCATGGGGCTGCGGTGGGGAACGATGTTCGGCATCGTACCGGAATTCGAAGAATTCACCGCCTACATCGAGCGGTTCGCCGAAAGGCCGTCGGTGGTCAAGGTACTGCAGGAAGACCAGAACATGGCCAGGGAGCAGGAAGACGCTGCTGTTCAGGCGGGCGTCGCGTAAAATCTTGTCACAAGCGGCGTCTTCTCAGCGATGCGCAGCACCGTCTGCGGTTACCCTCTCTTCTATCCGCAATCCTGACAGGACAATCCTTTGCCGCGCACTATCTAACGAAACGTCGTTTTTGCGGTACTAAACTTCGAATGGGGGATGATCGGATAAAACGCAGCCGACCTAGAGTTAACGATTGAAACCGGGCGCAAGCCAGATGGTGACTGTAAACTTGGAGGTAATCTGACGATGAAGGACAAGTACAAAGATACGGAAATGCTGGAAAAGCTGGGCGAGGCCGCGAGATCTGGCCGCATTTCCCGCCGTGATTTCCTGAATTATTCCATGGCTGCCGGTGTTGCAGCTTCCGCCGCAACAGGGCTCTGGACCACGAAAGCCAAGGCACAACCAAAGCAGGGCGGAACCTTCAAGGTCGGCATTCATGACGGCAACACATCAGACACCCACGATCCGGGCACCTATCTCACCATCGCCATGATCGTGCTGGCGCATACTCACCGCAGTTACCTTACCCTGATTGAACCAGACGGGTCTCTTGGGCCGGATATCGCCACCGAATGGACGGCGAATGCGGACGCAACGGAGTGGACTTTCAAGCTCAACGAAAACGTTACCTTCCACTCCGGTCGCAAGATGACAGCCGACGACGTCATTGCATCGATGAACCACCACCGCGGCGACAGCACGACCTCCGCGGCCAAGGCTCTGCTGACCGACGTCGCTGATATCGTCAAGGATGGCGACAACACGATCGTTTTCAAACTGTCTTCGGGCAATGCGGATCTGCCGTGGCTCATGACCGATTACCATCTGGCCATCTGTCCGGCGAACGACGATGGCTCGATCGATTGGGCTTCGGGCGACGGTACCGGTCCCTACAAGATCGAAACCGGTGACTTCGGTGTCAGGTTCTCTCTGACGCGCCATGACGGCTGGCATCTGGACGGTGCACATTTCGACGGTGTGGAACTGATCATCCTGACCGATCCGAACGCCCGTCAGACGGCTCTGGTTACTGGCGACGTGGATGCCGTTTCGCTCATCGATCTGAAGACGATGGGTCTGCTTGCGCGCAATCCAAACCTGGAGATCGACAATGTGCCGTCTGCCTCGACGCTCACGATGCCGATGTTCTGCGACACGCCTCCGTTTGACAACAAGGATGTTCGCAACGCACTCAAGCTCGCGATGAACCGCGACGAGATCATCGAGAAGATCGCCTTTGGTGCAGCGACAAAGGCAAACGATTTCCACCATTCGCCAGCCATGCCCTATTGGCCGGATGACATTCCCCAACACGACTACGATCCGGATCAGGCGAAATCGCTGCTGAAAAAAGCCGGTGCCGAGGGACTATCCATCAGCATCTCCTCTGCAGAATCCATCTACTCCGGCGCGGTCGATCTTTGCGTGCTTTATGCCGAACATGCCAAGGCGGCAGGCATCGACATCAAGGTCGTGCGTGAACCGAACGACGGTTATTACTCGGATGTCTGGCTGAAGAAACCGTTCTGCGTAGTGGCCTGGGGCGCGCGTCCGACACCGGACGTGATGTATTCTCTGGCCTACAAGTCCGATGCCGCCTGGAACGAGAGCCATTGGCAGAACGAACGTTTCAACGAGCTGCTATTGATGGCGAAAGCCGAATTGGACGACACCAGGCGGGCGGAGATGTACCGGGAAATGGCGCTGCTTGCGCATGACGACGGCGGCACGATCATCCCGTTCTTCCGCAACTTCGTTTATGCCCGCCGCAGCAATGTTCAGCATGGTGAGCAACTGGCATCGAGCTGGGAGCTCGACGGTGCCCGTGCCTGCAGCCGCTGGTGGTTCGATAGCTGATTGAGCATCGAGAAAAACGCCCGCCCGGTTTGAAGCCAGGCGGGCGTTGTCTGCTGTGTGCTGAATGGCTGGAGATGCTCGCCTGGCTTTAGGCCAGTGCGGCTCGTATCTTTTCTGCTTGGGCTGCCAGCACGTCATTGTCTGCCATTGCACCGGTGTGCGGTTTCAGCGACACGCCCTCGAAACGTGGAATGACATGGACATGGGTGTGGAATACCACCTGGCCACCGGCAGGTTCTGAGAATTGCTGGATGGTCGTGCCGTCGGCATCGAAGGCCTTGATCACCACCCTGGCCATGGTCTGCGTCGTTGCCATGACCGCGTTGAGATCATCCGGCGCGATGTCCAGAATGTTGCGCGAAGGGGCTTTCGGGATCACCAGAACATGACCATCGCCGCGGGGCATGATGTCCATGATCACCAGTGTTTTGTCGTCCTCGTAAACCTTGTGGCTCGGCAGTTCGCCGCGCAGGATTTTGGCAAAGACATTCTGGTCGTCATAAGCGGGCGTGGACATGTTTGCATTCCTGTCTGATAGGCAAAAGAATTTCGCGAAGCGGTGTTCAGAAACGAGCCACCCCGACACTTCAGGGTTGATCAAAGGACCATCAATCGATTCCGATCAAGAGTTACTCCTGATCTAGTCCGAGTTTTCTTGCAGCTGCAAGCCGCGACATGCGGTAGAACCGCCCGGATGAGTTTGCTCAAGCCGCGGTTGTTCAGGAAACGGTTTCGGTGGCCAGTTGACCGGCATTTGATGCTTCAGGATCCGTTTGCGATGCGCATGTGAGCTTCAACCCCAGGTCCTCCAGCCTTGTCCTGTCGGGTTTGTAGAACATCCAGTTGCCGATCCGCTTTCCCGTTACCAGGCCTGCTTCCGACATCTTTTTCATGTGCGAGCTTACGGTCGGTTGGCTGAGGCCCACCTTTTCGGTGATGAAACCCACACACACGCCGTCGTCCACGAGGTCTCCGTCCCGCTGGCGGGGAAAGTGGGCTCGAGGGTCGAGCAGCCATAAAAGGATCTGCAGCCGCACAGGGCTCGCCAGTGCTGCCATTGCCAATGAACTTGACTCTACATCTATATTGATATTCATCTATATAGATACTCTTCGATATAGATTGGTGGTTCGAACATGGAAAATAGCCTTCTCGGCCTTCAAGCGGAAGCCTTTTCGAACGGCGCGGCGCGCGGCGTGCGTTATCTGAAACAATTGCCGGATCGGCGCGTCGGGCCGAATTTGTCTCGTCTTGCCGAGCTCGATCCGGGTTTGCCGGAGCAGGGCGCCGACGTTGACGATATTCTTGATCTGCTCGAGACCGTGGGCGGTGAGGGCACTGTTGCGACGGCGGCAGGTCGGTACTTCGGTTATGTCATAGGGGGCGCATTGCCTGCAGCCTCCGCGGCCCGGGCCTTGCTCTCCGCGTGGGATCAGGTTGCAGACGGTTTGACGGGACCTTCCGTGATCAAGATGGAAGAAACGGCGGTGTCCTGGATCGTTAGGCTTCTGGGGCTGCCTGAAGGTACCGATGGCGCTTTCACCACCGGTGCGACCATGTCGAACATGGCGCTACTGGTCACCGCGCGCGACACGCTGTTGTCGCGCCTTGGCCACGAAAGAGGAGAGGGCCTGATTGGCGCTCCCGGCTTGCGGATCGTCGCCAGCGCAGAAATTCATGCAACCGTGCTGAAATCCCTTCGGATGGCAGGCCTGGCCACGAAATCGATCGAGTGGGTGGAAGTGGACGATCAGGGGCGGATGCGGATCGACAAGCTACCCGAACTGGATGATCGCACGCTCGTTTTGTGCCAGGCAGGAAACGTTTGCAGCGGAGCCTTCGATCCATTTGACGAACTTGGCGACAAGTGTAATGCCGCTGGTGCCTGGCTTCACGTCGACGGTGCTTTCGGACTGTGGGCAAGGGCCTGCAGCGATACGGCAACGGCTCTCAAGGGACTTGAGAAGGCAGACAGCTGGGTGGTCGACAGCCACAAGACACTCAACACACCATATGATTCAGGCTTGGCGTTGTGCCGCCATCCGCAGGAAATGCAGGCGTCGATGGCAATCGGGGCCACCTATCTGCCGGCGACCGTATCCAACCCCGCCAACCGCGCTCCTGAATTCAGCCGGTCTGCGCGCGGAGCCGAGACCTGGGCTGCGCTGCTTTCCCTCGGCCGGCAAGGCCTGGAGGACATGCTGAGCCGTTTTCACGGTCATGCAAGGCGCATTTCAGGGGATCTGACAGCACTCGGGTTCGAAGTTCCGCATGAGGTGCATTTCAACCAGGTGTTTGCGACGCTGCCGGGGGCGGAAGACGCCTGTGCCCGCATCGCTGGCCATGTTCAGGCTTCCGGTGAAGCCTGGTTCGGTCAGGCCTCCTGGAAAGGACGACAGGGGTTTCGCATCAGCGTGTCGAACTGGTCAACCCGGACGGAAGATGTGGACCGGCTGATAGCTGCCGTTGCAAAGGCAAAGGCCGAGGTGATGGCCCCGGCCTGATGCAGCTCACATTGCAGAAGACGCGCCCCTGGTCAGGTCCTTTCGGGCCACAGATATGACAGGGTTGCGTTCGAGCGTATGACCACGAATTCCTCGCGTTTTTCCCATCGTCCCAAAACGTTGATTTCAGTCACCGAACAATTGCCGTGCTGACGCCGCAAGGGATCGCAGGCGCGGGCTGCAGTGGTATAGAGTTTCGCCCGTCGGTTCTTGAATTCGTTCAGCCAGGCTTCGGCATAGATTCCGGCACTGTCCACCAGATCGGCGTCCACTTCCTGGTAGTTGAGAGGCTTCTCTGTCTCGAATGCACCGGGGACTTGCTTCTCTACGAACTCAAGCTGCATCCTGATCTCGGCAAATTTCGGATCATCCTTGAATTGCTTGGCTTTTGTCAGCTTTACCCGGCAATTCGATGCAATTGTCTTCACTAGGAGCTTGCATTCGGCTTCCGCGATTCTGGGGGCCTGACCGGAGATGAAGACCTCGATCATGTCCATGTCAGCAGGAGCCCCTGTTTCCTTCAAGAGCTCTTTCACCGATACGGGCATGACGATATTGACCACCCGTCCGGCATCGAGGTTCTTGAAGTCCGTGAGGGCGACGTAGCCATCTTTCAGGGAACCGCCTGAGCCATGCCTGGCGTTGTGGACTGTCGCCTGTCCTTTTAGCGGATCGTTCTTGAAGCCGAAGACAGTGTTCGCGACGTTGGCAACACTGAACATGATGTAGCCGTAGTAGAGCGTCACTGCGAAAAAGATCACTCCGCAGGCGATTTGAAGGATACGCATCAAGACTGTTCCCTGTTGCTTATGAACCGGAATTGGAATTGGCGGTGCTGTCACGTTCGAGAGCTTTGTCGACCAGCGGCCTGATCTGCGCCATCGCCTTGTCCTCGTAGCCGGACTTGCCAGCTACTGCGATGTTCTCGACCGGCGTCATGATGACGAGTGATCCCCCCAGTGGACGGAAGGGAATCCGGTCATCAAGATTTTCCGGGATTGGCCCAACGAGCACATGAGTTGACCGTTCCACGCCCGCGAGATTTTGCTCGCTTCTTATGCCGAAGGCGCTCTTGAACCAGCTGTCATACTTGCGATAAGCCGCCTTGTTCTTGGCAACGGGCTCTTCATGAAGGCTCGGATTTTCCTTGGCGTTTCTTGCGAAAAGCCAGTGATCTTGCATCTTTCGCCAGGGCTGAACACCGCAGGAACGAAGGGTTCTTGCACCGGCCATTTCAACAGGCACGTCAGGATCAAGATTGGCGAAAGCGATATCGCCGACACCGAGTGCCACCACATGCGAGATGCGGGCGCCAGGTGCCAGATGTATGTTCCATAGGATCTTGCCGAATTCGTTTTGCAGGATCAGGTAGACCGGCTTTTCGGTTTCCGTAACCACGACATCGACAACAGGAAAACTGTCGTCCTTTGCACTGAGTACCATCGTGTCGACACGGATCTTTCTGGGGTCGTCGGCTGGTTTTTGGGCGTTTTCAGCCAGCTTTTGTGCCCGTTCCCGAATTTTCGTTTTCGACCAGGTATAGATCGGCGCATGCATGTTGCCTGTGCCGACATGCACATTGCCGATATATTCTCCGAGGTTGGGTTTGCGGAAGCGGCAGAACGCAGTGGGCTGCTGCATGACCACCTTCGCGGGAAGGTCGGTGTCCAAGGTCGTTTCCTTGTACCCGGTCACCGCGGACTGGATCCAATGAGGTGTCCCGTCTTCCGCTACGAGGACGCCGGGTGATGCCTTGTAACCGCGCATGTCGCGCTTCAGACCGGACTGCGGGTCTCCGGATGGAACGTTATCCGAGCAGGCGAGCAAACCGAAGCATAAGGCTACGGCAAATCCTTTTTTAAAACGCATCCGTAAGCTCCGGAAATGTCTGGCGTTGGGTATGCGTTCACAGGTTGTATCATTCGTCTTAAGGTTTAGTTTCGCCGGGAGGGCAATTCTTGCGTTACTGGCGGTTTAAATCGGGAAATGTTCTTCTGATGTCTTGTTGGCGATGCTGAAAAATCTCTCTAGATAAGATAAAGAGGCGTGGTGATCAGTATTCACCCCGACCCGGCTTGCGTCAGGTCGGGGCGTAATGTCAGGCGGCTTCGCCCAGTTCAGATCCGTCTTTGACCAGTTTTGCAACCGCTGCGAAGTCCAGCTTTCCGGAACCCAGGACAGGAACCTTGGATACCACACGGACTTCTGCCGGTATCATGAGGTCCTGTGCGCCTCGGGCTTTGGCGCCTTCAACGAAGGCTGCGCGGTCCGCATCCGGGTTTTCCGTCACAAGCACCAGTTTCTCGCCCTTGCGGGCATCCTTGATGGCGGCAACTGCGGACAGATGCTGCGGCCAGATCTGACCCGCCAGGGCTTCCACGGCGGACAGAGACACCATCTCGCCTGCAATCTTGGCGAAGCGCTTGGCGCGGCCCTTGATGATGATGTAGCCGTCGTCGTCGATCTCGACAATGTCGCCGGTGTCGTGCCAGCCGTCGACAAGTGGTTCGACGACGCCGGGATTTTCGGCCTTCAGATAACCGACCATCACGTTCGGTCCCGACACATGCAGTCTGCCGCCGGTTTCCACACCAGGTACGGGCTCAAGGCGAGCCTTCATGCCGGGCATCAGTTTGCCGACCGTGCCCGGACGGTTGTACATCGGCGTGTTGAGTGCGATGACCGGTGCGGTCTCGGTCACGCCGTATCCTTCCAGAACACGCAGACCGAAGCGTTCCTGATAGATCTGCCTGGTTGACGGTTTCACCGGCTCCGCGCCTGCAAAACAGTAGCGCAGGGAGCGGAAGTCGTAGGCATGGGCAACGCGGGCATACCCGTTGAGAAAGGTATCCGTACCGAACAGGATCGTCGCATTGGAGGTGTAGATCAGCTCCGGAACGATCCGGTAATGCAGGGGCGAGGGATAGAGATAGACCGGCACACCGGATATCAGCGGCAGGATGGTGCCCGCGGTCAGGCCGAAGGAATGGAACATCGGCAAGACGTTGAACACCTTGTCGTTCGGGGTGAAATCGATCCTGGCGGCTGCCTGCGTGGCATTGGACAGGATGTTCCTGTGTGTCAGCACAACGCCTTTCGGTGTTCCCTCCGATCCGGAGGTGAACAGGATCACTGCCGTGTCGTCGGCCTGCCTGCGTACCAGGGGGCGGCTTTTGGTCAGAAGGCCGCGGATCTTGTCCAAGAAGCCGATTTCAGAGCGCAGGTCTTCCAGCCAGATGATGCGAACGTGGTCTTCCAGGTTTGAAGCCAGTTGCTCCAGACGGGCCTGCTTGACGAAGGCGCGGGAAGACAACAGCGTACGAACATCCGCAGCACGGCAGGCCGCGAGAATGTTTTCCTGACCGGCAGTGAAATTGATCATGGCGGGCACCTTGCCGGCAGACATGGTCGCCAGAACGGTAACGGCAGCGCCATTGGCATTCGGCAGCATGATGCCGAGGGTGTCTTCTCCGCCGGTGTGCCGCAACAGTTTGCGGCCAAGCACTGAGACGCCTGTCAGCAGTTTGCCTGCATTCAGCTTTCCGGACACCGGATCCTCAACCGCCAGCTTGCCGTAACCGTATTCTTCTGCCGTGGCGATTACCTTCTCCAGGATCGTCACGTCTTCCGTCAGGCTGGTTTCAAACATCAGTTCGGACATGACGCTGTACAGCTTGGCGCCGGCTGCAGCGCGCCGCTGACGTCCCCTCAGTTCGTCGTCGAGGTCCAGGCGGGTAGGTTCCATGATTGTCACCTTCACTTTGGGGAACAGACGCTTGCGGATCTGGCTTGGGTTCAGGTAGGAGAACGGCGTTTTTTCAAGGCCGTCGATACGGATCGGGACGATCATGGCCCCGGTCTTGTCGGCCACCATTGCCGCGCCGTCGTAGACCTTCATCAGGCTGCCGGTGACAGTCAGCCGGCCTTCCGGGAAGATCACCATCGGTTCGCCGGAGTTCACCACCTTGATCAATGCGCGGGTGGCCATGGGTTTTGACGGGTTGATCGGCAGGGCATTCGCAAGGTGCAGGAAGGGTTTGACCCACCAGCGCCGGGCAATGTCATAATCGATGGCGAAGGACGGCTTCTTGTCGGTCAGGGTCAGAGCCAGGCCAGCGTCCAGCAAACTAACGTGGTTCAGCGCCAGGATCGGGGCTTCACCGGCTTTTTCCAGATTTTCCAGGCCTTTGACTTCCATCCGGAAGATGGCGCGATAGAGGATCGAGATTGCATCGCGCATCGGGTTGGTCGGCAGGATCTTGAGCATCACGATAGCTGCGACAAGGTTCATCCCGGCCAGCGCCAGAAAAATTGCAGGAACGGAAAATCCAAGTTTCTGGGCTCCTGCCAGCAACAGTCCACCAACCGTCATCAGGGCAGCGCCAAGGGCGTTGGACGCTGCTATCCGGCGGGCACGCACCTGCGGTTTCGCCCAGGTCTGGAGTGCCGTGAAGGTGGGAACAACCAGCAACGCACCGGAAATGGCAAGGCCGGCCATATCGACACTGAGGCGGATTACGCCTTCATGGGTGAGGAACTCGCGCAAACCAGATGCTGTTGCGGTTGCCGGCAGGCCTGCCAGGGTCAATGCCGCATCCAGGCAAAAGAGCGCCAGCAGAAGCGTTCCGACAGGAGCCGGCAAAAGGACGACACGGCCAGCCAGAAGCCAGGCGGCAATTGCCGACCCGATGCCAATCGAAACGGCGAAGACGGTCAGGAAATAGGTGACGGCAATTTCTTCACCACCCAGGAACGTCTTGACCATCAGTGGCAGAACAGCGAGCACCATGGCACCGATGAGCCAGAACCAGGCATTCATCATGGCTACCAGGAAGAGACGACGATCGGCAGCCAGATCTCTCACCACGCACCATGTGGATGTCGCAAGGTTCCAGTCAATCGTCAGATGAGGGGCTGCTGCCGGCGCGGAGGGAATTTGCCGGCTCAGTCCGTAACATGCGAGAGCCAGGGCTATCATCACTGGGGCAAAGATCAGGGTGGGAGCGCCGGTGCTGAACAAAAGGCCGGCGGAAATCGTGCCGCCCAGGATTGCCAGAAAAGTTCCCGCTTCTATCCAGGCATTGGCGCGCGGCAGGTTTGAAGCCGGCAGATGATCCGGGAGCAGTCCGTATTTGACCGGGCTGAACAAGGCGGACATGGCACCAAACACGAATAGCGCGGCGAAGAGGATGGGGAGGGAGGACAAGGCCATGCCTGTCACGGCCAGGCCTGCGCCTGCAATTTCTGCAAGCTTGGTTGCCCGGGCAATCCGTGCCTTGTCGAATTTGTCTGCGAGTTCGCCCCCGAGTGCGGACAAAAACAGGAAGGGCGCGATGAAGACAGCCCCGGCCAACGTTATCAGAACACCGGTGTTGCCACCGTCTGCGCCGTGTCCACCAACCTGGAACAACACCAGGAACACCAGGGCGTTTTTCAGGAAATTGTCGTTGAATGCAGAGAAAAACTGCGTCCAGAAGAGCGGTGCGAAACGTCTGGATGTCATCAGTGACGCGCTCATGAGGTCCTCCTTCGAAGCAGCTATCTGTCAATCTGCTTCATAACCTTCAATCTTTGAAACCCGGACGGAGGGTTAGAAACTCCGCCCGGTTTTATTTCTGGATCAGACTTGTTCCGGCTTGCTGATGTCCATCAGCAGTTTTTCCGTCTTTGCGTCTTCCAGGCGGTTATGGAACTTGTTGGCTTCTTCGCGATCACGCATGGTCTTGGTCAGGGTGACCGCTGTATGGACCAGCATGATTGCGGCCATTGCGTAGAAGCCTTTCGCGGAGAAGCTTGCTTCAAGGTTCCAGATGCCCAGGGCCATCATGATAGCGGCAACAGCGAAACTGCCGGCGGTAAAAATGGTCCAGTTGTTGGAATGTTTGGCTGTGGGTTCCTGCATGGTCTTGTCCTCGTGTTAGCTGCTTTTTTCCAGAAGAAGGGGAATGTCTGATTTCAAGCGGGCGAGCACATCGTCCGCTCGGGTTTTCACAGGTGCGCCGCAGCCGGCATCGCCCAGTTTCTCGATAACCGCACTCGGGCTATCCGCTGCCGACAAGGTCTTGAATTCCTGTTCGGCCAATTGGTCGCGTTCCTGGCGTCGGCGGATGTCCTCCAGCTGTCCCTCTGCAATGGCGAGTGCCGACTGGCCGGTACTGGAGCCAAAGGACTGTGCTTTCTGGATCTGGTCGCGAACTTCAACGGTGCGTTCACCGCGCTTGAGGGCGCGCAGACGGCTCTGGGCGCGGTGCAAGGTTTCCGTGAGGCTTGAAAGATCGCCGTCGAACGATCGGATCGCCTCTTCGAGCGCCGACTTTTCGTCTTCCAGAAGTGCGATAGCTTCCGCAGCCTCTCTCGCGAGGGGTTCAAGACCTTTGAGGAGGGCGTTGCGAGCCCTGTTCTCCAGATCTTCGAGGGATGCATTGATTTGCCACAGCCGCTTGCGGTCCTGCTGCTGTTCTGCCTTGGCGCGGGCCAGGGCAACCTGGGCAGCCCGGACGGAAGCGGCGGCTGTACGCGTGTTGATGGAGAGGAGAGCAAGAGACTGATTGTCCCGGCTTTCCTCGGCGCTGGTTAGAAACAACGCCTTCAGTTGGTTCATGAATGGCTCAAACATCGTGCCTCTCTCAAAAGGTGAACGTTGTTCACTATTTGACAAGGCCACATGATTTTGATTAGGTCAAGCAGAAAAATGAACAAAGTTCACTTTTGAGGTGCGAGACGGTTTATGGCCGGAGTTCAAAAAGCAAAAAGCGAAGAAACCCATCGTCGCGTTCTGGAAGCGGCGATTGCCGCTGTGGAAGCAGGGGGCATGGAAGCGGTCAACATCAGAAAGATCGCGGCTGATGCCGGTTACTCGGTGGGATCGGTCTACAAGCATTTCGCAGATCAGGATGCGTTGTTGCTTGCGGTCAACTCGGTGACGCTCGGCCGCATCAAGGATCTGATGGCATCGAAAGTCGAAACCGTGGATGAGCCTTTGGTAAGGCTCAAGGTGCTGGCGCTCGCCTATCTGGCGTTTGCGCGCGACAATCGAAACCTCTGGATGACATTGTTCAGCCATCACTTGCCTGAAGGCAAGGCGGTGCCTGAGTGGCATATTCAGGAAAATATCGCGCTTCTCGGTTTCATCGCAGCACCGTTGCGCGAACTCGATCCAAGCATGATGGAAGAAGATCTCGCAGCCCGGACCCGCACCGCTTTTGCGGCGGTACACGGTCTCGTCACGATCAGCCTGGAGGCACGGTTCGTCGGCCTGTCCGGAGAAAAGCTGGAGCAGGAAATGAACTTTCTGGTCGAGCGCCTGGCCGGGTAGGGAGGTCCCTGGCTGCCAGGCCGTAGATTACCCTGATCAGGCTTACCAGGCTCTCACCCGTTTCTCCGGTGGCAACCACATCGGATCGCCCTCCTCGATGCCGAAAGTCTCGTAGAACGCATCGACATGCTGTAGGGCGGCAAAAGCTCGATAAGGGCTCGGAGGATGCCCGTCACCGGCGACAAGCATGCGCAGGAACGGGTCGGAAGACTTGGCCGTCCAGAACTGTGCCCAGCCGATGAAACAGCGCTTGGCCGGCGACAAGCCATCTATCTCGACATTTTCCTCAGGGTGCTCGGCCAGATAATCCATCAGGCTTTCATAGGCGAGCGTGATACCGCCGACATCGGCCATGTTCTCTCTGACATTCAGCGGGCCGTTGGCGTTAAGGCCAGGCAGCACTTCAAAGGCGTTGGCCTGGTCGATCAGTTTCTGGGCCTCGCTGTCGAAGGCCTTTGCATCTGCTTCCGTCCACCAGTCACGAAAGTTGCCTTCCGCATCGTATCGGCGGCCACCGCTGTCGAAACCATGGGTCATTTCGTGGCCGATGACCGCGCCGATCCGGCAGAAGCGCAAGGGAGCGTCCATGTCGTGGCTATAGGCAGGCGGCTGGGTGATGGCCGCATTGACCTCGAAGCCGTTGATGGAAGGCGTGTAACCGGCATTGATGACGATCGGCAGCGTCGTCTGCGTGTTGAATTCCTCGTGCACGACGGGTTTTTTGATTTTCTCCAGCATGCGGTTCATGGAAAAGGCTCCAAGATTGCGCATGTTTTCTACGGGATCGTCCCCGATCTCGAGTTTGGAATAATCGACCCATTCATCGGGATAGCCGACTTTGTAGTAGAAGGTGTCGACCTTCTTCAGGGCTTCGGCACGAGTATCTTCCGACAACCAATCCCGCGTTTCGACGCGCTCGCGAAACTTCCCGTGAATGCGCTCGACCATCTTGATGACTTCGGCCTTGGTCTCGTCGGAATAGTAGGTTTCTACGAAGAGCTGGCTGGCAGGATGGCCGAGGTTCTCTTTCAGCAGGTCGTACATGTGCTCCTGGCGAGGACGGTCCGTTCGGGCACCGGTCAAGACAAGATTGAACTCCTTGGCGGGTTCTTCGAAGGCGGATGTCAGGAATTCCTTGTAGTTTTCGATAACCCGAAAAGCCGCATAGGCTTTCAGATCTTCAAGCGGTGTTTCCTTCAGCACTTTTGAGAGTTCTGGCAGAGCCCTTGGTTCGAACATGAAGACTGCATCGGGTTTCTCAAAGCCGACTGTTTCAAGATAGAGATCGAGGTCCAATTCCGGCACCTGTGCCTGGACCTCTTCATAACCAAGTTTGCTGTAGCGGTTGCGTGGATCGTTGCCTTCCTCGGGCGTCAGTATCCCGGCATAAAGCGCTGTTTCTATTCGAAGTGTGATGTCGGCGATGCGAGCAGCATCGTCCTCCGGATAACCGGCGACCTTCATGATTTCCGCCACATAGGCACGGTAGGCAGGAATGCGCGGATCGCCTTCCTTATTGCGCAAGAGTTCGAGATGGTGGTCCTCAACGCCGAAACTGGGACCTACTGAAAAAATTGCGTAGCGCTTGCTGTCCGCTGGATCTGCACTGGGTGCGAAAATCGCGAACAGGGCCGGTCCGGACATTGCGGCCTGGTCAGCCGCGAACCGGGTGAGGTCATCCAGGGTTTCCAGGGCTTCGATGGCGTCCAGGTCACTTTGGATCGGTTCGATGCCTGCAGCATCCATCGCCTCGACATTCATATAGGCTTTGTAGAAATCGCCAACGAGCTGCGTCGGGCTGCCCTTGGGCGCTTCCGCGGTGCTCTCGCTTGCCTTTTTCGCAACAGCCGCAAGCTGCTTGATCAGTCTTTCGCCGATGATCGAAAAAATATCCCAACGCGCCTTGTCCACTGGCCGGTTCACCCGGTCGAGCCACTTGCCTGAAGCATAGCGATAAAAATCGTCGGCTGGATCCACAGAGGTATCCATATTCTCGGGCGAGAATTGAAGGTCGTCCGGGGTCAGCGGGGGGAGGCTGTTTTCCTCAGCGAAGGCAGATCCGGAAAGCAGCAAAGTGCTCGTCAGCAGAAGTGGGATAATTTTCATTTCAGCGCCCCCGGGAATGCTTTTTACCCTGCGTTAGAATAGAGTTCCGGCTGCAGATGGCAATCCGATTAGTGCAAGGGTTGTGGCAACGGCGTTCGAGAGCGAAGTGGCACCTTGCGCAATCGAGCCGACTGTGTCGGGCGCACGGTTTGGTCTTACGTTCCGCAGAAGGTTTGATAGGGACCAAACGCCTCCGGGGCAGGAAGGGCATAGCTCTCAAAGCCGGTTCGTTCTTCATACGGAGCTTTTAGAACATCCAATAACTCATTGAGCATAAAATACTCTCCAGTTTCCGCGCTCTGGAGTGCCTCTTCCACCTTGTGGTTCCGTGGAATGTAGAGCGGATTGAAAAGGTTCATCGCCGTTCTGGTATCTGCAGGCGCTCTGCCTTCACTTTCGAGGCGTTGCAGCCAGCGCTCCAGCCAGCCGTCTATCTGTGTCGGATCGACAAAAAGCTCGCGCAGCTTTTGCGGCTCGCCGACAGCAGCCTCGCTCAGGTGCCGGAAGAAGAGCGTGTAGTCGACCGATTGTTCCTGCAGGATCGAAAGCATCGTTTCGAACAGGTCCTGATCTTCCGCGGTTTCTTCCACTAGACCCAGCTTTGCGCGCATCCCGTTCAGCCAGGCTGCGCGGTAGATATCAGGAAAGCGGCCGAGTTCGGCGCTGGCCAGTTCGACTGCCTTGTCCAGATCATCGGGCTGGATCAGGGGCAAAAGGGTTTCGGCAAGCCGGGCAAGGTTCCATTGCATGATGACGGGTTGGCGGCCAAACGCGTATCGTCCACCGTGGTCAATGGAGCTGAACACGGCTGCCGGATCATAGGCGTCAATGAAGGCACAGGGGCCATAGTCGATTGTTTCGCCGGAAATCGTCGTGTTGTCGGTGTTCATGACACCGTGAACGAACCCGACAAGCACCCAATTGGCGACCAGCGCTGCCTGGCGCTCGACTACCCCCCGGAACAGCCGGATATAGCGGTCCGGCTGTCCGGCAAGATCCGGATCGTGGCGGTCAATGGCGTAATCGGCGAGCTGGCGGACTTTGTCCGTTTCACCGCGTGCCGCAAAATACTGGAAGGTACCGACCCGCAAATGGCTTGCGGCGACACGGGTCAACACAGCGCCCGGTTTCGGACCATCCCGGTAGATGGTTTCTCCGGTGGTTACGGCTGCCAGTGCTCTTGTCGTCGGGATGCCGAGCGCATGCATGGCTTCGCCGAGGATATATTCGCGCAGGACCGGCCCCACCACAGCCTTGCCGTCTCCGCCACGGGAGAAGGGGGTCGGTCCCGACCCTTTCAGCTGAATGTCCTTCCGATTGCCGGTGCTGTCGATGATCTCTCCGAGAAGAAGCGCGCGGCCATCCCCCAGCTGTGGCGAGAAGCCGCCAAACTGGTGGCCGGCATACACCTGGGCAAGTGGGGACGCGCCGTCCGGCTGACGGACCCCGGCAAAGATCTCTGCGCCTTCGGATGTTTCCAGAAGGTTGGAATCAAGGCCAAGTTCTTTTGCAAGTTCACGATTGAACACCACAAGCTGCGGCGTTGGCACCTTCGCGCCTTCCCAGGCCACATAAAAGCCGGGCAGGTCCCGTGCGTAGGAATTGTCGAACTGGAAAATGGGCGGTCGGGCGGTCATGGAACCTACAGTGTACGGTGGCAATTGCTTTACCGCTTAATATAGGAAGTTACGGCCGTCTGTCCGCCCCGGTCAGGTCGGAAATCGAATTCATGTGAACTTTGAGGGGGAGGCAGTGCGGCCTGTCACGCTGCGTAGGCCGCCAGAAACACCTTCACCGCTGCTGCAACATTGGTTTCGATTTCTTCTTCGCTCGGCTTTGGGCCGGCATTGAGCAGCATGCGCCTTAGAACGCCCGCCACACACAAGTCGAAAAACTGGCCTGCCGCCAGTTCGACATCGCAGTCCTTCAACTCGCCGCGGTCGATCCGCTCCTGGATGAAGGCACCAAGGTCGCGTCGGCCCTGGCATGGACCGGCTTCGTAGAGCAGAACGCCGAACTGAGGGAATTTTTCCGCAGCGCCGACTACCATGCGGAGGGTCGACAATTTTTCGGGATTCGCCATTTTCTGCAGATAACTGCGGCCGATACGGTGCAGATCGCTTTTCACGTCAGCCCTGCTGACGAGGGCTTCCCGCAGGATTTCCGCCTGGCTGAAACGTTCTTGCAGAATCAGCGCCTCGAACAGCGCTTCCTTGCTGCTGAAGTAGACGTAGAGCGTACCTTTGGAAACGCCGGCTTCCTTGGCGATAACCTCCATACTGGCGCCATCGAATCCCTTTGCACGGAAGACTTTTCGTGCTCCGGCAAGAATCTGCCTGCACTTGGCGTTGTCGGTCTTCTGAGCCGGATCTTCGGCTGTCGCCGGTTGTTCCTGTGTTTCGGTTGTCATCGCAATCTCGAATTTCTGCCGTCTTTCAGTAGTTTACCGCTAGTATTCTGTCAAACACACGGTTTTTCTCAAAAAGCATTCCCATAAATGCAAAGGTCAACTGTTTGGCAGGTGGTTGGACAATCTCAACACTATCGGCCAACAGGACGAACCATTCAATCTTTCCTGGTCAGACCAGCTGTGTCTGCAAGTCAAAACGCCCCCTAAAAAATATCTTCGACAGGATCCGACTTCCGGACAGGTGATGCGTCTCGCGTCCCCCTCCCAAAGTGTCTTGTTGCCGTCTCGATCAACCAGGTTGTTGAACAGGGGACTCTTGTGCGTTGCAAAAAATTCGCCGGAACCCTTGCGTTCGCCAAGGGGATGAACATATAAATGCCATTGACCGAACCGTTCAGTCAATGCCTGGGCGGTCAAGAATTTTGGGCAAAGGATACCATCGTGGCACTCAGAGAAGGCCGCAACGAAAGCGGCGCGATCGGTGGTGGGCCGCAGGCTGCGAGCCGCCAGGATCAAGACAACGAGACTTCAGTAGCCTCGAAAAGCGGACAGGCAACACCAACTTCCGCGAAAGACACAAGCGATGACAAAGGCGGGCAGGTGGCAGTTTCGTCTCAGGCACAGGTAACAACCGCAACGACCACCGCAGAAGCGCCTCCTCCGAAAAAGAAAGGCAAGGCCAAGCGGGTCTTCACGCTGGTTCTGCTCGCCGGTCTCGGCTTTGGCGGATATGAGGCGTACCATTGGTGGACCGAAGGCAGATTCATTGCCAGCACGGACGACGCCTATGTGACCGCGGATATCACCGTCATCCTTTCCAAGGTGTCCGGTTATGTTGCGTCTGTCGCTGTCGGCGACAATCAACGCGTGAAAGCCGGTGACGTGCTGCTGAAGATCGACGATGGCGACTACAAGCTTGCCGTCCAGTCCGCAAAGGATTCCATCGACAGTGCCCGTGCAACGGTCGATCGTATCGCGACCCAGATTACGGCTGCCAAGGCATCCGTGCTGCAGGCTGAAGCGTCTGTTGCTTCCGCCAAGGCGCAGAAGGACGAAGCTTCCGCGAACTACGATCGTCAAAAAAGACTGGCGGACAACAAGTTTGCCAGCCAGGCAACGCTTGATACTGCCGATGCCTCACTGAAAGGCGCGCAGGCGGATCTGGAGAATGCGCAGGCGGCGGTGACGCTGGCCAAAGCCAATATCGATGTGCTCAACGGCCAGAAGAAAGAAGCCGAACAGGCAGTGGTTGCTGCCAAGACAGCTCTTGAGAAAGCCGAGCGCGACCTCGCCTTTACCATCATTCGGGCACCGGTCGATGGCATCGTCGGCAACAGGGCAGCCCAGGTCGGCTCCCTTCTGCAGCCGGGAAGCCGGATTGCCGCGATCGTGCCGTTGGCCGACACTCACATCGATGCGAATTTCAAGGAAACTCAGCTCGAGGGTATCCAGCCCGGGGCAGAGGTTGAAATTTCCGTCGACGCTTATCCGGACCAGCCGATCAAGGGAACCGTGGAAAGCATTGCGCCTGCGACCGGTTCCGTCTTCAGCCTTCTGCCGGCCGAAAATGCGACAGGCAACTTCACCAAGGTGGTTCAGCGCGTGCCGGTGAAGATCAAGGTTCCGGAAGAAGAAATAACAAGCGGACATCTGCGAGCTGGCATGTCGGTGGTTGTCGAAGTCGACACCAGGACAGGTGGCCAGAAAGAAAACGTCGCCCTGTCGGCGCTCCACTAGATCTTCAGGTGCGGGTCAAGGGTCCGTATCAAATCAAGTCCTCCCCGCGGCCTCCAACCGCACAAGCCCGGTATCCGCATCTTGCGGATGCCGCCCCTTTGAAGAGCAGACCGTCGACAGCAAGACCTGCGCGGATGTTCCAACAGTATCGAATGATCGGCTACAGGCCATTCCGTCCCTTTCGGCTGAATGACCGCCGGTTCAAGGCTACGTCACATGAGCGAGACGGCACAAAGCGCATCCATCGACGGACGCAAGCTGTTCACCTTCCTCTGCATGGTGTTCGGCATGTTCATGGCGATTCTGGATATCCAGATCGTGTCCGCGTCCTTGTCGGAAATCCAGGCCGGGCTTGGAGCTTCCCAGGACGACATTCCCTGGGTGCAGACAAGTTACCTGATAGCGGAAGTCATCATGATCCCGTTGTCCGGATACCTCTCGCGCATGCTGTCGACGCGCTGGATGTTCGCGCTGTCAGCGGCCGGGTTCACGGTAATGAGCCTGATGTGCGCCACTGCCTCCACGATCGAGGAAATGATCGTCTACCGTGCCTTGCAGGGGTTTCTCGGTGGCGGCATGATCCCGACGGTTTTCGCGACGGCTTATCTGATTTTCCCGCGTGAGAAATTCAACGTCATCTCTCCCGTGATCGGTCTTGTGGCAACGCTGGCACCGACCATCGGTCCGACGCTCGGCGGTTATCTCACCGAATTCGGCTCCTGGCACTGGCTGTTCCTGATCAACGTGGTGCCCGGCATCTTCGTTACGCTTGCCGCTGTTACCCTGATCGATTTCGACGAGCCGGATCTGTCTCTGCTCGATCATTTTGACTGGTATGGTTTCGCGGCCATGGCCATCTTCCTCGGTTCTCTGGAATTCGTTCTTGAAGAAGGCTCGGGCGAAGACTGGTTCCAGAGCGGCGAGATCGTTTTCTTTTCCGCAATCACTGTGCTGGGAGCTGCGATCTTCTTCTGGCGGGCGTTCACGGCGCGAGAACCCATTGTCGATCTGAGAGCGTTTGCCGACAAGAACTTCGCCATGGGCAGTCTTTTCAGCTTCATCATGGGGGTGGGGCTCTACGGCCTGACGTATCTTTATCCGGTCTATCTGAGCGGCGTTCGCGACTACACCTCGCTGCAGATTGGCGAGACCATGTTCGTGAGCGGTCTTGCCATGTTCCTTACAGCCCCGATTGCGGGGCGGCTGATGTCCGTGCTCGATCCGCGTGTGATGATGGCAATCGGCTTCTCGGGCTTTGCGATCGGCACCTACATGGTGACCGGTATTACGCACGACTGGGATTTCTGGGAATTGCTGGTTCCACAGATCCTGCGTGGCTGCTCGCTGATGCTGTGCATGGTGCCGATCAACAATATCGCCCTTGGTATGTTGCCGCCGCAGATGATCAAGAACGCATCTGGCCTGTTCAACCTGACCCGGAACCTGGGAGGTGCCGTCGGACTTGCGGTGATCAACACGCTGCTGACCAATCGGCAGGATTTCCACTACGAACGTATTTCCGAAACGGTCAACTGGTCGCGTCCCGTCGTCAATGAGACATTGACCAACATGACACATGCATTCTCGGAACTGGGTCAGAATGCGGAAACAGCGGCCTTGAAGACGTTGTCTGGCATCGTCACCCGCGAAGCGTTCCTGCTTTCCTTCTCGGATATTTTCCTGATCCTGACAGGCTTGTTCCTCGCTCTTGTCGCCGCGCTCTATTTCGTGGAGCGACCGAAACCGGCACCTGCCGGTGGTGGCGGTCATTGATTTCAAGATAGTGGATCATCCGGACGAGCACTGCCGTGTCGATCAGGCCTTTCTGTCCGGTCCGAAACGAATTCTTCGTTGCATCCGGCCGCCGCCAATTCGCGTATTGGCCGGTCTTGACGGTGGCGGATGATCGTCAAATGCGGCCTGTGCACTCACGTCACCCTTCGTTGCGGTTTGGCCTTGTGCAAGCCTGTCGGCCATCCATCGGGCAACCTGAGGTGTCGCGACACTGGTTCCATTGAGAGACACCAGCGATCCGCAGCGTGATCCGGCACTCAATATGCCTCGCAGGACGGGTGTGTCGTCGCTGACCGCGGCTGCATCCGGACCGTTTCTCGTCGGACCGGTTGCATTGAATGCCGTTGTTACCGGGCCCGCGGCAGAATAGCCGGCCAGATTGTTGCGGGTTTCGACATATCCAGCAAGAACGGCGGGAAACTCGCCGCAGGCAAAGCCGCTTATGGTGCCGCTGCGCTTGACCAGGCAATCGGATCCGGGCGGATCGATCGGCAGAGGGGCACCAAAGCTGTCGAAACGCTGATAGTCGTCATTGTCGAAATAGGATTGACGTCCCAATGCCGGGAACCCGGGCAAGGTTTCGTCGCGCCGGATCCAGACCTGAACCCGATCGGTTTCGGTCAGGGCAACATTCTCGATTTCGATTTTCCAGACACCCGAAGGTGCCAAGTCATTCGTGACGTCGTGATGAAAGGTCGGGTGAACGCCGACGACAATGCAACCGCGCCAGGTTGGCGCGTGGGGAGGTGTGTAGAGGATCCGGCCGAATTCCACGTTGTCTCCGGAATGGAGGATCGCAGTCTCTCCAGGCACTGTTGAAACCGGCGTACTCCTCGGTCCCACGGGGGGCGTAACGCGCACTCTCACAAGGTTGTCTGGGTTCTCCTTCGGCGGCATCCAGATCTCGACGTAGCTCGCGCTGCGGTCGTCAGGTTGAATGCGCCAGTCGAGGCTGGCGGGCCTGACGTTACCCGTATCCTCATCCGTGAAGGTAATCTCCGCGTGGGTGCGCGCCAGATTGCCGTTCCCGGCAGGAAGAGCCACCTGGATTTCACGCTGGGTGGTCGAGTGAAGCTCGTGATCGATCTTCGCTTCGATCAGACCGGTACCATCGTGCGGTCCTGCAAAATTCCCGAAACTGAAATTGACCACCAGCGGGATCCGCTTGCCGTGATCGGTCTCGAGCCGGTAGCGTTCCGCGTGTATCTTGATGAAGTCGATCGCGCGTCCCAGAGCTGGCAGGATCTGGCCTCCGCTGACATCCATGGTGAGATCGGTTGGCAGCTGCACGCAGATGATGGGGCGCGTGTTGTCCTTCGTGCCGGGTTGGTAACCGGCGGCAAGTCCCATCACGTGGGTGCCGTGGGACACTCGCATGGCGGCCGGCTTGAGCCCGGGCCAGCTGTAGTCGATCAATCCGCACTGACTGTAGAAGCGGTTCTCATCGAGGAGCCCGCTGGCCGTGTTCGCGGCAAGCAACCCGTCGATTTCGCTCCTGGCAAGGGCGTGCCCCTGCGGGACGACTAGGGAGCCGGTCCGTGGTTTGGCGTCCATGATCCAGGCAAAGGAAACGCGTGACGCATTTGGGTCGGTTTTCCGGAAAAGTTCATGGCCGAACGCGATGCCGTTGTCGATGACAGCGGTAACAACGGTGCCATCCTCGACAAATATTTCCGGCAGATTGCCGGGCATGATCTGCGCGCTCGTGTCGAGCTGTCCAACCGGAACGACAGTCCCAAGGATGATGCGCTTTATGCCGAGTTGTCCCGCGTTCCTCGTCGCTTCCTGCAAGAAGATGTCTTTTGCGTAGAGTGAGGGATACAGGATCGCTTCTTTGGCCGCGCGCTGTTGCGCGGTATAGAAATTCGGGATGAGGACTGCGTCCTCAAGCCCGTTGCCACCGCCGATATCCTTGGCCCTGGCGATCAGATCATCGAGTGAGATGTCATCGAGCTCGACGAGGATGTCCCACCAAGTGTCTTCTTCTCCGGATCCGAACTTTGCTGCAACAGCCAGCCGCCAGTTCGTGACCGGATCGATTGAAAATTCATCAAGGGTTCCGTTGGTATCCGACATGACTTGACCTCCGGTTCGACTTTGCTATGCGATCACGAGCCGTCGTCTTCCAAAGGCGAGGCACCATCACCACCATCCTCGAGTGTTCCGCCACCGCTGCTGCCACCGGCACAAGGTTCCCTCAGGTCCAGCCATTCCTGCTTTGCGCGGTTCCACAGCCAGGCCAGCGGCCTGGATTGAATGGTCGTGCCGGTGAGGGACGTTGTGGTTTCGTCGGCCCAGGCTCCCGGGTCCTTCTGAGTGTGGGTTGCCGGATCGTAGAGCTGTGTCCAGTCGAAATCCCGGCTGTCAGGATACTGGTCGCCGTGGAAAGCCCATCCCTTGATTTCATTGGAACCCTGGCACCGACCCGCGAAATAGGCGCCGAGCGTAAGTCCGAGAATTGCGCCGGCCTCGCTGTCGACCGGAAAATGTACACCCGCGACGGTGCGGTTTACTGCAATGCGCGAGGCCTGGCGCATGAACATCTTGCCCCAGATCGTGTCGTCATAAGGCACGACACCGGCATCCCTCAGGAGGAGCCAAAGGACCCGGGCCAGCGTGAAGGCTTCCGTCGAATGACCGCTCGGCAGGGTGCCATGCGTGGGCGTCAGGATCATCGGCTGGATCTGCGGGGAGAATTCTATCGGACGCTTGCAGGCCAGGGCATACTTGATCCGCATCTCCACCAGGTTGGCGAGACCCTGCGCAGTTGCCAAAAGCTCGAACGTATATGGTGTTCGAGCCGGTGCGATGAATGCGATTGACCGCAGAAATTCAACAGGTGTGCTGAGTTGGGCGATAATTTCAGCCGCACGATCCTGCCGCAGGTCTGCATAATTTGCCACAAGATCGAGCTGCTTCTTGAAGATCGCCATGGTTGGGCGAGACATCCTGGCGAGCATGGCATAAGCCGCGAGTGGCGTATCGGTCCCGTCAGGGTTGCTGGTCACGTTCAGGTGCCATACCTGAGCCGTTCCGGAGCACGTTCCCTCAAACTTGAAGGTGAAGCCGAGCCTCGATGCCAGTTCAAGTGCGTAAATGCTTTGCCGGACTTCCGGAGAGAGGCGGCCTAGAAAAGCATCGTATTCCGGGCAGTTCTCCTGGATGGCCGCCGTAACAGTCTGCCAGGTTCCGGCAATGCCATCGTGATTGGTGATCAGCGCGTTCACGATCAGCGGTGAATCGAAGGAAGGGGCGCCGCCGAACCCGCCAAATCCCCCGAAGCCCCCAAACCCTCCGAACCCCCCAAATCCCCCCACAC
>NZ_JAGHRK010000007.1:0-254488 GCF_017743835.1 Labrenzia sp. R5_0 | reverse complement strand
GCCGACGGCGTTCTACCGACGTGATCACCTCAATATGCTGCTTCGTCATATGACTGCTCCTAGTGCTACCACTAGGACTGGCAGTCTTCAGCTTAAAGCCGCAAGACGGCCTTCACCGGAGGGGTACTCGGTGTCCGGGCTTGAAAGACCGGACATGCAAACCAGAGCTTTCCAAAGCGCCCATGCTCTGGCCCGTTGCCAGGTCTGATCATCTACCTCGCACGCATCCCGGAAAAGCTTCCGACTTTCGGAATCGAAATACGTCCAGGCCATAACGAAGTCACAGGCAGGATCACCGATACCGCAGGTTCCGAAATCTATGAGAGCTTTGACGACGCTTTTGGTGACGATGATGTTTCCGATCGCTACATCGCCGTGGAACCATGCTGGTCTGGCCGTCCAGGCTGACGTCATGCCACGCAGCCAGACCTCAAGGCACCGCACTGCGTCCACCTTGCTGCCGAGGATATCCAAACTCTTTTGAACTTCGTCGCCGTAAGCGCTGGGATGGCAACCGCGATAGAATGAGTGCTTGCCTGCAATGAACCCGCCACCCGTATCGATCGCTCTCAAATCGCACAGGGCTTTGCCAAGCGAAACCGCAAACGTTTCCGGATTCACACCGTCAGCGCTTTCAAGTGTATCTCCCTCGACCCAACGCCTTATCGACCAAGGTAGCGGAAATGTATCGCTTGGCAGGCCGACAGCGACGAAACTCGGCACTTCAACGGACAGATGCTCACCCAATACAGCCAGCGCATGCGCTTCTTTATTCACCGCTTCGGCATAGGATTCATTTCGTGGCAGACGCACGGAAAGAGCATCACCGAGCCTGAAGGTGGCGTTGTCCCAGCCCTGTTTGGAAACCGGTTCAATTGGTAGATGGTCAAGATGTGGAAACTGCTGGCGTATGAGAAGCGCAACTGTGTTTCGGTCGATTTCCATATTGTCCATGGTTGCTTTTCCAATCAAATCTAACCATTAAATCTAATCAAATCAGCATCTTATGCCAGCCAAATGCCCCCGGAAAAGAAGTCGTTGCCGAGTGAACATGGCTTTTGCGGCGGTTCAAAACCTGCCTCAAACGATGCCTCTCATCTCCGGTGGATCACAGATCCGGATTGGACACCCCTTCCCGCACAAGTTCATAAGCTACTGTTATTACGAGATTATTTTGCAAATAACTCTGCACTACTCTCAGCTAGCCTGAACCGCACACAGTATCGAAACGCCTGACGCCGGTGCTTATGTCTGTATGATATTGTTCTGATATGTCAGCAAGCGAACGTTACACGTTTCGAGAAGTGACCCCGGCAGATCTAGCTCTCTTGGCGGAATGGCAGTCGCGACCACATGTCCGTAAGTGGTGGGACACGGCCGAGCCCTTTACTGCGCAAAAACTCAAAGACACTCGGGTCAAGCGCTGGATTGTTGAGACAACCCAGCGCCCCTTCGCCTACTTGCAGGACTACAGCGTTCACGGCTGGGAAGATCACCACTTTTTCTCGCTACCCAAGGGATCTCGGGGCATCGATCAGTACATCGGCGAAGCAGACATGACAGGTAAAGGGCACGGCCCTGCGTTTATCGCGCAGCACCTGAAGGCACTGTTCGGGGCTGGCGTTCCAGTCGTTGCGACCGATCCCCACCCGGACAACACTCGTGCCATTTCAGCGTATAAGAAAGCGGGTTTTGAAGTGTTTGGTAGCTCCCAGGCGACACAATGGGGCTTGATACTCCCCCTGAAGGTCAGTTCATCAGGGTAAGGCGCCCGTTCGGTTTTTCCGGGCAGCATGGTGTTTCTAGATACCATCCCTGCCCCCTCTCCTTCGTCCTGGCGAAACGGTGCCATTTGCTAACAAAACTGTCTTATCGTGCGCTCAAACCGGGTCTCAGTGAATTGGACCCGAGTACGCCGCCAGCCAGACTTTGCGTAGCCACAATATCGCGCTATCGCTGATGCAGCTTTTGATTTGCATATTCGATTCTACCGGAGACCTTTTTTGGCCCATCTTTCTCAAAAACTGCGTGTAGCCATCCTGTTTGGCGGGCGATCTGCGGAACACGAAGTCTCGGTCCTTTCCGCCACAAATGTCATGAACGCGCTCGATCCTTCCAAGTATGACGCGGTTCCGGTCTACGTCACCCGTGAAGGACAATGGCTGTTGAGCAATTTTGAAAATGGACTTTTGAGCCGGCCGACAACAGGTATTGAAATCTGTCCGGTTCCAGGTGGCCGTGGCCGAGTGATTGCACTGGATGAAAACGGGTTGCCTCGTGACTTTGCCAAGCTTGACGCGGTCTTTCCCGTGCTTCATGGCCTCCATGGCGAAGATGGTGCGGTACAGGGACTTGCTGAAGTGGCCCGGGTTCCGCTCGTTGGATGCGGTATCGCAGGGTCTGCAAATGCACTCGACAAGGATCTTGCAAAACGGCTTCTCATCGAGGCCGGCCTCCCCACGGCCAAATCACTCACAATTCGGCCGGACGATGTGCCGAACTTCGAACTCCTGAAGCGTGAACTCGGTTTGCCTGTATTCATCAAACCTGCCCGCCAGGGTTCCTCGGTCGGTGTCAGCAAGGTTCAGACGGCAGACGACTTTGAGGCCGCGTTGAAGGAAGGGTTCAAGCACGACAACAAGCTTCTTGCCGAGGAGTTCGTTCTTGGCCGCGAAATCGAATTCGCGGTTCTGGAGGAAAGCGACGGCACGCTGTTCGTCTCCAGGCCGGGTGAAATTGTTCCTGCCGAAAGCCATGGCTTTTACACCTATGACGCAAAATATGTCGACGAAGACGGCGCGGCCTTGAAGGTGCCCGCAGATTTGCCGCACGAGGTCGAAGGCCGGATGCAGGATCTGGCGGCAAAGGCGTTCAGGGCCCTGGGATGCGACGGCATGGCCCGCGTCGATTTTTTTGTGACGCAGGAAATGAATATCCTGCTGAACGAACTAAACACCATCCCCGGCTTTACGAATATCAGCATGTATTCCAAAGCGATGGCTGCAAGTGGCGTCAGCTATCCGGAGATCATCGATCGTCTGATCACCCACGGCATTACCCGGGCAGAACGGGATATTTGAAACTTGGCCGTCATGCGCTCAAGGCAAGAACGTTCTTCACGAATTCTATGCCGATGTTGTCACCATCCCTGCGCACAAGGCGGCAACTTCTTTCAGCCTTTCCATCGTTGAAATGAAGTGTGAACTGGCTCGGAACATTTCCGGCATTAGCCAAATGGAGCCGTGCTCCGGTTTCGGAAATGTCCCTCACCGAACACTGCAGGCACTCATTGTCGCCAAACCTGATTTCGGCATGTTGATGAACGCGGGTTCGCTCGCTTTTCCGCCGGTTTTCCATGCCGACGACCCAATTGTCCAGATTGCTGCAGACGGACGCAACATTTTCGGATGCTAGCATCAACTTGCTGCTGATTTCGTCAGTCGCAGCGCATTGCTGTTCTGCTGCAGTTGATGTTCCCTGAACCAGTTCCTGCACTTCGGTGATTGACGACTGGATGGCCTTCAGCGCTTCATCTACAGCTCCCGCAACGGTCTGCATCTCCTCGATCTCGGCGAAAATGCGCGTTGTTGCTTGAGATGTCTGGCTCGCGAGATCCTTGACCTCGTTCGCCACAACAGCAAAGCCTCGTCCCGCCTCGCCTGCGCGGGCGGCCTCTATCGTTGCGTTGAGAGACAAAAGGTTGATCTGATCCGCAACTTTCGAAATCAGCTGAACGACATCGTCCATGGAAGCCGCAGCGTTGCGGAGAGTTTCGGTGGATCTTCCGGCTGCTTCGGAGCGGGTTTGCATGTCATCGACCGCCCGCTGCGCCTCGTCCATTCCACGCGACACATCTTGTGCAGAGCCGGTAATTTCCCTGGCAGAAGCAACTGTCTGCTCAACAGTTCCAAGTGTCTCCTCGGCGGCCGCAATGGCTGTCTGTCGTGACTTCATGTTCTGCGTAACGTCGGTGGCAAACTTGGTAATCTTGATGAGCCTACCGGACGCGTCGAAGATCGGATTGTAGGTCGCCTGCAGCCAGATAGGAGTGCCACTCTTGCCGTAACGCTGATAGATGGCCGACGTATGTTTCCCGTCCCCCAGTTCCTTCCAGAACGAGGCATATTCCTTGCTCTGTGCGTAATCGGGTGACACAAACATGCGGTGGTGTTTACCGACCACCTCAGCGGCAGAATACCCGGTCGTACGCAGGAAGTTTTCGTTCGCGTCGAGAATGATCCCTTCCCTGGTGAAGGAAATCATCGCCTGACTACGGCTGATTGCCGCAATCTGGCCTTCATATTCAGCGTTTCGAAGCTTTTCGGAGGTTACGTCGGTCGCAAATTTCACGACCTTGAACGGGTGGCCGGCAGCATCGAGGATCGGGTTATAGGAAGCCAGGATCCAGATATCCCTACCGTCCTTGTGCCGGCGTCTGAATTCGCCGCTCTGGTACGCCCCTTCTCCAAGCTTGCGCCAGAAAGCCTTGTATTCTGGCTTGTTCCGATCTTCCGGATCCAAAAACAGGCTGTGGTGCTTGCCCTTCACTTCCGAAAGTTCGTAACCGAGCGACTTCAGGAAATTCGAATTCGCATCGAGGATCGTGCCGTCCAGGTCAAATTGAATAACGGCTTGCGATCGGTTGATTGCGTCTATCTGCCCCTGGGCTTCAAGCGCCTTTCGTTTCTTCTCGGTAATATCGGTCGCGATCTTGACGATCTTCCGAACGGTCCCCGACCTGCTGATGACCGGATTGTAGGTTGCCTGGATCCAGACTTCCGTGCCTCCCTTGGCAATCCGGACAAATTCAGCTGATTGATACTCCCCCTTCGCCAAAGCCTTCCAAAGACGTTCATAATCGGACGACTTTGCATAGTCCGGATCGACGAACATCCTGTGATGTCGTCCCTTTATTTCATTCAACGAATACCCGAAGGTCCTGAGAAAATTCTCATTCGCTTCCAAAATTGTGCCATCGGGTTTGAATTGTATGATCGCTTGAGAACGACTAAACGCATCGACAATTTCTCGGCAGTCACTTTGCGGCAATAACAATGTCATAAGAAATCGCCTTTAGGTAGGTGTTTTCCCGTATCACACTAGCGACATCTTCTTGAATCTTTTTTAACGGGAACTATAGGTAAATATATCTAGGGTTGCTGCGCACATGTACGGCACGGACCTGTAATCGACGCCATGCTCTACGTCCGTTAACCGTCGTAACCACTTGAACGGCCGCGCATTTTCTTGATCTGACCACGTTGTTTCTTGGCGTCGAGACGACGCTTCTTGGATCCGAGGGTCGGTTTCGTGGCCTTGCGGGGTTTCGGCTTTTCCGTAGCCTTTCGAAGCAAGTCCAGCAAACGCTCCAACGCGTCTTCCCGATTCCGTTCGCGGGTCCGGAACCGATCCGCCTGCAAGACGATCTCGCCGCCCAGAGTCAGCCGGCTGCCTGCAAGCCTCGCCGCTCGCGTCTTGACGTCTTCTGGAAGTGTTTCATTGCCGGCAAGGTCGAATCGCAGTTGAACTGCCGTGGAGACCTTGTTGACGTTCTGCCCGCCAGGCCCGGAGGCGCGAATGAAATCTTCTGTGAGATCATCCTTGAGGATGAACAGGCGTCCGGTCACTGCAATCTTTAAAGCAGCAAAGGGATCGTCCGTCTCGCCGCTCATACCGCCTGATCGCTCTCGGTCGGCAACTTCAGGCCGACGCCGTTCAAGATAAGCGACGTCACCGCGGCTTCCGTTTCGGCCTGGAAGGCCGCGTCGGAAAGGTCCTTCCCGGTCAACGCCTTGATCTGCACCGAAAAGTCCGCGTAATGCTGGGTGGTTGCCCAAATCGTGAAGATGAGATGGACAGGATCGACACTTCGCATCTTGCCTGCCGCAATCCAGTCTTCGATCACCTGACTTTTTTCGGCCACCAAACGCTTCAGATCCGTTTGCAGGATCGGCAATATCTGTGGCGCGCCCTGCATCACTTCGTTGGCAAACAACTTTGAGGCTTCCGGAAACCTGGCAGACATTTCGATCTTCTGGCGAATATAGGCAGCCAGTTCCTGCGCCGGCTCCCCATCCGGATTGAGCGTTTTCAAAGGGGCAAGCCATACCTCCAGGATATGGGCCAGCGTCGCGCTATAGATCGCCTCCTTGGAGGAGAAATAATAGAGCAGGTTGGACTTCGACATTCCGGCATCTGCAGCGATCCGTTCAACTGTCGCGCCGGAAAATCCCTTCATGGAAAACTCGCCAAGCGCCGCCTCCAGAATCAGGGACCGGTTCTTTTCCTGGATCCGGCTCAGCCCGCCTGATTTAAAGGATGCCTGCGTCTGCTCGCCCAAATCCGCCATCTACCGTTCCGTCTTCTGCCGCGAAGGGTCGCAACCCTACACCCCAACCACACGGCATTTTTCCGGAAAAAACGCCGATTTCACAACTGGCAAGTTCAGCACCGGAGGGAATGACCAGAAATTAGTCATGACGACCGGATTTGCATCTTGACCATTTGGTCAAATCCCTCCTAGGGTAAATTGACCAGATGGTCAGAAGGCTAGTTGATTGATCCGTCCCTCGCAATGGGGATGTCTTGAACATACGGCAGCCATCGGCCAACTCGGGAATCCCGGCAACCCGGGGCGGCTGCAAGGCCAGACAGAGGATTTAGGCGAACGGGAAAGAGGCAAAAGCCCATCCGGAACGCCAGGGAACAGTGTGGGGAGAGGACCAGCGCAGTCGGCACTGCCGTTGACGCAGTGCGCGTGCTATTCCTTCCATCACAAATCAGCAACAGTCGGCCGCTTCAAGCACGAAGGGTCGCAAGGAGGACGTATGTCAGCATCGAGCCAGGCTGCCACCAACAATCTCGAAGCTTTCTGGATGCCGTTCACGGCCAATCGGCAATTCAAGCAGGCCCCACGCATGTTCGTGTCGGCCAAGGACATGCATTACACCACTGCCGACGGCCGCCAGGTTCTCGACGGCACGGCCGGCCTCTGGTGCTGCAACGCCGGTCACTCCCGTCCCAAGGTCGTTGAAGCGGTCCAGAAGCAGATTGCCGAGCTGGACTATGCACCCGCCTTCCAGATGGGCCATCCCAAGGCATTTGAACTTGCTGCGCGTCTCGCGGCCATGATGCCCTCCCCGCTGGACCATGTCTTTTTCACCAATTCCGGATCGGAAAGCGTCGACACTGCACTGAAGATTGCACTTGCCTACCAGCGCGCGATCGGACAGGGCACTCGCACCCGTTTGATTGGCCGTGAACGTGGCTACCACGGTGTCGGCTTTGGCGGCATATCGGTTGGCGGCATCGTCTCCAACCGCAAGACCTTCGGCACGATGCTGACCGGCGTCGACCACATGCGCCATACCCACGATCCCGAGCGCAATGCATTTTCCCGCGGCATGCCGGAAAACGGTGCTGAATATGCAGAAGAGCTGATCCGTATCATTCAGCTTCATGATCCATCGACCATCGCAGCTGTCATCGTTGAACCGGTTGCCGGCTCGACCGGGGTTCTGATCCCGCCAAAGGGATATCTGGAACGCCTGCGCGAAATCTGCTCGCAGCACGGCATTTTGCTGATTTTCGACGAAGTTATCACCGGTTTCGGTCGTCTGGGGTCACCGTTTGCGACTGACTTCTTCGGTGTAACGCCGGATCTTGTCACAACAGCGAAGGGCCTCACGTCCGGCGTCGTCCCGATGGGGGCGGTGTTCTGTACATCGGACATCTATCATACGTTCATGACCGGCCCGGAACACATGATCGAGCTGTTTCACGGTTATACCTATTCCGCGCATCCGCTCGCCTGCGCAGCCGCTCTTGCAACACTCGACACCTACGATGAAGAAGGCCTGCTGACACGTGCGGCTGACCTTGCTCAATATTGGGAAGACGGCCTGCATTCGCTCAAGGATTGCCCGAATGTCATCGACATTCGCAACCTCGGTCTGATTGGCGCAATCGAACTGACGCCAATTGCAGGGGAACCGACGAAACGAGCATTCTCGGCGTTCCTGAAGGCCTACGACGACGGGCTGCTGATCCGCACGACTGGCGATATCATCGCCCTGTCCCCGCCGCTGATCATTTCGAAGGAACAGATCGACGAGTTGTTCGGCAAGCTGCGCAGCGTGCTGAACGCCATCGACTGATACCCGGCAAGACAAGAGACAAAGACACGTTTTAGGAGACACAAGCATGGCAGCCCCCGGCGAAAACCTGAGGATCAACGCAGAACGCCTCTGGGACAGTCTGATGGAGATGGCAAAGGTCGGTCCGGGTGTTGCCGGTGGCAACAATCGCCAGACCCTGACCGATGCCGATGCCGAGGGCCGCAAGCTGTTCCAGAAATGGTGCGAGGAAGCCGGCATGGCCATGGCTGTCGACACCATGGGCAACATGTTCATGACCCGGCCGGGAACAGACCCGGACGCCCTGCCCGTCTATGTCGGCTCGCACCTCGATACACAGCCGACCGGCGGCAAGTACGACGGCGTTCTCGGCGTGCTCGGCGGACTGGAAGTCATCCGAACCATGAACGATCTCGGTATCAAGACCAAACACCCGATCGTGGTCACCAACTGGACCAACGAGGAAGGCACTCGCTTTGCACCGGCAATGCTTGCATCAGGCGTCTTTGCAGGTGTGCATACACAGGACTGGGCCTATGACCGGGCCGACCACGAAGGCTTGAAGTTCGGCGATGAGTTGAAACGCATCGGCTGGGTTGGTGATGAAGAAGTCGGTGCGCGCAAGACCAAGATGCACGCAATGTTCGAACTCCACATCGAACAGGGTCCGATCCTGGAAGCCGAGGGCAAGGATATTGGTGTCGTGACCCACGGCCAGGGCCTTTCCTGGACGCAAGTGACGGTAACCGGCAAGGACAGCCATACGGGCTCCACGCCGATGCCCATGCGCAAGAACGCCGGCCTCGGCATGGCCCGTATTCTTGAACTGGTCGATGAAATCGCCTGGTCGCATGCTCCACATGCTGTGGGTGCAGCCGGCCACATCGAGGTTTTCCCGAATTCACGAAACGTGATCCCCGGCAAGGCTGTCTTCACGATCGATTTCCGCTCTCCGGATCTTGCCGTCATCAAGGATATGGAAGATCGCCTGAAGACAGGCGCCAAGAAGATCTGCGATGACATGGGACTGGACGTCGAATTTGAAAAAGTCGGCGGTTTCGACCCGGTAGAATTCGACAAGGGCTGCGTCGAGGCGGTTCGCAACGCTGCCGAGCGTCTCGGATATTCCCATCAAAACATCATTTCCGGCGCGGGTCACGATGCCTGTTGGATCAACAAGGTCGCGCCAACCGCGATGATCATGTGCCCCTGTGTCGACGGTCTGTCGCACAACGAGGCAGAAGAGATTTCCAAGGATTGGGCCAAAGCGGGTGCTGACGTCTTGTTCCACGCGGTGGTCGAGACTGCGGGGATCGTGGAATAACACAAACATCGGCCAACCTGTCGCGTCAGCGACCGGATTGAACGAACACCTGACTGCCCCGGACCTGAACCGAGGCCCGTTACAGGGAAATGAGAGGAACATGACTTTTAATGGAAAGGCATTGGCAATGGTCTGCGCCCAGTTTTGGGCCGCAGCACCTGCCTTTGCCTTTTCCGTTGGAGACAGCTGGGACTGGCAACTCACGGAGCCGGTCGATCTCGACAGGAATGTCAGGGTTCTGGATCTGCACCCAGACCTTGTGACGCCGGATGACCTGGCAGCTCTCAGGCAAAAAGGTGTCCGCACCATTTGCTATGTCAGCATCGGAACCCTGGAAAACACCTCCGAGGATTTCAACGCATTTCCGGACGACGTGCTCGGCAAAACCTATGAAGACTGGCCGGACGAGCGTTTTCTCGATATCCGCCGCCTCGATGTCCTGCTTCCCATCATGAAATCCCGTTTCGAGGCCTGCAGGAACGAGGGTTTCGACGCGATTGAACCTGACAACATGGACGTTCATGACAACGACAGCGGGTTTCCGATCACCGCGGACGACGTTGTTGCCTATGTCGCCAGACTGGCCACCATTGCCCATTCGCTCGATCTCGGCATCGGGCAGAAGAATGTGCCCGACCTGACTGCCGATCTGATCAACCACATGGACTTCCTGATCGCCGAAAGCTGTTTTCAGGACAAATGGTGCGACGACGTCAACGCCTATGTCCGGGCAGGCAAGCCGATCTTCGATGCAGAATACACGGACCGGCCGATAGACTTTCAAGAAGCCTGCGAATTCGCAGCGCAGCAGAACATTGCGATGATCCTGAAAGACCGGGATCTGACGTCACCGGTACAAACCTGTCCATGAGGCAGGCTGACGAAGGAAATTTCCGGTGCAACGCACCGGACGAGTGAACAAACGAGAAGGGGAACACAAATGGCCAGCAAAGTGATCAAGGGCGGTACGGTTGTAACTGCCGATCTTTCCTACGAAGCCGATGTGAAAATCGAAGGTGGCCGCATTGTCGAAATCGGCCCCAACCTGTCTGGTGACGAAACCCTGGATGCGACCGGCTGTTACATCATGCCGGGTGGCATCGATCCGCACACCCACCTCGAAATGCCGTTCATGGGCACATTCTCTTCAGACAACTTCGACAGCGGCACACGCGCCGCGTTGGCCGGTGGCACGACCATGGTCGTTGATTTCGCCCTGCCTTCGCCCGGCCAGTCGCTGCTGGAAGCCCTGCAGATGTGGGACAACAAGTCATCAATGGCCCATTGCGACTATTCCTTCCACATGGCGATCACCTGGTGGGGCGAACAGGTCTTCAACGACATGCAGACCGTCGTCCAGCAGAAGGGCATCAACACGTTCAAGCACTTCATGGCCTACAAGGGCGCCCTGATGGTGAATGACGACGAGATGTTCGCCTCGTTCTCACGCTGCGCCGAGCTTGGCGCCCTTCCTCTCGTGCACGCGGAAAACGGCGATGTCGTCGCCACCTTGCAGCAAAAGCTGCTGGCGGAAGGCAACAATGGCCCCGAAGCACATGCCTATTCCCGCCCGCCGGAAGTGGAAGGCGAGGCAACCAACCGCGCCATCATGATCGCGGATATGGCTGGTGTACCGGTCTATATCGTTCACACGTCTTCGGAACAGGCGCATGAGGCCATTCGCCGGGCTCGCCAGAACGGCATCCGTGCCTATGGCGAACCGCTTATCCAGCATCTGACGCTGGATGACAGCGAATACAAGCACGCCGATTGGGACCACGCCGCACGCCGGGTCATGTCGCCTCCGTTCCGCGACAAGAAACACCAGGACAGCCTCTGGGCAGGTCTCGCTTCCGGCTCCTTGCAGGTGGTTGCGACTGACCATTGCGCATTCTCCACCGAGCAGAAGCGCACCGGTGTCGGCGATTTCACCAAAATCCCGAACGGCACCGGTGGTCTTGAGGACCGGATGCCGATGTTGTGGACATATGGCGTGAATACAGGTCGCCTGACGCCCAATGAATTCGTCGCAGTCACTTCAACCAATATTGCAAAAATCTTGAATATCTATCCGAAAAAAGGAGCAATTCTGGTTGGCGCAGATGCCGATCTTGTTGTCTGGGATCCCGAAAAATCGAAAACCATTTCCGCCTCCAGTCAACAGTCCGCCATCGACTACAACGTCTTCGAAGGCAAGGCCGTCAAAGGGCTGCCGCGCTACACACTCACCCGTGGCCGCGTTGCAGTGGAAGACGGCACCGTCAACCACAGCCAGGGCCATGGCGAATTTGTCGCCCGCAAGCCGTATCAGGCCGTCAACAAGGCACTAAGCACGTGGAAGGAACTGACGGCACCGCGTAAGGTGGAACGCACCGGCATTCCCGCCAGCGGCGTCTGATCCAATCCGGCCCCGCCTTTCAAACAGGCGGGGCCTTCAAGAAACAAACACGTCAATCCGGACCCGACTCGTGCCGCGAGGAACTTGATGACTGCACTTGCCAGCGCAAAGGACACCGAAATGGTGGAAAACAAACAAAGCGCCAGCCCGAACCGGGTGATCGATATCGAGAACCTCTCGCTGACATTCGAGACGAACGACGGCCCGGTTCACGCGCTTTCAGACATCGATCTGAAGATCGAAGAGGGAGACTTCGTTTCCTTCATCGGTCCGTCGGGTTGCGGCAAGACCACATTGCTCAGGGTTATCGCCGATCTTGAAAAGCCGACGGCGGGGTCCATCACGGTCAATGGTGTCTCTCCGGAACAAGCACGTCTCAATCGGGCCTATGGCTATGTCTTTCAGGCTGCCGCCCTTTATCCCTGGCGAACGATTGCCAAGAATGTGGCATTGCCTCTTGAGATCATGGGGCTTTCAAAGGCCGAGCAGCAAAAGCGGATTTCCCGAAACATGGAGCTGGTGAACCTCACCGGCTTCGAAAAGAAGTATCCCTGGCAGCTTTCAGGCGGCATGCAGCAGCGCGCGTCGATCGCCCGCGCCCTCGCCGTCGAGCCGGATCTGCTCCTGATGGACGAACCCTTCGGTGCGCTCGACGAAATCGTCCGTGACCATCTCAACGAACAATTGCTGCAGCTTTGGGCCAAGACCAACAAGACCGTTGTCTTCGTAACTCACTCGATCCCGGAAGCGGTGTTCCTGTCGACCAAGATCGTCGTACTGTGCCCGCGCCCGGGCCGTATCTACGACGTGATCGAAAGCGATCTGCCACGCGATCGCAGTCTCGATATTCGCGAGACACCGGAGTTCCTGAAAATCGCCCACCGGGTACGGGATGGCTTGAAGGCAGGACACTCCTATGAAGACTAAATCGCATCGACCTGCGACATTTGTTGATGTCGACCCTGCCGTGGAAATCCAGGCCCTTGATGGTCGTGCGACCAGGGTTTGGCAGCGCATTTTTGCGATTGCGGGAAAGGCGTGGATACATGACTGACGCCTCTCTTTCGCAGACCCGTAGCACGAACCCATTTGCCGGTCTGATGTCTGGAACGGTCGGTCCGGTCACCGTCGTCGTATTGGCGATCATAGCGCTCTGGTATGTCGCCGCAGTCGCACTTAACACCCCATTCCAGCAAGACATGTATGAGCGCGCCGGACAAAATGATGTCGGGTTCTCTCAACTGGTCACCGATACGCTTTACCAGGAGCGCCCGGTCCTGCCTGCGCCGCACCAGGTAATTGTTGAAATCTGGGACACGACGGTAAACAAGAAGATCACCTCCAAGCGGTCGCTGGTCTATCATACGGGCATCACACTCTCTTCGACGCTTCTCGGGTTTCTGATCGGCACGACACTCGGCATTCTTCTGGCAATTGGCATCGTTCATTCGCGTGTTCTCGACAAATCGTTGATGCCGTGGGTCATTTCCTCGCAAACCATTCCCATTCTGGCCATCGCGCCGATGATCATCGTCGTTCTCAACGCCGTCGGGATCTCAGGTTTGCTGCCCAAAGCCATGATCTCCACCTACCTTTCCTTCTTCCCGGTCACGGTCGGCATGGTGAAGGGGCTGAGATCACCTGAAGTCATTCACATGGACCTGATGCACACCTATTCGGCGACACGCTTCCAGGCTTTCTGGAAACTGCGCCTGCCCTATGCAGTGCCCTACCTTTTCACATCGATGAAAATCGGCATGGCTGCCTCTCTCGTTGGAGCGATCGTCGGTGAACTGCCGACCGGTGCCGTGGCCGGTCTCGGCGCGCGTTTGCTTGCCGGCTCCTACTACGGGCAGACTGTCCAAATCTGGTCGGCACTTCTGATGGCCGCCTTTTTGGCAGGCTCCCTGGTTGCCCTGATAGGCATGATCGAGAAGCGCACGCTGAAACGCATGGGGATGGCCGGATGAGCACCATGACCGCAAAAAAGAGCCGCCTCGATATGCCGGCGCTGTTGGCCTGGTTCATCGTAGCCATGGTGGTAGTTGGCCTGTTCAGTCCGATCTTCGGACCGGACTACGGCATCATGGATGTTCCGCGTCTTGCCCTTTGCCTGGTCATCCTGGCAATCGCCGGTGTGCGCTACGAACTAGGCTTCATGCGCAACCCCTTTGGAGACCTTGTCCTCGGCATCATTACCGCCATCGCTGCCTGGCTGCTGATCTCAACCTCCTCGCACCACGTCGGGCAGGCAACGCTCGGTTTCTGGGCCCTGGTAGCAGCAACCTGGACAGCGGCTTGGCTCTTCGTTGAGCGTCTCGCCACATGGCGCAACCTGTCGCCACTTGCAGCCCGGCTCATCAACCTCGCCATTCCGGCACTCTTTGGCATTACCCTTCTGGTACTGTGGCAAATCGTGGTCACCGGCGCGGGCGTTCCGAAGGTTCTGCTGCCAGCCCCTTCCGAAATATGGGTGCGCCTGACCAATTCCGGACCAACATTGTGGGCTGACTTTCGCCAGACTTTCCTGAAAGCCGTTCTGGCCGGTTACGCCATCGGCTGTGGTTCGGCGTTCATCACTGCCATTCTGGTGGACCGGGTGCCGTTCCTTCGCCGCGGCCTGCTGCCGATCGGCAATCTGGTGTCTGCACTGCCGATCATCGGTGTCGCCCCCATCATGGTGATGTGGTTCGGCTTCGACTGGCCGTCCAAGGCAGCGGTCGTGATCATCATGACCTTCTTCCCGATGCTGGTGAACACGGTATCCGGCCTTGCCGCGTCTGATGCCATGCAACGCGACCTGATGCGCACCTACGCCTCCAACTACTGGCAGACGCTTTTCAAGCTGCGTCTGCCGATGGCCATGCCCTTCATCTTCAATGCGCTGAAGATCAATTCGACGCTTGCCCTGATTGGTGCCATCGTCGCGGAATTTTTCGGCACACCAATCGTCGGAATGGGTTTCCGCATCTCCACGGAAGTCGGCCGCATGAATGTCGATATGGTCTGGGCCGAGATTGCCGTCGCTGCCCTCGCCGGATCGCTGTTCTACGGCCTCGTCGCGCTCCTGGAACGCGCCGTCACCTTCTGGCATCCGTCCGTCAGGGGGTGATTTGCCTCTCCACTTGTCATCCCGGATATGCCAAAAGGCATCATCCGGATGACAAGCAGACAGGATGTTTCCACTCCATGACTCCCAGCCGCGACATTTCCCGCCTTATCGAAATCATGGCAGCGCTCAGAAAACCTGTGACCGGCTGTCCCTGGGATCTGGAACAGACGTTCGCGACCATCGCGCCCTATACGCTGGAAGAGGCCTACGAAGTCGCGGACGCCATTGCCAAGAACGATCTGGTGGAACTGCGCGAGGAGCTCGGCGATCTGTTGCTTCAGGTCGTCTACCATGCACGCATGGCTGAAGAAGACGACCACTTCGACTTTGGCGATGTGGTCGAAGCAATCACCAAAAAACTGATCCGCAGGCACCCGCATGTTTTCGGTGACGAAAACGGAGAAAAACCTGAACTGGTCAAAGGTATCTGGGAACGGATCAAGGCTGAAGAGCGAACGGAAAAGCGAGCCGCCAGGGAAGCGCTCGGCATGGAAGAAGAGCAAAAGGGCTTTCTCGACGACGTCCCGACCGCCTTCCCGGCCCTTCAGGAAGCCGAAAAGCTGCAGCGACGGGCTTCAAGGGTTGGTTTTGACTGGAACGATGCCAGACTGGTTCTGGACAAGATCAGAGAAGAAACCCACGAACTCGACGAGGAACTCGCCAAATCCGCTCCGGACAAAGACCGGATCTCCGACGAACTCGGCGACACGTTGTTCGCGCTTGCAAACCTCGCCCGGCATCTGGACATCGATCCGGAAGAATCTCTCAGGCGCACAAACCGGAAATTCCGCAAGCGTTTTGCAGCCATTGAAGCTCACGCAGTGAAAGCGGACACGACACTTGAAGCGATGACGCTGGATGAGATGGAAGCAGCCTGGCAGGCAGCGAAAAACAAATAGTTCCCCCTGCTCGGCTCGTTCCGGCTTTTTATCTGATTAACTAAAGATAAGCGGCATAAAGCTCGCGAAACGGGCCACGTTGCTTGTCGGAAACGCGCACTTCCGCTGTTACGAAATCTTCGGCATCGGTGCGTTCCAGCACCTCTGCCATCTGATAAAGTTTCGCCAGCAAAGCGCCATCGGCAACGGGGATCTTCACAGTCAGGATGTCGTCGTGCTGCGCCATGAAAGCATCGACACGGGCATAAAGCTGCTCGATCCCTTCGCCGGTCAGCGCGGAAAGGGCAATCGGCCCCTCTTCACCGGCATCTTCCAGCAACTTTTCGCGGTAGACCGGATCAAGGCAGTCGATCTTGTTCCAGACTTCGATGATCGGCGCTCCTGTCAACGCATCAACCCCGAGATCCGTTAGCGTCTTCTTGACGTCTTCTGCCTGCGCTTCGGTGTCCGGATGCGAAATGTCCCGCACATGCAGAATGAGATCCGCTTCAAGCACCTCTTCCAGCGTCGCCCTGAATGCGGCGACCAGATGGGTCGGAAGATCGGAGATGAACCCCACCGTATCCGACAGGATGACTTCCTTACCATGCGGCAAGGCTACCTTGCGCAGGGTAGGATCAAGCGTCGCAAACAGAAGATCCTTGGCAAAAACGTCAGATTCTGTCATCCGATTGAAAAGCGTCGATTTACCGGCATTGGTATAACCGACCAGCGCGACCACCGGTTGCGGGATTTTCTTGCGTTTCTTGCGGTGCAGGTCACGCGTCCGGCGAACCTGTTCCAGCTGTTTCTGCAACGCAATGATCCGGTCCTGAATCTGGCGCCGGTCGGCCTCGATCTGGGTTTCACCCGGACCACCCATGAAACCTGCGCCGCCGCGCTGGCGCTCGAGGTGGGTCCAGGAGCGGACGAGACGGCTCTTCTGCCAGGTCAGATGCGCCAGATCGACCTGAAGCCGACCTTCCTTGGTGCGGGCCCTGTCGCCGAAGATCTCCAGGATAAGACCGGTGCGGTCGATGACCTTGGTCTTCAGCCGGCGTTCAAGGTTTCGCTGCTGAACCGGGGTGAGTGGATGATCTATGACAACGAGATCCAGGTCCTCGCTTGCAACGATCCCGGCAAGCTCGGCAACCTTGCCATCGCCAAACAGGGTCGCAGGCTTGGGATTGTTGACCCGGACAACGCCGGAATGCGCGATATTGAGATTGATGGCAGCACTCAGGCCGAGGGCTTCTTCCAGCCGCGCTTCCGGGCTGCGATTGCCGCGAAGTTCTGCCTGCGCGGACTCGCCACGCAATTGCAGAACCGGCTCCAGAATCATCGCACGGAAGGGCTGGGGCAGACGGTCTACCCCAGTATCTTTCAACCTTAGAGATTTCTGGCCAGGTTCCTCGGAACCGTTGGATTTAGAAAAATCGTCTGCGCGAGACTTCGGTTTCAATCAGCTTGCCTTTTCAGCGTTTTCCTCAGCCTGATCGAACAGTTGAACAGGTCCGTTTGGCATAATTGTGGAAATCGCGTGTTTGTAAACCAGCTGGGAATGCCCATCACGACGCAGCAGAACGCAGAAGTTGTCGAACCATGTCACGACACCCTGCAATTTCACACCGTTGATCAGAAAAATCGTCAGAGGAGTTTTTTGCTTGCGAACGTGATTAAGAAAAGTGTCTTGGAGATTTTGTGCGCGCTCAGCCATCAGTCTTTTTATCCTATTTGCCCCGGATGCGGCCGAGCATCCGGCGTTTCAGCAGCCTACCGTCAAAAGCCGTTCAGTATCAATGACTAATGTTTGACGCACCGCCCGCTTTTCGTATAGCCCACCAGTCAAGACCGTCTGCCTCGGTCTAAAATAGTTTCGTACTTTCGACCCAATAAGGCCAATCGAATCATACCGCCTGCAAATCAGTAGCAGTATGGAACAATTCGCGCAATCGGGTTGCCACCGATCCAGGATGACCGTTTCCGATAATCCTGCCGTCCAAACGTGTCACAGGCATCACGACAGTCGTCGCTGCCGTGACGAATGCTTCCTTCGCATCGAAAGCTTCCTCAAGGCTAAACGGTCTTTCCTCAAACGTCAGCCCTTCCTTTTGGACGAGATCGAGAACCACGGCGCGTGTGATACCGCGCAGGATCCCGCTCTCGGCCGGCCGGGTGACCAAAACGCCTTCCTTGGTAACGATCCAGGCGTTGGTCGATCCGCCTTCGGTGACATTGCCGTCGGCATCCACATACCAGGCTTCCTTGCCGCCCTGTTCCTTGGCGTTCTGTTTCGCCAGCACGTTCGGCAAAAGCGCAACGGTCTTGATATCAACGCGCGGCCAACGGTTTTCCGGATAACTGAACACCGAGATACCCTGTTCGGCCTGTGCCTTGGCGGCAGTCGGGCTGGACGAACGGGCGGTCACCACGATCGACGGCGCAACATGCGCCGGCGGGAAGAAGTGATCGCGCTTGGAAACACCGCGCGTCACCTGAATATAAACCAGTCCGTTGCGAACCAGATTCCGACGGACTACCTGATGCAGCACGAATTCCACGGGGTTGCGAGCCATTGGCCAGTCTATGCGCAGCTCACTCAAGGACCGGCCAAGGCGGTCCAGATGGCGCGGAACGTCGACGATCTTGCCCTGCCAGACTTCACAGACTTCATAAACGCCATCGGCGAACTGATAACCGCGGTCTTCAACATGCACCGCAGCATCGGCATGACGCACATACTGGCCGTTGACATAGGCAATCCGGCTCATGGTTCCTCCAGAACAGGACGGTTCGAAACGAACCGATTGGTATTTTTGAAAGTTTTGACCTTTCGGTCAGACAAAAGCAAGGCCAGAAAGAAGCCACTCAGCCTTAAAAGAAGTCAAGGCTGACACGGAACATCTGTTCTACCTGGCGCACGCGGTTCGCAACCGCGAAGATCACGATACGGTCTTGCGCCTGAATCTGCAGGTCACCATTAGGCGTAAGCACCTCACCGCCGCGGAAAACCGCACCAATGCGGATACCGGACGGCAGATCGATAACCCTAAGCGGCTTGCCGACCAGCGGCGACGTATCAAGTGCTTCTGCCTCGACAATTTCCGCAGCCCCGTTCTGAAGCGAATGAACGCCGCGGATACGACCACGTCGGACGTGCTGGAGAATGCGAGAGATTGTAACGGCGCGCGGGTTGATAAACGCATCAATCCCCAGCGCATTGGCAAAAGCCGGGTAACTCGGATTGTTCAACAGCGACAAGGAGCGTTTGCAGCCAAGCTTCTTCGCCATGACGGAAGACAGAATGTTGACTTCATCCTCGTTGGTGAGAGCCACCATGGTATCAGCATCGCCGGCATCGGCTTCATTCAGGATCGTCTGATCCAGCGCGCTGCCATGCAGGATAACCGATCGCTTCAGCTCATCGGCAACAGCCATCGCCCGCTCACGGGAGGCTTCGATAAGCTTGATCTTCGTTCCGGACTGACGCTGTTCAAGTGCCTTGGCGACATAGAGCCCGATGTTGCCACCACCGCAAATCACGACACGGGCCGCTTCCGGTTCCTCGTGTCCGAAAATGCTCAGCGTTCTGCGAACCTGGTCGCGGCGGGCAACCACATAGGCAAGATCACCCGTCAGAATGGAATCGCTGCTCTTGGGGACAAACAGCCTGTTGTTGCGATAAAGGCCGACGACAACGGCCCCAAGGTCCGGGAAGAGTTCGGTAAGCTGGCGCAAGGGAGTGTCCACCACCGGGCAGTCCTCCTCGCACATGATCCCGACGACAACAACCTGGTCGTCGGCAAACCGGACAGTCTCGACAGCGCCTGGAAGCGCCAGACGGCGCAGTACCATCTCGCCAACTTCGATTTCTGGCGAGATGATCACGTCGATCGGCATGTGGTCGCGCGAAAAGAGATTGCGCCAGCGCCCCTGCAAATAGGATTGCGCCCGGATACGGGCGACCTTCGTGGGAACGTTGAAGAGCGAATGCGCCACCTGACAGGCCACCATGTTGACCTCGTCATAAAGCGTGACGGCAACAATCATGTCGGCCTCTTCGGCCCCGGCCTGTGCAAGAACGTCCGGATGCGCGCCATGGCCGACAAAGCCACGCACGTCCAGTTGATCACCAATGGCGTTGATCAGTTGCGGAGAAGAATCGATCACGGACACGTCGTTCTGTTCCGCAGCCAGACGCTCGGCAATGCCGTAGCCCACCTGCCCCGCGCCGCAAATCACGATTTTCATGGAAAGATCCCTTTCCCGCCTTGCCGTTACCTATCGCTTCCCGAAGTGCCTCAGGTCATGCCCAGGGTTTTCAGCTTCCGGTGAAGCGCAGACCGTTCCATACCGACAAATTCGGCAGTCCGCGAGATGTTCCCGTCAAATCTCTTGATTTGAGCTTGAAGATATTCACGCTCGAAGATCTCTCGGGCCTCCCGCAGTGGTACGGACATCAGGTGTTCCCCTGTACCTGACGTGGGCAGGCTCGGCAGAGTTTCTCCGATTTCCGCTGGCAGCAGGTCCGCGGTGATGGTGCTGTCCGGATCGCCGCGACTCAGAATCATCAGACGTTCGACGTTGTTGCGTAGCTGACGCACGTTGCCCGGCCAGTCATGCGTTTGCAGAACCGCCATGGCGTCATCACCGATAGGCCTTTGCGGAATGCCCGAAGCACCGGAAATCTGGTGCATGAAGTGATGCACCAATACCGGAATATCCTCACGCCGCTCGGCAAGGCCGGGCACACGCAGGGGAACCACGCTCAGACGGTGGTAGAGATCCTGCCGGAACAGTCCCGACGCAATGTGTTCCTCGAGATTTTTCGATGTCGAGGACAGGATACGAATGTCGACCTGAACCTTCTGAGTGCCGCCAACACGGGCGAAGCTCTGCTCAACGAGAACCCGCAGGATTTTCCCCTGGGTCTCGGCGGGCATGTCGGCAACTTCGTCGAGGTAAAGCGTACCGCCATGCGCTTCTTCCAGCGCACCAATCTTGCGCAGATTGCCGTTCTCATCCTCGATGCCGAAAAGTTCTTCTTCCATCCGCGACGGCGTGATGGTTGCAGCGTTCAGCACAACGAACGGGCTTTTGGCACGCGGCGACATGTCGTGGATCATCCGGGCAGCACGCTCCTTGCCCGCACCGGAAGGACCGACGATCAGGATACGACTGTTCGTTCCCGCAATCTTCTGGATGGTTTGCCGAAGGTTGTGAGCTGCCGAGGAGTTGCCAATGATTTCGCTGGTTTCGCCGCTGCGCTGCTTCAGATCGCGGATTTCACGTTTCAGGCTGGAAGCTTCCAGGGCGCGCTCGACGATATGAACCAGCCGGTCTGCCTTGAACGGCTTTTCGATGTAATCGTAGGCCCCGCGCTTGATGGCAGAGACCGCTGTTTCAATGTTGCCGTGACCTGAGATGATCACGACCGGCATTTCAGGATCCGTTTCACGGAAGATATCGAGCAGGGCAAGGCCGTCGAGGCGGCTTCCCATCAACCAGATATCCAAAATGACCAGCGAAGGCTTGCGCTCCTTCACTGCAGCCAGGGCGCTGTCTGAATCGTGCGCGGTCCGCGTTCCATAACCGTCATCATCCAGGATGCCGGCAATCATTTCGCGAATATCGGTTTCGTCGTCTACGACAAGAATATCATGCGCCATGGGCAGTCACAGTCTGGTTTTGCAGGTCGGTCTCCGGCTCGATCTCGGCATGTGCTGCCAATGTCAGTCGAACGAGCGTGCCCGTGTCCTCTGGGTTGGTTTTTGGGGCGTCGAGCAATTCGATGCCACCGCCGTGGTCTTCCAGGATCTTGCGGACGATGGCAAGGCCAAGGCCCGTCCCCTTCTCCCGGGTTGTCATATAGGGTTCCAAAAGCCGGCTGCGATTTTCTTCCGGCAGCCCGATGCCATTGTCGATGACATCAATAACGATCCGGCCGCTGCCGTCTTCCAGTTCACCGCGCAAATGCACGGTCACCTTGCCTTTGGGCAAATCGTCTCCGATACGCGCACTCACCGCCTCCGCAGCATTCTTGACCACATTGGTCAGAGCCTGGCCAACCAGACGCGCGTCAAAGACAGCCGTTACCGGATTGGACGGAACATCCGCGGTAACACTGATTTCCGGATTTGCCACCGACTGCATGAACGCCGCATCGCGCACAGCCTCGCGCAGATCTCCAGATGTCTTCGTTGGCTTGCGCATGCGGGCGAAGGACGAGAACTCGTCCACCATCTGGCCGATATCGCCCACCTGCCGAACAATGGTGTCGATGCATTGATCGAAGACTTCCCGGTCCTCCTCGATGCGTTTGCCGTAGCGGCGGCGTATGCGTTCTGCCGAGAGCTGGATCGGTGTCAGCGGATTCTTGATCTCATGCGCGATGCGCCGGGCAACATCCGCCCAGGCCGAATTGCGCTGTGCCGAAACCAGATCTGTAATGTCATCCAGCGTCACCACAAAACCATGTTCGCGCCGGGTAGACTGCTCCCTCGTTATACGCACGTTGATCGTACGCAGGCGTCCGCCCCGCGTGATCTCGATCTGCGTTTCCGGAACCCTGTCACTGTCATTCTTCAAGACATCGGAAATGCAGTCGTTCAGCTCAGGAACCACCTCGATCAGAGACTTGTTCAGGATCTGCACTTCATCCAGCTGCAGCAATTCCAGGGCGGAGCGGTTGATCAGCATGATCGAGGCTTCATCGTCAACGCCAATGACGCCGGTGGACACTCCGGAAAGAACGGCTTCGTTGAAGCGGCGGCGGCGGTCGATCTGCTCGTTCGCCGCCAGAAGCGCATCACGCTGCCCGAGAAGCTGACCGGTCATCTTGTTGAAGGTTTCGCCCAGGTTGGCGAGGTCACCACCGGATTTCTCGGTCGGAACCTTGACGACGAGATTGCCTTTGGACACCTCGTCGGCTGCCGAAATCAACGTTCGGATCGGCGAAACAAGTCGATTGGCAAACCCGAAACCTATCCAGATCGCCGACAAGAGCAACACCAGCGCAACGCCGAGATAGACCAGAGCAAAGGCCACCTGGACGCCAAAGCGGCTATTCTCCATCTGCTGGTATTGCGAAGCACCCGTCTCGGCAAGACGCAGATATTCGACAACGCGCGGATCTATGGCGCGAACGGCATAAAGATAGAAATTGTCATAGGCGGACAATTTCATGACACCGCCGACCAGGTTGGAACTTCCCGGTGCGATCAGGATCGGATCCCCGGATTTTGCTTTGAAGAAGCTGTCGGCAGGCGGCAGCGGCACTTCCGCGTTGGGATCTATGACGACGCGGGTGACCACCTCGCCGTTTTCGTTCAGGATAAAGGCTGCGAGGATACCGCGAAGGGAAACCTGCGTTGCAAAGAACTGATCGAAACGGGTCGGCTCGAATTCATAAACCGCCTTTGCCCGGTCGATATCGTTGGTCATGGCGATCAGGTCGCCGCGCAGAACCCTGGCGTGTTCCTGAAGATAGGCCTGAGCAACGGTCAGGGCGTTGTCGATAATCTGACGCGTCCGGTCCTCGAACCAGCGATCAAGGCCGCGGTCCAATGTAATCGCCGCCAGAATCGCCATGAGAACGGCCGGTACAGCAGCAACCACACTGAACAGAGCCACGACCCTCACGTGAAGGCGAGCAGCAGCCCGTCCACGCCGCCGCGCTTGCCACAACTTCAGGATCTCGAAGGCGATGACACCCACGAGAATTGCCGCGAGCGCACCATTTATGGTCATTGCGACCATGATGACTTCCCGCGTGGGATCGATGGACGTCAGCCCCATCAGGATAACGAAGGTGACACCGATGGAAACGAGGGCAAGCAGGATGATCGCAAGACCCACACGCCGCCAGAATTTGCCTGCGGCGCTGGATTGAGCGACGGGTTCTTGTACTGCTTCCAGTATCATTCGGTCTCTTTTGATTTCAGCTCGCCAAACGCGGACTGTCTTGATGTATTTGCGGCAAACTTATCACACAATGTTGCGAAATTGCGACAGACCAGAAGAGGCGCAGAAAATTTGCGGTGGACAGGTGATCACTTTATCGCACACTGCTGAATTCGTTATTCTTTTTTGCAGCATTCACAAAATGACTGCCCCGTCTGTAATTGGAATTTTCCTTCAGATGACCCAATGAAACCAGGCTTATATTGAGGGCGAAATTATCTCCTCGTGGTTTCCCACCCCGTGAATCACAAGACCACTCGTCACGACAACCTGCAACTGGAACAAAAAAGCGGCCAGACCTTTCGGCCTGACCGCATCAATTTGCCGCCCTGTCCTGAAAAGACTATCGGGTAGACCGCATCACCTGGATGTCGAGATCCCGGATCTTCTTGCGCAGTGTGTTCCGGTTGACACCGAGAAGCTCTGCCGCCTTGATCTGGTTACCACGCGTCGCCGCCAATGCTGCGCTGATCAGAGGGTACTCCACCTCCCTCAGGATGCGGTGATAGAGGCCGGGAGGCGGCAAGGCATCGCCGAACGTGTCGAAATAGCCGGAAAGATAACGCTCGACCGACCCACCGAGATTGACGGTCTCCTGGGATTCCTCTTCCATCGGCGAGACCGAAGGCTGACTCAACTCCTGCTCCAGCAGGTTTTCGCTGATCACGTCCTGCGGATACAGCGCAGCCAAACGACGAACGAGGTTCTCCAGTTCGCGCACGTTTCCAGGCCAGCGATACCGGCGCAGAAGATTGAGCGCTCCCTGGTCGATCTGCTTTGCCGGCAGCCCCTCTTTTTCAACGAGCGTAAAGAAGTGCCTCACCAGATCGGGAATGTCCTCCACGCGCTCGCGCAACGGTGGCAGGCGGATTGGAACCACATTCAGCCGGAAATAAAGGTCTTCGCGGAAAAGGCCCTGGTTGATCAGGTGCCGCAAATCCTTATTGGTGGCAGCAATGATCCTGACGTCCGTCTTGATCGGAGTGCGACCACCGACAGTGGTGTATTCGCCCTGCTGCAAGACGCGCAGCAACCTGGTTTGAGCTTCCATCGGCATGTCGCCGATTTCGTCCAGAAACAATGTGCCGCCATCTGCCTGTTCAAACCGACCGGAGCTGCGGTTCTGTGCTCCGGTAAAGGCACCCTTCTCGTGACCGAACAACTCGGCTTCGATGAGGTCTCGTGGAATGGCCGCCATGTTGATGGCAACAAACGGTCCGTTACGCCGCTTGCCGTAATCATGAAGCGCCCTTGCGACAAGTTCCTTGCCGGTACCGGATTCGCCGTTGATCATCACCGTCAGATCGGTCTGCATCAGCCGTGCAAGAACCCGGTAGATCTCCTGCATGGCGGGAGACCGCCCCACAAGTGGCATGCCCTCGCCCGCATCATCAAGATCGACAGCCGGCCGCTTCTTCGGTTCTTCCAGAGCGCGCTGAACAATACTGGTCAGCTCCTTGAGGTCGAACGGCTTGGGCAGATATTCATACGCCCCCTTCTCCGAGGCCTTTATGGCCGTCATGAAGGTGTTCTGTGCGCTCATGACCAGAACCGGCAACTCCGGCCGCATCTTTTTCATGCGTGGCAGCACGTCGAAGATATTTTCGTCCGGCATGACCACGTCGGTGATCACAAGATCGCCATCGCCGGATGAGACCCATCTCCAGAGCGTTGAGGCGTTGGAAGTCAGCCGCACCGTATAACCTGCCCTGGACAGGGCCTGGTTGAGAACTGTGCGGATGGCTGCGTCGTCGTCTGCAACTAAAATCGTGCCCGTCGGCATGGTTACTCGGTTCCTCTGCTGGTCCGGTCGGACGAAGCTGTGCTGTCACCCGTGAACGCGGGCATCAGAATGCGGAAAACTGTCTTCTGGCGTTGGCTGTCACATTCGATGACACCGCCGTGGTCACCAATGATCTTGGCAACGAGTGCCAGACCAAGGCCTGAGCCATTGGTCTTTGTCGTGATAAACGGCTCAAACAGATGCGGAAGAAGGTCTTCCGGAACGCCCGGTCCATTGTCCTGAACACAGAACTCCAGCGGCAGGCTGACCTTTTCGTCGGTACCGGGAACAGACAGCCGCACACCGGGCCGAAACGCCGTCGAAACGCGAATTTCACCATCGGGATCATCGCCAATCGCTTCGCTGGCATTCTTGATCAGGTTCAGGAAAACCTGAATCAGCTGATCCTTGTTGGCATAAACCGGAGGCAACGACGGATCATAAATCTCCACAATGCGTTTGCCGCGGGCAAAGCCGGAATCCGACAAGCGCTTCACGTGGTCCAGAACCACGTGGATATTGACCGGCTCTCTTTCGATCGGTCGTTCGTCCGAAAATACTTCCATCCGGTCGACCAGCTTCACGATCCTGTCGGTCTCATCCATGATCAGACGTGTCAGCGCCCGGTCTTCGGCTGGCACCGACTGCTCTATAAGCTGGGCGGCTCCGCGAATTCCTGACAGCGGATTCTTGATCTCATGCGCCAACATGGCAGCTAGTCCCGTCACGGTACGGGCCGCTCCACGGGACGTCAGCTGCCGGTCGATCTTTTCCGCCATGGTGCGTTCCTGGAACATCAACACCACAGCCCCCGGCCGCTCCGATACCGGCGCAGCGTTGATATCGACCACCTTCGGAGCTCCGATACGCGGAGAACCGATGTCGACCTTGTATTCGTTGACCGGCGCGCTGCGTTCACGCACCTGCTCAATCAGGGTCAGCAAGGGGCTCCCGAAAGGAACAAAGTCACTGATTGGATGACGACGGAGCACCGATACACTGGACCGCATGAAAATTTCCGCGGCCATGTTGGCGGACTCAATCACGCCGTCCGGCGCAACCAAAAGCACCGGGTGTGGCAAGGCATCCAGTATAGTCGGCCCGTCACTGGCAAGCGCGGCCGTACGGCCTGTCTGAGACATGATGTCCTTCAAGCTGCTGTCCGTTTGTTCGAGGAAGAAAGCCAGTCGCTTGCGAGGCGGATAACCTCCGACGGCTGATTGGAAGTCATAAGGATCTTGCGGACAGATCCAGGGATGTCGTCCGCGCCAGCAGACGTTGTCTCGTCCAGATACCAACCGAGATGCTTGCGCGCGATGCGAACACCCTGCCGCTCACCGTAGTGGCTGAGGATGGCCTCGTAGTGCTCCGCCACTAACTCCGCCAGCTCTGTTCCCGTTGGTGCGTCGAGCTGTTCGCCACTTGCCAGAAAATGTCCGATGTGGCCCGGCAACCAGGGACGTCCATATGCGCCCCTGCCGATCATAACGCCGTCCGCGCCGGAAAGCTCAAGCATACGCAAGGCATCTTCAGCACTCTTGCAATCCCCATTGGCAATCAGGGGAACCGAAATAGCGTCCTTGACAGCTGCTATCGCACGCCAGTCGGCCTTGCCCTTGTAGAATTGGCATCGGGTGCGCCCGTGAACGGTGATGAGTTGCACCCCGGCCGCTTCCGCACGTCGGGCCAGCTCCGGTGCATTCAGGTTCTTGTCATCCCAGCCAAGGCGCATCTTCAAAGTGACGGGCACATCGACCGCTGCCACCGTCGCATCAACCAGCGTCAGGGCATGGTCGAGATCCCGCATCAGTGCGGAACCGGAGTATCCGGATGTCACCTTTTTTGCGGGACAGCCCATGTTGATATCGATTACATCGGCACCAAGACCAGCGATAACCTTGGCGGCCTCCCCCATCCAGCGCGCTTCTCGCCCTGCAAGCTGAACGACATGAAGCCCCTTGTCCTGAGCCTCCGCACGCATTTGCGTTTCGGCGTCGCCTTTGACGAAAGATTTGCTCGCAACCATTTCGCTGACGACCATGCCGGCGCCGTATCTGGCAGCCAGCCGGCGGAAAGGGAGATCGGTCACGCCGGACATCGGCGCGAGCACGGCCGGGTTTGCGAGTTGATACCGGCCAATCGTGAGTGTTTTCATAGACGGCGACACAGCGTCTCTTTTCTGCTTATTGACTGTGCAGATTCATAATTGCCTATATTGTAGACAAGTTTCGCAATGCAACAAGTCAAAATTTGCGGTCCGAACAGGTTCCTAGGTAAAGACGGTTCAAAGCTGACGGTTTGATGCAGAGCACGAGGAGCCCGTTAATGACAAAAACCGCTGCCGCCCTTGTCGTTGCCGCAGGGCGTGGCACCCGTCTTGCGGGCTCCGACAATGCGTTACCCAAGCAATACAGGCCAATGGCTGGCCGTCCTGTGCTGAGCCATACACTGGATGCTCTCGGGAATCACCCCCGGATCAACCGTCTCGTAACCGTCATTCATCCTGACGACGTGAACCATTACTCTGAAGCAGCAAAAGCGGCCTCCACTGAAACAGCGTCCAAGATCGGACCGGCAGTCTACGGTGGTGCGACCAGGCAGCAATCGGTCCTGGCAGGATTGAAGGCTCTCGCCCTTGAAGGATTTGATTACGTTTTGATCCACGATGCAGCACGGCCGTTCCTCCCATCTGCCGTGATAGAGAGATTGCTTGAGCAACTACAGGCAGGGAACGAAGGCGTTCTCGCCGCGCTGCCCGTGGCCGACACGTTAAAAAGAGCAGATCAATCGGGTCGTTCGCTGGAAACCGTTGACAGAGCCGGGCTCTGGGCAGCGCAGACGCCACAGGCCTTTCCCTTGCAGCGCATACTCAAGGCGCACGAAAAGGCGGTAGCAGCGGGAAAACTCGATTTTACTGACGACACCGGCCTTGCGGAATGGGACGGGATGACCATTGTCCTGACGGAGGGCGACCCCGCTGCATTCAAGATCACAACTGCCGCCGACCTCCGTCGTGCAGAACAACAGGCCGAGTTACAACTGATGTCGACTACCCCCGCCTCCCCGTTGCCGCTTTCAGAACTTGCCGATGTCAGAACCGGGATCGGATACGACGTTCACGCCTTTGAAGATGGCGATGCCGTCATTTTGGGCGGAGTAGCCATTCCCCACACCAGCAAGCTCAAAGGTCACTCAGACGCGGATGTGGTGCTGCACGCTATTACGGACGCAACGCTTGGTGCCATTGGCGATGGCGATATCGGCCAGCATTTCCCTCCAAGCGACCCGCAGTGGAAAGGGGCCTCTTCTGACCAGTTTCAACTCGACGCCATGCGCCGCCTGTCTGAACGTTGCGGAAGACTGGCGCATGTCGACGTCACCATCGTATGTGAGGATCCGAAGATCGGGCCCCACCGCGAGGCAATTCGCACATCTATTGCCAGGATTTGCGCCGTGCCTGTTTCGAGGATCTCGGTCAAGGCCACGACATCCGAGCGCCTCGGTTTCACAGGCCGCAAGGAAGGTATCGCGGCCCTGGCCAGTGTGACTGTGCGTCTTCCTTTTCAGGACGAGGACTAGAAATCCATGACCGAGACATCTCCGAACAACCTGGAAGAGCTTGCACCTCTGTCAATTGCTGTGCTGGACGGGCTCATTGCCGCCAAGAAAATGGTAGCGACGGCAGAATCTTGCACCGGAGGCCTGATTTGCGGTGCGCTTACGGAGATCGCGGGATCTTCGGCCGCCGTGGACCGGGGGTTTGTGACCTACTCCAATGAAGCAAAGAACGAAATGCTGGGCGTTCCGAAAGACCTTATCGAAAAGCATGGGGCCGTCAGCAAGGAAGTCGCGATTGCCATGGCAGAAGGAGCACTCGCCCGATCCAATGCGGATGTAGCAGTTTCTGTAACGGGTATCGCTGGACCAGGTGGCGGAAGTCCTCAAAAGCCGGTTGGCACTGTCCATATTGCCGTTGCGGCAAAGGATCGCCCGACGGATCATCTCCATTGCTGGTTTGCAGACAACGGCCGGCAATCAATCCGGCTTGCCACCGTCAGAACTGCCCTCACATCGATTTTAAATGCAATTTCCTGAGTAAATGCTCGTTAACGGTCATGGGAGTTCGCGCTGGGCTTCCGCTTGGTCATATGTATATTCCAGACAACTTGACCTCAACGTAACTCAAGATCAGAACCTTTATGATTAAACCAGCGACCATTCTGGCTGCATTTTTGTGCGCAGGCTCTACCGCTTTTGCAGGTGCCATACCTCAGCCTGGCGATTTTTATCTGATTTCACGCGATCGCAGCGGACACTTTGTGGGCAGTCACAAGCTGTTCACGGAAAACGCCCGCGGATTGAAAAAGGTCTCTTATTGCCAGCGCAGCTATTTTGTACGCAGCCATTCGGTCGCCTGGACGCAAGTGGAAACCGAACGCGGCAACAAAGTTCAGGTGGAATTCAATTTTGGCCGTGGCTGGCGTCCGATCTGCGGCAATCCCGAGCGACAGGTCAGTCTTGAGGACATCGGCGTCACAATGAGTGCGCACGATCTTCTGGCCGCTCCAGATGAGACTTCGGCCCCACAAAGCAGGCTTTCTGCGATCGGCGCAATGTTCCAGAGCAATAGCGCCGAAGAAGCCCACAGCACGTACCACACACGCTAAAAACCGGTCGCTTCTGGACAGATATTCGATATTTCATCAACAAAATCAGTGCTTTTAAAGTTTTAATCAAACTCATTTCCCTTACGAAATCACTTTTACAAACACTTGCCGTATGGTCACCGTAAGCAGGAACCAACTCGCGAAATGATTTCGCGGTAAAGGGATCGGGATATGTTAATCCAACGTGCGCTTCTTGCAGGAAGTGCCCTCGCCCTTGCGTGCGCCAATGCGCAGGCCGGCAACAACACGCCGAAACCGGGTGACACCTACATTATTTCGCGCGACGGCAATCAGCTGTTCCGCGGCTCCCACCGCATCTATGACCGGATGGCGGACGGGCTGGTGGAAGTTCAGTATTGCGGCAGATCCTACTTTGTACGCTATGCGACAGTTGCCTGGACGCAGCTCGAAGTGCAGCAGGATTACAAGGTTCGCGTGGAGTTCAATCGGGGCAAGGGCTGGCGGCCGATTTGCGATCACCCTGAAGAACAGGTGACGCTTGAAGACCTCGGCGTTCAGGATGATCCGAGACTTGTCGTTCAAAATGACGGGTCGTCGGTAAAGCGGGTAAACCGTTTCGCGGTCATTCGCGAAGCGTTCAAAACAACGGACGGCGACAACGCTGCCAAGTCATATCACGGCAACTAAAAAAGCCGGCACCGGGCTGGTAAGGCTCGGGTAAGCTGGTCAGCTTAGACTTTCAACAGGAACAGGTGACATAAACGCGCAGAAAAAAGGACCCTGACATGAAACGCGCCCTCGCGTTCTTCGCTGCTTTGACGGCCGCTGGCACTACCTTTGCTGGCGTAGCTCACGCTCAGAGCGACTTTTATATCAGGTCCCAGTATTCCAACGGTACGTTCACCGGATTTCATGAAATTCTGACAAAACCGAAAGAGGGCTACTACCAGGCCCAATATTGCGACCGCACTTTCTGGGTATCCTCGAACACCGTGATCTGGACGGAAGAAGAAGCTGCTGCCGGAAGAAACCTCGTGGTCGAAGAGAATGTCGGCTCCAGCCGCACGCCCGTCTGTACCGATTATACATCCTTCGCAACGCTCGAAAGTCTCGGGTTGAAGAAGAAGGAAATCGAGCAGATCCGTCGCCAGGCAGAGCCCCTCGACATGCAATCGAGTCGTATCCGCATCATTCGCGACGCCTTCAAGCAGTTCAAGTAGGCCCAAAAGTCTGCTTAATCAGGTCCCGTAAACCTGGTCCGCGCGAGCTTCGAAGGCGCTTGAAAACTTTCGGAAGGCCTTTTCGAACATGACGCCCATGAGAGAACCGAGCGTCCGACTGCGGAATTCGTAGGATATATAGAAACCGACGTTGCAGCTGCCCTCGCCTGCATCCTCGAAAGTCCACTTGTTTTCCAGGTGCTTGAACGGGCCATCCAGGTACTCAACCAGGATCGTTCTGTCCTGCGGGCGCAGTTCAACGCGGCTGGTGAAGGTTTCCTTGAACAGCTTGTAGGCAACCGTCATGTCGGCCACCAGTACCGTCCGTCCACCATCCAGCTCCTTGCGACCGCGCACGTGAAGATCCTGGCACAACGGCACGAATTCGGGATACCGCTCTACGTCGGCAACAAGGCGGAACATCTCGTCCGCCTTGTGGTTGACTTTGTGGTCGGATGAAAAACTGGGCATACGGTGTCCAGTGTCCTGTTGCTTTGGCGTTAGTGGCCGAGCTTTGCCTTGCGCGCGGCGCGAAGATCCGCGAAATCTTCACCGGCGTGGTGAGACGACCTCGTCAACGGGCTTGCCGACACCTTCAGGAAACCTTTGGCGTAAGCAATACGCTCATAGCCTTTGAACTCTTCCGGCGTCACGAAGGAAACGACCGGATGGTGCTTCTTGGAAGGTTGCAGATACTGGCCGACCGTCAGGAAATCGACTTCGGCGGCCCGGAGGTCGTCCATCAGCTGCAGCACTTCGTTGCGCACTTCACCCAACCCGACCATGATCCCGGACTTGGTGAACATTTCCGGATCAAGTTCCTTGACCTTTTGAAGAAGGCGGATCGAATGGAAATAGCGCGCTCCGGGCCGAACGGTCAGATATTTCGACGGCACTGTCTCAAGGTTGTGATTGAAGACATCGGGCTTCGCCGCCACGACAATCTCCAGAGCACCGTCCTTACGCAGGAAATCAGGCGTCAGAACCTCGATCGTGGTCGATGGCGCGGTCTTGCGAATGGCATTGATCACATCTGCGAAATGCTGTGCACCGCCATCGTCCAGATCGTCCCGGTCGACGGAGGTAATCACCACGTGCTCGAGCCCCATTGCGGCAACGGCATCCGCAACACCCTGGGCTTCCTTCGGGTCGACTGGCCCTGGCATGCCCGTGCGCACGTTGCAGAAGGCGCAGGCACGTGTACAGGTATCACCAAGGATCATGAAGCTGGCATGCTTCTTCGACCAGCATTCACCGATGTTCGGGCATCCCGCCTCTTCGCAAACCGTAACGAGATTGTTCTCGCGCACGACATTCTGCGTTTCGCGGTAGACCGGCGAAGTCGGTGCCTTGACGCGGATCCAGTGCGGCTTGCGCTGTATCGGATTGTCCGGACGGTGAGCCTTTTCCGGGTGGCGCGGGCGCGCTTCGGATTGTTGCTGCGGGCGATTGAGCGTGTCGACGATCGTAACCATGGGCCTTAAGTGTCGTTATTCCGGTGAAAGGTCAAGACGGATTAGCGTTGAGCCAGCTATGTGCTTAGCGCAGGACCGGTCAGTTCCTGAAGCCGCTCGCGTGCACGTTCCGACAGCGGTTGAGACTTTCGCGTGCTCTCGCTCATCTGGACGATGACGGTCACCGCCTGCGCAACCGGCTTTCCATCCTGAAAAACCTTCTGGAACAGCTTGAACGAACTGCGACCAACGTCAAGCACGGCTGTGCCGATCTCCACTTCGCCCGGCCAGTTGACTTCCGCCAGGAAATCCAGCTCCAGCCGCGCGATCACAAAAGCTGCGCCTAGGTCAGCCAGCGCTTCATTGTAGAGCAATTCAACACGGCCGGTTTCCAGAAAAGTGGCGAACACGGCATTGTTGACGTGTCCCTGCCGGTCCGTATCACCATAACGAAGCTTGTCGCCTGTCCTGAGAACAAAAGCCTCCAGGCTCTCGAATTCGTCCGGATTTGTGCTCACTTGAACATTTTCTTCCAGATGAACAGGAACAGGATAGAGCCCAGAACCGCGATAATCAGACGATCGAGAATACCACCTGTCACATGCAGGTTGAGCAGCGATGCGAGTTCACCGCCAACCAGCGCTCCGACAAGGCCGACAACGAGGCTGCCAAGAAAACCTCCGCGACTGTTCAGCACCCGGTGAGCAACCGCGCCCGCAATGAGGCCGATGATGATTGTGATGATCCACCCCATCGCGGACTCCTATTTCCAGAAATTTCAATTCGTCAGGCGATCAGTCGCGCAAGCAGCACAACGACAATTGCTCCAACGGCCGCCACGACGATTTCATTGACGTAGGCATTGCCCAGATTGACGTTGATACCTGCGAGCTTGAACAGGAAACCACCAACAAACGCGCCAATGAGACCGCTGACGAGGTAACGGATCAGACCACCGCCGCCAACGACGACGCTTGCAAGCCAACCGGCTATAATGCCGATTGCAACCCAGATCAAAATTGCTTTTACATCCATGACTGACGGCTCCTTTCAGCCTTTTCTCAGACGGTTTCACGTTACCCGTTTCAGAAAAAGCGTCCAGCGTTGATGTCCTGATCAACGTTCAGGTCTGCGCATTTCTTTCACTGCTTGCAGATCCAGAGTACGGCAAATGGAAAGCGGCCTCGGTGCAGTTTTACCCCGAGGCCAAAAGGGATCAGGCGTTGAGCACCTTGCCGTAGGCGTCCAGCACAGCTTCCTTCATCATTTCCGACAAGGTCGGATGCGGGAAGATCGTGTGCATCAGCTCTTCTTCGGTAGTCTCGAGGTTCATCGCGACGACAAAACCCTGGATGAGTTCGGTCACTTCTGCGCCGCACATATGCGCACCGAGAAGCTCGCCGGACTTTTTGTCAAAAATAACCTTGATCATGCCGTTGTCTTCACCGAGCGCGATGGCCTTGCCGTTGGCGTTGAACATGTACCGGCCAACGCGGATGTCGCGGCCCTGTTCCTTCGCCTTTGCTTCGCTCAGCCCAACAGAGGCAACCTGCGGGTTACAGTAGGTGCAGCCCGGAATCTTGCGATGATCCATCCCGTGAACGCCAGGCACACCTGCAATCTTCTCGATGCAAATCACGCCTTCATGCTCAGCCTTGTGGGCAAGCATTGGCGGACCGGCGACATCGCCAATGGCATAGAGGCCGGGCACATTGGTGCGCCCATACTCATCAATGACCACACAGCCTCGGTCGGTTTTCACGCCGAGCGCTTCCAGACCGATATTCTCGATGTTGCCCTGAACGCCGACAGCGGAAATCAGGTGATCAGCCTTAATCTGGCTGACCTTGCCATCCTTGGTCTCCACGTGGGCAGTAATCGAATCTGCCGCCTTGTCGACCTTGGTCACCTTTGCTTCGGTTATGATCTTCAGGCCGCGCTTCTCCAGAGCCTTGCGCGCGAATTTCGAGATTTCCTCGTCCTCGACCGGCATCACGTTGGCCATCAGCTCGACAACCGTTACGTCGACGCCCATGGATCGATAGAAAGACGCGAATTCGATCCCGATCGCACCTGACCCCATGACCACCAGCGACTTTGGCATCTTGGCCGGTTTCATGGCCTCGAAATAAGTCCAGATAAGCTTGCCGTCCGGTTCAATGCCAGGCAAAGCACGCGGACGCGCACCAGTTGCCACGATGATATGTTTGGCGGTGTAGGTGCCTTCACCCTTCACGCCTTTCGGAACCGGATTCTGCGGCTCGACAACAGGTTTGGAAGATTTTCCGACCTTGACTTCGCCCGGTTTGGTGAGCTTGGCCTCACCCCAGATCACGTCGATCTTGTTCTTCTTCATGAGGAAACCGACGCCACCGTTCAGTCGGGCGGAAACGCCGCGCGAGCGCGCAACGACATCCTTGACGTCCGCCTTCATGGAGCCTTCCAGCGTCAACCCGAAGCTCTTGGCATGGTTGGCATGGTCCAGGATTTCTGCAGAACGCAGGAGGGCCTTCGTCGGAATGCAACCCCAGTTGAGGCAAATGCCGCCAAGGTGTTCGCGTTCAACGATCGCAGTCTTGAAGCCCAGCTGGGCAGAACGAATAGCGGTCACATAACCACCCGGCCCTGAGCCGATAATGATCACGTCGTAATTGGTATCAGCCATGGTGTATTTCCCCGGCGAATGAAGTCATCGATTGAAAACGGCGCGGCGTTGCCGCCGCGCCGGAGATGAGGCTTAAACAAGCATGCTCATCGGGTTTTCGATGTAGCCCTTGAAGGCGGCAAGAAGCTCGGCGCCAAGCGCACCGTCCACGCAGCGGTGGTCGGTCGAAAGCGTCACGCTCATCACCGTGGCAACAGCCAGTTCGCCGTTCTTGACGACAGGGCGTTTTTCGCCGGCGCCGACGGCCAGAATGGTCGCATGCGGCGGGTTGACGACGGCCGAGAAGTTCTTCACGCCCATCATGCCCATGTTGGAGACCGCGGTGGTACCACCCTGGTACTCTTCGGGCTTCAGCTTCCGTTCTTTCGCACGCTTGCCGTAATCCTTCATCTCGTTGGAAATGACGGAAAGAGGCTTTTCTTCCGCCCGGCGGATGATCGGCGTGATCAGGCCACCCGGGATGGAAACGGCGACACCGACATCGGCATGCTTGTGCATGACCATGTTATCGTCGGTCCACGATACGTTCGCATCAGGAACATCGCGCAGAGCCAGAGCCAGAGCCTTGATGGTCATGTCGTTGACCGAAAGCTTGTAGGCCGGCTTGCCTTCCTTGTCCTTGGCGGCAGCATCGTTGAGCTGTGCCCGAAGAGCCAGGAGAGCGTCGAGTTCACAGTCCACGGACACATAGAAGTGCGGAATGGTCTGCTTCGACTCGGTGAGACGCTTGGCAATGGTCTTGCGCATGCCGTCATGCGGCACGAGTTCGTAGCTGTCCTTGTCGAACAGTTTCAGAACCTGATCCGCGGACGGGCCGGTTGCCATGGCCGGTGCTGCGGCAGCCTTCGGTGCTTCCGCAGCAGCAGCAGCGGGCGCTGCCTTGCCTGTACCTGCAGCAAGAGCTGCCTCGATGTCGCGCTTGACGATGCGGCCATGCGGACCCGAACCGGAAAGTGCTTTCAGGTCAAGACCGTTGAGCTGAGCCAGACGGCGAGCCAGCGGGGACGAAAAGATGCGGTTTCCGTCAGCGGCTTTGGGAGCCGGAACCGGATCCGTTGCCGCCTTTGCCCCGACCTCAATCGCCGGCGAGCTTTCCGGCACAGCCGGAGCCTTGTCGCCTCCCGATGAAGAAGCAGGTGCCGAAGATCCACCGGAGGTGTCGATGGAACTGGCATCTTCACCGTCTTCCAGAAGTACGGCGATCAGTTCGTTGACCTTCACACCTGAGGTTCCCGCAGGCACAACAATCTTGCCGACCGTGCCTTCGTCAACCGCTTCCACTTCCATGGTCGCCTTGTCAGTTTCAATCTCGGCGATTACATCACCGGCCGAAACCTGATCGCCTTCCTTGACCAGCCATTTGGCCAGGTTGCCCTCCTCCATGGTCGGAGAAAGGGCCGGCATGGTAATATTGATTGGCATGTCCGTCTCCCTGGCCTCAGGCGGTGTAGGTTACGGCTTTGACCGCATCGATGACTTCACCAACATTCGGCAGAGCCAGCTTTTCCAGGTTTGCAGCGTAAGGCATGGGAACGTCCTTGCCGGTCACGCGCAGGATCGGTGCGTCGAGATAGTCGAACGCTTTTTCCTGAACCTGGTAGGCGATTTCCGATGAAACGGAGCACATCGGGAAGGCTTCTTCGATCGTCACGATCCGGCCTGTTTTGCGGACGGACGCCAGCACGGTGTCGATATCCAGCGGACGAATGGTGCGCAGGTTGATGACCTCGGCCGAGATCCCCATTCCGGCCAGCTCTTCAGCCGCCTTGATGGTGTAGGTCATGCCGATGCCCCAGGAAACCAGCGTCACGTCCGTTCCACCGCGTTCCACCTTCGCCTTGCCGATCGGCAGAACAAAATCGTCCATGTCCGGGACTTCGAAGGAATGACCGTAGAGGATTTCGTTTTCCAGGAAGATGACCGGGTTCGGGTCGCGAATTGCTGCCTTCAGAAGACCTTTTGCATCCGCAGCCGAATACGGCTGGACCACCTTCAGGCCCGGCACGTGGGCGTACCAGGAAGCGTAATCCTGTGAATGCTGGGCACCGACTCGCGCCGCGGCACCGTTTGGTCCACGGAAGACAATCGGTGCACCCATCTGACCGCCGGACATGTACAACGTCTTGGCGGCGGAGTTGATGATCTGGTCAATCGCCTGCATGGCGAAGTTGAAGGTCATGAACTCGACGATCGGCTTCAAACCGGCCATCGCTGCCCCGACGCCAAGACCGGCGAAGCCGTGCTCGGTGATCGGCGTATCGATGACACGCTTGGCGGAAAACTCGTCCAGCAGGCCCTGGGTGATCTTGTAGGCGCCCTGATACTCCGCGACCTCCTCACCCATGATGAAGACGTCCGGATCACGGCGCATTTCCTCTGCCATCGCATCCCGCAAAGCTTCGCGAACGGTGGAGGACTTCATTGCCGTACCGGCCGGAATTTCCGGATCGTCAGCAGTTTCAGGCGCAGGAGCAGCAGGCGTCGGAGCGGAGGCAACAGCCGGTGCGCTCGAGGCTTCTGCAGCCGCAGGGGCTTCAGGGGCCGCAGCGGCGGCTGGCGCGGAAGCTGCGGCGTCGATGGCACTGGCGTCTTCGCCCTCGGCCAGCAGAACCGCAATCTTCGCGTTTACCTTGACGTTGTCGGTTCCTTCGGCAACCAGGATTTTTCCAAGCGTGCCTTCATCAACCGCTTCCACTTCCATGGTAGCCTTGTCGGTCTCGATTTCGGCGATCACATCGCCTGCAGAGATGGTGTCGCCCTCGGCCTTCAGCCACTTGGCGAGCTTGCCCTCTTCCATAGTCGGCGAAAGCGCCGGCATCAAAATGTCAATCGGCATGTTGTCCCCCGGCCTTAGAGCAGAATGTCGGTGTAGAGTTCAGACACATCCGGTTCCGGATCCGTCTGTGCAAATTCGGCAGCTTCCGCGACCCTGGCCCGCACATCCTTGTCGATTGCCTTGAGGTCGTCTTCGGATGCCCAACCCTTGTCCATGAGGCGCGCACGCACCTGTTCGATCGGATCATGTTCGGTCCGCATCTTCTGGACTTCGTCCTTGGAGCGGTATTTCGCCGGATCCGACATCGAGTGGCCGCGGTAGCGATAGGTGATCATTTCAAGAATGAACGGCCCCTTGCCTTCACGGCACCATTCCAGAGCTTCAGCGGAGGCTGCCTTGACTGCGCGCACATCCATACCGTCGACCTGCTTGCCCGGAATTCCGAAGGAAGCACCGCGTTGGGAAAGATCTGTGGTGGCGGAGGCGCGGGCAACGCTGGTGCCCATGCCGTACTTGTTGTTCTCGATCACGTAAACGACCGGAAGCTTCCACAGCTCGGCCATGTTGAAGCTCTCGTAGACCTGACCCTGGTTGGACGCGCCGTCACCAAAGAAGGCCATCGCAACGTTGCCGTTTTCACGGTATTTGTTCGCGAACCCGAGGCCGGTGCCAAGCGACACCTGCGCACCGACGATGCCATGGCCGCCATAGAAATGCTTCTCCTTGGAGAACATGTGCATGGAGCCGCCCTTGCCTTTCGACAAGCCACCGCGACGACCGGTCAGTTCCGCCATCACGCCTTTCGGATCGAGATCCATTGCCAGCATGTGGCCATGATCCCGGTAACCGGTGATCATCTGATCGCCGTCTTTCTTGGCCATCTGCATACCGACGACGACAGCTTCCTGTCCGATATACAAATGACAAAACCCGCCGATGAGGCCCATGCCGTACAGTTGCCCGGCTTTTTCCTCAAAACGTCGGATCAGAAGCATTTCGCGGTAAGCGTGAAGTTCTTCGTCCTTATCGAACTCGGCGATCGCAGGCTGCGCCTTCTTGGCGGAGCTGCGTGTCCGGCTGGTGCTCTTGGAGCTAGCGGAAGTGGTCTTTGATGCTGTGGCCATAACCCTCATCTCGGCGTGACGTTTCCCCTAAGATAGGTAGGAGCAACTTATCCGGTTGGGTCTGTCAATCCAATCCACGCATCTCGCACTGCAACAACAGCATCAAGGTATTGTTGATACTACAGAATTTTATATTTAACCAGATTATTGTTAATGCGGCAAAATCAACTGAAATTCAGTTCATGCTGTAACGGTGGCCCGGCCTGAGAACTACCAGCTCGTCAGGATGCACCAGGTTGAGATTAAGCCTTGCGCGCTCATCGAGCATATCAGGATCGAGGCTCTCCGGCCGAAGCAGACTAACCCTTGAGACGAGCTCCTGACGCTGGGCGGTCAAGACAGCCAATTCACCTTCGAGTTCGGAAACCTGACGCTCGATCATTGCTCGGCCAACCATACCGAGCTCACCGCTCATCGCATGGAAGCCAAAATAACCAAGCGCAGCAATGGCGATTGCAGGCGTGATCAATCGACGGAGAAATGACTGTTTTCGCTGACGGGTAGCTGCTCGGGGCACTCTTTGGACCTTAACGCTGATACACTGGCCTCTTGGTTCTCTCACTATGCGGATTTAGGTTTAATAGAGTCTTGAGACAGCCAATCAAATGCACGGTAAATTTGTGTCCGGCGAGAGCAGCCCATGGATCAGTGGACGACCGCACGCGAAGAAATGGTTGAGCAGCAACTGCACAGGCGCGGTATTAGCGATAAACGGGTTCTGTCCGCCATGGCCAGTGTGCCGCGCCATATCTTTGTTCCGGAGAGACAGGTAAACCGAGCCTACTGGGATGGGCCTTTGTCCATCGGATATGGCCAGACAATATCCCAGCCCTATGTTGTTGCTCTCACTTGCGAACTGCTTGAAATCAGCGAAAACGCGAAGGTTTTGGAGATCGGAGCAGGTTCTGGTTACGCAGCTGCTGTGCTTGGAAATCTCGCTCACAAAGTCATTTCGATCGATCGACTTCAGGAGCTCGTCAACCTTTCCAGGGAAAATCTGGAACAGGCAGGTTGCAGGAACGTCGAGGTTATTTGCGCCGACGGAACACTTGGCTGTCCGGCGGAAGCCCCTTTCGATGCCATCGCAGTTGCGGCGGGAGCGCCGGCTGTCCCCGATTCTCTCAAAAAGCAACTCAAGGTAGGCGGTCGACTGGTGATTCCGGTTGGCAGGTCAAAGCGGCAGCAAGATCTCATCCGGATCGAAAGGCTTTCCGAAACCGAGTTCAAAACAGACAATCTCGGAGCCGTCGCCTACGTACCTCTGGTAGGCGCCGAAGGATGGACGGATGCAGGCTGATGCCTGTCGGGTGTCAACCACCAACATCAGGTATCCCGGCGGCCCATTCTATTGGTTCAAGCGTTGTTACAGAAAAACTCTGTCAAACAGGAAGTTACTCTGGCTTGGGGCCACCAGCTCGTCCATCGCGAACTCCCCGGTCCTCCGGATAACCACACTTTCAGTGCGATTTTAGGCTGGCCCCTGCTCGGGTCCACGCCCTCGTTCCACACGTATGAGCGAGCCGGCGAACTCTGCCTCAGGCGGCCGCCAGGCGCGCCAACTTGGTCAGCACCGTTGCGGTCCCTTTCAAACGTGCGTCGGTTTTATCCCAATCGCGCGTCAGGACCACCTTCTGATCCGGTCGGATCTTCGCAAGGACACCCTGCTCGGCAATGTAGGAAACCAGACCGGCCGGATTGGAGAATTCGCTATTGCGGAACGTGATGACGATCCCTTTCGGCCCGGCATCGACCTTCTCGACATTGGCCTTGCGACAAAGCCCCTTGATGAAGACGATCTTGAGGAGATGCTGCACTTCTTCCGGCAACGGTCCAAAGCGGTCGATCAGTTCCGCGCCGAAGGAATCGATTTCCTCCGCCTCGGTGACATCGCCCAAACGGCGGTAAAGCTGCAGACGCAGTTGCAGGTCGGCGACGTAGTTTTCCGGGATAAGCACAGGCGTGCCGATGTTGATTTGCGGTGACCACTGCTCGTCGCCAAAATCCGCGCCACCATCCTTGAGCTGGGCAACCGCCTCTTCCAGCATCTGCTGGTACAGTTCAAATCCGACTTCCTTGATATGCCCGGACTGCTCTTCACCAAGCAGGTTCCCGGCCCCGCGAATGTCGAGATCGTGGCTGGCCAGCTGGAAGCCTGCCCCTAACGTTTCGAGAGACTGGAGGACTTTCAATCGGCGCTCGGCAGTCGCCGTCAACGTCTTGTTCGCAGGAACCGTAAAGAGTGCGTAGGCGCGGGTCTTGGACCGGCCGACACGGCCGCGCAGCTGGTAGAGCTGTGCAAGGCCGAACATATCCGCCCGGTGCACGATCAACGTGTTCGCGGTCGGAATATCCAGCCCGGATTCCACGATCGTTGTCGACAGCAGGACGTTGTACTTGCCCTCATAGAAGGCGTTCATGACGTCTTCCAGTTCCCCCGGAGGCATCTGGCCGTGGGCAACCGCAACTTTCAGTTCAGGCACCTGATTTTCAAGGAACTCGAGGCGCTCTGCAATGTCGGCAAGGCGCGGACAGACATAGAAACTCTGCCCGCCTCTGTAATGCTCGCGCAGAAGGGCTTCTCGCACCACCAACGGATCGAACGGCGAAACGAACGTGCGCACTGCCAGCCGGTCCACCGGCGGCGTTGCGATCAACGACAGTTCGCGTACCCCGGTCAGCGCAAGCTGCAAGGTCCGCGGGATCGGTGTCGCCGATAGCGTCAACACGTGAACGTCCGATTTCAGCTCCTTCAGCCGCTCCTTGTGCTTGACCCCGAAATGCTGCTCCTCGTCGATGATAAGAAGGCCGAGATCCCGGAATTCGATGGACTTGCCCAGCAATGCATGGGTGCCGACGACAATATCGACTGATCCGTCGGTGATGCCTTTCTTGGTCAGGCTCAGTTGCTTGGTGGGCACCAGGCGGGATGCATGGGCTACGTTGATCGGCAAGCCATGAAAGCGCTCGGAGAAGGTCTTGAAGTGTTGACGGGCCAAAAGGGTGGTCGGTACCACCACCGCAACCTGGCGCCCGGACATGGCGGCAATGAAAGCTGCACGAAGTGCCACTTCCGTCTTGCCGAATCCAACGTCGCCGCAAACCAGCCGATCCATCGGCCGCCCCGAAGACAGATCGTCGAAAACCGCATCGATCGCCGTAAGCTGATCGTCTGTTTCCTCGTAGGGGAATCGCGTCGCGAACTCGTCGTAGACGCCTTCCGGTGTTTCCACCACCGGCGCGGTCTTGAGAGCGCGTTGAGCTGCTGTCTTGATCAGGCCGTCGGCGATTTCCAGAATGCGCTTCTTGAGCTTGGCCTTTCGTGCCTGCCAGGCACCGCCACCGAGCTTGTCGAGCTGGGCTTCCTGGTCTTCCGAGCCATAACGGGACAAGAGCTCGATGTTTTCGACCGGAAGATAGAGTTTGTCGCCACCGGCATATTGAAGTTCCAGGCAGTCATGCGGCGCGCCGACTGCTTCGATCGTTTTCAGACCGATGAACCTGCCGATACCGTGGTCCACGTGAACGACGAGATCGCCTTCCGAAAGGCCCGTCGCTTCGGTAATGACGTTGGCGCCTTTGGACTTGCGACGCGACTTGCGAACCAGCCTGTCGCCGAGAATGTCCTGTTCGCCGATGAAGACGACGTCATTGAGCTCAAAGCCATGCTCGATGCCCAGTACACACAGCGCGGTCGTCTTGGCGGGAAGTTCCTCGATGTCCTTCAGCGTGTCCGCATTCTTGACCGCTCCAAGACCATGGTCTTCAAGAATCTGGCCGAGACGGTCGCGCGAACCTTCCGACCAGCAGGCAATCACCGTGCGTTTGCCCTGCTTTTGCAGTTGGCGCACGTGAGTTGTCAGCGCGTCAAAAATGTTGATGTCGCCCGCTGCCCTTTCGGCAGCAAAACTCCGGCCCTGACGCCCACCCAGTTCGACAATCGTCTTGCCGCTGCCTGGTGGTGGCGTAAAGGGATCAAGTGCGGCGCTTGCGCGGTCGGCGACAGCTGCACGCCATTCCTCTTCGGTGACATAGAGACTGGCCGGTTCCACCGGCATGTAAGGCACCGTTCCGGCGCTTGTCCCCATTTCGCGCGCTTCCTGACGTGCGCGGTAGTATTCCGTGACCTGGTCAACGCGTTCGCGGACTGCGTCACTCATGCTGGTGTCCAGAACGACAGGCGTATCGCCGATGTAATCGAACAGACTTTCCAGTCGGTCGTGGAACAGTGGCAGCCAATGCTCCATGCCTGCGTATCGGCGACCGTCACTGATCGACTGATAGAGCACGTCTTCTCGGCTGGCTGCGCCAAAATTGGCAAGATAGGAACGACGGAAGCGGGAGATGGCTTCCTCGGACAATACGACCTCGCTCATCGGAACCAGGTCAAGGCGTTTCAGCTGTTTGGAGGTTCTCTGTGTTTCCGCGTTGAATGAGCGGATCGATTCAAGGGTATCGCCGAAGAAATCGAGCCGCACGGGCTCCTCCGCTCCAGGCGCGAAGAGGTCGACAATACCGCCCCGAACAGCATATTCACCGGTTTCACGAACGGTCGGAGTTCGCGAAAAACCGTTCATCTCCAGCCATGTGGAGATCGCTCCCATGTCGACCCGGTTACCCGGTGCCATGGAGAAGGTCTGGTCGGCCATGAAAGAGCGCTCGGGAACACGCTGAAGTGCCGCGTTGAGCGTTGTCATCAGTACGGTTTTCTTGCCGTCCGTCATGCCACGCGCAAGTTGGCCGAGCGCCAGCAAGCGGCGTGCACTGATCGCAGAGTTGGGCGAAACGCGGTCGTATGGCAGGCAATCCCAGGCGGGCAACTGCAGGATTTCGACCTCGGGATCGAAGAACTGAAGTGCTTCGCTGACCATGGCCATGCGCGTGGCGTCGCGAGCGACAAATACCAGGGCAAGACCCTGCGCCCGGGTTTCGGCGAGCAGCCTTGCAAGAGCGTAGCTTTCGGCCCCATCCGGAACGCCGGCAAGCGTCACGTTGGCCTGATCCTTCAGCAGGCTGTCAAACACAGCTGGCGTCCTTGTTGTTATCTGCCAAACCCGGCCGGACCGGCGGCTTCATGATAGGCAATGATGCGGCGGTAAAGCGGACCGTCCCACTCCTGCGGCAAGGGCTTGCGACCTGTCATCCAGGCGTACAGATCCTGGTCATGCGCTGTCAGCAAGTGCTCGAGTTCCAGGAGTTCTTCTTCCGTAAGGCTGTCGATCTTGGCATCCGCGAATCCACCCAACAGCAGATCCATTTCCTTCATGCCCCGATGCCAGCACCGAAACAGTATTTTCTTGCGCCGGGAATCCCGTTCGCCACCATTGGTATCGACGTGTGCGCCGGACATTTCGGACATGAGAAACAGACCTATGAGAAGCTGACCGGCCTTTAGGCAAAGGCAGTATTGTTTTCGCCGATATCGGCCGGACGAGTGATTTCGTGTCGGTTATATAGCGCCAGAGAACGAGCTTGTCAGCGCCCAGTTCACAGAATGTTCTATTTGTTGCGCAGCGCTCCGCCTTCGTGGCAGAACAGGGGTTCGTGATACCGAATGCCCTGCCGTCTCTCGAAGGTTTACACGCCGAACATGCGCCCGCCGGTCCTCGATCCCCTGTTTGCCCCGGTTTCGACTTTGCCTGGAATCGGACCAAAGATCGAAAAGCTGGTGTCCGGCCTCGTCGGCAGCCAGCCGGACCGTGACGCGACCGTTGCTGATCTGCTTTTTCATATTCCTCATAGCCTTATAGACCGGCGGCACCGTCCGGGCATCGCCTATTCGGAAAATGGCGACATCGTCACACTGGATGTCACCATCGGCCGGCACATGGCGCCTCCCCGGCATTCGAAAGCACCTTACCGGATCAACGCCTACGACGAGACAGGTCAGATCACCTTTGTCTTCTTTCACCCGCGCCGTGACTGGCTGGAGAAAACTTTTCCCGAAGGCGAACGAAGAATCGTTTCAGGCAAGGTCGAATGGTTCAACGAGCGCCCTCAGATGGTGCACCCGGACTATTCGCTGAAACCTGAGGAAGCGGAAGAAATGCCGGCAATCGAACCGGTCTATCCGTTAACCGCCGGTTTGAGTTCCAAAACCCTGCAAAAGGCTGTGCGGGCGGCTGTCGACCGTGTGCCTCACCTCCCGGAATGGCTGAATGACGCCCATCTTCACCAGACTGGCTGGCCGGACTTCGCAGAAGCCTTGAAGACACTGCATGCACCGCATGAACGCAACGACATCGACCCCGCCTCCCCCTTCATGCAGCGGCTCGCCTATGATGAGCTGCTCGCCAGCCAGTTGGCTCTTGCCATGGTGCGGGCACACATGCGTACGCTTGGCGGAATATCGCGAAGCCCCAAAGGGGAACTGCAAAAAGCGGTGATAGCGTCACTGCCGTTTCAATTGACCGGCAGTCAGGCAAAAGCGATCGAAGAAATAAATGGAGACCTCGCCAAACCGGTGCGCATGTTGCGGCTTCTGCAAGGCGATGTCGGCGCCGGCAAGACCGTTGTTGCACTTGCCGCCCTGGCACAGGTGATAGAAACCGGTGCGCAAGGAGCCCTGATGGCACCGACGGAAATTCTCGCCCGCCAGCACTACGCGTCGATGTTGCCGCTGTGCGAGAAAGCAGGCATTCGCCTTGCCCTGATGACCGGAAAGGACAGCCAGAAGGAACGCCGCCTTCGACAGGAACAGTTGGACGCAGGTGAGATCGACCTCGTGGTCGGCACCCACGCCCTTTTCCAGGGAACCGTGACCTTTCGCAATCTGGCCATGGTCGTCGTAGACGAGCAGCATCGCTTCGGTGTCCATCAACGACTCGCCCTCTCAGCCAAGGGCAACGGCGTCGATGTTCTGGTCATGACCGCCACCCCTATCCCGAGAACGCTTGTGCTGACAGGCTTTGGCGACATGGACGTGTCTCGCCTGACGGACAAGCCCGCGGGCCGCAAGCCCATCACCACCGTATCAGTGTCCCTGGACCGCCTGGACGAGATCATTGGCCGGGTTGGTGCAGCGGTCGCCGACGGCCAGAAGGTTTATTGGGTATGTCCACTGGTGGAAGAATCCGAAAAGATCGACCTGGCCGCCGTTGAGGAGCGTCACCGGGTTCTGGAACATGCTCTTCGGCAACGCGTCTCTCTGGTCCATGGCCGCATGAACGCCGACGAAAAGGATGCCGCAATGGCAGACTTCAAGTCCGGCGCAACCAAGGTGCTGGTGGCAACAACCGTTATTGAAGTCGGCGTCGATGTGCCCGATGCCACCATAATCGTGATCGAACACGCCGAACGCTTTGGCCTTGCGCAGTTGCACCAGCTGCGAGGCCGTGTCGGACGCGGTGACAAGCCCTCGTCCTGCGTCCTTCTTTACAAGGGACCGCTTGGAGAAACGGCCGGCGCACGCCTCAACATCATGCGCCAGACCAACGATGGTTTCCTGATCGCGGAAGAAGATCTGAAGCTTCGCGGCGGTGGTGAAATTCTCGGCACCCGACAATCCGGCACGCCAGGTTTTCGTATCGCACGCGCCGACGAACACGCCGATTTGATGGAAGTTGCACGCGACGACGCGAGACTTATCCTTGAACTGGATCCGGATCTGAAAACCAAACGCGGCGAAGCTCTGCGGTGTCTTTTGTATCTGTTCGGCCGCGATGCCGCGATCAGGCTCCTCAGGGCCGGCTGACAAGTTCGAACAGCAGCAAGTCAATACCCAGGTGTCGGCACGACTACACCAGCAGCCATTTGAGCCAATCGTACGTAAGTCGGCAAGGACGCCTGACGACGTAGGGCAAAGCGAATAATGGATTAGATTGCTTGCTAACGCACTCAGGCGTCTTCAGAGCTTCTCACCCGCTCCAGCTGCGCCGGATCGACAATATCGTCTGCGAGAATTTCCGGATATTTCGGATTGACCAGACCAGCCGAGATCACGAGCTTTGCGGCATCTTCGACACTCATGTCCAGTTCGATCACATCTTCCTTCGGAACAAACAGCAAAAAACCCGACGTCGGGTTCGGCGTCGTCGGCAGGAATACGGAAAGTGTATCGGCCTTGTCCTTGAGCCGGCGCTCCACTTCGCCCTTGGTGTCGGTGGAGATGAACACAATCGCCCATAGACCTCTGCGTGGATACTCGATCAGCGCCGCTGTGGTAAAGCTGCTTCCGCGCTGATCAAGCACTGTCTCAAAAATCTGCTTCAAGCCACTGTAAATGTTACGAACGAGCGGCATGCGACCGACGATTTTTTCGCCAACCGAGATAAGACTGCGCCCAAGGAAGTTTGCTGCAAGAAAGCCGACGACCGTGAGGACAAACACTGCAACAATGAGCCCGAAACCGGGTATCGGAAACGGCAGGTAGGTGTCCGGATTGTAGATCTTGGGTACAAACGGCTTGACCCAGCCGTCCACCCATTTGATGAAGGTCCAGGTCAACCACAGGGTAATGCCGATCGGGCCAGCAATGACCAGCCCTGTCAGGAAGTAGTTGCGAAGACGTGTTGCCGCACCCGGCCGATGGCCTATCTTGTGCGCGTCTTCTGCTTTATGTTTGTGTCGGCTCATGGGTTAAACCCGAAACTTCCCTGTGTGTGCTCGTCTTTTCAACTGACCCGCAATTAGATAAGCATCTTTATCGCAGTGCGGTATCCTTCGCTTGATTTATTTTTCAGCGATGTATTCAAATTATGCCGGATTTGGAGGCAGTGTTGCGGCGGACCACGTTCAAACTTCTGGGAACCGGATGTGTCGGCCTCGGGATTGTCGGTGCGTTCCTTCCCATTCTGCCGAGCACGATCTTCTTCATCCTCGCCGCCGCCTGTTTTGCCAGATCCTCTCCCGCACTTGAGGCGCGCATCCTCAACCACCCTATCTTCGGGCCGCCAGTGATTGCCTGGCGCGAACATGGCGCGATCCCGCCGAAGGCAAAGATCTTCGCCATTTCCGGAATGACCTTCGGATATTGCGTCTTCTATCTTTCAGCCCATCCTGACCTGTGGCTTGCCATAGGTGTCGGACTGTTCATGATCGGCTGCGCAGCCTACGTCCTGTCTCGTCCATCGGGCCCGGGCAACACCCCTCCCGACGGTTGCAAGGATCCGTCATAGGTCGACGGGCTAAATGTCTGGAATAAGCCGTTTCCCAAGGGAAACAGCGCTTTCTTCCGCATATCCGAGTTGTTCGTAAAACCGCAGAACCTTGTCGTTGTCCTGACGTACCATAAGGTTGATCTTCGGACAGCCCTTCGCAACCAGGAATGCCTCGCAGCGGCTCATCAGCATTTTCCCAAGGCCCGCCGTCTGGCACTCGGGATCGACTGAAAGATAGTTGATCGAGCCGCGGTGGCCGTCATACCCGGCCATGACGGACCCGATAAGCCTGTCCCCGCGCAGAAGCACGAAGAAGGCACCGTTTTCGTCGGTCTGCTTGCGGTCGATGTCCTTGTCCGGATCATTCCAGGGGCGCGTCAGGCCACATTTCTCCCAGAGCGCAATGACGTCGGCCCTGTACCGCTCCTCGAAGGGCAAAACCCGATCTTGCGTGCTTGTGCTGTCCATGGACTATTCAACCGTCACGGATTTGGCCAGGTTCCTCGGCTGATCGACATCGGTGCCCATGAAGACAGCCGTGTGGTAGGCAATGAGCTGAACAGGCAGCGCGTAGATGATCGGCGCAACGATATCCGACATGTCGGGAAGAATGACGGTATTTTCGGCCGCATTGCCGCACTCCGACGCACCGCGCTCGTCTGTGATGAGCACGATCCGTCCGCCGCGCGCGGCCACTTCCTGCATGTTGGAAACGGTTTTCTCGTAAATCGCGTCAAAGGGCGCGATCACGAAAACCGGCATGTTTTCATCGATGAGGGCTATAGGACCGTGCTTGAGTTCCCCGGCAGCGTAGCCTTCTGCGTGGATGTAGGAGAGCTCCTTGAGCTTCAGCGCGCCTTCCAGTGCAAGCGGGAAATTGGTTGCCCGGCCGAGGTAAAGTGCATTGCTTGCCTTGGAGAGCGGATGCGCCAGTTTCTCGATATCGCTTTCACGGGCCAGGGCCTTGAGAGCGAGGCTCGGCACTTCGATCAATTCCGCGACAAGCTCCTGCTCCCGCTCCGGCGTCAGCACGCCGCGCTCCCGTCCGGCCTGCAGGGCAAGACCGGCGAGCACCGCAAGCTGACACGTGAAGGCCTTTGTCGAGGCAACGCCGATTTCAGGTCCGGCAATTGTCTGGAAAACCCTGTCGGCTTCCCGGGCTATCGTGCTTTCCGGAACATTGACGATCGCGCCGATCGTGGCACCATTCGTCTTGCAGTAGCGCAGTGAGGCGAGCGTGTCTGCAGTTTCGCCAGACTGGGAAATGACCAGCGCCGTGTCCTTGTCGCTCACCGGTGTTTCGCGATAGCGGAACTCGCTGGCGATATCGATCTCCACGGGAAGACGGGCGTATTTCTCGAACCAGTATTTGGACACCAGACCGGCAAGATACGCTGTCCCGCAGGCCGTAATGATCAGACGCGACAGGTCCTTGAACTTGAGTTGGTCAGCCCCTTCCACGCGGGCCCGCTTGGTCGTGTAATCGAAATATCGTGACAGCGTATGGCCCAGCACTTCCGGCTGCTCGTGGATTTCCTTGGCCATGAAATGCTTGTAGTTGCCTTTGTCCATAAGACTGGAGGTGACAGACGACCTTGCTTCCGGGCGCGTGACAGGCTGGTTCGCCTGATCGAAAATCTCAACACCTGCCCTAGTGATGACAGCCCAATCGCCCTCATCAAGATAGGTAATCCGGTCGGTAAACGGCGACAGGGCGATGGCATCGGACCCGAAGAACATTTCCCCGTCTCCATGCCCGACAGCAAGCGGCGATCCTTTGCGGGCACCGATAAGAAGATCTTCCTCACCGGAAAACAGCATCGCCAATGCAAAAGCACCCTTCAGGCGCGGCAGAACCTGTGCAACAGCATCGCGAGGAGAAAGTCCCTTGGCCATCGCCAGATTGACCAGATGGGCCACGACTTCTGTGTCGGTTTCGGTATCCAGCACGGCACCGGCAGCGACGATTTCCTCTCGCAGTTCCAGATAGTTTTCGATGATACCATTATGAACGACGGCAACCGAGCCGGCCTGGTGCGGGTGGGCATTGGCAACAGTTGGTGCACCGTGTGTTGCCCACCGTGTGTGACCGATCCCGGAGATGCCTGTCAGGGGCGACTTTTCGAGAACAGCTTCAAGATTGCGCAGCTTGCCTTCCGCCCTGCGGCGCACGATGGCACCATCCACCAATGTGGCAACGCCAGCAGAATCATAGCCCCGGTATTCCAGCCGCTTCAACGAATCCACGATCCGCGGCGCCGCATCAACCGTTCCCAACACGCCAACAATGCCACACATGCAAAAAGCCCTTTAAAAATGGATCCAACGGACCGCACTGCTTTAGACGACAGCGCCTGCCAACCAGAAATCAATCCCTGTTTCATTAAATGACAAGGGTCGAGAATTGTATGAAAGTCAGGATTTGGTTTCCTTGGCAGCCTTCAGCCGCTCCCGCAGCTGTTTTGCCTTGCCTTCCTTGACGATCTGCCGAGCGCGGCCAAATGCCATGGAATCCTGGTCCACATCATCGGTGATCACGCTTCCGGCAGCGACAAAAGTCCCGCTGCCAAGGCTGACCGGTGCCACCAGCGTGGAATTGGAACCGACAAAACTGCCCGCTCCAATCTCTGTCCGGTGTTTCAGGTAGCCGTCGTAATTGCAGGTAATCGTGCCAGCACCAATGTTCGACTTCGAACCGACACTTGCATCGCCGATGTAACTGAGATGATTGGCCTTGGCACCGTCTTCGAAGGTCGTGTTTTTGACTTCGACAAAGTTACCGACACGGGTGTCGGCCCCCAGAACCGTGCCTGGCCGCAGACGGGCATAGGGGCCAACAGCGCTGTTCCTGCCAACGGATGCTCCCTCAAGGTGACTGAAGGCGCGGACCTTTGCTCCGCTTGCGACCCTTACCCCCGGGGCGAAGACGACATTCTGCTCTACGACCACATCAGATTCCAGAACGGTATCATGCGAGAAATAAACCGTGTGCGGCGCAAGCAATGTGCAGCCGTTTTCCAAAGCGAAATTACGCATACGAACCTGGAAATCCTCTTCACAGGCAGCCAGCTGGGCACGTGTATTGATGCCTTGCGTTTCGACTTCCGAACCCGAAACCGCAACAACCTTCAAGCCCCTGCTGTTGGAGATTTCAACCGCGTCCGTCAGGTAAAATTCGCTTTTGGCATTGGCATTGCCAATCGCATCCAACAAAGAAAGTGCATGCAGCCCCGAGAAACCCATGATGCCGGAGTTGCAGAACGTGATCCTCCGTTCTGCGTCCGAGGCGTCCTTTTCTTCCCGAATGGCAACCAGTTGCCCGTTATCGGTCAGCAACCGGCCATAGCCGAATGGTTGTTGGGTTTCGAACCCAAGCACGGCCAGATCTGCGCCATCCGACAAGGCCCGTCGAACTTTGCCGATCGTGTCTGCCGTTACCAGTGGAGTGTCGCCGAACAGGATCAGGACATCGTCTGAAGGCGAGGCCAGCGCAGAACGGGCGGCAAGCGCTGCGTGAGCCGTACCCAGCCTCTCGTGCTGGACATGACAATGTGCTTCCGGCGCAAGGTTTTGAACCAGCTTTTCAAGCTCGGGCATATCTGGGCCGGTTACGACGGAAATTCGGTCAGAGCCAGCCTGTTTCAGGGCCTTTACCACATGCCCGACCAACGGCAGTCCGCCGATCTCATGCATCACCTTTGGCAGGTTGGATTTCATCCGGGTGCCAAGTCCGGCGGCCAGAACAATCGAAAGGCAAGAACGGGAAGTCATCAAAGGTCCACTGTCAATTTTTCGGGCATCACCCACACAAGTCGGCCTCTATATGCCCCGATCCACAGAACATTGAAAGATCTGACTTCCTGAGTGCTTCGGTTTGCTTTTCATTAACCATAATGCACACCTGATGAGGTATCTTCTTTGAGATTCGGTTTCAGGCTCGGAAAGCAGGACTTTTGGCAAAACGGAAGGCACAAAAATCTGTTCGGGACGTTGTCCGGGATACGTTCACGCCTTCGCGTGTCGGCCTGCTTTCCTGGGCATTTGCGGCCGTTTGCATGGGAACTGTCGGCCTTGCTTCCTATCAGTTCAGCAACGCCCACGGCCAGTTCACACCGAAGTTCGATTTCCCGACGGGATTAGCCCTGCCCCCGGTCGGAAGCGTGGGTTCAACTGCCTCCATCACGTCACCTTCCGGCAGAGGGGTGCCGATAGAAGTCATGCAGTTGCCGGAAGATAGCGATCACGCCCCCCTTCCCGGCCTGGACCAGAGCCAGATCGCGGTGCTGCAGAAAGAAATCGTCGGGTTGCGTCGACGCCTTAGCGCACTTGCCGAACAAAATCTTGCTTATTCGCGCCGCATCGCAGCACTGGAGAAGGAAGCTGCTTTTTCCAGGCTTTCTGAAGCGGACAATACTGGCAAAGACAGCGGTCAACCAGTGGAACCGAGCCCGGGCATCGTCCGCACCGATGTGACGGAAAAACTGGAAAAACCACTTCCCGTCCCCGTAGCGTCGCCTAAAGCAAAACGCGATGCTTCAAAGCTGAACCAGACGACTTCTGCGGCACCAGATCAGGCGGACACCAAGAAACAGGTTGCAACGCCGGCCCTGGATGTTCCCAAGGCGCCCCCCCGGATGGTCAGCATCGATTCCGGAACCGCTCCAGTCGACGCGCCTACCCGAAGTTTCAATCCTGCCGAACCGGTCCGGATAGTCGACCTGCCAAGGGTAGATCTACCCGCGCCAGGTGGCGAACCCCAAGCGACAGGTTCAATACCCTTGGCTGTTGAAGACAATACGCCTTCTACACCGCCCTCGCCGGAGCCGTTCGACGCAACACCTACCCAGACGACAAGTCGACCTGCGGTTATCACGCCTTCCAGTCCCGCCGGACGGCTTCGCGGTGGCGGTGACAGCAAACTGAAGCGAAGCGATTTCGGGGCGATTATCGGTCACTACAGCTCAACTGCTGCAGCAGCAAAAGCCTGGGCCGATTTCAAGAATCAAAATGCGGAACGCATGCGTGACCTTCGCCCGCTCCTGATGGAACGAAATACGCCTCAAGGCGGTATTGCCTTGATGGTCGGACCGTTTGCCAATGCGGCGGACGCTGCCGTTGCGTGTCTTCACCTGTTGGATGTGACTGAGCTCTGTCACCCGGCCCTGTTCGCGGGTGACCCGCTCGTGACTGCGGCGGAATTTCGCGACACGGCGTTTTAAGGCAACCTAATCTCGTTAGATTTCAGTCGGTCGATGCAATGCGCCAAGGCGAAGAACCTTGGCGCTGCGTTTACCCGATGGTCTGCAGCGCGGGGAACGTTTCCAGGAGCCAATAGGACAAGACCGCCATCTGCCCGGTCAGGAACATGACCCCGGTCAATACGAGAACGCCGCCCATGGTCTTTTCGACGACACCCATGTGCTTGCGGAACCGCCGCATGAACTTGAGAAACGGCGAAGCGAAAAGCGCTGCAATCAGGAACGGGATACCGAGGCCGAGTGCATAGGCGCTCAAGAGCAAGGCTCCCTGCCCCACCGTTTCTTTTCCGCCAGCGACAAACAGAATGGCAGCTAGTATTGGGCCGACACAAGGTGTCCAGCCAAAGCCGAAGGCAAGGCCGATGACATAGGCGCCAAGCGGACCCGCAGGCTTTTTCTCCACGTGAACACGCGCTTCCTTGTAAAGCAGGCCTATGCGGAACACGCCAAGGAAATGCAGGCCCATAACGATGATCGCGGCGCCGGCGATATAGCTCAGGTAATCGAGATAGGCGCGAATGAACTGGCCAAGAAAACTGGCCGTCGCCCCCAGCAAAACGAACACGGTTGAAAAACCAAGCACAAAGAACAGGGCACTCAGAAACACCCGACGCGATGCGGCCGTGCTGTCTTCTGCTTCACCTGATAGTTGCTCCAGCGAAACGCCCGCAAGGAACCCCAGATAAGGTGGCACCAACGGCAGAACGCAAGGCGAGACAAAAGATAGGACACCGGCAAGCGCGGCGCCTATGATGGTGACTTCCTGGATCATTCGACATTCCGGTTGTTCAGGCAGCCCACCGCCAATCCGGCGAGGCTCGGAGCGACCTTATTAGCCGCTTCCCCGCTTTGACCAAAGACACAAGGTGCTCACCATTTGGAGAGCTGTGAACACCGGTCAGTTTGCCTTGGCCGGTGCGGTTGCGGGCACTAGGCCTTTTTCCTGGAAATAGGTCAATGCGCCAGGATGTAGCGGCGCCGGCATCCCGTAGGCAACCAGGTCATTTTCGGTCAGGCGGCCAAGTGCAGGATGCAGACGCTTGAAGCTGTCGAAATTTTCGAAAACCGCTTCTACGAGTGTTGTCACAATCGGTTCCGGCATGCGCGCAGACGTTACGAAGGTCGCGACAACGCCGAAGGAATCCACTGGCTGCGAAAGACCATAAAGGCCCGCAGGGATGTCGGCCGGCATGTAGTAGGGAACTTCTGTCAAAAGCTCATCAACCGCCTTGCCATCGATGCCAATCAGTCGAATATCGCAACGAGCCTGAGTTTCCTCGATCAACGCAGCCGGATGACCTATCAATTCGAAATAGGCATCAATTCTGCCTGAACAAAGCGCTTCAGACAGCTCCGATGTCTTGAGCTCTTCAAGACCTTCCTGATCACTCTGCGTCCAGCCAAGGCCGCTGATCAGTGCGTTCCAGGAAGCAGCGGATCCCGATCCCTTGCTGCCGATATTTATCTTTGCCTCTTTCAAATCATCGAAGACCCGATAAGAAGATTCGTCTCGAACGACGATCGTTGCGACTTCGGCATGAAGTGAAAAGATGGAGCGTAGCTCGTCAAACGGCCCGACCTCTTCAAAGGCAGAGGTCCCGAGAAAAGCGTGATGCTGCCAGTCGGACTGCACATAACCAAAATCGATTTCACCGGAACGAATCTTTTCGATATTGGCAATTGACCCCAGCGTGGTTTCGACTGAGCAACGAACGCCGTGGTCGGCGCGTGTCATGTTGACGATCTTGCAAGTCGCCCCGCCGGACGGATAGTAGACGCCGGTAACGCCGCCGGTGCCAATCGTAATGAAATGCTGTTCATCCGCACGCACGCCAGCGATTGCACCGCTCATAACCAACAATCCCGCTCCCAGAAGGGCGGTAAGACGGCTGCATGCGGTATTGGAACCGGACAACTGGCGCGTAAAGCACTGCGCTGCTACGAGGGTCTCCAGAGACTTTGCCAAATGTTCCGCCCTTCTGCCGCCGACAAATATGGCGGTATCCTTCAACATCTCGGCTACACACCGACCACAACAACCCAGCATCAGGCGCTGCAGTGCGACTCCTGCACATCTGGCTGCCGAGGCACCCGCAAGTTTACGCAATGTCGAAGGGATAGCAAAGGCGACGCGTCAACACCAGTTCGGGACGATAGGTTCAATCACAAGTTACCGAGCCCATGACCGGACCGATAGCGCAAACAGTTTGAAAAAATTTCTGATCAGAACAAATTTCGATTGAACAAATGCTACGGACGAGAATATGCCACGGTCCCCAACCCCTTGGACCGGCCATACTCCAGACAGCGTCAGTTGTTTCGCCCTCCCCGGATTACCTCAAAGAGCTTCCCCTTTAGCTCTTCTTCAGCATCACCGTCGCGAAGGCCCTGCCGCCACTGGTCAAGGATGAGACGCAAGCCGAGCGTTTCCCGGCTATGCGGTAGGTCTCCGATAAACGACGCGAAAAACAGGTCGAGCCGTTCCCGGTCGATCAAGCCCTGGTCGATCAATCCGTGAATCAGCGTCATCGTCGCAGCGATGTGCCCTTTCACGAAATCGAACTCGACGGAGCTCGTGTGGGTGTCGATTGTCGTTGTGTGCATGTAACCTCTCATGTGCCTGATAACGTTACCTCACATAGCTTTATTGCGCTACCTGACAGTTTTCGCAGGAGAATGATCGTTATTTTCTTAGAAGCGAAAATTAGCAACTAGAGTTAAAAAGAGTAAAATCTACTGTACTTGATAATACTATCAATCGAAGGACCGTTGTTGCTAATAACATGTGCGAGAATTCACCATTTCCCGAATTTGGTTGTGTGTTTTCAACAGTGACCACTGAACAACGCTGTTTTTTGCTACCCTGTTGAAAAAATCGATTTTGCCTCTTGCATTGTCCTCAAGGTCGGCCTAAACACACGCCACCAACGCGGTGGCGCTGCAACAACGCACTGAACCGCTTCGGAAATTGGTGAGAGCCGATAGCTCAGCTGGTAGAGCAACTGACTTTTAATCAGTAGGTCCAGGGTTCGAACCCCTGTCGGCTCACCAATATTTCCAAAAGCTTAGCCTTAAAAATTTTAAGCTTGTAGTATCCACCGCTTGCGCGTCGCACGGTGGACGAGATCTGTGTTTTCACTATCCAAGTTCGCGATCCCGAGACTTGAGAGCTTGCTGGCATTTGACCTAAAAGCAAAGCCGGACAACCCATCTGGATCGCCCGGCCAAACTAACCTTAAGTAAGATTCAAACAACGCAAAACCGTTTGCGTATTGAAAATTTTCTCACGTCAGGACGCAACAGGCTCCTGTTCCGTCTGGGTTTTTCCTTTTCCGCCAAACCAGCTTTTGACGGTTTCACGCATGGTCTGCATGTTCACATAAAGAATCGGGATCATGAGAATGCCGATGCAGGTCGCAAACAGCATGCCACCGAACACCGCGAAGCCAATGGCCTTCTGACTGGCCGCACCAGCACTTGATGCGGTCATCAATGGCACGACGCCCAGCAAGAACGACAAGGCCGTCATCATGACCGCCCTGAACCGAAGATGAGCCGCTTCTACTGCTGCATCCTTGATCGACTTGCCATCGGCCCTCTGCTCCATCGCAAACTCCACGATGAGGATGGCATTCTTGGCGCCCATCCCGACAAGCATGATCATGCCGATCTGTGTGTAGAGGTTGACATCCCCCCCAGTCGCAAAGACCGCAACAAGCGCCCCGAGGATTGCAAACGACACCGACATCAAGATCGCAATCGGCATCGTCCAGCTCTCATACTGAGCGACAAGGAAGAGATACGTGAACAAGATTGACAAAAGCAGGATGAAAAGAACGATCTGCCCCGATCCGAGCTGCTGCAGCGCTGTACCTGTCCACTCGAGAGAATACCCGTCCGGAAGGGCTTCAGCCCCCGCGGCATTGACTTCGTTGATGACCACACCTGTTGAGGCTCCAGGTGCCGGATCAGCCATCACGGCAGCAGCACGGAACATGTTGTAGCGGGTCAGAATCTGCGGACCGAGGACATTCTGTGTCGTCAGAATGCTGCGCATGGGCACCATGGTGCCGTCGCTCGACCGCACATAAAGTGCACCGATATCCTCCACCCGATCGCGGAACTTGCCTTCCGCCTGGATCATCACCTTGTAGACCCGGCCGAAGATGTTGAAGTCGTTGATATAGTACGAGCCCAGATAAGCCTGCAGTGTCGTGAACACATCCGACACATTGATGCCGAGCGTTTTGGCCTTTTCACGATCAAGATCGATAAAGACCTGAGGCACATTGGCCCGGAAAGTCGAGTAGGCGCGCCCAACTTCGGCACTCTGGTTGGCAGAATAAATCATCGAGCCAAGTGCCGATGACAAATCCTGCGGCGAACCTCCACCGGTTTGTTGCAGCATCACCTGAACACCGCCGGTCGTGCCAAGGCCCGGAATCGGCGGGGGGTTGAAGGCAATGATATTCGCACCGGGAATAGTCGAGAATTCCGCCCAGAACTTTGCAAGGATCGCGTCAATACGAAGGTCGGGAGCCTGACGGTCTTCCCAGTTTTTCATGGTCGCAATCACCAGTGCCGCATTCGAGGACGTTGCGCCGTTCAGGATGGAGTAGCCGTTGACGATGACGACGTCTTCCACACCCGGCGTTTTGGAAGTCAGGTCAACCACCTGCTTGGTGACGTTCTCCGTCCGTTGCAACGACGCTCCATCGGGAAGCTGAACGTCGACCATCAGGTAGCCCTGGTCTTCCGAAGGCAGAAAGCCCTGAGGCAGTGATCCGCCGAGTGTCACGATCAAGGCGACCGCCCCGGCAACAACGGCAAGCCCTATCACGGCGAAGCGAACAAGGCGGCGAATAATACCGGTATATCCGTTGCGTACCGAGGTGATGCCACGGTCGAACAACCCCATGATCCCGCGCGGCGGGCCAGAACGGGCTTTCAGGATCAGGCCACAGAGAGCCGGAGACAGCGTCAGCGCGTTGATCGAGGAAATCAAAACAGAGACCGAGATGGTGACTGCGAATTGCGAGTAGAGACGGCCGGTAATGCCTGGCATGAAGATAGTCGGAACGAACACCGCCAGCAGCACCAGCGTCGTGGCAATCACCGGACTGGTGATCTGTTCCATCGCTTTCGTCGTGGCTTCTTTCGGCGACAAGCCTTCGTCGGCAATGATGCGTTCCACGTTTTCCACGACGACGATGGCATCATCCACAACGATACCAATAGCCAGCACCAGTGCGAACAGCGAAATCGTATTGAGCGTCATGCCAAGTGCCAGCAGCACGGCAAACGTGCCGATCAGCGACACTGGAATGGCAACAGTCGGAATGATTGTCGCTCGCCAGTTCCCGAGGAAGATGAACACCACCGAGACCACCAGAAGGAAGGTCAGGAAAAGCGTGGTGATGACGTCGTTGAGGGAAGCCTGAACGAAATCCGTGGTGTTGAAGGGAACGCCGTACTGCATGTCCGGCGGAAAGTTCTTGGCCAGTTCATCCAGGCGAGCCAGCACGTTTTCCGATACCTGAAGCGCGTTAGCACCTGGTGCCTGATAGATTGCCAGAACCGTGGAGGGCTTGCCGTTGTATTCGCCGGAGGCGTTGTAAACCTGCGCGCCAAGTTCGACGCGGGCAACATCGCCAATCGTTACGACTGCGCCGTCTGCACCGGTTCGCAGAACGATCTGCTCAAATTCTTCCGGTGAGGCCAGACGGCCCTTTGCCTTGATCGTGTACTGGAACTGCTGTCCGTCCGGAACCGGAGGTGCGCCGATCTGACCGGCAGCCACCTGAATGTTCTGGTCACGTACGGCGGTGATGAAATCGGTCGGCGTCATGCCCAGGCTGGTCAACCTGTCCGGATCAAGCCAGATGCGCATGCCGTAGGAAAAGTCGGTCATGACGTCTGCCAGACCAACCCCAGGCACACGGGCAAGTGCATCCTTCAGGTTGATCGAGGCATAGTTTGACAGGAAGACCGGATCGTAACTGCCGTTTGGCGAAAACAGTGTAATGACCAGCAACATGTTCGTGCTGGCTTTTTGCACTGTCACACCGTTGTTGGTCACATCGCTTGGCAGCTGGCTGTTGGCCTGACTGACCCGGTTCTGCGTGTTGACCGTGGCAATGTCCGGGTCTGTTCCGACAGCGAAGGTAACGTTGAGCGAATAGTTGCCGCTGTCGTTACTGGTCGACTGCATGTAGATCATGTCGTCGACGCCGTTGACCTGCCCTTCGATTGGGGCTGCAACAGTTTCTTCCAGCACTTCGGCATTGGCGCCGGTATACGTCGCCGTAACGTTTACGACCGGCGGGGTGATATTCGGAAACTGTTCAACCGGAAGCGACAGATACCCAAGCACACCGGCAATAGTGATAACAATGGAAATGACCAGCGCGAATTTCGGCCGGTAGATAAAAAAGCGTGAAAACATTTAGCTTTTCTCCGCCGGCTTGGAAGCAAGTACCGGGTTCACGACAACGCCGGGGCGCACTTTCTGCAACCCTTCGATGATGACCTCGTCACCTTCCTTCAGGCCTTTAGAGACGACGAAATCCGTGCCTTCCTGCTGACCCAGAGTCACGTAGCGCTGTTCGACCTTCTTGTCCGACGTGATTGCCAGTGCAAACGCACCTTCCTGGTCCCTTTGAATGGCAGCCTGCGGCACAACCAGCGCCGTTTCCGTTTTCGGCGCTTCAAGAACCACCGTCACATAGGTTCCGGAAATCAGGCGGATGTCCTTGTTGTCGAATTGCCCGCGGAAGGAGATGGTGCCTGTCGCCGTATCGACCTGATTGTCGATGAAGACGATTTTGCCCTTTTCATTATAGTCCTGCCCGTTTGGCAGAACCAGTTTCAGGTCTGGAGACTCATCCGGCTGGATATCGGCAGGGTTTATCCCGTGTGTCTTGACCGCGTTGAGATACTGCGCCTCGCTGACGGAAAAATTGACGTAGACAGGAGCAAGGCTGATCAAGCTGGCCAGTGAATTCGTCGTGGGTCCGACGACCTCGCCAACGCTGTAGGTGGTCTTGCCGAGCTGGCCGTCGAAAGGTGCCGAAATGTCGGTGTAGCTGAGGTTGAGTTCCGCTTCCTGCAAAGACGATTGCGCTGCCTCCACAGAGGCTTCCGCCTGTTGCTTTTGCGCCAAGGTCGCTTCGTAAGCAGCCTCGGAGAGATGCCCCTTGTCTCGGAGGTCCCTGTCACGCTTCTCGTCAGCAGCCTTCAGTGCAGCGTCTGCCTTTGCGCTTGCAAGATCCGCCTTGGCCTTTGTCAGTGCGGCCTGATACTGCGCTTTTTCAATCGTGAACAACAGGTCGTTTTTCTTGACGACGGAGCCGTCCGGCACAGCTTTCTCTTCCAGGAAACCTTTGACGCGAGCCATGAGATCGACCTGATCGATTGCAGCGACCTGCCCGACAAAACGAGCGCTTTGGCGAATGTCCTGGGACGCAATCTTCGCGACGGTCACCGATGGTGGCGGCGCTGCCGGAGCGGCCTTTTGCGAGTCGTCGGAGCACGCGGCCAAGAGCGCCGAGGTTGCAGCAACGAGTGCAAAATTGCGAGGGAAAGAGGCAAAAGGCAAAAAAGTCATTCGGGAACTCCGCAGTCCGACCATCAGGTCAAGGCGCATAATTTGGGGTTCACTATAAAAGGACTGGTTGATTCAACAAGTGAATAGTGCCCTTGCCGTGTGGTCTTGGCGGGAAAAATTCCTTAACGTTTTCAAAGTCACGTATACATTGCCCGACACGGCAATCACGAAACACACCTAATGGTTTGTGCGTCGGCAAATTTTCTGAATGCGATAAAGTGCAGCAAATCCAGCCAGAGAGCCGTGGGCGGAACACGTCTCCCGGCTAAGCCTTCTCAAAAAGAATGGATTTCATTTACGAGACAACTGGCGACAGGATCAGCGTGAGCCCGTTGAGCTGGCTTGCCGGCACTATCTTGCGCTCATCCAGGCCTTTGCAGCCGATTTCCAGAGCAACAATCTGCGGCAGGGAACCGGCGATTTGCGCAGCTGCATCAATGCCGACCAGTGACGCATACGCAGATGGCGTTAGCACGGATATTGTTCCACGGGCAGTCTTGAGCTCCAGACCCAGACTGGTGGCGCGCATTTCGCGTTGGCCCGTGAACCCACCCAGAAACTCGTGATGATCCGAGGGATCGCCGGCAACGAGATAGACTGTCTTTATCGTTGACGCGCCGTTGGCATGATCCTGAAAGGCTTCTTTCCAGAAATTTTCGGGAAATCGATTCCTGCAGGTGAAATAGCCGATCTCCGGTGCAAGTGCATCACTGACAAATGTCAGGTCGAAGGCAACTTGCACCTTGCCGCCATCCGCCAGATTGGCGGTGCGCTCGAAGGAAAACGGCTCGTAGAGTTTCAGTCCAGCCTTGCTGAAATCGTCCCTGTCCTTCGCAGGATCGGAACTGTCCAGCACCAGCATGCTGGCCCCTTCGTGCCGGGACAGAAAATCTCGGTTGAAAGCTCCGAACGAGAAAACCTCTTCAGAAGCCTCGAAAATGAGATCCCGATCGGCAACGCTCAACAACTCGACGAAAAAACCGTCGAGCTGAACCAAACGGTTGGCCGTTCCCCAGGAATGGCGATTTTCAGGAGTAACCGTGAAACCAAGGTCCGCCCACACCTGGCCCGCGGCCTCCAGATCCCTCACCGCTACAACGACGTGATCGAGCCCGCGCACCATTATCTTGTCCCCTTCCCGCCTTGGCCGATCAGACCAGACGGCCCTGATGGATCGCTGCGCTTATGAAGGATGCAAACAGCGGATGCGGATCGAAAGGACGGGACTTCAGTTCCGGATGGTACTGAACACCGACGAACCAGGGATGATCCGCGATTTCGACCGTTTCCGGCAAAACACCGTCTGGCGATGTCCCGGCGAAAATCAGTCCGCATTTCTCGAGTTCATCGCGGTAGCCGATGTTGACTTCATACCGGTGGCGATGACGCTCCGAAATGCTGGTCGTTCCATAGATTTCAGCAATCTTGGAACCGGCCTTGAGCGCAGCAGGATAGGCTCCGAGGCGCATCGTACCGCCCAGATCGCCTTCGGCGTCGCGCACTTCCTTGCGGTTGCCTTTCGTCCACTCGGTCATCAGGCCGACAACAGGTTCCTTCGCTGGACCAAATTCGGTGGAATTGGCTTCGGCGATCCCGGCGAGATTGCGCGCTGCTTCCAGAACCGCCATCTGCATGCCGAAGCAAATTCCGAAATACGGGATTTTGCGCGTCCGGGCGAAGTGTGCCGCAGCAATCTTGCCCTCGGCACCCCGTTCCCCAAAACCACCGGGAACCAGAATTCCGTGCACACCTTCCAGGTAAGGGCTCGGGTCCTCCTTTTCGAAGGTCTCCGATTCGATCCATTCAAGGTTCACCTTGACCCGGTTGGCGATACCGCCATGGACCAATGCTTCGATCAGCGACTTGTAGGCATCCTTCAGAACGGTGTACTTGCCGACAATCGCGATCTTGACCTCGCCTTCCGGATTGGCAACAGCCTCGGAAATGCCGTTCCAGCGATCGAGCACCGGTGCAGGCGCGCCCTTGATGCCGAAAGCAGCCAGAACTTCGTCGTCCAGCCCTTCCTTGTGGTAGGCGACCGGCACGTCGTAGATCGACTTGACGTCGTAGGCCGGAATGACCGCGCTCTCGCGCACGTTACAGAATAGCGACAGCTTCCGTTTTTCCGTTTCCGGGATCGGGCGATCACAACGGATCATCAGGATATCCGGCTGAATACCGATGGACCGCAGTTCCTTTACAGAGTGCTGCGTCGGTTTGGTCTTCATTTCACCGGCGCTTGGGATGTAGGGCATCAGGGTCAGATGCACATAGACGACGTCGCCTCGCGGAAGATCGTTGCCAAGCTGGCGGATCGCCTCGAAGAACGGCAGGCCTTCAATATCGCCCACAGTTCCGCCGATCTCGACGAGAACAAAATCGTAGTCCTCGTTGCCGGTCAGAACGAAGTTCTTGATCGCATCAGTCACGTGCGGAATGACCTGGACGGTTCCGCCCAGATAATCGCCGCGCCGCTCCTTGGCGATGATGTCCTGATAGATCCGCCCGGTGGTGATGTTGTCCTGCTGGTTCGCAGGACGACCGGTGAACCGTTCGTAGTGGCCGAGATCGAGGTCTGTTTCCGCACCATCGTCGGTCACAAAGCATTCGCCATGCTGATACGGGCTCATGGTGCCCGGATCGACGTTCAGGTAGGGATCGAGTTTGCGGAGACGGACCTTGTAACCGCGAGCCTGGAGCAATGCGCCCAGTGCTGCAGAAGCAAGTCCTTTTCCAAGCGAGGAGACCACGCCGCCAGTGATGAAAATATATCGCGCCATGGACCAATACCATATCCTTGCCGAGGGCGCCTTGGCCACTCGGGAGTTGCGTTCTCAACACATAAAAATGCCCTGCGAGTTAAGCCGCAGGGCATATGTCGGGTGAATGGGCCAGAAGACCCGTTCGGCCGCCTTACTGGGCGGCCGGGACCTGAGGTCCGGAAGGTTGCTGTTGGTTCAGCTGTTTCAACGAATCGAGAACACCGCCTGAACCGCCTTCGGTCGTGCCGTCCGTCGTGGCAGGCGCTTCCTGGGTTGCTGTCGGAACAGCATCAAGAATCGAACCGGGCCGGTCCTGATTCTTTGCAATAAGGCTGAGCGTCAGCGATGTAGCGAAGAAAGCGACCGCCAGAACGGCAGTTGCACGCGTCAGGATATTCGCAGTCCCACGACTGGACATCAGACCACCGCCTCCGCCGCCAATGCCAAGCGCGCCGCCTTCGGAACGCTGCAGGAGGACAACAAGCACCAGGGCCAGGACGACCATCAAGTGGATTACGATGACTACGGTTTCCATCGAACGCCATTCTTCATTGAATTCAAGATTGGCGGCCTTCTACACCAGACGCCGCCAGCTTTCCACCCTTCAATTGCGCCTTCGACACAGAAGCTTCAAGGCCGGGCACAATATATTCGGTGTCTTCAGGAATAAGCAGCAAGTATGCCGAGGAAATCTTCAGCCTTGAGACTGGCACCGCCAACAAGGGCACCGTCGACATTGGCAACAGACATCAGTTCACGCGCATTGCCCGGTTTCACAGACCCGCCGTAAAGAAGGCGCATGGAAGCTCCTTCCCCGCCGAACCTTGCGGAAAGATTGTCCCGCATTGCCTTGTGCATTTCCTCAACATCACCTGCGGTGGGTGTCAGACCTGTACCGATCGCCCAGACCGGCTCGTAGGCAATCACGCAGTTTTCGGCAGTCGCCCCATCCGGAACCGATCCGTTCAATTGGCGGTCGACAATAGCAAGTGCCTGGCCTGCTTTGCGCTCGGCTTCTGTCTCGCCGACACACACAATCGCCACAAGGCCGGCTCTCCAGGCTGCCCGAGCCTTTTCATTGACATCAACATCGCTTTCAGCGTGATCCGTCCGGCGTTCAGAATGACCGACGATGACGGCCCTTGCGCCGGCATCTGCAAGCATTTCAGCAGAAATGTCACCGGTGTGAGCACCAGAAACAGCGGTATGGCAATCCTGACCACCTACAGACAGAGCCCCGCTGCCAGCCTTTTCCGCAATTGCTGCGATCAGCGTTGCAGGCGCACAAATCATCGCATCGACCGAATCCGCCAGATCGTCACTGATGCCGGCGATCATCTTGTAGACTTCAGCCTGGCTTGCCTTCAGACCGTTCATTTTCCAGTTACCGGCAACCAACGGCTTGATCGCTGCGCTCATGTTCAGTTTCTCCCGCGGCATGATCCTTGATTTGCCGCCTATAGAGCAGAAGCGCACACGCGTTGCAATCACCCTGAGGACGGGAAAACCCAAATCGCTTCCGAAGTTTGTAAAAGGCCGCCTTGCGGCGGCGGCGCGGCGTCTTTATGATCCGCCCGCTCCGGCTAAGGCCGGTCCTGAATTCAGCCGGTGACGCCGGCTGCCGGAACGAAGAAGAATACGGGAGTCGTCATGCTTGACGCGCTGCGCAAGGGCGCTGGCACCTGGGTTGCCAAACTGTTTATTGCTCTGTTGATCTTTAGCTTCGCCGTGTGGGGCATTAGCGGTTTCTTGACCGGTGTCGGCCAGAACACCGCCGCCAAGGTCGGTGACACGGAAGTCTCCCTGTTCGATTTTGACCGGGCCTACAGGCAGGACCTCGGACGGCTGGCTCAACAGTTCGGCCGGCCGCTGACGCCTGCAGAAGGCGCGACCCTCGGTGTTCCGCAGCAAACCCTGGGCAAGCTTGTGGCCGAAGCGGCCATGAACAACACCGCTCAAAACATGAAACTCGGTGTTTCGGACGAACGCCTGGCGACCATTATCCAGAGTGACCCTGCATTTCAGGGCCTGGGTGGCAGGTATGACAAGAACCGGCTACAGCAGGTTCTGCAGGCCAACGGATACCGGGAAGACGAATATGTCGTCGAACGCCGCAAGGTTGCAGAGCGTGCGCAGCTTGCAGAAGGCCTCGCCGGCAGCATGAAGGCTCCGATTGCCTATCTGGAAGTTCTTGACGCCTATCAGGGAGAAACGCGAAGCGTTGATTACCTGGTCGTCACACCGGAATTCATCGGAGACATCGAGGATCCGGCCGATGGTGTCCTGACAACCTACTTCGAAGAGAACAAGGACAATTTCCGCGCACCCGAGTTCCGTGAAATCAAATACGTCTCACTCACGCCGACGTCTCTCTCTCGTCCGGATGACATTTCCGACGAAGACGCTCGCGCTGAGTTTGAGCGCCGGTCGGAAGATTTCTTCCAGCCCGAACGCCGCAAGATCCGTCAGATGTCCTTCCCGTCTCAACAGGCAGCGGAAGAAGCTGCCGAAGAAATCGCGAACGGCAAGACCTTTGACGAACTCATGAGTGAACGCAACCTTGCCAACAACGACGTTGCCCTTGGCATCATGGCAAAGACCGATTTTCTCGATGAAGCTATCGGCGACGCCGCTTTCAGCCTGGAAGAAGGCGCGACCAGCGGTACGGTGGAAGGCAGGTTCTCGACTGTCATTCTGAATGTCGAAGAAATCCTTCCTGAAAGCACCAAACCTTTCGAAGACGTGAAGGACGAGATCGTCCAGAGCCTCGCAAAGGAACAGGCGGAACGGGAAATTCTGGATCTGCTTAACGAAGTCGAGGATGCCCGGGCAGGCGGTGCTCCGCTGGACGAAATCGGCGAGCGTTTCTCCCTGACTGTAGAAACTCCGCCAGCTTTTGATGCATCCGGAAACGGTGAAGACGGTAAACCCGTAACCTTGCCTGATGCTGAGGGACTTGTAGCAGGTGCGTTCGACAGTGACATCGGCATCGAAAACGATGTCCTTCAGCTCGGTGAGCAAGGCTTTCTCTGGTATGACGTTGCAAAGGTTATTCCGTCGCGCGAACGCACCCTCGACGAAGTTCGCGAAGACGTCCTTGCCGCCTGGAAGCAGGATGAACTCGGCAAACGCTTGAGCGACACTGCGGCAGACCTATTGGCCAAGGCAGAGGGCGGCACGCCGTTCATCACCCTTTCCGCAGAAACCGGGCTGGAAGTGAAATCCGCAACTGACCTGAAGCGCAACACGCCGTCCGGGGATTTCGGCCGCGAAGCTGTTTCGGCAGTATTCGACGGCCCCGTTGGAACAAGCGCGGTCACCGAAACCAACGATGGCAACGGTCGGATCGTGCTTAAGGTGAGCGGTTCCAACGTACCGGACTTCCAGAGCGACGCACCGCAAGTAGCGGCCCTGGGTCAGCAGCTTTCCCAGCAAATTCAGGACACGCTGCTCGGCCAGTTCATCTCCGACCGGGAAACCAAGGCAGGGGTCGAGATAAACAATGCCGGTATCGCCCAGATGATCGGGTTGGACCGGAATTGATCCGTTTGAAAGTGGAATGACGACATGAGCACATTCAAGGACTTCATCGCCAAGGTGTCAGACGGTCACGCCTTGAGCCCTGAAGAAGCCCGCGAAGCCTTTGAGGTGATCCTGTCGGGATCTGCAACACCATCGCAGCTTGGCGGGTTTCTGATGGCCTTGCGTGTGCGCGGCGAAAGCATTGCCGAAGTCACGGGTGCAGTCGCGACCATGCGGTCCAAGATGATCCCCGTGAGGGCCCCGGCCAACGCGATGGATATAGTGGGAACGGGTGGCGACAATTCCGGCAGCTACAATATTTCCACGTGCACGGCCCTGGTCGTCGCCGGCAGCGGCGTACCGGTCGCCAAACACGGCAACAGGTCATTGTCTTCCAAGTCGGGCGCTGCAGAAGCGCTCGCCGAACTTGGCGTCAACATCGATATCGATGCCAGGAAGATATCCGATTGCATCAACAGGGCGGGTATCGGTTTCATGTTCGCTCCGCTGCACCATGCTGCCATGAAGCACGTGGGTCCAACACGCATGGAACTCGGCACGCGCACAATCTTCAATCTGCTTGGCCCATTGACCAATCCCGCAGGAGTGAAGCGCCAGATGGTTGGTGTATTTGCCCGCAAATGGGTGGAGCCCCTTGCGGAAGCTCTTCGCGAGCTAGGGTCCGAAAAGGCCTGGGTCGTTCACGGGTCCGACGGAATGGACGAAATAACCACAACCGGTCCAACCGCTATTGCCGAACTCAAGAACGGGACAATCCATTCGTTTGAAATTTCACCCGAAGATGTCGGCCTTGCCGTTTCCGATCCGAAAGATCTCAAGGGCGGACTTCCCTCGGAAAACGCGAAAGCCCTGCGCGACGTCCTCGCCGGAGCAAAGAACGCCTATCGCGATGTGGTGCTGTTCAATGCGGCTGCCTCTCTGCTGGTTGCAGACAAGGTGGAAACCTTGAAGGATGGTGTCGAGTTGGCGGCGCAATCCATTGACAGCGGATCCGCAGCCGACACCTTGGAAAAGCTTGTCGCAGCATCGAACGGGTAAGACATGGCAGACATTCTTCAAAAAATCGAAGCCTACAAGCGCGAGGAAATCATCGCTGCAAAGGCATCCGTTTCGATCGACGAACTCAAGGCACGCATCAAAGACGTGAGTGCCCCACGCGGGTTTCTCAAGGCGATCGAAGCCAAACACAATAACGGTGAGTACGCTCTCATTGCGGAAATCAAGAAGGCCAGCCCTTCGAAAGGGCTCATTCGGGAAGATTTCAATCCACCTCTCCTGGCTAAGGCTTACGAAGTAGGTGGCGCAGCCTGTCTTTCGGTCCTGACCGATACGCCCTCTTTTCAGGGAAAGCCTGAATTTCTGGCTGCTGCACGTGACGCTGTTGCCCTTCCGGCGCTGCGCAAGGATTTCCTCTACGATCCTTACCAGGTATATGAAGCCAGAGCCTGGGGGGGCGATTGCATCCTGATCATTCTGGCCGCTGTTGATGACGACACCGCCAAAGCATTGGAAGACACCGCGTTCGAACTCGGAATGGATGTCTTGCTTGAGGTACATGACGCTGATGAGCTGGAGCGTGCGCTCAAGCTGTCGTCTTGTCTGCTCGGTATCAACAACCGCAATCTCAAGACATTCGAGACCAAGCTGGAAACAAGCGAAGAGCTTGCACCGCGCATTCCGGACGACAGAATCATCGTCGGCGAAAGCGGCCTGTTCACCCCAGCCGACCTATCCCGAATGAACAAGGTTGGTATTTCAACGTTCTTGATCGGCGAAAGCCTGATGCGTCAGGAAGACGTCGCCTCGGCTACCAGAACGCTCCTGGCCCGTCCGGCCCTCTCCGAAGCGGTTTAGGCGGACATGGCCAACAAGGACGCCATACTGACCCATCTGGATGCGGCAGGGTCTGCCAACATGGTGGACGTATCCGAGAAGTCCGTAACGCATCGGATTGCCGTGGCGCGCGGGACCGTCACCATGCGGACTGAAACCCTGGATCTCATCCGGTCCGGTAACGCCAAGAAAGGCGATGTTATCGGCACGGCACGCATAGCCGGCATCCTGGCCGCCAAGAAAACCCACGAACTGATACCGCTCTGCCATCCACTGATGTTGTCCAAGGTGTCCATCGACATCGATACCGATGATGATCTTCCCGGCCTCATAGTGACAGCGACAACCAAGGTCAGCGGCCAGACAGGTGTCGAGATGGAAGCCTTGACCGCATGCTCGCTGGCCTGCCTGACCATCTACGACATGGCGAAAGCAGTAGACCGGGGCATGGTCATCGGAGATATCCGTCTGGTCGAAAAATCCGGTGGCAAATCCGGCCATTGGACACTCGACAAGGACGGCAGCCTGGGTGGCACCTGATGAGCCTGATGCCTGTCGACGAAGCGCTGACGAAGCTCCTTTCCGGCGTAAAACCTCTTGAAACGGAATATGTTCCGCTCGAGAGCGCCAACGGCAGATATCTGTCCGCCCCCCTTGTTTCCACCCGAACCCAACCGCCTTTCGCAGCGTCTGCGATGGACGGCTACGCCATTCGTCATGAAGATATTTCCGCTTCCCGAACATCCTTGACCGTTGTCGGCGAAGCACCGGCCGGCCATGGTTTTGCCGGAACGGTGGGCACTGGTGAAACGGTGAGGATCTTTACCGGTGCGCCTGTGCCGGCCGGTGCGGACACGATCCTGATCCAGGAAAACGCTGAGCGTGAAGGCGAGCGCATAACCGTTCTGGAGAACCCGGCCAAGGGCGCATTCGTCCGTCCGGCCGGCCTGGACTTTTCCGAAGGTGATGTGCTTCTGCAACCGCCGCTCAAACTTGCCTACCGGCATCTCGCCCTTGCCGCTGCAATGAACCACGCGGTTCTGCCGGTGCACCGCAGACCGAAGGTTGCGATACTCGCAACCGGGGATGAACTCGTTCGCCCAGGAACGGAACCGGGACCTGATCAGATAATCGCCTCGAACCACGCAGGTATCGCCGCACTCGTGGAAGATTGCGGCGGTCAGCCACTCGATCTTGGAATATCACCCGACGAACCGGTGGCACTTGCGAACCACGTTAGGCGTGCGATTACCGAGAAGGCCGACATTCTCGTCACGCTTGGGGGGGCCTCGGTCGGCGACCACGATCTTGTTCAAAGTGTCCTTGGACAGGAAGGCATGGACCTGGCGTTCTGGCGGATTGCAATGCGTCCGGGCAAGCCGCTGATGGCAGGCCGTCTTGGCGGCACCAAGGTTCTTGGTCTGCCCGGAAACCCCGTCTCGAGCCTTATATGCGGCTTGCTGTTTCTGAAGCCACTCATGCAGGCAATGCTCGGTCAGATGCCGGAACAGTCCGGACCTCAACGAGCCATACTCGCTTCTCCCTTGCCCGAGAACGACCGCAGGCAGGACTACGTCAGGGCAACGCTTTCCAATTCGGAACACGGCGATCTGATCGTAACGCCGTTTTCCCGGCAAGACAGTTCCATGTTGAACCTGCTCGCCAAATCCGGCGCACTTGTGGTCCGTCCACCTCATGCACCGGCGCTGGAAGCCGGAGCAGAAGTGCCCATACTGGTACTCTGACGTGACGCGGCAGCCAGCAGTGCGACTGTCTGCGCTCGTGCCCCAATCGAGAAGCTGACTACTCCTCCCTCAGGAAAACAAAACCCGGCCGAGTGTCGGCCGGGTTCTTATTCTTAAATCAGCACGAGATCGGTTACGCCTTCTGGACGGCGCGCTTTGCCATAACGGTAACCAGGTTCGCACGATAAGCAGCAGACCCGTGAATGTCTGACAGAAGATCGTCTGCGTCGGGTGCTATGCCGGCGACGGCGTCGGCTGAGAAATTACTTGCAAGCGCCGTTTCCATGGCGGACATGCGGAAGACGCCACCCTGCCCTGCTCCGGTTACCGCAACCTTTACGGAGCCATCATTGCCTTTGGCAACGAAGACACCGGCCATGGCATAACGCGATGCCGGGTTCGGGTATTTGGCATAGGCACTGGCCGCAGCACCCGGAAACTTGACCGCGACGACGATTTCATCTTCATCAAGCGCGGTTTCAAACATGCCGGTGAAGAACTCTTCCGCTGCCAGTTCCCGCTTGCTGGTGACAACGGTTGCACCGAGCGCAACCAGCGCAGCAGGATAGTCGGCTGCAGGATCATTGTTGGCAATCGAGCCGCCAATGGTGCCCATATGACGAACCGCCGGGTCACCAATGCCACCGGCGAGTGACGCCAGTCCAGGAAGCTTCTGCTTCACCAGATCCGAAGTCGAGACTTCGAAATGGCTCGTTGCTGCGCCGATGGTCACACCATCACCGTTTGCGCTGATCCCCTTCATGTCCGCAATCTTGGTGACATCCACCAGATCGCTGGGGGCTGCAAGCCGCTGTTTCATGGTTGGCAGCAAAGTCTGGCCACCACCAAGGAATTTGCCGTCATCGGCATTGGCCATTAGTGAAGCAGCTTCCGCTACCGATCCGGCCTTGTGATACGTCGTTTCATACATGCTGGGTCTCCCCGGATTTCGAACTGTGCAATGGCGGGCGGGTTGCCCCGCCCGAAAATCCCGTTGTGGCGTTATTCGGCCGCCTGCTTCACACCTGCATGGTAAAGCGCCCAGACCTTTTCAGGAGAGGCTGGCATCGACAGGCTGTTGTCCCCGATCGCATCCGTGATCGCATTGATAACTGCCGGCGGAGATCCGATAGCCCCGGCTTCGCCGCAACCTTTCATGCCAAGCGGGTTGCCTGGGCAGGCCGTGACATGCGTCGACAGATTGTAGGACGGCACATCATCGGCACGCGGCATGCAGTAATCCATGTAGGACGCCGTCAGCAGCTGGCCGTTTTCGTCGTAGGACGCATTTTCCAGAAGTGCCTGGCCAATGCCCTGCGTAATACCGCCATGCACCTGACCTTCCACGATCATCGGGTTGATGATGTTGCCGAAGTCGTCAGCCGCGACGAAGTTGACCACTTCCGTCTTGCCCGTATCCGGATCCACCTCGACTTCGCAGACATAGGTACCTGCCGGGAAGGTGAAGTTGGTCGGATCGTAGAAGGCACCTTCCTTCAGGCCCGGCTCCATGCCTTCTGGCAGGTTGTGCGCCGTGTAGGCAGCGAGAGCCACCTCGGTGAAGGTCAGCTTCTTGTCGGTACCGGCTACTTTCAATTCGCCGCCTTCGATCTGGATGTCTCCTTCGGAGGCTTCCATCAGGTGAGCAGCAATCTTCTTCGCCTTGGCTTCGACCTTGTCGAGCGCCTTGACGATTGCCGACATGCCGACCGCACCGGAGCGCGAGCCGTAGGTTCCCATACCGAACTGAACCTTGTCGGTATCGCCATGAACAATGGACACCGCATTGGTATCCAGGCCAAAACGTTCGCTGATCAGCTGGGCAAAGGTTGTCTCGTGTCCCTGACCATGGCTATGCGACCCCGTCAGAACCTCGATCGATCCGACAGGGTTTACACGCACTTCGGCAGATTCCCAAAGACCGACACCAGCACCAAGTGAACCGACCGCGGCGGACGGTGCAATACCGCACGCCTCGATGTAGCAGGACAGACCAATACCACGCAGCTTGCCGCGGGAAGCTGCTTCCGCCTTGCGGGCGGCAAAGCCGTCGTAGTCCGCGGCCTTCAGGGCTGCATCCAGCGTCGCATCATAATCACCTGCGTCGTAGCACATGATCACCGGTGTCTGATGCGGGAACGTGCGGATGAAGTTCTTGCGGCGGAACTCTGCCGGCGACAGGCCCACTTCACGGGCTGCCGTTTCCATGATCCGCTCCAGAAGATAGGTCGCCTCCGGCCGGCCTGCGCCCCGATAGGCGTCCACCGGTGTGGTGTTGGTGTAGACCGTCTTCACGTTGGCGTGGATAGCCGGAATGTCGTACTGACCTGAAAGAAGCGTAGCGTAGAGATACGTCGGCACGGAAGACGAGAACAACGACATGTAGGCGCCGAGATTGGCGATCGTCTTGACCCTGAGGCCCAGGATCTTGTTGTCCGCGTCAAGCGCGAGTTCCGCTTCAGAGCGATGGTCGCGGCCATGTGCATCCGTCAGGAAGGCTTCGGTCCGGTCAGACACCCACTTGACCGGACGACCGACACGTTTGGACGCCCACAGGCAGACCATTTCTTCCGGGTAGATGTAGATCTTGGAACCAAAGCCACCGCCGACATCAGGCGCAATCACACGCAGCTTGTTTTCAGGAGCAACGTTGTAGAAGGCCGACAACACCAGGCGAGCCACATGTGGATTCTGCGAAGTGGTGTAAAGCGTATAGTGCTCCTCGGCGGCATCGTAACCTGCAAGAGCTGCGCGCGGCTCCATCGCGTTCGGAACGAGGCGGTTGTTGTGGATCTCCATGCGCGTGACATGAGCAGCCTTTTCGAAGGCCGCGTTTGTGGCTCCTTCGTCGCCAATTTCCCAATCGTAGATCAGGTTGCCTTCGGCTTCCGGGTGAATCTGCGGGGCACCTGCTTCGAGTGCCGCAAGCGGATCGATAACGGCAGGCAATTCCTCATAATCAACCACAACCGCGTCAGCGGCATCACGTGCCTGAGCCTGCGTATCGGCCACAACCACGGCAACGGCCTGCCCGACATGGCGGACAATTTCCGGTTCCAGTGCGCGCCAACCGCCCATCTTCATCGGCGAACCATCCTTGGAATGGATCATCCAGCCACAAATCAGGTTGCCGATACCATCGCCCACCAGTTGGTCGCCGGTAAGAACCGCATCCACACCCGGCATTGCCAGAGCAGCGCTCGCATCGATCCCCTTGACCTTTGCATGCGCGTGCGGCGAGCGAACGAAAGCAGCATACCCCATGCCCGGCATGGTCATATCGTCGGTGTATTTGCCCTTGCCGGTAATGAAGCGCTTGTCTTCCTTGCGCAAGGCACGGGCGCCAATCCCTTCAACTGCCATTTCTTCTCTCCCGAATATCTGCCGGCTCCGCCAGTACCGGACATCCTCCACTCGCCGGACAATCCGGCTGCTGCCATCAAGGCAACTGTCTCTCAAGACCTGGCGGTCAATACGAAGATGCCTGTTCCTCCCGGCATCTCATTCGATTGATCGGTCTTGCTGTCCTGCTGCGCGAACGTGTTCGCGCATCAATTTTGGGAGTTCAGGCCAACGCCGTTATTCGGCGGCCTGAGCCATACCGGCCATTTGATCGGAGGCGGCTTTGATCGCCTTGACGATATTGTGGTAGCCGGTGCAGCGGCAGATATTGCCTTCCAGCTCGTGGCGAATGGTTGCCTCGTCGAGATTTCCAGCACCATGACGATTGATCATGTCCACGGCGGTCATGATCATGCCGGGGGTACAGAAGCCGCACTGAAGCCCGTGATGTTCCCGGAAAGCTGCCTGTACGGGGTGCAGGTTGTCGGCTGTGCCGATCCCCTCAAGTGTTACAACTTCTGCGCCGTCGGCCTGGGCTGCGAGCATGGTGCAAGACTTTACGGCCTTGCCGTCGACATGCACAACGCAGGCACCGCATTGCGAGGTGTCGCAGCCAACGTGCGTACCAGTCAATCCGCGCACGTCCCGGATAAACGATACGAGCAGCGTCCGGTCTTCGACATCAGCCGAAACCGTCTTGCCGTTCAATACCATCGATACTTTCGACATGAATTCCTCTCCCTCATGAAATTCCCTGTACCGGAGCGATCAAACCGGCCACCTGCATGAAATGACAGGCAAGACCTCTGATGTCCGATCCAGACCAGCGTACGAATAAACAATCGAATTCGATTGCGTGTCACTGACCCAATTTCCCGGCTTGTCACCGTGTTTTGTGCTGGGGCCCTGGCGCGTCCTAAATTGTCAGAGCCCGATCATTTCAAGATTTGTCCTACCCGGTCAACTTGCAAGTGCAAGCACGACAATCACGGCGGCGAGCAACACGAGACCCCAGACCATGGGGCCGCCGAACACGTTGCGTCCCGCAGCGGCTTCAATATTTTGTTCCGCCTGGTGGATCTTTTCCTCGACTGCATGCTCCGCATCCTCAATTGCGTGCATGACTTCGCCAGGGGAATCTTCAATCGCGATCCGCTTGGCTTCCTCGGCCACACCGGGATCCAGATCGTCATCGGCACCAGCTGCGGTCGCAGTTTCGTCCTGCCCTGCCGGTGAACCAACCATCTCGGAGAACTTCGTGAAAAAGTCTTCCGCCATTTTCTTGGCGGTAGAATCGATCAGCCGGCTGCCGAGCTGGGCAAGTTTGCCCCCGACCTGCGCCTTGGCTTCGTAGGAAAGTATGGTTTCGTCACCTTCCTCCGTAAGCTTCACATCCGCAGACCCCTTGGCAAACCCGGCGACGCCGCCCTTGCCTTCTCCCGAGATCGTGTAGCTTTCCGGAGGATTGATGTTCTCAAGGGTCACTTCCCCTTTGAATTTGGCTTTTACAGGCCCGATTTTCGATGTGACCGCGGCGGTCATTTCGGTGTCCGAGGTCTTCTCGAGGCTTTCGCAGCCCGGGATGCAGGCCCGCAAGACATCCGGATCGTTCAAGGCTTGCCATACGGTTTCCCGTTTGGCCGGAATCCGGTGGGAGCCGCTCATGTCCATATGTTTTCTCCCCAAGTTGCGCTTTTGCGCATATTTACAAAGGTTCAGTCGACATTCAACGCGATTGACGCGTCCGCCGCAAACACGTTTTCCCGCATGAGAGCGTGTTTCGTACAAATTTTCAATCGCTTATGTGAACAGAATTGCAGAACGCAATCCTTGACAGGCTGTCCGATGTCTTCAATTCAACGTATGACCTAGCTGTCGCAGTATGCGCCAAAAAGGCACTTCTGTCCTGACAGTTCCGGCCAGAATTTGATAAACGGACGGATAAACTGTTTTATCCGAAGGCAACGCCCGGTTCGACAGCCTTCTGGATGAAACCGGACAGGTCATTGGTCGCCAGAGGCTTGGCGTAGAAATATCCTTGCAGGTAGTCGCAGTGCAGCTCCTGCATGATATTTCTCTGGGCAACAGTCTCGACACCTTCTGCTGTAACGTTCAGATCCAGCGCCTGCGCAACGGCGATGATGGATTTCACGACAGCAAGCGCATCCGCATCCTGATCCATGTTCATGATAAAGCTTCGGTCGATCTTGATACCGTCAACCGGCAGCTTGCGCAGATAACTGAACGAGGAATACCCGGTGCCGAAATCGTCGATAACGACGCGCGCCCCCTTGTCACGCAGCCACGTCAGGAAGGCCAGGGTCACCTGATCGTTGCTGAGAAACAGCCCTTCGGTCACCTCGAAGACCAGGCGATCCAGCGGCAATTCCGCGGCTGTCACAGCATCTTCGATGTCCTTGTAGATCCGGTTTGCCTGAACCTGCCTGGGAGACAGGTTCACATTCAACCGAACGTCATCGGAAATTCCGGTCAAGCTGCTGAACTCGGTAAAGGACGTCTTGAACATCCATGCGCCGATTTCGGTAATAAGACCACTGGCTTCGGCAGCTTCGATCATCCGAGCGGTATTCAGGAACGTTCCGCTCGGGGTACGGAACCGCATCAGGGCCTCGAAGGACGCAAGGCTCTCGTCCCGGGCGTGCATGATCGGCTGATAATTCAGCGAAAACTTCGTCTGGTTGGAACTACCGGTAAGCAGTGAAGCAAGCCGCAGGCGCTCAAAGGCTGCCTCCTGCATCAGCGGATGAAAAACCGCGTGGTTGGTCACCCCTTTCTGACGCACATCGTTAAGGGCGATGGAGGCAAAACGCACGAGTTCTTCTGCGCCCTGCGTCTCGGTGCCGGTGGATGCAAACCCCAGCCGCAGTCGAAGGGTAATCTGGTTGTCTTCGAGCGTTATCGGTTGCTGGAAAGCATCTTCGATCCGCGCAACCACATCCTGAATCGTATTCTCTTCACCGCCCTTCAGAAGGATCAGAAATTCGTCCTTTTCCTTCCTGGCAATGGTGAGCGCATCGGGGAAAGTCTGCGACAGGCGGTGGCCGGTCCGTTTCAAGACCGCGCCGGCCTTTTCGTCGCCGATCCCGTCGACAATGACACGGAACCTTTGGATGTCGGAATGAACGACCAGCAGCTTGGCACCGTTGGCGGCGTGGCGCTGAAAGGTTTCGATGAAACCGGAGAATGTCGACAACCCGGTCACGCGATCGACATAAGCAAGGTTGCGAATATGCTCCAAAAGGCCGGTCTTCTCGTAGCCAAGCGCGACGTTGGAAACAAACAACTGCACGACTTCCGACCCGACGAGCTCCTCCAGCAGCTCCTCGGAAATACCGAGATAAAGCGCGCCTGTCATGCCATTACGAGTGACAAGCGGAAGAGCAAGCCCTTTGGGCGACGCGCATGTTGCCTGTGTCTCTACACATCTTGCCACGGCATTGCGGATCGCATCGTCACTGATGACGTCCACCGGCAGGTCAATCTTGTCCTCGAAATTTCCCGTTGCCGCGAGCACACGGACGTTGGACTTGTCGAAGGACCCGTAGTCGGGAAGCGTCTCAAGACCACACAACAGGCTGTCGACAGGTTGCCCGACAAGAACCGTGAAATGCTTCAGGACTGCTGCAGCAAATTCACTCAGGGCGTTCTTTTCGACAATAGCTGCAAAATGCTCGTTTAACTGTTTGAGCTTCTTGCGGTTGGTCTCAAGCGACATGACAAGCTTGTAACCGCGCAGACCTGTAACGATGGCTGTAATCAGCTTGGTTCGCGACAATTCGGCTTTTTCGGTGTAGCCGTCGATGTCGAATTTCATGATCACGTCGGTCTGCGGTGCATACCCGGGTTGACCTGTACGCAGGATCAACCTCGTGAAATGATTGCCGAGTTCGGAACGGATCCAGCTCACAAGCCCGAGACCTGCCGTATCGCTTTCCATGACGACATCGACAAGCGCCACCGCGATATCGGGGTGTTTCAACAGGATCTGCCGGGCTTCCTGAGCCGACAGAGCATGCAAAAGTTCAAACGGACGATTTTCGAAGATGCATCCACCAACGGCGATCTTGGTGACTTCATGTACGTCGGGATCGTCATCGACAATCAGGATTTTCCAGGGCGCCTTCGTGATCTTCTTCACTTCCGGCTCGGAGGGGGCAAGAAAGTCCATCACCATCTCAATGCACCTTCTGTCCGAGAGGCTTCCTGGTATCCTGAGCGGCCATGGCGGGGAATTCGATAATGAATTCGGTTCCCGACCCGACGCTGGAAGACACCGAGATGGTTCCGTTCAGGGCTTCGGTGACCAGCTGGTAACAAATCGCCATCCCTAAACCGGATCCTCCTTTGCCGAACTTCGTCGTGAAGAACGGCTCGAATACTTTTTTCAGATTCTTCTCCGGAATGCCTACACCGAAATCCTGGCATTTGAATATTATCTTGCGTTCGTTCGAATTGTTTCGGTTCTTGTCCTTCGGGTGAACCACCTGGGAAGACAGCTTGATCAGACCTTCGCTGCGCCCCTCGTATCCGTGCTTGATGGCGTTTTCGACAAAATTCGAAACGAGCTGACTGACCGCGCCAGGATAGCTGTCGATGATTTCGTCCGCATGGAGATCAAGCTCGACCTTGAAAGGCGTTTTCTTGAGCGTCGGCTGCAGTGTTGCAAGAGTTTCACGAATGATGTGGTCGAAATTGAAGGACCGCTTCTTCTCGCTCTGCCTGTCGACAGCCACCTGACGAAAGTTCCCGACGAGCTCGCGGGCCCGGCCGAGTGTCTTCTCGATGATATGCGCGGTATCGGAAATACGTTCGACTTCGTTTTCCAGGGCTTCCTTGCTCAGTTTCTGCTCTTCAAGTTCGGTGCGCAAGTAACCGGTTGAATCCTTGATGGTCGTGGCCGCCATCAACGCGTTTCCAAGAGGCGTGTTCAGCTCGTGCGAAACCCCGGCAACCAGCGCGCCAAGCGCGGCCAGATTATCTGCCTGGATAAGCTCTTCCTGCACCAACTTAAGCTGCTCCGTCCGGTGGGCGACCAAGTCCTCGAGATTAGTCTGGTATTCTTGAATTTTCTGCAAATCCAGATGCCGGCGCTGAACCATGGACTGGAGACTGGCGGCGAGAATACCGATTTCGTCCGCACGGCCAGGCATCAGTTCGGCCTTGGGTGGATCTTCGATCAGGCGCGGCGTGGAAAGGTATTCCACGATTGCCGAAAGCGGCTGACCGATCAGACGGCGAAAGACTGTTCTGATCACGATGGCGAGCAACAGCAGATAGACGATGATCGCGGTGACGATGAACCCGACCGTCGAAACGATTTCATAGGAAATCGTGTTGCGGTCGATGAGAATGAACACCTGCCCGATTGCATCCTTGTGCAAGATGGTGCTGGGCGAATTGAGTGTATAACTGAGAGCTTCGGCAGCGCGCGGCCCGGTAACAGGTTCACCGAAATTGCCTGTGTCCGGTGTTTCAACCCAGACTTTCTCGACAACTTCGAGACTTTCCAACCCGCGGATGAGCTGCAGGGTCGCGTCCGCATTGACTGTCCAGATGGCGCGTTCAAACGGGCGTTTGGTTGCCTGAAAGAAGGCCTCGGTCACGCGAATGGCGCGTGCGTGAGAGGCGTCCCACGTGATCTTCGTGAGAATGCCGATGAATATGACGCCAAGAACAGCGAAAAGACCGAGCGTATAGAGAATGAATGTCCGGGACAGGCTGGAACGGCCCATCTCCTTGGGAGTATATGGCAACGACGTACTGCCGTTCAGTGTCAAGACGCCCACCTCAAATCACGGTGTCCGTTCCAGCTCATAAAACTCCGGCAGAACGCCGATTTAAATGGCTTCCGGTCAAGGACGAAAACCGAACCGCCTTTGCGGACCGTCTCTTCAATACTTGATTCACAGACACATCTATATTGCCCCTCGCCCCATCAATGCGCCGCGCAGCGGAGATCATGTGATTAGAGCGTCAGTGTGTCGTATATTCTGGGTAGGTTTTCTAAATTTTCCATAAAAATCAATTGTAAATTGAAAGAGCCTTCTTTCCACAGCAAAACAGATAGTCTTGCATCTACAAAAAACCTGAATTCGACGAATTAGAGCGGCATCGCATCATGCAATTGTCCCCGGCAAAACTTTCATACCAGTCCGCTCGATCGTTGCCATTGCAAATTATTGTTCCTTGCAAGGTCTTCATATTCTGAGCTTATTCCGATCAGGCATTGACCACTGACAAAAACGGCTTGTTGGTGGTGGTGCGGCTGTCAACCGGAACCTCTACAGCGTGTGCGGTTGCTGGCGAGGCCTGAACCTGACGCCGGGTGTCTGCAACCTTCTGCTTGGTGGCCGTGGCGTCTTTCAGCATGTAGCCGATGTAGCGCGTCGACTCGATTGCATCGTAGCCAAGCTTTTTCCGCAATTTCTTGCGCAGCTTGGAGATGTGGCTTTCCACGACACATTCATCCACGCCGTCGTTCATGACGCCGTAAACAGCATTGAAGATCTGTGTCTTGGTGACACGCCGTCCCTTGTTCTTGACGAGATATTCAAGAATGCGGCGTTCCCGGCGCGGCAGTTCCATGACGTCCCCACCGACGACTGGATCGCGACCGTCGAAGAAGACTTCGATGGCACCGGTGCCTGCTGAATTGTTCCGGGAAGTGATCCGGCGGCGGAAAGCTCCGACGCGGGCAATGATTTCCCGAACATGAACCGGCTTCTTCAGAACATCGTCCATACCTGCGGAAAACAGGTCGAGCGTGCTCTCAAGGTTGGCGGTATCTTCCAGAGCCACGATCTGGGCTTCCGGACACCGGCTGCGGATCGATGCAACGTAGCCGCATCTTTCTTCACACTCTCCCAGAAGGATGGCGTCAACCGAGCCCAGATCCTGGGCACAGGTGATTTCCAGCCAGTCAAGAAGTTCCGATGGATGAAGTTCCAGGGAGGCATAGCCTTCCCGGTCGAATGCCGAGGCATAGCCTGCGGTCACTATCTCTCTTGAGTCTACGATTATGAACATATCAGCCCCTTGGATTTTACCAATGTAGAATCCGTAATTTTGGAGCTTCACAAGGTCAACGTTTCTTCCCTAACTCGACAACTATTTCAGAATTTATAGTGGGGGAAGTTCTTATATCCACATAGAAAACTAAATAAAAAATCACGGACATTACCAATAAACTGAGAGAAAAATTTATTAAAATGCCGGGGACCGCGTTTTTCCGCAATCCTTAATAAGATGTAACACTGATATATACAAAAATCGCCGCCAGACAAGGCGGCAATTTCGTATTTATACTAGAGATGTGGAAAATGGTTTACGTATCGGCAGCTAAAGCCTGGGCCAGGTCTGCAAAGGGATCGGACGGTGCCACCTGGTCTGCGCGCTGTCTCAGCGCTTCGTAAATCTTGGGCACAAGTCTGCAGGCCTTTTCCAGTTTTTCGTCGCCCGCAGTCTGGAAACCGCCCATCAGGCGGAGATCCTTTGTATCTTCATAGTAGGATATCAGCCCCTTGATCCGATGGATCAGTTCCTGCTGATCCTGTGTCCAGGCCCGGTCGGCAAGCCGCGAGGTGGATTTCAATACGCTGACTGGCGGATAGTGGCCGGCCTCGGCAATCTGACGATCCAGTACGATGTGCCCATCCAGAAGACCACGAATGGCATCGGAAACCGGATCGTTGTGGTCGTCACCGTCAACAAGAACGGAAAAGATCCCTGTGATTGAGCCCTCGCCGCTGCTTCCGGGTCCGGCGCGTTCGATGAGGCGGGCAAGATCAGCAAAGACGCTTGGCGGAAACCCGCGGGCGACAGGAGGTTCTCCAGCCGCCAGAGCCACGTCCCGTGCAGCATGGGCAAATCGGGTGGCGGAATCCAGAATGAGCAGCACCTTGTGACCTTGCGCACGAAAGTACTCGGCAACGCTCATGGCCGTCTTGGGCGCAAGCCGGCGCTGCATCGCGCTTTCATCGCCAGTCGAGGCGACAACAACGGAATGCGCCAAGGTCTCACCCAGGATGTCATCAATGAACTCGCGCACTTCGCGGCCGCGTTCGCCGACGAGACCGACCACTACCGTGTCAAAGTCCCCAAAGCCGGCCAGCATGCCCAGAAGTGTGGATTTGCCAACGCCGGACCCCGCAAAAACGCCAACACGCTGACCGACGCACAGTGGTGTGAACAGATCGATCACCCGCACACCGGTTCGAACGCCTTCGGAAATCTTGCTTCGGTTCATTGCTGGTGGCGGTGCGCGGTCAAGAAGAAACGCTTCCACACCATGGGCAAGCGGCCCTGCCCCATCAATCGGTTCACCAAGCGCATTCACGATCCGGCCGCGCCAGCTCATGTCCGGATGTATGGCAAGTCCGCCCATGACCGAAGCAACGCTGCCGATGCCAATGTCGGTCACGCGCTCCAATGGCTTGATTACCACGTCCTTCTGGTCGAGCCGGATGATCTCGCCCTGCCGGATGCCCGCGCGCCCCTCGAACTGCACCAGATCGCCCAGGCAAACCACGCGGGAAAGACCGGAGACGCGAATGGATTCGGAAGAAACCTGGGTCACACGTCCGCTGAGTTTGACGGGCCCGATCTCAGTTTCCAGGGCCGACAAAGACGCGGAGATTTGATCAAGTGCGTTCAGATACGGAGCGTTCGGCATGGCGTTCCTGAAGAGCTTTCAAGACATCGAGAGGCAGATGGTTGGATTTGTGCGAAGCGAGACGGTCAAGCCCCCGCTGGTCGGGCATTACCGGCCCCGATGGCGTGGCACTATCCGGCATGTCGAGATAAGAAACGGATGAGGCATTACCCGAAGAAGACTTGTCGGGTGATGTCATTGTTTCCCCATCCGGCCCGGGAGCCGCACCAGTGCTGTTGATGAGATCGACAAGAGCAGTTGGCGGAGCGCCCTTGCGACCAGCCGATGCCACGGTTTCACCAAGTACGGCTGTGCCAGCAGCCTTATCGGCTTCGGTTGCGGTTGGCTCAACACCAGGCTTGCGCACTGGCACAGGAACATCGCTTGTGGGCGCCGGTTCGCCAGCAGGAGCCGCTTCCGCAACTTCGACGGGCTGTGCCGTGACATTTTCTTGACTGCTGTTCAGGCGATCGCCGACTTCGTTATAGGCGAGCATGGCACCCAGCCCGACCGGCCCGCCGAGTGCGAAGCCGTAAAGAGCATTGCCGGCCTTGCGGGCGTTGTCGGAAATCTCGTCGTTCGTTACCGATCGATAGAGTTCCGCAATCCCCGGAATATGCTGCAAGGGATTGATCACGTCGATGAAGTCACCGAAACTGAAGGCAGAGTTTTCAGCCTTGGGCGAAACCCCGGGCCGCGCTGCCTTGACGGGCGAACCATCCATGACAGCATTGAGGTCCATCGGCTTGCCCACCGCCTGTGTTGCATCCACCGCCGTCATGAGGTTGCCCCCAGTTCGCGAATGGCCTTCTCCTGGCTTTCATTACTGGTATCGATCATCTTCGTCGCGCTCTCAAAGGCGCGCGAGATCATGATCATCTTGGTCATTTCCCGGACGGGATTGATATTCGAGCCTTCGACATATCCCTGGCGAACGCCGTTTGTCTCATAGGTCTGCACGGGAATAACCGGCTTGTCGGGAATGACCGCCGAGTTTTCAGCACGCGTGAGCTGGGCATCGTCGGGGATCAGGAACAAACCGACCTGGCCGACAATTCCAACGTCGCCCTGGGAAATCTCACCCGACTGCGTGATCAAGGGTGTCCCGGCATCCGGATCGAGTGCAATCGGCTGCCCGCCTGCTCCCAGGATCTGTTGTCCGGTCAAAGTACGCAAGGTTCCGTCATTGCCGATCTGCAAGCGCCCGTCCCGTGTATAGGACAAGTTGCCGTTGACATCGCGGATTGCAAACCAGGCTTCGCCTTCCACTGCGAGATCAAGCGGATTGTCGGTCTTGTTCAGACTGCCGTACTGCCGGGAAATGTATTTCTCGCCACCGGTGGAGAAACTGACCTTGTCCTGAGCTGCCTTGGAGACGAGCTCTGCGAACTTGACCTCGTCTGCCCGGTAACCGGCTGTGTTCATGTTGGCAACGTTTCTGGCAACCGTTTCCAGTCGGTTCGAAAGTGCAACCTGCGCAGACAGCGCAACATAAAGAGCGGATTCCATGGATCAAAAGCCTCCGAGGCGGAAATTCTGGATGCTTGCCAACAGTCCCTCGCCCATCTGGATAACCCCTCGGCCGTTGCCATAAAGAGCAAGTGTTGGCGACATGTTGCCGGACGGGCCGTTGGAAAGGTCATAGAGAGCCGAAAACCGGTTGAGGAATTTCGCCAGGTAGTCCGCATCTCCGAACTTGCTGAAATCCAGGCGTTCTTCCAGATAGGCTGCCTGCTTGTCGATGTCGGTCATCGCAAATTCTTGCGGCAGGCCAAGGGAAGTATAAACGGCCTCGGCAAGCGCGCGGTCGGCCAGAACATCGTACGCGTTGGTGATATCGGGCGCACGGCGTTCGAAATAGAGTGCCAGACGGACACCCTGATTTTGTTCACCCTCGCGCACTTCCAGTGTCTGCCGATGATACTTCTGTACAATCGCGTCCTGCGTCCGGGCAAAAGAAGTCGTCGTTTCGCCATACCGCTTGAAATTGAAGGTTTCAGCAAAATTCTTGTACTTGGTGTCGGCCAGCTGATTGGCGAAAGCGCCACGTTCGTCCGTGCCTTCTTCCAGCACTTTCCGAATGAACGCCTTCGCGTAGATCATGTCCTCCAGACCCATGGCAGTCATTGCGTAGTTGAAGATGCGATCATCAGCCAGGAATTCGTCGATGGACTTAATATTGCGGATGTTCTCGCGATAATATTCGGTCTGACGTTCGACCATAGGGTCCGCGGCGACCGTCTTCAGCGAGCGTTCCATATTGGTTCTGACCAGCTGAACCTGGCTCAATGTATTGATCATGGTTCTATCCCCATTGCGGGCCCATGGCGGGCAGGCTTTCGGGGAACACTCACTCGCAAACCTTACGCCAGGCTGACGACCGGAGATGATTTTCAGAAGGCTTTCGCGCGTCAGCTTCAGGCAAGTCTCGGCCGCTAGCGTCCTCCCAATCAGAGTTGCAATCCACACCAGTTGGGAGCTGTTAGGTGACTATTCTTATCGGCCTGATCATAGCAGGCGCGTCCCTTATAGGCGGCTTTGCCGCACTCGGAGGCAAGGTCTCCGTCCTCTGGCAGCCGTGGGAGCTCGTCATTATTCTTGGCGTCGCTATCGGTGCTTTTGTCGTTGCCAATCCAATGAAGGTAATCAGGGGAACCCTGGTTGCCGTGTCGGATGCGCTGCGCAACGCAGTTCCCAACAAGCGGGAATATCTCGACGTTCTGGCACTTCTCTACGGCCTGATGCGTGAGCTTCGCGCCAAGGGCCGCAACCAGGTCGAGCCGCACATTGAAGACCCGAATACTTCTCCAATTTTCCAGAAGTATCCGTCGGTTCTGCGCAATGCCAGTCTGACAACCTTCATCTGCGACTATTTCCGACTGATCATCGTCGGAAATGCCCGCGCTCACGAAATCGAAGCGCTGGTCGACGAAGAACTTCACACCATCCATCGCGACCAGATGAAGCCGTACCATGCCATGAGCAGCATCGCTGACGCATTGCCTGCCATCGGCATCATCGCGGCCGTACTCGGTGTCATCAAGGCCATGGGCGCCATCGACCAGTCTCCTCAGCTGCTGGGCAGCCTGATTGGCGCGGCACTCGTGGGCACGTTTGTCGGCATCTTCTTCTCCTACTCGCTGTTCGGCCCGATCGCCTCCAAGATCCGCAACGTCCGCGAGTCCCGCCTTCGTACCTACATCGTCGTCAAGCAGACCCTGCTTGCCTTCATGAACGGCGCCGATCCGCAGATCGCCCTGGAGCATGGCCGCAAGACCATCTCCGACTACGACCGTCCAACCATCGACGAAGTTGAAAACGAGACGATGAGTGCTGGCGGCGCTGGTGCCGATAACGTCCAGGACCTGCAGGGAGCCGCCTAAGCCATGATCGAAGCAGCGACCGCAAGCTCCAATGCTTCCAGCTCCGAACGCGCGATGATCGCCGACAGACTGCTGGATGCCGCCGGAATTTCCGTTGACCGCCTGCCGATGCTTCCGGTGGTGTTCGACCGCATGGCTCGCCTGATGGCCGACGCCATGCGCCAGAAGTCCCCCTCACCGTCCTACATTTCGGTGAGCTACGTTGAAAACAACCGCATCGGCGACGTACTCGACGAGTTCGAATCCAATGCTCTGGTGGCCGTGCTTTATTCTCCGGAATGGGATGCCCGTGTACTCGTCGGCTTCGACCGGGACTTCATCTTTACACTGGTGGATGTCCTCTTCGGTGCTGACGGGACCGAGCCTCCCATCGACGATGAACGCCCCTTCTCGAACATCGAAACGCGAATCGCGCGCACCATGTTCGAGGTAGCCGCCAAGGCACTTGCCGAGAGCTTTGCCCCGATTGCCGAAACAACGCTGAAGATCGAGCGCATCGAAAGCCGCATGGACTTTGCGGTGGTTGGCCGGCGGAACAACCCGGCCGTGGTGGCCCGCCTGCTGCAACAGGCAATCGGGCGCGGCGGCGAAGTTTTCATCGTCATGCCGCACTCGACACTGAACCCGCTGCGGCAGCGCCTTTCCCAGGTTCTGTCCGGCGAGATGTCGAGCCGCGACAAACAGTGGACCCAGCATTTCCACAACGAGATCCAGCGCACCGAAGTCAAGCTGGAAGCCATTCTCGAAGAACGTGAAATGTCGCTCGGCGACCTTGCAAACCTCCGGGTCGGACAGGTCATCGAACTTCAGGCGACAGCCCGCTCTCCGGTCACACTCGCCTGCAACGACCAGCCCGTCTTCACCTGCCAGCTTGGACAGTTGAACGGATCCTACACGTTGCAGATCGAAGAGCTCATCCATGAGGAAGAAAAGGATCTTTTCGATGATCTCCGCAATCGTTGATGGCGTTCTCCTGCTCGCGCTTGTCGCGACCACGGTCCGGATGCTTTCCATGCACCGGGAGCTGCGCCGACTGGGCAGCTACCACGATGACTACCAGCGTATCTTCGATCAGACCGCCCTCGCGCTCGACGGCATCGAAGTCTCGATCCAGGAGATCAACGTCAAGGGTGCACAGATCCTCAATGCGCTCGGTAACCGGATGGACGATGCTCGGGAGCTGATCGCGGAAATCGACGGTCTGACTCGTGAGGCAAAGCGCCAGCAGTCCGTGCTGCGCGCGGAGCTGAAGGAGCTCTCCAAGGCGACCGCCGTCCTGCATGACCCGAAACGTTTTGCGCCCGTTCGCGACGACATCGACATCTTCGCCGACGACACTGCAGGCGAGCAGGCAGCTGGCGCCGCCGGTTCCGCTCAGTCCGGCGGGCGCAAGGAAACGACCATTCATCGCGGCCAGGTCCATCAACAGGCACCCACGCGCGTCCACCGTATCGACAATTCGCTGCAAAGCCCGTTCCGCACGGTCTCCATGAACCAGAAGGATAAGATGTAATGTCCGAAACAATCATCGATCACATCGACGCTGAAAAAGGCCCGAAAACCCGCCCGGCCGATGCCGCGAGTTTCGCCAAGGTGGAATCGCCGGAAAAGAACCAGAATGGCGATACCATCGGTGACGACCGAAATCTCGACACCATCCTCGGCATTCCCGTGAACATCCAGGTGGTTCTCGGATCTGCGACCATGCTGGTTTCCAACCTCCTGAAACTCGGTCGCGGCGCGGTCATTCCGCTCAATCATCGTGTCGGCGAACCGATCGACATCGTGGTCAACGGCCGTGTCATCGCCCGCGGAGAAGTAGTGGTCGTGGAAGACGACAACTCGCGCTTCGGCGTTTCGCTGACGGAGATCATGAGCGCCCAGGCCGGCGGTATGGATATCTGAGGTCGAATTTCTCCGGCCTCACATTCTCCGGTTTGCCCAAGGCTGTCTCCTTAGGATTGAAGTGACAAAATGATGAATTCCGCCAACGCCGCCGCAGCAACCGCTGCAAACCTGGCCAAGCCGCCAGCTCCGCCTGCCCGCCGAATGAACGGTACACAGCGCGTGGCCGCTCTGCTGCTGTCGCTGGGCAAGACGAGTTCGCAGAAACTGCTCCGGCATTTCGATCAGGAAGAAATCCGGATGATCACCGTCTCGGCAGCTCAGCTCGGCACGGTAGCATCGGAAGAACTTGATCGGCTGGCCGAGGAATTCATCGAGCAGTTCTCTCATGGCACGACGCTTTATGGTTCGGCCAACGAAGTGGAGAAAATGCTGGAAGGTGTCCTGCCGGACGATCAGCTTGCAGACATCATGTCGGACGTGCTCGGCAACTCCAACCGGTCTATCTGGGACCGGTTGACCACGGTTTCCGAAACGGTGTTCGCAAACTATCTCCTGAAGGAACACCCGCAAACCGCCGCGCTGATCCTGACAAAAATAAAGCCGAGTGCAGCAGCAAAGGTTCTCGGCCAGATCAATAACCAGACGCGCAACTCTCTTGTCCGGCGCATGCTGTCGATCAAGGCGGTTGTGCCGGAAATCATGCGCGACGTCGAAAAGACCATGCATGAGGATTTCATGCTCAACCTGTCGGGCACCCTGGAAGCCGACTCCCATGCTCGCATGGCGGACATTCTCAACAAGATGGACCGCGAGCACATGGAAGACGCTCTGGAGAACCTGAACGAGGTGAAACCGAAAACCGCAGAACTTCTGAAGGGTCTGCTCTTTACCTTCGACGACATCACCAATCTCAACGCCCGGACCCGCATGGCGATTTTCGATCAGATCCCGACGGACCGGATCGTGCTGGCCCTGAAGGGAACCAATGCCCAGTTCCGGGAAGTGATCCTGTCATCGCTGACATCACGCGCACGTCGTATCGCCGAACACGAACTGGCAGCCGGCGAACCGGCCGCTCAGCGCGACGTACTGGATGCCCGCAGTGCGATCACCAACCTCGCGCTGGAAATGGCATCGCGTGGTGAAATCGAGCTGAATCCGAAGCAGGACGAAGGCGCATTCTTTGCGTGATCGTCTTTGCAAGCGGTTCGACGTGATCTGAGCCTGAACACCGGGTGGCTGGATGTCGGAAGAAGACAAGGATTCAAAAACAGAGGAACCGACCGAGAAAAAGATCAGCGATGCCATAGAAAAGGGCAACACCCCGGTCTCACGGGAAGCCCCCGTTCTGGCAACATTTATCGCGACGCTCTTGATCGGCAGTTTCGTTGTTACATCGGCATCGAGTCAGCTCGTGCAAACGCTGACGCATCTTCTGGACCTTTCGGGAGGAGTGGATCTTGGAAACAGCGCCGACGCATTGCTGCTCTCCCATGCAGTGTCGATCGAGGTCATGGTCTTCCTCGCCCCGATTGTCGCACTGCTTGCCGCGTCCGGTCTTGCGTCCGCTTTTTTGCAGAACACGCCCAGCATCGTTTTTCACCGCATCAAGCCGGATGCCTCCAAGCTCTCGCTGGCCAAGGGCTGGAGCCGCATATTCGGAGCCCAGGGCCTTGTGGAGTTCCTCAAGGCAGTCTTCAAGTTCTCCACGGTCAGTGCCATCGTCTATGGCCAGTTCCGGGCGAATGAAGCGGAACTGATCAACGCCATGTTCACAGATCCAAGCGCACTTCCCGAAGCGATCCTTCAGATATCGATGAAGCTGATCGCCGGCGTCTGCATCGTTACCATTCTACTGGTTACAGTCGACATTCTCTGGTCCCGCTCGCACTGGCGCAAGAACCTGCGCATGAGCAAGCAGGAGATCAAGGACGAGCACAAGCAGATGGAAGGCGACCCGATCGTCAAGGCCCGGCAACGCTCGCTCGCACGCGACCGGGCACGAAACCGCATGATGTCAGCCGTGCCGCAAGCAACCCTCATTGTTGCCAATCCGACACACTTCGCTGTTGCCTTGCGCTACGACGGGGACCAAAACCCTGCCCCGATTGTTGTAGCTAAAGGGCAGGATCTGATTGCGCTGAAGATCAGGGAGATCGCCGAGGCGAACAATATTCCCGTGATCGAGGACCGGCAACTCGCACGGTCCCTCTACGCCGCTACAGAAGTTGAAAGGATGATCCCGCCGGAATTCTACAGAGCAGTTGCGGAAATCATTTGCTACGTGTACTCACGCCAGACCAAAACTGCTGTATAATTTAATGTATTTGGAGGTCCGGGGAATGCACGATATGCCTGAAGGCAACGGCACGAAACCGTCGCCACTGGAATGCGACCGGCAGCGCCAGGAAGCAATTGCCTCTGCTCTGACCGAATTTATCGAAGATCTGAAACTCGTCGATGTGGTCGACTTCGTCGCCTACATACGAACAGACCAGCACGGCAATATCGATGAATTGATCAAGACATCGGCCGAGCTCTTCTTCAAGGAAGGCTCCTTGCGCTATTCCATGGCCGCACAGGCAGATGTCGAGTGGGAAACCACCCCGCGCATTTCCCTGGATCTGGAATTCTTCAACAAGGGTGTCTGGATCTATTTTACCGCAGTCCTCGCCTGGCCGGACAATGCAGTCAACGTTTCCTATGTCGAAGTGCCGGACGCCGGTGGCAACAAGGCGAAAGAAACGGAACTGCTGCTTGAGGCCCTGAAGGACGCCCGATTGCGGTAGTTGCGTTTCAGGCATCTCAAATAATTTTCGGTTTGTCAGGCAGCTCGTCCGCACAGATGCGAACGATGTGCCGGCCGGCTATTTCGCCTGACGCCTCGGCAACTTACCGAAATTCCCCAACTTGCTTCAATTCTGCCAGCCTAGCACCATATGCTGTTGGCCCTGCCGCGCGTTTCGGGTCTTTCGGACCTTGAAACTACCTGCAACTGAAACCAGAGAAACGGCGCGTATGAAGAAAATCCAGATCCCGGAGGATCCCGCCCACATGGTGACTGCAATCGTCGCCTATGCCGGGATCGCCAAGCGCCTGCACGTGGAGCTCTCAAATCGGCCGATGGGCACGCAAGTGGATCTGGCAGCCATCAAGGCCGACTTGATTGCCGAAGCAAAAAGAGCGGTGCCTCACGGAGATTTCGCCAAAGACGAAATCGGTGTCTACAAGACCATCTTCCAGGCGATCGACACGATTTTCGATACCGATGGCTGAAATCGGCATTCACTAGATGCCGCGAAACAAGCACCACGAATTTATTTTGACCTGCCATCGCTCAAATTCACTCTCCCAGAAGCGTCGACAAGCGCTCCATGATTTCGTGCAGGCTTTTTCCGGTTAGCCGCATTTCCCTCGCCTGCTCACCGTCTTCAACATCGGAATAAAGCAGGATTTCAACTGCGTTTTCCAAAACCTGGATATCATCGGAAGTCAGATCGATTGAGCCACGACTGCTCGATACCGGTATCGTCTTCATGAGCCTATCCTCCAAACCGTACCAGGCAAAGTCACGCACTCTGCGCTCGGTCTATTCCGTAGGTTTTCCGAATAGTCCTGTTCCATCAAGCACAAACAGGCCGCGGTGAGGATCAAAAAAAGCGCCCAGCCGAAACTGGGCGCCAATTGCCTGGGAGGCGGCAGAAGAAGTTTTTCAGTACAAGACAAGGATCAGCAGCTAGTGCGTGATCACGTCTTCCTTGTCGAAATAGTTGAATTCCTCCACCAGGACGTCGTGCACCACAGGCCGGCCGAGACGAGCGTTGGTGGTTTTCTTGAGACGTTCGGTGAAAGCCTCCAAGTCGTAACGTTCCAGGCTACGGAAATCGAGGGTTTCATCCGAATAAAGTACCCGGAAGGCTTCATCCACCAGGAAAGGGTGTGGCGGCACAGGCAGGCGGCGCAATGTATCGCCATCCGCTGTGAAAACCATCTTGATCACCACATATCCCTGCAGCGTGCCATCAAACAGGATCGGCACGTTGACCGGGTTCACTGTCTCATAATCCAGCCCTACAAACGCCGGCTCATCGTCGCCGACCCTTTTCTGGGCTGCCAGATACTGCGTGGTGCCGTAACCGGACGCCAGCATGGTGGCAGACATCCAGAGGCCGGCAACGATGGTCTTGATCATCGAGCCCTCTCCGGAAACGGTGCCTGATACGTGCCGTCGGATTCATAGTCGATCATGGTTCTGGACATCATGCCGACAACTTCCGTCACCGCATTCATGTGCAGTTGCAACAGGCCGACATTCTCATCGAGCACTTCCTTGAATTCGGCGATGTCTTCGCGCAACTCCTCGGAATAGAACGCCGGCGGCACGAGTGTCCGAGCCCTGGACAGGTCAAGCAAAGCCTGGCTCTTGCCGTATTCGAAGATCTTCAGGTCCGCTGTCGGGTTTGCACGAAGCGCCCGGGTTTCCTCGCGCACAGCGCCGATTGCTCGGCGAACGGCGACCACCAGCGGCATGGACCGCACCGGATCGGGGGTGAATTCCTGAAGTGCGAGATCGGTCACGGCAACGTCCTGAAAGTCAACATCGTTGGCAGCGTCCATCAGGCTTTAACTCCCTTTTCAAGCGTATCTGAAATCAGGCCGGCAATACCGACGCCGCCACTGGCGGCAAGCTGGTTTGCGACCTGTTCGGCAAGCATCGATTTCCAGATTTCCCCGGCGGTTCCGGACCCGAAGACCGCTTCGGAGTCATCCGGAAGCATTGTTTCGACGAACTGGCTGAGGATCATCGCCTCGAATTTCTCCGCAGGAGATTTTTGGGACGGTCCTTCGTAATTGGCGGTTCGAAAACTGCCTTCAGTGGCTCCTGCCCGGTTCGTCGCACCGGCAAAGGCAAGTGCAAAGCCATCTCCCGAACCACCAGCGGAAATAGACCTGAGACGGTTCGTGGCGTCAGCAAGGTTCACCGGATCGGCAGCCTTGGACACATCCAGGATCAGATCTGAAGGAGGCGAAATCGCCATGCTGGGCTCCTCGAAAAACATAAGGTGCAAACAAGGCCCGGCAGGCGACAGGGCAAGGCAAGCAATACACTTGAACCGAACCTTGTTTGCATCCTCAGGAATAACCTGTGCAGCTTGCGGGAGGCTTGCGTCTTCTTGCTGGACGGCGACGAATATGCCCCGTTCACGCCAAGTGGCTTTCACCCGTATCTGCAGTCGAGCAGATCCATCAGGTCCCGTTCTTCTTCAGCACGCTGTTCCTCCCCACGCATCCTGGCGAGACGTTCAGCCATGAGTTTCAGCATCAACCGCTGGCGATCATATTCGGAGTTCACCTTTGCGCGTGCTTCGCTGAGCCGTGACATCTCCTCGATGATGCGTCTCAGCCGCTCGGCAGCGTTGGCGATAAACCTGTCGTGCTGTGCCAGGTCGCCATTCGAAAGGGCCAGCAGAATGCGTCTTTCCTTTTCGTTCAGCTGATAGACCTGAGCGTCAAGCTTCTGAAGTAGCCAGGATGAAAACAGGAATATCTGCTTCTGCATCCGGAACAAACGTTCAATATCCTGACTTTTTCTTGCCATGGAACAGGAACCTTTCACGGTCAGGATTGCCTAACCTATCTGGAGCCAAGTGAAGTAGCCGTCGAGGAAGATCATGATGGCCTCCGCGATGACGAGATAAAGAAAGTAGAGACCACCCGCGATCACGAACGGCATGGAGATGAAGTAGACCGGGATCTGCGGTGTCAGCTTGTTGACGAGGCCGACGGCAAAGTTCACAACAACCGTGTAGACGATGAACGGGCTGCACACCCGCAATGCCAGGATGAAGGTTCGGCCCAACTGCTCGGCGAACTGCTCCAGGCTTGTCACGGCCGCCAGCGGCTGCCCGACCGGGATCGCTTCATAGGAAGCTGCAAGCCCGCGCAGAATTTCCCAATGCTGGTTGGTGATGAAGACCATCGCCGTTGCCGTCACCGTGAAAAGGTTTGCGACAGGCGGCAGGGAATCCACGCCATCGATCGGCATGCCCGGCATGTTCGACAGGCCGATTGCCATGGACACCAGCGTCGTCAGCGTCTCCAGGGCCGCCAGAAAGATGCGTCCCAGAAAACCGATGAAGGCTCCGGTCAGCAACTCCGCCCCGATGAAGCCGGCAACAGTGCCGAGCTGCTCATCCGGCAAGGACGCCTGTACGCCTGGTGCCAACAGAGGCGACAAGGCCAACGCGACGGAAAGCGCGATGAACAGGCGAACATGCACCGGCACACGGTTGCTGCCGAACCCCGGGATCACCATCAGGCACGCTCCTATCCGGCAGAACAACAGGAAGACCGCCAGAAGCAGCGAGGAGCTGAAGGTGCTGAAAAAGAGACCGCCGGAAATCACGAGACGCTTCCGAGCGCGGAAACATCCACTCCGCGAGCGATTTCAAGATGCGACAGGACCGGCAAGGTCGGGAACATGCGCTCCACGATCATGCGTACGTATGGCCGGGCATCAGGTGCCGCTACCACCGCGAAGCGGCTTCCGTCCTTCATGTGTTTCTTGACCGCGTCGGACATTTGCGTGCCGAATTCCTCCACCAGTTGCGGCTCGATGTCGAACTCGATAACGTCGCCCTTCCCGTCCCGTTTCAGGGCATTGTGGAAGGCTAGATCCCATCGGTTTCCGAGACGCAGCACTTTCAGAGGGCCGCCTTCTGCAAGGTCGCCGCAAATCTGCTGGGCGATGCGCATTCGAACGTGCTCCACCACCTGCTCCGATCTGCGGACGTGTGGAACGATCTCGGCAACGGCTTCCAGGATCAGGTTGAGATTCCGGATCGAAACCCGTTCCGCCAGCAGAAGTTTGAGCACCGCTTGCAGACCGGAGAAAGACGTGTGCGCCGGACAGATATCGTCGAGAAGCTTCTGGTACTCCGGGTCCAGCCTGTCGAACAGCTTGCGCATATCCTTGTAGGACAAGAGCTGCGGCAGGTTGTTGCGGATCACTTCGCTCAGATGCGTGAGGATGACCGTGATGTTCTCGGCCGGCGTCATGCCGCGGCGCTTGAGTTCGTCCTTGTACGCAGGCGGCACCCAGTAGGCTGGCATCCCGAATGCAGGCTCACGCGTCTGGTCAGCCGGTACCGGCAGTGCTTCGTCATTGTTCGGAATGACCAGCAGTTCACCCACTTTCAGATGCTGCGAAGCAATGATGGTGCCGTGGATCTTGATCTGGTAGCTCTTCGGATCAAGCGTCAGACTGTCGGTGACCCGAATATCGGGCACGACAAAACCATACTGCTCGGCAAACTTCCGGCGCATCTTGGCAACGCGGCGAGACAGTTCACCGGTTCGCGTCAGCAGCTCGGCGGAAAGCTGCTTGCCAAGCACCAGTTCGACCTCAGCCGACTTGAGCGTTTCCTTGACGGAGTCCTTTTCCTCAAGCTTTGCCTGTTCCTCCGCTGCGCGTATCTTGTCGTCCTCGACCTTTTTCGCCGCTGCCAAACGCCTCGGAATGGCATAGCCGATAAAGCCCATCAGGATCGCCAGCAGCAGGAACGGCAACATGGGCAGACCAGGCATCAACGCGAAGATGGCCATCAGGATAGCTGCGACGAACAGGGCACGCGGATAGCCGCCAAGCTGGCCGAGAACAGCCTTGTCGGTCGACCCTCTGGTGCCGCCCTTGGATACCAGCAGACCAGCCGCCAGCGAAACGATCAGCGCCGGGATCTGAGAGACGAGGCCATCGCCGACGGAGAGCTTGGTGAAAACGTCTGCCGCGTTGGAAACCGTCATGTCATAGCGGGTCACGCCAATGACGATGCCGCCAAGGATGTTCACAGCCGTAATGATAAGGCCGGCAATCGCGTCGCCGCGGACGAATTTGGAGGCACCATCCATGGCGCCGAAAAAGGAGCTTTCCTCTTCCAGTTCCTTGCGCCGACGCTGTGCTTCCTTGTCATCGATAAGGCCTGCGGAAAGATCCGCATCGATCGCCATCTGCTTGCCAGGGATCGCGTCCAGAGTGAAGCGTGCGCCAACTTCCGCAATACGGGTTGCGCCCTTGGTGATGACCATGAAGTTGACGATGACCAGGATCGCAAAAACAATCAGACCGATGACAAAGTCACCGCTCATCACGAATTGCGAAAAGCCGTTGATCACATAGCCTGCCGCATTCAGCCCCTCGTGGCCGTTGGCAAGGATCATGCGCGTTGTCGAGATATTGAGCGACAGCCGCAGCATGGTGGCGATCAGCAGGATCGTCGGGAAAGACGAGAAATCGAGCGGGCGCTGGATCCAGAGCGAAACCATCAGGATCAACACCGACAGTGCGATCGACATGGCCAGGCCGATATCGATCAGGAATGTCGGGATTGGCAGAAAAAGAACGGCCAGGATTAGGACGATGCCTATGGCAAAGCCGACGTCGCGGCGGCTGTCCGGCGCATTGCCGGCAGCCGGCGAAAGGGAGGTGTCTGTCATGCCTTCTCTCTGCTGCAGGTCTGATACCTGGCAACCTCGCCCTTGAAGCTTGCGCGAGGCTTTTTTGAAGAAGGATTTCAGGAGGGAAGTTCGGGAAAGTTAGAGCGCTCTGACCGACGATGGTCGCTCCAGGCTCTGAAGGGAGCGGCCTTCGCGCTTGAAGCAAGCCGTGGTTCAAGGAGAAATGGATGCAAGAAACGCATCTACCTTGTCATCCCGGCAAAGGCCTGGATCCATTAGCGACATGCGCCAAGGTGAAAGGTTTCGCCGACAACGCAAAGGACCTGATCCTGGCTTACAGCTATCGCTGCAAACCAGGACGACAAATAAATTCAGGAGCACGACGGCACCTGAAACCATGCAAGAATAGTCCTGCAGACCGTCGCTAGAACCCCGTTTCGATCCGATTGTAGATCAGGGTCGTCAACGAGTATATCTGGCCGCCGATGAAAGGTCCGGCGACCACGATCATGACCAGGATCGCCACGATCTTCGGAATGAAGGTAAGAGTGATTTCCTGAACCTGGGTCAGGGCCTGCAGCAACGCAATTCCGATACCGACAATCATCGCCGGTACGATCGCGGGGGCAGATCCGACGAGAATCGTCCAGATTGCAGTCCGGACCAGGTCCAGGGCATCAACTTCATTCATGTCATTCCATCCGCTCAGGAAATGGTTACACCCGGTCCAAGCAGAACACCCTGACCGTTGTCGAGCGCGAGCACGGTGCCGTCGGAATAGACTTCAACCTTTTCCACGACACCCGTCGTGCCGTTGGCGTCGGTCACGGTCCGCCCGATCAGATCATCTACCTGACCGAACGAAAGGTTGGTCAGAAGCGTTTCCAGCTTGGCGTTCGTCTGAATAGACTGCTCAACTTGGCTGAAGCTTGCGAGCTGCGCGAGCTGTTCGGACGCGTCCATGGGATTGGTCGGATCCTGGTTCTGCATCTGAGCCATCATCAGATGCAGGAAGGTGTCGTAGTCGACAGTCAGCTGCTTCTGAGCGGATGCAGTCGAGGCAGCACCCTGGGTGGCGCTGACGCCTTCAACACTGGTCATCTAATCACTCCTTAAACAACGGCCAACCTGGGGCCGTACTGAAAATTTTCTCTTGGCGCCGGCCGGGGCGCGGTCTGCCGGGTCTCCTGCGCGCGCCGGTTCTTTTCGGCCAGCATCAGGCTTGCCTCCAGCGGATAGAGCGCACGCACAACCTTCATTGCCTCGAACCACCGATCCGTTTTTGCCAGCTCCTCAACCTTGTCGAGATGCATCAGCACCTCCTTGTTCGAGAACGCCGACTTCACGGAACCAAGCACGAGATGGAACATGTCCTGAACCGCACCGGCGGCTGCCGGATCGATGATCATGGTCTGGAGAATGAAGTAGAGCTGGCGAAGCGGCGTCGTCGCCTCTTCTGGCTGAAGCACATGGGCTTCCAGCAGGAATACGGCATCATTCAGCAGTTCGATGTTGGTTTTCCGTTCGGCCCGGATCACCGCACCGTTGATGAACAGGCGTTCGCCCGCTTTCAAACCGATTTTCATGAGTTTAACCGTCCAGGCTGTCGCGGATGATGGAATTGATCTGGATGATGTCGGAGAAGTCCTCCTGCTCCCACTGGCGCAAGGATTCGACCTCTTTCAGGACCCAGATGCCGACAGAGATCAGATTGGCTCTCGTTTCGATCGGCAATTCGTTGGCGTCGTCCGCCAGGTGTTCCAGGAAGTAGCTCCACAGGCGCCGTGTGTAGAACAGCGCGTCGACGGCTTCGGGAGACTTGACGCCGCGCTCCTGGGCGACGTTGAGCTTGCCGATCACGATCGACATTGCCTCATGTTCGTTGAGCCGCTGGTCAGAGCAAAGATCGTCCATAACCTCAGCGTAAGACAAATTGTACATGGGCCCTCTCAAGGTTGGGTTTGATACGAAAAATCAGACATTCGGCCACGATCACAGGTAGTTGAGAATGCTCAGACCCTGCATGCGGGCCGTGACCGCATAGGTGGTCTCAAGCTGTGTCAGAGCCGTGTTGAGACGCACCGACGTTTCCTCCAGATTGACGTTTTCAAGGTCGTTGATGCGCCGGTTCAGGATGTCGGTTTGAACCTTCAACCGTTCACTCGCTAGCTTGACCTGCTCCTGCACATTGCCGAGCTTGCCCATCTGGCTGGTGACATCGGCAATACCGGTGCCGAGCTTCTCGATCGCCTTGTTGACCACCACCTTCCAGGTTTCGGGATCAAGGTCCTCGTTACCGAGGTCGGACATCATCGTGTAGGCCGCGGCCAGGTCTCTGAAGGCCTGCTCGTTTGCGCTGACGGAACTGGACACCGTTTCACTCGCCGAAATACGGCTGACCATCACGTTGCTGGACGCACTCGACCAGGACGTGCCCCAGGCCGGGTTCTGGAACATCGTCTCGAAGGCACCGTTCAGATAAGTGGACATTGCCGCAGGTGTGATGCCCGAAACGCCCGGGTTGGATTGCGCCATCCCGAACTCGGTCATGAACGCTGCATCGGCGGCCAATTTGTTCGGAGACGTCGGATCGGAATAATCCGCGAAAGGTTCCTGGTCCGTATTGATGCCGGCAAAGACGAAATTGCCGTTGAGCTGGGTGTTTAGACGGGACGTCAGAAGCTCCAGATTGCCGACGGCATCCGCCTTGACGATGTCCGAACTGCCGTTGTTCTCACGCAGGGCCACAAGGGTCGCCAGAAAGTCCTGCGCATCCGTCAGAATGTCGCCCATTGCCGCCTGGCTGACATCGAGCCGCGACGCGGTAAGCGCGTTGGTATCCATAATGCCATTGAGAAAATGAAACTCGGACCGAAGCGACACGCTTTCGCCGGTCTTGGTCCCAAGATCCAGGCCGACGTCGTATTTGCGGCCAGAGGACAGCTCGATGCTGAGCTTCTGCACGAGGCTGGACTGGTTCTGGATCTGCCGGCGAGACGCATCGGCGAGTGTGATCGTGGAGATATAGGTGGTTTTCATAACTGTTACCTCGCCGCAGCCAGAAGGTCTTCCAGCATGCCGTCGACGGCGCTGATGAGCCGTGTCGCCGCTGAGTAGGATCGCTCGATTTCCAGTAGCAGCGTCATTTCTTCGTCGATGTTGACGCCTGTCTTGTTGTTGAGGTTTTCTGCCGTCCGACTGAGAATGACGGTCTGCACCTCGACATTGCTCGTCATGGTCTTTCGGCCGGCTTCCAGCCAGCTGACGGATGAAGCGGCAAAGCCGGACAACGTGTCGGTCGGATCGAGTTCCACGCCACTGTCGAAAACGGTGTCCTTGTCAAAGGCGGAAACCAGTTCCTGCAGACGGTCGGAGAACCCGGCAGCGCCGGACGGGTTGTAGTTGTAATTGGGATCGAACGGATCGGAGATGCCGCCATCGCGCAACCTGTCCAGGTCGCCGCCCTGATCCGGATCGGCGTTGGCATTGACGACGATTTCCGCAGCAAGCCCGGTGATATGGGTGCCGGATGCCGGCACCGCCGGTGCACCAGACCACGTGAACAGGCCAGCCTGATCCGGATTGCCGCCACCGCTCTGATCGCTTTCGGCGAAGGCTTCGATCAGACCACGCGCGATTTCGTCGAGCTGGCCCTGATAGGTCACCGCGACTTCGTCGCGCAGTTCGGCAAGACCTTGCAGCCTGCCGGACTTGATCTCCATGAGAGCGCCCGGCCCCGCCACGGGAACGCCGTCCACCATCACGGAATTACCCGTGGTAGCAGCACCATAAACAATGGTCGGCTCGAAGGTGACCGCTCTGGCCTTGGTTTCAAACAGCGTCACGCCGCTGTCCGTGTAGACCACAATATCGCCATTGCTGCGGTTCAGCGTGGTAATGCCGATTTCCTCGGACAGCTTGAGCAGAACCTGGTCGCGGCTGTCGTGGGCATCGGTGACATCAGCCCCCGATTGCGTTCCCCGCACGATAACCGAGTTGAGATCTTCGAGTTGTTTCAACAGCGTGTTGATCTCACGCACAGAGGTCGCCATGTCCGCATCCGCGTTGGTGCGCACATCCTGCACCAGTGCCGTTCCTGACTGGAGCGTTTGCACCATGTCCTTGGAGGCCTGCAGAACGTCCTGCGCCTGGATCGCGTTGCTGGGATCGGAAGCATAGTTTTGAAGCGACAGCTTCAGCGCCCCGAGCTTTGCCGCAGCGGACATGTGGTTCTGGGTATCGCCTGTGGTTTCAGCGAGACGGGTAAGACCCGCCAGGACCGCTTCCTGGGAGGATCCAGTGGAGGTGGAGGACAGGAGCGACGAATACAGCGCGCTGTCCGTCACCCGGCCGATACCGTCGACCTTGAGGCCGCCGGCCTGACCGGTGTCGGTGTAGGTCTGGCTCAACAGAACGGATTTGCGCGAGTAGCCGGGGTCTTGAGCCCCGGCAATGTTTCGCGAAACCACGGAGGATTCTGTCTGCCTTGCGGCCAGCGCGGACTGGGCGACTTTGAGGGCTACAGACAAACTCATGACAATAACTTTCCGATTGGCGGGTGAGCCGTGTTAGCGGACCAGGTTGACGAGCTGCTCGAGCAGGTCGGAACCGGCCTTGAACACCTGGGAATTGGCCGTGTAGGTGCGCTGGGATTCGATCATCGAGGTGAGCTCGTTGCCGAGATCGACGTTGGAGTCCTCAAGACCACCAACCTTGATGCTGCCAAGGCCGCCCTCGCCCGCGAAACCGACCCGGACATCACCGGAATCGAAGGACGTGCTGTAGACGTTGCCGGATTTGTTGGAGAGCCTGTCCGGGCTCGGTACATCCGCCAGCGGGATCTTGTATATCGCCCGACGGTCACCGTTGGTGTAGATGGCAAACAGAGTGCCGTCGTCAGAGAATTCAACGTTCTTCACCGCACTCGGCGCGTTCCCGTCCGCATCAACGTTGGTGACCGTGAAATCGGCATTCAGGTAGGTCGACTGATCAAGGTCCAGGTCGAAGGTGCCACCATTGGGAACCGCGATATTGATTGCGGTCGCACTGGCACCGGTGAGATTGCCTGTGGTGACGTCGAAGGTCAGCGTCTGGGTATTCAATGCCGGAGAGGTATAGGGAAACCCGCCGCCGGGTGCGGCATCTGCCGCGTTGTAGATCGAGACTTCCCAGTCACTGTCTGCAGCCGTTTCCGTGACCTTGGAGTAATAGACATCCAGTTTCACCTCGTTGCCGAGGTTATCGTACACGATCATGGACGTCTTGTGGGAATAGCTCGCGGTTGCTGCGTTGGCAGACGGCAGATCCGCTGCCGGTACAATCGCCGCGTCTTCACTCACGTTCACGCGCAGGAACGCTTCGCTGGTGGGAGTGGCTTCCAGCTGGTTCTGGGTGATGTTGATCCGCTCCAGACCACCAAGACCGTTGGCAACGGTTGTTGGCGCGGTGTTGCCCGTGATCGGATAGCCCTGGAGATAATAGCCGGCCGTATTCAGGAGATAGCCATCTCCATCCGGAACGAAGTGACCGGCGCGGGTCAGAAAGCTTTCACCTGCCTCGTTGCCGACAACGAAGAAGCCGTTGCCATCCACCGCAAGATCAAGCTTCGACGTGGTGAAGCTGATGTTTCCTTGCTTGGAAACCTGGTACTGGGTGTGTGCTTCGACGCCGCCGGAGTTGAACGAGCCAGCCCCTTGCGAAACGACCAGTGAGGAAAATTCCGACTGGGCCCGCTTATAGCCTGTCGTGCTCGAGTTCATAATGTTTTCGGCAACTGTGCCGAGCTTGCTCGACTGTGCGTTCATGCCGGAAACGCCGGTTCGCATAACTCCGAAAAGGCCCATGACAGGTCTCCTGTGTCCAAATCAACTGGAGACAGTCAAACCGACCTAACTTGCGCGAAGCTGTTGCGAGAAAATAATTATTCTTTCCATTCAGATACTTAATTATATAAAAATTTATCTATCAAACAAAACGAAAGCACCGGGCAAGCTGTCCGGTGCATTTCAGAGATCAGGCGCCGCAGAATTGCTTTGACTGCTGTGTCCAGTTTCCAAAACCGGAAGCAACCATGTTGCGGATCACCGTGCAGACATACCGTTTTTGCGCGGGATCATTGTTCGGACCCGCATGATAGCGGGCAACAGCCATCGTCCAGGATCCCTGGCGCCGCCTCAGGTCCTTCAGGAACCTTGCCGCATATTGCACATTTGCCCGTGGTTCCAGCATCTGATCCACCGAACGGAACTGGTCACCGTGGTAATGATGGTTGATCTGCATGCAGCCGATGTCGATCAGCTTCTTGCCGTGCTGTTGTGCATCAATCACATCCTGCTTCGCGGCTTGCCGGCTGGGAGGAAACACGGACTTTCCCTCGATATTGAGGGCATAGGGGTACAGCGAATTGCGCCGACCGGTTTCCGTCAGCCCGACCGCATAAAGCACGCCGAGCGGCACGTTGTATTTTCGCGCTGCCGAGATCATCTCGCGTTCGCAAACGTTCTGGGTCTCGGCAGCCGCAGGCACGCTAACGGCGAGAGCACTAAAGATAGATGCCGTCAGAAAGGCTGATGTCAGAACCTTCCTCATGACCTGTTCCTCTTGTTGTTTCAGAAGCCTGATACGCGTCTTCTCTGGAGTTTTGTCCCGGTCGCCCATTCTGCTGCCCGGCACCGTTGCCGGAACTCTGCGGTTGGCCGTCAAACGGGTTGCCGCCACCAGCGCCATTCTGGTTCTGGGCCTGAGGGCCTGAAGCGTTGCTGCCCGCCTGGACCTGGATCCGGTCGTCTCCGGCCTGGATCGAGATGGCATCAGCCTTGACCCCGGTCGCCCTGAGCATCTGATCGAGCAGTTGCCGGTCTTGCTTCAGGAGTTCCGCAGTTTGCGCCCTGCTTGTTACAAGCGACACTTCCACTGTATCACCGACCATCCTGAGAGACACTTTCACGGTGCCGAGCTCATGTGGCGTGAGCTGGATATCCAGTGTTTTCAGAACAGGGCCTTCCGCCTTGGCAGATATGCCACCGTCAAGTGATGCGGAGCTGGAAGCCATATCCTTGACCGCAGCGGCGATCTGGTCACCTACCTGTTGCGCGGGGGAGAGCCGCATATTCGGTGCAAAGTGGGTTTCCTGGCGCAGAACCTTGACGGTGCCCGCCGCTTCGTCCGGCAACATGGACCGGCCAATAGCGCCACGTCCTTCGCCGTCGGAAATTGTCTCCGGTTCGACGCCGAACTGCGCGAAGAGCGAAGAAGTTCCGGTCTGTCCAGGTCCATCAGGATCGCCAACCGGCATGCCGTTGGCCTGCCCTTGCAGGAGCGAAGGCATAGGGGCCGCGCCAGGCTGGGCCTGTGACGAGGGAACCTGCCCGGGTTTTCCAGCCAGCACCGCATTTAGCGACAATCCCACATGGGCTGCTGAACTCTGCAACATGGTTTCTGCCTTCGGGTCCGTTTGTCCCTCGGCCGCACCATCCAGGCCTTCGCCCTCCTTCGCCTTGCGTGACAGTGCGTTCTGGGAAGCCTGACGCAGGGCGTCGACAAGATTGCTGGTCGAAAATGCCGCCGAACCTGCCGCCTGCTCCTTGCCGGAACCGGTCTTGCCGTTGGCGTCACCCGTAGCCCCGTCAGCCTGATCAGATGTTTCAGACCCGGGTTTTCCTGCCGCATCTTCAGCAGCATCGCCTTTTTTCATGTTCTGCATCACGGCCTGGAATGCAGCCGCGGCTTCCTTGGAAGAGGTTTGCCCGCGCTCGCCCGTTCCAGCGTCCGTCGACTTGCCGGACTTCGGCGCAGTCGGAACGAATGCCTGAGTGTTAACGCTCATCCTGTTCTCCCAATTGAGCGAGGGACTTTCCCGTCCGGCGCAACAGAACATTCGCAAGTTCCATGTCCGCGCTGACCCAGCTTTGATCTTCAGGAGCGTCCATATTGGTCGCGACGTTGAATTCGCCGATCACGTTGGGCGGCGGCTCCGGAAAATGCCGGACCGAGTTGAGCACGGTGTAGACGCCGTCAAGCATCGCCAGGTCCTGCGCAGTCAGTATCGACTTGTCGATCGACCACAACAGGTCACGGTTGGCTGTAATGAACTCCGGGTCGAGACGGGTCGCCGCAAGGTAGATCTTCAGGATTTCGTTTTCCTTGGTGCCGTCGACGGTTAGCGTCAGCGCTTCTCCCGTTGCCTTTCGCGCGACATTCAGATGGCCTGCCAGCAGGGCAGAACGGGCCAGCCGAAGATAAAGACCGCGCCTGCTGTCGGCATCGAATTCGTGCAGCACGTCATCCAGAAGCGCGAACTTGTCCTCGCTTTTGACAAATCCGAGCGTGTCCAGTGACAGGGCAAATCGCCTGCGGAAATCACCGGCGTAAACCGACGTGCGGAACCGGCGAAGATACCGGATGCTGAGAACTCGAAAGCGATCGACATTGCCGGTCATCCCAGCGACGAAGACTTCCCGGCGAAGAGCAGCTTCCTCGACGAGCGTTCCAGGCATCAGTAGGCTGGCGACTTGAAGCAGTTCCATCGCCTTTTCCGGATCCGTGCGGATGTAGGGTGCAGCCTTTACCAGTGCGACATGCCCCCCCAGGCTTGCCGGCAGTTCCAGCGGATCGATCTCCGCCAGAAGAACGATCATGTCCTCTTCCCTGCCTTCGACATAGGCAAGCGACGCTTCCATGAGTTTGCGGTCGACAGCGGGTGCCGGATCGAGGGACAAGAGATACCGCATTACGTCTGGGTGTCCGCCACTCAGAAGATGGATGACGGCCGCCCGCGCGTTGCGTGGTTCCTGCCACGCCTCAGCTGGCAACACGACGAAACTTGCGTCCATCTTTGTCAGCAAGGCTCGCTGCGCCTGCATCGCATGGCTGTTGCCCTGTGCGATCTGCTCCTGCAAGGACTGCAGCGACCGGATCATTTCAAATGGTTCCGGATCCGAAGTCTGCTTGCCAACCTGCTGCGCCCAGGCAGCCGACACCCAGAAGACGGCCGCCATCAAGCCAAGGAGCAGACCTTTGAAGCAAGGGATCCTGATGGAGAGGCAGCGCATTACCGAGCCCCTTCCAGCAAGTAGATCTCAATCCGCCTGTTGGAGGCAGCAAGAGGATCGGACGGAACTTTCAGATCCTGATCGGCATAGCCTTCGACCCGGTTGAACCTGTCCTTGCCGACACCTCCGCGAGTGAGCATGTAGAGAGCCATGTGGGCGCGTGCCGACGACAAGCGCCAGTTGTCATAGGTCTTGCTTTTGAAAGGGCGCGCGTCCGTATGGCCCTTGATGACAATCTGTCCCGGAGTTTCGGCAACCACCTTGCCAATCCGTTCAAGCAGTTTGACGAGTTCCGGGCGCGGCTCGGCAGACCCGATGGCGAACATACCGAAGTTCTGGTCGTCGGTAAGGCTGATCAAGGCTCCCTCACCTTCTCTCGTCACCGTAATCTGACTGGCGGTTTCCTCAAGAGCTGTCCCCTCGGTCTGGGCAAGGACTTCCGAAAGACGGGCGACCAGTACCTCGGCGCTGCTTTCCGTGAAGTCTTCTTCGTAGGTGCCCCCACCGTCTCCGGTACCAATGACCGTTTCTGTCTGGACTTCAGCGATCACCTCGGTTGAAGACGCCTCAAGCGACTTGCCAAGCACATGAGCGACGACCTGATCCGTCGTATCCCCGTTGTCGGGAAGTGCGCCGTTGCCGACAAATTCAAAGGACGTCGTTCCGGATTGTTCCGCCATGTAGTCCCCGTTGCTAGGCCCATTTCCAGGGGCAGCGTTTCCGTTTTGCCGGGTAATGCCGGTCTCAGGTTGCGTGCCATCTTCAAACGGCGCAGCAAAGGCGAATTCGCCGGCCAGAGCCTGGGTAGAAGGCGCGGTACCATCGCCCGGCAAACTTACGTCAGGAGCTGCCTCGGCACTGGCGACACCTCGGCCAGGACGGAACTGCCAGAACATAGGATCAAAGGGATCCCGATAGGCCTGCCCACCCTGAACGCCTTCGTTTTTCTGAAGACCTGTGCCGATACCCTTTGGGTTGTCCTCCCGCACATCGGCGACACGGATTTTCTGCGAAAGGGTGTCGAGTACGGCATAGGGATCGGTGAAAAGGATCGATTCCGAATGGGTCTGGGTAAACTGCCCAGAGGCCGGCGCCCCACCCATCTCCGGTGTCTCGACCACCTCCTCCAGCCTATGTCCCTTGTCCAGGCCATCACCGAAGTTCTCATCCTGATCGACCGGCGCATCAGACCCACCCAATTTGCCAGTGAAAAGCTTGGTGCCGGCTTCGTTGGTATCGCCGTTGATTTCCGGATCGTTCAGGCCCTTGCGGTTCGGAGCCGTGGAGGCAAGTTTGACCGGGTTGAAATACTGCGCAACGCCGCGACGCACGCTGTCGTCGGTCACGTTGATCAGCCACATGACCAGAAAAAAGGCCATCAATGCGGTCATGAAATCCGCGTAGGCAATCTTCCAGACGCCATGTGGCAGCTGATCGTCTTCCCAGCTGTTCTTGCGCCGGACAATTACGATTTCATTCGGGACGCCGTCCAACATCAGTCTGCCTCCCCTTTCAAGGCTTCAAGCTGGCCGAGCCATTGTCCGAGCCGTGTTTCAATGGTTGTCTCGTCAAGCAGAGCCACCAGTTCGACCTGATCAGCATGCTGAACGTCGATCCGGTCTCTCAAGGCCGGCAACTGCTCCAGCACTCGGCTGACCAGAGTTTCCGGTCCGCGCAGCCTGATCATTTTGCCCTCCGTTTCCTCGGTCAGTTGCCGAAGATTGCCGGCAAAGGCATCGACCAGCTGGTCGACGATCTGCTCTGTCAGGAAAGGTTGAAGAAGCTTGGAAAGCGAATAGGAGATCCGCTGCTCCATAACATTGAGGAAGCCTTCGATGGAGGCGCTCACGTTGGCCGATTCACGCATGTCGAACCGGTCACGCTCGTCTTTGAGCTGCCTTGCGTGCTCCTCGCGCTCCTGTTCCAGGATGGCCTGAAAATGAGCCATCGTGCGGTCACTGCCTTCCGCCAGGCCGCGCTCGTATTCGGCCTGAAGCTGTTCTTCCAGGCTGGGTTCGGGCACAGCTTCCTCGCAAGGCTCCAGAACGTCCACGAGAGCGGGGTCGAATGTACCGAAGGACTTGAATCTGGAGGCGGACAGGACGGGAATATGGGAAGCGATTGAGGTGGTCATTAGATGCGCTCCGATTCATAGAGCCACTGGCGCAGGATCGCGGCAGACTGTTCCTCGTTGAACTCCAGCAAGGATTCCAGCTTCCGGAGCGCGGACTTGTTGCGCCGGCTGTTGAGGTCCTGCAGCATGTCGGAATGATCCGGCGGCATCAGGAAGGTCTGATCCCCGTCGACTGCTTCTGCAGTCCCTTCCGCAGTCTCCGGCAGCATTCCGAGTTCGGCCATTTCGACCTGCGGCTTGGCCATTTGCGGCACCAGGGCAGCCACGGCAGGCCGCAGACCGAACCAGATCACCAGCATCGACACGGTCAGGATTGCGAGCGCATTGATGATGTTGCCGGACTGGCGCATCAGATATTCGGTGATGCTGATCGGCGGGATCGGCTCCATGGCCCGGCCGCCGTCAATGAAGTCGACGACAGCAACCTTGACCAGGTCTCCCCGTTCTTTTTCAATCCCCGCAGAAGAAGCAACCAGTGCTTCGATTTCCGTCAGCTGTTCATCCAGTTGAGCCTGGGTCGGTTCGCCACCAAGAGACTGCGCAAGACGGGACTTATCAACCAGAACCGCAATGGACAGACGGTCGACACGATAGCCATCCTGAGACGTCTCGATGCGTTTGGAGGAGATCTCGTAATTGACGGTTTCCTCGCGCCGCTCGTTTTCTTCGCTGGAACGCTCACCGTTGTCTGCGGACACATCCTCTTCCGGAAGGTTCTGCTCGACCGTTGTCGGTGCCGAGACGCTGGAATTCTGAGCATTCTCGTTTTCGCGAATGGTCCGGATGGATCGCTCGGTCCGTGAGTCCGGATCGAAAATCGTCTCGGCAATCGTCTTGCGGTCCGTGTTCAGTTCCGCGGCGACACTGACCTCGAAGTTGTCCAGGCCAAGATATGGCGTCAGGGTCTTGCGAATGTTTTCCTGGATCCGGCTGCTGACAGCCGTCTCAAGGCTGGCAAGCTGGCCTGCGGAGGCCTTGGTCGGATCCTGGCCGGCAGCCAGGATACCACCGGACGTGTCGAGCACTGTAACCTTGTCGGCTTGCATGCCCGGAACACCGGCTGCAACCAGGTGGCGGATGGCATCGGCGGTTCGCACATCGTCTGGCACATCGGAACGGATGACGACAGATGCCGACGGCGGCTGCTGATCGCGCCTGAAAGATCCTTTCTCTGGCAACACGATATGAACGCGCGCTGCCCGGATCCCCTTCATGAGCTGGATGGTTCGGGCAAGCTCACCTTCAAGCGCTCGCACCCGTGTCACTTCCTGCATGAAGGAGGTCAACCCAAGCGACCCCAACTCGTCGAAGAGCTCGTAGCCGGAGTTGGCTCCACGCGGGAGACCCTTTTCGGCCAGAAGCATGCGCGCCTTGGCTGTCTGCGCATGGCTCACCATGACGGCGGTGCCTTCCGAATTGATGTCGAAAGGAATGCCGGCGTCCCGCAGCGCGGAACCGATGCGAGTGACGTCTTCACCGTCGAGACCCGTATAGAGGACGGTCTGTTCCGGTCGGCTCAAGTAATATGCTCCCGCGCCGACGGTCGCGATTGTAGCGAGCCCGATCAAGGCGAGCGCGATAAGTCTGCGCACTCCCAGTTCCATCAGGTTTGCCCATAGTTTTTCGGCGTGTTCACGGCCCGGCATGCATAACCCCTTCATGCACGTAACGTTCTGTTTGACCCACTATCGGAACTGGACCTTGCGCGAGCCTGTCACCCGGGCCTGAAGACGGAAATTCTGGACACAAAAAAACCGCGCCCCGAAGGGCGCGGTCCTCTTGCCTGGAAATCCGGTCAGATAAACTGGTTGGATTAACGGAACAGGGACAGAATGTTCTGCGAACCCTGGTTGGCGATCGACAGAGCCTGGATACCGAGCTGCTGCTGAGTCTGCAGAGCCTGGAGGCGGGTCGATTCTTTGTTCATGTCAGCATCCACGAGCTGGCCGACACCACGGTCGATCGAGTCGATCAGAGCGGACACGAAGTCCTTCTGCAGATCAACGCGCTTCTTGGTGGAACCGAGCAGGGTTGCGGAGTCTGTGATGAGGCCCAGAGCTTCGTCGACATCCGAGATCATGCCTTCCAGAGTGGTCAGGTCGGCAGCGCTGTCCGTCAGAGCGGAGATGTCGATGGTGTCGACAACGTTACCGTTCGTCAGAGCACGATCGAGGATACCGGTACCACCACCCGTGGTGTCATAGAGCTGGGTAGCGGTGATATCAACCGTGGTCGTCAGAACGGAAACCGCACCACCGACGCGGGTGAAGGAGCTGACGATTTCTTTCGACGTAACGGTGGTCACGTCGGAAGACAGCCAGTTTTCACCGTTGAAAACAGCGGATTCGGCAGTCGACTTAAGCTGGTTCTGCAGTTCGTTGATGTCGGACTGGATCTTGCCGCGGTCGACACCCGGAGTACGGGCAGCAACAAGCTTGGCTTTGATTTCGTTCATGACATCAACAGTGCTGTCCATAGCAGTGTACATGACGTCGACGGTCGCAGCACCCAGACCCAGAGAGTCTTCAACGGCGCTAAGAGCCATGTTGTCAGAACGCATGGTGGTTGCGATGGACCAGTAGGCAGCGTTGTCTTCCGCGCCGGCAACGCGATAACCGGTGGAGATGCGGTTCTGCGTCTCTGCCAGGTTGGCGCTGGTGTTCCGCAGAGTCTGCAGAGCGGTCATTGCGGAAGCGTTCGTCATCAAGCTAGACATGATATGTCCCTTCAATGTGTCAGTGTGTACTGGATTGGATTGGGACATGCCGGGTTTGCACCGGCACAACAGGAGCAGCGTCATGCTTTTGAACCGTGGGTAGTTTGGGGTTCAACCTGCTGTGAAAATGACCCTAGCGGCTCAATCTTGCGTGAAGCTTACGTCGATACGGGCAATTTGATCTTTTTCGAATTTCTCCAAGACCTAATCTTGGACCCAAAGATATAGTCGCGCGCGATCTTATCGCAAAAAAACAAAAAAAGGCGGAGCCTTTCGACCCCGCCCTTTTGCGCCCCGACGCCCCCGTCGGTTACAAGAATGATCGCACAAGACTACCGACCAGAAGGTTCCATCCGTCGATCAAAACAAAGAACAACGCCTTGAAAGGCAACGATATGACTGTTGGTGGCAACATCATCATACCCATGGACATGGTGATCGTTGCAACGATCATATCGATCACGAGAAAAGGCAACGCGATCAAAAATCCGATTTCGAAACCCCGGCGCAACTCGGAAATCATGAAAGCCGGGATCAAGACACGCAGTTCAACTTCCTCTGCAGAGGCCGCTTCGTTTTCTGTCACGCGGCCGGCCGCAAGGTCATCAAATAGAACGAGATCTTCTTCGCGCACCTGGCTGAGCATGAAGTCCCGGAAGGGCGTTGTGATCCGCACATAGGCCTCTTCCTCGGAGATCTCGTTGTTCATCAGAGGCTGAACACCCTGCTCCCAGGCTTTGTCGAAGGTTGGAGCCATGACGTAAAAAGTCATGAAGAGGGCCAGCGAAATGAGGATCAGGTTACCCGGTGTTGTTTGAAGACCGATACCGGACCTCAGGAACGAGAAAGCGATCACGAAACGGGTGAAGCTTGTCACCATGATCAGGATGCCCGGAGCCAGAGAAAGCACCGTCAAGAGTGCAATCATCTGGATGATACGGCCGCTGGCACTGCCCTCTCCTGCAGGTAGCAACGCAGAAAGATCCGGCACCTGGGCAGCCGCAGCCCCCGTCATCGCGACCAGTACAAGGCCGGCAACAAGAAGACGGCTCATTGAATAACCACCGATTCCAGAATGACTTCGTTCACCTGACCTTTGGTGCGTGTCTGAGCGCGCTCGGTGAGATCTTCGCGAAGATGCTGCAAACCGATACCACCTTCCAGATGAGAGAGCGTAAGCGTGCGCATGTAGCCTAGAAAATCGTCCTCGACCTTTTTCTTGAGCACACCGACATCACCGTCCGGATCGTCTTCCAGAAGAATTGAAGCCTGCAACCTGATCCAGGCGTCTTGCGGCGACGCCAGGTTTGTCACGAGCGGTTCAAGCGTCTGCAGACGTGTCGAAGGCGAAAACGGCAGCGTTTCGGTGAAGCTCTGTTGCTGGCGAAGCCGGCCATGAACTTCCTCTTCCGTGTAGTCAGCAACATATTTTGCAAGGCCCGCTCCAGCGCCACCGCCAATCAGCGTCAGGAGCACCAACGCCGCGACGAAACCGGAGCTGCGCTGATTTTCCTGCGCCCCCTCAAAAGGAACTTCAATGATATTAGGCATTTGGGTCTTTCCGGTACTTTCAGGAAGGGCTCAGAAGGGCGTCACGATGTCGTAGATCTGCTGCCCCCAGGCCGGTTGCTGAACCTCGGTGATCCTGCCGCGGCCACCATAGGAGACCCGCGCTTCGGCAATCTTGTCGTAAGGAATGGTGTTGTTGGCCTGGATGTCCCGCGGACGCACGATCCCGGCGATTTGCAGGATGCGCATCTCGAAGTTGACGCGCATTTCCTGCGAGCCGGAGATCACCAGGTTGCCGTTCGGCAGGCGGTCCGTGACCACGGCCGCAACGGACAGCTGGATTTCTTCCGACCGATCGATGGAGCCGGAACCCGCGGAACCGGAGCCGGAATCAACGCCAAGATTGCCGCTGCCGCCATGCCCGATGCCATCCCAGTCGTAATCCATGGTGCCACCCCAGCCGATATCGGAAGTGCGGCGGCGATCCGAACTGTTGTCCATGTTCGCGCGGTCATTGATCTGGATGGTCACGGTCAGCACATCACCGACCTTCTTCGCACGCGGGTCTGCAAAGAAATTGTCGCGACCGCTGGCCCACAAGGAGTTGTAGTCCTTGACCGTGCCCTGCCCGAAAGTACTCAGCGGATAAGCTGCCGGCTGTTGAACGGCAAGGCCGTACCCAACCGGAGACATCTCCGGTGCGCGGCCAACGTCTTCCAGCTGCCCGGCACAGCCGGTCAGCATCGCAGCTCCTAGGGAGATCACAAAAGCGCGCATCAGAAACTCCGTTGTATTTCGGGATGGGTCAGGCCCATCATCGATTGGGTCAACTGGGCAGCACGGGAAGGCTCCATCTCGTCGAGAATGCTGCTGGCAACACGGGCCTTCAGTTTCAGGAGAACGCCAACAGCGGCTTCCTCGTCGGTCGTCTGCAGCTGCGCCGCAGCTGCTTCCGGACGCATGCGCCCGATGATTGAGACGACCTGATCCTCGACTTCGTTGAGAAGGTCTTCGCGCCGCTCGACCCATTTTTCGAATTCGCGCTCTTTGCGCTGCAATTCTTCAATCCTGTCCCGGAGACTTGCCTCCAGGCTGATCAGTTTCCAGGTCTGCCACTTAATGCGCGCATCCGAAGCCGCTTCGGCGATGTTCTTGCAATAGAGCTCGCTGTCCTGTGGCGGTACGGGCGCAATCGCGCTTTCGCGTGCCTGGGGCTTCTGGCGCGGCGCCTGGGCAATGGCCTGGCCGCCGAATGTGAGCGAAACTGCCGCAAGCACCAGAAGCGTGAATGTGCGGCCGCGGTCCAAATGTCGTGGCATAAGGCCTTCCCTTGTGCAGAACCTCTTTGACCGCACAATCGGAGATCGAGCTTGCGTGAGGCTGTCGCAAAAAAAACGCCGCTTCAAAAAGCGGCGTTTCAGAATTGCTCTCATGAAGGAGACGTCATCCCGCCCTTCAGGGTTTCAGCCCACATGAGTGCTGGTTTCCCTGTTGGGTTAGGAACAGGTCTGACTTATTGCACCACGAGTTCCGCCTGCAGCGCGCCGGCTGTCTTGATCGCCTGAAGGATGGCGATGATACCGGTTGGCCGCAGACCGATCCGGTTGAGACCCCGCACCAGTGTGGGCAGGTCCGTTCCACCGACGACAGCCAGTTGACCACCGCTCTCCTGAGCATCGACATATGTTCGTGGCACGACCACTGTCTGGCCATTCAGCGAAAACGGCGACGGCTGCGAAACCTCGGGTGCTTCCGATATACGAACCGTCAGATTGCCATGGGTAATCGCAACGGTCGAAATCTGCACATCCTTGCCTATGACCACAGTCCCTGTTCGCTCATCGATCACGACCTTCGCAATCTGGTCAGGCGTCACCCGAATAGCCTCGATTTCAGCGATGAACCTCGTGACACTGATGTTTTGCGGAGGCGTGAGTACCACGGTGCGATAGTCTCGCTCCTTGGCCACCTTGATGCCGTATCGCTCCCTGGTGAACTGGTTGATCGCATCGGCAATACGCACTGCGGTGCGGAAATCCGGATTGGAAAGTTCGAGAACGAGGTTGGGTATTTGCGAAAATTTAGCCGGCAAACCTCTTTCGATGAGACCACCGTTTGGAACCCGACCGACGGTCGGTATCCCCTGGGTCAGGCTTTCCGCCTGCCCCAGCTCCGAGAAACCTGATACTGCAACGGGGCCCTGCGCAACCGCGTAGATTTGCCCGTCAGCTCCCAGCAAAGGGGTCGCGATGAGAGTACCCCCGGCAAGTGACGTCGCATCGCCAAGCGAGGACACACTTACGTCGATCGTCGATCCCTGACCGATAAAAGACGGCATTTCGGCGGTCACGACAACGGCCGCTACGTTACGCGTCCGCAGCCGCGCATCGCGTACGTTCACCCCGAGACTGTCGAGCATCGATTGCAGCGATTGCTCCGTGAATGGGGAATTGCGCAACGTGTCGCCGGATCCTTTCAGACCGATAACGAGGCCATAGCCGACAAGCTGGTTGTCGCGCACCCCTTGCAGACTTGCGATGTCCTTGATCCGCACCATGGACATTGCCGACACCGGCAAGGCCAACAGTGCAGCCAGAACAAAAACGAGTAACCGGGTCATAAAATCAGTTCTCCACACGTATGGTGCCGTCTTCTTGAACCCGCCCGGAAACAACCAGACCGCTATCGACATTGCGTACGCGTACGAAGTTGCCGGCTCCGCCGTTCTGAAGAGCTTCCACCTGCATGATGATCACCAGCCCCTGCTCACGGAAAACCAGTCGCGCCGGCTCACCACGACGAACAAGGACCGGCTTTTCGACCGAATTGATCGGTACCGGCTGTCCTGGAAGCAACGTACGCCGCGCAACCATGCCAACCAGTTGGCCCCTGTTGGTAGACACCGCGAATTGCTGCGCTGTCCGCGTTGGAAACGATCGTTCGATCAGATCCTGGTGAGTGATTTCGGTTCCAGCCGGTATTGTCTGGCGCGGAACCGGCAGATCTATGCCTCCGGCTGCTTTCGCTGCCCCGGTGCTGAAGATCATGACCAGCACCAGGAAAAGGGATCGGATCGTCATCACCTTCTCCCTGTTAGCGAATGCCGTTGGTGACGGTACCGGCCATCTCGTCGGCGGCTTTCATGACCTTGGAGTTCATTTCATAGCCGCGCTGAGCGCTGATCAAGGCAGTGATTTCCTTTACCGGATCAACGTTGGAGCTTTCCAGATATCCCTGGCGAACCACGCCGAAACCCGGATCACCCGCAACACCGGTAACAGGCGTGCCAGAGGCCTCGGTTTCACGGAAAAGGTTGCCACCCACTGGTTCCAGACCGACATCGTTGGCAAAATTGGAAAGCGTCAGCTGTCCGAGTTCACGAGGCGTCATCTCGCCATCGACCTTGGCATAGACCTGACCCGATTCATTGACGACAACTTCAATGGTTTCTTGCGGAATGATGATCGCCGGTTCGACGGCATAGCCGTCAATGGTCACCAGTCTGCCGTCTGCATTCTTGTTGAACGAACCGGCTCGGGTAAACAGTGTTTCGTCATCAGGACCAGTAATTTCGAACCATCCCCGCCCGTCAAGCGCAACATCGAACTGGTTGCCGGTGTTGGTCAGCGAGCCTTGGGCATGGAGTTTGCGGATCCCGGCGGTACGAACGCCCAGACCAAGCTGAGCACCTTCCGGTACAGGATCTTCACCACCCCGGTTCGGCACGCCCTGCAGGCGCTCGGCCTGATAAAGAAGGTCTGAGAATTCCGCCTGCGAACGTTTGAAGGACGTGGTGTTCATGTTCGCGATGTTGTTGGCGACCACTTCGACATTTGTCTGCTGGGCGCTCATGCCGGTCGCGGCGATAGCAAGGGCTTTCATGGATTTTCTCCTGGTAATTACAATCGCTTATCGAGGCCAAGCCTTCGATCAGATCGACATGCGGCTGATTTCCTGATAGGCGCTCACGACCTTGTCGCGGATGGCAATTGCGGTCTGGAGGGTCGATTCAGCAGCCATTACGGCCTCGACCACCTGCTGTACCGACGCCTGTCCGTCGACACCTGCAATCGATACCGCCTCGCCTTGCTTGATCTTGTCGATCGCATCGGTCGAAACTTTCGCCATCGCATCGGAGAAACTGGTTTCGCCCACGGCGCCCGTGCCGCCAAGATCCGGCGTGCTCGCCGTGTACCTGGTGGTGGAGGCTGCTTTCAGGACGCCGTCGGTCGACGATGTCAGCGCGGAGATTTCATTGATCATGATCAGTTCCTCAACAGGTCAATGTTGCGCATGACCATCTCGCGGGCCTGCGTCATGACTTTCAGATTGGCTTCGTAAGAGCGGTTGGTTTCGCGCATATCGGCCAGTTCAAGCAGCGTGTTGACATTCGGCATCTTGACGTAGCCGTTCTCGTCCGCCGCCGGATGGCCGGGATCGTATTCCACCGCGAACTCGGCTTTGTCCTTGCCGATGTCCTTCACGGACACCAGGTTGGCCTGGACGGCGCGGTTGAATTCACTTTCGAACGTGATGGTCTTGCGCCGATAGGGATCATCGCCGGCTGCTTCACCGGTAGAGCGGGCGTTGGCGAGGTTTTCGGACACAACTCTCAACCGCTCCGACTGCGCTCTGAGACCGGCGCCGGAAATCTGCAAGGTTGCGGAAAGCGGATCAGACATGCTTGTTTTCCTTTAGGATTTCACTGTGGAGAGGTACATGCGGTGAAAGGACTTCGCGATACTGGCGTTCAACGAATGATCGCGCGCGACCTCTCCTGCCTTCATGAGTTCCTGTTCCAAGCTGACGGAGTTACCGGAATGCGTGACCGTCCAGCTGTCCGCCTTTTCGACATCGGACTTGCGCGCGGCTTCCATGGTCTGACCAAGATGGCCGTCATGGGTTGCGGTCATGGCAAGCTGGGTTTTGCTGATCACGGTTGTGAACGGTTCCAGGTCCTTGGAGCGGAAGCCAGGCGTATTGGCGTTGGCAATGTTTTCGGCAATGGTCGCCTGGCGGACGGACAGCCAGTCATTGCTATTCGAAACGAGTTTGGTCAGGAACACAGGTTCCATAGAAGACCTCCTATCAGCTCAGGTTGCCCCAAGGGATAGTCAGCCAAGCTTGCCCGAAACTGTTCGACCGTGATGATTTGGCAGGGTTCCTTCCCGGACGCCTGCGACGCAAGTTTCACGCAATCTTCGGTGTGCATGCATTACCGGTGCGGGCGACCCTGCCCTTTCAGTTTTCGGTATTTGGGAGAAGCGTATGAAACGTCTGCAGCCGCCGACCCGCGCAAGGAAAGCAGCCAGACCCTCGGTCCAACCATTCATATGTCGCGCCTTCACGATGCACCGTGTCCAGCTCGCGAAGGCCGGGCTCCTGCAGGCTGCAATCGCTGCTTCAGTTGCCTGCCTGGCTCCAGAAGCCTCAGCCCAGACCACAAACTGCGATGCCTACGCAAGAGCCTATGCAGATGCGCATATCAACCCGGATCAATCGGACATGCCGATCGTCGACGGCGCGATGGAGGGAGCCGTTGCAGGTGGCGCCTGGGAAGGCCCAAGTGGAGCACGCAGGGGTGCATTGACGGGCGGTGCACTTGCCGTGCTGGACAACCTTGGCAGTACACCGGCTGGTTGGCGCGGTTTGTATGATCTTGCATATCGCCTTTGCCGGAACGCACAATCACCAGTCACACACCGCCCCTCGACGCTGGGAGATCCCAGCTATCGGCCCGCACTCCCCGGTTCCGGCAGACCAGAGCCGTTAAGACCAGCTGGACCGCTTGCCCCATCAAGACCCAACAACTGAGGTTGTGCCATGTTTTCATTTCTGTCTTCGAAACGGGACTCCATTGCCGCAGCAATTCAGCGTCGCCTGCATCCGCGCCAGCGCACAAGATTGCGCCCCGCGAAACTTGCAAGTCTGGACAATGAATTTATTTGCGATTGCACGATCAGGGACATTTCCGATGGAGGTGTCCGTCTCGTGCTGAACGAGGTTACCGACCTGCCGGAAGAGTTCTATGTCTTCGATGCCGTCCCAAAAACCGTTGCCGAAGTGCAGCTGCGCTGGCGCGACGGACTGGCCGCCGGAGTTGTCTATTTAGTTCCACCTGCAAGTATCCGGCACTTCAAGAACACCGGCGTCAGAAAACTTGCACAAAGGCTTTATGCTCTGGATGGCTAGGCCCCGAGTAATTGTCCTACAAATTTCAAAGCTGCGAATTCATTTCCTTGCCTGAATGGTCAATAATTCAAACAGCAGCGACATAAAGAGACTCCAGAAGCGACGTATTAGCTTTGCAAAACGTCGTGGCAACTCATTAAATCTAGTATTTTATAAAATTCGCTTGTAAAACATGCGCAGGACACAACGCCGGTCTCGCCGATCAAGTTCGATTGGAAAGACCCGACTGCCTGAGTCTGTTGAATGGATAATAAAAAGCGTAATTTCTTCGAACTTCCGGACAAGGTCCTTACATCCCTGCCGACGGGGGCAGTCAAAGATACGGTCGAACATCTCGGTAGAAAGATTGCGCGGGGAGAATATCCGACAGGCGCGATCCTTCCGCGTGAGGACGAACTTGTCGACAGCCTCGGTGTTTCGCGAACTGTTGTCCGAGAAGCCATCAAGGTGCTTTGCGGCAAAGGGCTTGTTCGAACGGCACGCAGATATGGGTCTCGGGTCTGCCCCTTTGACGACTGGAACCTTCTCGATCCAGACGTCATTCGCTGGCATGACCCAAGAAGTCCGCAGACTGCGAGAATCTATGCAGAAGCAACTGACCTCAGACTGATTTTTGAGCCGGAGGCCGCCGCCCTGGCAGCCGTCAACGCAAGCCGGGAGCAACGCGACACCATTCTTGCGGCCGCGCGTGCCATCCATCCTCTGGATGGTCAGGAAAGCATGATCGGCGCCGACTACATGTTCCATGCCACGATCCTGCAGGCCAGTGGCAATCAGATGCTTTCCCAGCTCCAGAATCTGATCTACGCGGTCATGCTCTTTTCCTATGCCGCCTCACAACGAACTCCTCCGGAAGAAAAGATTGCGCGTCGCAATCACGTCGGCGTTGCTGAAGCGATCGATTCCGGAGACGCAGAACTGGCACGTGGACGCATGAAAGACATGCTGGTGCAAAACAAGGCCATGGCGGACAAGCTGGTCGCTTCGACCCTCCAGGAGTGACCTGGTTGCCGGCAAACCTGTTGGTCTGTCTGGCAAACAGAGAGAGACACCGGTAATTTCCTGACCAGATACCCACTCTCTCTAGCGCACCTATGGAATGGCGCCTGCGTTTCCACATTTGTTGGACAACTGAGAATTTTCCCAGCAGACTAGGGAAAACCAACAATGATGGCCTAACGGCCAACCTGGGAACGCCATGAAATTCTATTCAGAAACCGAATTGTCCTCCGGCACATTTTTGGGCCGTGTCTGGCGACCCGATGTCAAGGGTCCTGCCGTCGTCACACTGCGAGAAAACCGCGTTTTCGACATCACGTCCGCAGCCGCCCCCACCGTTCGGGATATTTGCGAACTAACGGAACCGGCTGCCTATGTTGCCGCAGCTAAAGGAGAAGATCTTGGCACTCTGGATGAAATCGCGGCTGGTACCTGCAGCGATATCGCCAACCTGCATTTTCTGGCTCCCTGCGATCTACAGGCAGTGAAGGCATGTGGCGTGACCTTCGCAAATTCCATGGTCGAACGCGTGATCGAGGAGAAAGCGGCAGGAGATCCTCAAAAGGCCGAAGCCATCCGGGCACGGGTAGGTGCAACCATCGGCGACAGCCTGCGGAACCTGCGAGCCGGATCCGAAGAAGCCGCCAAGGTCAAACAAGCGCTTATCTCCGAGGGCCTCTGGAGCCAATACCTGGAAGTCGGCATCGGCCCGGATGCCGAGGTCTTTTCCAAGGCGCAGGTTCTTTCCTCCGTCGGCACCGGAGCCGACGTCGGACTGCACCCGGTGTCCAGCTGGAACAACCCAGAGCCGGAAGTGGTTCTAACAGTCTCCTCAAAGGGTGTGATTGTTGGCGCGACGCTAGGAAACGATGTCAATCTACGTGATGTCGAGGGCCGTTCGGCTCTGCTCTTGTCCAAGGCAAAGGACAACAATGCATCCTGTGCCATCGGACCGATGATCCGACTATTCGACCAGGGATATTCATTGGATGACGTTCGACTGGCAGAGCTGGACCTGACGGTGGAGGGAACGGACGGCTTCATCCTGAAGGGGAGATCTTCGATGAAGGAAATCAGTCGGGACCCTGTGGATCTGGTCCGGCAAACCCTGGGCCGCCACCATCAGTATCCCGACGGGATCGTGCTGTTTCTCGGTACCCTCTTCGCACCGACGCAGGACCGGGACGTTGCCGGAGAAGGTTTCACTCACAAACTGGGCGACGTCGTTACAATCGAAAGTCCGGGCCTCGGTCGATTGAGCAACACGGTCCGGCTTTCGACCGAATGTCCGGAATGGACATTCGGCATAAGCTCCCTCATGCGCAATCTCGCGCAAAGGGGTCTCTTGTAGTCGTACGCCGAATTGCCCAGCGCGTCACGAAGGCGCTCATCAGGAAACTTTCGGCCGACCTAAAGCGACGGTTGGACCATCTTCGCCGGATCAACAACCCGGTCGAATTCCTCCGCACTGACGAATTCAAGGTCAAGGCACGCCTGCTTCAAGGTCAGATCATGCTCAAACGCATGGTGTGCGGCATGACTGGCCTTGTCATATCCGATCACCGGACTTAGCGCAGTCACCAGCATCAGGGATTGATCCAGAAACTCCCTGATGCGCTTCTCGTTCGGCTCCATGCCTTCCACCAGGAATAGGGAGAAGTTGGTGCAACCGTCGCCCATGATCTTTACCGACTGCAGGATCGCATTGATCATCAGCGGCTTGTAGACATTCATCTCCAGGTAGCCACTGGCGCCACCTATCCCGACGACGACGTCATTGCCCATCACCTGTGCCGCAACCATCGCCAGTGCCTCGCACTGCGTCGGGTTGACCTTGCCTGGCATGATCGAAGAGCCGGGCTCGTTTGCCGGAATTTTCAGCTCAAAGAAACCGCAGCGGGGCCCGCAGGACAAGAGGCGGATATCGTTTGCGATCTTGAACAATGACACTGAAAGCGTCTTCAAGGCTCCGCTCAACATGACAAGAGCATCATGCGCCCCCTGAACCGCAAACTTGTTCGGAGCCGTATAGAACGGCAAGTCCGTCAGTTCCGCGATCCGGGTGGCAGACAACTCCGCAAAAAGGGGATGAGCATTGATGCCCGTCCCGACTGCAGTTCCGCCCAGCGCCAGTCCATAGACATCCTTTAGGGCAAAACTGATGCGCTCAATGTCCTGACGCAGCATTTCCGCATAACCGGAAAACTCCTGACCAAGCGTCAAAGGCGTGGCGTCCTGCATATGCGTTCTGCCGATTTTTATGATGTCGTCCCAGGCGTCGGCTTTGTCTTGCAGGCTCTTTTGGAGCATCTGCACGCCGGGCAAAAGGCGATGCGTCACCTGGAGTGCAGCAGCCATGTGCATCGCTGCGGGAAAGCTGTCATTGGACGATTGAGACAGGTTCACGTGATCGTTCGGATGAACCGGATCTTTTGACCCCAGCACACCACCGGCAAGGGCAATGGCGCGATTGGAGATCACTTCGTTCACGTTCATGTTGGTTTGTGTTCCGCTGCCGGTCATCCACACGTGCAACGGAAAATGGTCGTCAAGTTTTCCATCAATAACTTCGTCGGCAGCCTGGACAATCAACCGAGCAAGATCTGCATCCAGCAACCCCAGCTCTTCGTTTGCAAGGGCCGCTGCCTTCTTCAAAACGCCATAAGCGTGGACAAGCTCTATCGGCATCAGGTCGCTACCGATGGAAAAATACTTCAAGGAGCGCTGTGTCTGTGCCCCCCAGTATTTGTCCTCCGGCACGTCTATTTCGCCGATGCTGTCGCTTTCAGTACGCATGTGCGCCTCCTCGTAAGTGGCTCAAGGGGCCAGCAAGGTTTCCGTCAGTTCACTATCGGGATCCTTCAAACCGTCTATGACATCGAAATGATGGCGGCCGGGATCCTCCTTGTAGGTGGCCATTGGCCAGGCATCCGCAAGGAGTTTCGATTGCCTTAGAAACTCCGGACGCTCCGCTCCACCGACCCAGGCGACAACCGGACAGTCAACGGCGGGCACCATCAATGCCGCACTTTCGGCCATGGCATCGTCTTCGTTCATCTGGAAGGACTTGTTCATCACCGTGTTTCTGAGCGGGCGAAGGTCGTGCAAACCGCTGATGGAAACAACACGCTCGATTCGATCCAGAACGTCTTTCGGCAACCGGCTGTCTTCGCTAATCATGCGTGTGACCAGATGCCCACCGGCGGAATGCCCGGCAAGACGGATCGGGCCACCGACGCGAGCAGCCGCCTTCGTAATCGCGACAGAGATTTGCCGCGTGATATCTGCGATCCGCGCATCAGGAGCCAGATCATACGACGGCATGCATACCGTCCAGCCTCTTGCCAGGCAGCCGCTAGAAAAATGCGACCAGGAACTTTTATCGAATCTCAGCCAGTAACCACCGTGCACGAACACGACGAGCCCCTTGGACTTCCTCTGTGGCCGAAACACATCGAACCGCTGACGGTCCCCTTCCCCGTAAACGACATCCAGATCCTTTTCGACCCAGCTTTTCCGGAAGGTTTCCGCATCCTGCGCCCAGCGCACGATGAAATCGTCAGCGCCTGGAATATAGGCAGCATTTGAATAGGCATCGTCCCAATCAATAATCGTCATCTCACTCATTCGAAATCCTCAGGCAAACGTCGAAACCGATCGGCGGCATACTTGCACGATTTACCTAGAAAGCGGAACGGTCTGAATGCCAATCTCAACTTGTCAAACGGACTGCCATCAACCTAACGTCTGAAAAAACCAGTAGTCGGGAGGCAAACTTAGATGGTGGAGCGCTGTTCCAATCGCGTGGCCAATCTTGCGCATTTTCTGTCCAGGAACGCTGCCCGGTGGCCCTCAGGGCCTGCGGTTGTCGAGGATGGGGTCACCTTGAGCTGGTCACAGATCGATTCGCGCGTCTCCGCACTTGCCAAGGGTCTCCAATCGGAATTCGGCGTTTCCAAGGGCGACGGCTTGCTGGTCCAGGCCCAGAACTCGCATCAGATGATCGAGATCATGTTGGCCGCATTTCGTCTGGGAGCCATCTGGGTTCCCTGCAATTTCAGACAGGCTCCGGGTGAAACGGCCTATGCTGCGGTAAAAGCGAAGGCGAAGGTTTTCCTGTGTGACGCTGATTTTGGTGCTCAGGCCGATGCAGTGCGAAACGCAAGAAATCAGCTGACAGGATGCATCACAATTGGAGCCAGCGACTTTGGCACAAGCTATGAGGATCTCCTCTCTCGTTACCAGGGACAGGTCCTGCAGAACGAGGCAGTGGACTATAACGATCCCTGTTGGCTGTTCTTCACCTCAGGCTCAACCGGCCGCCCGAAGGCGGTTGTCCTCAGTCACGGGCAGATCGGATTCGTTTGCGTCAACTACATGGCAGACCTGTTGCCCGGGACGACGGAGCGCGATGCGTCGCTGGTCATAGCTCCATTGTCACACGGTGCAGGGTTGCAACTGATTGCCCAGCTATCAGTTGGTTCCACACATGTTCTCCTGCCCGGAGGTGGCTTCAATCCTTCGACTGCATTCGAGTTGATCGAAAAACACAAGGTCAGCAATCTCTTCACCGTTCCCACAATCGTCAAACGCCTGGTGGAAGACCCTTCTGTTGATCAGTACGATCACTCGAGCCTTCGTCACGTCATATATGCGGGGGCTCCCATGTACAGGGAGGACCAGAAGCTGGCACTCCAGAAATTGGGGCACGTTCTGGTTCAATACTACGGACTTGGCGAGGTCACCGGAAACATCACCGTGCTACGGCCACAGGATCATTTTCTGGAGGATGGACCTGAGACACGCAGCGGCACCTGCGGTACGGAGCGCACAGGTATAGAGGTTTCGATCCAGGACGAGGAAGGCAATCACCTGCCCCCCAATGAAACGGGTGAAGTCTGCGTCATCGGTTCGGCAGTCTGTGCTGGCTATCTGGAAGACGAAGACGCCAACCAGAAGTCTTTCCGGAACGGCTGGTTCCGCACCGGAGACATCGGTCACATGGATGAACAGCGCTACCTCTTCCTGACAGGCCGAGCGTCGGACATGTACATTTCTGGTGGCTCCAACGTCTACCCGAAGGAAGTCGAGGAAGTGCTGCTTACACATCCGGATATTTCCGAGGTCGCAATTCTCGGCATTCCGGACAGGCAATGGGGCGAAGTCGGCCTAGCCGTTTGTGTGGCTGCCCCGGACAAGTCACCTGACCCTCAGGAACTCAGCGACTATCTGAATGGCAAGATCGCCCGCTACAAGATGCCTGCACGTTATCTCTTCATTCCCGCAATGCCGACAAGTGCCTATGGCAAGATCACCAAGAAACTGGTGCGGGAGCATTTGACCGAGAAAGGCCTGTTGTGAGACGGCCCGCCCCCAGATCTCTGTCCGACATTCGTCATCCCGGCCCTTGTGCCATCAATCGGCTCCCCCATGCCAGATGTCTGGCGAAACCATTGGAAATCTCCCTGGCAGAGCAAACTCCCTTGCTGGAGACGCTGGGCCGCTTCGCCACGCACCAAGGACTGAGCTCCGCCGTTCTCGATCTTTCCGGGCTGATGCTCGAAGCGTTCGACTTTGTGATGCCTGCCTGTGCAATCGATGACCGACATGCAGCCTGGTACAGCGACACGCACTCCTCGAAAGGCGCAACGCTTGAGTCCGCAGTTGCCATTCTCGGGATACGAGATGGTGAATGGTTCGCTCATGTACACGCTTATTGGCATGAGGAAGAAGTCGAGCACCTTGGCCACTTACTGCCGCATACGCTGAAGGTTGCGCATCAGGGGGCCATCAAAGGGTACGGCCTGCAAGGCGCAGCGTTCGTGGCATCGCTGGATCCGGAAACCGAATTCACGCTGTTTCGTGTGCAACAGGATGACGAACAGTCACGGACAACCGACTACAATGCGCTTATCACCACACTCGCTCCGTTTGCCGACCTGACGGACAGCATCCAAGAACTCGCAAAAGAGCTGAAAGCACCCTCCTACGAAGTCTATGGACTGGGCAGTCTGGCCGGAGCAGCGTTCCGCGACGCCCAGCCGATGACAGGTCTGATCTCCGAGATACTCCTGACTGAAAACGCTGGCGCGAAACCGGAGCAAGAGCTTTGCGTCCCAATCCGCGCCGTTGATCTCGAAGGTGGACTGCATCGGGGCATTCTCACCGCTGGTGGCGCGCCGACTTTGATCACCTGTGAACTGCTGATCCTGACCGGATCGAAGGACGACCTGAATCCAATATCGGAGACGGATTGAATACGGCAACTTGTTCGAAGCCAAGAACAGTAAGAGAACATTTACCCTTGCAGAACACAATGAGAACAGGTACCATGTTCTTGATTTGTACCAGATGTTTTCTCGGTCAGGGGACGCCTACATGCTGACGCGCAAGCAGTACGAACTGCTCATGTTCATTCACGAAAGACTGAAAGAAACCGGTGTGCCGCCGTCTTTCGACGAAATGAAGGACGCGCTCGACCTGCGCTCCAAGTCCGGCATTCACCGCCTGATCACCGCGCTTGAAGAACGTGGCTTCATCCGGCGCCTGCCGAACCGGGCCAGAGCCATGGAAGTTGTTCGTCTTCCGGACTCCATCGCACCCGGCCTGGGCGCTCCACGGCCAAGAGGCAGCTTCTCACCTGAAGTCATTGAAGGCTCACTCGGCAAACCGGAGCCGGAAAAAGCTGCACCAGTGCCGGTGTCCAGTGTTACGGAAATCCCCGTCATGGGCCGCATCGCCGCCGGCGTGCCCATCGAGGCAATTCAAACACACAGCCACTCCATCACAGTGCCGCAGGACCTGCTTGGTCGCGGGGAACACTACGCGCTGGAGGTTCGTGGTGATTCCATGATTGAGGCCGGCATTCTGGACGGTGATACCGTTCTTATCCGCCGGACCGACAGTGCCGACAGTGGCGACATCGTTGTTGCACTCGTGGACGATGAAGAAGCCACCTTGAAACGGCTGCGCAAGAAAGGCGCTTCCATCGCTCTTGAAGCAGCCAACCCGGCATATGAAACCAGGATCTTCGGTCCCGGCCGCGTTCGTGTTCAGGGCCGCCTCGTTGCCCTGTTTCGTCAGTATTGACCAGTCACTCCTCTGCGCGCGCTTCGGCCACCGAGGCGCGCTCGGCTAGACGCAGGCTGTCTCTCGTTACCGTACCCTGATGATGCCAGGGGCGCGGTGGGTCCGGGATGGCAAACTTCAGTTTCCCGATTTTCAGATTTTCGTTTGGCGGATGGCCCGGTGCACTGGCACCGCTCGTAGCATTTGCGGCCTCGCTGAAATCACCGGGCGATAGCCAGATGGAGACGGCGCCACGTTCGGTGCGCGTACCGTGATCCAGAACGAGGGCTGCACCGCAGCTCTCCGGAGCGACAAGATCGGTCACGACCAAATCGGCATATCGGCAATCCAGCTGAAACGCTTCAAATGTCTTTGGCTGCGCGATTGCAAGAAACGATTGCCTGCCATCCAACCGTTCTGCGTCCTCAGAATTGACGTACGCCCTGATGACACAACCGTCGTCATCGCAATTTCTTTGAGGCGATTTTATCTTGCGCGACAAGATCGCATCATTCCTCACTCCTTCCGACTGCAGCCAGAGATCACTTGCAAACGATCTCCCCCTAGCTGCGTAACGCAAAGTTCCCGTTTCATCGCGGGCAGCTATTCGAGAGCCGCTTGCAGCAATCTGGATATCCGGAGGCCGGCTGGTGAGAACAATCAATATTCCTGCGACGAGAGGCACTCCTGCGAGCACACGCTTTCTGCCAGGCACCAACAATCCGGCAAATAATGCTGATAGCAACAGCAATGCAGCAGCCCCGTCGAGCCTTCCGGAAGTTCCGCTGCCGGCATCAAGGGCCGCAGTAAAGGAGGCAACCTTCAACAGAAGTGAAACTCCGAAAGACATGACAGCCAGAGGGAGAACTGCAAGGCCGAAGGGCATCAGAACGAATGCAAGTACTCCCATCGGCATCACAACAAGTGAAAACACCGGCATTCCCAGCAAGTTGCCGACTAAGCCATAGGGCGCGATGCGGCTGAAGTGATGAGCTCCTATAATGCCGGTCGCCAGCCCTGCGACCAATGCGGTGACGAACAACCCTGCAACCCACTTGCCGAGGTAAAGACAAGTCGCCATGCCCCATCCGGACACTCTTTCACCAGATGACAGGGAATGATCTCGCTGCCGCCACAGGTCATATACGGCGACCAGGCAGATCACGGCAGCGAAGGACATCTGGAAGCCGGGAAAAAACAACCGCTCAGGAGCAATCAGCAAGAGCACAAGGCCAGCCAACGCTACGCTTCGCAGGGTCAGGCCGCGTCGCCCCACCAGAATTCCGACAAAGACAATCGCAATCATCAGGAACGATCGTTGCGTCGCAACCGCACCACCGGACAGAAGCAGATAAATAACTGCAGCACCAAGAGCTGAAAGCGCGGCCCATTTGTGCACCGGCCACCTGAGCGTCAGGATCGGCACCAAGGAAAAGAGCAGCAAGACCGCCCCATAGGCGCCGCCGGCAAAGAGCGCCATATGCAGTCCGGAAATTGCAAGAATGTGAGCCAGTCCGGCGGCCCGCAAAATCTCTTCCTGCTCTTCGGTTATTCCGCTGCGGTCTCCAACCAGAAGAGCAACGATCAGTGCGGTTTCCGGCCCTTCCGAAAGATTGCCCCTGATACGCTCCGCGAGGTCTATTCGAAGCTTGGCAACGGCAACGGCTGGGCGAAATTCATTTCCAGCCTCCTCAGCCTCGATGACCTCGGGAGACCCGAAACTGAAACCCGTCGCACCTATCTGCTGAAAGAAGGCCCGGAAGGAATAATCGTATCCTCCTGGAAAGACGGGACCCGCGGGGGGAAACAGCCGCGCACTGACGCTCACGGTGCGCCCCACTTCAATGTCGCTTCCCGCCGGAACGCGCAAGCGCACCTTGGCAGGAAACTCGCCCCCCTCGACGGGACGCCCATTGACCGAGGAAACGGCCAGCACGATCCGGTGACCGGCTGCCCCGCTGTCAATCTCTTCTATGTAGCCAGCCAGATCCGCGTTCATCTGTTCGGCAAGGCGCGGCGCCGAAACATATGCCGTTCGAAGACTGGAGGCTGCCAGTCCGGCAAAGAATGCCAGGAAGAGAACGACGGAAACCGCCACCGTGCCGCGCAGCTTCACACGCCAGAGTACCGCGCTTACCAGCACGACCAGAACTCCCAACAGAACCCAGGAAGGTTCTTCAGGCAACCAAACGTAAACACCAATTCCCGCAGCAAACGCGAAGGCACACCACAACAGCCCTTGCGAATCCCAAAGACGATCTGCTGACGCATTGTGAGCAGAATAAGTGTGACCAGCGCCCGCTGGCCTTGAACGCCGTTTCTCACGCACTTCAGGCGTGAGCACGGCAGGTGATAAATCCTCACGCTCAACATCAAGGGTTGCCGTTTGCGACCGGCCGACAGAAATATCGAGCGGACCGGACCGTGACGTCACTTCAGCTCCTCATTTTGGTCCAAGAAATGGCCGGAGCCCCTATTTAGCCTCGCCAAAGCCTGTGCTAAGACCGCGCCACCAATTCGGCGCGCTCCGCGCCGTCATACTGACAGAGACTTTCATAAAGCACCATGGCACAGAACATCGTCACGCGCTTCGCCCCGTCCCCGACCGGGTTCCTGCATATCGGCGGCGCCCGCACCGCGCTCTTCAACTGGCTCTTCGCGCGTCATCACGGCGGCAAGATGCTGCTGCGGATCGAAGATACGGACCGGGCTCGCTCCACGCAGGAAGCGGTGGACGCATTGATTGACGGCCTGTCCTGGCTAGGGCTCGACTGGGACGGAGACCCGATCTCCCAGTTTTCCCGTGTTGAGCGCCACAAGGAAGTGGTCGAGGAAATGCTGGCCAACGGCACCGCCTATCGCTGCTACAGCACCCCGGAAGAGCTCGACGCCATGCGCGAGAAAGCCCGCGCCGAGGGCAAGCCGCCTCGCTATGACGGGACATGGCGCGAGCGAGACGCCTCCGAAGCCCCGGCCGGCGTTGACCCAGTCATCCGCATCAAGGCCCCTCAGGAAGGCGAGACGGTGGTCGACGATCTCGTACAGGGTCGCGTCGTGATCCCGAACAAGGACCTTGATGACTTCGTACTGATGCGCTCCGACGGGACGCCGACTTATATGCACGCTGTTGTGGTGGACGATCACGACATGGGCATCACGCACGTCATCCGCGGCGTCGATCACTTGACGAATGCAGCTCGCCAGACGCTCATCTTCAAGGCTCTGGGATGGGATGTGCCGGCAATGGCGCATATTCCGCTCATTCACGGGCCGGACGGCGCAAAACTTTCCAAACGTCACGGTGCGACCGGCGCCGAAGCCTATCGCGAGATGGGCTATCTGCCGCAGGCCATGCGGAATTATCTGGCACGTCTCGGCTGGAGCCATGGTGACGAGGAAATCATTTCGCTCGAAGACATGATCAAGTGGTTCGGTTTCGACGCCGTCGGCCAGTCGGCTGCGCGTTTCGATTTCAAGAAACTTGAGAACCTCAACGGTCATTACATGCGCGCGACCGATGACGGCGAATTGCTGAGCCATTGGAAGGTCTATCTCGCACACGCCGAAGGCGGCGACCGGATTCTCGCCTGGCTTGCCGATGGTGACAACGAGAACACCGCACTTGCAGCACTTCCCGGACTGAAGGAACGGGCCAAGACCCTGGTCGAACTGACGGAAAGCGCCTCCTATCTGTGGCGTCAGCGCCCGCTCGACACCGACGAAAAGGCCCAGAAGATCCTGGACGACGACGCCCGGGCGATCCTGAAGGATCTTCACGAAGTTCTTTCCAGCGCTTCTGACTGGAGCGCGGACCCGCTGGAAACTGCTGTAAAGGCCTACGCGGAAGACAAGGAATTGAAACTGGGCAAGGTGGCGCAGCCGCTACGGGCCGCGCTGACGGGCCGAGGCACGTCACCCGGCATTTATGACGTCCTGATCGCTCTTGGCCGGGAAGAATCCCTTGCCAGAATTCAGGATCAGGCAGCCTGAGACAAAGCACTGCCGGATGCATTTTTAGGCAAAAGCCAAGCTTCCGGCAGTCGCTCTGGTTGGCGAAATCCGTCTTTGACCAAAGCGTTATATCGGCCAGCTTGCGGCAGTGCAGTAAATGGGCTACGCAAGACGCGAAAAAGTCTCCAGTGCTGGTCCGGCAACCGGAAACGGGACCCATCGCCTGAAGGGTCAAACCAGGACAGCACATCCGTTTAACGTAAAGGGGTTTCTGAATGGCCGACAACAACGCCAAGCTCAATGTCGGTGGTAACGACCACGCATTCGACGTTCTTGACGGATCCATCGGACCGTCGGTTGTGAACATCTCGTCCTTGTACAAGGACACCGGCATGTTCACCTACGACCCGGGCTTCACCTCCACCGCCTCCTGCGAGTCCAAGATCACCTATATTGATGGTGACGAAGGCACCCTGCTCTACCGCGGGTACCCGATCGAGCAACTCGCCGACCACGGCGACTTCCTGGAGTCCTGCTATCTTCTGCTCTACGGCGAACTGCCGACAAAGACCCAGAAGGACGACTTCGTCAATCGTGTGACCTACCACACGATGATCCACGAACAGATGAACCGTTTCTTCTCCGGTTTCCGTCGCGACGCCCATCCGATGGCAGTCATGGTCGGAACGGTTGGGGCGCTGTCCGCCTTCTATCACGACTCGACCGACATCACCGATCCGCACCAGCGCATGGTTGCCTCCCTGCGCATGATCGCGAAGATGCCGACCATCGCCGCAATGGCTTACAAGTACCACGTTGGTCAGCCATTCGTTTATCCGCGCAACGACCTGAGCTATGCGGCAAACTTCCTGCATATGTGCTTTGCGGTCCCTTGCGAGGAATACAAGGTGAACCCGGTTCTGGCCCGCGCCATGGATCGCATCTTCATTCTTCACGCCGACCATGAGCAGAATGCATCGACCTCCACGGTTCGTCTGGCAGGTTCTTCCGGTGCAAATCCGTTTGCCTGTATCGCAGCCGGTATCGCTTGCCTCTGGGGGCCGGCACATGGCGGCGCCAACGAAGCAGCGCTCAACATGCTGTCGGAAATCGGCTCCGTAGACCGCATTCCGGAATATGTCGCTCGTGCCAAGGACAAGAACGACCCATTCCGTCTGATGGGCTTTGGTCACCGCGTCTACAAGAACTACGACCCGCGTGCGCGCATCATGCAGAAGACCACGCACGAAGTTCTCGGCGAGCTTGGCATCAAGGACGATCCGCTGCTGGACGTTGCCATGGAGCTGGAAAAAATCGCGCTCAACGACGAATATTTCGTCGAGAAGAAGCTGTACCCGAATATCGACTTCTATTCCGGTATCACGCTTCGCGCGCTTGGCTTCCCGACCACAATGTTTACCGTTCTGTTCGCTCTGGCCCGTACCGTCGGCTGGATCGCCCAGTGGAAGGAAATGGTGGAAGATCCGTCCCAGCGCATCGGCCGTCCGCGTCAGCTCTACACTGGTGAGAAACTGCGCGACTACACGCCGATCGACCAGCGCCGCTAAGGCCGCACACAGACAAGCACCTGAAATTTGCAGCAGCATTTCAGCTGAATGCATATCAAAACGGAAGACGCTCGGCTTTATTGCCGGGCGTCTTCTTTATTTTATTACCCAGCGGAAACAAAACAAATTCAAGAAATATTTTTCCTTCTCAATCGAGGTAAGAAAAAAAGCATTCACCTGCCATTACTCAAGAGAATAGAAAATGTCGAATATTTTCCGAAAAATAAAATGAAACAAAAAAATAAAAAGCACGCCTTTAAAAATCGAAATGATATTTCTCTAATTTTCCTCATTTACATATGAGATAAAGAATTAATCGTTGTAATTACACCATAAATTCCCGTAATAGAGAATTTTCACGAATAATAAGGAATCTTTGCTTACCCTTTCAAACAAATAGCGCGCATTGAACACGCTGGGGTTTCGAGGGGTTAACATGAGTTTCCTGAAGTTCGCTTCTGACTTGAAGTTTGGGGTAAAAGTCGGCGGTAGTTTTGCTGCCGTTGTTGCCCTTACGGGCATTGTGGGTGGTGTTGGCGCATACAGCGTCTTGACCCTCTCGGAGCGCATGGAGGTTGCCAAACAGTCAACTTCCGCCATTGCACAGTTGCAAAACCTGGCAAGCAAGAAGGAAAGCTTCCTGTCCTCACAGGACCTTCAGACAGCTGAGGCAACAATCTCCGACATCGGTGTGTTGAGTGCCGAACTTGAAACGCTCCAGAACCAGCTCAAGGCTGATCCCGAAGCTCAGGTTCCCGTCGCTGAAGCAGCTACTGCTGTAAAGCAATTCCGTGAGGCTTTCGAAGAGGTCGTCGGCCTGACGCAGACACAGACCGCAAAGCAACAGCAACTTGATGGCGCTGTGCAAAATCTTGAGAAGATCTCTTCAGAGATCCTCGGCAAGGCCCTGATGGCGCGAGACGGCGTCAGCCAGGACGAGACAAACGCACGCAAGACGCTGGTGCTCGCCAACAAGGTGGGCCAGGCGGCCGCCGGTTTCCAGGAAGAGGCGCTTACCCTTCAAAATCTTTTCAACGCTGCAGCCAACAACGCCAAGCAGCTTTCGGACATCAAGGATCGGGTTGCCCTGCTTGTGCCTTCTGCCAAGCAGATGGCAGCAAACAGTTTCGACGGCGTCGACCCGGGCAAGTTCCAGCAGCTTGCTGCCAAAACGGCCGAACTGGAGCAGACACTCGGCAAACTGACCGAGACGAAGGACTACATTGCGATCTTCGACCTGACAGATGCTGCCAAGGCAGGGTTCGAGCAGCTTGTTTCCGATGTGAAGGAAATCCGTTCACAGGCAAATGTGGCCATCGACAATGTCTATGCACAGGCTGACCAGATCAACCAGCGTTTCTATGTCGTCGACAGCGTCGCGGACACGGTGATGCAGATCGAGGCAGACGCAAACGCAGTAAAGGCCGCCGCGTTCTACTTCATGCTTTCGCCGAGCGACACGTCTCAGCATACCGTGACGACCGGTATCGAGGGCCTCGACAAACTGGCGTCCCGGCTCGAATCGAGCGCCAAGGACTTCCCGGCGATCTCCGACATCGTCCCGGCTGTGAAGAGCTCTATCGACAGCTTCGCTGCGAGTTTTTCTGAACTGGCTTCAAACCAGCTCCAGCTCGCCGAACAGATCGACACCATGACGGAACTGTCTCAGACAGTGCAAACGCAAATCACCACCATCTCCACCAATCAGAGCGCTGCTGCACAAGCCTCCAGCACCAGCGCACTTGGCGTTATCAGCCTCGCCCTTCTGACAGCCATCCTGGCGGGCGTTGGGATGGCTATCGCACTCAACTTCGCGGTAACACGCCCTCTCCGCCGGACCACCGAAACCATGTCCCGCCTGGCGGAAGGTGACACGGATGTCGAGATCGACGGTATCGGGCGCGGTGACGAGATTGGCGACATGAGCCGAACCATGCAGGTCTTCCGCGACAACGCTGTTGAGCGACTGCGCCTGCAGTCGGAAACAGAGCAAGACCAGCACCTGCGTGCAGAGCGGCAAGCCCGCATTGAGGCTCTGATTTCCGGTTTCCGTGAGAAGGCGACAGAAGTCCTGGGCTCCGTTGCAGAAACGGCACAGACACTTGATGGCACCGCTCAGGATCTCAGCGCTATCGCCAGCCAGAACTCCAGCCTTGCCGATAGCACCTATGGTGTAACCGACGAAGCGACACAGAACGTTCAGACGGTTGCAAGCGCCGCAGAGGAGCTTGCCGCTTCTATTCAGGAAATCTCCCGTCAGGTGAACCAGACCACGCAGGTTGTCGATCGGGCAACCGAAGGCACACAGGTCACCAACGAAAAGGTTCAAAGCCTTTCGACAGCAGCCACCAAGATCGGCGAAGTCGTCAACCTGATCCAGGCGATCGCAGAGCAGACCAATCTCCTGGCCCTCAATGCAACGATCGAAGCCGCACGCGCCGGCGAGGCCGGCAAGGGTTTTGCAGTCGTTGCCGCCGAAGTGAAGGAACTGGCAACCCAGACGTCCAAGGCCACCGAGGAAATCAGCTCGCAGATCTCCGAAATCCAGAATGCAACCAAGGACGCCGTTGTCGCAATTGAGGCGATCACACAGACTATGGAAGAGGTCAACGAATACACCTCAACCATTGCAGCGGCAGTCGAACAGCAAGGTGCTGCAACGAGCGAAATCTCGGTCAACGTTCAGCGGGCTGCCGAGGGCACAGGTTCCGTAAAGACCAACATGTCGGATCTATCGCAGGCAGTCGCCCAGACCAGTCAGAACGCCAATCTGGTTCTCGGCGCTTCAAGCGAATTGTCGCAGAAAACCGATATTCTGAAGAATGAAGTCGGGCATTTCCTGGACAACGTAGCCAACGCCTGAACGAAGCAACCTGATCCCACGAGACTTGGAAAAACCGGGGGCGAACTGCACCCGGTTTTTTTGTCTGTCTGGCCTGCACCGGTTCATCGGAGCTTCCAAAAGCGTGCCCCAAACAGGGGCGCGATTGCTTCATGTCTTAATTTTCAGCATGAAAATGTCGTCGCGACAGAGTTGCCATTTCAGCGAAAGCTGAGTTTTTCTCGCGTAAAAACAATCACTTGAAGAAGATAAGAATATTCACAATATTCCAATCAATATTCGTTAAAATACCATCGATTAAGCAGAAATTCACCTTAAGTTAGTTAGTATAAATTCACCAATTATATTCGGTTATCACTTAAAAAAATTACTGATACGCTCCTCTAGTCATTTCGTTTCTTTGAAATGAAGGGAGAAGATAATGAATGCTCTTAGTATTAAATCACTTACAGTTGCGGCAACAATTAGCCTCTTCGGGTTGCCAGCAATCGCAGCCGACGTAAGTCTTTCCTTTGACAAGATAACAACTGTCGAAGCTGACGGCGACATGTCGGTGTGCACCAAAAGGTATGGATCCGGTTACAAGACAAGCGCATCTGACAAAGGCGCCGAGCACCGGGTGACGGACAACGGACACTCCTTCAAAGTAGTCAGCAACGATGTTTCTCAGAACATGGGGGTCGTTTCGTTTCACAATACCTACCTGATGTCCTTTGATGGTGAAACGGACCCTGTTTCAGCTGAGCTGTGGGCGACAGGTCTGGCCGGCGAACCGGTGTTCCGTGGAACTTTCTCGGATGGCACCTGCCGCGGCCACGTTGATATGTCAGCGTCCTGAACCGGCGAAGCCGAAACTTCCATAATTTCCTTCTTGTTTCCGCATTCATTGAATTGGGAGAAAATCACATGAAAAATCTCTTGAAACTCTACCAACAAGCAAATCGTTTTCCGCACGACATCAACCAGGCCGACAGCAAGGCTCTCTGCTACGGCGGTCATTGCGTTGTACACATTGATCCCTCTGCCGAGGTCGAAACGGCCGACCGTAAAACGTCAGAAAAGAAGTAACCCTTCCAACATTTAACCGTTTCCCGGGCGAAAAGGTGAGCCTTCGTTCGCCCCGGAAATCGGGCATCAAGGAGAAAGGGAATGCGATGCCGTCAGCTGAATTTGCCTTGCGCTTCGATACTGTCGATGAGCTTGATCTGGAATGCATCATCACCAAGTTGACTGCCTCGGATACCGCCGGCGGATACAACTGGCCTGTCTCCTCGGCCCGCAAGGTTGAAGAGGCCTACAGGTCGTTCCTCAAATCTGCCAGAGACCAGATGCAATGTGGCGCCGACACGAGTGTGCACCTGCAGCCAACCCACGTCGTCGATATCTTCTGGCACACCCACATCCTCTTCACGCGAAAATACTTCAAGGACTGCGAAGCGGTCTTCGGACAATATCTGCACCATGAACCAGTTTTGCCCAGCCAGTAACCGTCTCAAACACCCGAGAACTGCTGCGCCCTTCAGGCTGGATCATCTTCTGAAGGAGCGCCAGGACCTTTTCAGGTGGCCCAAAACCTTCGAAGCTGACATTCATGCAATAACTGCCCACATTGGCGAAGCTGCCAGCGCGGGCGTACTGACCGGGATTGAAACGGACCTTCAGGAAAAAGCCGAGAGAGCAGCGCGCACTGCCTTGGGACTTTCGGATGGTGTCTCGGCTGTCTTCGGCCACAGTATTATCCAGCTCCTGGAGCAGGTTCTGATCACCCGATCCGAGAACCATCCAGTGTCGACCTTGAACAGGGATTTCTTCCTGTTCGACAAGACCTTGATGAAACTCGGTATCGCACAGGAGAAGTTCCCGACACTGGACGAGCTGATCAGGAAATCTCCTTCGCATCACACTGTCCTGCTAAGTGCCCCAAACAATCCGACCACGCAGGATCTTTCACCCTGTGAACTGGAGAGCCTGGTGAGTGCCAGAGAAGGACTGGTGCTCCTGGACGAGGCTTACGTGCTTTTCTCAAAAGCCCCAGAACACCGCCTCGCCTTTTTGAAGAAGCATCCCAACCTGGTTCTTTTGCGCGGCACCTCAAAGAGCGGTCTCGCGGGCATAGGACTTGGCTACATGCTTTGTTGCGAGACAACTGCCGTGGAGTTCCTCCAGTCGCGCGTGAGCAGTATGATAAGTGCCATTCAAGCAGCCATGGCGATACGCTTGTTCGGCAAATACGATGAGCTCCGGCGCATGGCAGCCCGTCTCGCAGGCATGCGCGACGACACTGGACGCAGGATCGCGCAGGAGACCCGATGCCATCCGGTTTCTGGCAGTTGTGACTTTCTTCTGATACGCACCGGACGCAGCGATTGCAGCGAAATCGTCAGCACGATGAATGACAGTGGAATACCCGCACTCGCCTATCAACGGCTGCCCGGCTATGAAGACGTGGTGAAACTGTTCCCCGCCGCTTTTGAGCGAGGCGACGACATCGTCAGGATTCTGTCTTCATAGCAGCAAGCACGACATCGGCCGCAGCCCCGCGCTGGCTATGCCCGTCCGGCAAGCGCATGACATCATCAAGCTTTTGCAGATGCTCGATCTGTTTCTGGCGTTCAGGACCGCTGTTCAGAAGCTCAACGAGATGGTTCGCCAGCACCTTTGGCTGCACTTCCTCATCAAGGAACTCCGGGATGGCTTTTGTTCCCAGGATGATGTTTGGCAGGACAAAGGAATCAACGCTCGAGAATTTGAAGACCCGGTTGAGTTCCTTCATCCGTCTGAAAAACCAGTCGACTTTGTAGGCAACGACCATCGGAACGCCTGATAGAGCCAACTCAAGTGAAACAGTGCCGGACGCGGCCAAGGCTGCGTGCGCCTTTCGGAAGGCCGCCCGCTTGGCGTCCAGGCCGGTCACAATCTCGACCGGAACAGGCCAATGGGCCGTATCCTGCCGGATCTTGTCTTCAAGGTGCGCGACTGCCGGCAGAATAACCTTGAGCCCGGGCAACTTTTCTTTGACGATCGCAACAGTCTTAGCGAAGTCGCCTAGCAACCTGTCAATTTCGCTTCGCCGGCTCCCCGGCAGCACAAGCAGGATCTTCTCGTCTGCCTCTACAGGCGCTCTTTCGCCAACCGAGGGGCGCAGTTCGGATGCGATTTCACTCAAGGGATGGCCAACGTAATGGGTGCGCGGGCCACCGAGCTTGCGGTGCACATCAGGTTCAAACGGCAACAAGGCCAGAAGGTCGTCGACGTAGACGCTCATCTTGCGGGCCCGGCCTGGACGCCAAGCCCAGACAGAAGGTGAAACATAACCGACGATGGGTATGTGCGGCGCGCGCTTGCGCACGCGCTTGGCAACGTTATGCGTGAAGTCCGGACTGTCAACGATAACCAGAATATCCGGATTGGCCGCAACCACGGCATCCACGGTCTGGTAGACCCGCCTGATGATCAACGGCAATCTGGCGAGGACTGCCGTCAATCCCATGACGGAAACATCAGACATGTCAAAGAAGCTTTTGAGGCCCAGAGACATCATCCGTTCGCCGCCGACACCGCAGTAACGAACACCTACGCCCAACCGTTCGTTGAGCGCCTTCATCAATTCCGACCCGAGCTGGTCACCAGATTCTTCGCCTGCAACCAGGCAAATCGTGGGCATTTTTCCTGTCATCACGAACGCTCGTCCGATTGTCCCTTTGAGGTGACCCCGAAACTGGTGCCGTGCTCTATACCGATGACAAAAAGGCCGGCATTATCCGCCTTCTTGAGCGTCTCTTCCTTTTCCGCGATCAGTGCGCCACTCGCCTCAACTGCAATGCCGGCAAGGCCTGCTGCAGCTGCGAGGTCAATAGTCATCGGGCCGACGGTTGGAAGATCCACCCGCAAGTCCTGGTTCGGCTTTGCTGTCTTTACCAAGACACCCGCGCGGCCTTTGGAACGGATCCTGCCAATACGCTTGAGCTCCGCGCAGCGCTGCAGCATGGCGTCGGTCCCTTCTGCCCCCTCAAGCGCAACAACCCGCCCACCAACAGCAATCGCCGCCTGACCGATATCGAGTTCACCGAGCTTTTCCGTCGCCCGCAAGGCCAGCTCAGCGTCCCGCCAGTCTCCCTGGTTCGGCTGAACTTTGCCAAGCACACCACTTGAGGCAAGCAGTTGCGGCGCCACATCCTTGATCCCCACAACGCGATACCCCTCAACTTCAAACAGCCGGATCACCTTGGTCAACAGACTGTCATCACCGCCGGCCAGTGCCCGGATAATCGTCGGCAATCGCTTCAAGGTACCCAAATCGCCAAGTATGGACGTGAAATCAGGGCGCTTGGAGACACCTCCGATCAGAAGCACGTCCCGGCACCCGGTCTTTTTCAGAAATTTGTAAAGCCGGCCGATTTCACCCCAGCCAAGTTCAGTATCGGCCTGCGCCCGCGTGCGTTCATCAGCCTCGCCTTTGATGGCGATAATCCTGAATTCACGTCCGGCGCTGTTGAGCGCTTCAGCGATCTGACAGGGCAGACTGCCATTGCCCGCGATCAGGGCAAGGCGTGGCTTCAGTCCCGTATCTGCCCCGTTCATCCGTCAGTCTTCGCTGCGCGGTGTGCAGAACCGGCGGTCTTCCTTTTCAAGGATGAAGTCGGTAACCGTCTTGACCAGGGGCTGATCGGCACCTTCTGCAGCAACAGCTTCCGCCCGGCTGCGCAAGGTTCCTTCGGTGCTCTCAAACAGCGCGCGATAAGCTGCCCGCAAAGCGTGGATCTGCTCCCGAGGCAAGCCCTTGCGCTTGAGACCGACCAGATTGAGACCGGCAAGACGTGCGCGGTCACCGATCACGGAACCATAGGGAATGACGTCGAATTCGACCCCGGTCATTCCGCCGACGATCGCACCGGTACCAACGCGAGACCATTGCCGGACCGCACTCAAGCCGCCCAGAATGACGAAGTCGTCAAGCTCGACGTGACCTGCAAGCGTGGCGTTGTTCGCCAGAATTGCGTGATTGCCTACCTGACAATCGTGGCCGACATGCGAGCTCATCATGAACAGGCAATTGTCACCGACCCTGGTATAGCCACCGCCACCTTCCGTACCGGGGCTCATGGTGACATGTTCACGAATCTGATTGTTGGCGCCAATTTCCAGAAAGCTCACTTCACCCGCGAACTTGAGATCTTGTGGCTTGTGACCAATGCTGGCGAAGGGAAAGATATGCGTTTTGGCACCCACACTCGTGTGGCCCGTGACGACGACATGCGACTCCAGGATAACTCCGTCAGCAAGTTTCACGTTCGGGCCAACTGTAGAATAAGGCCCGATTCGAACGCCCTCGCCGATTACGGCCCCGTCTTCGACTATGGCCGTTGGATGTATGTCAGTCATATTTCCTCACGCATCTACCAGCATGGCGCTGACTTCAGCTTCTGCGACCTTGTTGCCATCTACCTTGGCAACGGCGTCGAACTTCCAGATGTTGGAGCGTTGCTTGATCTTCTTGACGTGGAAATGAACCTGATCACCAGGCTCAACAGGCCGGCGGAACTTCGCCTTGTCGATGGTCATGAAATAGACAAGCTGCGGCGGCGCATCGTCACCACGGGCATGAACGCAAAGGGCCCCGGCGGTCTGTGCCATGGCTTCGATCAGAAGAACACCCGGGAAAACGGGCCGCTCCGGAAAATGTCCGGTGAAGTGCGGTTCGTTGATGGTGACGTTCTTGATGCCGATGCAGCTGTTGTCGCCATCCATCTCAATGATCTTGTCGATCAGAAGAAAAGGATACCTGTGCGGCAGCAGCTTCATGATCCGCATGATGTCTGCGCTGGCAAGTGTTTTGTTTTCTGCGTCTTCCATATAATACCCCTTGGCGAATTACCGCCGCAAAGTCCTGTTTGTATTCCGTTTACGATCCGCCGCCACGCTCTGCAAGCTTTCTGACGGCAGCGACTTCACGGAACCACTGTTTGACCGGCTTTGCGGGCGTGCCGCCGTAGCGTCCCCCGGCAGGCAAATCATCGTTGACTACGCTTACCGCGGCCACCTGCGACCCCATGCCGATCGTTACGTGACCACGCACACCGGTTTGTCCGCCAATGGCGACGAAGTCCTCGAGCGTGCAGCTTCCGGAAAGACCGACCTGAGAAACGATCACGCAGTGACGTCCGACCACGACATTGTGGCCAATCTGAACCTGGTTATCGATCTTCGTGCCTTCGCCGATGATGGTATCCCGGTTTGCGCCACGATCGATGGTGGTGTTGGCGCCGATTTCAACGTCATCCTGAATGATCACGCGGCCAACCTGGGGCACCTTGAGATGCCCCATGGGCCCCATCGCATAGCCAAAGCCATCCTGGCCGCAGCAAACGCCAGGATGCATATAGACGCGGTTGCCAAGCACGGTGTGCTGAACCGTGCAATTCGAACCGATCACACAGTCCCGGCCAATCTTGACACCCTGTCCGATGACAGCGTTGGCCCGGATCACAGTGCCCGCACCAATCTCTGCCCCCGCACCGATCACGACACCAGGTTCGACCGTGACATTGTCTTCCAGTGACGCAGCCGGATCGATTACAGCCCGTTCTGAAATGACTGCGGCGCCAGGTTCCACCGGTACCATGGCTGCTGGATAAAGTTTGGCGAGAACCTTCGCCCAGGAGCGATAGGCATCTGAACATACAAGAACAGCAACGCCCTCCGGCACCTTGTCCTTGTGTTTCCGGTTGACCAGGCATGCAGCTGCCGTGGTCCCGTCCAGTTGCTTCAGGTAAGCGGTGTTGTCGAAGAACACCAGAGCACCGGGCAAAGCATCTTCCAATGGCGCTACACCCGTTATTTCCAGGGTAGGTTCGCCGCGAGCGATCTCAGCTTCCGCCCACGTTGCGATGTCTGAAAGAGAGACCGGAGCCGGAGACTCAAAAAATTTTGGCTCGGACATGATGTTATCCTTCTTGCCAGCCAACAAAAACGGCCGCCGAACGTGTCGGCGGCCGTTTTTTATCCTATGTGACCGCAGTTTAGAAGCGCGTACCGCCGCTCAACCGGAAAATCTGCGTTTTGTCGGAGTCGTCTTTGACGATCGGGTAAGCAAAGTCTGCCCGCAGAGGTCCGAACGGAGAGTTCCAGCGGATACCTGCACCAACCGACGCACGAACGTTGAAGTCGTTCGAGTCGATCTGGCCACCGTTGGTTTCCACCAGGTTCACCAGGCTGCTGTCTGCATCCCACAGCGAACCGGCATCGGCAAACACTGCACCACTCAGGCCGAATTCCTTCGGGATGACCGGGAACGGGAACCGGGTTTCGGCAGTTGCCGCGAAGTAGAACCGACCACCGATAGCGTCTTCGGTCGTTGCGTCACGCGGGCCGATACCCTGGTTCTCAAAGCCACGAACGAGAGTGCCACCAAGCATGAACTGTTCGGACACACGCAGACGCTCATCACCAAGGGCCATGATGTTACCACCACGCACCGACAGGCTACCGATCAGACCGTAGTCAGCCAGGATTTCCTTGTAGGCGCGAGCCTGAGCTTCGGTCTTGATGTAGAAGCTGTCGCCACCCAGACCAGCAATTTCCTGACCGAAGGAAGCATAGATGCCGTCGGAGGGATCCAGGATCCGGTCGAGCGTGTTGTAACGCAGCTCGTAGCCAACCAGAGACGTCAGGTAGGTGCCGAGGGAGTCACAGACCGCCAGGGAAAGGCTTGCGGTGTCACAGTTGTTGATGTTGGTCGAGTTGTTGTCCGGATCGGAGTTCTTCTCCTGGAAGATGTTGTAGAACAGACGGACAGTCAGCTCATCTTCCCGAAGCGGCAGAGTGAAACCGAACCCGCCACCGGTCTTCTTCTGATCGAAGGAACGGTAGTCGTTGGCATCATCCACCTTGCGATAGAGGTCCAGATCAAGAGCAACACGGCGTCCCATGAAGAACGGTTCAACGAAACGGAACTCGTAGGACTGGGTGTCCGTACCGCCGCCAACAGCGAGCTTCACGAACTGGCCACGGCCCAGGAAGTTCTTCTCGGTCAGCGAAATGTCACCAATGACACCGTCAACCGTCGAATAACCGACACCGAAGGAGATTTCACCAGTCGGCTTTTCTTCGACGCGAACGTTCACGACCACGCGATCAGGTGCACTGCCCTGCTGCGTCGTGATGGAAACCTTCTCGAAGAAACCGAGATTGCGCAGACGGCGTTCCGCCTTGTCGACAAGCGCACGGTTGAACGCATCGCCTTCAGCAATGTCGAACTCGCGGCGAATGACATACTCACGGGTACGGTCGTTGCCGATCACGTTGATCCGCTCGATGTAGGCGCGAGGACCTTCTTCGATGTAGTAGATCAGGGAGATCGTGTTGTTGTCGTAGTCACGAGCACCACGCGGACGGACACGAGCAAAGGCATAACCCTCTTCCGACACGCGAAGCGTGATGTCTTCGACAGACTGTTCGACGCGCAGCGAGTTGAAGGTCTGACCACTCTTGGTACGGATCAGGCGGCGAAGATCTTCCGGATCAACGTCGGCAATCGTGGAAACGATCTCGACATCGCCAATCTCGTACTTCTCACCCTCTTCCACCGTGAAGGTCACGTAGAAGATGTTCTGCTCGCGATCGAGGTCTGCGCTGGTGGAGACGATACGGAAGTCCGCATAGCCCTTCTTGTTGTAGTACTGACGCAGCAACTCCTCGTCCGCAGCCAAACGGTCCGGATCGTAGGTGTCGGTGCTGCGCAGCCAGCTCAGAAGGCCGCTTTCGCGTGTACGGATGACATCGCGCAGGCGGCCGTCGCTGAATGCGGAGTTGCCGATGAAGCTGATCCGCTCGACGCCGGTCTTCGCACCTTCGTTGATCTCGAAAACGAGATCGACACGGTTCTGACCACGATCGATGATCTGCGGCTCGACGGACGCGCCATAGCGACCGGAGCGACGATAAGCTTCAAGAATGTTCTGGACGTCAGCCTGAACCTTGGCACGGGACAGCATCGAGCGCGGCTGAGACCGTACGGCGGTTTCCAGCGCGCTGTCCTTGATCTTGCGGTTACCTTCGAAAGAGACCCTGTTGATGATCGGGTTCTCGGTAACCGTCACAACGACAACGCTGCCACGCGGGGTGATGTCGACCGTTGCAAAAAGGCCGGTTGCGTAGAGCGCCTTCAGTGACTCGTCGACATCGAACGCGCTGTAGGAGCGTCCGGGAACGATGGTCATGTAACTGACAACGGTTTCATCCTCGACACGGGTATTGCCACGCACGTCAATGCTTCTGGCCACCGCCGCCTGTGCCTGTGAAACCAGGGACACCGGCCCGAAAGCTTTCGGCAAAACCGTCCCGATCGAAAATACGGCAACCGCCAACAGTACGGCCCGTGTAAGTCTCTGCAATCGCTGCATTATTGCGCTATGCCTTTGTTTTTAATACCCCTCCCGAGAATCCGCACTCACCCCAGCAGATTCTCGGAACCGACGAGTGTTTTATAGGTTTTTACCGATAACGCAACCGCCCTTCCGGGCGGAAAGCGATTTAGTCTGAAGACGTTGCGTCAATGTCACGGGTGTCATGAATTGGTTCCCACGAGCCGCATGATATCCTTCCATGTGACGAACACCATCAGCATGAGAACAAGTCCCAGACCGATCCGGAAACCAACGTCCTGCACCCTTTCGCTGAGCGGTTTGCCACGCAGGGCTTCTGCAGCGAAGTAAACGAGGTGTCCACCGTCGAGAATCGGCACCGGCGCCAGGTTGATCAGACCGATACTGACAGAAAGTACGGCCGCCAGAGAAATGAGCGGAAGGAACCCGAGATCTGCGACCTGCCCGGAGATCTGGGCCACGCGGATCGGACCACCAAGCTGGTCAGCCGACTGCCGCTGGGAAATGATACCCCAGATATAGCTGACCGTGCTTTCGATGATGCGCCAGGTTTCCGCAGTCCCTTCAAGAGCTGCTTCGCCAAGCCCGTATTTGATGTGAATGAGATGAGACGGATCGGACACGCCGCGAAGGCTGATATCACCGGCCACCTGCCTCTCACCGAAAAAGACTTCTTTCTCCTTCGCGTCGGGCGTAACGGTCAAAGTGACGTCTTGCCCGCCCCGCTCGACTTCGAAAACGAGAGGCGTGTTGGCGTTCATCAGGACGATCTGACGCATCTCGCCGAACGTCTGGATAGGCCTGCCGTCAATTTCCTTCACGATATCGCCAGCCAGAAGCCCGTCGCGCTCAGCCGCACCGCCGGCAAAAACCTGTTCGACGACAGGCTCGAAACCCTGTTTGCCGGAGGTTACGAAGAGAGCGGTAAAGATCACGATTGCGAGAAGGAAGTTGGCGATGGGCCCCGCGGCCACAACGGCCATACGTTGCCAGACCGGTTTGGCGATGAAAGCCGTTTTCCGGTCCTCTTCGCTCATCTGCGCAATCGCCTCACGGCTTGGAACGCTTGCCGCATTTTCATCGCCGGCGAACTTGACGTAGCCACCAAGCGGAATCCAGCAGAGTTTCCAACGAGTTCCCTTCCGGTCATTAAAACCGAAAAGCTCACGCCCGAAGCCGACGGAAAAAGCATCCACCTTTACGTTGCACCAACGAGCCACAGCGAAATGGCCGAGCTCATGGAAGAAGACGACGATTGTAAGCACAAAAAGAAAGGGAATGATTGTGCCGACTATCAGGGAATAGGCGGAAACGAGAAGGTCCATGAACTATGTCCGATCCTGCGCAGCTAGGATTGTTTTGAAGGATTGTACTAAAAAGAAAATTACGGCGTGTTAATGGTGGGAGACCAAAAATTCAGGGCCTTCAACACCCCGATTACCGTGTTCTTATCCATTCACCAGTCTTCTGCCGTGCTTCTGCGTCGATGGCAAGAACATCCTCGACGCTGGCAGCGTCCGTCAGCTTGCCGCCTGCCCCCATTGCATCCAGCACCTCTTCAATGGCAGCCGGAATGTCCATGAAGCCGATCCGGCCCTTTAGAAAAGCGTCCACGGCAACCTCATCTGCAGCGTTAAGCACAGCCGGTGCCATTCCCCCTGCCCGCATGGCTTCCAGTGCAAGACGGAGCGCCGGGAACCGTTCGAGGTCCGGGGCTTCAAAAGTGAGTGTGCCGAGTTCGGCCAGATCCAGACGTTTCACCGGAACGTTCATCCTGCGGGGAAAGGCAAGGCAGTGGGCGATCGGCGTGCGCATGTCCGGACTGCCAAGTTGAGCCAGCAGGGACCCATCCTTGTATTGCACAAGTCCGTGAACCGTCGATTGTGGATGGACCAGCACGCCAAGCTGATCGTGGGCGACCGGAAAAAGATGGGACGCTTCGATAACCTCGAAGCCCTTGTTCATCATCGTTGCGCTGTCGATCGTAATGCGTGCGCCCATATCCCAGTTGGGATGCTTGAGCGCTTGCTGCGGAGTTACCCGTGCCATATCGGCTTTCGAGACACTCCTGAACGGTCCGCCCGACGCCGTCAGTATAACCTTCTCGACCATGTCGGCCTTGTCGGTTTCAAAAACCTGAAAGATGGCATTGTGCTCGCTGTCGACGGGCAGGAGTTCCGCCTCGGTCGCGCGGATCTTGGCCATGAACAGATCCCCAGCACAAACCAGGCATTCCTTGTTGGCAAGGGCAATGCGGCGTCCTGGCCGGATCGCGGCCATGGTCGGCTTCAATCCCGCTGACCCTACAATGGCACCAACGACAATATCCGTATCCTGCGTGACCGCTTCCAGAACGGCAGCCTCACCGGCTCCCGTTGCAATGCCGCTGCCGGCAAGCCGCTCCTTGAGCTCCGGATAACAGGTTTCCTCGGCAAGGATCGCGGAACCGGTCTTTAGCGCTTTTGCCATGTCGGCGAGGCCTGCGGCGTTCCGGTTCGCAACCAGCGCGACGACTTCATAGCTGTCCGGATTTCTTTGAATGAGATCCGCCAAGCTCTGGCCGATGGACCCAGTGGCCCCTAGAACGGTTATCCGGGTTTTCGCGCCAGGGTCGCGGGCTGCAGAGGCAGCTGCCATGCCTGTTACTCCAAATTCAAATCAGACCGAGGCCGGCAATAGGGTCTGCAAGGCTGCCGCCAGCGACAAGGCCAATCAGCACGGCGAAAATGGCTGCGGCCACCAGACCGTCGATCCGGTCCATGATGCCGCCATGCCCGGGGATCAGTTTGCTGGAATCCTTGACATCAAACCGCCGCTTGATGGCAGACTCCAGAAGGTCCCCTGCCTGAGAGACGACCGAGAGCCCGGCCGCCAGCAAAGCCCAAAGCATCAGGTCCTGCGCATTTGCGACAAAAGCAACGCCAGCGCCGAAAACCGTGGCGAGCACCAGCCCGCCAATGGCACCAGACCAGGTCTTTTTAGGTGATACACGTGGCCAGAGCTTGGGCCCACCCAATGCACGGCCGGTAAAATAGGCGAAAATGTCGGTTGCCCAGACAACAAACAGCAGGAAAAACGCGACCAGAAGCCCGTTGCTTCCTTCACGAAGTACAAGCAGCGAGAACAGTGCAAGCCCGCTGTAGAGGATCCCTTCGATGGCCCATCGTCCAGCCTTGGAGAAACCACCAAGCGCATAGGCGATGAAAGCACCAGCAACCATGGCCCCGAGACCAAGGTCAGGATGTCCGGCTACGGTCAGCACCCCGATGGCAAACAGCGTTGCAAACCCGGTGAGTGAACTGGGTGACTTTGCCTGTGTCCCGGTGATCGTGAACCACTCCCACAGGAACAGTCCGGACGCGACCAGCGTCAGCGCAGCAAAGGGCAGATTGCCAAGATAGGTGATCAGAAGAACAAGAGGCCCCAGAACGAGTGCCGAAATGAACCTGAGGCGAAGGTCGGACAGTTTTTTCGGGTTCTGGTGTGGTTCTGCCATTGCTCAAGCCGGGGGTCAGTTGGCCTTGGCGTCAAGGCCGCCGTACCGGCGCTCACGGCTGCAGAAACAGCTCAAAGCCTTGTCGAAGGCCGCCTCATCGAAGTCCGGCCAGTAAAGATCGCAGAAATAGAATTCGGAATAGGCGGCCTGCCACAGCAGGAAATTGGAAAGACGCATTTCTCCGCTGGTGCGGATGATGAGATCGGGATCCGGCAAACCGGAGGTATCCAGCGCCGCCGTGATCGCGTCTTCGGTTATCTCGGCCGGCTGCATTTCCCCAGCCTGAACCTTTGCTGCCAGTTCCTGTGCCGCCCGCACGATTTCCGACCGTGCACCATAATTGAACGCAACGACCAGGTTCAGGCCGGTGTTGTGACAAGTCAGGTCTTCAGCTTCTTTCAGAAGCGCCAAAATCCCGGGTTCCAGATCACTGCGCCCGCCGATGATGCGGATACGCACATTGGCTTCGTGAAGCTCGCTCAGATCGCGCTGCACGAAACGGCGCAGCAGCCCCATCAGGAAAGAAACTTCAGCCTGTGGCCGGTTCCAGTTTTCGGATGAGAAGCTGTAGATCGTGATGGTTTCGATGCCGACACGGCCGGCATGGCGGATCACCTTGCGCAGCGCGGCAAGCCCCTGTCGATGTCCCTCTGTCCGTGGCAAACCGCGCGCAGTTGCCCATCGCCCGTTGCCATCCATGATGAAGGCAACGTGACGGGGCATTTTCGCACCGGTTTCATCCGCAGCAGGTGCATGCAGGTTGCGGTCCGGGCTGACGCTCATGTGCTCCCCCAACTCACACTCCCCAGGTCGATCAGACCTGGGAAATTTCCTGCTCTTTTTTCTCCAGCATGCCGTCGACCTCAGCAATCATCTGGTCGGTCAGCTTCTGCACTTCATCGGATGCGACACGGCTGTCGTCCTGGGAAATGTCACCGTCTTTTTCGGCCTTCTTGGCAGCGTCCATGCCATCGCGGCGGACGTGACGGATCGCAACTTTTGCCTGTTCGGCGTATTTGTGGGCCACCTTGATGAGTTCCTGGCGGCGTTCCTGGTTCAGCTCGGGAATCGGCAGCCGCAGGAGCATGCCGTCTACAACCGGGTTCAAACCAAGGTTGGATTCTCGAATCGCCTTTTCAACGGCCGACACCATGCTCTTGTCCCAGACCTGAACAGCCAGCATGCGAGGTTCGGGAACGGAGACGGTGGCTACCTGGTTGATCGGCATGGACTGGCCATAGGCATCAACAGTAATCGGATCCATCATGGAAGAAGAGGCGCGGCCGGTACGCAGTCCGGCAAATTCCGTTTTCAGAACCGACAAGGCTCCCTGCATGCGGCGCTTCAGATCATCAAGGTCCACACCTTCTACCGACATTTTATCCTCACTGTTGTTTTGTGCTTGGCTTAATAGAGTCTCGGCGCGCGCCAACATGGCATAAACGCACCGAAACACAAGAGCTTGAACCGGGATTGGTTCTTAAAACTTTCAGTCACCCACGACAGTGTAGGTGCCGGTTTCCTGAAGCACACTGACGAGGGCGCCGGGTGAGTGAATGGAAAACACAATGACGGGAATGGAATTGTCACGGGCCAGGGCAATGGCCGTCGTGTCCATGACTTTCAGGTTGCGGGTTATGATTTCGTCATAACCAAGGGTGTCATAGCGCTCCGCGTTCGGGTTGACCTTGGGGTCTTCGGAGTAGACGCCGTCCACCTGTGTTCCCTTCAGGAAGGCGTCGCACTTCATTTCTGCAGCCCGCAGAGCCGCACCGCTGTCCGTGGTGAAGAACGGGTTGCCGGTGCCCCCTGCAAAGACGATCACATCGCCGTCTTCCATATAGCGGTCAGCGACACGCTGCGAAAAGGTTTCACAGATCGAGGGAACAGATACGGCGGACAGAACACGGGCATTGACCTTCAGGCGGCGCAGGGCATCCGCCAGCGTCAGGCTGTTCATGATGGTGGCCAGCATGCCCATGTGGTCGCCCGTGACGCGGTTACCACCCTTGGCGGCGACTGCAACACCGCGGAAGATGTTCCCTCCCCCGACGACAACACCGACCTGAGCTCCAAGAGCCACTGCGTCGGCGATTTCCTTGGCGATCCTTTGCACGATGGCCGGGTCAATTCCAAAAGCCTGCGATCCCATCAGGGCCTCGCCGGAGAGTTTCAGAAGGATCCGTTTCCAGCGCAAGGAATTCGTCATGGGTGCACCCTTTTTGAAATTGTCTTTCTAAAAAAAAAGCGCCGGACTTGCCGGCGCTTTTCCTTGAGCTTACTGCCCGGTGGCTGCTGCCACCTCTGCGGCGAAGTCCTGCTCTTCCTTCTCGATCCCTTCGCCGATTGCGAAGCGGACAAAGCCGGTAAGTTTGACTTCAGCGCCGATTTCTTTAGCGAGCGCCTCTACGGCCTGCTCAACCGTCTGATCCGGGTTGATCACGAAGGCCTGCTTCACGAGGGTAACTTCCTCGTAGAATTTGCGCAAACGGCCTTCCACCATTTTTTCAATGATGTTTTCCGGCTTGCCGGATTCGCGTGCCTGTTCGGAGAAGACGGACTTCTCACGTTCGACAACGGTCGGATCCAGTTCTTCGGTGTTCAGCGACAGCGGGCTGGTTGCAGCAACGTGCATGGCAATCTGACGGCCAAGGCCATTCAGCTTGTCCGTGTCACCAGCGGATTCCAGAGCCACCAGAACGCCGATCTTGCCGAGACCGTCGGAAACAGCACTGTGAACGTAGGTCGCGACAACGCCTTCGTTTACGGCCAGAACCGCAGTGCGGCGCAGGGTCATGTTTTCACCGATCGTGGCGATCGCATCGGTGATCGCTTCTGCAACCGGCTTGCCGCCAAGGTTTGCAGCGGAAACGGCTTCAACGGAACCATCGGTGCCGACGGCTACCTTGGCCACATTGGAGACCAGCTCCTGGAACCCTTCGTTGCGTGCAACGAAGTCGGTTTCGGAGTTCAGCTCGATCACGGCAGCCTTGTTGCCATCGGCGGCAACGCCGACCAGACCTTCAGCAGCCACACGGCCTGCCTTCTTGGCAGCCTTGGCCAGACCTTTGGTGCGCAGCCAGTCAACAGCTGCTTCCATATCACCGCCTGCTTCAGTCAGGGCGGTCTTGCAGTCCATCATGCCAGCGCCGGATTTCTCGCGGAGCTCTTTTACCATCGCAGCGGTAATGCTCATCGATTGCCTCGTGCATGGGGGTTTCAGATGAGACACGGTTTAGCCCATGGCCTTCCGCGCCTTTATGACGGGGCTGCAACAAAATGCAGCCCGCCTTGCGAATTTCAACAGTATTCTGCCGCGGCAGACCGCGGCAGGAGAGGCTTAAGCCTCGGCAGCTGCTGCTTCAGCCGGAGCTTCTTCAGAAGCCTCAGCAAGAACTTCTTCAACCGGAGCTTCTTCGGAAGCGCCGATGTCCATGCCGGAAGCACCCTGTGCACGGGAAATACCGTCGATGGCGGCACGAGCGATCAGGTCGCAGTACAGCGACAGAGCGCGGCCGGCATCGTCGTTACCCGGCACCGGATAGGTGATGCCTTCCGGATTGGAGTTGGAATCGAGGATCGCGGCAACCGGAATACCCAGACGGCGGGCTTCCTGGATGGCAATGGCTTCGCGGTTGGTGTCGATCACGAAAATCAGGTCCGGAATACCGCCCATGTCCTTGATACCGCCAAGGTTCCGCTCGAGCTTTTCACGCTCGCGGTCCATGAACAGACGCTCTTTCTTGGTCAGAGCGTTGGCAGCGTCGGAAGACAGGGTTTCTTCCAGCTTGCGCAGGCGCTGGATGGACTGGGAGATGGTCTTCCAGTTCGTCAGCATGCCGCCGAGCCAACGTGCGTTGACATAATACTGAGCGGAGTTGCGCGCTGCAGATGCGACAGATTCCTGTGCCTGGCGCTTGGTACCTACGATCAGAACGCGGCCACCGCCGGCAACCGTGTCGGACACGGCCTTCAGAGCCTGGTGCAGAAGCGGAACGGTCTGGGACAGGTCCATGATGTGAACATCGTTGCGTACACCAAAGATGTACTGACCCATGCGCGGGTTCCAACGGTGTTTCTGGTGACCAAAGTGAACGCCAGCTTCCAGCAGCTGACGCATGGTGAAATCGGGCAAAGACATGGCCCTTATCTCCTGAGTTTTTCCGGTTTGACCTCCGCAAGAGGATGTGGACCGGAGAGATTTCCCTTCGGCCACCGGAAGGACCCCGATAAGCTCGGTTTCCGCCCCTTGCGTGTGGAATGCGCGCCTTATAGTTGGGAAGAAATTTTATTTCAAGGCCCAAGGGCCGGTTTTCTTCAACCCAATCGCTGTTTGAAAATCGAATTTTCCCGCCCTGGCGCAAGCTCACGTTTCGATACCTTGATAAGCAGCGACATGTGTTGACGATCAATCATGTCATTTATACCTATTTTGAACTCGCCACAGCAAGGACACTCCACCGTGACCACCAAAGGCATCAACCACCTGGGCCTCACAGTCCGAGATCTGGACCAGACCACCGCGTTTTTCACCGAGCTGCTCGGCTGGCAATTGCTGGCACGTGATGACAACTACCCACGAACAACCGTTTCCGACGGTACCGCCCGCCTGACGCTCTGGCAGGCAGACCGCACAAGGCCTGTGACGGGCTTCGACAGGAAAACCAATATCGGCCTCCACCATCTGGCCCTTGAAGTCTCAAGCGAAGAAAAGCTGCTGGAAATTGCCGAAAAGGTAAAGGCCTGGCCGGGAGTCGAGATCGAATTTATGCCTGAGCCTCTCGGCGGAGGCCCACGCAAGCACATGATGCTGGCTGAACCCGGTGGTATCCGCGTCGAATTTATCTGGCCCGCAAGGCAGTAACAGCGCGCCGAGTATCGACTCGCCGGCCGGGCCGGAACGCACAAAAGTCCCGGCCCGAACAACCTTGTCAGATCCAGAGATCGTTTTCCTGGGTCCTGTCTCCGCCCGCATGGCCGGTATTGAGAATACCCTGCGGCTCGATCAGCAGCAGCTCGGCTTCCGAGTCCGCATAAGGCTTGTGCTCGACGCCCTTCGGCACGACGTACATTTCCCCCTCGCCCAGAACAATGGCGCGATCACGAAAATCGATGCGGATTTCGCCCTTGAGAACGATGAAGGTCTCATCCGTTTCAGGATGATCATGCCAGACGAAGTCTCCTTGAATGCGGACGATCTTGAACTGGTAATCGTTCATTTCCGCAATGACGCGCGGCGACCACAACCCTTCGAGCCTTGCAAATTTTTCCGTAAAACGGATCGGATGTTCCATTGCCATGTCCGGCACTCCTGACTGATGAAATGTCCGGCCCGGTTTGACATCTCTCCTAAAATCAAAACAGATACAAAAACTCGAAAATGAACAGATACAGATGAAATGGTTTCGTTCAAATACCAGTCCGTTGCCCAGTCCCTGGCTCAGCTGATCGACAATGGCACCTTGAAGCCCGGGGAGAGGTTCCCCTCCCTCCGGCGCACCATGCGCGGTTATTCCGTTAGCCTGTCGACAGCCAACCAGGCCTATGCCCATCTCGAAGACAAAGGCTATATCCGGGCACAGGCAAAGTCCGGCTATTTCGTCACCCGTCCAGCAAGCCACAGGCTCATCGAGCCCAGTAAAACAACGCCACCGGAGACCAGCCGCAGTGTCGTGTTTCAAGCTCCTTACCTGGAGATGCTCGAACATGCGTCAAACCCGGCATATGTGCCGCTTGGCTGCGCCATTCCCGCCCCGTCTCTGCTGGCCGCAGAGCCGCTGAACGCCTTGCAGGCACGCATCCTCCGCTCGAAAGGACAGCAACTCAACGCCTATGGGTCTGCTCAGGGTTTACCGGAACTCAGGAGAGAAATCGCAAAGCTTATGTGCCTGCATGGCAGCACAGTTTCCCAGGAAGAAATTGTCATTACGAGTGGCTGCACCGAAGCTTTAGGGCTCGCACTTCAAACGCTCACACAGCCGGGCGATACGATTGCCGTCGAATCGCCCGCCTATTTCGGACTGCTGCAGGTTCTCGAACGCCTGAAACTGAAGGCCTGGGAGTTGCCAACCTCGCGGGACGGCATCGATCCGTCCGCACTCGAGCTGGCTCTGAAGTCGGGAACCGTAACTGCCGTTGCCTTGTCGTCCAGCTTCACCAACCCACTTGGCACCATGATGCCGGAGCCTGTGAAACGTTCTGTCCTGAAGTTGCTGGACCGTTACAAGACACCCTTGATCGAAGATGATACCTACGGCGGCCTCGGGTTTGGCGGATGCCGTCCGGCACCGTTTTTCAGTCTGCCGCACGAGACCGAGATCTTCTATTGCAGCTCTTTCTCGAAAACCCTCGCCCCAGGCTACCGAACCGGCTGGATCCGCGCTCCCGGCCGCATTGTCCAAATCACCAAGGCCAAGTTCTCCGCCTCAATCTGCAACCCGTTGGCACCTCAACTGGCTTTGGCTGAATTTCTGTCATCCCGGGACTTCGAGCGCCATGTGTCTCGCATGGCCCGGAGAATGGAAACCAATGTCGCGCGCGCACGCCGGGCCATTGCACAGTCCTTTCCGGCGGGTACCAGGGTCACACATCCGGACGGCGGTTTCGTCTTGTGGGTAGAAATGGACAAAAACATCGACACAACAGCGCTTTATTACAAGGCCTTAAATCTAAATATCTGCTTTGCTCCTGGAAGTCTTTTCACCGCTTCAGGCCTTTATGCACATTGCCTTCGCATCAGTTGCGGCGACGTTTGGTCGGACACGCTTGAATCCGCTATTCACCGCCTGGGGACGCTGGCCTGCGAAGAGCTTGGCAATCAGCAATCAGAAGAAACATTCCGCCTACCCTCAATTTCCCGCACTGACTGAACCCTCGTATGTCAAAAGTTCAGCTTGCATGCGCGGTCAGCTTCTCCTCCGAGACATCCGGCTGGGAAACGGAAGCAACCACTGACGAAAGATAGGTTCGCCAGGAACTCAGTTCGGTGATTTCAACAGCCCCTTCAACTGCATGTCCTTCACACAAAAATCCCTTTACGTCGGTTCCGTCTTCCAGCTTGACCGTGCCGATGCACAGCGGAGCCGGAATACTCGTCATGAAACTGCCGAAGGTCTCAAGCGGCATTGCCCAGACCTCTACATTGATTGATCCGCCCGAGCCGGCCCCAACCTGCACAAGGCCCGGCCGCTTCGGAGGCCCGCCTGCAAGCGCAAAGAAACGGTATTCCGGTGCTGTCTTGCTGGATTTTACAAAGCGTGCGCCGTGAGAAATCAGCTCCTTGTTTAGCGGCAGTCCCGACATGTGGGCGCCGCAGACCGCAACAGCTATTTCACCGGCAGCGATTTCGCTTGTGGTCAGCGCAGATTTCTGCCGAGCCCAGGTCGTTGCTCCAAGCGGCCCCGCTTCCACTGTAGCGGCAAGCGCGGCGGCGGCTGCATCCTGACCGCAGCGGGCCAGAACGGTCAGGCTTCCAGGCCGGCCGTCCTGTCGCAAACCTGTTGGCACGGCAATACCGCAAAGATCGAGAAGGTTGACGAAATTCGTGTAGGTGCCAAGGCCCGAATTCGGGCCAATGGGGTCAGCGGTAATTTCTTCTACAGAGACAAATGTCGGTATCGTCGGAACGCAGAGGAAGTCGGTCTCTGCCAAAAGCTCATCACATATCCGGCGCAGGTCCTGCAGCTTGTAAAGTCCACGGAATGCGTCGACAGCGGTCAAAGAAAGACCCGGTTCGATAATTGCGCGCGTCGTCGGATGAAGCGTCTGCGGCGCATCAATCAGACGACTACCGACAGCAGCTGTACGTTCCGCGACCCAGGCCCCCTCGTAGAGCAGGCTGGCGACATCGTAAAACGGCTGAAAATCGATTTCCTGCACAACGGCCCCCTGCGTGCGCAGCGATGCGATCGTTACCCTGAAATGGTCCGCCTGAGCCATGTCACCGAAGGTTTTCAGTGAAGCATCGTCAGGGACCGCGATCCGTACAGCTCCCTGACTGGCAGACAATTGCTTGACCGGCAGCTGCCTGGAATAGGCATCTGCCGGGTCGTAGCCTGCAGCAGTCTCGAATACGGCCCATGCATCCGCAACGGTCATGGCAAAAATCGAGATCGTATCGAGGGTCCGGCATGCAGGGACCAGACCTGAGCCGGACAGAACGCCCAGGCTTGGTTTGAGCCCCACAATGCCGTTGAGGGCTGCCGGCACACGCCCGGACCCTGCCGTGTCGGTTCCCAGCGAGAAACACGCGAACCCGTGGGCAACAGCAACGGCCGAGCCTGAGGAAGAGCCACCGGGAACGATTTCCGGATCCACCGCGTTCAATGGCACGGGGTATGGCGTTCTCACTCCGACGAGGCCAGTCGCGAATTGATCGAGATTGGTCTTGCCAAGACAAATTGCACCCGCTTGCCGAAGACGTCCAACGACAAAAGCATCGCTATCAGCGAAATACTCGAAATCCGGGCACGCTGCAGTCGTCGGCATGCCAGCCACGTCGATATTGTCCTTGGCCACATAGGGAATTCCCCAAAGAGGCCGGTTATCGGGATTGCCTAGACTACGGGCCTCAGCAAGTGCCGTTTCTCGTGCCTGGTGAATGAAGATTCCCGGGTCGCCGATGGCATCAAGCCGCCTGAAGGCTTCTTCGATCACGGCCTCAACAGACAAGCCTTCGGCGTAGGCCTGCCGGAGCCCGGCGAGCGTGAAGGGAAGTTCGCGGATCATGTCTAGTCCTTCCAAAATATCTTAGGCGGCGGTTTTGCGCGCCGGTGCCTGGGGCGCAGCCGTAAGCAATTCGCGAGTGTACGGGTTCTGGGGCGTATCCATGACCGTCTCGACGGCTCCCGCCTCAACAACTTTGCCGCCCTTCATGACGACGACATGGTCGCACAGCAGACGCACGACATTGAGATCATGGCTGACGAAAAGGTAACTCATGCCAAGCCGGGCCCGTAGGTCTGCAAGCAGGTTCAGGACAACGGCCTGAATGGAAACATCCAGAGCGGCAGTCGGCTCATCAAGGATCAGGAGATCGGGATCCGGGGCGATTGCCCTGGCTATGCCGACGCGCGCCTTCTGCCCCCCTGACAGCTGGTGCGGAAACCGATCAAGAAGATGGCTCGGCAAGCCTGTCAATGCGGCCAGCTCTTCCACCCGTTCGCCCAAGTGGGCGCCTTTTAATCCTGTCAAACGCTTCAAGGGTTCGGCTATCGACTGACGGGCGGTATGTCTGGGATTGAGACTGTCCGTCGCATCCTGGAAAACCATCTGGATTTTCTGCCGCAGTGGATGCCGGGAGAAGTTCTCCGACGGGAGCTTGGCAATATCCTCGCCCCTGAAAAGCAGGTGGCCTGACGTCGGATCAAGCAGCCGCACGATCATGGAAGACGTGGTGGATTTTCCGCAGCCGGATTCGCCGACCAGTCCGACACTTTCGCCTTCGCGAATGGTGAAGCTGATGCCCTTGACGGCGTACACCGGACCGGATTTGCCCTGGTAGGTCTTGGTCAGCTTGACGACTTCCATCATCGGAGAATTGCCGATTGTCCGTGCGGCCAGCGGCGCGCGTTGATCTTCCGGCAGCAATGAACGAATGCTGGCTCCACGCCGCGGCGTCGCGTCCACCAGTTTTCTGGTATAGGCATGTCGAGGGTTTGAAAACAGGTCCGCCGGCCTGCCCTCCTCCACAATGACACCGTCCTTCATCACGACGATGCGGTCGCAATATTCGGACGCCAGGCCGAGATCGTGCGTAATCAGGATCGACGACATTTCGCGCGCCCGAACAAGATCATCGACAAGGTCCATGACGGCCTTTTGGGTGGTGATGTCGAGGCCGGTGGTCGGCTCGTCCGCGATGAGAAGCTTGGGGTCACAGGCAAGCGCAATGGCAATCACGACGCGCTGGCACATGCCCCCTGAAAGCTCGAAGGGATAGGCTTCGTAACGCTCAGCAGCCTCGTTGATCTTCACCGCCTCCAGTGCCTCGATTGCCTTTGCTTTCGCATTTTGCCTGGTCGCCCGGCCATGCTGGCGAAGGACGTCCTCAAGCTGGTGCCCAACCTTCCGAATGGGATTGAGTGCGGCACGCGGGTTCTGAAAGATCATCGAGATCTCCCGACCGCGGATTTCACGCATGTCGCGCTCCGCCGCCTGTTTGAGATCGATACCGTCATATACCGCCTCACCGGATTTTATCCGGCCACCGGCGTCCAGAATGCGCATCAGGGCATAAGATGTAACGGATTTTCCCGATCCGCTTTCCCCGACTATGCCCAGACGTTCGCCCTTGGCCAGGTCGAAGCTGATACCCTTGACGGCCTGAACGTCACCGCGGCGCGTCTTGAAGGCAACTTTGAGATCCTTGATGGTCAGCATGGCAAAGCTCCTCAGGTCCGACGACGCGGGTCGACGATGTCGCGAAGACCGTCTCCCATCAGGTTGAAGGTAAAGACTGCCAGCATCAGCCAGAGCCCCGGAAACAACGCCAGCCACCACTCGCCGGACACGATGAAATTCGCGCCTTCAGCAACCATGATGCCCCACTCCGGTGTGGGCGGACGAACACCAAGGCCGATAAAGGACAATCCGGCCGCGTTCAAAATGGCCCACCCCAGATTGAGCGAGACCTGCACCATCATCGGCGGCAGGGCATTCGGGAATATGTGAAACGCGAGCACCCTGGTATCCGAATTGCCGGCAAGCTTTGCGGCAAGCGTGAAGCCGGCTTCCCGCCGGATGTTGACCTCCGCACGAACAAGACGGGCGTAGAACGGAATGTTGATGATCGCAGTGGCCAGAATGATGTTGGAAATCGAATTCCCGAGCGCCGCCACAATGCCCATGGCCAGCACGAACAATGGAAAGGCCATGATGGTGTCGAGAAACCGGTTGAGCACGACATCCAGCCAGCCTCCACGGTAACCGGCCACGGCACCAAGGACCGAACCGATGACGAAGGAAAGCGCGACAGCGGACACCGAGATGATCAGATCAAGGCGCGTTGCAACGATCACCCTTGAAAAGACATCACGGCCAAGATTGTCGGTTCCGAACCAATGAGACCAGCTGGGGGCCTGCAATGCATTTGCCGCATTCGTCTGCAGCGGATCGTAGGGAACCAGTGCAGGTCCGAGCACTGCTGATCCGATGAAAAAAGCGAACATGGCGAAAGACAGTGCCGTGACCGGATTTTCCCGAAGGACATAGATCGTGTGGGCCAGCGCACCGGAGCCGGTCTTCCGCTCCGCGACGGTTGGAGGCAACGTCGTATCACTCATTTCGAAGATGTCCCGAAACGTGGATCAATCAGCGAATAGGACAGATCGATCAACAGGTTGAGAATGACGAACAGCAATGCCATCGCCAGAACGAACCCCTGAACCGCGGCGTAATCGGAAACCACAAGCGCCTCGACCGCATAGGATCCGATGCCTGGCCAGGCGAAGACCTTCTCGACCAGCACATTCGCCCCAAGCACAAAGGAAAACACCATACCCAGCGTGGTCACGACCGGAAGCAGAGCGTTGCGGAAAGCGTAGCCGTAGAGGACCATCCCTGGCCCGAGGCCTGCTGCCCGTGCGGTTCTGACATAGTCGGCCGCCAATGCAGACAGCATCGCCGCCCGCGTCATGCGCGCGATCGGAGCAAGGGTGAAGAGGGCTAGCGTCGTTGCCGGCAAGACCAACTGCTTCAGCGCCCCGAACCAGGTTTCCCAATCTCCGACAATTGCAGCGTCGATCAGGAAGAACCCGGTTATCCTGGGAGGATCAAGATAGATGAAATCGAGCCTGCCAAGGGGCGACGGAGCGATGCCCAAGAGATAATAGAAAACATAGATCAGAACGATGCCAGTGAAGAATGTCGGCAGAGATACGCCGGCGGTGACAAGTATCCGGCATAGCTGGTCAATCCAGGTTCCCGGCCGTGTCGCTGCCAGAACGCCGAGTGGAACGGCTATCAGGCAGGACAGGATCAGGGCGGACAGCGTCAATTCGAGCGAGGCCGGCAGTCGGGACGCAAGTTCCGTCGCAACGGGCCGGCCGGTGGAAACCGACTGGCCCAGATCTCCCTGCAGCAGATCTCCTACATAGATCAGGAACTGCTCCGGCAACGGTTTGTCGAGGCCCAGAGACCGTCGAACCTCTTCGATGGATTCAGGCGTTGCCGCAGCTCCGGCAAATTGCACTGCTGGGTCACCGGGCAAGGCACGGGTGAGGATGAAGCTGATCACCACAACGCCTATCAGAACCGGTATCGCCTGCAGAATGCGGTTAAGCGTAGCTGAGCTGCGACGCGCCATGACCTAGCTCTCCACGTTCGTCAGAGAGCGGACATCGAGCTGGCGGTGGAACCAGAACTCGTAACCGTCGGCACTGTTGACCGCGACGTTGAGCGCCGGCTGATAAAGCGGAATCCTCGGCAGGTCTTCCATCGCGATCTCGAACATCCGCTTGATCTTCGGCGCGTACTCAGGATCGTCCTGCGCCATGTGAAGCGTTTCCGAGGTCAGGGTCTCGATTTCCTCGTTTCGATAATTCGAGGAATTGAAAAGGTTGCCTTCCTGATACGCCCAGAAGAAGTAGTAGTCGGGTGTGTCCAGCCAGCCGCCGAAGTTTTCCAGATGTAGTGGCAAGCGCTTTTCCACGAGCACCGCCGTGCGCCAGTTTGCCCCGGGGATCTTCTCGATTTCCGTCTTGATGCCGAGTTTGCCGAGACTTTCCTGGATCAGCAGTGCAGTTGGCTCCATCCAGGATGCAAGGTCTGTGCTGATCGACAGAGGGACTTCGAAGCCATCAGGATAGGCGGATGCTGCAAGCAACTCCTTGGCTTTCTCCATGTCATGGCTATAGGGCGACTTGCGTGGCCAGGAGGTGTCTTCAATGGTCTCGCTACCGCCCCACAACGGTGCGCCGCGGCCGTAAGCTGCGGTATCGAAGATGTCCTTATAGGGAATCGCGTAGGCGATAGCCTTGCGCACATTCGGATCCTGGAAAGGTTCGAAAGTGTAATTCAGGCCAACCACATGCATGGTGTTGGCAATCGGTGTGGAATACACTTTCACCTTTTCAGCGAGCTCAGCAGCATCCTTATCAGGTATGTCGAAGGACACCTGCACATCACCACGTTCGATCAGGGCGCGGCGGGTTGCCGGACTCGGCACTTCTCGAACAATGATTCTGCGAACCTTGGGCAAAGGTCCACCAGCCCATTCGTCAAAGCGTTCGTAAACGATCTGCTGGCCGGAATCCCAACGGGCAACCTTGTAGGCCCCGGACCCGGCAGGTGTCGTGTGAAGATACTCAGTCGCCCAGGGATCATCGGCTGTCGCATGTTCCTTGGCGACTTTCGAATTGATGACGAACGGCACAGGAACTGCCAGATCCGGCAAGGATAGCTTTGATGGCTTGTCGAGCTTGACGACAAAGGTTTCCTCATCGACGGCTTCAAACTGATCCGGCCGCACAAGGCCGCCAGCTTTCATCTGCGTGCTCGGGAACCCGCCAACTGACACTGCCCTGTCGAAAGACCATTTTACATCCTCAGCGGTCACTTTGCTGCCGTCCCAGAAAACGGCGTTCGGCTTCAGCTTGAAGGTAATGGTCAAACCGTCGTCGGAAATTGTCCAGCTTTCCGCGAGTTCCGGTTCCAGCTTCGAATAGTCGAAGGAAACGCTGCCATCTTCCAGGGTCTTGCTGCCGAACGTAATCAACCGGTCATAACTGTTGATGGCAACCTGATAGCTCGCCCTGTTGGTACCGGTACGGTGAAGATCCAGACTGTTGATGGTCTGACCGGTCACCGCCACCAGAGTATCGCTTGCGGCGAAGGCAGACAGGGACCGGGAAAACGGGAGGGCGCCGACGACGGCAGCTCCGGCTTTGAGGAATTCGCGTCGGTGTAGGGACATGTTCGGAAACTCCGCTGTGCGATTGGCTTTCCGAAGCTTGCAGGTGTTTTCTGTTTCCGAAAAATGCTATAAATTCACAGATGCGATGAAAAAAATGCAACGCTATAAACAAAGCCTATTGAAATGAGACACTTATACACGTTTCAGCTCATTGAGGCTGTCGCCCGAGCGGGCTCCATCAGAAAAGCGGCGGAAGACATGAACCTGACCGCCTCGGCGCTTACGCGCCGGGTGCAAAGGTTCGAGCAGGAGTTTGGCGCACAGCTCTTTGAGCGCCTACCGAAGGGCGTACGTCTCAACCCTGCCGGAGAGCTTCTTCTCCACCACTACCGCGCAAGCCTTTCAGACCTTGCTCGTGTGCAGAGCCAGGTCGCTGATCTTGCAGGAGAACGCAGAGGGCACGTTTCCATCGCCTGCTCGCAGGCCATGGTTCCTTATTTCCTGCCCGAGCAGATCGCCCGGTACCGGCGTGATCATCCGGGCGTCACGTTTTCGGTCAACGTCAGGGACAGAACCCAGGCCGAGCAGGAACTCGTGTCCTATTCCAGCGACCTGGCACTGGTGTTCGAGCCAGTCTATCTGGTGGATTTCGAGGTGCTTCATGTCATCCCGCAGGAGGTTTATGCGGTTATGGCAAGCGACCATCCACTGGCAAAAAAAGCGGAGGTGCGCCTGCGGGATTGTCTCGATGTGCCCCACGTCGCACCGACAACCAAATATGGCGTCAGGCATCTGCTGGACTTTGCTGCCCGGCGTGGCAGTCGCCGCGTATCTCCCGCTGTCGAAACCGAAAGCTTCGACCTGATCCGGCACTACGTTCTCTGTGAGAAACTGATCGGCTTCCAGATCCCTCTGGGGCTCAGAGAGCAGGATGACGGCTCGCTGGTTTTCAAACCGATCTCGAGCAAGGACCTGCCACCCGGGAACCTAATTCTGGGCCAGATGCGCGGGCGAACACTTCCCGTGGCTTCAGCGCGCTTTGCGTTGCAGCTGGCCACCGCGCTCAAGGACTATCACAGCGCCCGCATCGGCAACTGACAGAGCGAGCATTTTCAGGACCATTGAAACCCTGGCGCACCAGCGCTCCCACAGTGAAATCGCATTGTCGGCGCCCTGGATGTTCACGCCACCTGTACGTCCGTTACACCTGGCACTGCCTTGAGCGCGCCCGCAATTTCCGGTGACAGGCGGAACCGGCCGGGGAGCTTGACTTCCACTTCCCGTGCGCCGTTTTCCAGAAGGACAATCACCGTCACGTCACCTTCACCCCTCACCTGCAACTGCTTTGCAAGGCTCGGGATTGGACGTTCATCGCGAACAAAGACACGCATGCTTTTCTGCAGACGGGCTGCAACCTGATCGATCGGATCAACCTGTTCGATTCGAAGGGAGGGCTCGTCGTCGCGCATGTCAGCCCCGACGAGCACGACAACGGAACGTCCAGCCTGCAAGGCATCCCGGAACTGTTCGAGTTTCTCACGGAAGAGCAACGCCTCATACTGGCCCGTAGCATCGGACAGGCGAACGATACCCATGCGATTGCCGGTCTTGGTCTTGCGTTCCTGCATGGACACAACGGTGCCGGCAAGCCGGCCGTGAGACGCCCCCTTCTTGACCGCTTCCGAAAACTGGCTCCACGGCTGTGCCCGCATCTTTTCCAGCACGGAGGCGTATTCGTCGATCGGATGCGCTGACAGGTAAAACCCGATCGCCGAGTGTTCCCGCTGCAGCTTCTCTTCGTTTGTCCAGCCATGGACATCATCCAGCTGCAAGGGTTCTTCGCTGTCGCTGCCTCCAAAAAGCTCGTCCTGGCCGAGCGTCTTGTTTTCCTCGGTGCGTTGAGCCAGGCCCATGATCCGGTCGAGGCCTTCAAAAACCCGTGCCCGGTTGGGCTCAAGCTCATCGAATGCTCCGGCTGCGACCAGGTTTTCAAGCGTTCGCTTGTTGAGGGCCTTGGGTGAAATCCGACGCGCAAAATCGCCAAGGCTCTTGAAAGGCTTGTCGCCCCGAACCTCAACAATGTGTTCAACCGCCTGCTCGCCGACACCCTTGATCGCGCCCATCGCGTAAAGGATCTTGCCGTCGGCAACGTCAAAATAGACCTGCCCGCGGTTGATTGACGGCGGCTCGATCTCGATCTTCATGCGCCGACATTCCTGACGGTAGTCGCCCAGTTTTTCCGTATTGCCCAGATCCAGTGTCATGGAAGCGGCCATGAACTCAACCGGGTGGTTCGCCTTAAGCCAGGCCGTATGATAGGAGACCAGTGCATACGCCGCAGCGTGCGACTTGTTGAAGCCGTAGTTGGCGAACTTCGCCACAAGATCGAAGATTGTTCCGGCGTGGCTCTTGTTGATCCCACGCTCCACCGCGCCGTCGACAAAACGCGCCCGCTGGACTTCCATTTCCGCGGCAATCTTCTTACCCATGGCGCGGCGCAGAAGGTCAGCTTCACCGAGAGAGTAGCCGGACAGAACCTGCGCAATCTGCATCACCTGTTCCTGGTAGACGATAATGCCGTTCGTCTCCATCAGGATGGGTTCAAGCAGGGGATGCAGGCAGTCCGGGTCCTGTTCGCCGTGCTTCACCGCATTGTAGACCGGGATGTTCTCCATCGGTCCGGGACGATACAAAGCCACAAGGGCAATGATGTCTTCGAACCGGTCGGGTTTCATGCCTGCAATCGCGCGGCGCATGCCCTGACTTTCCAGCTGGAACACGCCGAACGTTTCGCCGCGCGCCAGCAGCTTGTAGGTTTTCTCGTCGTCGATCGGCAGGGCTGCGACGTCGACATCGATACCGCGCCGTTCAATCAGCTTCACCGCCGTATCGATAACCGTCAGTGTCTTCAGGCCGAGGAAGTCGAACTTAACAAGTCCGGCGTCTTCCACCATCTTCATGTTGAACTGGGCAACCGGCATGTCGGAACGCGGGTCTCGATAGAGCGGAACCAGTTGTTCCAGAGGCCTGTCACCGATGACAACGCCCGCAGCGTGCGTAGAAGCGTGCCGGTAAAGGCCTTCGAGCTTCTGAGCCATGCCCAGCAGCCGCTCGACGATTTCCTCTTCCTTGGCTGCCTCGCGCAGGCGTGGCTCTTCCTCGATCGCCTGACCAAGCGTTACGGGATTTGCCGGGTTGGCGGGGACAAGTTTGCAGAGCCGGTCGACCTGGCCATAAGGCATTTGCAGCACGCGGCCGACATCGCGCAGCACGGCGCGGGCCTGAAGCGATCCGAAGGTGATGATCTGCGCGACCTGCTGCCGGCCATATTTTTCCTGAACATAACGGATCACTTCTTCACGCCGGGTTTGGCAGAAGTCGATATCGAAGTCAGGCATCGAAACGCGTTCAGGATTGAGGAAGCGTTCGAACAGCAGCGAAAACCGCATGGGATCGAGGTCGGTAATGGTCAGCGACCAGGCAACCAGGGACCCCGCACCGGACCCGCGACCCGGGCCGACCGGAATATCCTGCCCTTTCGCCCATTTGATGAAGTCCGCAACGATCAGGAAGTACCCGGGAAACTTCATGCGCTCGATGATGCCGGTCTCGTAGTCGAGACGATCCCAGTAGTCCTTCTCCTCAAGACCCGGCGCCAGTCCATGCGCATCAAGGCGCGCCTGCAATCCTTCGCGTGCCTGGCGGATCAACTCTTCCGCCTCTGCCTTCTCCGCTTCTTCCGGATCCGCATCTGCACCGGCAAACCGGGGCAGGATCGGCGCGCGCTTCAACGGGCGGAAGCTGCAGCGCCGGGCAATTTCTACCGTTGAGACAAGCGCCTCCGGCAAATCCGCAAAGAGCGCGCACATTTCCGCGCGGCTTTTGAAGTAGTGCTCCGGTGTCAGACGTCTGCGGTCGTCCTCGATCAGCACCCTGCCCTCGGAGATGCAGATCAGCGCGTCATGAGCTTCATAGTCTTCGCGCTTGGGAAAGAAGGCTTCGTTGGTGGCGACCAGTGGTAGCCCGTATTCGTAGGCCAGATCGAGAAACGCGTCTTCGGTCTTGCGCTCGGCTTCCATGCCATGGCGCTGGATTTCCACGTAGCAACGACCGGGAAAACGATCCGCCAATGTTTGCAACCGGCTTTTTGCGAGGTCCTTGCGGCCGGCAAGGAGCGCTGCCCCGATCGGCCCTCCGACACCACCGGTCAGAATGATAACGCCTTCGGACTTTGATAGAAGATACCCGGAGGAAACGTGTGGCCTCAGACCGGTTTCCGTGTCGAGGAAGGCCCGAGAACTCAGCTCCATCAGATTGCCGTAACCGGCTTCTGTCATGGCGAGAAGAACAACGTCCGAAAGCGCAGGTTCCCCTCTCCGCCCGCTTTCAAGTCCATCGTCGAAAAAGACGGAAAGCTGACACGCCGCAATCGGCTGAATTCCGGATCCCCACGCTTTGGTTGCAAATTCCTGCGCGCCAAACAGATTGTTGGTATCGGCAATCGCCAGCGCCGGCTGGTCATCGGCCTTGGCGAGGTCGAGAAGCTTCTTGATCGGCAACGCACCTTCCAGAAGCGACAACGCCGAATGGACCCGGAGGTGAACATAGCCGGGACCGCTTGCCTCACTGCCGGCATTTTCTGACGAACCGGAAGACAGAGAATTATTGGGATCTGTAGCAGACATGGCGGCTCTCATAACATCTTCCAGAATCAGCGCTCAAGTGAAGCGTGTTCGGAATAGCGTGTCGAGACGCCGAAGGAGTTGTTACCGCTGTTCTTTGTAATCCTGACTTCGCATCACACCGCAGCGGACTGAGTCCAGGAACTCAAAAAACGAACTGGCACCATTTGCCGAAACAACGACCGTTCAGCAGAGATTGATCAGCCGACGGACAGAAGCACGTCGCCCCAGACGGCGAGCGTCGTGCAGAAGCAAACCATTGCACCGAAAGCGGCAAAATCACGAGCGATATGGATCATCACATCCTCCAACCGTTGCTAATTGCGTAACTGGATGATGTTCCATTTTTGTTCCTATTGCAAGCCCTTTTTGTTCCCCTTGTCATCAAGCAAATCAAATTTGCTGAAAACTTAGGGTTTTTGCTTTGTTCTTCTGGAGAACGGTAGCCCTGAGGAGCCCGCTCACATGGGGTAGAAACAATTTTTTGGCTTGGCTTGTCTGACTGGAAAAACCTAGAGGTCCCTGACCAGGCCTTCGGACAGCGTTATTGCCCTGTCCATCCGGCCCGCCAGTTCCAGGTTGTGAGTTGCGAACAGCGTCGCAACACCGGACGCCCGCACCAATGCCTGCAAGGCGTCGAATACATAGCCTGCAGTGTTGGGGTCCAGATTTCCCGTCGGTTCATCCAGAAGAAGGATACGAGGCGCATTCGCAACTGCACGGGCAACGGCAACGCGCTGCTGCTCCCCGCCGGAAAGCTCCGAAGGGCGATGGCTGCCACGCTCACCGAGACGCATGTATTTCAAAAGTTCGTCTGCTCTCTCCGCTGCCATCTTTCGCGGCAAGCCACGGATCATCTGTGGCATCATCACGTTTTCCTGCGCGGTAAACTCCGGCAGCAGGTGATGAAACTGATAGACGAACCCGATGTCGTTACGCCGGATGGCCGTGCGCTCATCATCAGACAGATCCGAACAGTTGACCGGTCCCAGGAAGACATCGCCCTCGTCCGGGCGCTCCAGCAAACCTGCAATATGCAAGAGGGTCGATTTGCCGGTTCCGGAAGGCGCCACCAGGGCAACCATCTCACCGGCCTCGATGCGCAGATCGGCACCGTTCAGGATATGAAGTTCGCGATTACCCTCGTCGAAACTGCGGGTAATGCCAGACAATTGCAGGGCGGCGGGCGCCAGTCCCGGTGCCTGGTTGGGGTCAACGGCCATGTTCATCTCCCGTCTCCCTATTCATATCTGAGGGCTTCAACGGGATCGAGCCGCGCAGCCCGCCACGCAGGATAGACCGTCGCCAGCAGTGACAACGCAAGCGCCATGACAAGCACTGTTATCGTCTCTCCGGAGTCAATCTCCGCGGGCAGCTGTGACAAAAAGTAAAGCGTCGGATCGAACAGTTCTGTCCTGGTAAGCCAGGAAACGAATTGACGGATGCTCTCGATGTTCAGGCAGACCAAAAGTCCGAGGAAGAAGCCGGCGAATGTACCGACGAAGCCGATACTGGCGCCTGTGATCAGGAAGATCCGCATAATCGACCCACGCGTCGCGCCCATGGTCCTCAAAATCGCGATGTCCTTGCCCTTGTCCTTCACCAGCATGATCATGCCGGAAACGATATTGAGCGCCGCAACCAGGACGATCAGCGTCAGGATGATGAACATCACGTTCCGCTCCACCTCAAGGGCTGCAAAGAAGGTGACATTGCGCTGGCGCCAGTCGGTTACGAAAGCCGGCCGATCCGCGGCCTCCTCGATCGTGTCCTTCATGATACCGACCCTGTCGGGGTCAGCTACATAAACTTCGATACCGGTCGCCTTGGTATCCATGTTGAAATAGGCCTGCGCCTCTTCCAGTGGCATGAACAGGAAGGTCGCGTCGTATTCACTCATGCCGATTTCGAAAATGGCGGTGACCGGATAGGCCTTCAACCGCGGCGTAACGCCCATGGGGGTCACACTACCGCGCGGTGAGATAATGGTGACATTGTCACCAAGGGTGATGCCGAGCTGTTGCGCCATGCGTGAACCGATGGCAACCCCCTCGCCCTCGTCGAACCCGTCAAGGGTTCCGGCCCGCACATTGTTCGCGATAAGCGGCACACGGCGCAGATCGCTTTCGTAAAGGCCGCGAACGAGCGCTCCGAAATTCCCTGCAGGTCCGGAAACCAGCGCCTGGCCTTCCACGAAAGGCATCGCACTGACCACATCCGGCACACCCTGCAACCGGGCGGAAACCGCATCATAGTCCGTCAGTGGCTGGTCGATCGGCTGAACCAGCATATGACCGTTGATACCGAGGATCTTGCCGAGAAGCTCCGTCCGGAACCCGTTCATCACCGCCATCACGATGATCAGCGTTGCCACGCCAAGCATGATGCCAGCAAAGGAAAAGCCTGCAATGACGGATATGAAGGTTTCGCGGCGCCTAGATCGCAGGTAGCGCCCTGCAATCATCCATTCAAATGCGGAAAAGGCGCGTGTCGGGGCTGCCGGTTTGCGACCGTCGTCAATGTCCGCCGTATCTACCGCTGTCATTGTCCATCCAGTTCAGCACAGCCCCAAATTCAGCACAGCCCACCTACCGAAATATTTCCGGCAGGCCGGCTGGCCGCAGCAGACGCCGCGACCGAATCCCCACACAGAGGATCACCGGACTTGGTTAGTCCGTCAATGCCGCCGTCAGCTTGTTCAAGGTGGCTTCCGGAGAAAGCATTTCCTTTTCCCCAGTTGCCCGGTCCTTGACTTCCAGCAAGCCGTCTTTCAGTCCACGCGGCCCGGCAACGACCTGGAACGGCAAGCCAATCAGATCCATCGTCGCGAACTTGGCACCGGCCCGGGTGTCCGTATCGTCGTAAAGAACCTCGATGCCGGCAGCTTCAAACTTGGCATAGAGATCTTCACACACCGGATCCGTCAGCTCGTCACCCGGCTTCAGATTGACCAGCCCGACATGGAACGGCGCGACGGATTTCGGCCAGACGATTCCATTTTCATCATGATTGGCTTCGATCAAGGCGCCAAGAAGGCGTGAAACGCCGACACCGTAGGAGCCCATGTGGACCGGCACTTCCGTGCCTTCTGCAGTCGCAACCTTGGCACCCATCGCATCGGAGTACTTGGTACCGAAATAGAAGATATGACCGACTTCGATACCACGCGCCGACACTCGGGTGTCTTCAGCCAGTGCACCGAAGGCGGCTTCGTCGTGCATTTCGTCCGTTGCCGCGTAGGGCGTCGTCCATTCGGTCACGATCGGCGTCAGGTCGGAGGAGAAGTCCGTATCTTCCGCAGGCGTCGGCAGCTCCAACAACGACTTGTCGCAGAACACTTCGCTTTCGCCGGTGTCGGCAAGAATGATGAACTCGTGGCTCATGTCGCCGCCGATCGGGCCGGTGTCGGCTTTCATCGGGATCGCCTTCAGCCCCATGCGCGCGAAGGTGCGCAGGTAGGCGACAAACATCCGGTTATAGGCGTGGCGGGCCGATTCCTTGTCCAGATCGAAGGAATAGGCATCCTTCATCAGGAACTCCCGGCCGCGCATGACACCAAAGCGCGGGCGCACCTCGTCACGGAACTTCCACTGGATGTGATAGAGGTTCAGCGGCAGGTCCTTGTAGGATCGCACGTAGCCACGGAAGATGTCGGTGATCATCTCCTCGTTTGTCGGCCCAAACAGCATGTCCCGCTCGTGACGGTCGGTGATACGCAGCATCTCCTTGCCATAGGCATCATACCGGCCACTCTCACGCCACAGGTCGGCTGACTGGATCGTCGGCATCAGCAACTGGATCGCGCCTGCCCTTGCCTGTTCTTCTTCCACGATCCGTTCGATCTTGCGCAGGACCTTCAACCCAAGTGGCAACCAGGAATAGATTCCGGCGGACTGCTGACGAATCATGCCGGCACGCAGCATCAGCCGGTGGGACACGATTTCCGCTTCCTTGGGTGTTTCTTTCAGTATGGGCAGAAAGTAACGGGAAAGACGCATGAATGTTCTCTCAATCTTGGGCATCGCCTGTTTTGTGCGCAGTCAAAGCGCAAGCAGCCACCAAATACAAGCCCTTTGCGCAGGCATGCCTGCCTTATACAGAAATGACGGCAAAATAGCGCGCAAATGCAGGTATTTGCTTAAGTTTGCCGCCTAATTTTTTGCCGGCTTCAGAACTAAGGTCTTAGTACCAATTGCCGCCAAGGAAATAGGCAAGCAAAAAAAATAGCCTGTGCACGACAAATAGGTGACAAGGCTGAATCAATCCGCTAGTTTCCATCTTCATAACAAAAAGATGCCTTGGCAGAAATGCCAAGAGGCTCAAGGACATCGCGGTCTGAGTCTTGGGAGGAAGGACCCTCAGGCGCACCTTTTGGTTTGCAGCCGCCCAGCTGTACGGGAATACCGGACAGTAAGGGTACAGGGTCGAATTTAGACGCGGAACTTTACAAAGGCAGAGCTTGGCTCTGCCTTTTTTTCTTTGCGGAATAGCGTCAGTTTTCTTGCAACCGGGCGAACTTGTCGTGGGATCCGAACAAATATGCCCCGGGAGGCGCACCCGTCAGTTGGACGGGTGACTGTAGCTGCCGGTTGGCGGGTTGAGGAACGGAATGTCGTCCAACCCGAATCCCGAGTTGCGCATACCGAGGTATCCGGCAAAAACCACAGTGGTCACGATGGTGGTCAGGATGATTACCCGACGGAATCGCGGCTGCTCGGGAGCGCTTGGCTCGGTTCCTGGTACAACCTCGCCTGCTTCCTCCTGCGTCCGGCGCATGCCGAACGGCAGAATGGCAAACAGAATGATCCACCAGAGCATGAAATAGATGGCCATGCCAAACGCGATGGACATAAATTAAGCCTCTTCCAGTTCAGTCAAGGTACCGAGAAAGTCCTTGGGATGCAGGAACAGCACAGGTTTGCCATGCGCCCCTATCTTCGGTTCACCGTCGCCGAGTACCCGGGCCCCATCTGCCAGCAGCTTGTCGCGCGCGGCAATGATGTCATCGACCTCGTAGCAAACGTGGTGAATGCCACCTGAGGGATTCTTTTCCAGGAACTTTGCAATGGGAGAATTCTCGCCAAGCGGCTCGAGCAGCTCGATCTTGGTGTTCGGCAAGTTGATGAACACCGTGCTGACGCCGTGATCCGGCTGCTCTTCCCTGGCTGAAACCTCTGCACCGAGAGTGTCCCGGTAGACTGCCGTTGCTGCTTCGATATCCGACACCGCAATGGCGACGTGATTGAGCCGTCCGATCATTTGCAAACCTCCGCTGTCAGCGGCCACTCAGGCCGCCGTGATGACTATAGTTGGGTCACCATCACCTTGCAGAGCGTCTTTTTGCCCCAGACGTTCAGGATCTCGGACCGAGCTGCACGGCGAGCAGCCTCCGCAACCAGATCCTTGTCCTTGCGCCGGTTCTTCGGGATGCTGGTAACAGCGCCCCTGACAGCCTTGATGACGATATCCTCCATCGGATCACCTTCATCATCCGTGTCCGGCAAGCCCAACAGGACAACATTGGGGTCGTCCAGCAGCTCCCCGGATCGGTTGACCACCAGCGCGATCACCGCAGCGCCCGCAAACGAAAGCTTGCGCCGTTCCTTGACGCCGGTGACTTCCGGATCGTCCAGGATATCGCCGTCTTTCACCAGGATGCCTGACGGCGCCTCGTCGATGATGCCGGCACGCCCCGCACTCAGGCGGATAATGTCCCCGTTCTTGCCGCGCACCACTTCAGGCACCCCGAGGTCCTTTGCGAACGCAGCGTGGGCGGCAAGATGCAACGGTTCCCCGTGGACGGGAAGCACGACTTTCGGCTGGACCAGTTTGTAAAGCTGCTCCAGCTCGCCCCTGCGCGGGTGACCGGACACATGCACAAGGGCGTCACGGTCGGTGATGATGTCGACATCCTTGTCGGCAAGGTTGTTCAGTACCTCACCAACGGCTTTCTCGTTGCCGGGGATCGTGCGCGAAGAAAAGATGACCATATCGCCCTTTGACAGCGCGATGTTGCGATGGTCGCCGGCTGCGATCCTGGCGAGGGCAGCGCGGGCTTCGCCTTGCGATCCCGTGCACAAAAGCACGGTCTTTTCCCGCGGCAGGTAGCCATAGGCCTCTTCATCGTGAAACGGCTTCAGTCCATCCAGATAGCCAAGCTCTCCGGCAACCTCGATCACCCGGTGCATAGAGCGGCCGACAATCACCATGTCGCGGTCGTTCGCGGCGGCTGCTTCCGCAATCGCCCGAATGCGTGCGACGTTGGATGCAAAGGTGGTGACCGCAATTCGCTTGCTGGCCTTTGCCATAACTTTTTTCAGCTCGACAGCAACATCTGCCTCGCTGGGGCTGACACCGTCACGAATTGCATTGGTACTGTCACAGACAAGCGCCATCACCCCTTCCCGGCCGAGCTCGGCAAGCCGGTCCAGATCAATGGGAAGGCCGACGCCAGGCGTCCTGTCGATCTTCCAGTCGCCGGTATGCAGCACCATGCCGGCAGGCGTGCGGATCGCCAGCGCGCAGGGCTCCGGAATGGAGTGCGCCATCGCAACAAATTCGACATCAAACGGACCAATCTTGTGGCGCTCACCCTGCTTCACCACCGTCACCGGAACCTCTTCTGCTCCCGGCTCGCTTTCCGTTTTGGCTGCGAGCAGACCGGCAGTGAAGGCCGTTGCATAGACCGGTACCTTCAGGAAGGGCCACAGATGCAGGATCCCGCCGTAATGGTCTTCATGTGCGTGGGTAATCACCATGCCGGCGATATTGTCGACTTCATCTTCCAGGAACTTGATGTCCGGAACGACTACATCGATGCCCGGAAGTTCCGGTCCGGCGAAACTCACACCACAGTCGACGATCAGCCATGTCCGGTCATCTTCCGGACCATAGCCGTACAAACCGAGGTTCATGCCGATTTCGCCAACCCCGCCCAGGGGCAGAAACACGATGTCGTTGTTGTTGTTGTTTTTCTTGGCCGAAGCCATGGATTGCTCCTTTAAACGTCAGATCGGGCAACGGCCCGGCGCTCAAGCGCCAGGCAAAAACACATCACCCGCATAAATCGTTCGCTCACCGCCACCATCCTGTTTCAGGACCAGGTGGCCGCGCGCGTCCAAATCGGCAAAAGTGCCGGTAATTTCTTCCTGGGCAGTCCGAACCGTTATGGTTTTGCCCAGATGTGCCGCCCGTTTCAGCCAGGCTCGGCGAATTCCTTCAAAGCCGCCCGGTTGCTGCCAGCGAGACAGGTTGTCCGCCAGCGTCTCCGCAAGACATTCGAACAACCGTTCAGCTGTTACCTGATAGCCCAGGCTCCTGAGATCCGTCGCCTGATACAAGGACAACGGCGGGTGGGAAACACAATTGACACCGAAACCAAGGACAACTGCCTGCCGGCCATCGTTAAGCGTTTCAGCCTCCAGCAGGATGCCGGACAGTTTCGAGCCCTCTACAAGCAGGTCGTTTGGCCATTTCAGGCTTACCAGTTGCAGTGTACCTGCGGCTTTGTCAACGGCTTCCGCCAATGCAACGGCAGCAGCAAGCGGCAATTCGCCGATCCGTTCAGCCGGTTTTGGGTCGATCAGAAGCAGGCTGGCGAACATGTTGCCTATCGGTGAGGACCAGTCACGCCCGCGGCGCCCACGACCTGTGGTCTGCTCGACTGCCCTGATCCACAGATGACCGGCGTCCCCTTGCCGTGCCTTGTCGAAACACAGCGAATTCGTGGAGCCGACAGTTTCCAGCTCCACAAAGCGAAAGTCCGGCGCACCTGGCGCCGGACGTTCATGTCCATAACTTGTCATGCGATCAATCAGAACAGCGACTGGGCAGCAGAGCTGGCCGCGCTGACGATCTGTCCCGGTGCCAGCCAGAAGAAGATCACGAATACACTCGACAGGCCCAGTACCACGCGCAGCTCCATCGGCATGGCCTCGAAACCCTCAACAGGTTCGTCGAAGAACATGACCTTGACGATCCGCAGGTAATAATAGGCACCTACCACCGACGCGACCACGCCGATCACGGCCAGCGGGAAGAGACCAGCCTCGACGGCCGCGCTGAACACGTACCACTTGCCGAAGAAACCGACCAGCGGCGGAATACCGGCGAGCGAGAACATCAGCAGACCCAGCAGGATTGCCATCGGCAGGTTTGTCTGGGACAGCCCAGCCAGATCACCGATCTCCTCGACCATGCCATCCTTGCGGCGCATGGACAGGATGCAGGCGAAGACACCAAGCGTCATGCCCATGTAGGCGATCATGTAGAAAATGACGCCTTCGACACCTGTCTGGGTGCCGGCAGCAAGGCCCACCAGCGCGTAGCCCATATGACCGATGGACGAATAGGCCATCAGTCGTTTCAGGTTGTGCTGACCGATAGCCGCGAAGGCTCCGAGTGCCATCGATGCGATCGACACGAACACGATGATCTGCTGCCAGTCGTTTGTAACCGGCTGGAAGGCCTCGATCACGATCCGGACCAGCATGCCCATAGCGGCAACTTTCGGTGCAGCGGCGAGGAACGCGGTAACCGGGGTTGGCGCCCCTTCATAGACATCCGGCGTCCACATGTGGAACGGAACGGCGGAAATCTTGAAGGCAAGACCGGCAAGAATGAAGGTCAGGCCGATCACCAGTCCGATGGAGGCGCCATCGTGGGAAAGCGATTCCGCGATACCCTCGAAGGCCACCTGCCCGGTGAAGCCGTAAACAAGCGACATGCCATAGAGCAGCATGCCCGACGACAGCGCGCCCAGCACGAAGTACTTCAGGCCGGCTTCGGTCGAGCGCACGCTGTCCCGGTTGATGGCGGCAACGACGTAGAGCGAAAGGCTCTGCAGTTCCAGGCCGAGATAAAGTGCGATCATGTCGTTCGCCGACAGCATCAGCATCATGCCGAGTGTCGCAAGAACGATCAGGATCGGATACTCGAAATGGTCGAAGGACTGGCTCTTGGCGTAGGCCCAGGACATGGCGATGGCAAAGAACGAACCTGCCAGCACCAGCAGTTTGAGCAAGTAGGCGAAATCGTCCAGAACGAACGAACCGCCGAACGTTTCACCAAAGGCCGGCACGAACAGAAGCACCAAGAAGGTACCGCCGAGCAGGCCCATTGCTCCACCGAAGACGGCGTAGCTGACGCGCTTGCCGCCGAAGGCGCCGATCATCAGCAGCACCATGGCTCCGAGGGCCAGGATGATCTCCGGCAGAACCGGCTTGAGATCTGGCAATAGGGTCAATTCAGACATAGCTCTGTCTCGTCCTCGAAACCTAGTGGGCCGCCGCGGCAGACGCTGCGTGCTGGACAACGCCAGCCGCGTCGAGCGCCGCGGTGTATTGATTGATGAGATTGTCGACCGCACCCTGGGTCACATCCAGGATCGCCATCGGATAGAAGCCGAAGAAGATCGTCAGGATGATCATGGGGATCAGGATAACCTTTTCCCTGAGGTTCAGGTCGAGGATCGACTTGAGGCTTTCCTTCTCCAGCGCGCCGAAGACGACGCGGCGATAGAGATAGAGTGCATAGGCGGCGGACAGGATCACACCGGTGGTAGCAAAGAACGCCACCCACGAATTGACCTGGAATGCCCCCATCAGCGTCAGGATTTCCCCAACGAACCCGGAGGTACCTGGCAGGCCGACGTTGGCCATGGTGAAAATCAGGAACGCAACCGCATACTTCGGCATCCGGTTGACCAGACCGCCATAGGCAGCGATCTCGCGGGTATGCATCCGGTCGTAGATAACGCCGACACAAAGGAAAAGCGCACCGGAGACAATGCCGTGGGAAAGCATCTGGAAGATACCACCCTGCACACCCTGCTCCGTCATCGTGAAGATGCCCATGGTCACGTAGCCCATGTGTGCGACCGATGAATAGGCGATCAGCTTCTTGATGTCTTCCTGAGCAAGCGCCACCAGCGACGTGTAGATGATCGCAACCACAGACAATGTGAACACGAAGGGCGCGAACATGTCGGATGCAAGCGGGAACATCGGCAGGGAGAAGCGCAGGAAGCCGTAGCCGCCGAGCTTCAGGAGCACGCCCGCCAGAATGACGGAACCGGCGGTCGGTGCTTCCACGTGTGCGTCCGGCAACCAGGTATGCACCGGCCACATTGGCATCTTCACGGCAAAGCTCGCGAAGAAGGCCAGCCACAGCCATGTTTGCATCCCGCCCGGGAACTGATGCGCCAGGAGCGCTTCAATGTTGGTGGTGCCTGCGTTCCAGTACATCGCCATGATCGCGATCAGCATCAGCACGGAGCCGAGCAGCGTGTACAGGAAGAACTTGTAGGATGCATAGACCCTGCGCGCCCCGCCCCACACACCGATGATCAGGAACATCGGAATGAGGCCAGCTTCGAAGAACACGTAGAACACGACCAGGTCCAGCGCGCAGAAGACGCCGATCATCAGCGTTTCCAGAACGAGGAAGGCAATCATGTATTCCTTTACCCGCTTCTGCACGCTGTCCCAGGAGGCCAGGATGCAGAACGGCATCAGGAAGGTCGTAAGGATCACGAAGAGGACGGAAATACCGTCAACGCCCATGCGGTAGCTGATGTTGCTTCCAAGCCATTCCCGGTGTTCCACGAACTGGAAGCCGGAGTTGGCGTAGTCGAAATTGCCCCAGATGAACAGCGACAGAAGGAAGGTCACCGATGTGGTCACAAGAGCGACCATCCGGATGTTCTTCTTGCTGCCCTCGTCATTCCCCGGAACCAGGAGAATGAAGAGCACGCCCAGCAGCGGCAAGAACGTCGTGAGTGACAGAATTGGCCAGTCAATCATTAGTGTGCACCCCCGCCGGTGCCTGCACCGGTGAACATCGACCAGGTGATAAGCGCAGCCACACCGATCAGCATCGCAAATGCATAGTGATAGAGATATCCGGTCTGCAAGCGGACGACCCAGGCGGTCACATTCTGAACACGGGAAGCAACACCGTTCGGGCCATACCCGTCGATCACGGTGCCATCGCCCTTCTTCCAGAGGACCCGGCCGAGCCACATGGCAGGACGGATAAAGATGAAGTTATAAAGCTCGTCGAAGTACCACTTGTTGAGCAGGAACTGATAGAGGCCGGAATGGCGCTCGGCCAGCTGCTTCGGCATTTCCGGAGAGCGGATGTAGAACTGGTACGCAACTAGGAAGCCGAGCACCATCATGACGAACGGAGACACCTTCACCCATCCAGGCACTTCGTGCATGGCATGCAGGATGTGGTTGGTTTCACTGTTGAACAGTGCGCCCTTCCAGAACTCTGCATAACCTTCGCCGTAGAACGAACCGTAGAAGACCATGCCCGCCAGCACAGCGCCGATGGACAGGATGAACAGCGGCACGGTCATCACCAGTGGCGATTCATGTACATGTTTCATCACATCGACAGGCGCACGCGGCTTGCCGTGGAAGGTCATGAACGTCAGGCGCCAGGAATAGAACGACGTCAGCGCAGCAGCGATAACAGTCATCCAGAAGCCGTAGAGGGCCATCGGATTGGCGTGTTCACCCACGGAACCGGCAAAGGCTGCCTCAATGATCGCATCCTTGGAAATGAAGCCGGCGAAACCGATATGAGTGAATGGAATACCCACACCTGTAAGGGCCAGCGTTCCGATCATCATCGTCCAGTAGGTAATCGGAATATGCTTCCGAAGACCACCCATCTTGCGCATGTCCTGCTCGTCGGAAACGGCGTGGATCACCGAACCGGCGCATAGGAACAGCAGCGCCTTGAAGAAGGCGTGGGTGAACAGGTGGAAGATGCCGATCGAATAGGCGCCGACGCCAAGTGCAACGAACATGTACCCGAGCTGCGAACAGGTCGAATAGGCGATCACGCGCTTGATGTCGTTCTGCACCAGACCGACAGTTGCGGCGAAGAAGGCCGTCGTTGCACCAAAGAACACGATGACCGTCAGCGCGGTGTGCGAAAGTTCCATCAACGGTGACAGACGTGCCACCATGAAGACACCGGCGGTCACCATCGTCGCGGCATGGATAAGCGCGGACACGGGTGTCGGGCCTTCCATGGCGTCCGGCAACCAGGTGTGCAGCAGGAACTGCGCCGACTTGCCCATGGCCCCCATGAACAGCAGCAGGCAGACAACCGTCATCGCTGAATGCGGATCAAGATGGTAGCCGAGGAAGGTCATCACCTCGCCGTGCTCCTGGATGAAGGACGGCGCGTCGTTGAAGATGGTGGTGAACTCGATGCTCTGGAACAGATAGAAGACGCCGAAGATGCCGAGCGCAAATCCGAAGTCACCAACGCGGTTGACGACGAATGCCTTGATGGCGGCCGCATTTGCGGACGGTTTCTGATACCAGAAGCCGATCAGAAGATAGGAGGCAAGGCCCACACCTTCCCAGCCGAAGAACATCTGCAGAAGGTTGTCTGCCGTCACCAGCGACAGCATCGCGAAGGTGAAAAGCGACAGATAGGCGAAGAAACGCGGCCGATGCGGGTCATGGTGCATGTACCCGATGGAATAGACATGCACAAGCGCGGACACAGTGGTCACGACGATCAGCATCACGGCGGTCAGCGTGTCGACCCTGATGGACCAGGACACCTTCAGATCACCGGTATCGATCCAGCGGAACAGATCGACGATCTGCATTTCCGAGCCGCCGAGCCAGAACCCGAAGAAAGTGATCCAGGACAGCAACGCAGCGAGGATCAGGAGACCACTCGTAATATATTCACTGGCCTTGGCACCGATGGCGCGGCCGAAAAGACCGGCGATCAGGAAGCCGATCAGCGGCAGGAACAGGATTGCGGAATACATCAGCTCCTACCCTTTCATCACGTTGACGTCTTCCACGGCGATGGAGCCGCGGTTCCGGTGGAAGACGACCAGGATCGCAAGGCCGATGGCGGCCTCTGCGGCAGCCACGGTGAGAACCAGCATGGTGAAGATCTGGCCCATCATGTCGCCGAGGAACGACGAAAAGGCGACAAAGTTGATGTTCACCGACAGCAGCAGCAGTTCGATAGACATCAAGATAACAATCACGTTTTTCCTGTTCAGGAAGATCCCGAAGATCCCGATCGTGAACAGGATCGCCGCGACCGACAGATAGTGCGACAGACCGATTTCCATGGGCGCCTCGCCGTGCTCCCCTCGTTTACCCCAACCGGAAACAGCACGGAGGAGCGTGCCGGTTCCCGGACTTTCTCGAAAACGCAACCAGGTTGCGTCAGATACCCTTGCCCGTTTCCACCTTGCGGACCTCAACTGAGGCTTCGCGGTTTCGCGCAACCTGGTCCGGAATGCTTTGACGTTTGACATTCGGCTTGTGGCGCAGGGTCAGGACGATTGCCCCGATCATGGCCACCAGAAGAACCAGGCCAGCGACCTGGAAGAAGTAGATGTATTTGGTGTAGAGCACAGACCCGATCGCCTGGATGTTGCTCACGTCGCTAAGTGCCGGCATCGGCTCTGCGCCATGCCCGAGAACACCCGGTGCAATGATCCAGGCCCCCAGACCCATCAGCAGCTCGACCATCAGGATCACGCCGACCAGCGCGCCGACCGGCAGATACTGCAGGAAGCCCTGTCGCAGTTCGACGAAGTCCACATCAAGCATCATGACGACGAACAGGAACAGCACCGCCACCGCGCCGACATAGACGACCACCAGCAGCAGGGCCAGGTATTCGGCGCCCAGCAGAATGAAAAGACCAGCGGAATTCACAAACGCCAGGATCAGGAACAGTACCGACGTCACCGGATTGCGCGACGCGATCACCATGAATGCTGACGCCAGGGTGACGCCGGCAAACAGGTAGAAAAAGAGGGCTTTCAGGATCATTTCGAAGACCTGCCTGTCGTGTGGCCTTGCGGCCGGAAGTGCGGTGCCCGGCCGGATTGCCGAGCTGGAAACCATTGTTGGGTATGCTCCTAACGGTAAGGAGCATCCATTTCAATGTTACGGGCAATTTCGCGTTCCCAACGGTCGCCGTTCGCAAGCAGCTTTTCCTTGTCGTAGTAAAGCTCTTCGCGGGTTTCCGTGGCGAATTCGAAATTGGGGCCCTCGACAATTGCATCCACAGGGCAAGCTTCCTGACAGAAGCCGCAATAGATGCATTTGACCATATCGATGTCGTAGCGCGTGGTACGGCGCGTGCCGTCGTTGCGCCGCGGTCCGGCCTCGATGGTGATTGCCTGTGCCGGGCAGATGGCTTCGCACAGCTTGCAGGCAATGCAGCGTTCTTCGCCGTTCGGATAACGGCGCAGGGCATGCTCACCCCGGAAACGCGGGCTCACCGGGCCCTTCTCGAACGGATAATTGACCGTTGGTTTCGGCTTGAAGAAGTAACGCATCGCCAGAACGAAGGCCGACACGAACTCCTGCAGAAACAGCGATTTGACGGCTTGACTAAGTCCCATCGCTTTTAGCCTCTCTTTCCTCAACCAGCCAGCTGACTGGCGGCCCAATAGCCGATGATCGGGAAACCGAACACCGGAACTCCAAAAATCAGTGCGCCCAGAAGCGCCTTGTGTCTGGCCGCGACACCACCGTCGCCGCCAGCTTGTCTGTTCTTCGTCTCCGCCGCCTGAAGCATACCCTTCAGGATCTTCCAATCGAGCCAGCCGACATAAAGACCGACGGCGGCACCGATTGCACCGGCGAGCGAGATCGTCACGCTGCGCCCGGTGCCCAGCCCATGATCATCAGGACTGCGGCGACGACCACGACCATGGCCAGCGACAGCGGCAGGAACACTTTCCAGCCCAGGCGCATCAGTTGGTCATAGCGGTAACGCGGAACCATTGCCTTCACCATGGCGAACATGAAGAAGCCAAGGAAACACTTCAGCAGGAACCATACGATGCCCGGCACCCAGGTGAACGGTGCAAAATCGAACGGCGGCAGCCATCCCCCCATGAAGAAGATGCTCATAAGCGCGCACATCAGGCAGATGGCGACATATTCACCGAGCATGAACATCATGTACGGGGTTGAGCCGTATTCCACCATGAAGCCTGCAACCAGTTCCGATTCCGCTTCCGCAAGATCGAACGGCGGACGGTTGGTTTCAGCCAGTGCCGAGATGAAGAACACCACGAACATCGGGAACAGCGGCAGCCAGTACCAGTTCAGGAACGACAGCCACGGCACACCCAGCATGTTGGCAAGGCCGGTTTCCTGTGCCTGCACGATTCCGGTCAGGTTCAAGGTGCCGGCACACAGCAGCACTGTCACGATGACGAAACCGATGGAAACCTCATAGGAGACCATCTGAGCGGCCGAGCGCAGCGCCGACAGGAACGGGTACTTGGAGTTGGAAGCCCAACCACCGATAATCACACCGTAGACTTCCAGCGACGACACTGCGAAGACGAAGAGCACACCGAGATTGATGTTGGCAATCACCCAGCCGTCGGCAACCGGAATAACGGCCCAGGCCGCCAGCGCCAGAAGCACGGATACCAGTGGAGCCAGCAGGAACAGAACCTTATTGGATCCAGACGGGATCACCGGTTCTTTCAGAACGAACTTCAATAGATCGGCAAAACTTTGCAGCAAGCCCCAGGGACCAACCACGTTCGGGCCGCGGCGAATCTGCACGGCAGCCCAGATCTTGCGATCCGCGTAAAGCACGTAGGCGACAATCACCAGAAGCACGACCATCAGCAGAATGCTCTGGAATGCCATCCAGAGGAACGGCCAACCGTAGGTCGTCATGAACTCAGCCATATCGGTCCCCTACCCCTTATTCTGCTGCTTCTGCCGCTCGCGTCTTGGCGAGCGCCGAACACTCGGCCATCGTCTTGGACGCGCGAGCGATCGGGTTGGTCAGGTAAAAGTCGCGGATCACGTTGGCGAAGCCTGCGCTATCCATCTTGGCCTTGGCGTTGCCAAGCTTGGCGATATCGCCAGCATCACCTGCCTCGATCGCATCGATGCCCGTCATGTGCGGAACAGCTTCGAACAACTTTGAGCGCAATTCGGCAAGAGAGTTGAACTCAAGCGTCTGGCCAAGCACCGCGGACAATGCGCGAAGTATCGCCCAGTCTTCGCGGGCATCTCCCGGAGGGAACGCGGCCCGGTCGGCCATCTGGACGCGACCTTCGGTGTTGACGTAGATCGCGGATTTCTCCGTATAGGCAGCGCCTGGCAGGATAACGTCGGCGCGGTGCGCACCGCGGTCACCATGCGTTCCCTGGTAGACAACGAAAGCGCCTTCCGGAACTTCAACTTCGTCGACACCCAGCAGGAACAGCACGTCAAGTGCACCCGGCTCCAGCATGGAGCCTGTGTCCTTGCCGCCCTCGCCCGGTACGAAACCGAGATCGAGAGCACCAACCTGGGACGCTTCGGTGTGCAGGATGTTGAAACCGTTCCAGCCGTCCTTGACGACACCAAGCGCCTTGGCGGCTGCAGCAAGCGTCGCGAGCACTTCAGCCCCATCCGGACGGTTCAGCGCACCTTGGCCGATGATGAACATCGGGCGTTCGACCTTTGCCGGAGCGTGGTTCACGAATTCCTTCAGGCTGTCCGGACCGGCACCCAGATATGTTACCGGATAGGTCAGGTCAGCATTTTCACCAATCAGGCCAATGGTCACGTCGCCTTGGACCCAACGCTTGCGGATGCGAGCGTTCAGAACCGGAGCTTCCTGACGCGGATTTGTGCCGATCAGCATGATCGCGTCAGCGTCTTCAATGCCCTGGATCGTGCTGTTGAAGAGATAGCTTGCGCGGCCGTTCTTCGGATGCAGCGGAGACCCCGGGAAACGGCTGTCGATGTTGGCAACGCCGAGTTTGTCCATCAGCGCCTTCAGCGCGAACATTTCCTCAACGCCTGCCATCTGCCCAGCCAGAGCACCGATTTTGTCGGCGCTCGCGCCTTTTACCTTTTCGGCGATGATCTGGAATGCTTCACCCCAGGAAACAGGCTGCAGCTTGCCGTCCTTCTTGGCGTAAGGCCGGTCGAGGCGCTGGGTCTTCAGACCGTCCCAGATGTAACGGGACTTGTCGGAAATCCACTCCTCGTTGACCTCTTCGTTGAGCCGCGGCATCACCCGCATGACTTCCTTGCCGCGCGTGTCGACACGGATCGCGGAACCGACCGCGTCCATCACGTCGATGCTTTCGGTCTTGGTCAGTTCCCACGGACGGGCGTGGAATTCGTAAGGCTTGTGGGTCAAGGCACCAACCGGGCAAAGATCTGCCACGTTGCCCTGCATTTCCGACGACAGGGCCGCTTCGAGATAGGTGGTGATTTCCGCATCTTCGCCACGGCCGACCAGACCCATGTCGGTGACACCACACACTTCCGTGGTGAACCGCACACAACGCGTGCAGTGAATGCAGCGGGTCATGATCGTCTTGATCAGCGGACCGATTTCCTTGTTCTCAACGGCGCGCTTGTTCTCGTGGAACCTGGAACCGTCGACGCCATAGGCCATCGCCTGGTCCTGCAGATCACACTCGCCGCCCTGGTCGCAGATCGGGCAATCCAGCGGGTGGTTGATGAGCAGGAACTCCATCACGCCTTCGCGGGCCTTCTTAACCATCTCGGACTTGGTCTCGACCACCGGCGGCTCGCCGTTCGGGCCGGGACGAAGGTCTTTCACGCCCATGGCACAAGAGGCGGTCGGCTTGGGCGGTCCACCCTTCACTTCCACCAGGCACATGCGGCAGTTGCCGGCGATAGACAGCCGGTCGTGGTAACAAAACCGCGGAACCTCGGCGCCCGCCTCTTCACAGGCCTGAAGCAGCGTGTAGTCCGCCGGGACATCCACTTCCTTGCCGTCGATGATGAGCTTCGTCATCCGTTGCTCTCCAAATCCCGTTCCGCTTACTCAGCCGCCACCATGGTCGAAGAAGACTTCGACTTGGCGACATAGTCATCGATGCGTTGCTCGATAACAGGCCGGAAATTCTTGATCAAACCCTGGATCGGCCAGGCGGCCGCGTCCCCGAGTGCACAAATCGTGTGGCCTTCGACCTGCTTGGTCACCTTGAACAGCATGTCGATTTCCTCATAGGAGGACTCGCCCTTGACCATTCGTTCCATCACACGCCACATCCAGCCCGTGCCTTCGCGGCACGGTGTGCACTGTCCGCAGCTTTCGTGCTTGTAGAAGTAGGACAGGCGGGCGATGGCCTTGATGATATCCGTCGACTTGTCCATCACGATCACGGCTGCAGTCCCCAGGCCGGAGCCAAGACCGCGCAGCGTGTCGAAATCCATCGGCGCGTCCTTGATCTGCTCTGCCGTGAGGCACGGAACAGACGAACCACCTGGAATAACCGCGAGAAGGTTGTCCCAGCCACCGCGAATTCCGCCGCAATGCTTGTCGATCATCTCGGCAAACGGGATGCCCAGCTCTTCCTCGAAGGTCGACGGCTTGTTGACGTGGCCGGAAACACAGAAAAGCTTGGTGCCGGTGTTGTTCGGACGGCCGAGCGCCGAGAACCACGCAGCACCGCGGCGCAGGATGGTCGGAGCAACCGCGATCGATTCAACGTTGTTCACCGTGGTCGGGCACCCGTAAAGGCCGACGTTTGCCGGGAATGGCGGCTTCAGCCGCGGCTGGCCCTTCTTGCCTTCCAGGCTTTCCAGCAGCGCGGTTTCCTCGCCGCAGATGTAAGCGCCGGCACCATGGTGGACATAAATGTCGAAGTCGTAACCGTTCTTGTTGTTCTTGCCGATCAGACCGGCGTCATAAGCCTGGTCGATCGCAGCTTGCAAACGCTCGCGCTCGCGGATGAATTCACCACGAACATAGATGTAGGCAGCAATGGCACCCATCGCATAACCGGCGACAAGGCACCCCTCGACCAGCGTGTGCGGGTCATGGCGCAGGATCTCGCGGTCCTTGCAGGTGCCCGGCTCGGATTCGTCGGCGTTGACGACGAGATATGCCGGGCGGCCATCGGATTCCTTGGGCATGAACGACCATTTCAGGCCGGTCGGGAAACCGGCACCGCCGCGGCCACGCAGACCTGAATCCTTCATTTCCTGAATGATCCAGTCGCGCCCCTTGTCGATGAGGCCCTTGGTATTGTCCCACTGTCCGCGCTTCTTCGCGCCTTCCAGGCCCCAGTCGTGGAGACCGTAGATATTGGTGAAGATCCGATCCTGATCCTTCAGCATCTCTTCCCCCTAGTCTTCGCTCTTGGAGGAGGCCACTTCACCGGCTTCCACGCGCTTGGAAAAATCTGTTTCACCGCCGGATGCCAGAACCTTGGCCTGCTCAATCCAGCCATCACGTTCGATACGGCCCTTGAACTTCAGGCGGCTGTCGACCCAGGCAACTTCCTGCGGTCCCCATGAGGCCACCTGATCGAAGTGGAAAAACCCGAGTTCGTTGAGTGTCGCTTCCAGTTTCGGACCGACCCCCTTCAGCTTCTTCAGGTCGTCCGGCTTGCCGCCGCGCGCTTCCTTCAGAAGTTCAGGTTCTTTTTCCTGACCGTCGGTGCTTCCACTGGTGTCGGCTGTGCGGGCAACTTCGACTTCGGCACGGTCGTCGGAATCAGGCTTGCCCTTGTTCTGACTGCGCGCTGCAGGCGTAGCTGCTTTTTCGGCCTTGGCTTTCTTGGCCGGTTCAGCCTTTGCCTCAGCCTTCTTGGGCGCAGCTGCCGCTGGCGCTTCACTTGCCTTGGCCGATTTGGCTGCATGCGCCGCCTTTACCTTGGCAACAGCATCTTCTGCAGGGGTCGGCACGCCATCATAGTCGTTGCCACCTGCATTGATCGGTGCGCCGGCAAAAGCATGCGACGCCTTTTCCGAACCGTCGACCAGGTGGGGAACCGGCAGCTCACCCTTCGTGTTGTCATCGATTTCAGTGAGTGACGTCTGACCGCCTTCGGCCATTGCAAAACGACGACCGTTCTGCGGGCCCGGCGTTACTTCCTTGCCGGCGGCGATATCGTCGATCAGCTGGTTGAAGCTGTCTTCCGTGAGGTCTTCATAGGTATCCTTGAAGATCTGTACCATCGGCGCATTCACGCAGGCGCCAAGACACTCGACTTCTTCCCAGGAGAACATGCCATCCTCGGAAATCTCGTGCATGTGCTTGGCAATGCGGCTCTTGCAGATCTTGATCAGGTCTTCCGACCCGCGCAGCTGACACGGCGTCGTGCCACAAACCTGAATATGGGCCTTCTTGCCGACCGGCTGCAGCTGGAACATGGTGTAGAACGTCGCCACTTCCAGAACGCGGATCTTCGGCATGTCGAGCAGGTCCGCGATATAGCGGATTGCCGGCTCACTCACCCAACCTTCGTTCTGTTCCTGCGCACGCCACAAAAGCGGAATGACCGCGGAGGCCTGACGGCCTGCCGGATAACGGTCGATCAGCTTCTTTGCCCAGTCGAGGTTCTTCTCGGTGAACGCGAAGCTTTCTGGTTGTTCCGCGGCAAGTCGGCGAACTGCCATGGTGTTATCCCCGTTCTGTCAAAATGACCGGAGCCGGACGGGCGGCTGCCAGGGTCGAAAATTGGTTGTGTGCCGTCCGCATCAGCGGTCGACCTCACCGAACACGATGTCCAGAGACCCCAGCACTGCCGAAACGTCGGCAAGCATGTGCCCGCGGCACAGGAAGTCCATGGCCTGAAGGTGGCTGTAGCCAGGCGCCTTGATCTTGCAACGGTACGGCTTGTTGGTACCGTCCGCGACCAGATAGACGCCGAACTCACCCTTGGGTGCTTCGACGGCTGCGTAAACTTCACCAGCCGGGACGTGATAGCCTTCGGTGTAGAGCTTGAAGTGGTGGATGAGCGCTTCCATCGAACGCTTCATTTCACCGCGCTTCGGCGGCACGATCTTGCCGTCGATGGACGAGACCGGACCGGTTTCAACCGTCAGCTTTTCCAGGCACTGCTTCATGATCCGGACTGACTGGCGCATTTCTTCCATTCGGATCAGGTAGCGGTCGTAACAGTCGCCGTTCTTGCCGATCGGAATATCGAAATCAAGTTCGGAATAGCATTCGTAAGGCTGCGACTTGCGCAGATCCCAAGGTGCACCGGATCCACGAACCATCACGCCGGAGAAGCCCCAGGCCCAGGCATCGTCAAGGTCGACAACGCCGATATCCACGTTGCGCTGCTTGAAAATACGGTTGTCGGTCAGGAGACCTTCGATATCGTCAAGCGTCTGCAGGAACGGATCACAGAAGTCCCAGATGTCGTCGAGCAGGTCACGAGACAGATCCTGGTGAACACCGCCCGGACGAACGTAAGCTGCGTGCATGCGGGCACCGCAAGCACGCTCGTAGAACACCATCAGCTCTTCACGGGGCTCAAAGCCCCAGAGCGGCGGTGTCAGCGCGCCCACGTCCATGGCCTGCGTCGTCACGTTCAGAAGATGAGACAGCAGACGACCGATTTCCGAATAAAGGACACGGATCAGCTGGCCGCGCTTGGGCACTTCCACACCAAGCATACGCTCGACTGCAAGCGCAAAAGCGTGTTCCTGGTTCATCGGCGCCACGTAGTCGAGGCGGTCGAAGTAAGGCACAGCCTGCAGATAAGTCTTCTGCTCGATCAGCTTTTCGGTTCCACGGTGCAGCAGACCGATGTGCGGATCCACACGCGTTACCACTTCGCCGTCGAGCTCAAGCACGAGGCGCAGCACGCCGTGCGCCGCCGGGTGCTGCGGACCGAAGTTGATGTTGAAGTTACGAACCTGAGCCTCAGCCATTTTGAGGTTCCTGCATTTTTTGCGTGAAATAGGCGATGACTTCGGGACCGGTCATTCTGCGGGTTTCATTAGCGAAAGCGTAGTTTGCCGGCTGTTCGTCAACGAAAATTTCGGACGTGAATTTGAAAACGGACGGATCGTCAAAGGCTTGCGCGGAGACGCTCACGTGTGAGCCGTCGGCCATTCGCCACATCAGCGAGGAACCGCACTTGCTGCAGAAAACCCGTTCGCCGTAGTCGGATGACTTGTAGACGCCGAGGGCATCCTTGCCTTGAACATCCAGACCGTCCATCGATCCGCAGCTGACAGCCATATAGGTACCACCGGTCCAGCGGCGGCACATGGCGCAGTGGCAGACTCCCATTTCGCCGTCTACCGGCGTTGCGGCAAACCGCACCTCGCCGCAAAGACACCCACCTGAAAGCCGTTCGCTCATCCCTGCCCCGCCCTTCAGTTGGTCGTTGCCTTCTCGTCACCGGGCAGCACGTAGTCCGTGCCTTCCCAGGGCGAGAGGAAGTCGAAGGAGCGCATTTCCTGGTTCAGGCGTACCGGTTCGTAGACAACGCGTTTCTTCTCGTCGTCATAACGAACTTCGACAAAGCCCGTAACCGGGAAGTCCTTGCGCAGCGGATATCCGTCAAAACCGTAGTCGGTCAGGATGCGGCGCAGGTCCGGATGGCCGGAGAACAGAATGCCGTACATGTCGTAGGCTTCACGCTCGAACCATTCAGCACCTGGAAACAGCGGGGTCAGAGAAGCAACCGGCGTATTTTCGTCGGTTGCGACCTTCACACGAACGCGCTGGTTCTGAACGGGAGACAGGAAGTGGTAGACAACGTCAAAGCGCTTCTCGCGCGAAGGGTAATCCACACCGCAAATATCCGTCAGATTGACGAACTTGCACGAGCTGTTGTCGCGCAGAAAGCGGATCGCATCGAGAATGTCGGTCGCGTTTACGGTCAGCGTCAGCTCGCCGTATTCGACCTTCCAGGACACAAGGGACTCACCCAGACCGAGCTCGATATGCTCAGCGAGTTCCTTCAACGTCTCGTCCATCGTGTTCGACCTCACTCGTAGATCTGCAGCGTTCAACCGGTTCCGATTGAGTGCCGACTGCCGATCGATCCAGTTTGCCGGGTCTTTGTTGCGCCCCGCTGGACGCGACCCGGAGAGTCAGTTGAACGGGCGCCAGGCGCCCACTCCCTCAAAAATCCGCCGCCTCTTCGGCGGCAGATCCTTATCTTTCGATAGTGCCCGTGCGGCGGATCTTCTTTTGAAGCATCAACACGCCGTAGAGCAGCGCCTCGGCTGTCGGAGGACAGCCTGGAACGTAGATATCGACCGGCACAACGCGGTCGCAACCGCGCACCACAGAATAGGAATAGTGGTAGTAGCCGCCACCATTGGCACACGACCCCATGGAAATGACGTACCGCGGCTCAGGCATCTGGTCGTAGACCTTGCGCAGCGCAGGTGCCATTTTATTCGTCAGCGTGCCGGCAACAATCATCACGTCCGACTGGCGCGGTGAAGCGCGCGGCGCGAAACCGAAACGCTCGGCGTCATAGCGCGGCATCGACATCTGCATCATTTCAACGGCGCAGCAGGCCAGGCCGAAGGTCATCCACATCAGCGAGCCGGTACGAGCCCACTGGATGAGGTTGTCGGTGGAGGTTACGAGAAAGCCCTTGTCTGCCAGCTCGTTATTAACTTCCAGGAAGAATGCGTCATCCGCGCCGACAGGCTTGCCCGTATTCGGGTCGATAATACCTTGCGGCTGCGGTGCAACGAGCGGCTCGGTCGTGGTCAATCCCATTCCAGCGCTCCCTTTTTCCATTCGTAGATGAAGCCGACGGTCAGGACACCGAGGAAGACCATCATGGACCAGAAGCCGTACCAACCCAGGTCACCGAACACGGTTGCCCAGGGGAACAGGAACGCGACTTCCAGGTCGAAGATGATGAAGAGGATCGAGACCAGATAAAAGCGCACGTCAAATTTCATGCGTGCATCGTCGAAAGCGTTGAAGCCGCACTCATAGGCCGACAGCTTTTCCGGATCCGGATTCTTGTAGGCCAGGATGAAAGGCGAAATCAGCAGCGCAAGGCCGATCACCAGCGCAATGCCGATGAACACGACGATCGGGACATATTCCCGCAAGAGTTCTTCCATGTCTTTCGCGTCCTTGCATATGGAGGCGGATCGGGAGGCGATCCGGTGCCAGGGCTGCGCGCCCCGTTGCCTTCATTATACCGGCAGGTCACGCTGTGCCCGTCGGCGTTATGAAACCAACATGCGAGCGCACGCTTAGCTTACGACTTGGTGCAACGCAAGACCCACATGCGGTCAAACTCTTGCCATGTTTGCACCTGTTTCGCACCTACCCCCGACAAATCCTTAATTTCAGCCAGTTTGCAGGAAGGCAAAAACTTTGCACAACCCTTCAGGAAATATGCCGCACCTGCGTTCGTTTTCCACCCCCCTCGCAGAATCGAAGCAAACGCCAGACAAACACCAAAAGAGCTGAAATTTGAATGGACTGCGTCGCCCCTGCCTTGAACGCATGATAGCCATCTTGGCGACAATGCCAAGGGGTTGCCTGTCTGCGCGGCAAAGCGCTCGCTTTGCGCGAGGCTTGATGTTTTCGATTGAACAGTCTGGGGAAACAAGAGGTACCGTGAGTGGCGCGAGTGACGGGGCTCGAACCCGCGACCTCCGGCGTGACAGGCCGGCACTCTAACCAACTGAGCTACACCCGCACATTCACGGTATATGCGCCAATTCCCGAAAGTACCAAAGCACTTCTATGGGAAGTGGCGCGAGTGACGGGGCTCGAACCCGCGACCTCCGGCGTGACAGGCCGGCACTCTAACCAACTGAGCTACACCCGCTTCGTCAGGCGACGCGTTGTCGCCCTGAAGTGGCGCTGATGTACGGCGGCTGGTTTGGGAAGTCAAGCACCCTATTCCGTCCGAATTGCCGTTTTTTGACAAAGAAGCGCCCAATCGCGGGTTTTCCCCAGAGCCGCCTTGCCGATCAATGTGGATAACTTCCTGTTTCGTAACGGAATTATCCGCGTTGCCACGGACTGTTTTCCGATGGACTTAGCCTCAAACACATTCGCCAGCTCATAAATACGACCTGAGCCACGCAGATTCTCGTTCTTCAGCCGTGTTTTATTCAGCAGGCACCAGCCGCGTATCGCGCAACAGGCCTTCTCTGGCAAGAATAGGCACCGCCGCAGCTGCGAACAGCGAATTGATTTCCTTGAGGCTGCGCATGACTTCCAGATGGGCGTTGCTCGATTCCATGCTCTGAAGCGTTTTCGATTTCAGCCGCTCCAGGTGCCGGTTATGACTTTCGCGTTCCAGGGTGCGCATCTTGTCCTTTTCTGCAATCAACTCACGCGCAGACGCGACGTCCGCCGAAACGAGCACATTGAGGGCAAGCTCCATGTTCGCCAGAACACGGTCGTGCATCCAGGTCAGCTCCTTCAGCCCCTCCTGCGAAAAGCTGATCTTGTTCTTCTGCAACTCCAGCGCAAGTTCGAGAAGGTTCTTTGCCACAAGGTCTCCAGCGCGCTCCAGATTGACCGCGAACCCCACCAGTTCCATGCTGCGCTCAGCCTGTTCGCCGGTCAGTTCCCCACGATTCACCTCTGCGATGTAGAGTTTCACCGAGGAATGGATCGCATTGACCTGCTTATCCAACTGCTGCAAGCGCCTGATTTCCGGCTCACTGCCCTTCTCCAGCATCATGAGAACCGGTCTTGCCATCACCTCGACCAGCTCTCCCATACGCAGGAGTTCACGCGTTGCACTGGCCAGGGCAAGTCTGGGATTGCCGACCAGTTGCTTGTCCAGCGCGCTTTGTGGAGTCAGCCGGTCTGCCTCTTCTTGTTCCTCTCTGTCCGGCACCAGGCGTTCAACCAGCCAGGCAACCGGTCTTGTCAGTGGCAGGCAGACGAGAACAAGCAGGAGATTGAAAAGCACATGAACGGCAACGATCTGCTGGGCCGGATCATTGCTGATCGAAGCCAGAGGCAGATCTTGGAAATTTAGCGCCAGCATGACCAGCACAGCACCGGTGGACCTGAAGAGAAAATTGCCAAGCGGCAGAAGCTTGGCCTTGCGATCCATTCCGCGTGTCAGCCAGAGCGCAACGATGCCGGCGCCAATGTTCGCCCCCAGAACGAGTGGAATCGCAGCCTCGTGCGGCAGGCCGGTCTTTTGCACCAAGGCTGCGATCATCAGCACGGCCGCCACGCTGGAATGCACCAGAAACGCCAGAAGCGCCCCAACTGCCATCGCCGTCGGTGTGTCCTGCGCAAGGAAGCCGGCAAACTGCGGCATGAACCGCGCTTCCTTCAACGGCGTCGTCGCTTCGCCGATCATTTGCAGCGCAATCAGGATGAAAGCGATTCCCAGAAGAATGCGTCCGACCTGTTTCGCGGACCGAGCGTCGAGCTTCAGGAACAGCCACGCTCCTCCACCCAGGAGCAACGGCACCAGCCAGCTGAGATCGAATACCAGAAACTGCACGACAAGCGCCGACCCGAGATCGGCGCCCAGCAGAACCGCCAGTCCGGCAGCTGTGGAAATGAAGCCGGATGTCGCAAATCCCGCCGCCAGGATCGCAACCGCTGTCGCACTTTGCAGCAAAATGGCAACCGCAGTCCCAGACAAGGCGCCGGCAACCGGTCCGGAGGATGCCTTGCCGATGGCGCGTCTTAACGTTGGCCCGGCTGCCCTTTCAAAGCCTGTCCGAACCATTCGAACCGCGTAAAGGAGCAGCATGACTGCCCCGAACATCTTGATGAAAACTAGGATTCCCATCTTGCCAAGTAGCTACCTTTAAACGAGTTTTTTATTTAGCCGCAGAAGTTTATCGGACAAAAAGGAAAAAGAAAACTCACCATTCGAAGGCCAAACGAAATCAACCCGCCACCGGGATACCCAGCAACAGCGGCAAAGCGAAATGACTGTAATTGTGCGAATATCCGAAACAGCGAACCGCCGGACAATGTGAGAGCGGCAGCAAACAGCAGAAAACACCCCGGTGCGCAGGCACCCTGGTTACAAGTGACGGAATTCATAAGGGGAATGGTGGGCGATGAGAGACTCGAACTCCCGACATCTTCGGTGTAAACGAAGCGCTCTACCAACTGAGCTAATCGCCCTCAACGAGGTGAGACGCCTTTTAGGGGCTCGTTTGCTGCTTGGCAAGAGCAAAATCTCAGATTTCCGTTTCAATGATAAAGCCTGTGGATGACGGCTCCGAAAACCGGCAAACTGACCGCTTCAAAAGCTTGAGAAAGCCGCACCCATGGTGACATCCCGCCGGTTGTTTCTGACTGGAATTCTGGCTGCCCTCACCGGCCTGCCGCTGTCTGCCAGAAAAAGCTCATCACAATCCGTGGCCGGACAGAGAGTGGTTGTTGTCGGTGCCGGCATCGCCGGTCTGGCGGCTGCAAGAACACTTGCAGACGCAGGCTTCTCCGTAACCATGCTTGAGGCTGGTAACCGGATCGGCGGCCGTCTGCATACGGACAGATCGTTGGGGGTGCCTCTCGACCTTGGAGCAAGCTGGATCCATGGAACACGGTCCAACCCCATCACAGCGCTCGCGCAGCGCTTCTCACAGCCGATGTTCGAGTGGGACTACGACAACGAGGAGGTCTTCGACCTGACCGGCAACGGTGGCAGAGCAGTCGAACGTTTCGAGACTTTCGCGAACGCCCTGGAAGATTTTCTGGACGACACTGAAACCTCCCTCACCCGGATATCGGCAGCCAATGCCATTGAAAAGATACGCCGGCAACGGGCCCTGTCGAGCCTCACTGACGCTGAACTCGGCTTCATGGCGCATATTCTGCTGGAGCAGGAATTTGCAGCGCCAGTGAGCGACCTTTCGCTTGCAGCCGTTGAAGAAGGCGGTGCCTTTGAGGGACCCGACGCCGTGCTTCCGCAGGGCTACGACAAGATTGCATTTGGGGTGGCGGAGGGATTGTCCATCCAGACCGAAACCGTCGTGAACCAAATCGACCATTCCCAAAGGGGCGTTTCGGTAAGAACTGAGAACGGTGTACTGGAGGCCGATTTTGCAATCTGCGCAGTGTCTCTGGGTGTCCTGAAGGCTGGCGACATCGTCTTTTCACCTGGTCTTCCTGACAACAAGCGCAACGCCGTCAGTTCCTTGCGCATGGGCGTGCTTGATAAAATCTATCTCTCGTTCCCGGAAGCCTTCTGGGATGAAACTGTCCACAACTTCGGTCGCATATCCGGCAAGCCCGGCACTTTTGCCTACTGGCCGAATCTTTCGCCCGTGACCGGAAAACCGATTCTATGTGCGCTGAACGTCGGCGAATTTGCTCAGAACCTTGAGAAACTTGGTGAAGAGAATCGCAGACAGGCGGCCTTCGAAGCGCTTCAGACGATGTTCGGCCGCGACATACCGCCGCCTGACGCCAGCATAAGTTCCGCCTGGCAGCAAAACGAACGAACGCGAGGATCCTACTCGTTCCTGCCTGTGGGGGTGGAGCCGCGAGCAAGAAAAGCACTGGCTGCCGACCTCAATGGAAGGGTCTTCTTTGCGGGAGAAGCCACCTCCCAGGACTATCCGGCAACAGTGCACGGCGCCTGGCTTTCCGGCCAGCGCGCCGCACGCGACGTGATCGCAAGTGCCCGCTAAGTCTATTGGAACTTATAGGCGAATTGGAGCATGTCGGTGAGCCCGCGCTGCGGGTTGTCCGCGGCAAGTCCGTTCTGATTGAAGAACTGCACCAGACGGGCAATCCCCTGCTGGTCGTTCGGTCCTCTTGGCGGCGGCTGATCCATGAGCTTGGCGGCGATGATCCAGGACATCGTCCGGCGAAGGCGATTCTGATTGGCACTGAATTCTGGATTGCTGGCTGCTCGCTCGAACAAACCGCCCCACGCCTGATTAACGGCATCGTTGATGGCTTCGATGCGAATGAACCCGGCTTTATTGGGACTACGCGCCTTGTTGAGCAGGTGGTCGATATTGTACCCGGCAAGATCCGACGGCGCGGCCTTGATGCCGTAGACCTGCTCGACAAAGCGCAGCCAGGCTTTCTGATAGGACGAATAACCCGCCCTCACCCACACGCTGGCATTTTCGTCCGCGTTTCCGGGTTTCTGCACGATTGCTACGTTCTTCAGGCTGCTTCTACCGGCTTTTCCGGTCTGGACGTTCTCGTCGAAATCGTCGAGGAACACGAGGCGTCCAAGTGCCTCGGGGTGTTCCACCTGAACCTGCACCAGGGGGTCACGAACCCAGGCATCAAATAGCGCCCGTTGGCGCCTGCGGATCAAGGCTTGCAGTGACATTCCAACTCCTGTCGAGCAATTGGCATCACCTCACGACAAACGCAATATAATGTGGGAATAGCAATTCGCCAGAGCTCAATCAAAAATAGAAAACAGGCAAGGAAAAACCCCGCATCCGTTTCCGGATACGGGGTTGAGCGAAGAAATCGCTCGTGAGCGCTATTAGGCGTTCACGGCGTCCTTCAGGCCTTTGCCGGCCTTGAACTTCGGCGTCTTAGAAGCCGGGATCTGGATCGTTTCGCCAGTCCGCGGGTTACGGCCTTCGGTTGCTGCACGTTCGGAAACGGTGAAGTTACCAAAGCCGATGATGCGGACTTCGTCGCCGCTCTTCAGCGTAGAGGTGACAGCTTCGAAAGTTGCGTCAACTGCTTCGCCTGCCTGCGCCTTGGTGAGGCCGGTCTTTTCTGCAACAGCTGCGATCAGATCGTTCTTATTCATAGCAGATACCTTTCTAAGAAACGGCAGAGTGCCGACGATTCCTGTCAGCGCCGTTGCGCGAAATTCGGTTGAATTGAACTGAAACGCAAGTGGTTTTTTCGCAGAAAACAGCCATTTTGACCGATTATTCAAAAGAAAAGCCCCGGTTTTCCCGGGGCTTTCCAATTTGTGCGCTGCAATGTCGCGATTAGTGGGCAAGAACACCGGAGGTGTCATCGTCCTTTTCTCGCGCCTTGGTTGCTGCTTCGTGAGCTGACTCATCCCATTCGATAGCCTCCGGCAAGCGAACAAGAGCGTTTTTCAGCACTTCTTCCATGCCCGAAACCGGGATGATCTCAAGCGAGTTCTTGACCGAGTCCGGGATATCCGCCAGATCCTTGGCGTTGTCTTCCGGGATCATAACCAGCTTGATTCCGCCACGAAGGGCAGCAAGCAACTTCTCCTTCAGACCACCGATCGGCAGGATGCGACCACGCAGGGTGATTTCACCGGTCATGGCAACATCCCGGCGAACCGGAATGCCGGTCATGGTCGAGATCACAGCCGTAGCCATCGCGATACCTGCGGACGGACCATCCTTCGGGGTAGCCCCTTCCGGAACGTGAACGTGAATGTCCTTCTTTTCGAAGGTCGGTGGTTCAATGCCGTAATCGATCGCACGCGAGCGGACATAAGATGCCGCCGCAGAAATCGATTCCTTCATCACGTCCTTCAGGTTGCCGGTGACGGTCATCTTGCCCTTGCCGGGCATCATCACGCCTTCGATGGTGAGAAGCTCACCACCGACTTCGGTCCAGGCAAGGCCGGTAACCACACCGACCTGGTCTTCCAGTTCAGCTTCGCCGTAGCGATACCGCGGCACACCAAGGTATTTCTCGACGACCTCGCTGGTCACCGTGATGCTTTCCTTGTCGCTCATCAGGATGTCCTTGACCGCTTTGCGGGCCAGGGTTGCCATTTCACGTTCAAGGTTACGCACACCGGCTTCGCGGGTGTAGCGGCGCACGATGAAGTGAAGCGCTTCATCCTCGATGGTGAACTCACCTTCGCGCAGGCCATGATCCTTCTCGGCTTTCGGGATGAGGTGACGGCGGCAGATTTCCACCTTTTCCTCTTCCGTGTAACCGGCGATGCGGATCACTTCCATACGGTCCATCAGCGGTCCCGGAATGTTCAGCGTGTTCGCCGTGGTCACGAACATCACATCCGATAGGTCGTATTCAACCTCCAGATAGTGGTCCATGAAGGACGAATTCTGTTCCGGATCCAGCACTTCCAGCAGAGCCGATGACGGGTCGCCGCGGAAGTCCATGCCCATCTTGTCGATTTCATCGAGCAGGAACAGCGGATTGGACTTCTTGGCCTTCTTCATCGACTGAATGACCTTGCCGGGCATCGAGCCGATGTAAGTACGGCGGTGACCACGGATTTCCGCTTCATCCCGCACACCGCCGAGCGACATGCGTACGAATTCACGGCCGGTCGCCTTCGCAATCGACTTGCCGAGCGAAGTCTTGCCGACGCCTGGAGGACCAACGAGACACAGGATCGGACCACGCAACTTGTTGGCCCGGCTCTGGACCGCCAGATACTCCACGATCCGTTCCTTGACCTTTTCAAGGCCATAGTGGTCGGTGTCGAGAACCTTTTCGGAGAAGGCCAGGTCGTGCTTGACCTTGGACTTCTTGTTCCACGGAATGCCGATCAGCCAATCCAGATAGTTCCGCACGACGGTCGCTTCCGCGGACATCGGGCTCATCTGTTTCAGCTTCTTGATTTCGGCCGCAGCGCGCTCGCGTGCTTCCTTGGTCAGCTTGGTCTTCTTGATCTTGTCTTCGAGTTCGGCAACCTCGTCGCGGCCGTCCTCGCTGTCGCCAAGCTCCTTCTGAATGGCCTTCATCTGCTCATTCAGATAGTACTCGCGCTGGGTCTTCTCCATCTGCCGCTTGACACGGGAACGGATGCGCTTTTCCACCTGCAGGACGGAGATTTCGCTCTCCATCATGCCCAGGACGCGCTCAAGCCGCTCGGCGACGGAAACGACGCCAAGGATTTCCTGCTTTTCCGGAATCTTGATCGCAAGATGGGAAGCTACCGTGTCGGCGAGCTTGGAATAATCGTCGATCTGGTTGATCGCGCCCAGAACTTCCGGCGAAACCTTCTTGTTCAGTTTCACGTAGTTCTCGAACTCGGACACGACCGAGCGCGCAAGTGCTTCCACTTCGATGTTCTCGCCATCGCGCTCCGGCAGAACCGTTGCGGAGGCCTCGAAATAGTCGGCACGGTCGGTGTATTCACCGATCTGTGCACGGGCACCGCCTTCCACCAGAACCTTGACCGTATTGTCGGGCAGCTTGAGAAGCTGCAGCACGGTCGCAAGCGTGCCGACATTGTAGATCTGGTCTGGCTTGGGATCGTCGTCAGCTGCATTCATCTGAGTTGCCAGAAGAATGTGCTTGTCGGTGGTCATCACCTCTTCGAGCGCCTTGATTGACTTCTCGCGGCCGACAAACAGCGGCACGATCATATGCGGGAAGACAACGATGTCGCGCAGGGGCAAGACGGGGTAGACAGACGTGCTGTCCTGATCTGTGGCGCGAATTTCTGCGTCGCTCATTTTTTTTCCTTTCTCAGCGTGTCCCGGCCCCACTCGGTAAAAGGCAGCCAAAACACTGGAAAACGGCTCCGAACCGGAAGGTCCTGAAGGCCAGATCACGGCACCCCAGATGGGCGCGCCGACAATCCGCATAAGCCGTCCTTAGGTCTATTAGGTGGACACCAGACCTGCCGGTGTCAAGGCAATCGGTTGCTGCCCACAAGTCTTGTCTGTTGACGACTCATTGCACCAGTGGAAAACGGCCCCGAACAAGCGCATGACCGCCCAAAAACAAAATGCCGCTCAAGTTGAGCGGCATTTATTCACGGTTTCTTGAAACAGCCTTCAGTGCCTCAGGCGCTGGTAGCCGACGTTTCTTCCCGGTCTTCGTAAATATAGAGCGGGCGTGCCTCGCCCTTCACGACTTCCGGTGAGATCACGACTTCCTTGACACCCTTCAGGCCCGGCAGCTCGTACATCGTATCGAGCAGGATGGCTTCGAGGATCGAACGCAGGCCGCGTGCACCGGTCTTGCGTTCGATGGCCCGGCGAGCGATCGCCTTGAGGGCTTCCTCGTGGAAGGACAGTTCCACCTGTTCCATTTCGAAAAGACGCTGGTACTGCTTGACCAGAGCGTTCTTCGGCTCCGTCAGGATCGTAACCAGGGCTTCCTCGTCGAGGTCTTCCAGGGTCGCGATAACCGGCAGACGGCCGACGAATTCGGGGATAAGGCCGAATTTGAGCAGATCTTCCGGCTCAAGTACCGAGAAGAGTTCGCCAATCCGGCGATCTTCCGGTGCATGGACCTGCGCTTTGAAACCGATGGACGTCTGCGTGCCACGATCGGAAATGATCTTGTCGAGGCCCGCAAAGGCGCCGCCACAGATGAACAGGATGTTGGTCGTGTCCACCTGCAGGAATTCCTGCTGCGGATGCTTGCGGCCACCCTGGGGCGGCACGGAAGCAACGGTGCCTTCCATGATCTTCAGAAGTGCCTGCTGAACACCTTCGCCCGAAACGTCACGGGTGATCGACGGGTTGTCGGCCTTGCGGCTGATCTTGTCGACCTCATCGATGTATACGATGCCGCGCTGCGCGCGTTCGACGTTGTAGTCGGCGGACTGCAGCAGCTTCAGAATGATGTTTTCAACGTCCTCACCCACGTAACCGGCTTCGGTCAGCGTGGTGGCATCAGCCATGGTGAAAGGCACGTCCAGAATGCGGGCAAGGGTCTGCGCAAGCAGGGTCTTGCCGCAACCGGTCGGGCCGACCAGAAGGATGTTGGATTTCGCCAGCTCGACATCGTTGTTTTTCGATGCGTGATTGAGGCGCTTGTAATGGTTGTGAACGGCGACCGATAGAACCTTCTTCGCGCTGCCCTGCCCGATGACATAGTCATCCAGAACGTCGCGAATTTCCTGAGGGGTCGGGATCCCGTCCCGTGACTTCACCAGCGAGGATTTGTTCTCCTCGCGAATGATATCCATGCACAGCTCGACACATTCATCGCAAATGAAAACAGTCGGGCCGGCGATCAGCTTGCGAACCTCATGCTGGCTCTTGCCGCAGAAGGAGCAGTAAAGCGTATTCTTGGAATCGCTGCCGCTGGCCTTGGTCATGTAGTCAACCTCGCGTTTACGGGGAGTGTTTCCCCTTATCTCTCCGGTTGCGGCCAAATTATGACTGAACCGGTTCTGAAGCGGCGCACAGTCGCCACCTCACCATGTAATGTCATCATGCTTCGCCATTAAAAATCAATATAGGTTTAAGGCGAAGATGAAAACCCGGCATCACCTGGGGATTTTCCGGCTTTAAGCGTGGAAATTCAATCCATGATTAAAGCCGGGTAAGTCCCTCACTTCTCTTCGTCGCCGCCAAGCGTGTTGCGGTCGGTGATCACCTTGTCGACGATCCCGAATTCCTTAGCTTTGTCAGCGGTCATGAAGTTGTCACGTTCCAGCGCCTCTTCGACCTGGTCGAGGGTGCGTCCGGTGTGCTTCACGTAGATTTCATTCAGCCGGCGCTTCATGGCCAGGATTTCCTGTGCATGAAGCATGATGTCGGCAGCCTGACCGCGGAACCCGCCGGACGGCTGATGCACCATGACCCGCGCGTTCGGCAGGATATAGCGCATGTCTTTCTCGCCTGCGGCAAGCAGAAGCGAGCCCATGGAGGCTGCCTGGCCGATGCAGAGCGTCGACACAGCCGGGCGGATGAACTGCATCGTGTCATAGATCGCAAGACCGGAGGTCACGAGACCTCCCGGCGAATTGATGTAGATCGCGATCTCTTTGGTTGGGTTTTCAGCTTCCAGATACAGAAGCTGTGCGCTTACCAGGGTTGCCACGTGATCCTCGACCGGGCCGGTCAGGAAGATGATGCGCTCCTTCAGCAGGCGCGAATAGATATCGAAGGCCCGCTCTCCCCGGTTGGTCTGCTCGACAACCATCGGCACGAGAGTGTTCATGTAGATATCGACAGGATCCTTCATACCTCATCCATATGCTTGAGATGTTGCCCGGAGGGTCTCCGGGCAGGAAACAGGCCATGAAGCGCATCGATTCAGGGCCTGACTCGAAAAAAGCGACACCCCGTATATATGGGATGTCGCCCTCAACGCAAAGTCATGACAGATGCGGCGTGAATGCAAGGTTAAATCTGCGGCCACATCTGGGGATAGACGGGAAAACCAACCGGCCAATCTGGCCGCTTTCGAGAGCCTTCCCCCGAAAGCGGATTGACCTTAAGCCTCGTCTTCTTCCTCGGCGACCAGCTTCTCCAGCTCTTCCTTGGTCACCGTCTTGTCGGTCACCTTGGCGAGTTCCAGCATGAAGTCGACGACCTTTTCTTCGTAGATCGGCGCACGCAGTGAAGCCAGAGCCTGCTGGTTGTTCTTGTAGAATTCGAACACCTGCTGTTCCTGGCCCGGGAACTGGCGGACGCGGTCGTAAAGAGCGCGCTGCAGTTCTTCGTCGGTCACCTGGATGTTGTTCTGCTCACCGATTTCGGACAGAACCAGGCCAAGACGAACACGGCGCTCAGCGATCTTGCGGTATTCCGCCTTCGCTTCTTCTTCCGTGGTCTCTTCGTCTTCGAAGGTCTTCTCGTTGCGCTTCATGTCTTCTTCGACCTGGCGCCAGACAACATCGAACTCGGAGTTCAGCAGTTTTTCCGGCAGATCGAACGAATAGTGCTCGTCCAGCTTGTCGAGCAGCTGACGCTTCACACGCTGGCGGGTCATCTGACCGAACTGGCCTTCGATCTGGCCGCGGACGATTTCCTTCAGCTTGTCGAGAGACTCAAGGCCGAGGTTCTTAGCGAACTCGTCGTCGACCTTGGCTTCACCCGGTGCGGCAACTTCCTTGACGACGATGTCGAAGGTGGCAGCCTTGCCGGCCAGATGTGCAGCCGGATATTCTTCCGGGAAGGACACTTCGATGACCTTCTCGTCGCCAGCCTTGACGCCAACAAGCTGCTCTTCGAAGCCCGGGATGAACTGACCGGAACCCAGAACCAGCATGCCGTTCTCGTCGGCACCGCCCTCAAAAGGCTCGCCGTCGATCTTGCCCAGGTAGGACATGGTCACGCGGTCGCCGTCTGCAGCCGCGCCGTCTTTCGCATCGAACGGTGCGTTGCTCTTGGCGATCTGGGAAACTTGCTCGTCGACTTCTTCTTCAGCGATTTCAACGACCGGACGCTCGATTTCGATACCGGCGAAATCAACGATCTCGAAGCTCGGCAGAATGTCGTAGGTCATCTTGAAGGAAAGATCGGCGTCGCCAGCCATGATCTTTTCAGCATCTTCTTCCGGCAGATCGATTTCCGGGGTCAGAGCCGGGCGCTCGGAGCGCTCCTCAACAGCCTTCTGGGTGGTTTCCTGGATGGTGTTCGACAGGATCTCGGCCATGGCCTGACGGCCATACATCTTTTTCAGATGGGCGAGCGGAACCTTGCCAGGGCGGAAGCCCTTGATGTTGGCCTTGGATTTCAGGTCGGCCATGTAATCGTCGAGCTTGGCGGCGAGATCACCAGCCGGAATGTCGATTTTCAGCTCACGCTTGAGGCCCTCGGAGAGGGTTTCGGTTACCTGCATGGGTTTTGTCGTCCTCGGTCCCGAGCGGCAATCCGCCCCGGAGGTTTCGTTTTTAAAATCCCGTGTGCCACATCGCCTGCACTCCCCTTTTGCCGGGAGCGTTCAAACGGCCATGCATCGCCTTGAAGAGACTTCAAGACGCACGATGGGAGCGCGATACTGCGTAGGCCCGAAAGTGTCAAGGGGAGAGCGGGGTTTTGCTGGCGTAAATCGCCTAAAATCAGCTCTTTCGACCAAGTGATTTGGTCTCTTCCAGGAGCCGGAAGCTAATTCCGCCAACCTCGCCGGCCTGCAGTAAAGAACCGCTCCCCGTCACTGATGTTGACAGCATGATGCCAGACCACGCTAAACCAGAGCTTGGCCAGAGCTTGACCAGACCGGCCCGCACTGCTGAAGCCACACGGAACGCAAATTTGCGCTGCGCAACAACTCCGCACAGTCAACGGTGCCCCACCAGGCCTGACACTTGGTGATTATAAAACGGCGACCAAATACGAGGGTTCTCGACAAAAAGCGCAACGTCGAACGACAAGCGCCGAATGCGCACAGGATGGAATTCACTTTGAAGAATGGTGCGGATGGAGGGACTTGAACCCCCACGCCTTGCGGCACCAGAACCTAAATCTGGCGTGTCTACCAATTTCACCACATCCGCGTCGCAACAAGTGGCAAACCACCCTGCGATTGAAGCGGGGCCTCTATAGCATCGCTGATTTTCCCGTCAAAGGAAAAAGCAGTGCCCTGCCTCACCGTAAATCGGATTTCTCCACAAGTGCGCGAAGCGCGGGTTTCAGGGCACTCTCAAGATCTTCTGCGATCAGCCCCGGCCCGGCCTCCCGGCCAGCTTCGCCATGTAGCCAGACGGCCATTGCGGCCGCCTCGAAGCCGGAAACACCCTGCGCAAGCAGACCAACTACAATTCCGGCAAGCACATCACCAGACCCGGCCGTTGCAAGCCATGAAGGTGCGTTGCAATTGATTGCCGCACGCCCATCCGGCGCAGCGACAACGCTGTCCGGCCCCTTCAGAATCACGACAGCACCGGACATTCGTGCTGCCTCCCTGGCACGGGTCAGCTTGCTACCTGCAAGTTCCGGGAAAAGGCGAGCAAACTCTCCCTCATGCGGCGTCAGAACGACCGGCGCATTATGCGACCTGATGCTTTCGAAAAACGGAGCGCGATCAACGGCGCAACTCGTCAGACCATCGGCATCGAATACGCTTGCCCGGTTACAGTCCAGGATCTCCACTACCGCCGATCGGGTCTTTTCACCAACACCATAACCCGGACCGATCAGTACCGCGTTGAGGCGCTTGTCCGACAAGAGATCGCGAATACCGTTTTCAGAGGCAATCTTCTTCAGCATTACCGCCGTCAGATGGCTTGCGTTGACCAGAAGCGCATCCGGCGGTGACGCCAATGTTACGAGCCCCGCCCCCGCCCGCAGCGCAGCGCCAGCCGACAACCGCGCAGCGCCGGTTGCCGTGACCGGACCGCCAAAGACAACCGCGTGCCCCTTGGAATACTTGTGACCGGTCGGCGCGACTTGAGGCCAATGGTCAAGCCAGAGGTCCGGCCCATTGATAAAAGTATCGGGCACGATTTGATCGAGAACAGTTACATCGATGCCAATCTGCGCAACTGTAACCCGGCCGCAGGCTTGACGACCGGGATAAAGCAAATGCCCCGGCTTTTGCCGAAAGAACGTGACCGTCTCTTGCGCACTGATAGCCTCACCACAGACAACACCGTCTGCGCCTTGAACTCCGGATGGAAGATCAACCGCAAGAACAGGTGCGCCGCACTTGTTGACAGCTTTCACCAAAGCTTCGGCGGCACCACCTAAAGCGCGGTCCAGCCCTGCCCCGAAGAGAGCATCCACGATCAGATTGGCGCCATCCAATAAAGCGCCTAGATCGCTCGCGATATGATCGCCCTCAACAGCAAGTGCATAAGAAAGCCCCATGCGCCGAAAGGCTTCAAGCGCATCCCCCTTCAGAGAATCGGGCGCTTTGAGCAACCTGACATCAACGCCGTATCCGGCTGCCGCCAGACAACGCGCCGCAATGAAACCGTCACCCCCGTTGTTGCCGGGACCGCATAGAATGACTATCCGACCTGAAGCCGGAACCATCCGCGCCGCAGCACGTGCCACAGCCTGGCCGGCCCGCTCCATGAGTTCGATACCTGGAACACCCCCCTCAATGGTCAGTCGATCGGCTTTCGCCATCTCCTGCGGGGTCAGCAACACATAATCCAGGGCCGTGCCATGCTGGCTCATTTTTAGGCAGTCCCTTCCATGTTCAAACGGCGCTTGAGAATGCACTCGGGCTAATCATGACCCAGCAGCCGATTCTCAGACCAGAGGCACGGAAATCCGGATGGCAACACCCTTCTCGGTGAACTGCCGATCGATCTTGCCATTCATCTCACCAGCTACCAGCGCTTCCATGAGCCTGCTGCCGAAGCCAAAGTTCTTCGGAGCTTCAATCACTTTTCCGGTCTCCTCAAGCCAGTCGAGCTCAAGTTGCTTGCCTTTTTTGGCCGGCAAGACCTTCCAGATAACCTCGAAACGTCCGTCATCAGCAAAGACATCGGAATATTTCATCGCGTTCGTCGCAAGCTCGTGAAACACCAGACCAAGCGCATGGGTGCCGGTCTCGTTCAGTTGAACGGCCGGGCCTGCAAGCTTGATGCCCTTTGCCCCCTCACCAAAGACCTGCTCCAGTTCCTGAAGAAGCAATGCTTTCAAGTCCGCCTTCGACCACCTGGACCGGGTCAACAGATCCTGCGCATTCGCCATGGCCTGCAGGCGAGAGCTGAACGAATCATTGAATTCCTCCAGGCTTTCGGAGGCACCGGCGGTCTGGCGAGCAATCGCGAGAATGCGGGCAATTGAATTCTTGATCCGGTGCTTCATTTCCTGAAGCATCAGATCCTTTTCCTGGATCGTCTTTTCAGACATTTCCTTCAGGCGCTGATTGGCCTCTCTCGCCCGCAGGCGGGAGCGAATCGAAACCGCGAGCGCAGCGGAGAAAAGCAGAGATATCGACCCGAGCATGAAGGTACGCCAATAAAGAAAGGCGTTGTCCTTTGAAGCGGCTTCGATAACGGAGATTTCCCAAATCCGTCCACCTACTTCTATCTGCCGTGTCACGAGATTTTCAGCTTCCGCGGCACGCGCCTCATAGTCTTCAGAGGTGTACAGGTGCTCCGGCTGCTCGTCCGTCACGTCGGTCGTGTTGACAAGAACCGGTACCGGGGTCGGAGAAGTCAGGGCAGCCTTGTGCAGGTCCCCGGCACGGAAAGGCGCATAGACAAAGCCCTGGATGCTTTCTTCGCCATTCAGTTTTTCTCCGGCAGCTTCCTCTTCACTTGCCAGCGGGAGATACGCCAGGAACCCCGTCTGCTTCTCCTCCGTGATTTCCTGAACCAGCATGACAGGGGCTGATACCTTGACTGTGAAGGTGTCTGCGGACGCCAGCATGGCCTTGCGGCGGGTTTCGTCGCTGAACATGTCGAAGCCGAGTGCAGCCTTGTTTCGCAGGTCCAGCGGCTCAAGAAGTATGATGGGGGTACGATGCGCCTGGTCCGTCTCGGGCCAGACCTGACGTTCCAGTTCGTAATTCTGCTGCAATGCCAGGCTTGCTTCATCTTCCCTGCCGGTCTGCATCAGCTTGGCAAAGCCGATACCCTGCATGCCGGACAAATGCCCCTTCAGGAACAGGCCAAGGGCAAAGCTCTGGAATTTGGCCCTCGACATGGCTCCGCCATCCGCTTCGAAAAACGAATGCGTCGCAGCAATGAGAGAAAAGTTCTGCTCGGTGCGCCCGCGGATCCGGTCGACAGCCTCTTCTGCGAGTATTTCGAATTCCCGCCGTTCAACCGCTCGCTCCCTGTCCAGAATGACGTAGGTCAGCGACAGGCCGATAGCGGCACTTATCACGAACACAAGAAGGGGAATGTGTCTTTTCATCGCCGCGGGCCTGATCCGGGAAGAAGGTATGGGGACAACAGAATTAGGAAGTTTTCACGATGCAAGCAACAAAAATCACTTGTAGAACCAACAACAAATTTCAAAATATCATCATAACATTTGTTAATTTCAATATTCATTGAAGTATTTAAAAACAACCATTCCGAGAACGGCCTACAACCGTCGACCAGCCGAATGAGTTACTGCAAGCAGTGAAGAATTTGAACGCAGAAGTTAAGCCCGAAGCAGGTCTTCACCCACTTCCCGCCGAACGTTGTACTCAGTTTTCGGAAACACCATGCTGTAATCTATTCCGTCAGGGGAGATCCTCAATTCGGCAGACCCGCTCAAGGATTGCGGCAGCACGGTTTCGAGCAGCAAGGCGGAAAATGCGGTTCTGTCACCATCTGCTTCACCTGCGGCAAGCGCCTTTTTGGTGTCTAACCTGCCCCTCTCTCCTGCATTCCAGTTGAGAACGAGGCACAACCGGCCCTGCCTCATCACCGATTTGCAGGTGAGCAATATTCCCTGGTCAGTCGAAGCCCAGCCGACGTCCAGTGTTGCGGCGATCAATTCATGCAAGCCCAGGCCGATGTAAAGCGCAGCATTGGGGGTCAGCAAAGGGTTTTCGCCCGTCATGGAGATGGGAATGACCCGCTTTGAATCAAACAGCGCGCGTTGAGCTCGGGCAAGATCGAACAGGCGAACACCGAACCAGTCAGCTTCCGTCACAAGATCCTGTGAATTTGAAAGGGAAAAGATCCGCCCCTGAAACTCGGCAAGAAACTGCTCGAGCGACCCGGCGTAGCGAGCGGACTGGCCTGCCAGGCTTTGGATGACAGCCAAAAGGTTCTTCGATCTGTGACTGACTTCCAGCAGCAAATCCTTGAGCGCCTGCTCTCGTCGACGGCTTTCCGTAACATCGACAACGGTTGTCAGCACCTGGGTGATGCCTTCATCACCGAAAATCGTTTCGATGTGGATCTCGAAAACGTGGCCACCTTCAGCCATCACCTCGAGCTTCTCCGAACGCCCCGTCTCCAGCACTGTCTTCTTGGCGTCATCGAGCTGCCTGCCCACGGAATGACCGAAGACCGTTTCGTCCTTCGGGGTCTCTCCCTCGGGCACCGACCATATGTGAGGCAGGTTCGCGATATAAAGGTATTGAAGCGCGTCGTCCTGCAAGGTGACGCAGGCACGCGAACGAAGCAATGCGAGAATGAGATATTCTCGAAGCTGCTCATCAGACTGGCTGGCGTTGTGCCATGTGAGCCTGCGCACGGATAACCTCACATTAAACTCAAAAGAAGCGAACCCCGACGGCGTTTCGTGGGTCCAGGATATTCGTTGCTACCTTCGTAGCATGCCCGCAATCAGGGAAAGCACAAAAACTGCAAGGAACAACCCGATCAAGATTTGTGCAATCGAAGCCGACATGCCCGCCATTCCAAAAAACCCGAACAAACCTGCGACGAGAGCAATGGCCACCACAGCCAAAGCGTAGAAAAGCATAGCCGTCTCCATATTCCAGTTCTTCTGCAACGCGTAAGGGCGGGGATGGTTCCTCATTCCGGAAATCAGCCAGGAACCGCCCGTACATCGGAGCAACGCCCCCGGCAGCGCCGGCTGGAACTGTCGATTGACTTGAGATTGTGCAAAATCATGCAACCACTGAGCAGGGCAATCTCATCCGATTGCTAAAATTCAGCCTATTTTTTAGGCTCTTTGCTTATTTTGTGATCATATGACAAATGGGATAGGCGACTGACCACCACCCCGCTGATAGAATTTGCCGCTTTTAGTGGCGGATTTCCCAGCGCGGGTAAAATTTACGGGTTGTCATGGCCGTTTGGCACACATCGTGCTTTATAGCTTGCAACGGTCCCTTCCGGGCCCGACCGGGTCGTTTTGTCCCGCAGGATCGGAAAAGGGCACGCCGAAATTATCCGGCCTTAAAAGTGGAGAGAGACACAAGGTGATGAAAAAGATCGAAGCGATCATCAAACCCTTCAAATTGGACGAGGTCAAAGAAGCTCTGCAAGAGGTCGGTCTCCAGGGCATCACCGTTACGGAAGCCAAGGGCTTCGGCCGTCAGAAAGGCCACACGGAACTCTATCGCGGCGCTGAATATGTCGTGGATTTCCTGCCGAAGGTGAAAGTGGAAATTGTACTTGGCGACGACATGGTCGAGAAAGCCGTTGACGCAATCAGATCCGCTGCGCAAACAGGCCGCATTGGCGACGGCAAGATTTTCGTTTCAAATATCGAAGAAGCAGTCCGTATCCGTACCGGTGAATCCGGCATAGACGCTATCTGACCCACCCATTCCGGCATTCGCCGGCAATCCGAATTCCGGTCCCACGCAACGGAGCCAAATTTAAGACACTCTGCCGGGCCGGAACAGTACCCAACCGTTCACATGAAAAACTAAAGGGATGGACATTATGACCACTGCCGCTGAAATCCTTAAGGAGATTCAGGAAAAAGACGTGAAATTCGTCGACCTGCGCTTTACCGATCCTAAGGGTAAAATGCAGCACGTCACCATGGACGTAGTACTCGTTGACGAAGACATGTTCGCTGAAGGCGTCGCTTTCGACGGTTCGTCAATCGCAGGCTGGAAGGCCATCAACGAGTCCGACATGATGCTGATCCTGGATCCGGAATCCGCACACATCGACCCGTTCTTCGCACAGTCCACCATGGCGATCTTCTGCGACATCGTCGACCCGGTCACCGGTGAAGGCTACAACCGCGATCCGCGCATGACCGCGAAGAAGGCAGAAGCCTACGTGAAGTCCGGCGGCTTCGGCGACACCATTTTCGTCGGCCCGGAAGCTGAATTCTTCATGTTCGACGACGTCCGCTTCACTGCAGACCCGTACAACACCGGCTTCATGCTCGACAGCTCTGAACTGCCGTCCAACATGGGTTCCGAGTACGAAACGGGCAACCTGGGCCACCGTCCGCGCACGAAGGGCGGCTACTTCCCGGTTCCGCCGATCGACAGCGCACAGGACATCCGTTCCGAAATGCTGTCCGTCATGGCCGAAATGGGCGTTCCGACAGAAAAGCATCACCACGAAGTGGCTGCTGCACAGCACGAACTCGGCATGAAGTTCGACCACCTGACCCGTTGCGCCGACAACATGCAGAAGTACAAGTATGTCGTCCACCAGGTCGCACATGCTTACGGCAAGACGTCCACCTTCATGCCGAAGCCGGTATTCGGTGACAACGGCACCGGCATGCACTGCCACCTGTCCATCTGGAACAACGGCGAGCCGACCTTTGCCGGCAACCAGTATGCCGACCTTTCGGAAAGCTGCCTGTACTTCATCGGTGGTATCCTGAAGCACGCCAAGGCCCTGAACGCCTTCACCAACCCGTCGACCAACTCTTACAAGCGTCTGGTCCCGGGCTACGAAGCACCGGTTCTGCTGGCCTATTCCTCGCGTAACCGTTCGGCTTCCTGCCGTATTCCGTTCACTGCTTCTCCGAAGGCTAAGCGCGTTGAAGTTCGCTTCCCGGATCCGTCCGCGAACCCGTACCTCTGCTTCTCCGCTCTGCTGATGGCCGGCCTCGACGGGATCAAGAACAAGATCCACCCGGGCGACGCGATGGACAAGAACCTCTACGACCTTCCGGCCGAAGAGCTTGCAGAAATCCCGACCGTTTGCGGCTCCCTGCGCGAAGCACTGGAAGCAGTCGATGCAGACCGTGAGTTCCTGAAAGCCGGCGGCGTGTTCGACGACGACCAGATCGACGCTTACATCGAACTGAAGATGGAAGAAGTCGAGCGTTTCGAAATGACCCCGCACCCGGTCGAATTCGACATGTACTACTCTGTCTGATCCCTTCGGGTTCAAACAAGCGGAAAGGCCGGGCATTTGCCCGGCCTTTTTGTTTTCCAAGCAACCCGCTTTCCATGTCTCAGCGCGAAAGTGAGTTGGTTCCCACCGACGGTTCCTCAAGCAGCCTTGGCCAGCCTGACAAGCTGCACGAGAAAATCGCGAGCGACCTAGGCGTGTCCGTCAAGCCAATCGGCAAGAGACGGCCGTTTGCTACGCCCCCTCCCACGCATGGCGGGAGACGCGATCATCGCATTGAGTACAGCCTCCTGCGTCGTTTCAGCTGCTGCCTGAAACAGGACATCGATCTTGTCTTCCTTGAGAATATCGCGAACGACGAAATCTCCCTCCTCGAAATGGGCAATCTTGCAGGCAGTTGAAAAGGCAAGTGCGATATCGCCGCTTCCATTGCCGTAGTAGGCACCCAGCCGCGCCAAACCCGCCCCGGCTCTGCGGGCAATGCGTTTCAGTTGCCGGCTTTCAAGAGGCACATCAGTCGCCAGAACAACGATGACGGAACCGCGTTCTTCGCTATGGCGCGCCTCCTTGGGATGCGGTCTGCGTCCATCCGGCAGGACAAGGTCTCCGGGGCGACCGAAATTGGCAAGCACCAGGGCGGCAAGTCTGTGCTGACGGCCTCCAAGTTCAAAGACGCGCGAGGCCGAACCGATACCGCCTTTGAAGCCGAACGCGCTCATGCCCGTCCCTGCCCCGACACTGCCCTGCTCCACCGTCGAACCTGCAGCCTTCAGAGCCGCTTCCGCATCGGCTTCGCTCAAGGCCATTGCCTGAATATCGCTCAGGTAGCCGTCATTGCACTCCATCACCACAGGATTGATGGTGCCTGTGGAACGGCCTATTTCAGGATTTTCGGCAATTGCCCTGCGGATGAGCGCGTTCACACCGGTTCCAACGCCAAAGGTGTTGGTCAGAAGGATCGGCGTTTCCAGCGTCCCGAGTTCATCGACCTGTATCAAACCAGCACTCTTTCCGAAGCCGTTGATCACCTCGACGGCGGCAGGAAGTTTCTCGCGAAAGAGATTGCCCGGGTGCGGCACGATTGCCGTGAAACCGGTTCTGAGGTCGCCCTCGCACACGGTTCTGTGCCCAACCGCAATACCATCGATGTCCGCAAGGGTATTCAGGGGGCCGGGTTCCAGAGTGCCGCATATGAGGCCATGAACGCGAGTGGGAGAGAGCGAGGGAAAGGAAGACATGGAACACCGGACGAAAAATTTCACTGTCCCGTGTTGAAAAGGAGGTTCAACCAAATCTCAAGACGAAAAAGCCTCCCGAAGGAGGCCATTCGCTTGTGCTGTGGATGAGATCAGTAACAGACGCGCTGGTATCCGACGACGATATATCGACCATGGTAAGGGCTCCACCGGGTCACGGGCCGGTTCTGGCAACGGACCGGCTGGTAGTAGCGCGGCTGAGCCTGGGAGGCGATGATAGCGCCGGCAGCAAGGCCGATGATGGCACCTGCAGCAATCGCGCCACCATGACGGTTCTTGGCATGAGCTTCGTTCGGGGTAATGGTGACGGCAGCGGTTGCCATGGTGGCGACTGCGACGGCGGCTATTGCAAACTTGCGAAACATGACGGCTCCTTTCAATTGTTGAACAGCGGCTTTCGTTGCGCTGCTGATGAATTGAATGTAGGCGCCGCCTGCTATGTTGGCTGTGACTGTGATCACGCTGCGTCACTTTCGCTAGTGTGTGACGGGGCGTGTTGGGAAAACGTTGGGGACCTGGGGTCTCACAAGAAAGTAGGAGTTATCCATGTGGGTGATTATGGCCGTATCCATTCAGCTTTTGAGCGGTCCCAATGTCTGGCCGGTCGCCGATGAAGGCACTTTTCAGGATGAAGCGGAATGTCAGGCTGCATTGAGCGAAGCCGTTCCGCGGACACTGTCGGAAGGCATGCGCCTTGCCTGGGAGGGGGGCGAATTGAAATTCGTCTGTGTGAAGGTGCGCGCCAACGGCCAGGTCGGCAACTAACCAACGGCAGAGCGCTGCAGCGTCCTGATTTTCCGGCAGGCGCAATTTACAAGTCCTGCGGCACGCGCTAGAGCACGACCGCAGGAATGCCGGCAGGCACACAAGACGGACGGACAGGCGACTATGAGCGAGTTCAAATCGGACTTTCTAAACGTTCTTTCAGAACGCGGTTTCATTCATCAGATCTCGGACCCGAAGGGCCTGGACGAGCTTTGCGCGAAAGAAACCGTAACGGCCTACATTGGTTTCGATTGCACCGCACCGAGCCTTCATGCCGGGTCTCTCGTCCCGATCATGATGCTGCACTGGTTCCAGAAAACCGGCCACCGGCCGATTGCCCTCATGGGTGGCGGCACCACGCGCGTCGGTGATCCGTCCGGCAAGGACGAATCCCGCAAGATGCTCACCGAAGAGCTGATCGAGGACAACAAGGCCGGCATCCGCAAGGTCTTCGAGAAACTTCTCACCTTCGGTGACGGCCCGACAGACGCCATCATGCTGGACAATGCGGACTGGCTTCTGAAGCTCAATTACGTTGACTTCCTTCGCGATATCGGCCGGCACTTCTCGGTCAACCAGATGATCCAGCGCGACAGCGTGCGCCTGCGTCTGGAACGCGAACAGCATCTGTCCTTCCTCGAATTCAACTACATGCTCCTGCAGGGCTACGACTATCTGGAGATTTACCGTCGCACCGGTTGCCGGCTACAGATGGGCGGATCCGACCAGTGGGGCAACATCCTGTCCGGCACCGATCTCGTTCGCCGTCTGGCAGAAGTCGAAGCCTTTGCCCTCACCTCTCCGCTTCTGACAACGTCGTCGGGTGCAAAGATGGGCAAGACTGCCGCCGGCGCTGTGTGGCTCAACGAAGAGCAGCTTTCCGCCTATGACTACTGGCAATACTGGCGCAACACGGAAGACGCCGACGTGGAGCGTTTCATGAAGCTCTTCACAGTTCTTCCAATGGACGAAATCGCCCGTCTTGCGGCACTGCAAGGCTCGGAGATCAACGAGGCCAAGAAGATACTAGCAACGGAAGCGACTGCCCTGATCCATGGACGGGAAAACGCTGAAGCTGCTGCCGAGACCGCCCGCAAGGCATTTGAAGAAGGCCAATCCGCCGAAGGCCTGCCAACGGTAGAAATTGCCAAGGCCGAACTGGAAGCCGGCATAGGTGTGCTATCCGCATTCGTGAGTGCGGGCCTGTGCGCCTCGAATGGAGACGTCCGCCGCAACATCAAGGGTGGCGCGGTCAAGATCAACGACAAGGGCGAGCAGGACGACAAGCGCCAGATCACGCTTGCTGATCTGACCGGCGACGGCATCGTCAAACTGTCGCTCGGCAAGAAAAAGCACGTGCTCCTGAAGCCGGTCTGAGCAGAGGCACTCCAGAACTGACAAAAAAGCCGGGCACCGCCCGGTTTTTTTGTTCGGCAATAAGAGTGACAGGAACAAAGGCCTTCGGCGGCAGCCTGGTGCGCCAGACATTGGCTGGTGCGATTGCTCAGTTCGCCTGAAACTCGAACATCTTGCGGAAAATGCCCGGCGCTATCGCCGAAATCGGGTTGACCGAGAGCACCGGGTCGGACACCGAACCAGACAAGCGATAGGTCACACCGATCAGGCCTTCTCCGGAATTGCCGCCGAGCGCAAAGCCCAGCAGCGGGATCTTGGCGAAGAAATTATTGAGAGCGTAGATCGGCACGAAGGTACCGGTAAGATTGAGCGTCTGCTGCGACAGGTCCACCGAGCCGCTGACAGTTCCTCCCAGTGCGTTGCCTTGGAGAGCCCCGCGACTGATGGTCAGCAATTCGCCTTCCCGTGAGAAATTGATATCCAGAGTTTCGAAACTGGCGGTGTCCGCAGCTTCGTTGGTATTGATCGCACGCCCGTCCGGGATGCGATTGGAGTGGTTCTGCTCGCGAATACGCTGAATGGCCGGATCTTCCGTGATCCGCAGTGAGCGCACGTTGAAATCGCCGACCCAGCTGTTCTCGTCGGCCATCGCCACATTCAGGACCCCGGTTCCACCGCGCATACGCTTGTAGAGGTCGAGAAAACGCAGTGTTGCGCCTGTGTTTGCAAAACGGCCAATTGCCGCCTGCGTGCCGCCCTGGTCCGTCACCGTGAATTCGAAATTCGCACGGCCGTTCACAAGTCCCTTCAAGTCCGCAGAGACCAGTCCCTTGGCACCGGTATCGATCTTGCCCGAGAATTTCTCGATCGCCTGATTATTGAACCCGGTAACACGATCAATATTGGCGGCAATTCTTGCACCGCCCGAAAAATCACCGGCTCCCTTGCTGCCACCAGGGCTCCGCATGCTCTTGATCAGGCCGCGCCCGTCAAAGGAAGATCCGGCGAAGATGATGTCGTAGCGTCCGTCCGTCGCCTTCTGGATATCGACTTCGACATTGTCGCCCGGACGCAGCTTGAATGTATTGAACGATGCGCTGACAAGATCGCCGGCCATCGACAGTTGCATCGAACCGGCAACATCGACGCCCTCTGATACCAGCTTGAAGTCCTTCACACGGCGCTGTGTGTCCGTCTCAACCAGCTTGAAAGACGCCGTTGCGGGAACACCCTTGGCTTTTTGCCAGCCGAGCGCCTGCAGCCGGACATCCGTCTGTTTCAAGTCGATGACGAATTCCTGTCCGTCGCTGACCTTTGCAACGCTCAACGTCATGTTGCCTTGGAGAAAGGCGGTCAGATCCACCCCCTTCTCTTTCAGCTGCTTCGCGTTGAGCGCAACAACAACATCCTGTCGTGCCGCAACACCGGATTCGCCCAAGGGCACCACAAGGTCGATATCGGCCTGCAATCCGTCGAGTATCCCCTTGCCGGTAATCGCGACCTGATCCTTGTTGGCCTCAAGCGCAACATCCGACTTGCGCACCGTGTGCCCCATGATCGGATTGCTGTCCGAGAAATTCGTCAGACGGCCTGTCGCCTGCCAGTCGATATCGGCAAGATCGATTTCATTGCCCAAGGGAAACGAAGCCGTGATTTCAAGTTCTCCCGCCCCTTCGACGCCATCATTCTTGAGATCAGCCCGGTCCAGCACGCGGAAAGGCGCACTGTTGACCATCGCACCGAGGTCGCTCGCCGATCCCTCCATGCGGGTCTTCACGCTTGCCATCTTGCCGTCCCGCAAAGGCAGGTTCTGGATCGCGAAGACACCATCCGGCAGGGTAACCTCGCCACCACTTGCGGCCGTCGCCGTTCCGCCTGTCGCGGTCACGGTCAGTGTCTCGTTTTCAATTGTGAGCGTACCGTCGAGGCCATCAATCTGCGGAACGTCCCCAACAGGCGTGACTGCGCCATCGGAAAACGTCATGTCCAGGCGCATGTCGTCCCCCGCCCAGCCCGGGTCCGGATCCCGCGGATCAAATGCCGGAGGGCGGAGCGCGCCCGTATAGGAAACGGTCTCGATCAAGCCGCCTTTCAGGCGCTCGATGATCCAGCGGCGCGCCGGCGGCACAAGCGTAATCGGCCAGAGCTGCTTTGCCACTGCAACCGGTATCAACTCCCCATCAGCGGCCAGCGCCAGATAAGGTCCTTCCGGAGTAATCTGCAGCGAGGCGACACCATGCACGACGGCCTTGCCCGAGCGAGCCGTGAAGCGGTCGACGGAGAGCAGTTTTTCAAGCGGATCGAAACGCGCACGAATCTGGACTCCGTCCAGCATATGCGGCTCTTCGGGAACATCAGCTGAACCGAACTGCGGATATTCCGAATCCAGCTTGATCTGCCACTCGGGACTATCTCCAGCAACCGGCGAAACAGACCCCGTGAAGAAGATGCGTGAATTGCCGCGAATGACGTGCGAACTGGTAATTTCAATTGCGTCTTGTCCCGCCTCAAACAACAGGGACAGTGCTGCATCGTCAAAAGCGACCAGTGTCTTGCCAAGCTGGAACCAGCCGTTGCGCACACGTGCTACCGCATTGGCGGAGACGAACTTGCCATCGCCTGTCAGTCTGCTCTCGATTTTGGCGGAGGCCGGAAGTCCCAGCCCCTTGCCCTGCACCGATTTCGCGTTTGGCCCCAGCAGTTCGGCAAGAGTGATTCCGTTGACCACGACCCCGATGCTCTTGGCATTCGCACCCGGCGGGGCGTTGCGCGCCAGCTCCAGTCTCCAGGTGGAGATATTGCCGGCAACTCGCGCGAAGGCCCGTATCGAGCGGTTGTCGTCACGCAGGATGTCCGCGTCAATGCCTCGGTATCGTCTGGGAATGGAACCGGCCAACTCGAAAGAAGCGTCACGGATCTTGACGAAGCTGAGGCCTCGGCGGGCAAACTGGTCGTCCACTACATCGCTGACCCTGTCAACGGCTTCCATGAGCGGCCCCATTTCCGGAAACTTCGCCGGCCCGCCCGCCAGGACAATCCGCACATGGGGCCTTGTCAGGATTAGAGACGAAAAATGGAGCTTGCCGGAGAGCAGTGCATCCCGGTTCAGCGGCGCAGTCAGTTCAGGAAGACTGATGCTTACAGGTGACCCACCGGCGATCTCCGCCCTGGCATCCGAAATCAGGATATTGATGCCGTCCGGCGCAGTAAAATCGACACTGGCACTGCCAATGGAAAGTTCAACCTGCCCTCGGGTACCTTGATAGGCCAGCAGGCTGCCTAGAAGCGGAATGTGCACCGGCCCAGTTGCAAACAGAATGGCGATGCCGGCAACAAGACCAACCAGAACGGCGGCGACGACGTAGCGCAAGCGCTTGCGTTTTTTCGGCGTCACTTTGGCCGTGTCCTGAGATCCGCCGGTTTTAGGCAAATACGTCAATCCAATCTTTCGCCTGCATGCGTAAGACAGGCGCTTGGGTTCGGGTTCGGAGCAAAGCGCCGGGTTACCTCACTACAGCTCCGGACGAGTCGCTGAGCGATTGATGATACTGCGAAAGCTTTGCTAAAAGCGACCGCAGCCATTGTAGACGCAGCCGGAAACCGGCATTAACGCACAAACTTTGACAGAAGGAAGGCATGATGAGCGAATTGGTCGTCGGGGATGTCGCACCGGATTTCGAACTGGAAGGTGATGGCGGCAACAGGGTGTCGCTGAGCGCCCTTAAAGGAAAACCCGTCGTAGTGTATTTTTATCCCAAGGATGACACGCCGGGCTGCACAAAGGAGGCTATTGCCTTCACTGAACAGTCCGATGCATTTGCCAAACTTGGCGTGACCATTATCGGGCTCTCGCCTGACACAGCCGCCAAACACGACAAGTTCATCGCCAAGCACAATCTGGCGATCAGACTGGGGGCGGACACGGAAAAGAAAGTCGCGGAGGCCTATGGGGTCTGGGTGGAAAAATCCATGTACGGCAAGAAATACATGGGTGTGGAACGCACCACCTTTCTCGTCGGTGCAGACGGCAAGATCGCCGAAGTCTGGCGCAAGGTGAAAGTTCCAGGGCACGCGGATGCCGTTCTTGAGGCTGCGCGGGCCCTGTGAGTTCCCCACTGGAAACGGCAACCGGCAGCGCCAGGGTGGTGACCGGAAGGGACAACTTGCCGCACACTCTGGTTGCCGGAGCGCGAGCGATCGTGTGCGCTTCCGATACAGCCGAAAAAGTGCGGCTTGCCTATGCTGTCTCAAGGGCCTGGTTTCAGCGTGAACTCGCTCTCGGATCTCCCTCGAGAGATGGTGCGATGCCGGATCGGCCGGGCCGGCCGGAAAAACCTGTTCTGCTTGCACCGCGAGACATGCCAAAACGCAGCTTGAAGGGCAAGGCGGGCCGCCTTGCCCTGATTCACTCCCTGGCACACATCGAGCTCAACGCAGTGGACCTGACATGGGATCTGATCGGACGCTTCGCGCACGTCAGGCTGCCCAGGTCCTACTATGACGACTGGGTGCGGGTCGGGCTTGAGGAAGCCAAGCATTTTGCCATGCTGCAGGAGCGCCTGGCGAAACTGGACGCCACCTACGGAGACCTGCCTGCCCACGACGGTCTCTGGCAGGCTGCGCAGGACACCGGACACGACCTTGCCGCCCGCCTTGCCATCATCCCGTTGGTACTCGAGGCAAGAGGCCTCGACATCACGCCACCGATGATCGAAAAGGCCCGCGAAATCGATGACGAAGACACCGCCAAATGTCTCGACATCATCTATCGAGACGAGAAAAACCACGTCGCCTTTGGCGCAAAGTGGTTCCGGTTTCTGTGTGACCGGCAGGGAATCAGGCCTGAGTCGGCATTCCACACCTACGTGCGCCGTCACTTCAGGGGTCCGTTAAAACCTCCCTTCAACGATCGTGCGCGGTCCGAAGCCGGACTAACTCCCGGTTTTTACAAGCCTCTTGCGCCTCTCATCGGATAAATTTCACAACCGTGAAGACGAATTATTAACCTTACCAAATTCTAATCAGGCTCAGATCTTTTGCAGAATGCAGGCAGTGACTGAGTGACAATGCAACAGCGCCAAGAATCGACGCGGACCTATCAAGCCCCCCGGACAGAGCCACATCATCCGGTTCTGGAAAAGGGCGAGAAGACGACCACGTACAGTGTAAGGCCGGTTCATCTTATTTGCGGTGCAATCGGCTGCGTGACGGCAACCTTGGCGGTTGCAGGCACAATTGGCTACTACGCTCTGCGCAGTGACATGATGGCCGAGGCCAGCGCTGAAAGAACCGAGCTGGTGCTGGAGTATCAGGACCACATCGACCGCCTGCGTACCGAGATTGCAAATCTGACGAGCCGCCAGATGGTCGACAGGGAAACCGTCGAGATCCAGGTGATGGACGTTCTGCGCCGGCAGCAAGACCTCAATCAGCGCCATGCCATCGTGGCCGACCTGGTTGCCAGGGCGGAAAGCGTCGGTATCTACCTCAGCAACGACAAGCCCCTGCCCCCGGAAAAACCTTCACTCGACGAGCGCAACCTCGCCTCTCTGGATGGTAGCGACAAGTCTGCAATCGGCGGCGAAAGCGAGTTGATCGAGGAACCGGTAAAGGCCTTGGGATTGCGCGACGGCTCCACAAGATCCTTCGATCCACTGGCTATTCTGCAGCAGCCGGCTGCCGATACCGCAACGCCGGATGCCGACGTAAAAAAAAACTCTGAGAAACAGGCTGCCCTCGACGCGGTAAAGGCCGACATCTCCATGATGGACGAAGAAAGCACGGCCGCCGTCGATGCGATCACCATCGCGACGGAAGGCCGTATTGAGGACATCCTCCGCATCACGCGCTCTATTACGCCTGGTCTCAACGCCACACTGCGTGAAAAGACCTCCCTCGGCGGCCCGTTCCAGCCGATCAACGACGAGAACTTTCCAGACCGCCTGGACCGTGCAAACACAGCCCTGGACACTCTGCGCCGCGTGAAATTTACCGCACTGCGTCTGCCGATCAAACGGCCGGTCCGGAACGGCTCCGTGTCAAGCACTTACGGTCCTCGGGTTGATCCGTTCCTGGGTCGGCTGGCCATGCACACCGGCATCGACTTCAAGGCCCCTTACGGCGCACGCGTATTCGCAACGGCACCCGGCACAATAATCAGCGCGGGACGTAATGGTGGCTACGGCAAGATGGTGGAGATCCGTCATGCGAACGGGTTCGTCACCCGCTATGCCCATATGAGCCGCATTCAGGTATCGGAAGGTGACCATGTTCTGGCGGGCGACCTCGTCGGCAATGTCGGCTCCACCGGTCGCTCCACTGGTCCGCATCTCCACTACGAGATCCGCCGGCATGACAAGCCCGGCAATCCGGCAGCTTTCCTGGCGGCAGGCGATCGCTTCTCGGCACTCGACCTTTGAAGAGTGAAAAAGGCCGAAACAAAAAAACGGGGCCGAATGGCCCCGCTTTCATTTGTATTTTCCACTGTGCCTTTAGTCGATATCGGCGACTTCGACCGGATCTCCACCAAAGACGCGCTGTGCCAGCGCAGCTTCCATGAATTCATCCAGATCGCCATCGAGAACATCGCCCGGAGACGTGCTCTCAACGCCCGTGCGCAGATCCTTGACCAACTGATAGGGCTGAAGCACGTAGGAGCGGATCTGGTGCCCCCAGCCGATGTCGGTTTTCGAGGCAGCTTCGGCGTTGGCCGCTTCTTCGCGCTTCTTCAACTCCGCTTCATAAAGGCGGGCCTTCAGCATCGACCAGGCCGTTGCCCGGTTCTTGTGCTGTGAGCGCTCGGACTGACACTGCACCACGATACCGGTTGGCTGGTGCGTGATACGCACGGCGGAGTCGGTCGTGTTGACGTGCTGACCACCTGCACCGGAGGCGCGGTAGGTATCAATGCGGCAATCACTCTCGTTGATGTCGATCTCGATGGAATCGTCAATCACCGGATAGACCCACGCACTAGAGAAGCTGGTGTGGCGGCGGGCGTTGCTGTCATAGGGCGAAATCCGCACGAGGCGATGCACGCCCGATTCGGTCTTAAGCCAGCCATAGGCATTCTCGCCCTTGATCAGCAAGGTCGCAGACTTGATGCCCGCTTCTTCACCGTCATGATATTCCAGCACTTCGACCTTGAAGCCCCGCTTTTCCGCCCACCGGCGGTACATGCGAAGCAACATGGACGCCCAGTCCTGGCTCTCGGTGCCGCCGGCACCGGAGTTGATTTCCAGGTACGTGTCGTTCGCATCGGCCTCACCGGACAGCAGCGAATTGAGCTGCAACTGGTTGACCTTGCCTTTGAGACCACGAAGCGCTTCCTCGGCATCGGTAATGACGGACTTGTCGTCTTCCATCTCGCCGAGTTCAATCAGTTCGATATTGTCGGAAAGGTCCTGCTCCAGCGACTTGATGCCACCAATGCTGTCATCAAGCTGCTGACGCTCGCGCATCAGCTTCTGGGCCTTGGACGGCTCATTCCAGAGGTTCGGATCTTCGGAAAGAGCGTTCAGCTCTTCCAGTCGGACGACGGCCTGATCCCAGTCAAAGATGCCTCCTCAGCAGGCTTATGGCCTGCTTGATTTCATCGACGATCGCTTCCATTTCGGCGCGCATCGGATACCTCGCTTTTGATGTGAAGCGGCCCGGTCTCCTGCAAGAGGCACCGGGCCGAGAATTGGAGCGGGACATTACCCAAGCAGGACTTCGCTGTAAACCGTCGAAAAGGATCTCGCGATGACCTGACAGTCAGCCAGCCCCTGCTAGGCAAGGCGGGTTAGTAAAGACCGCCTGTGCCGACCGTAACGGCCTGCTGCGCTTCCGGAGAAACTGCAGTCGGAACTCCCATTGTGTCCTGGAACCCGATGACGGAGTAACTGTCCGGCGGGGCCATACCCGGCTTGAAGGCTTCCAGGATCGAACCCGGATCACCGGCAGCGGTTCTAAGACCGGTGCGGCGGTTGATCGGGATCAGCTGAAGACCCTTGGGTACACGGAATTCCACCGGCGGCTTGTCGGCCAGAGCAGTCTTGACGAACTCGGTGAAGATCGGCGCCGCCACCTGACCGCCGGTTGCCCCGCGGCCCATCGGTTTCGGATTGTCGAAGCCCACAAACACGCCGACCGCAAGATCCGGCGTAAAGCCCATGAACCAGGCGTCTTTTTCGTCGTTGGTGGTACCTGTCTTGCCGGCGACCGGACGACCAACCGCACGAACGGACGTTGCCGTACCGCGCTGAACCACGCCTTCCATCATCGATGTGATTTGATAGGCAGTCATCGGGTCAAGCACCTGCTCGCGGTCGTCGATCAGGGTCGGTTCGTCCTGGCCTTCCCACACATCCTGCGTACAGCCGTCACAGATACGGCTGTCATGCTTGTAGATGGTACGGCCGTAACGGTCCTGAATACGGTCGATCAGCGTCGGTCGAACTTTCCTGCCGCCATTTGCGATGGTCGCATAAGCGGTGGTCAGCCGCAGCACGGTGGTTTCCCCCGCACCAAGTGACATGGACAGAACCGGAAGCATGTTGTCGTAGATGCCGAAACGCTTCGCATATTCTGCGACCAGCGGCATGCCCATGTCCTGAGCGAGCCGAACAGTCATGACGTTCCGTGACAGCTCGATACCTGTGCGCAGGGTCGACGGACCGTAGAATTTGCCGCCGTAGTTCTGCGGGCGCCACGTGCCGAGACCCGGGCCCTGGCTGATTTCCAGAGGCGCGTCCATGATCACGGAAGACGGCGTGTAACCGTTGTCGAGAGCGGCAGCGTAAAGGAATGGCTTGAAGGACGATCCAGGCTGCCGGTAGGCCTGCGTTGCACGGTTGAATTCGCTCTGTGCAAAGCTGAAACCACCGACAAGTGCAAGGACACGGCCGGTATAGGGATCCATCGCCACCAGAGCGCCCGACACCTTCGGGATCTGACGAAGTTCATAGGTTCCCGGCGCAACCGGGCTTTCCTGAACATAAACAACATCGCCAGGCGTCAGCACATCGGAAACGGCGCTCGGTGCCCTGCCCTTGACCCGGGCCCATTTCATGGTGCTCAGGAACAACGGGCCGGTCTTGCGTTCTTCGGAAAGCTGGCCACTGACCTGCCGTTCCGGCTGAACGCCAATCTTGGCCTCTTCGCCGCCGGCTTCCAGAACCACTGCGAGCTTCCACTCCGGCAGATCGCTCAGGGCTTCCACCTTGGCCAGATCGATGCCCCAGTCGGCACCAAGGGTGATCTTGTCGACAGGGCCATTCCAGCTGCCACGTTGGTGGTCGAAGGCAATCAAGCCGTCCATCAACGACTTGCGGGCCAGTTTCTGCATTTCTGGGTCAAGCGTCGACCGCACCGAAAGCCCGCCTTCGTACAGGCGCTTGTCGCCGAAGATGTCGGCCACTTCGCGGCGGACTTCTTCAGTGAAGTACTCGGCGGCAAACAGGCGAGATCCGGTTTCACGCGGCTTGACGACAATCGGTTTCTGTTTGGCTTCCTCGCCGTCCTGGGCGCTTACGTAACCATCTGCGATCATACGATCGATCACGTAGTTGCGGCGCGCAATGGCGGCCTCTGTCTTCCTGTAAGGATGATAGTTGCTCGGACCTTTCGGCAGCGCTGCCATATAGGCGATTTCTTCAAGCGACAGTTCGTGAACCGACTTGTCGAAATAGATCAGCGAAGCGGCTGCGACGCCGTAGGCCCCGAAGCCGAAATAGATCTCGTTGAGATAAAGCTCGAGAATTTCGTCCTTGGTGTAGGCCTGCTCGATGCGCAGGGAAAGGACCGCTTCCTTCACCTTGCGCTCATACGCGGCGGAACGGCGTTCACGCTCTTCGCTCACGAGATCGGACAAGAGGAAGTTCTTTGCGACCTGCTGCGTGATGGTCGAAGCACCTTCCGGACGACGGCCGGACCCATAGTTCTGGATGAAACGCACCGCCGCACGGGCGATGCCCTCCGGGTCAACACCGATGTGGGTGTAGAAATTCTTGTCTTCGGCTGCGACAAACGCCTGCTTGACGCGATCCGGGATTGCCTGGATCGGCAGGAACATGCGCCTCTGAGTCGCGTATTCGGCCATAAGACTACCGTCAGCGGCATGCACACGCGTCATGACCGGTGGCTCATAGTTCTTCAGGGCCGTATAATCCGGCAGATCCTTCGTCAGGTCCTGCAGGTACATCCAGACCCCGGCGGCAATCAGCAGCGCAAAGATCGCGCCGATTCCGAACAGGTAGCCAAAAAACTTCACCAAAAATTTCATACCGCGGGCTCGTCTTTCCCCGTTCTTAGCGCTTCCAGCTTTTTAACACGGAAACATTTGCTCAGCATCACCGATGCCGACAGTCGCACAAACTTGTCTGCCTTCCTCGTGCACCAATATGGCGATGCTGAGGCAATCGCCAGTGCTAACCTGCCATTTTGAAAGCAATGCAAGGATTTTTACTGTGACGGTGCTGCTTGTTGCCGCGCAAGCCGCGGCCGGAAAAATCCGTGAACAGCCTCGGTCATGGCATTCGCCATGCGTTCACGCCATTCGTCGGAAATCAGAAGCTTCTCGTCATGTTCGTTGGAGAGATAGCCGAGCTCGACCAGCACCGAGGGCACATCATGGGCCTTCAACACCCGGAAACCCGCAGAACGATGCGGATTGTTGATCAGCCGGACAGCGCTTTTGAGTTCGTCCACCAGCGACCTGGCGAAATAGACCGAAAACGACCTCGTTTCGCGTCGCGCAAGATCGATCAGGATATCTGTCACCTCTGTTGGCTCTTCCGTCAGATCCACACCGGCGATGACGTCCGACATGTTTTCCGATTGGGCCAGATCTTCGGCCAGTTGGTCCGACGCCCTGTCTGAAATTGTGTAGACGGTCGCGCCACGCGCCAATTTCTGCCCGCGCCGGACAGAATCGGCGTGAATGGAGACGAAGAGATCGGCTTCAAGTTCATGACCGATTTCAACTCGGCGCCCCAGCGGGATGAATGTGTCATCATCCCGGGTAAGTTGAACGTTGTAGAGCCCGCTTTCGTCCAGCTTTTCCTTGAGCAGCTGAGCGAAGTCGAGAACGATCGCCTTTTCGAGAGTTCCGTGGACGCCTGTCGCCCCGGTGTCGATACCGCCATGCCCCGGATCAAGGACGATTAGCGGCTTGTCTCTGTTCTTTGGAGCGGTCAACCGGTCACTTTTCGGTGCGGAATCACTCCCGGCGACGACGCGCTTGGGCCTTGAAGTCTCGACAAAGGTGTCGAATTCGTCGGCTGTCGCGCTGACAAGGTCCACAACAAGCCGCGCAGGCTGGTCATCGACAGCCGGCAGGAAAAATGTCTTGTCGACCTTCACCGGTCCCGTCAGGTCCATCACCACACGGGATCTTCCAACCGCAAAGAGGCCGAAGCGCCAGTCGGTGACAAGCCCTCGCCCGCTCTCGCCAGAATCGGCCGGCAGCGAAAATGTCACTTCGGGAAGGTCAATGATCAGCCGGGCCGGATTGGCAAGGCCGGAGATGGTCGGTGTCACCTGACGGTTCATATCCAGAACGAATCGCGTGCGCGCCTCGTCTCCCGCCACGCGCGCTCCGGTTACCCGGGCCTTTTCCGGTTCGGCAGATGCGGCGCAAGTCAGGCCGGCAAACGCAGCAACGCAGATGCTCAAAACCACTGCGAAAGACGTCGCCAGTCTCAAAACAGTGCCCGGTCCCTGGTCTACTTGCGGTTTCATTCTGTCCTTGAACTCAATTATTTCGGCCATGTCGCTCGAAAACTTCGCGTGTTGAGCCCCCGTCAGCCCTGTCATACGCCATCCGCCACGCAAGGAAAATGCCATATCCAATTCACATTGCTTGCAATGCGCTGCGACGGAACGTAAAAGTACCTTACGGATTTCGGTTTGAAACCGATACCTTTCCAGATAGCTGACATGGGTGTCTATCCACAACGCTATCGCATTCCCAGGCCTTCTAACGACAGAACAGAGGCCGTTCTGCCGCTTAAAGACAAGCCCTGGAAGACAGTGGATCTGGTATCGGCACCTCTTTGAGACCGCCCCGCCTCGCGACGTGTTGCCCTTACAAAACGGCAGTTTCCCCGGCGAGGTTTTCGGCGGCCGTTAGGAGCGGACCCATTCCGGAACCGGATGCAGGCCCATTGGCGAAGCCAGGCTGCATACCGGCAGAAGGTACAACGACTTAACTAAAGGGCCTGCGTTGCCTGAAGGACCCGCGCGATGCACATGGTGATCAACATACAGCAAGGTACCGCTTCAGCGGCTGCCTTCGTTGATCATACGACCGCGCCGGGCGCAGACGCTCTTTCTCATCTTAGCAAAACAAATACGGCAGACATCCTCCTGCTGCGCGATGCGCGTTTCGCACATGCGCCCATGAGTGCTGCCGTGGAGAAGTTCAATAATGGCAAACAAAATGCTGATCGACGCGGGCCACCCGGAAGAGACCCGGGTCGTCGTCGTGCGTGGCAATCGGGTTGAAGAATTCGACTTTGAAGCAGCTAATCGGAAGCAACTGCGCGGAAACATATATCTTGCCAAGGTAACCCGGGTCGAACCGTCCCTGCAGGCCGCATTCGTCGAATATGGCGGAAATCGCCACGGGTTCCTCGCTTTCAGCGAAATTCACCCTGACTACTATCAGATCCCTGTTGCCGACCGGGAAGCACTTCTGGCTGCGGAAGCAGCCGACAGACAGCGTGATGATTCGGACGGTGAAGAAAAACCAAAGCGCCGCCGCCGCTCCCGTGCAGCACGAAACGAGGCTGCTGAAACCGTTGCCAGCGACAAGGTTGAGGCGGATGCCTCCGAAGACACCGCAGAAGGCGACGAAGAGGCCGTAAAGGCCACAGAAGATACTGACGCAGTTTCCGAAGAGACCTCTGCCGACGAAACGGATGGCGAAGGCGTATCGGCGCGCAGCACAGACGAAGACGCCTCCGACGAAGAAGAAGACGAAGCATCCTCTTCCGAGGAAGAAGCAGACGAAGAAGAAGAGGCTCCGGTTCGCTCGCGTGGCCGCGGGCGCGGCCGTCGCCGCCAGCGTCAGAACGATGATGACGATGATGCCGACAATGATGTCGATGCCGTCGAATCCGTCGGCGCGGAAGATGCGATGGAAGAAGTTCCTGAGCGCATTATCCCGCTGCGCAAGCAATACAAGATTCAGGAAGTCATCAAGCGCCGCCAGATCATTCTGGTGCAGGTGGTCAAGGAAGAGCGCGGCAACAAGGGCGCCGCACTGACGACCTACCTGTCGCTCGCAGGCCGCTATTCCGTGCTGATGCCGAACACCGCTCGTGGCGGCGGCATTTCGCGCAAAATTACCCAGCCGACTGACCGCAAGCGCCTGAAGAAGATCGCCTCCGAACTGGATGTGCCGGAAGGCATGGGCGTGATCCTGCGCACCGCCGGTGCAAGCCGGACGAAGGCCGAGATCAAGCGCGACTTCGAATACCTGATGCGGCTTTGGGAAAACGTTCGCGAGCTGACCTTGAAATCCAGTGCTCCAAGCCTCGTCTATGAGGAAGGCAGTCTGGTCAAGCGATCGATCCGCGACCTCTACAACAAGGACATCAACGAGGTCCTTGTTGCGGGCGAAGAAGGCTACCGCGAGGCCAAGGACTTCATGCGCATGCTCATGCCGAGCCATGCGAAGAACGTCCAGCCCTACCGCGACCCCTCGCCGCTGTTTATCCGCTACGGCGTCGAACCGCAGCTCGATGCAATGTTCTCGCCGCAGGTAACGCTGAAGTCCGGTGGTTATATCGTCATCAACCAGACCGAAGCTCTGGTCTCGATCGACGTGAACTCCGGCAAGTCAACCCGCGAACACAATATCGAGGACACCGCGCTCCAGACGAACCTGGAAGCGGCGGAAGAAGTGACCCGACAGCTACGCCTGCGCGATCTTGCCGGCCTGATCGTCATCGACTTCATCGACATGGAAGAGTCAAAGAACAATCGGTCGGTCGAACGCAAGCTGAAGGATTGTCTGAAGAACGACCGCGCCCGCATTCAGGTTGGCCGGATCTCGCACTTCGGCCTGCTGGAAATGTCGCGTCAGCGCATCCGCACCGGCGTTCTGGAAAGCTCGACCACGCCTTGCCCGCATTGCCAGGGCACCGGCATGATCCGGTCTGTGGAATCCGTTGCCCTGCACGTGCTGCGTTCGGTTGAGGACAACCTTCTGAAAGGCGCGTCCCACAACCTGATCATTCGCACCACGACGCAGGTAGCGCTCTATATCCTCAACCAGAAACGTTCGAACCTGGTCGATCTGGAAACCCGCTTCGCCATCGATGTCGAAGTGCATGCGGACGACATGGTCAATGGCCAGCTCTACGTTCTGGAGCGCGGTGCACCGGTCGATCGCGACCGTGTGCCGATGCCGGTTCCTGCGATTGTCCAGCCGGATACGATCGAGATCATCGACGAAGACACCGAACAGCCGGACATTGAGGAATTCGCCCAAGAAGACGACAATGACGGCCGCCGCCGGCGCCGCCGGCGCAAGCGCCGGAGGGGTGGTTCCGATAACCAGCAGGACGATGGCGAATCGCGTCAGGTCAACGCCGAGGCAGACGACGCCGACGGCGATGACGAGCAGCCGCAGGAAGCCCGTTCCGGTGGTGATGAGGACGGTGACGATGAACCGCGTCGCAAGCGCCGCCGTGGACGCCGTGGTGGTCGCCGCGGCCGTCGCAACGGTGAAGATATGCAGGCCGAAGGTGGCGCTGAAAACGACCGCGAGACCAATGACGAAACTCGGGAAGCCGCTTCCTCTGAAGACCAGCAGGACGATCAGACCGGTTCTGAAGCCGTAGCCGTCGCCGAAAGCGGTCAGGAAACAGAAGCTGCGGGTGCCGCATCACAAGATGGTGCCCAGGCCGATGAGGCAAAGGCCGTCGATGGCGACACGGTTTCGGACGCTAGCGGCGAAAGCCCTGCGGAAGAAACTGCGCAGCAGGACGGTGCCGCCGTTCCTGTAGAGGCCGATGCGGCAGATGAGACACCGGTGATGGCTGAAGCTGACACCATCGTGGTCGAAACGCCGACTTCCGAACAGCCGATTGCCAGCGAAGCCGACGTCGATGCTGAAGAAGAAGCACCTGCACGCAAGGCGCCGGCCGAGCCTGTCGTAACCAGCGAAACATCTGGAGACGACGACAAGGAAGACAAGCCGAAACGCGGCGGCTGGTGGCAGCGTGGCCGGTCTTTCTTCTGAACCGGCAACATCAACCAGCTTTGAAATGGAAAAGGCGGCCAGTGTGCCGCCTTTTTTGTTGTCCGATGCGATCGATGATCAGACTGTTTTGAGAAAACCCCTGAGCTTCTCAAGCGCCAACTTCATATCGTCATGCGCACCTGCAAAGGAAAAGCGCAAGAACTCATGACCGTGCACGGGATCGAAATCGACACCGGGCGTTGCCGCGACACCTGCCTCGTGCAGCATACGCCTGGCGAAATCGAGACTGTCCGAGCTGAACCGGCTTATATCTGCATAGATGTAAAAGGCCCCATCTACCGGCAACAGCTTGTCGAGACCGATTTTCGGCAACCCGTCGAGAAGCAACGCGCGGTTGGCAGCATACCCTGCCTTGACCGCTTCCAGTTCCTGCACCGAGTTGAGTGCTGCTCCCGCAGCGATCTGGGACAGCTCCGGCGGAGAAATATAGAGGCTCTGGGCAATTCGCTCTGTTGGGCGCACCAGTTGCTCCGGCAACACCAGCCAGCCAATGCGCCAGCCGGTCATGCAATAGTATTTCGAGAAACTGTTGACGATGATGACATTCTGCGATGTTTCCAGCGCGGTCTTCTCTTCACCGTCGTAGCAAAGCCCATGGTAGATCTCATCCGAGATGAACCATATGCCCGCCTCGTCGCAATAGCGGATCAGGTCTTCCAGCGCGTCGGCCGTCATCATCGTTCCGGTCGGATTGGCTGGACTGGCAACCAGGACGCCTTTGACAGGACCGTCTTTTTGAGCCTCTTCCAGATGCGCTGGCGTCAGGCTCCACCGGGTTTCCTCCCCGACTTCGATCTCGACCGCAACGAGACCAAGGGCTTTCAGGATGTTGCGATAGGCCGGATAACCGGGAGCCGTCAGGACAATTCGGTCCCCGGGATCAAACGCGGCAAGGAAGGCGAGATTGAAACCGGCGGATGAGCCCGTGGTTGCCATGATCCGCTCGACAGGCACGTCGACACCATATGTCGTTCGATAATGCGCAGCCAATGCCTCGCGCAACGGGCGGATGCCAAGCGCTTCGGTGTAGCCGAGACGACCATGATCCAGAGCTTTTCTCGCCATATCCAACGCAGCCTTGGGCGCCGGGGCCGATGGCTGTCCGACTTCCATATGAATGATCTTGCGCCCCTGCGCTTCCAGACGTGCCGCTTCGGCAAGAACATCCATTGCGATGAAGGGGGCAACGTCACTGCGGCGAGACGGTTGAAAAAGAGGCTGGTTCATGTGTCCTGAAAATCCGGCTGAGAAACTGGCTTCACCCTATCGCGGATTTTTCCATCCGATGCAACGCGTGCGGCCAGTTGCAACTTTCGGGCTGCTCTGGCACGACAACGGCCCGGCACCTTACCTTTTTGTCATGCCGGCTTCCTTGACCCGCATCGCAGACCTCCATACCTTCGCCACACATCCATGTCCCAGGATAACATCTGAGCAAAGATGAGCCTGGAAAGCGTTCCGGTCCGGATTGGAGTTTTGCACCTGTGCCTGGTTCCGCCATTTTGAAAATCGATTTTCCTCGCAGCCTTGCGCGTAAAGCGGTCGCACTTGCCTGTGCAAGCGCCCTCGCCCTGCCTCTTGTTTCGGTACCAGCGATGGCACAGGGGCGCAGCCTGCCGCTCGTGCGCGATGCAGAAACGGAACATCTTCTGAAGGACTATGCGACGCCGATCTTCAAGGCTGCCGGCATTTCCAATTCAGAACCGGAAATCATTCTGGTCAACGACAAGAGCTTCAACGCTTTCGTTCCCGACAGCCGCAGGATGTTCATCAACATCGGTGTCATCATGGAATCGGAAACACCCGGTGAAGTGATTGGCGTCATTGCCCATGAATCGGGCCACATCGCCGGTCGTCATCTCGTGCGCCTGCGTGCCGCTGCCGCCAATGCCCAGATCATCTCTGTCATCGGCATGATTCTCGGTGCGGGGGCCGCGGCAGCCGGGGCGGCCTCCGGGTCCGGTGAGGTTGCTTCGGGCGGTGGCGCTGTGATCATGGGCTCGGGATCCGTCGGCCAGCGGTCGTTCCTGTCCTATCAGCGCGGCGAAGAAGCCGCAGCCGACCGGGCCGCACTCAAATACCTGAGTGCCACCGGACAAAGCCCGCGCGGCCTGCTGAAGACCTTCGAGCGCATGTCGGAACAGCAGATGTTCACCCGCAAATACGCCGACCCTTATGCACAGAGCCACCCGATGGCGCAGGACCGCTACAACAGTCTGGCGACCGACGCGCAGAAATCGAAATACTTCAACCAGCCGGAAGACTATGTACTGCAATACAGGCACGACATGGTGCGGGCCAAACTGTTCGCCTTCACCAGCCATCCGTCCGCCACGTTGCGAGCCTATCCGCGCAGCGACAAAAGCCCCCAGGCACAATACGCACGCGCTATAGCCGCAATGAAGAGCCGGGGAAAAGGCGCGGTCAAGGAGATAGACGCCCTGATCCGCACGCAGCCGAACAACCCCTACTATTACGAGCTCAAGGGGCAGGCCCTGATCGAAGGCGGCGATCCCAAAGGCGCGATCGCTCCCTTCCGCAAGGCTCTGTCGTTCAAACCGACCGAACCGCAGTTCCTCACCTGGCTCGGGTATGCGCTGGTTGCTTCGAATGACAAGTCCAATCTGCCGGAGGCAGAACGCATCTTGAAAGAGGCGATCCAGCGGGACCAGAACTCGGGCGTTGCCTACAGTCAGCTGGCCATTGCCCACGGCCGCCAGGGCGAGCGTGCGGAAGCTGATTTGGCAACTGCGAAAGGCCTGATGGTGAGTGGCGATTTCCAGGCTGCGAAACGCTACGCGGCGCGTGCTCAAAAAAGTTTGAAGAGAGGAACGCCAGCATGGCTTCAAGCGGACGACATTGTAGCGTACAACCCACCTAATCTGCCTAACAACGGCCGCTGATATCTCAGACACATATGGGTGCCGTTCGAACGAAAGACGGTTACCTGAGGAGCCTTGAATGACCGAAACTTCCCCGAAGATCCAGATCCTGAAGACCGGGTCGCTCTGCCCGCCGATGCTGCTGCGCGTCCTGTCGGCTTGTGCGCTTGCACTTACCCTGCTGGCTGGCCCGGTTGCCGCTCAGGATCTGAACCGCGGTGAGATTCAAAAAATCGTGCGGGAATATCTGCTTGAGCATCCTGAAGTGATTGCCGAAGCGCTGACCGAACTCGATCGCCGTGAAAAGGAAGCTGCAGAAGTTGCGCGCGTAGAAGCCCTCAACGAAAGCGCCGACGTTCTTTTCAATTCGTCGCGGCAAGTAGTGCTGGGCAATCCGGAAGGGTCTGTCACCCTGGTCGAGTTCTTCGATTATAATTGCGGCTACTGCAAGCGCGCGCACGGCGACATGGTCAAGCTGATCGATGAAAACCCCGACCTTAAAGTCGTCCTGAAGGAATTCCCGGTTCTCGGCCAGGGCTCTGTCGAAGCAGCCCAGGTGGCTGTCGCGGTCAACTCTGTGGCGCCAGAGAAATACGGCGAATTCCATGAAAAACTGCTGCTGAGCCGCGGCCAGGCGAACCGGGCCAGCGCCCTCGCCGCAGCGACGTCCGTCGGCATTTCGGAAGACGATCTCCTGGCGTCCATGAAAACGGACGAAGCCGGCCAGACGATTGAAGAAGTCTACTCCCTGGCCAACCGTCTCGGCTTGACCGGCACTCCGTCCTATGTGGTCGGCAACGACGTGGTCATGGGCGCGGTCGGTTATGAGGAACTGAGCCAGAAGCTCGACGCGCTGCAGAATTGCGGCCAGACCACTTGCTGAACCTGTGAGCCGAAACAGTGTTTCGGCGTTCACTTGCCTGTTGGAAACCCCCATTCCTCATGTCAGTGAGAAATCGGGGGTTTTCCTGTTCCAATTGAATCCCTATAAGAAGCGTGGCTCGCCTCCAGGAAGAGACGGGCCGAAGATCTTTGTCCGCCCAACAACGGCGGAGCAAGAGCGTGGTTGCGGCCCCGGCCTTACGGACCCTGATCGAGTTGCAGGGCTGGATATTTCGGGTCTGACCCCATCCCGGTATGGAGCGGTCGCCCGGCGAGCCGGCCAGCTGCGTGTCTTGCGGACCGAGTATGAGAGCCAAACATGATGCGTAATGATAACAAGAAATTCGACACGGCCCTGATCCGGGACCTCGCCGTTCTCCTGGATGAGACAAATCTCTCGGAAATCGAACTGGAACAGGGTGACACGCGCATTCGCGTGGCCCGTCAAATGACGATCAGCGCGCCGGTAAACGTTGCAGCACCGATGGCCGCACCGACAGCACCGGCCGCAGCGGCTTCCCCGGCAGCAGCAGCGCCTGCCGCCGAACCGGCCCACGCCGGCACGACCGTAACCTCGCCAATGGTCGGCACGGCCTATCTCGCCGCCGAACCGGGCGCACCGGCCTTCATTCAGGTTGGCGACAAGGTGGTGGAAGGTCAGACGATCCTGATCATCGAAGCCATGAAAACCATGAACCACATTCCTGCCACCAAGGCGGGCACCGTCAAGCAGATCCTTGTGGACGACGCTCAGCCGGTGGAATTCGGCGAACCGCTTATTATCGTCGAATAAGGAGCCGTTGTGGCCATGTTCTCCAAGATTCTCATTGCCAACCGCGGCGAGATCGCCCTGCGCATCCTGCGCGCCTGTAAAGAGCTCGGCATCTCCACCGTTGCGGTTCACTCCACCGCTGATGCGGATGCGATGCATGTGCGCCTGGCAGACGAAAGCGTCTGCATTGGCCCGCCTGCCGCGCGCGACAGCTACCTGAACATCCCGCAGCTTCTTGCGGCTTGTGAAATCACCGGAGCGGATGCCGTCCACCCGGGTTACGGCTTCCTGTCGGAAAACGCCCGTTTCGCGGAAATCCTTGAAGCACACGGTATCGAATTCATCGGTCCGACCGCTGAACACATTCGCATCATGGGTGACAAGATCCAGGCCAAGCAGACGGCCAAGGACCTTGGCATCCCGGTTGTTCCTGGCTCCGACGGTGCCGTGACGGCTGGTGACGACGCCCACGCGATCGCCCGCGAGATCGGCTACCCGGTTCTGGTAAAGGCAGCTGCAGGTGGCGGTGGCCGCGGCATGAAGGTTGCCCGCACCGAAGCCGAACTCGATACTGCCCTGTCCACGGCACGTTCCGAAGCAAAGGCTGCCTTCGGCGACGACGCGCTCTACATGGAAAAATACCTCGGCAAGCCTCGGCATATCGAGATCCAGGTTCTGGGTGATGGCAAGGGCAATGCGGTTCACCTCGGTGAACGCGACTGTTCGCTGCAGCGCCGCCACCAGAAGGTGCTCGAAGAAGCTCCCTCCCCGAGCCTCAATGCCAGCCAGCGCAAGGAAATCGGCGAGATCGTCGCTGCTGCCATGCGCAAGCTGAAGTATCGCGGCGTTGGCACGGTGGAATTCCTCTATGAGAACGGCGAGTTCTATTTCATTGAAATGAACACCCGACTGCAGGTTGAACACCCTGTTACGGAGATGATCACCGGCATCGACCTCGTCAACGAGCAGATCCGCATCGCCGCAGGTGGATCGCTGGATATGACCCAGGACGACATCACGTTCGAAGGCCACGCCATCGAATGCCGCATCAACGCGGAAGATCCGGTCAACTTCACGCCGTCACCGGGCACAATCACCTACTACCACCCGCCGGGCGGTCTGGGTGTTCGCGTCGACAGCGGTGTCTATCAGGGCTACAAGATCCCGCCTTATTATGACAGTCTGATCGGCAAGCTGATCGTTCATGGCCGTAACCGCGTGGAATGCATGATGCGTCTGCGTCGTTGCCTGGACGAATTTGTGGTTGACGAAATCAAGTCGACTATTCCGCTTTTCCGCGATCTGGTGGAAAATCAGGACATAGCGAACGGTCAGTACGACATCCACTGGCTGGAACAATATCTGGCGAAGAAGTCCAGCTGACCGGATCCTGGGACGAGTGCCGGGAGCATCGCGTGTTCCAAGGAATGCGCATGAGGTGCTCCGGCACTCCGGCCGATCAGATTTTGGGTGCTCAAGTCGACACCTGCTGATCTGCCCATCCCGTCTGGTAAGTGAGGCCTCATGGCTGGTTACAAAGACGACATCATCATGGAAATCACACCGCAGGTGCTGTTGAAAGCCTATGCCTGCGGCCTGTTTCCGATGGCAGAATCTGCCGACGACCCCGGCCTCTTCTGGCTGGAGCCAGAGCGTCGCGGCATCCTTCCCCTCAACAACTTTCACCTGCCTCGCCGCCTGCGCCGGACGATTCGCAACGACGTTTTCGAGGTGCGGGTCAGCACGGATTTTCAGGGTGTTATCGATGGCTGTGCCGAGCCCATGCCCGGACGCCAGAAAACCTGGATCAACCGGGAGATCAGGCGTCTCTACGGCGAGCTTTTCGACATGGGCTATTGCCACACCATTGAAGCCTGGCAGGATGGCGAACTTGTCGGGGGGCTTTACGGTGTCAGCCTGAACGGCGCCTTTTTCGGCGAGAGCATGTTCACCTTCCGCACCGACGCTTCCAAGGTGTGCCTTGCGCATCTGGTTGCCCGGCTGATCGTCGGCGGCTATTCCCTGCTCGATACTCAGTTCGTAACCGAGCACCTCAGCAAGTTCGGCACCGAGGAAGTTCCTCAAGCTGCCTATAACGAGCTGCTCAGCGAAGCCCTGAAGCTGGAAACCGATTTCTACGCCCTGTCACCTCAAGCCAGTGGTGAGGAGGTTTTGGCGGTGCTCGATAGTTGGTACGAGCGCTAGGTCTTCTTGCTTGCGAGCCTAGTTCGTCACCACCAAAGCAGGAACAGCCAGGCCAACAACAGACCGGAACGGCTCCGGCAATGCCGTGGCTTTCAGACGTGTCGTCGCCAAGCAGTCTCTCTCTGTCAATGGGCGAAAGAACCTTCTCCGGCTTCATAAATCAGCGCAACGTGCTCAGTTCTTTCCGCCTTTGCCGGTGCCGACTATATCGCGAATTTTCGACCAGGACGGCGAAAGGAAAGCGCTCATTCTGTGCGTAAAATCTTGCGATTCAAACGTCCTCATGGCGTTCCGGAAAGCCAGTTCGGCTGCCGGTTCCTCCAAGGCGATATAAAACAATTCCGTCGGTGACTGATTTTTTGCCCAGAAATCCCGAGCTATCTTGAGCCAGAATTCATATTCGTAAGATGGCGTGCCGCTCCCCATGAAACCATCGGTAGATTTGGCATTGTCACGCTTCTTCACGCCGCCCGAATAGGCCCGGTCGAACGCTCCAAGGTCCTTCAGTCTCTGCCACAGGTGGTGACAGTATTTCCCGTCGGACTTTCGAGCCGCGCCGCTGGCATTATGTCGGTCATCCTCCCCCATCGCGCGGGAAACCTGTTCCAGTTTGTGATCGCTGCTCAGGTTGGTCAGCCATATCGCCCACAAACCGGCTTCGATGTTTTCTTCCAGTTTGTCGTGCTTGAACGATTTGTAGCCTCGCGGCACATGCGCGAATGGAGACCGCTCCAGCGAGCGGCGAAGCTGTTCGATGTTCACCGAACCGCCCGTGCGCGCAGCTTCCTGCATTTTCAGTATCTTCTGAGTGGAGCTGATGTAGACCAGATTGTAGTGAAACTTGATGTACTGAAGATATTTCTGCGGATCGGTATCAAACTGCGGTGGTGACGGAAGCGGTTCTTTTTCACCCTTGACGGCATCTATGATGTAGAAAGTCGCTATTCCTGCTGCCACCGGATTGGTGATCACGGCAGCCAGGGGACCTTTCATGGTGGCCTTCAACGCCGTCCAGGCCCAGCCTGGCTCTGTATCGTAGCCTTTCGGCAAAAGCTTTCGAACAGCCTCATCGGCGTTTACATAACTGCTGCCTGTCTTGATCAGAATATTTTCCCAGGCCGGTTTGCAGACATTGTTAAGACGGTTGCTCAACTCCTGGAGCTTCATCCATTCCTGGTCCATTAGTCTGCTCCTTAGCTAATACTAACATCCTTCTCCTTGTAACTTATTTTACCTTGCGTAATGTGCCTCAAATCACAAATAAATATTTTCGATACAAAAACAATTGAAATTATATACTATGAATTGTAAAATGTATTTACATATACCCCTTTGAATTTCTCACCTGGAGCGCGGATAATCTGAGGTCACTTCTTCAGACAACATTCAGGTTGCTGAAAGTCCGGTTGGCCCGAAACAAAAAAGCCCCGCAATTGCGGGGCTATTTCATTCATGATTTTCGCAATGCGCGGTTATCAGCTGCCCGGGGTCCAGGCTTCATAATCGCCGGTCACATCCGGGCGTTTTTCCGGGGTCAGGATGGAACCGTGCGGCCGGTAAGCGGCCGGAGTGCCCGTCGGATTGACCTTGTGACCCTGCTGCCAATGTTTGGCGTGATAGGTTTCTTCGGACGGCGGCGTATCAACGCGGTGATGCATCCAGCCGTGCCAACCCGCGGGAATGGCAGAGGCTTCGGCAAGACCGTTATAGATCACCCAGCGCTTCTTGCCCGCGCGTTCCTTGTAGTACTTGTTACCGAACTCATCCTCACCGACAAACTCACCCTTGCGCCACGTAAAGAAGCGGGTGCCCATTGTCTGGCTGTTCCACCAGGTGAACAATTCTAGCAGCAGAGTTTTCATGGCCCTTTGAAGGTCCCTTGATTGCAAGTCGGAAACATCCGTTGCCCCGCCAACATGACAGGACGGAATTTCGCGGACTATGGCGACAACGGCCGCATCTGTCCAGAGTTGGCAGCCAGAAAAGAACGGGATTTTGCGCCTGCGGGCCGATTGCCGCAGTCACGCCCGGTGCACACCGCACCCAGGTGGTCACAAACAGGCTGCTTCAGTGAAGTTTCAAACCCTTGAAGGGTGCAAAGCCGGCATTGCGGATATGTTTGGCAGCGGCGGAATGCTGTTTGGGAGGCGCTTCCTTCTTTACACCGGCAAAGACCTTTTCCGGCTCTTCTTCCTTGGAGTCGAATGCCGCCTCAACGGCTCCTTCCACTTCCGCACGCTTTTGCGTGGCAACGCGGTGGTGCAGCCGGGCTCCGGCAAGCGACTGCATCTTTTCCGCCTGTTCATCCATGGCCTTTTGAATGCCATAGATATTGTAGAAGCCGGAGTTCTCCAGGATCATCGGCCGGTCGTCTGCAAGAAGCCACTTGAGGCGCTTGAAAAGCGTCGACGGCGAAACCGGCTTGACCAGCACATGGTGCGCACCTGCCCGCAAGGCCTTGTCGACCAGCGGCCGCGTGCCATGTGCCGTAATGAAGAGAATCGGCACATAACAAAGCGGCTCCATGTGGCGATGCCGCACCAGACGCAGGAACTGGTAGCCGGATGTCGGCGCCATGCGCCAGTCGGTGAGAATCACGTTGGGTGGTTCGGCGAGACTTGCCTCGAGCGCTTCGTCGACCGAATCGAACACCCGCACGCGCGCAACCTTGAAGCTGAGCAATATCGACCGGAGAATCGTCTGCATCGGCTTGCTGTCCTCGACGACGACAGCATCGATGTCCTCCATCGCTAGTCCGAATGCGGCGTGATGTTTCATGAATTGCGGACCTTTTTCCCTATCCCGCCATCATGAAACCAGACCCGGCTTAAACCCGGTTGAAATCGATCACCGCCATTTTCTTCAAATTTTCATAAAATGCGGTCTATCGTCATCCACAGGGTCTTGTGCCTTCCTGGCGGGCACTCCTTCGCCGGGAAAGCAAGCGCTAAATCCCTTGCTAAAACGCTGTCCCCGCTCCGGTCCCCATTATCCACACGACCACACAAGATTTTGCGTTTGCCCACAATCCAGGCACTAGCTGTTGTCACTCGGTCCTTGACCTTAAGAATTCGTTTACATTAGTTTCTCATCATTGCGATGTGCGTAGTCGGGTGCCTATCCGGGCGCTCCGGTCATCCAAAACCATCAGTATCCAAGAGTACCGCTCCAGGTCTTTGACCCCAAAGCCGGGAGACGGGTTTTGTTGTGCCGACTTCAAGGCGCATGTCGTGACAAACCTGTTGATGACCACTATATATAGTGGATAGAAACACAAGATACGCTACATACAGGCTCGAAGCCTGTAACTTGCAGGGCGGCATTCGAGAACAGAGGCAGGCGGCCACGCCAGTTCGGATGCAATGCGGTCAAGCCCGGTTCGGGGGAACCGGCTGTAATCTAAAAGGGGACTTGAGAAGATGCGGATCGAGCGGCGCTACACCAAGGAAGGTCAATCGCCTTACGCCAGCGTAGATTTCCGGAACGCTACCAGCGAAATCCGGAATCCTGATGGATCCATCGTGTTCCGTCTTGAGAACATTCAGGTCCCGACCCAGTTTTCACAGGTCGCGTCCGACATTCTGGCGCAGAAGTATTTCCGCAAGGCCGGCGTGCCCGCCAAGCTGAAGGCCGTAGAAGAAAACACCGTTCCGTCCTGGCTGTGGCGCCATGAGGCCGATGAGGCCGCACTGGCAGACCTGCCCGAGGACGAGCGCTACGGCTCTGAAATTGACGGTCGTCAGGTCTTTGATCGTCTAGCTGGAACCTGGACCTACTGGGGCTGGAAGGGCGGCTATTTCGACAAGGAATCCGACGCTCAGGCTTTCTACGACGAACTGCGTTACATGCTGGCGACCCAGAAGGTGGCGCCGAACTCTCCGCAGTGGTTCAACACCGGCCTGCATTGGGCCTACGGCATCGACGGCCCGGGCCAGGGTCACTTCTATGTCGACTTCCAGACCGGCAAGTTCGTCAAGTCCAAGAGCGCCTATGAGCATCCGCAGCCGCATGCCTGCTTCATCCAGTCCGTCGGCGACGACCTGGTGAACGAAGGCGGCATCATGGACCTTTGGGTCCGTGAAGCGCGCCTGTTCAAATACGGCTCCGGCACCGGCTCCAACTTCTCCCACGTGCGTGCAGAAGGCGAGCGCCTGTCCGGTGGTGGAAAGTCCTCCGGCCTGATGAGCTTCCTGAAGATCGGCGACCGGGCAGCCGGCGCGATCAAGTCCGGCGGCACCACCCGCCGCGCGGCCAAGATGGTCGTTGTCGATGTCGACCATCCGGATATCGAGGAATACATCAACTGGAAGGTCAAGGAAGAGCAGAAGGTGGCCGCGCTCGTCACCGGCTCCAAGATCTGCCAGAAGCACCTCGGCGCAATCATGCGCGCCTGCGTCAACTGCGAGGCGGACAATGGCGACTGCTTCGATCCGGCCAAGAATCCGGCCCTGAAGCGTGAGATCCGTGCTGCCAAGAAGATGATGGTGCCGGAAAACTACATCCAGCGCGTCATCCAGTTTGCAAAGCAGGGCTTCACCAAGATCGAATTCCCGACGTTCAACACGGACTGGGATTCCGAAGCCTATCTGACGGTTGCCGGACAGAACTCCAACAACTCGGTGCGTGTGACCGACGGCTTCCTGAACGCCGTTGTTGACGACAGCACCTGGGACCTGACCGCCCGCCGCTCCGGTGACGTTCTGAAGACCGTCAAGGCCAAGGAACTTTGGGAACAGATCGGCTATGCCGCCTGGGCTTCCGCTGATCCGGGCCTTCAGTACCACACCACGATCAACGACTGGCACACCTGCCTTGCCGATGGCGAAATCCGCGCATCCAACCCTTGCTCGGAATACATGTTCCTGGACGACACGGCCTGTAACCTGGCGTCCCTGAACCTGATGCAGTTCCGCCGGGAAGACCGGTCCTTCGACATCGACAACTACGAACATGCCGTCCGCCTGTGGACCATCGTTCTGGAAGTCTCGGTGCTGATGGCTCAGTTCCCGTCCAAGGAAATTGCAGAACTGTCCTACAAGTTCCGCACCCTCGGTCTCGGCTATGCCAACATCGGCGGCCTGCTGATGACCTCCGGCATTCCGTACGACAGCGACGAAGGCCGCGCGCTTTGCGGCGCCCTCACCGCGGTCATGACCGGTGTTGCCTATGCCACTTCCGCTGAAATGGCTGGCGAACTCGGCGCCTTCCCGGGCTACAAGAAAAACGCAAGCCACATGCTGCGTGTCATGCGCAACCACCGCCGCGCCGCCTACGGCGAAGCGGACGGCTACGAAGGCCTCAACACGGCTCCGGTTGCTCTTGACCATGTTTCCTGCCCGGATCAGGTGATCGTCGAGCGGGCCAAGAAGGCCTGGGATCGTGCCCTTGAGCTTGGCGAGAAGAACGGCTACCGCAACGCCCAGTCCACCGTTATTGCCCCGACCGGCACCATCGGTCTGGTCATGGACTGCGACACCACCGGTATCGAGCCTGACTTTGCGCTTGTGAAGTTCAAGAAGCTGGCCGGCGGCGGCTACTTCAAGATCATCAACCGCGCTGTTCCAGAAGCCTTGCGCAAGCTCGGTTACACCGAAAGCGAGATTGGCGAGATCGAAGCCTACGCCGTTGGCCATGGTTCCATCGATCAGGCACCGGGCGTCAACCCGTCCGCGCTGAAGACCAAGGGTTTCACCGACGAGAGCCTGACCAAGCTGAAGGACGGCATGAAGTCGGCCTTTGACATCAAGTTCGTCTTCAACCGCTGGACCCTCGGCGACGAGCAGATGAAGGCCCTCGGCGTTACCGACGAGCAGCTGGAAGATCCGGAATTCGATCTCCTGACTTTCCTCGGCTACTCCAAGGCTGACATCGAAGCCGCCAACACCCACGTGTGTGGTGCGATGACCCTGGAAGGGGCACCGTTCCTGAAGGAAGAGCATTATCCGGTCTTCGACTGCGCCAACCCGTGCGGCCGTATCGGCAAACGCTTCCTGTCGGTGGAAAGCCACATCCGCATGATGGCAGCGGCCCAGCCGTTCATCTCCGGCGCGATCTCCAAGACGATCAACATGCCGAACGATGCGACGGTGGAGGACTGCAAGGAAGCCTACATGCTGTCCTGGAAACTCGCGCTCAAGGCGAATGCCCTTTACCGCGACGGTTCCAAACTGTCCCAGCCGCTCAACGCCCAGCTACTGGCCGATGAGGACGAAGACGAGGACGAGGCCCTCGAAGCTCTGGCCGCCAAGCCGATGGCTGCAAAGGCCGAAGTGGTTGCCGAACGCATCGTCGAGCGGATCGTCGAACGCGTTGTCCGCGAACAGGAAAAACTGCCGACCCGCCGCAAGGGCTACACCCAGAAGGCAAAGATCGGTGGTCACACCATCTTCCTGCGCACCGGCGAATATGACGATGGCCGCCTTGGCGAAATCTTCCTCGACATGAACAAGGAAGGTTCGGCTCTCCGGGCATTCATCAACAACTTCGCGATCTCGGTTTCGCTTGGTCTGCAATATGGTGTGCCGCTCGAGGAATATGTCGACGCGTTCACCTTCACCAAGTTCGAACCGGCCGGCATGGTCCAGGGCAACGATGCGATCAAGAACGCCACGTCGATCCTCGACTACGTGTTCCGTGAACTGGCAGTATCCTATCTCGGTCGTCACGACCTTGCCCACGTCCCGCCGGAAGCCTTCAGCGGCCCGGTCAGCGCTGGCGCGGTCAAGACCATGGACAAGGGTAGCTCAGGCGGTGTGGTTTCCCACGGCCTCGTCCGCGGCCAGACAGAGCGGTTCCGTCTCGTCGCCGGCAACGAGCCTTCCGGCGAGATCACCGAAGCGGTGAAAGTGGAACTGGGCACAACAATCGCCGCCCAGACCTCCGCCGTCGCAACGGCTTTCGCCCGCGGCTCGGAAGCAGCTGCCGCTGTCGAAGTGACCTCGGCCCCTGCCCCACAGGTGAAAACCGCGGCTCAGCAGATCGCCCAGGCCCGAATGAAGGGTTACGAAGGCGAGAGCTGCTCGGAATGCGGCAACTTCACCATGGTGCGCAACGGCACCTGCCTGAAGTGCGACACCTGCGGCTCCACCAGCGGCTGCAGCTGACGATCAACAGACTTCTGGCCGACACCGGCCGGAAGTCTGAATTCGATCGCACACAAAGCTTAGCCGGGAGTTCGCCCAGGCCGGTTCCCACCGGCCACAGCGCGGCTCCCGGCGCCCAGACGAAAGAACCCGCCTATCGGAAACGATCGGGCGGGTTTTGGTTGTTAAGCCTGACTGTGCGACTAGTCGCAGGCTTTCGAATAAGCTGCCACTTCGCATTGACCACAAATTGACTGGGCTATGCCCGATCTACTGTTTCACGCTTAGCGGGATCGTCAGGGTGAGATACGCCGAAGTCCCTTCGAGACGATTTTCCGCAGCGAACTCCCGGTAAACCTTCACGCGTGTCGAGACCGGTGTCTGGCCAAGCTGGAAATTGTAGCCGGCCGTGCCACCAAGAGCGGCAACGCGTCCCTCGAAATCGCCAAGCCTGGCGCCGGATCCGCTGTCGGCTGTAATCTGGTCGTAGTAATAGCCGACCAGCCCCGCCGAGAACTGGGGTGAAAAGGTTTTGGTGAGCGCCCCTTCGAAGTGAAATTCCGTTCCGGTGGTGTAGTTCGTGGCCGGGTTTTCGCCGTTGAAAGTGAAACCGGCAACACCGGAAACCTCCCAGCCGCTTTTGGGATCGAACCAGGTTACGCCACCGTTAATGTCGAGCCCCCAACGGTTGAAGGCAACGTTGGCAATCTCGCCTTTCTGGTAGTCCCCCACCGGCACGTTGACGAGGAAACCCGTCGTCCAGTGCCAATTGCCGTTGTGCCAGCCCAGCGAGGCGCCAACCACGGGGTCACCAATTGTGAACACCGTATCGCTGACAGACGCTCCGAGAATTCCGCCGGCATCAAGTGAAGCATCGACGGATTGTCCACCCCAGGGAACCGTCACCTGCAGGGCAAGGCTGCCCCCAAGAACGCTTGTCGGCACAACCCACAAGCCAGTTGCGAGATCGATATAGGCGGTCGCGTCGACATTGCCGATAATCCTGCCGCCAACAGGCAGGTCACGGCTCGCCCCGGCAGACCCTGAATAGAAATAGACGTCATTTTGAAAGTAGACACCCGGCCCGGGCAGCACCGCCGCAAATGGCCCCTTGGACCCAAGCAGATAAAAACCGACACCGCTTTCAGCCGAGTTTGCCTGCTGCGGTGTGCCCGCAAGGCACATCAGTGCAAACAGCGACACCTTCAAGGTGAGTGAGTGTCTGCGTGCTTTGCTGGTTCTGGTCTCGCCCACGTCCGCCTCTCCTGCCTCAAAAGTCGCTACGGGTTTGCTGCATGGCCCTGTGTGTCGATTTCCACTTGCTTGCGCACCTACCGCCCGTTTGAAAGACCGATTTTTGCATGAGGGCAGTCCTCTACTCTCATACTCGCCAGTCTGCAGGGCCACCCTTTCAATTCGAGCTCCCAACACCCGAAGAAAAAGAGCACCTTCAATTTGGTAGCGAAGCTCCAGTATGCAATTTTCCCGGGATATTATCCAGCAACGAATTGGACTTCGCTTGGGGTAAATCGTCAACGTTCACTGATCTGTCTGGTCGGCGCAACTTTGGAAGTCATTGCCACCATGTCCCGAAATCAGCAGCTCACTTTCCGGTGGCATATACCCTTCTTGTTTGAACACTCGCATTAACTCACACCCAAAGTTTGCATACGGCATTTTTGCAATCCATTTGACGTATGGGATCATTGGGCTGTTTGATGGACTTATCGTTCGTGAAGGAGCCGCGTGATGTTGAAACTTATTGCGGCAGCAGCACTTGCTGCCTGCCTGGCCCCGGTAGCTGCCACAGCCCAGGAACCAGACAAGCCAAATATTCTCGTCATCTGGGGGGATGACGTCGGGATGTGGAACATCTCGGCATACCATCGAGGCATGATGGCAGGCGAAACGCCGAATATCGACAGGATCGCAAACGAAGGCATGCTCTTCATGGACCATTATGCCCAGGCGTCCTGTACCGCAGGCCGGGCGGCCTTCATCACGGGCCAGTACCCGCTTAGGGTCGGCCTGTCCACCGTCGGTCTCCCCGGTGCGCCTCAAGGTCTTTCGTCCGAAGATCCGACACTGGCCGAAATGCTCAAGCCCCTGGGGTACCGCACCGGACAATTCGGAAAGAACCATCTTGGTGACCGGGACGAACATCTACCCACCAACCACGGGTTTGATGAATTCTTCGGGATCCTCTACCACCTGAACGCCGGGGAATATGTCGAGCAGGTGGATTATCCGGCACAGGCTTTCGAGGATGCGAACCTGGCACAGCGAGGCATCATTCACAGCTTTGCAAAAGCAGATGGCGGTCAGGAGATCGAGGATCTCGGGCCCTTCGGCCAGGAAATTCAGCGCAACCTCGACCAGGACGTGCTTGAAGAAAGCAAGCGCTTCATTACGGAGGCTGTCTCTGCCAACGAGCCGTTCTTCGTCTGGCACAACACCACCCGCATGCACTATCGCACCAACCTGAACGACCATTATGACGGCATCACCGGCACTGGCAATGTTTATGCCGACGGCATGGTGGAACTGGACGACGACGTAGGTGAGCTTCTGAACCTGCTGGACGAACTTGGCGTCGCCGACAATACGATGGTGATGTTCTCCACCGACAACGGTGCGGCGTCCAACTCCTGGCCCGACGGCGGCAACCAGCCTTTCCGGGGGGAAAAGGGCGTGGGCGGTTATGAAGGCGGCTTCAAGGTGCCCATGGCAGTGCGCTGGCCCGGAGTAACGCCGGCAGGAACCACCACCGGCGAACTTATGACCATGGAGGACTGGATCCCGACCATCATGTCTCAACTGGGTCAGCCCGACATCAAGGAACAGTTGCTGGCAGGTGCGGACATTGGCGGCAAGATATTCAAGGTTCATCTGGACGGCTATGACCAGACCCCGTTGCTGACCCAAACCGGGCCTTCCAACCGGATGGAGTTCTTCTATTTCACTGAAACCACTTTCCACGGCCTGCGCTTCGGGGAATGGAAGTTCCTGTTCACCAGTCAGGACCGTTGGTTCAACGGCAACCAATACGAAATGACCTCCCCATTGATCACGCGCCTCGATCTCGATCCCTTTGAACGGTTCCACGACGCCCGGGGATTTGACGAATGGCAGGAGAACAGGTCCTGGGCCATCGGTCCGGCACTCGGCCTGGTGAACAAGTTTGTTGCCTCCTTCGAGGAATTCCCGCCGCGGATTGCCAGTTTCTCCACGTCTGTTGAGGACATGTCGAAGCGGATCATGAACGCTGCGCCGCCACCGCAGTAAGCCTAAGCAAGCGGCAGATCTTCAATTCCACCAATACAGCCTTCCGGACGAATAAGGCCGGGAGGCTAAACTATGAGGCAACAGGCGCGGCGTGCGAAGAGCACCGGGAGATCTGCCACCCCGAAAGGAAAACAGGGATCGCGCAACCTCCTTCCTGCCCGCGCGCAGTCCCGCCTGTTACCGCTTTCGCTGCCATTCAGCTTCGGAAAGTCAGAAGTCCGTCCGACGTACAGGCGTCCCCGGAGACGGGTCGCGCCGTTGCATGCGCCCACCGATGACACGATGCCTTGCTGCGTGCTATTTTCCACTTCTGGAGGAGCCAGATGTCTGAGGTTCTGCTGTTTCACCATGCGCTTGGCTTGACTTCCGGGATGCTGAAGTTTGCAGACAATCTGCGACGGGCCGGCCACAAAGTGCACACGCCGGATTTGTTCGAGGGTAATACGTTCAACAGCATCGAGAAGGGCCTCGCCTTCATCGAGGAAACCGGCTTTGACGAGATGCGTGAACGCGGTGTCCGCATGGCAGACGAACTCCCCCACGATCTCGTCTACGCGGGTTTCTCGTTTGGTGTTTTGCCGGCGCAGAAGCTTGCTCAAACCCGGCCTGGAGCACGGGCTGCCTTGCTGTTCCACTCCTGCCTGCCGATCAGCGGTGACTGGTCTTTTGGGCCCTGGCCTAACGCCGTCCCTGTTCAAATCCACGCTATGGACAATGATCCTTTTTTCGTCGGCGAAGGTGACATCGATGCCGCGCACGAGATCGTTGAAACGGCAGAGGATGCGGCTCTTTTTCTCTATCCCGGAGAGGAGCACTATTTCGCTGACAGCTCGCTACCATCGTTTGATGCAGAAGCGTCTGCCCTGCTCACCCGGCGGGTCATTGAATTCCTGCAACGCGTCTGAGGAAACCAGGAGGCCAAACTGCTGCGGTTGCTGCTTTTGACACCGGACAGTCTTCTTGACCCGCATGGCGCCCTCAGACCCTTCGTCTGTGAGGCACTGGATGCGATTGGCCAGATGAGAGGTGAAACGGGAGCTCCGCTTGCCTTCGCTCTGGTTGTTCGCTCGTCAAATGACGCAGCTGCAGTCTTGTCCACCTTGAGAGAGCTACAGCTTCCAGCTGGCTCCTCCCAGGTCATTGAGACGAACAAACCCGGTGTTGACGCAACAATCCTGGGAGAATTGCGGGAACGTTTCGCGGTAAATGATCCCACATCGGAATGTGTTTTGGTGGACACCAGTCCCGGCAGCACGGACGCCGCTCTCCCGCCAGGTTTACCGAAACTACTTCTGGAAGAGACTGGCGCCGATGGAATGTCTGGCTGGCCGGCAATGCTATTGAAGATTGCCCGGAAAACCGGAAGAAACGCGGCCGAGAACCTGCAACTGGTGCTGCCGGTTCTGGCAGCCGCGGAAGGTGTTGTCGACCTCCAGCAAGTTTCGTTCCGCCCGGAGCGGATCGAAGCAGAAGGTCATTGCCTGATATCCGTGGAAGACAGCGCACTTGGCGCTCTCTCCGGCCTGTTCCTGAACCTTCCCACGTCGTTTGTCATTGAACAGCCCGACAGCCCTCACCCTGTCGCATTCAAAGAGGTTGCTGAAGACACGATCCAGGAGGCAAAGGCTTACATTCAAAGTCTGCGGGCCAATGGCCAGCTTGAGATGGCACCAGGTGAGACAGGCCAAGCTGAAGCAGGAGAGCTTGAAGGCATGGCGTCGCCACTGCTCGGTCAACCGACGCACTATGTCGAAACTGATGAGACCGGCAGGCGCATACTTCGGCGAAGGGGCTTCAACTGATCAAGTACACAGGAAGGCCCTTGCCGTACCTGGAAGAGCGTGACACCGGCAATTGAAACGCTTTCGAAGCAATCGACGCTCCTCCCCCACGTTACTGACCACATGGCTCACCGCACCGATCGTATCGTCGCCCGCCTGGCTGTGGGCCTCTTCGGAAATCTGACCGGCGGCGTGCAGGCTGAAGACAAAGCTTTGTGCCTCGACAGCGGATTGCCGAACTGTTTCCACTTCGCCCAGCAGGGCGGCATTCCCGTTTTGCTCACCGATGAGGACGTCTTCCTCAACGTAGCAATAGACGCCTTCCAGATCGCTGGCGACATCTGCGAGCGAGACTTTCTGGCGCCGCCGAACGGCTGCTACCGACTGGTCGCCAAGCTGAACCCGGCTGCCGTAGAACCGCTGATCCGTATCATCTCCGGTGACTTCCAGCAGGCTGCGGCGGGAGGCCTGTGTCAGCACATCACGAACGGAATGAACGGTTTCCGAAGGCGGCCGGCCAGCCAGAACCACGGTGGGGGATGTCAGTTGTTCGGCATTCAACAGCACATTATGGGCCCCGAAACCGTCCCGGATCGCCTGGGCATTGACCCCGGCATTGCGCATTCCGTCCGCAATCAGCATGGCGTTGCCGACAGCCTGGAAAAATCGAGGTTTAAGTGGCGCCGTGCGCGCAGCAGCAACCAGCAACTCTCCCGCCGTCCTTGCCGCCGCCAGCAATCCTTTTTCGCTCTCCACACCGCGCGACTGATAGATGTTCGTCAGCGTGTCGTAAAAACAACCGCTGAAAATCATGCCCAGCGAATGTACTTCGTTGATCAGAACGCCCGGGCCACCTGACACCGGCAAGGAGGCCGGCATCACCCATTGATGTGTGTTGAGAGCGCGCCGAGGGACCGCCGCATTGTGATTTGCGTCGACCAGGACGGCAATACCGTGGGACAGATCCTCTGCAGTGGACTCTACAAAGTTCTTCTGTCTCAACAGACCTTGATCCACAAGCACCTTGCGGGTCGCCTCGTCCTGAAGCGCGACGAGAATTGCGATGCAGTCTCCGAAGGCTTCGTGAAAAGCACCCGGCTCCGCCTGAAAAGCACCCCAAAGATCCGGGCGAATTGCATCCAGAAAGGCATGACCCGCCTCGTGTGCGACAACATCCGTACTTGCCCCCGAGCGGTAACTGTCTCCCCCGGCAGCATCCACCTGAAAAAAGGAGAGCGAAAGCCTGTCGTAAAAGGCATTGAGTTGGGGCTGCCCCGGTGTCTTGTGTTTCAACCGCAAGGTTTTCCCGTTTTGCCACGTGGTCAGCGTGCTCCCGTCGATCAACTCCCAAAGGTCGATGGCTCTGAGAGCGGCCTCGCGGCATTGCCAGAACAGAAAGCCGTCGCTGTCAGTTGGATATGTGTCTTCCAGGACGGAGCCCAGATAGACATACCGGGCCAGTTCATCTGGCCGCTCAGCATGCGCCTCGATGACGGCTGCAGGCGGGTGTCCGGCTCTCGGGTCGTTCGGAATGAAATTGATCGGCATGATTTCCTCCTATGACCGTCAATGGCGTGTCCGGACGGGCTGGCTTGTTGCAGCAAGCGGCTTGGTGTGGCGCAGACTGTGCCTGTTTGGTCCGCGTCCTCCTGGCAGGAGCGACACCCCCAGAACAGTTTCCAGTGCCGGAGGCAGGCGCCAGACTGGTGCGGCAGGCGGTGCAATCCGGTCGGCGAAAAGATAGAGACCTGTCAGCACCATCACGGCAATATGGCCGGTCTCCACCTGCAAAGGCACAAGCATCCAGGGCCAGCAAGCAAACACACAAGCCGCCCCGGTTCGAAGACCGAACCAGCAACCATCAGCCTGTGCCTCCTGTCCGAAAGCTGCCATCCGGCTGGTACCGTGGCACCTGTTTCTGGCCCATTGGGCGAGCGGGGACATGCTCCAAACGACAGCGACACCGAACGCCAACGACAAGTCGATCCAGGCGCCGGCAAGCGCCAGGACAAACGCCAGTGGCACAACCAACAGGCCCGACAAGATCCAGACGCAGAGATAACCGAGCAGAAAGGCAATACTTGCAGCCACCCTTTGGGACGCATGCACCACTCGGCCGACATAAGACAGATTGGCAGCAACCAGCGGCGTCATCATGGCCACGACCATCAGGATCCAGTCCGCAGCTACCGCTTGCAAGATCTGCGAGAATTGAAGGTTCGGTGCGGGCAGGAAAAAGGATTGCGCAACATTCAGACGCCCGCAAAGAGCCGCGACGTTCGAAGCAGGTTGTGCGAAACCGAGCAGGAGGTAGCTGCCCGCGCTCAAGGCAATCAGCCAGGGCATTGCGCCCCGACTGGTCTGCACGGCAAAGGCTGCCAGCCGGGACATGTCATCTAACCCTGAGACGATAGATGCTGATCCGGTCGACGGTAATTTCCGACGAGGCTCCCTCTGGCTGAACGAGGCTAACTTCGAGCTCCTGGATTGCAGCACCTGCACGCGCCTGCATGGCCGCAACCTTATCGGTGATTTCCACGGTTGATGACAGGCCGTTGCCTGCGTGCGAACCGTCGGTTGAACTGGCCTTTCCAAGGCCGAAGAACACCAGAGTTTCGTTGATTTCCGCATCCGGTATGCCTGGCGCAACAACACGAACGGAAAGAACACCGCTCGGAGAATTTCCCCGGACACCTTCAACGTTGAGATAAAGTCGCTCCGCTGCGGCCGGGGCTGCAGCAGCAAGGGCCGCAACTGGCGCTGCTGCCAGTTTCACGCGTGCCGTTACCGGACTTGCGGTAACCTGCAGCACCTCGTCGTTTGCCCCGACGAGTGTCGAAGTGCCCCGACCTGTCGGTGTGGTGGCCATTGCAATCCCCACGGTGGGCGTAATGCCCGTTCCATCGATCAGATTATCATAGACCGGCGCAAGAGCCGCGCCCGGCAGCGTGTCTTCCGGCGTGAAAATGGAAATATTTTGCTGTGCGTCCGGCATCGCAAACTGGCGCGGGAACGGCCCGTTGAGCCAGGGTCGGCTGGTTTCCTGGGAGTTGCCTCCCCCGGTCATCCAGGCCGCCCACAAGCGGTCGATGTTGCAATGGTGAACCCAGAAGATCGGATCGAGACCGGCAAAATCCGGATCGTACATCCAGCCGGTCGGACTGGGCGGTACGTTGCCGCCCACCATGACATGCACGAAATTGTGCGGGTCACTTTCGACCGCACCATAGGCATTGCCCTGCTGGTCGAAGCCGCTGATAGGACCGCCATATCCAAGCGTGCCGGGGATTGATGTATAAACGGTCTGCGTGGTTTGCGCGTCGAGCGAAATGTCGACATTGATCCAGGCCTGCGGACCAAGTTTCACGGCAGGGCCACGAAACGCGTTGGCCAACGGGTTCGGCGTGTTGTCACCCGGAATGGTGCTGTCCAGAAACTCCTGCGGATAGTCTCGCGACGCTGGATCAGACCCGTTGAGATAATTCCAGTAGGGCAATGCCCATGTAGTCGGACCTCCCTGGCTGACAATCCAGTCTGCCAGGATTGCCTCGAACGCATGCAGATAGCCCCTGTGCCAGGGCAGGAAAAACCAACCCGCATGCTGACACTGGTTGAACATCAATCGTTGCTCGTCGGCGTTTGGTGCCGGCGTGGTCGGTGAAATGATGTTCTGGTCAATCCAGCCTTGAGGATTGATGCCGTGGATCGCTGCCAGGTAGAGCCAGCTTGTCCGATCACGCAACTGGCGCGACCGCAGTTCACCAACGGCTCGCGCATACCAAAGCATCGTGTCGGACCATGGCCCGCCGAGCTTGGCAATGTCTTTTCTTATGCCTGCCATTATTTCCTCCCATTGAAAACTCGAGAGAACAGTCATCTGAATTTTGAAAAGCGAAAATTTACTTGCGGCGCCTGCAAATCAAAAGCGCATCAATCTGTTTTTCAAACAGGCAGCTACGTTAGCATGAAATAACGAAGATGTAACGCCCTAGGTTGACGGAATGCGACAGCAATACCATTACGTGTATTGAAAGTTGCAATATTCCAAGATCCCCCTCTTCCCGGCGTTCAAAGACGAAATCACTTCGACTGGCAAGATAGCCGGCCACACGGATCAATGACCTCCGCCGGTACCGGCAGGTGCCGGTTTCGGCCACTCCACGAAAGAGAGCGCGGCGACAAAGGCAAGGACCAAGCCTGTCAGGATCAGGAAAACAGCCGAAAAGGACAGCCGGAAGGCTTCACGAGTGCCAATTGCACCGAGAGCGCATCGCCCCCTCCTATTTCCTGAGGATCGCGTGCAAGTGCGCATCTAAAAAATCAAATCTAAATATTTAAGGAAAACTTCCCTAGCGTAATAAATGTATTGCTTTACACATGACTAGATTGAAGGCAATCTAGAAGCGGAAAAAAGAAAATTATTATCGGAAACGCAAGTGGACACGGAGCGATTTCGCCTGACCATGGCGCAGCTCGGCTTGAAAACGCGTGTGAAAATCTATCTATGTGAAACAATCATTGTTAATTACCTCATTATTTCTACGAAAAATTGGTGCCTAATATTTGATTTAAGACTGTTTTCAGGTGGAGCGATTTTGTCGCTACGAGGGAATTCATGCAGGCAGCCGCTGAATACCGAAAGCCCGTACGGCTATTCGAAAAATGGGAGAATCGGCAGAAAGTAATACTTTTTGCCGACGTAGTTGGATCTGCGCGGCTGTTTACGACCGCCGACAATGCATCCATAGGAGCTTGGCTCTCCTTTGTCGCCTACCTGAAAGATGACCTTCTGCCGGAACACGATGGCAGGCTCGTGAAGTCATTGGGCGACGGCATTCTGGCTGAAATCGAGCACGCAACGAGTGCAGTCCGGTTTGCAATGCGTCTCACTACGGAACTGGCAAAGATCAACGAGCAACTCCCTGCCGTGAACCGGTTGCAGGTTCGCATCGGTATCGACACCGGCGACGTGCTCACCACCGGCGATGACGACATTTATGGCAGCCACGTCAACATTGCCGCCCGTCTCATGTCACTTGCCCGCCCCGGAGAGATTGTTGCCTCCGCCGAGGTCAGGGATGCCTTGGCAAGCGAACTCGACGCGGAATTCGAGGATCTTGGTGATTGCCACCTCAAGAATGTCGCCGAGACGGTGCGGGCCTTCAGGGTTCATCCCGTGGGAACCCACCCGAGCATTTTTCCGTTACAGCAATTCGAAGACCTGTTCCCCACCGTCGCGGTTATTCCCTTCACGCCACGCAGCAGATCAAGAGACAATTACGTGCTCGGTGAAGTGCTCGCAGAGGAATTGATCGTCGCACTGTCCCGGTCCTCGGAACTCAATGTCATTTCCCGCCTGTCGACGACAGGTTTTCGCATGCGGAACATCTCCCTTGCCAAGATCTCGGAGACGCTTCAGGCGGATTTTGTCCTGTCGGGGACCTATAGCGGTGATGCGAACCACGTAATTCTGGACGCGGAACTCGCCGACGCAAAAACCGGGCGCGTGATCTGGTCGGATCGCCTGAGCGAGGAGGTTCCTACCCTCCTTAGCGATTCATCCGTCATGTATCAGTTCGCCAAGGATTGCCACGCGGCAATCTTCCGGAGCGAGGTGCAACAGGCACTGTCCTGCCCGATGCAGACACTCGATGCCTATTCGCTTCTCATGAGTGCGATCGGACTGATCTACAGGCTCTCGCGCCATCATTTCGAATACGCCGCCGAACTTCTTGACGAACTGATTCACCGTTCGTCGCGCCAACCCGCAATGGCCCTGGCATGGAAGGCAAAATGGCACGTTCTGGCGGTTCAACAGGGTTGGACGGATTCGCCAGAGCGCGAAAAATCCCTAGCCTTGAGCTGCACGCAAACCGCGCTCGACCACGACCCGACAAATGTCACGGCCCTTGTGTCCGAAGGATTTGCCCTCACAAATCTCGCGCACAAGCTCGAAGAAGCTGAACAGCGTTACAACATGGCCCTCGAGTACAATCCGAATTACGCCATGGGCCGCCTGCTGCGCGGCACTCTCTTCGCGTTCAAGGGAGCTGGCGAGGAGGCTGTCAAGGACACGGAACTGGCCCTCCGCCTGTCTCCCATCGATCCCTACAGGTACTTTTTTCTGTCGCTTGCGGCATCCGCCTGCGTTACGGCCGAAAAATATGACCGTGCTCTCGAGTTCGCCAACCAGTCGCTTCGCTCCAACCGTGCGCACACCTCGACGCTGCGTGCCAAGGCTGTCGCGGAAATGCGTCTTGGACACACCGAACTGGCAGCTCAGACCATCAGCGAACTGCGCGAGCGTCAGCCGGATCTGACCGTAAGCCGCTGGCTGAAGAATTCGCCAAGTGCGCAGTTTCAGGTTGGGAAGGACTTCGCCGAAACCCTAAGGCAAGCCGGACTGCCGCCCTGAGAATGGAGCGGAACCGGCCAATCGAAAAGGTAGGGAGAGTTAGTCATGACACCAAGGGAAACAGCATATCCGGCAGGCGGCTTCGGGGGCTTTGGAGGATTTGGGGGCTTCGGCGGCTTCGGGGGATTTGGCGGGTTCGGAGGGTTTGGG
>NZ_JAGHRK010000006.1:0-304161 GCF_017743835.1 Labrenzia sp. R5_0 | reverse complement strand
GTTCCGGAGTATGCCGCCCATCCTTCGAGACAGGCCTTCGGCCCTCCTCAGGATGAGGGGGAGGTTGGGGCTAGGGCTGGGTTGGGGCTGAGTCTGGGTCTACGGCTGCGGCTGGGGTTGGAACTACGGCAAGGTCTGAGGCTGGCGTCTGGATTGGAAACGGCTCCTGTCTGGCTTCGCTGGACGAACGCCCGCTGCGCGCGCCTGATCATATCGGCCTCAAGCCCCCCAATTCCGCCGTGGTCGAATCGCCCGTTTCGGGGTAAGCAACCCGTTCTGATCCTGAAGGAGCATTTCGTGGCCTGGTCCCCGCAACAAGATGAAGCCCTGAAAGAAGCCGCTGCCTGGCTAAAGCGCGGCGACAGGCAGGTGTTCCGCCTGTTCGGCTTTGCGGGCACGGGCAAGACAACGCTTGCCCGGCATCTGGCGGAAGGCATCGACGGCGACGTCTGTTTTGGCGCCTTCACCGGCAAGGCTGCTCATGTGCTGCGCCAGAAAGGCTGCGAGGATGCGGGCACGATCCATTCGCTGATCTACCGCCCCCGTTCGGCCAAGGAAGAAGACGACCTTGACGACGATGATGACGACAGCGGCCCGCAGTTTGCCATCAAGCGGGACAGCCAGGCTTCGACCGCGAGCCTGATCGTCATCGACGAATGCTCCATGGTGGACGAAGACCTGGGCAAGGACCTTCTGTCCTTCGGCACGCCCGTTCTGGTGCTGGGTGACCCGGCACAGCTGCCTCCGGTCAAGGGCGGTGGCTTTTTCACCGAAGCAGAGCCCGACGTGATGCTGACCGAGGTTCACCGGCAGGCGCAGGACAATCCGATCGTGCGCATGTCGATGACCATTCGCGACGGTGGCCAGCTCGACTACGGCACATTCGGCGAAAGCCGGGTGATCCACCGGCGCGACATCGACAAGGACCAGATCCTTGCCGCCGATCAGGTGCTGGTCGGCACCAACAAGACGCGCAGGCTCTACAACGCCCGCATTCGCGAGTTGAAGGATTTCACCACTCCCATGCCAGCGGTCGGCGACAAGCTGGTGTGCCTCAGGAACGACAAGACCAAGGGGCTTTTGAACGGCGGTCTTTGGACGGTCAAGCGCCTGCGCCCCCCACGCGGCAACACGTTGCGCTTCGATGTCGTGTCCGAGGACGAGCTCTCGAGAAACGCCGTCAAGGTGAAGGTGTTGCCGGCCATGTTCGAGGATGGCGCGGAAAGCATTCCCTATGCCATCCGGCGCAAGGCGGACGAATTCGACTATGGCTATGCGCTGACCGTCCACAAGGCCCAGGGCTCGCAGTGGGACAACGTTGTCCTGTTTGATGAAAGCTGGGCATTCCGCGAGCACAAGAGCCGCTGGCTTTATACCGCAGTCACCCGCGCCGCCGAGCAGATCACTGTCGTAAGATAGGCGAGTTGAACGCGGCTTCGGAAATCTCCTGCAGATCATTGCTGGCAGGAAGTGCCTGGAGACCGGTCTCGATAAAGGTTCTGAGGTCGTTCTCGCTGCTGCCACTGCGCCCAAGCAGGGCAATTGCCGAAAACTGTCCGTCGATAAAGGTGGCCGTCCGGTCCACGTCGGTATCTTCAGACATCTCCCCCGCGGCAACCGCCTTTAAAAGGCGATCCCTGATGGCCTTGAACCGTGCAGCCCTCAGGTTCAGCACGACTTCCTGATGCCGCTGAGCGCCATATGTGCAGTCGACAAGGGCATTGACGAGAAAACATCCAGCCGGCGTTTCCTTGTCCAGCGTCAGGTCCGCGACGGCACCGAGAAAATCCCGGAAGTCCTGGACAACGTGTTTTTCAGCCCGTTTCAACCTGGCAAAAACCGGCCCGCCATAGGTTTCGAAATAATGCAGAAGCGCCTTTTCGAACAGTGCTTCCTTGTCGCCGAACGCGGCATAAAGGCCCGGTTTGGCCATGCCTGACGCTTCGGCAAGATCGCTCATGGATGTGCCGGTATAGCCGTTCTGCCAAAAGGCGATCATCACGGAATGAAGAGCGTCTTTGGTATCGATTTTTCTTGGCCGTCCGCGCGCCATCGGTCTGCACTCCTCATAACAAACCGTGTGATCCGGTTATTAAAGCTCGGGAACCTTGAACCTCGGCAGGATGTGCGCCCTTGCCCACCATGCGCACCACCAACCGACCACGACATCCTGTTGAAAGAATAGCTGCTCGTTTTCAACGCAGAATACGCAATTTATTGCAATTCGTACAGGAACTACCCACCATTCAACCTAAAAGTGCATACCAAAACAATTTCACTGCACTGCCTGCGATGAAATTGGTTCGCCATTGGGCTCAGCTCGTTTCAATCCGGCGCGCCCGATCCGGCAATCTTTCGGTATTTCACAGTGGACGGAGCTCATCGGTCCCTTTTCCGCCCGATTGAGGGGGCTTATCGTCTGCGGCTCAGATTTTTCTCGACGGAAAGTACCTTTCGTAAATGGCAAGCGTATCGATGACCGACCCGACCACGTCCACTCCCAAGGCCGACCTGTCCGCCCAGACCGCCCTGCGCATCGCACAGAGGATCGCGGATGAAATCGGCTGCAAGGCCGGCCAGGTGAATTCGGCCGTCCAGATGCTGGACGAAGGTTCAACGGTGCCATTCATCGCCCGCTACCGGAAGGAAGCCACCGGTGGGCTTGACGACACCCAGCTGCGCAAGCTCGAAGAGCGGCTGATTTATCTGCGCGAAATGGAAGACCGCCGCGTCGCCATAACCAAATCCATCGAAGAGCAGGGCAAGCTCACAGACGATCTTGTTGCCAGCATTCAGGCAGCCGATACAAAGTCCCAGCTTGAAGACATCTATCTGCCGTTCAAGAAGAAGCGTCGCACCAAGGCGCAGATTGCCCGTGAGGCCGGCCTGGAACCGCTGGCCGACACTGTTCTGGACGATCCCACCCGAGACCCCGAGGCCGAAGCGGCCGCTTACGTGGATGAAGGCAAGGGCGTTGCCGACACCAAGGCGGCGCTTGACGGTGCTCGCCAGATCCTGATGGAACGCTTTGCCGAAAACGCCGAGCTGGTCGGCCGCCTGCGCCGCCATGTCGAGGAACGTGGCGTCGTTCAATCGAAACTCATCGACGGGATGGCGGAAAAAGGTGCGAAATTCGCCGACTATTTCGACTATTCCGAACAATGGTCCAAGATCCCGAGTCACCGCGCCCTTGCGCTGTTCCGTGGTCGCAACGAAGGCATCCTGTCTGTCGACCTGACGGTTGATGCTGACGACGTCTCCCCTGTCCTGCCCGCCGTAAAGATGGTTGCTGACACCTATGGCATCGCCGACCGGGGCCGCCCTGGCGACAAGTGGCTTATGGAAGCTGCGCGTTTCGCCTGGAAGGTGAAGCTTGCCCTGCACCTGGAACTCGACCTGATGGGTGTCCTGCGTGACAAGGCGGAAGAAGAAGCCATCCAGGTTTTTGCCCGCAACCTCAAGGATCTGCTGCTGGCAGCGCCCGCCGGTTCCAGAACCACACTCGGCCTCGATCCCGGCATCCGGACAGGCGTGAAGGTTGCCGTTGTCGATGCAACGGGCAAGCTGGTTGAAACCGCGACCATCTATCCGTTCCAGCCGCGCAATGATGTCTCCGGCTCCCGTGCCGCTCTCCTCGCCTTGATCGCGAAACACAAGGTCGGCCTGATCGCCATCGGCAACGGCACGGCCAGCCGTGAAACAGACAAGCTGGCGGGTGACGTTCTTGCCGACATTCCCGCCGCCCAGCGCCCGGTAAAGGTCATCGTCAACGAGGCCGGCGCTTCGGTCTATTCGGCCTCGGAACTGGCGGCGAAGGAAATGCCGGATGTCGACGTTTCCCTGCGCGGCGCGGCCTCCATCGCTCGCCGCCTGCAGGACCCGCTTGCCGAACTGGTCAAGATCGAACCGAAGTCCATCGGCGTCGGCCAGTACCAGCACGACGTCAACCAGACCAAGCTGGCCCGTGCGCTGGATGCGGTTGTCGAAGACGCGGTGAACGCCGTCGGCGTTGATCTCAACACCGCCTCTCCCGCCCTGCTGTCGCGCATTTCCGGCCTGTCGGACAGTCTGGCAAAGGCGGTCGTCGAACACCGTGAAGCCATCGGCCGCTTCGACAGTCGCACCCAGCTCAAGGAAGTCCCGCGCCTCGGCGCTAAGGCTTTTGAACTCTGCGCAGGCTTTCTGCGCATCAACGAAGGCAAGGAACCGCTCGACGCCTCATCCGTCCACCCGGAAGCCTATCCGTTGGCAAAACGGATCGTGAAGGCCTGCGGCCGCGACGTGCGCCAGATCATGGGCGATGCCTCATTGCTGAAAGGCCTCGAACCGTCAGAGTTCACCGACGAGAAATTCGGCCTTCCAACCGTGAAGGACATCCTGTCGGAACTGGAAAAGCCGGGCCGTGACCCGCGCCCGGAATTCAAGACCGCCACCCTTCAGGACGGTGTAGAGGAAATTTCCGACCTGAAACCGGGCATGAAGCTGGAAGGCACGGTCACCAACGTCACCAACTTCGGCGCCTTTGTCGATGTTGGTGTTCATCAGGACGGGCTGGTGCATGTTTCCCAGTTGGCTGATCGGTTCGTCGATGATCCGCACAAGGTCGTGAAGGCCGGTGACATCGTCAAGGTGACGGTCCTGGAAGTGGATGTTCCGCGCAAGCGCATCTCCATGACCATGAAGTCCCAGGCAGATTACCAGGGCCAGCGCGAGCGCGGTGGTCAGGACAGGGGTGGCCAGAACCGGAGCGGTCCTGGGGGCCGAGGCCCCGGCGGCAAGGGACCCGGCGGCGGCAACGGCCCGCGCGGAAATGGCCCCCGTGGTGGCGGCGCGCCGAAGTCCTCCGGCGGAGACAGCGGCAACAACGCCTTGGCCGCGGCACTCGCCGCAGCGATGAACAAGAAGAAATGAGGGCCTGATCCAGCGGCGTTATCAGCGCCGCTGGATCAACCTGTTACTGATTTTCGTAACAGTTATCGATGCCCGAAGGCGACTGGAGCAAGAGCTGCCGTCCCTTGCTGTGAACCGTGTACTGACCGTCCGTATAACGCGCGCCTGACCCTGAGACGACCTGCTCGAGCCGTCTCGGCGTGTGACCGTCAATAGTGTAGATCAGGTGGCCGTTGCCGCTTTGCACGTAGGTGGCGGTCAAAGGCAATCCTTCGGTGCACGTGTATTGCACCGTGATTGAGTCACCAGCGGCCGGCTGCGCCACATTGCCAGCTGCTGCCGGTTGATAGTTGCGCGCCGGAAAGGCATCGGTGATCTGGTAAAGGTCCGACCGCGGACCATTTCCCTGCGCATAAAGGATCATGCGCCGATGCAGATCCAGCTGCAGCGTCACATTTCTTGAAGCATCGTGTAAATACACCGACCAGTCGTCCCGGCCGAATTCCTGAAAATGGAAATTCACGGTGCCGTAGACGTCCGCTTCCTGCCACTGGCCGTTTCCAACGTTTGTGAAACTGCCGCCAGAATGCCGGACGACACCAACAGTCTGGCCATTCACACCAGGAGCTGCCGACAGTTGGCCACCAGGTTGCTGCGGCACCGGGTTCTGGACCTGAGGCCGGCCTCCGCAGACCTCGTATATCCCCGGGTATGGGCGCTCCGAGCAGAACAGCCCGCCCCAGTGATAGCCCGTCTGTCCGTTGCGATACCTGACCTGGAACCACTCGTAGCCATTCATCATGACCCCGGTACCGGACAGGATCAAAATGGCATCCCCCTGACGGAGACTGCCGCTTTGCCCGTATTGCATACCAGGACCACTGCGAACCTTGCCGCCGTAGGATGCCCCATTCTGCGGGAAATCGACGTCCGGTGAGGCGAAAGCGAAACTGGCTGGCAAAACAAGTGCTGCCAGCACGACAAAAAGAGAAAACTTGTTCATCAAAATGCCTGTTCTATTGATGTTTCTTAAGAGGAAATGCAGCGTCTTCGAAGAAAAATACTGAATTCAAAAACGAACTTTAGGTCACATGAACAGGAAAGGGAACCTCGTTTTGCGGCTGCCTGCGCGGCACTTTGTCAGATTGGCAGCGCGCCCCCCTGCCCCGGCTTCGCCATGGTCAATTTTGCCCCTCTGGCAATAGCGGGAAACTGCATTACTCTGTTTTAACAAGAAGTCCGTTTAGGAACGGAATATGTCTCAGAAGGATCAGGAACAGGACTGGCCCAAGCAGGACATGGAGTCCGGCACGCTCACCGCGCTTGCCCACCTTTACCGCGCCGAGGTGTTTCGCAGCACACATTGGCGCACCCGCCTCGATAACACCACCAACTGGGCCGTCGTCACCACCGGCATCGCCCTGTCCGCGACATTCTCCAACAAGGAAGCCTCACCCTTGCCCATGGTGCTGGTGGGGCTGCTGGTAACTGTTTTCCTGATCTTCGAAGCTCGCCGCTACCGCTACTACAACATGTTTCGGGCCCGGGCACGCCTGATGGAGACGGACTTTTACGCGCCTATCCTCGCCGGAGGCAAAGTGCCCATGCGCGGAAGCTGGGCAACGATGCTCTCCGACGACTATGAGATGCCGCATTATCATATTTCGCTGGTCAGGGCGGCAGGACGGCGCTTGCGCAGCAACTATTCCTGGATCCTGGCGATCCAGGCTGTCGCCTACTACGGCAAGCTGGCGATACACCCCGTCCCACTGACCAGCCTTGCCGACGTGTTCCAACGGGCGGCGATAGGGCCGATTCCCGGATGGACCGTCATGCTCGCAGGTCTTGTCTTTCATACCAGCTGGGTGGTGTTCGCCATCGTGACCTTGCGGCTGGACAAGCTCTATCGGGAAAAACGCCGCTCACCGATGCAGTCGATCTGAGACAGCACAAGTCTTTTCCTCTGGCAGCAGGGTGTGGTATGGGCCCCTCAGTCCACTTCGGAGATTTTATGTCCTGACCTCTCGGGCACCCATCGGTGCCCATCCGCAAATCGCCTCCGGCTGCTCCGGACTGCGTTTGCCAAACCTGAAGAGAGACACCACCCGGTCGTGACCTCATGATCGGACGAGGACAATGTTATCCAAATGATCAGACCCTATGTCAGCCAGGACGCTGAACGGATCATCCATATCTGGCGCAAGGCCAGTGAATTCGCCCACCCGTTTCTGAGCGACGACTTTCACGACATGGCCGCCACCGCCATCCGCGACATCTATCTGCCGAAGGCGGAAACCTACGTCACGGAGATCAATGGTGTTGCCGTCGGCTTTATCTCGCTGCTGGACAACTACATCGGCGGCTTGTTTCTGGACCCGCAATATCATGGACGTGGCCTCGGAAGGGCCCTTGTGGATCACGCGGTCAAACAGAAGGGGCCGCTCACGGTTGAAGTCTTCAAGGAGAATGCTCGCGGCCGGCGCTTTTACACCGCCTATGGCTTTGTGCCGACCGAAGAATACTTCCACGAACAGGCACAGCACATCAGCATTAAATTGGCGATGAAGCCCTGACAGGAAAGCGGCGGCCTTCGGGCCGCCGCAACTCGCTTTGGCTCAGAACCGGCTTGCCGCAAAGGGCGCTGGATCGATATCAGGCCGCGCGCCCTCGATCATGTCCGCAATCATCTGCCCTGTGACGGCAGATTGCGTCAGACCGTGGTGGGCGTGGCCAAAGGCATAAAAGATCCTGCTATGCCGTGTTGCCGGTGAGATGACCGGCAGGCTGTCAGGAATGGACGGGCGGAACCCCATCCAGCGTTTGCCGCCTTCCGACTTGAGCTCCGGGAAAAACAGCTTTGCCTTGGCCAGCATTGCGTCCACGCGGCGCCAGTTCGGCGGCAGGTCGAGACCGCCGAATTCCACCGCCCCGCCGACGCGCAAGCCGCTGGACAGACGCGACAGGACGAAACCGTGACCGGACAGCATGATCATGCGGTTCACGTTAACGCCGGGGTTCGGGATGGTGATGTTGTAACCGCGCTCCGTATCCAGCGGGATCGGATCTCCCAGCTGCGCGGCAAGGGCCTTCGACCATGCCCCGCAGGCAATCACCAGTCGCTCGGCCGCGATCGTGCTGCCGTCTTTCAGGATCACGTCACAGCCCTTGTCATTGGGCTGCAAGCGGCTGACCTCACCAACCTCGAACTTGACACCCTGAGATGACAGCCACTCGGCAACCGAAAGGCAAAGGACCTTGGGCTCATCCACCTGCACCCAGTCCGGCACAAGTGCCCCGCCGACAACACGGGAAGAAAGGTCCGGTTCCAGATCCCGGATCGCTGATGCATCCAGTTCCTCAACCTTGATGCCGTAGTCGCGCTGCTCCGCCCAGCCCGCGCGCGAAGCTTCAAGCGACTGCACCGTGTCGAACAGTTCCAGGCAGCCGTCCCGGCGCACCTGGTTGTGGGTTCCCGTTGTCCGCCAGAGCGCTTCCCACGCCGGAAGAGCGCCTCCATTCAGATCCGCCAGCGCCTTCGTGCTCTGCGCCACCTTTGCAGGGTTTGAAGCCGCCATGAAACGCAGCATCCACGGCAGGATCTTGAGCGCATAAGCCGGACGGACCGACAAGGGACCCAGCGGATCCAGCATCCATTTGAAGGCTTGTTTCCAAAGACCAGGCGAAGCAAGAGGCGCAACGTCTGTCCAGGCGATGGCAGCCGCGTTGCCCTGGCTTGCGCCTGCCGCAGGGCCTTCGCGGTCCAGCACCGTCACGCCGTAACCGCGTTGCACCAGGCTGGCAGCAGTCGCCAGCCCGACGATGCCCGCACCAATCACATGGACATGTCCCTTGCTCATTCGGCGTGTCTTTTCTCGTTCGCGATCAACGACCTGTTCGGCGAAACAATGCGGGTGTCGCAAGGATCCACCGTCCAGACCCACAGTCTGTTTTCAGGTTCACCGTCCTGCCAGAACCGGCAAGGCTCGTCTAGCGGCTAATCGTCTGATATATCACTCGCACATCTGAAACATATAAAGGCCCAGACTTTCATGTCCGCAGATTTCAGCCGATCCACTCAGGCTTATCGCCTGCTGGAAGAAGAAATCGTGACCCTGAAACTGAAACCAGGGGCAACCGTAACGGAAGCTGCGCTTACACAGAGACTGGGTTTTGGCAGAACACCCATACGCGAAGCCATTCAGCGTCTTTCCTGGGAAGGCCTTTTGAACATCCGGCCGCGGCTTGGCATTGTCGTTGCGGAAATGAACCCGTCCGATTTTCTGAAGGTTCTTGAGGCCCGCCACGCCCTGGAACGTCTCGTTGCAGGGTTGGCAGCGCGGCTTGCCAGCAAGGACGACCGCAGAACCCTGGAAGCGATTGCACTAGACATGCGCGAGGCGGCTGCAAAGCCGGACGTGGCGGACTATCTGCGCCTGGACAAAGCCTTCGACGAAGTCGTCTCGGCCGCTGCCTGCAACCCTTTTGCAGCAAAGGCCCTGGCCCCTTTGCAGACGCAGAGCCGCCGGTTCTGGTACCGCCATTTTGGTGAGGAGGATCTCACCCCGGCAGCCTGGAGCCACATGGAGGTCATGCGCGCCGTTGCCGCCGGAGACGAGGCCGCCGCGATGGATCACGCGGAAAACCTGATGCTGTACCTGCGCCGTCAGGCAACGACGCTGGTCAGCGGCTCCGGTTAGGCAGCCGCCGGAAAGTGAGACCGTGTCCGGTTTGCGAAGGCGACCAGCGACAGCATTACCGGTACTTCCACAAGAACACCGACAACCGTCGCAAGGGCAGCGCCCGAGTTCAGACCGAACAGGCTGATGGCAACGGCCACGGCAAGTTCGAAGAAGTTGGACGTCCCGATCAGCGCTGCAGGCGCAGCGGTGTTGAACGGCACCCGCCACAGGTACCCCCAGGCGTAGGCGACGAAGAAAATGCCATAGCTCTGGATCAGCAGAGGCACGGCAATCAACACGATCACCAGCGGCTTTTCCAGAATGGTCTGCGCCTGAAATCCGAACAGCAGGACAACGGTTGCCAGAAGACCCATGACGGAGAAGGGTTTGACCTTTCCCGTGAACTCGGCGATGCGCTCATCGCTCCCCGATCCATCCAGCGCCTTGCGGGTAAAATAGCCGGCCACCAGCGGAATGATCACATAAAGGATCACCGACAGCAGCAAGGTCTGCCACGGTACGACAATGTCGGTCACACCAAGCAGCAGCGCTGCGATGGGCGCGAAGGCAAACACCATGATGATGTCGTTGATGGAGACCTGGACAAGCGTGTAGTTGGCATCGCCGCGCACCAGCTGGCTCCAGACGAAGACCATGGCCGTGCACGGCGCGACCCCGAGCAGGATCATGCCGGCGATGTACTCTTTCGCAGTCTGCGGATCCACCAGCCCCGCAAATACGTGCTCGAAGAACAGGATCCCGAGCGCAGCCATCGTGAAGGGCTTGACCAGCCAGTTGACGACGATCGTGATGCAGAGCCCCTTGGGCTTGCGGCCGACATCCTTCAGCGAGGCAAAATCGACGTTGACCATCATCGGGTAGATCATCACCCAGATGAGTACGGCCACAACCAGATTGACGCTGGCATATTCCAGTGAGGCGATCGCCTCGAAGACCCCGGGAAAGAGGGCGCCGAGCCCGACCCCGGCGGCAATGCACAAGGCAACCCAGAGCGACAAGAAGCGCTCGAAGAGCCCCATGGGTGACGTTTCCTGTGTCATTCCAACTCTCTCTCACATCGGCATTTCAGCAAACCAGGGAGCAGCGTGGAAAACCTGCCCGAGGTGTCTCTACATCAATTCGCTCAAAACCGGTCACGCAGCTTGTCTTGCTGCCGAAAGGAACCTTCCGGCATCCAGGCATATCTGTTTCCTGAATGTCAGCACTTCCCACCTGGTTCACAGCCGCCACCGGCCACAAGCGATGCGATCGGTGCGCAGAGTTCAGGGTTGCCGCCGCAGCAATCCTGCAACAGGTAGGTCACGAGGCCCTGCATCGCTTCCAGGCTCGCCCGATAACAAATCGAGCGCCCGTCCCGTTCGGCGTGCACAAGGCCGGATCGGGACAAGGCGCCCAGGTGGGTCGACAGGGTATTCGGACGCACATCGAGTGCATCTGAGATGGCACCGGCGGTCATGCCTTCTTTTCCGGCCTTCACCAACAGGCGAAAGACGTCGAGGCGGGTTTCCTGACCAAGAGCTGCCAATGCATTCAGGGCGTCTTCTTTTTCCATATTTCGAGAATACTCGAAATATGGAACTATGCAACCCAAAAATTGCTGCGTTGCGAGAAGTTGCAAACCGAAGCTGCGACCGGGCGGGAATGTGAGCGCAGGTCAATCCAGGCAGCTCCGTGACCGAAAGCAAAAGACCCCCGCTCCGGAAAGAGCGAGGGTCTTGTTTTCAGCGTCTGACAGAACTGCCGGTTCAGGCAGCCTTTGCAGCCAGTCGTTTCCTGATGCTTTCCACATCCGCGTTCGGCGTCGCGGCGAACAGTGTCTTGGTGTAATCGTGCTGCGGGTTCTCGAAAACCTCGTCCCGCGTGCCGTATTCCACCACTTCACCGAAATACATCACCATCACCTTGTCTGCGATGTAGCGCACCACCGATAGGTCGTGAGAGATGAACACATAGGTGAGGCCCATCTCTTCCTGCAGGTCTGCAAGCAGGTTCAGAATCTGCGCCTGGACCGACAGGTCAAGCGCGGAGACCGGTTCGTCGAGCACCAGCAATTTCGGCTTCATCATGATCGCCCGCGCAATTGCGATGCGCTGGCGCTGGCCACCGGAGAACATGTGCGGATAACGGCCGTAGTGCTCGGGCTGCAACCCGACCTTCTCCAGCATCTGCAGCGCCAGGTCACGGCGCTCTGCCGACGGCATGTCGGTATTCAGGAGAAGCGGCTCTTCCAGAACATGGCCAATCTTCTGGCGCGGGTTCAGCGAGCCATAGGGGTTCTGGAAAACGATCTGCACCTTCTGGCGCATTTCGCGGGAAATACCGGTCTTGGAGATATCGATCGGCAGGCCGTCGATCTCGATAAGGCCGGAAGACTGAGCGTCGATCATGGTGAGCATGCGCGCAAGGGTCGACTTGCCACAGCCACTTTCGCCGACCACGGCAAGGGTTGTGCCGCGTTCCACATCCAGGTTCACACCCTTGACGGCGGTCAGGGTCGACGCCTTCTTGAACATGCCGCCCTTGATGTCATAGGTCCGGTACAGATCGCGGACCTTGAGGATCACATCGTCAGCCATCTCAGAAACCTCCCGCTTCGGCAAAGTCGCTCACCGTCGGCAAGCGGTCGCCCGTGGCATTTTCCGGCAGCGCTGAAAGCAATGCCTTCGTATACGGGTTCTTGGGGTTTTCGAAGAGGGACAGCACGTCGGCCTCCTCCATCTTGCGGCCCTTGTACTGCACGATGACACGATCGGCGGTTTCGGCCACCACGCCCATGTCATGGGTAATCATGATCAACCCCATGCCGCTGTCCTGCTGCAGCTTGACCAGGAGATCCAGGATCTGTTTCTGGATCGTCACGTCAAGGGCAGTCGTCGGCTCGTCGGCGATCAGCAGTTTCGGCGCACAGGCAATTGCCATGGCGATCATCACACGCTGGCACTGGCCGCCGGACATCTGATGCGGAAATGCGGACAGGCGTTCGGCTGGGTTCGGAATACCGACGGAAGTCAGGATCTCGACCACCCGGTCCCGGGCCTGACGTCCCTTCAACCCCATGTGGGTCTTCAATGTTTCACTGAGCTGGAAGCCGACCGTGAAACACGGGTTGAGGCTGGCAATCGGCTCCTGGAAGATCATCGAGATGTCTTTCCCGATCACCCGGCGCCGTTCCTTGGCCGACAGGGTGCGCAGGTCGAGACCCTCGAATTCCATCTTGTCGGCGGTGATCGTTGCCGTGTTCGGCAGCAGACCCATGGTCGCCAACATGGCGACGGATTTTCCGGACCCGGATTCGCCGACGATCGCCAGGACCTCGCCTGCATCGACCGCATAATCAACGCCGTCGAGCGCCTTGAACGGGCCCTTGGCGGTGTCGAACTCGACCTTCAGGTTTCTGATTTCAAGAAGAGACATGGCTTAGCTCCTCTTCAGTTTCGGGTCGAGCGCATCGCGCAGACCGTCACCGACCAGGTTGATGGCAAGAACGGTGATCAGGATCGCCAGACCCGGGAAGGTTACCACCCACCAGGCGCGCAGGATGAATTCACGCGCTTCGGCAAGCATGGTGCCCCATTCCGGTGTTGGCGGCTGTGCTCCCATGCCCAGGAAGCCGAGGGCGGCCGCATCCAGGATCGCGTTGGAGAACGACAGCGTCGCCTGAACGATCAGCGGCGCCAGACAGTTCGGCAGGATCGTCTTGAACATCAGCCGCATGTGCCCGGCACCTGCCACCTTCGCCGCGACGACATAGTCCCGTGTGCGTTCGGACAGGACGGCCGCGCGGGTCAGACGCACGAAATGCGGCTGCAGCACGATGGCAATTGCGATCATGGCGTTGATCAGCCCGGGCCCCAGGATAGCCACCAGCACGAGGGCCAGCAGAAGCGAGGGGAATGCCAGGATGATGTCCATCACACGCATGATCAGCGTGTCGGTCATGCCGCGCATGTAACCGGCGACAAGGCCGATCACGACACCGCCGACAAGGGCGATGGTGACGACGACAACACCGATGAACAGCGAGAAGCGCGCGCCGAAGATGAGGCGCGAAAGAATATCACGGCCAACGGCGTCCGTTCCGAGCAGGAACGCGGCCTTGCCGCCCTCCTCCCAGACCGGAGGCACGAGGAAACTGTCGCGATACTGAAAGTCGGGACTATGCGGTGCGACCAGCGGCGCGAAGATGGCCATAAGGACCAGCAACGCGAACACCACGAGGCCGACAACGGCACCCTTGTTCTGTGAGAAGTAGTACCAGAACTCGACAAGCTGCGCCTTGGTGGCGTTGCGGCTTTCGGCCTGGAGCTTGGTCTGATCGGCTTTCGCAGCCGGCGAGGTATTTGTCATTTTCCTTGTCCCCGGCTCAGTTGTGGCGAATTCGCGGATTGATCAGGCCGTAGAGCACGTCCACGATCAGGTTGACCATCATGATGATCCCGGCAATCAGCAGCAGACCACCCTGGACCACGAAGTAGTCGCGGCGCGAGATGCTGTCGACGAGCCATTTGCCGATGCCAGGCCAGGAGAAGATAGTCTCTGTCAGGATCGCGCCGGCAAGAAGCACGCCGACCTGCAGGCCGATGGTGGTCACCACCGGGATAAGGGCATTGCGCAGCGCATGCAGACCGATCACCGCGCGGGGCGGCAGGCCTTTCGCGCGGGCCGTGCGCACGTAGTCCTCGCCCAGAACTTCCAGCATGGCGGATCGTGTCTGGCGTGCGATCACCGCCATCGGAATGGTCGCCAGAACGATGGACGGCAGGATCAGGTGCCGGACGGCGGAGAGGAAGGCCCCCTTCTCGCCGGACAACAGACTGTCGATCAGCATGAAGCCGGTGACCTGCGGGAAGAAGAACATCAGCGAGATGCGCCCGGAGACTGGTGTCCAGCCGAGGGTTCCCGAAAACAGGATGATCAGCAGCAGGCCCCACCAGAAGATCGGCATCGAGTAGCCGACCAGCGCCGTGCCCATGATTGCCTGGTCGGCAACCGATCCGCGCTTCACGGCCGCGAAGATGCCGGCGGGAATGCCAAGGCAGACGGCAATGATGATGGCGCAGAGCGCGAGTTCGGCAGTCGCCGGAAACAGTGTCAGAAATTCATCCAGCACCGGCTTCTTCGACACGAAGGACGTGCCCAGATCCCCCTGGAAGATACCTGCGATGTAATCGAGGTACTGTTGCCAGAGCGGTTTGTCGAAGCCAAGCTGGCCAAGGACCTGAGCCCTCCGCTCATCAGATATACCGCGCTCGCCTGCGAGCAGTTCGGCAGGATCGCCGGGCAGCATGCGGATAAACGAGAAGGCGACGAGGGTGACGCCGAAGAATGTCGGTATCAACAGGCCGAGACGACCTAGAAGAAAGCGAAGCATGTCAGGTTCCAGATACGAAGAGCCAGCGGAAACGACCTGATGTCAGGAAAGCATCCGCCGGCCAGAATGTCCGAAGGCGCCGGCATTGCTGCCAGCGCCCTCTTCGAGTTAGGCGGATTTACTCCGCAATGTCCACGCCGTCAAACCAGTGGCCGCCGAGCGGGTCCATGACGTAGCCGGAGACCTTGGAGGACATCGGCATGAAGACCACGGAGTGCGCGATGGTTGCCCACGGAGCCTGCTCCTTGAACACGACCTGTGCCTCTTCGTAGAGCTTGGTGCGCTCTTCCTTGCTGGTCACGGTCTTTGCCTTCTTGATCAGCGCGTCGAACTCTTCGTTGCACCACTGGGCGCGGTTGGAGCCGCCGACACCGTCACAGCCGAGCAGAACGGCCAGGAAGTTGTCCGGGTCGCCGTTGTCACCGGTCCAGCCGAGAAGCACGGCACCGTCGCGGTTCTCGTCCTTGGAACGGGACAGGTATTCACCCCATTCGTAGGAAACGATCTCGACGTTCACGCCGACGTTCGCGAAGTCGGCCTGCATGACTTCAGCCATACGACGAGCGTTCGGGTTGTACGGACGCTGTACCGGCATTGCCCAGATCTTCATGGAAAGATCGGATACACCAGCTGCTGCCAGCATTTCCTTGGCCAGTTCCGGATTGTAGTCGTCATCTTCAACGGCGTCGTTGTAGGACCACATGGTCGGCGGGATCGGGTTCTTGGCAGCCTGGCCGGAGCCCTGGAAAACTGCGTCGAGGATCGCCTGCTTGTTGATCGCGTGGTTCAGCGCCTTGCGGACTTCCGGCTTGTCGAACGGTGCCTGCTTGGTGTTGTAAGCGAGGTAACCGACGTTCAGGCCCTGCTGTTCCATCAGGGTCAGGTTGCCGTCAGCCTTGATGTCGGCGATGTCGGCCGGTGCCGGGTACGGCATGACGTGACATTCACCGGCCTTCAGCTTTTGAAGACGCACGGCTGCATCCGGAGTGATCGCGAAGATCAGGTTGTCGACCGGCTGCTTGCCACCCCAGTAGTCCGGATTTGCCGCATAACGGATCACCGCGTCCTTCTGGTAACCCACGAAGGAGAACGGACCGGTGCCGACCGGCTGCTGGTTCAGCTGTTCCTTGGAACCGGCTGCTTCAAGCTGGGCTGCGTATTCGGCGGACACGACGGAAGCGAAGTCCATCGCCAGGTTGGCGATCATCGGTGCTTCCGGACGGTTCAGGACGAACTTGACCGTGTAGTCGTCAACCCTGACGATTTCCTTGATCAGGTCCGGCATGGACATGCCGTCGAAATATTCCCACGCGGTACCGGCGGTGTATTCGTGCCACGGATGATCCTTCTTCAGCTGACGCTCGAAGGTGAAGATCACGTCGTCTGCATTGAATTCACGGGTCGGCGTGAAGAAGCTGGTGGTGTGGAACTTCACACCCTGACGCAGCTTGAAGGTGTATTCCAGACCGTCTTCGGAAACTTCCCAGCTTTCAGCCAGGCCCGGCAGCACTTCGGTCGTGCCGCGCTTGAACTCGACAAGCCGGTTGTAGATCGGCTTGGAGGAAGCGTCGAACGTCGTGCCTGCGGTGTAAAGTGCAGCATCAAAGCCTTCAGGCGAACCTTCAGAGCAATAAACCAGGTTTTTTGCAGAAGCGCCGGTTGCTGCAATCACAGCAAGGCTTACGCCAAGAAGGGATGCCTTCAAGGTTTTTTGGAAATTCATCAAACTGTTCTCCCCTTGATGAAGAGCAAGGGCCTTGCATCGTTGAATCGCGCAAAGGAGTTAAGCCCAAGCCAGCGCAAACTAAGGCGTTTTTTTGGCAGAAAATCAACTGCCAACATATTTCTAATTTGAGGATGTTTTTGAAATTTTTTTGCTAGGTAAGAGTTGCTGCCGTAAATTTTTAATGCGGCAACGTTAACTCACGAGAAACAAATACCGCAACGGCAGCGTTTTTCAAGCTTCATCTAACCGCCTGAAAACAAAAGGCTCCCGCAACAACGGGAGCCCCTGAATTTCTCAATCCTGCGTAGAACGGGTTCGTTTGACAGCGTCCTGCCATCCGGCAAGCAATCTGGCCCGCTCACTTTCCTGTAAACGCGGCTCGAAACGCTTTTCCAGCTTCCATTCTGCCGAAAATGCCTCGGCGCCAGGCCAGACACCTGCCTTCGATCCGGCGAGCCATGCTGCCCCGAGCGCCGTCGTTTCCGGGACAGTCGGCCGGTCGACCGGCGCGCCCAGAATGTCGGCCAGGAACTGCATCGTCCAGTCGGATGCCGTCATGCCGCCATCGACACGGAGCACCGGCTGTTCGGCCTCCGGCCAGTCTGCCCGCATGGCTTCAACCAGGTCGCTGGTCTGGTAACCGACGCTTTGCAGCACCGCCCGGGCAATTTCCTTCGGACCCGTGTTTCGCGTCAGACCGAACAGCGCGCCCCGGGCTTCCGCGTCCCAATAAGGAGCGCCAAGACCAACGAAGGCAGGAACAAGGTAGACGTCCTGGTTGGGATCCGCCTGTTCGGCAAGCGACTGCGTGTCGCCGGCACTTTCGATGAGCCCCAGACCGTCGCGCAGCCACTGGACGGCAGCACCGGCAACGAAGATCGACCCTTCGAGCGCATATGTGGTTTCGCCGTTCAGCCTGTAGGCGATGGTCGTCAGCATGCGGTTGTTGGACCGGACCGGTTTGGACCCGGTGTTCATCAGTGCAAAGCAACCCGTGCCGTAGGTTGACTTGACCATTCCCGGCTTGAAGCATGCCTGCCCGACCGTCGCGGCCTGCTGGTCGCCGGCAACACCGAGGATCGGTATTGCCCGGCCGAACAATTCCGTATCGGTGACGCCGAAATCATCCGCACTGTCCTTGACCTCGGGCAGCAGGTTCTGCGGGATGTTGAGGAGCTTGCAAAGCTCTTCATCCCACTTGTTTTCGTGAATGTTGTAGATCAGCGTCCGGGAAGCGTTGGTGGCATCGGTTGCGTGCACCTTGCCGCCCGTGAGTTGCCAGATCAGCCATGTGTCGACGGTGCCGAAGGCAAGCTCACCGCGTTCCGCACGCTCGCGCACACCGTCCACATTGTCGAGGATCCAGGCGATCTTGGTCCCGGAAAAATAGGGATCCAGCAACAGGCCCGTCTTGGCGGAAAAAACTCCTTCGCGGCCTTCCGAGCGCAATTTCGCACAGAAATCGGCCGTACGCCGGTCCTGCCAGACAATGGCGTTGTAGACCGGTTCGCCCGTGGAGCGGTCCCAGACAAGGGTGGTTTCCCGCTGGTTGGTGATTCCGATCGCGGCAACATCCGCGCCACCGGACGGTGCCTTTTCCAGCGCCTCCCGGCACACGCGCAGCGTACTCGTCCAGATATCGGCCGGCGAATGCTCCACCCAACCCGACTTCGGGAAGTGTTGCGGAAACTCCTGCTGCCCCACACTGATTGGATGGAAATCGTCGCCGAAGACAATTGCCCGGCTCGACGTCGTGCCCTGGTCTATTGCCAAAACACATCCGGCCATGGCGCACCTCCCGTTTTCTTCTTGTCATGAAAACTGCCGGCAAGGCCGGCAGGTCATCTGGTTCCGTTTGATAAAACTATGCCGCAGCGCCGGCCTGCTCCGCAAGATAAGCCGACAGATAGGTGTCCAGCTCGGCAGCTTCCTCCCTGCTGAGCCGCAAACCCAGTTTCGTCCGCCGCCACAGGATGTCCTGCGCGCTGCGGGCCCATTCGCGGCGGACCAGCCATTTCACTTCCGCTTCATGAAGATTGTAGCCAAAGCTGCGGCCAAGATCTTCGAGCGTCTTCGCTTCCCCGAGTATGAAGCGCGCATCCGTGCCGTAAAGACGGGTCAGACGAGTAGCGAAGACCTTGTCGAGGAACGGATAATCAGCCTCGAGGCGTGACACTTCCGCATCGAACTCGCTCACCTTGAAATCACCGCCCGGCAGCGGCGCATAGGCCGTCCATACCCCGCGCTTGAAAGGCAGATACGGCTCCAACTTTTCCAGGACATGCTCGGCAAGCTTGCGATAGGTCGTGATTTTGCCACCGAAGACGGACAGGATCGCCGGCTTCGTATCGCCCGCATCCAGCTCAAGCACATAGTCGCGCGTCGCCGCCTTGGCATCCTTTGCGCCGTCATCGTAGAGCGGGCGGACGCCGGAATAGGTATGGACCACGTCTTCGGGCGTGATCGCATTTTCCAGATACTCGCTCGCCGCCTTGCACAGATACGCGATCTCGTCCTTCGAGATCTCGACCTTGCTCAGGTCATCCTGGAAATCGACGTCGGTCGTACCAATCAGCGTGAAGTCGTTTTCATAAGGAATGGCGAACACGATCCGGCCATCGCCGTTCTGGAAGATGAAGCAACGGTCGTGTTCGAACTGGCGCTTGACGATGATGTGGCTGCCCTTGACCAACCGGACGCTGGAACTGTTGTTCGCCCCGGTAACGCCGCTCAGCATGTCCGCAACCCAGGGCCCGGCGGCATTGACCAGCACATTGGCAGTGACGGTCTTTTCCTCGCCGCTTGCAAGGTCTTTCAGAACGACCTGCCAGACGTCGCCGTCCCGCCGCGCACTGATGCATTTGGTACGCGTCTGGATTTCGGCGCCGCGATCAGCTGCATCGCGCGCATTCAGAACCACCAGTCGGGCATCGTCCACCCAGCAGTCCGAATATTCGAAACCCTTCTTGAAGAGCTTCTTGAGCCCTTGCGAGAACGGAGCCTGATCCAGACGCACGGTCTTGGTGGCCGGCAGCAATTCCCGCCCGCCGAGATGGTCATACATGAAGAGGCCGAGCCGCAGGAGCCATGCCGGACGCAGGTCCTTGTGATGCGGCAGAATGAACCGCAGCGGCCAAGCAATATGCGGCGCTGCGCGCCACAACACTTCACGCTCTTTCAGCGCTTTGCGCACCAGACCGAACTCGTAATATTCCAGATAGCGCAGCCCGCCGTGGATGAGCTTGGTCGAGGCCGACGATGTGGCGCCGGCAAGGTCACCCATTTCGACCAGAAGAACCGAAGCCCCCCGGCCGACCGCGTCGCGGGCGATGCCCGTTCCGTTGATGCCCCCACCAATGATCAAAAGATCGTAATCCGCAGCCATAACTGTCCCCGGCCTGTGTTTTTGCGTCTCAGGATTGAAAATGAAAATAAAACGAAACTTCTCGAAATTCAATCAACAATTTCGCACACCAAGACGAAACACCCCGGCAAGAAGCTCGCGCCTCCGCCGGGGTTAAATAGACCACTCAGAAACTACAAGGCATTGATCTGCCTAGTTTTCTCCGTCCTCAGCCGGAGCATCGTCCTCCAACTGGGTCGAAGAAACGTCAACCTTCTTGCGCTGTTTCGGTTTGTTCCCGTCTTCCACGAAGGGAGGCGTCGCGGCGTGATAGGTCACTTGCGGGAACGGGATTTCGATATTCCGTTCGTCAAAGACCTGTTTGACGAATTCGTTATACGCACGCCCGACGCCCCACTGATCCCCCGGGACGGTCTTGATGCGGCCGCGGATATCAATGGAACTGGCACCGAAATTGGTAACGCCGTGCATTTCGAAATCACCGATGATCTTGGGTCCGAAATCCGTTTCCTTCAGTCTGCGGAAGGCTTCCAGCATGGCGTCCTTGGCGTGGGTGATATTTGTGTCGTAGGCAACACCGATCAGCGCGACATGATAGGAGAAGCCGCGCATGAAGTTGGACACCATGTCGACCGACGAGAACGGAATGATGTGGGTTGTTCCGTCGATGTCGCGCATGCGCACCGACCGGACGGTGATCCCTTCGACCGTTCCCGTTATCCCGGCAACAGTGACGACGTCGCCCTCGTTGATGGCATTCTCGACCTGGATGAAGGCTCCGGTGATGATGTCCTTGACCAGGGTCTGTGCACCGAAGGAGATCGCCAGACCGACAACACCGGCACCGGCGATCAGCGGACCGATATCGACGCCGACTTCCGACAGCGACAAGAGCAGTGCCATCACCACGATGACGACCGTCGATGCATTGCGGAACAACTGGAACAGCGTGCGTTCGCGCGCTGTTACGATGTATCCGGAACGTGACTGCAGCCTGAGGTCCACCCACGACATGACGGCAAGCCAGATCATGAAAGCGACGAGCAGGACCAGGAAGGCAGAACCGTAGCTGCTCAGAAGTTGCACTCCTGCTTCGCTGACCAGCCATTCGGCAACCGTCAACAGACCCCAGATCTCCAGAAGCAGCAACACCGTCACCAGGAAGACGGCGAACCGGATGAACTTCAGAAGGCGCGGCACAAAGGCGTTCAGCCGGCTCTGAAGCGCCGGAAGGGTCCGGTTCAGGTCGTCCGGCAGGCGTATCCCGCCCTTGATGGCCTTGGTCACGACCAGAGAAATGGCCATGCCCGCCATGATGGTGAGGATCGACAGTCCCGTTGCCCGCAGAATAATGGTTGTCGCGTCAAACGGCCGGGTCACCCAGATGATGAAAACTGCCGCGATATAGCCGTAGGCAGCCAGGTGCCAGAGCTGACCGACCAGCACGAGCGCACGCTTGGCAAGAGCGCTCTGCAGATGCTCGGCGTAATCCCGCGCCCCCTCGTTTACCCGGTGCCTGTTCTGGTGCACCAGCACCAGAAGATAGATCATCCCGAGAAGCACGACGAGGAACCGCAAGGCGTTGCCGAGCACGAAGGATACCGCAACATTGGCGATCGGCACGGCCAGGAACAGGCCGAAGACCATCCAGTACATGAACAACCGCAAACGGCCGTACCAGTAGAGCGAACTTTCATCGGTGAACGGCAGCAACCGCAGTTCCGGCCGCCCCGGCGCAAATATGAAGCGCAGCGAGACGTTGGCCATGCCAAGGATGAAAAACGCGTTCAGTGCGAGACTTTCCTGAAGCGTTACACCTGCATTTATTCCACCGAAGCTTGCCAGGGCCGCCGCGTTGCCGACGGCCCAACCGACACCTACCGTCACTGCATCGACGACCGATGTCAGAACAAGAATGAAGCTGCGCGTCAGCCCACCGCCGTAACGCGCATAAAGCGACATGCGCGGATAAAGTGCCTTCGCGATCAGCTGGCTGGCAAAAAAGCCGAGATAAGCTGCAAGAAGCACGATGCCGACCTGGATCGCGATATCCTCGACCCGGTCCCATTTCACCGGAATATCGCCGCGCGCGACCAGAACCAGGCCGTTCAACGAGCGCATTGCCTGCTCCAGCAGATACCCCGCGTCATCCACCAGAACCCGTGTGTATTCACCGATCCGCAGGGCGAAGTTTTCCTGTTGCAGGGGTTGGGAGATACCCTGAACCGGAATTGCAGCTTCATTCCCGGGAACCTGCCTGTCACCTTCAGCAGGCTGGCTGTCCCCTGTGCTTTTCTGCAAGAGATCGATCAACGCCGCTCGGCTTTCAGGGTCGTTCAGAACCTTTATCAGGGCCTGGCTCGCCTGTTCGACATCGGCCGGTGGCGCCTGCTCCTGCGCCGGGGCCTGCCCCCCGCTTTCCTGAGCCAGAACCGGAGCCAACCCGGCAAGCATCATTGTCATCAGGGCAAAGAGGCAGCAGCGCAAAATCTTCATTTCAAACTCTTGTCAATTCCAGAAAGACCGGCGGGGGTCCGGCCATGGCAGGGACAATATGGAGGAACGCTCGCGGATGAAAAGGGTTCAGACTGCTGTCTTCGGACATTTTTTAGGTACTATTATAAAACGCAAGTTTCCCGTGCAGTAACGACCGCATCAAAACCAGCAGAAACAAGGATTCACTGGAAATCGCAAAAAGATTTCACCTTTACGCAAGGTAATATGCCAGCCTCCATTTATCGGGTAACGTAATAATAACAATATGGGCGCCAATCTGGCCCGACGAGGAGGAAGGATGCCCAGGTCCTTGATCAAGCTTGCACAGGAAGGCACAGACGAGGCGCGACGACGGCTGTTCGCGCAGGTGAGCGAACTTGTGATTGCAAACCTCGATGAGCGGACCGACCGGGAACTGGCAATCTTCTCCGAAGTAATCATAAAACTGTACAGTGTCGGCTCGCCCAGGGACCGCGCCAGGCTGGCGCACAAGCTCGCTTCGCAAGTCAACACGCCGCCGGAGCTTGCCCGCAAGATCGCCGAAGACGACGTCAACGTGGCCATGCCGCTACTTGCGCAAAGCCCCGCGCTGACCCAGGAAGACCTGATCGACTTCGTCGAACGGCTGAGCAACAGCCACCTGCAGGTGATTGCCCGCCGCACCGACCTCTCGCCTGAGGTCTCAGATGCCATTGCCGAAAAAGGCGACCGCCCGGTGCACCGCATTCTGGCCGGCAACCGTGAGATCAAACTGTCCCGCGAAACCATGCTGAGTTTCGTCAAATACGCCACGGAAGACGTGGTCCTGCGCGAGGACCTGTGCCTGCGCTCCGATCTTTCCCCGGCAGTGTGCCGAGCCTTGCTGCCGCTTGTGGACGATGAAACCAAGAAGCGCCTGCGCAGTATCATCGAAGGCTCCCTGTCGCAGGATCAACTGGACCAGATCGCAAGACTGAAGGTGCTGCGCCGGGAGTTCGGCGATGCCCTCAACAATCCGGACATGACCCTCCTGTGGCGGGAAGCGGAGCGTGCGGAAATCACCGTCAACGAGCTTATGATTCTGTTGCTGCAGGATGGCCGCTTCAATCACGCGATCGAACTGCTCAGCGCGCGCGGACGAACGGCCCAGAAGGCACTCAAGGATGCGGTCTTCAACGGCAAGAAGGATCTGGTTCTCAGAACCGCGGAGAAAGCCGGCCTCGACACGCCGACCTTCGCCCTTTTCGCCAAGGTTCGCTGCGACCATTTGAAGATCCCGGCAACGCAGGGCTCCGAATGGACGGCCACCTACAAGAAGTTTCTCGACAGCACGGCACAGACCAAACAATCCCGATGCGGTGATTTCCAGGCGAACCGGCGGGAAAAGAAACCAAGACCCACGGGTGATCGTCCCGGACGTGTCGCGGCAATGTAGCGACAACGCCAGCGTTGCTTCGCGCCAACCGACTCATCGAAGAGCAACCTTGTCAGCGCTTTTTCTAGCCCGTGTTTTTCGAGAGTTCAGCTTTTGGAACAAAGCGTCGCGGCGATTGCTGTCGACAGGGTCGCGGCCGCGTAGAACCAGAGGCCCGGCAAAATGGCGGCTGCCGCCAGTCCACTTGTCTTGGCGGCAAAAAGCACCAACGCCACCAGCATGACATCCAGCATCGACCACTTGCTGACCATCGACAGGAGCGCAAGCGAACGCGTCTTGGCACCACTAAGCACGGCCACATGGATCAGAAGGATCTTCAGCGCAGGAAACCCGATCGAAAACAGCGCCACGATCGCGGCAAGAACCGCATCGCCCTCGTGATAGAGGCTGGTCACCATTTCGATCAGCGTCGGTCGGTCTTCCAGAAAATAGAGGCGCTCGAACCGCATGAGCGGCTGCGTCAGTCCGAGGGCGAACGAGAAAGTGGAAACGGGAAGCAGCAAAGCCAGAAAAAATCGCATTGAAACTGCCGTACCCTGGCTATCGCGTAAACTTGTAGCGGCACCTGCGCCCGGCATCACCGGGAGGAGCACCATTTCCTATATCACCCGGATCGGAAAGCACAAAACCTGACCGCCGCGAGCAACGATCAGGAATATAAGAACGTATATCAAGCCCTGCCAGCCCCCATTCGGAGACCGGCTGTTTTTAGGGAAGTTCAGTAAGCCGTTATCGGCCTCGAGCCCGCGCAGCAACTTCGTCGAGCTGATCCTGCTCCGCCAGTTCCTGGGCTGTACGCTCGCGCTGCTGGTCGCGTTCTTCCAGCTGCTCGAACTTCTTCAGCTCCTCGATCGCCTCGCTGAGCTCGTCCTGGGCACGTTGCAGCTGGTCGTCCAGTTCATGCGCGGAATTGCGCAGGTTGTCGCGACGGTCCGCTGCGGCCTTGGCAAACGTCGGATAGGCAAAATGCGTGACATCCGTAATACCGACCCGCTCCTGCTCCGACCGGATCTGGTCATCGAGTTCATCGGCCATACGGTTGAACTCGGCGATCATGCTCTCGATCTGAGCAAGCTGTCGTCGTTTCTCGTCAACCTGAAACCGCTTCAAACGGATCAAACTGTCTCGGGTTTTCATTACTCAATACTCCCCTAACACGGGCAGTCTACCCCTGAGTCATTTCCAAAAGGTTGGCAAGTTGCTCATACCCGTCAGAAAGTGATGTCGCTTCGTCTTTTCCCTGATTCAGGAATTCGTCGATCATGTCGAACCTGTAGATGGCTTCGTCCACGGTCGGGTCCGATCCCTTCCGGTATGCGCCCAGCCGGATCAATTCTTCCATGTCCGTATAGGTCGACAGAAGCTGTCGGGCCCTGCGCAGAACCGGGAGCTGCTCCGGCGGCACGCAGCGCGGCATGGTTCGTGACACGGATTTCAGCACATTGATTGCCGGATAACGGCCACGCTCGGCAATGCCGCGTTCCATCACCACGTGGCCATCGAGAATACCGCGCACCGCGTCGGCCACAGGCTCGTTGTGATTGTCACCCTCCACAAGAACGGTGAAAAGGCCGGTGATCGATCCGCTGTTCTCCTTGCCGGGACCGGCCCGTTCCAGAAGTCGCGGCAATTCGGTGAAGACCGTCGGCGTATAGCCCTTGGAGGTCGGCGGCTCGCCGATCGACAAGCCGATTTCGCGCTGTGCCATGGCGAATCGCGTTACCGAGTCCATCATGCACAGCACGTTCTTGCCTTCATCGCGGAAATGTTCGGCAACAGTCATGGTCAGATAGGCGGCCTGCCGCCGCATCAGAACGCTTTCATCCGAGGTCGCGACGACGACCACGGAGCGCTCCAGCCCCGAATCGCCCAGATCGTCCTCGATGAACTCCTGAACTTCTCGACCGCGTTCGCCGATAAGGCCGATCACCGCGACATCACACTTTGTGTTGCGCGCCAGCATGGACATCAGCACGGACTTGCCGACGCCGGAGCCGGCAAAAATGCCCATTCGCTGCCCCTCGCAACAGGTTACGAATGTATTAAGTGCGCGAACGCCGAGATCCAGGGGCGGTCCAACTCGTTTACGTTCGGAGGCCGGCGGAGGCGAACTTCGCAATTTGCGAGGCACTCCGCCATGAACAAGACTTCCTTTACCATCAATCGGTTCACCAAGTGCGTTAATCACTCGGCCAAGCCAGGCATTTGCCGGATGAACCACGCTGTCACGCGATTGAATCACGGCTTTGCAACCCATTCGCACGCCTTCGAGCCCGGAAAAAGGCATGCAAAGTGCGTGTCCTTCGCGAAAACCCACAACCTCTGCGGGCACTTTCGGGTTATCCTCACCGTTGTCGATCAACAATCTCGAGCCGACACTCATTTCGTGAATAGGGCCCGCAATCTCGACGAGAAGTCCCTGAACCGCAGTCACCCGGCCATAAATTTCGGTCGGCATGAGCGAATCAATCTCGGCGAAAAGCGCCTTCACGTAAGATTCCTTCCCTCGTTAACGGTTTTGGTAACCGATCGTTTACGACTCTGGTTAATCTTAACCTTTGGAAGGCTGACAAGCGAGAGCCATTTCGAAGTCAAAACGGCTTTGTTGAAAGGAATCTGAACGGAATCGGTTAGCGCCGGTTCTTAAAGTTCAACATTAAGATTTGTGAATCCGAATTTTTTCTGGGGATTCAATAAGTTGAGTGTTGTTCACAGTTTCCTCTCTCCAGAGCTTGCCGTTACGAATCATATTTTGTTAACCATTAACCGATAGCTTTGAGTCGGGGTTAACATCAGTCCTTCGTAGCAGGCACCGACAGAGCCGTTGCGACTTGCCCAGGAAAGGCAGAACAAGGGGATTGGCATGCGTGTATTGTTGATTGAGGATGACAGCGCCACGGCGCAGAGCATCGAGCTGATGCTGAAGTCCGAGAACTTCAACGTCTACACGACAGATCTTGGCGAGGAAGGCATCGACCTCGGCAAACTGTACGATTACGACATCATTATGTTGGATTTGAACCTGCCGGACATGTCCGGTTACGAGGTTCTCCGGACACTACGCGTTTCCAAGGTCAAGACACCGATCCTGATCCTTTCCGGTAACGCGGGTATCGAAGACAAGGTTCGCGGCCTCGGCTTCGGCGCCGACGATTACATGACCAAGCCGTTCCACAAGGACGAGCTGGTCGCGCGTATCCACGCAATCGTCCGCCGCTCCAAGGGGCACGCACAGTCGGTCATCGTCACTGGCGACCTGAAGGTCAACCTGGACACCAAAACCGTCGAAGTCGGCGGCCAGCGCGTCCATCTGACCGGCAAGGAATACCAGATGCTGGAGCTTCTCTCCCTGCGCAAGGGAACGACGCTCACCAAGGAGATGTTCCTGAACCATCTCTATGGCGGCATGGACGAGCCGGAACTGAAGATCATCGACGTGTTTATCTGTAAGCTTCGCAAGAAGCTGGCAGCTGCAACCTCCGGCAAGAACTACATCGAAACGGTGTGGGGCCGAGGTTACGTTCTGCGCGAGCCGGACGTCGAAGCAGCCGCCTGATCCAGCATCAGACGTTGACGTTTTAAAAGCCCCGGCACTGCCGGGGCTTTTTGTTGTTGAGGGTTGGATGTGCCAAGGCTGATCTAGCCCTAGCTACCTGCGCGCTCGGCAAAGGTCAGCACAGCCCCTTCCCCCGCCTGCCCGTAATTGACTGACGCCAGCATCTCGCCGGAACTGTCATGCAGGGTAATCAATCCCTTGCGGTTCGACATCTGCATGTGATGGACCGTTGCCCGCGTCACCGACACCTTCAAAACGGCACCTGCAATCAGAACAACCGCCTCCACCGGCTGCGGCCGGCCCATCTTGTCCCGCAGTTCGTAGCCCGTAAGGTCGATGTCCGCTGCACCGGCATTCCAGATCTCCACCCATTCCGTGCCCTGGTCATCCCCCAGCGGGTTCGGCAGAGCCGAAAGAATGCGAAGCGGACCGTCATTCTGCATTTCAACGGTTCTTGGACGCACGACCACATTGCCAGAATCGTCCGTGCGGGTGCTGCCGTCACCAAGGAACACAGGGTAGAATGAGCGGATGTGCTGCCCCAGCGAGCCATCAGCCGTAGTCTCGTGATACATCACCAGATCGAACTTGCCCTCACCGAGCTGAACACGCTTCTTCTGGTTGGTGAGCAAGCCGTGCAGGCCTTCGTAATAGGCAAGCGTGCCGAGCGCGAATTCGCACGCAGGACTGCTGCCGACAAAAAATCCACCCTTGCTCTTGAAGAGCTCAGCGACAAGATTGCCGGTCATGTCCTGGTGGTTCCAGACCATCTGCAGCGTCACGACATGGGGGTTTTCCGGTCCCGGACCTCCGAGATCGTATTTGTAACCAAGGTAGTCGACCCGGTTGTTGAGCTCGTCCAGCGCGAATTTCACCCAGGAGTGATAACCGGAGATTTCACCCTTCTCCGAGGCGGAATTCGCCCCTTTCTTGTATTTGCCCTCGCCGACAAAAACATGCTCGAAGCCGGTGCAGAAGTGGGTCGACTTGCCCCGGAAGAAGTTGGTGTAGACCTCGAACCACATCCGGAACAGATCCTGCCGGAAGGTTTCAGCGGTCATGTCCCTGACGAGCTCGGCAGAAATATGCTCGAAAGCGATCTGCATCGGCCGGCTTGCAATCACCAGATCGAGAAACCCTTCGATCTCGTCTCGCTCGGCAGGCGAAATGGTTTCCGGGTCGCGAAAGTGGACCGCATAGTTGTCCAGAAGCCGGATGAAGGACTGGTACAGATCGCTCGCCGCCATCTTGTCGAAATCGACCCGGGCAAAGAGCGGGTTCGCTGCCAGGTCGATCTGGCGGGACCCTTTGGCCTTAACCTGCTCGTCCAGCAGAATGTCGGCTGTCATGTCCGTCCAGTCGCCATCCACGTTGCGCGTGCCGACGCTGAACCGGTCGGCATCTTCGTTCCAAATGGCCTGATAAATATGGTCTGACATGCGCGCCTCAACCTGAAGTAACGAGAAGAAGGCTTTCACACGTTTATGACATTTTCACTACCAGACGGAAACTCGTAACTGTCCGGCAAAAACAAAAAAGCCGGCGTTGCCGCCGGCCTTTCCGCACTTGCGATGGCAGGATCAGAGCTGCAGCTGGTATGACGCTGGGACATAGCGGAAACCGCTGTCGTTGGTCTCCACGTAGCCGACCGCCGGGAACGGCATGTGATAGCCCACGAACGGTATCTTGTCGGCGGCCAGCATGCCGAACACCGTCTTGCGGGTGGCCGCGGCGCCTTCCTTGTCCATGTCGAAACGCACTTCCCATTCGGGATGCGCCAGCGACCAGACGTAGTGGTTGGCCGTATCCGCCGTTATGGCAAGCTGCTTGCCGTCGTTTTCAAGCATGTAGATCATGTGACCGGGGGTATGACCTGCAGCAGCCATCGCGGTGACACCCGTCGTCACGCTGCCGCCGTCATCGAGGAAAGTCATTTTCTCCGCCAACGGTTTGACGTGGCTCGCCATCAGCTTGGTCACCCCATTGGCTTCCGCATCCATTGCCGCCCAGAAGTCATATTCCTTCTGCCCGGTCACATAGCGGGCATTGGCAAAGGTCGGCGAGCCGCCTTCCATCAGACCGCTGACGTGGTCGGGATGCATGTGCGTCAGCACCACCACGTCAACCTGCTCCGGCGTGTATCCCGCATTTTCCAGCGCAGCACGCATCTTGCCACGGCCTGGCCGGGCACCTTCGCCATTGCCTGTGTCGAACAGGATCAGTTCGCTGCCCGTGTTCACGAGCGTTGGCGTGAAACTGATCTGGAAACTGTCGTTGGGCAGGAAGTTATCGGCATTGGTCGCAGAAAAAGTATCCGCGTCCACATTCATGGCAAAGGTCTTCTGCGGCTCGGTCAGCGAGACCGCACCGTCGTGCAGGGTGGTCACCTCGAACCCGCCTACGGAATAGCGGGCGACGGGCGCCGGCACAGCGGCCTGCTTTTCTGCAGCCGCATGGACAACGGTGGTTCCGGCAAGACTTGCCCCGGCAAGCGCACCACCTGCTCCCAGAAGCGCCGCGCGACGTGTGAGTTCAACTTTTATCTCGGTCATATTCCCACTCCCTGCAATTCCGATCCATAAAAACAGTCCCGCAGTCGAACACCCCGAGTGCCCGGCAGGACGCAAAGCTTACGTTCGTGAAAATGGAATGGATGCAGATGCAGACAAGTGCTGTTCGCCGCCAGCAGGATAAACTTCACGAGAGCGAACGAACAAAATGAATTTCAAATACTTGCTCACTCGCAACAAACCGCTTTTTTGACGGGATTCCTTCACGCTACAGCGAATGAAAAAGGCGGCCAGAGGCCGCCTTTGAACGTGATCCGAAATGTCCAAACCGTGCTGAAGGAGGGACGCAGGTTTAACGCTGCAGACCCAGGCCCGCTCCAGCTCCCACGGCCAGGCGCGGCGTTGCTGCCGTGCCGGTCGCGGCCTGTGCAGCCTGTTTCTTCTGGAACAGGCCTCGCTTACCGGGCACCGGCTTGAAGGCATCCGTCAGACCGACCACGGTTTCTGCGGCACCGAGAACGAGATAACCGTCATCCGGCAGGGATTTCGCCAACCGGCCGAGGATTTCCGTCTTGGTTGCCTGATCGAAGTAGATCAGCACGTTGCGGCAGAAAATGATGTCGAACTCGCCCAGATGGGTGAAGCTTTCCAGCAGGTTCAGCTTCTTCCATTCGATCATGGCGCGCATGCCGGCATTGATCTGCCACATGTCACCCTTCTGCTCGAAGTATTTCAGCAGCATCTGGATCGGCAGACCACGCTGAACCTCGAACTGGCTGTAGAGGCCGGTCTTGGCCTTTTCCAGAACTTCGTTGGAGAGGTCCGTACCCAGGATCCGGGTGCGCCAGCCAGCCATCTTGGCCGCATCTTCCTTCAGGCAGATGCCCAGGGAATAAGGCTCCTGCCCGGTCGAGGCAGCGGCACACCAGATCTTGATCTGCTTGCGTGTCGCGCGGCTTTCCAGCAGCGCCGGCAGCATCGTGTCCTTGAAGTGCTCGAACGGTGTCTTGTCGCGGAAGAAGAACGACTCGTTGGTCGTCATAGCCTCAACGACGTCCGTTTCCAGCGCTCTGTTGGTGCCGCGCTGAAGCTGCTGGATCACCGCACTGAGCGTTTCCAGCTTGGAGCTGCGTGCAATCGGCAGAAGACGGCTTTCGACCAGGTATTGCTTGTCGTTGGACAGAACCAGGCCGGAGCGGGTCTTCAGGAAGTTTTTCAGAAACTCGAACTCGCTCGGGGTCATCTCGTGTTCCCCTTCAGAACGCGCGAGATCTTCGGGCCGATCTCCTTCAAGGGTAGAATTTCGCTGCAGACGCCCGTTTGTGCAGCTGCGCCCGGCATGCCCCAGACCACGCTTGTGGCTTCGTCCTGCGTGATCACGCTGCCGCCGCCTGCTGCAATCGTCTTGACGCCTTCAGCGCCGTCATGACCCATACCGGTCAGGATGACACCCAGGCTTGCCGAACCGAATACCTTCGCAACGCTGTCGAACAGGGGATCGACGGCAGGCTTGCAGAAATTCACGGGAGGACCGTCGGTCAGCCGGATCTTGGCGACACCGCCGTCCTTTTCCACGATCATGTGCTTGCCGCCAGGCGCGACATAGATATTGCCGGGTTTCAGCACTTCGCCATCTTCACCTTCCTTGGACGGACGCAGGGCAGCCTTGCCCATATGCTCGGCCAGAATGGCAGTGAAGGTTGGCGGCATATGCTGGGTGATGACCACCGGCACATCATTCATGGCCGTACCGACTTCGCGCATGACTTCCTGCAGCGCCTGCGGACCGCCCGTCGAGGAACCGATCGCAAGGATGCGCGGACGCGCGGAAGAGTACGGGCGTGTCTGGTACTTCACTGCACCGGCAGCAGCTCCCGCCGGTTGAGCAGCTCCGCGAAAGGTCGCCCGTGTATCCGTTGCCGGACGCGCAGAAATCGGTCTGACCGGCTGCGCGGTGCGGCCTGCGCTGGTTTCTGCACGCATGGTGCGCGCGGGACCGCGCATGCGCAGTGCACGTGCCCCAAGAGCCTTGACCTTCTCGATCAGCTCACGGCGAAAATCGATGGACGTCGTGACCTCGGAAGTCGATTCCGGCTTCGGCACATAGTCGGCCGCGCCCAGAGACAGGGCCTTCAAGCTGATTTCCGCGTTGCGGCGGGTCAGCGTCGAAGCCATGATCACGACGAGATCGCGCTTCTTCGCCAGCATGAGCGGCAAGGCCGTCATGCCGTCCATTTCCGGCATCTCGATGTCGAGAACGACGACGTCGGGATTGCTTTTTTCGATATCTTCTACAGCAAGCTTGCCGTTGCGATGCGAGCTGACGACTTTCAGACTTTTGTCTTCACCGAGCCAGCGTGTCAGGAGTCCGCGGATGACGACAGCGTCATCTACGACCATGACTTTGATGGGGTCGCTGCCCGGACTCGTGCCCGCAGTTATGCTTCTTTGCGCAAACGCCATTTAGACTGCCCAACTCGAAACTAGATAAGACCGACTTCCTGAAACTTGGCTTCCACGATTTCGCGGTCAAACGGTTTCATGATGTACTCGTTTGCACCGGCGCGGATGGCGCGGGCAATGTGAGCAACATCGTTTTCGGTCGTGCAGAATACGACGATCGGGTTTTCTCCGCCTTCTTCCGCACGCAGGCTGGTCAGGAACTCAAGTCCGTCCATGACGGGCATGTTCCAGTCCAGCAGGATCGCGTCCGGCATGGTCTTGCGGCATTCGTCAAGCGCCTTCTGGCCGTCTTCCGCTTCCGTAATCTCGAAATTCATATCCTCGAGAATGCGGCGAGCCACCTTCCGGATGACGCTTGAGTCATCTACTACGAGGCACTGTTTCATCAGGCGTAACTCCACTCAATGGCCATTGCGGCCCAGTTATGCTGCAGCCATGGGTTCGGTGAACATCGCACCAAGCAGACGGTCGACATCCAGAATGACCATCAGGCGGCCGTCCAGACGATGGACGCCTCCGGAGATCTCGGCCCAACGGCGATCCAGGTTCGACGGGTTGGGCTCTGCAGATGCGGACGGCAGCGTCAGCACCTCACCAACCGTGTCGATGACAAGGCCGTAGCTTTCCTGCTTGTACTCGATGCCCACGGCCATCATCTGCCCTTCCTTCAGCGGAGGCAAGTGAAGGCGGCGGCGCATGTTGATTGCGGTGACGATGCGTCCACGCAGGTTCAGGACACCCTGAACCTCGGGTGCGGACATCGGCACGCGAGTTACGCTTTCCGGCACGAACACGTCGTGAACCTGGGAAATGGGCAGGCCGAACAGCTGGCCGCCGATGACCACGGTCACATACTGGATCATGTCACTTGCGGCTTTTTGCTCCGCGGTCAGTTTGTGTTCCAGCACACTCATGCTGCAGCTCCCATTTCACCGGAGAAGACGTCTTTCAGGGCGGCGATCAGGCCCGGACGGTCGAATTTGGCGACATAGTCGTCAAAGCCCGCCTGGCGGCCGCGTTCGATCGAGGCCGGCGTCACCATGGACGACAGGGCCAGGATCGGAATGTTGCGGAACCGGGGATCGCGGCGCAGCGATTCACAGAACTCGAAGCCGTTGATTTCCGGCATTTCGATGTCACTGACGATCGCATGGAACTTGTCGCCGTTTTCCAGAAGTTCGAACGCCTGATGCGGACCGGTACAGGTGGTCACATCGTAGCCGGCAGCCTTCAGAACCGGTGTCAGCATGTTGCGGAAGAAGGACGAGTCATCCACGAAGAGAACCTTCTTCGTCAGCGCCTCGATGTCCATTTCCTTGCGCATGAACCAGTCTTCAAAGGCCTGCGGCAGATAGTAGCCGAGGTCGATGATCTCGGTCGCACGTTCCTTCACCACGGCAGAGCCGAGGATGCCCGGACGTTCCGAACCGACTTCGATGTTCATGCGGTCCTCGACGATGTCGACGATCTCGTCGACCACGAGGCCCATCGAGCGTCCCGCATCGGAGAACACCAGCATCGGCTGCGTGCCTTCCGACTTGTGACTGTCGCCTTCGTTCAGATAGACGAGCGGCATGAGCGCACCGCGGTACTGGACCAGATCGCGGCCGTTCGACCGTTCGATCTTGGAGACCTCGAACTCCTCCAGACGCGTGACCAGAGACAGCGGCACGGCTTTCGGTTCCGGCGCACCGGCACGGAACAGCAGAAGCGAGATCGAGCTCTGTCCGGAAATCGCGCGGCTCTGCAGGTCTTCCCGTTCGTCTTCCTGGTTCTCGGTGACCGCGCTGGATGCATGGCTTGCCATGGCACCGGCGATGCCGTTCGGATCGATGATCATGATCACGGAACCGTCGCCCAGGATGGTGTTGCCGGAGAACATGCCGAGGTTGCGCAGCATCGTCGACATCGGCTTGACCACGATTTCCTCCGTATGGAAGACACCGTCGACCACCACGCCGAATGTCTGGCTACCGACCTGCATGACAACAATAAAGCCGTTGTCCGCATCAATCGCCTCGTCCGCGTTTTCGCCCTCATAGATACCGAGGAGCTGGGACAGGTGCACCAGCGGCAGCAGCTTGTTGCGCAAGCGCAGGACCGGGGTGTCCTTGATCCGCTCTATACGGTGTTCCGAATTGGTCTGCACGCGGACCAGTTCGACAACGGAAAGCTGCGGGATGGCGAACCGGTCGCCGCCGGCTTCGACGATCAGCGTCGAAACAATGGCAAGCGTCAGCGGGATCTTGATGATGAAGCTCGAGCCCTTGCCCTGGGTAGAGCGCAGGTCGACAGTACCGCCGATCAGTTCGATGTTGTTGCGAACGACATCCATGCCGACGCCGCGGCCGGATACGCTCGTGACCTTTGCGGCCGTGGAGAACCCGGCTGCGAAGATGAACTTGTGGATCTGGGCGTCCGTCATCTTGTCGACTTCGGCTTCCGACGCCAGGCCGCGTTCCACGACCTTCGCCTTCACCTTGTCGACGTCGATGCCCTTACCGTCATCGCGAACTTCGATGATGATGTGGCCGCCTTCATGGTAAGCCGCCAGGGTAATGGTACCCTTTTCAGGCTTGCCTGCGGAGCGGCGCTCATCCGGACGCTCAAGACCATGGTCGGCCGAGTTGCGGACCATGTGCGTGAGCGGGTCCTTGATCATCTCGAGAACCTGGCGGTCCAGTTCGGTATCCGCACCGATCATTTCCAGTTCGATCGGCTTTTCAAGTTCCTGGCTGAGATCGCGAACGATGCGCGGCAGTTTCTGCCAGGCATTGCCGATCGGCTGCATGCGCGTCGCCATGACGCCTTCCTGCAGTTCGGCAGTTACATTCGACAGACGCTGCAGCGGCACCTTGAATTCGCTGTCTTCATGGCGGCGTACGATTTCCAGAAGCTGGTTCCGGGTCAGCACCAGTTCGGACACCATGGTCATCAGGTGCTCGAGCGTGTCGACCGCAACGCGGATGCTCTGGTTGGAAACACCGCCACCGGAGGATTTCTTCTCGCCGCCTTCGCCGCCAGCCTTTTTCGCCGGGGCTTTCGCAGCCGCCTTGGCTTCTGCCTTGACCGCAACGGGAGCAGGCTCTGGCTCATCGGCTTCGTCGACGATCTCTTCGAGTTCCGGAACTTCCGGCTCGGCGACTTCGACTTCAACTTCGGTTTCGCGGAACGCGCGCTCCAGTTCGTCCAGCGACACTTCGCCAGGACGGAGCGGACGTTCAAGAGCTTGCTCGGCGGCAGCTTCTTCGGCAGGCGCTTCAGGCTCTGCCGCAACGGCTTCAGCCACAGGCGCTTCCGTAACGGCTGCGCCACCCTTCATGGCAGCATCAGCTTTCGCGGACATCTCTTCCAGCTGGCCGATCAGCTCACTGTCGTCGCCTTGCGGCTCTTCGCCTTCGGCAGCTTCCAGTTCACCCAGAATGTCCTTGATCTGGTCGATCGAGGTCAGAATGAGGGAAACGGCCTCTTGCGTGACAGGAGCGCCATCGCGGAACTTGCCCATGAGGGTTTCAGCCGCATGCGCGATACCTTCAAGACGGGGAAGACCCAGGAAGCCACAGGTGCCCTTGATCGTGTGCACCAGGCGGAAAATATTATCTAGGATAGTCGCGTTGTTCGGTTCCTGCTCGAATTTTACGAGCTCAACGTCAACAACATCGAGACTTTCGTTCGTCTCGGTAATGAATTCCCTGAGGAGGTCGTCCATGGCCTGCTCTCACCCGACTTGTTACTGGTTCCGCATCCCAAAAGGGACGTCTGGACCGAGAAGTCCATGAGAGCTAGGTTGACGGCAAACAGTTAAGATACGCTGAAGCGGATGGAGACTTTTGAAGGCCTTGTTTATTCTGCCAAGAGGGCCGTTATTTTTACCAACTCTTCTTGTTTATCTATCGTTAATACCATGCCGCATTCACGGGCGAGCAGCAACGTGTAGATCGGCTGAACCGAGTGCGCATCGACCCGTTCAGGCTCTTCTCCGCTCAGAGTTTCCTTCATTCCGAGCGGAATGCGCGGATTGAGACCGCTGGCCTGAAGCGTGAAGGACGGAGATTGTGGGTCGCCTTCCATTTCAACCTTGATTTCTCCACCGCGCGGAACGCACTGGTTCGCGATGAGGATCAAGTTGAGAAGTAGTTTTACGTAGTTCTTCGGCATCAGGTGCCGGGTCAATTGCCAATTTAGATCGGATTTTTCGTTTTCCATGAACCCGGTGGCAACGACCTGAGCATCCCCCAGGTCGATCTCCGCGCCTGCCGAGCCTGCGGCGCCGAAGGCAAGACGGGCGAACTGCAGTTTTGCAGATGCCTGGCGCGCGCTCTTGCGGATGAGGTCCATGGCGAATTCACGCATGTCCTCCGACCCCTCCTCGTCCAGCACTTCCAACCCGTTGGTTATCGCCCCGACGGGAGAAATGATGTCGTGGCAGACGCGGCTGGCCACCAGGGCGGCAAGATCAAGAGAGGAAAGCTCTTTTAGTGCAGACATGGCGTTTTGAGGCTCTTCTTGAGGAGGCGGCGGAAACTGATTCGATATAGTGGCTGCAAGAGTTACACATCCGCACAGCGGCTGCCAAGGCAGCGGCGGGCAGCAAACCATGTCATCCAGATGAAAGTTTGCCCCGAAATCCGCCTTTTCCGGCGTCCGGGCGCAGTTTAACCGGGTAACCACCTACCGCATCGGCACGCAGCCGACCCGTTCGGCATTGTCTTGGGCCGCCGTCATCAGCTGGCTGCCGTTGACGACGAACAGGAACCGGTTGACCACCGAATGGAAAAAGACCAGTCGTCCGTCGACAATGGCATAGATGAACGGATTGCCGGCCGTGCCAAAGCCCTCGGACAGCGCATACCCGCCGCAGGCGGCAAAAAGCGGTGCATAGGCTTCAGGATCCCGCTTGAAGGCGGCAAGATTGCCCTCATTGACGAAGATCCATTCCGTACCACCCCATTTGTGCACATGGTTCCGCTTTCCCTTGCGCGGGTAACCATCGACGAAATAGCTCACCGGATCATGTCCGCCGAGCGCGTATCCTGTGATCGGATCGGGAACGAAAACCTGGGGACGCGCGAAGACTTTCCCCGCAAAAAGACAGGAGAGCAGGATCAATACAGCACAAAGACATAACCTTGTCTTTTTTTGAGGCCAGCTTTCCATTGATTCGGCTTATGTAAGGTGCACCATCTCATGCGAATCAGCATGATATTGCATCAGTTTAACATTGCGGTCTGACCGAGCGGCAACAATCGGCGCGGCCAACAGATTTTGGGAGAATATCGAATGGCACAAAGTTCCCGGCGAGTTGTATCCCTGATATCGGCTGCGTTCCTGGCCTTGTGTGCATTTGCGTTTTCCACCCCGGCGTACTCCCAGAATTCCGGTAACGAGCCCATTCCGTCTGGACAAACCTACGACCAGGACGAAATCCTTCAGGCAGGTCACCAGTTCTTCGGCTCTGTTTCGGGTGGGCTTGCATCAGTCGTCGAGAAAGCCTTCTCCAGCTACGGCGAACCGAACGGTTACGTGCTTGGGGAAGAAGGCTCCGGAGCGCTTATCGCCGGTGCGCGCTATGGCGAAGGCAACCTCTACACACGCAACGCCGGCACTCACAAGCTGTTCTGGCAAGGCCCGTCCGTTGGCTGGGACTTTGGCGCGGATGGTGCCCGGGTGATGATGCTGGTCTATAACCTGCCCACCGTGAACTCCCTCTACACCCGCTTTGCCGGTGTCAACGGATCGGCTTACCTGGTTGGCGGGGTCGGCATGACCGTGCTCTTGAACAACGAAATCGTGCTGGTGCCTGTGCGCGCCGGTGTCGGCGCCCGTCTTGGGCTGAACATGGGATACCTGAAGTTCACCGACAAGCCGACCTGGAACCCGTTCTGATCGGACCGGAAAGGCGGCTGTCGCAACTTGGCGACGAAGACGGGTTGCATTCGTTCCACGCAGGACACTTGGCGGCAGGGCTACTGTCGTCTAATGATGGAGTTGTGGGCGTTTTTTAGAACGTAACCGGGAGCCGGACTTGATTGAAGCAGCGATGTATGTGGCGTTGGGGTTTTGCACCGCCGGCCTGATCGGACTGGCAATCCTGCCCGCATTTTACCGCCGGGCCGCCCGACTGACCGAAGAAGCCCTGCGCGCCGTCAATCCGACCAGTTATGCCGAAGTCCGCGCTGCACAGGATCAGGAACGCGCGCGCCATGCGGTAGAATTGCGCCGTGTCGAGAAGCGTCTCGACAACGAGCGTGAGAAGGCCGCGAAGTTTCAGCTCGAAACCACGCGGATGCGGGCGGAAGTTGAAGCGCTGACGAAATCTCACAAGGAAACGATTTCCGGCCTGGAAGCCAAGGTCGCCGCCCAGGCGAGTGATCAGCACGCTGTCGACATGCTGTCGTCCGAAGTGACCTCCCTGAAAAAGAAACTGTCGGAAGCCGAACGGGCTCTTGCGGAAAGCTGGACCAAGGCCCCCGAAGACACGCCTGCCGAGGCGAAGCCGGAAGAACCCGCAGAAGACGACAGCGGCTGGCTGCCGGCGTCCGGCACCATGGCACTTGCGACAATCACCGGACTTGAAGCGGAAGTTGCCACTTTGAAGGCCAAGCTGGCCCGGTATGAGCCGACAGTTGCAGGCCAGATGGATGCTGCGCGCAGCGAAACCGCCAAGACAAGGCTCGCCGAACTGGAAGCCCAATTGGTCGACACGGAATCCAACTATGTGTCCGCACAGGCTGAAGTCACCCGTCTGTCGCTGATGCTGGACGCAGCCAGGCTTCCGGAAAACGAGCGCCAGAAACATCTTGATGCCGAGCTGGAAAAGCTTTCCGGCGAAGCTGCCCGCTACCAGGCCGACGCTGCTGAAAAAGACCGTGCGCTTCAGCGGATCACTGCCCAGATGGCAAAGTTGCAGAAGGACCTGTCCTCGGTTCCTGCTCTCGTGGATCTGCGCCGCGATTTCCGCGCCCTTGCCGAAAAGCTGACCGGTCAGGCGTCTCCAGCCGTCAATGCTTCTGCCGCAGGCGCTCCCGCAAAGCCGGCACCGCCTTTCGTCCCGGTTTCTCTTCAGACCAAGGACAGCCCGCCGGAAGATCGCAACCGGCCTGAGGCATCCTCCAAGGAAAATCTGCAGACAGACGCGGACCAGGGCACGGCACAAACACAATCAAGATCCGGCGATATCGCCAACGCGGCTGAAGCGCTGGTAAGCAGGATCGTTGCCTCCAGCCGGAACAAGCCAAAGCCGGAGGCGGAAACAACGCCGGCAAGCACCGGCGCCGCGCAAGACAGCGACCGGAAAACGAAAGCCACGAAACAAAAAAAGAAAGATGTGGCTTGATCTGAGCAGGTCGCTCCGGTCATCTAGTCCGATGGACATTCGTCCGAATATTGAACGAACCTGACGCGCTGTTGCTCCTCGCCCGCATTTCCGTTTGCAGATGCAGGAACGCAGCCAGCCCGTCATGCACAGGATGAGTCTGCCGTACATGTTGATCGAACGCCACAACGCCATTCTCGAACTCGCACGGCAGATGGGCCGCGTCAGCGTCGACGATCTCGCCCGGCGGTTTGATGTCAGCCCGCAGACGATCCGCAAGGACCTCAACGAGCTTTGCGACCGGCGCCTGCTGGCGCGCACTCATGGCGGGGCCCTGCTGTCGTCCGGCATCGAAAATGTCGGCTACGAGGCCCGCAGGATCATCTCCAGCAGGGAAAAGGCAGACATCGGCGAGAAGGTTGCCTCGCTCATTCCCGACAACGCGTCCATCTTCATCAACATCGGCACCACCACGGAAGCGGTCGCACAGGCGCTGCTCCAGCATCGCGGCCTGATGGTGATCACCAACAACATCAACGTCGCCAGCCTGATGCGCGGCTATTCCCAGATCGAGGTGGTGATTGCCGGTGGCGTGTTGCGCCATTCCGACGGCGGCATTGTCGGCGAGGCCGCGGTGGACTTCATGCGCCAGTTCAAGGTCGATTTTGCCGTCATCGGCGCTTCCGCGATCGATCCCGACGGCTCCCTGCTCGATTACGACTACCGGGAAGTGAAAGTCACCAAGACCATCATGGACAACGCCAGGCACGTCATTCTGGCCGCCGACAGCACCAAGTTCGAGCGCACTGCACCGGTTCGTGTCGGACACCTGCGACAGGTCACTACTTTCGTGACGGATTATTGCCCCTCGCTAGACTTCGCGCAGATTGCGCAAGACGCAGAAGTCGAGCTGATCGAGACCGGCCAGCAGGAAGACAGCACTGCCGGCTGATCGAACACAGCACTCCGTGTAACCGGTGCACAAACGGGTGGAGAACCCTGTGCGCAGGATGTGGATATGCTGTTTGTGCCTTGGGGAGAAATGGCACGCCCAACGGGACTCGAACCCGTGTTTCCGCCGTGAAAGGGCGGCGTCCTAGACCGCTAGACGATGGGCGCGCGGGGCTTGAGAAGCTCAGTGCCTCAAGCCGAGGACCGTGCGTATACGGCTGCATGACAAAAGACGCAAGCCCTAATTTTCATTTTTCTGTCACATGCCTGTTCATAACCGCGCGCCGTATGCGCGACGCTACGTCAGCGCGCGACAAAATCCGTGCGGCCCAGTTGCTTGCCCGTTACAGGATCGAAGCGCAGCAGCGCCGTCTTGCTGCCTTCGCGCACCAGAACCAGCAAGAGACCGTTCGAAAGGTCGGCCTGCAAAATTTCCGCGTCAGCGCCAACTGCCACTGTTGCGGCATATTGATCGGCTGAAACATCGGACTTATTGGAGTTGATCTTGTAGAGAATTGCTGCAAAGACAGCGATAAAGCCGGCGATCATGACGAGGGACGAGCCGAGCAACAGACGCTTCAGCTTGGCCTGGATGCGTTCGGCCGCAGGATCAAGCGGCTTTTCACCCGGCCCCTCATCCCGATAATCAGGTTGTGACATGACAGACAATTCCCTCGAGTATCCGGCCGGTCTGGACCAGGATTTCAGTTTAACAGTTGATGCAGCCGATGCCGGGAAACGGCTGGATGCGGTGCTGGCGGCTCATCTGGAAGCCCTTAGCCGCAACAGGATCCAGTCCCTGATCAAGTCCGGGGACGTCACCGTCGGCGGCGCGAAAATAGTGGAGCCGAAATACCGGGTCAATGAAGGCGATGCCCTGACCCTCACTTTGCCGCAGGCGGAAGACCCCGAGCCCAAGGGCGAGGACATCCCCGTCTCGGTCGTCTTTGAGGACGAACACCTTATCGTGGTCGACAAACCGGCGGGGCTTGTCGTCCATCCTGGTGCCGGCAACTGGACCGGCACCCTCGTCAATGCACTCATCCATCATTGCGGTGACAGCCTTTCCGGCATCGGCGGCGTGAAGCGCCCCGGCATCGTTCACCGGATCGACAAGGACACCTCCGGACTGCTTGTCGTCGCCAAGACCGACCAGGCCCACAAGGGCCTTGCAGCCCAGTTTGCCGACCACGGCCGCACCGGACCGCTGGAACGCGCCTATTCGGCTCTGGTCTGGGGAGCACCTTCCGGCCTGAAAGGCACGATCAACGCCAATCTGGCCCGCTCACAGGCAAACCGTCAGAAGATTGCCGTCGTCAAGACTTCCGGTCGCCACGCCATCACCCACTGGCAGGTGAAGGAGCGCTTCGGCAATGCCGAACAGCCTGCGCTCGCCTCGCTGCTGGAATGCCGCCTTGAAACCGGACGCACACACCAGATCCGCGTGCACATGGCTCATATCGGTCATCCGCTGATCGGTGACGACGATTACGGGTCGGGTTTCAAGACCAAGGCAAACAGGCTCGATGAGCCGCTCAAAAGCCTCGTGAACGGTTTTCACAGGCAAGCCCTGCATGCCGGCCTGCTGGCTTTCGAACACCCGGCAAATGGTAAAACCTTGCGCTTTGAGAGCCCTTACCCGGATGATTTCGCAAATCTTTTGTCCGGATTACAAAAATTTTAGGATGCGTTTTCGTTTTCTGACCATGCAATCGACCAATTTGGACCTATATTAGAAGCTTCTGTGTGCCTGTACGGACACTATTGTGCGTCCGCCTTCCCTCAAAAATGGCTTGCTTGCGTATCACTGCGGGGCAGCGGGAGGAAGGGGTCGCAAACTTGACGAAAGGGGGTGCATGATATGGCCCAGAACGTTCCGACGCTTACAGCAGGGGAAGGCGGTCTCAGCCGGTATCTGGACGAGATCCGCAAGTTTCCAATGCTTCAGCCGCAGGAAGAGTACATGCTCGCCAAGCGCTACAAAGAGCATGAAGACCCTGAAGCTGCAGAACGCCTAGTCAATTCCCATCTACGCCTCGTCGCCAAGATTGCCATGGGTTACCGCGGGTATGGCCTGCCGATCGGAGAAGTCGTTTCCGAAGGCAACGTCGGCCTGATGCAAGCGGTCAAGCGCTTTGAACCGGACAAGGGGTTCCGGCTCGCGACCTATGCCATGTGGTGGATCAAGGCGGCTATCCAGGAATACATCCTGCGCTCATGGTCCCTCGTGAAAATGGGGACCACGGCCAACCAGAAACGCCTGTTCTTCAACCTGCGTCGCCTCAAGGGCAAGATCCAGGCGTTGGACGAAGGCGATCTGAAGCCGCATCAGGTCTCTGAGATTGCCACCAAACTCGGGGTGTCCGAGGAGGAAGTGGTGTCCATGAACCGCCGTCTGGGCGGCGATGCCAGCCTGAATGCGCCCGTGCGCGCGGAAGCTGATGCCGGTGAATGGCAGGACTGGCTTGTCGATGAAAGCGACAGTCAGGAAACCCTGCTTGCCAATCAGGAAGAGCTGGACATGCGTCGCAAGATGCTGAACGACGCGATGGACGTGCTCAACGAGCGTGAACGGCGCATCTTTGAAGCACGTCGCCTGGCCGAAGACCCGATGACGCTGGAAGATCTTTCGGGCGAATTCGGTGTTAGCCGCGAGCGCGTCCGCCAGATCGAGGTTCGCGCTTTCGAAAAGGTTCAGAAAGCCGTGCGCAACAGCGCCCGGACAATGGACCAGCCCGCCGCCTGAGATAGCCGAACCTGGAAAAAACAGAAAAAGCGCTGGAGCCCAGGCTCCAGCGCTTTTCTTTTTGCTTGAAAGTCCTTCCCGGTGTCATCCCGGACGCAGCGCAGCGAAGATCCGGGATCGGAGAGCCCGGATCTTCGTCTGAAAACCACAGACAATCACAGAGACTTCCGCCTCCCCGGCCCCGGCTCGCGCTACGCTTGGCCGGGGTGACGACGGAGAGAGGGAGCTTCTTTGCCGGTGGTCAGAAGCGCTGGAGACTGGCTCCAGCGCCGTCTTGTCCTTGGCAACGTTCCTTCAACCCCTCAGCGGATTTCGGCTGTGTAGCTCTCCACCGGCACGACCTTGCTGATCAGACCGGCTTCGGCCATGAATTCCGCAAAGCGCTGGTAGCGGCCTTCATCAAGTGCAGCCGGACGCTTGGCGAACCGCGGCAACGTATCGAACCATGCCCGCCTGTTCAGCTCGTCATTGAGGTTCGGATACGCTTCTATGAAGGCATTCCAGGCCTCTTCCGGGTGATTGCTCAGATAGATGGTGGCCGCTTCCACGGCTGCCAGGAACTTGGCGAAGCGGGGATCGTCCGTCTTGTCCTTGTTGACGACATAGATCAGCTCATCAAAGATCGGCACACCGTTTTCTTCCGGGAAGAAGGCCTTGCCGGGTTTGCCTTCGATTTCGAGCTGGGTGAGCTCGAAATTGCGATATGCGCCGATCACCGCATCCACCTGACCGGCAAGCAGAGAGCCTGACAACGCGAAATTGACGTTCACCAGCTCGACATCATCCATGGTCAAACCGGCCGATCGCAGCATCTGGCCCAGCATCGCGTCCTCGAAGCCGGACACGGAAAAGCCGACACTCTTGCCCTTGAGGTCCTTCAGTTCCTGTATCGGGCCGTCCTTGAGCACGATGAGAGAATTGAGGGGCGTTTCCACCAGCGTACCGATCCATTTCAGCGGCAGCTCTTCCTCGATTTGCGCATGAAGCGTCGGCTGATAGGACACCGCGATATCGCCCTGCCCGGCAGCAACCAGTTTCGGCGGCATCGCCGGGTCCGCCGGTTCGATGATCTCAACCTCGAGGCCTTCTGCCTCGAAGAAACCCTTGGTCTGCGCGGTTACCAGCGGCGCGTGATCCGGATTGATGAACCAGTCGAGCAGCAAGGTCAGTTTCTCACTGGCCTGTACCGGCCCCGATGCCAGCAGCCCGGCGGCCAATGCGAGTGACAGGATTTGTTTTTTCATGAGGTCCTCCGTAGAGCGGCAGCTAGGTGAGCGGCTGCCAGGGAACAAGAAGTCGGGTGAGATGGTTCACGGCAAAGCGCATGATCAGCACCATCGCCGCGAGCAGGATCAGGGCGGCGAACATCATGTCCGCCTGCATCCGGTTGCTGCTTTGAAGCATGATGAAGGCAAGGCCTCCTTTTGCCCCGGCCCATTCGCCGATGATCGCCCCCATGGGAGCGAACACCGCGGCCACCCGCAGGCCGGAGGCAAACGCCGGCAAGCCTGACGGCAGGCGAAAGAACCAGAGTTCCTTCAGGCGAGACAGACGATAAAGCCGGGCGAGATCGCACAAACCCGGGTCAAGCCGCTGCAGGCCATCGAAAAACGTCGATGTGACCGTGAAGAAGATGACCAGGATGATGACGACGATCTTGGAGGCCAGCCCGAAACCGAGCCAGAGCACCAGGATCGGCGCGATTGCGAAAACAGGCAGGGCCTGCGTCACCAGAATGGGCGGCATGGCGAACCTTGCAGCAATCGGAAACAGCCACAAAAGAACGGAAAGCAATGCCCCGGCGGCTGCTCCCAGCACAAACCCGAGCACCGTCTCATAGGCGGTGATGCCGGCATGATGCAGAAGGAAGCCTGCGTGTTTGACAAAGGCCGTAAAGACGCGGTCCGGACCCGGCAGGATATAATGCTGGGTGTCGAACACATGGACGATTGCCGCCCAGATAACGACAGTCAGCAGGAGGCCGAGTAAGGTCCTGGCAACAGCTTTCGCAAACGCCATCATCCCGCACCCCCCGCCGCCGTTGGCCAACAGGAACGCATGAAAGCCGATACCGGCATTCGGATGTGCGGCGACCGCAGTGGTCGCAGACAAGTACGCATAGGATCTCCCGTCTTCGGACAAGCCGAAAATGACAATGGAGATCCGGGAATAGGCTAAGGATTCCGTCCCTTCGCCGGCATGACCCGGATCAGGTTCTAAGGGTTCGGCATTACGCCATCTCAGCTCCGGTAACCGGAACACCCCTCGGACCAAGGCGGACCATGCCTTGTGTGACGGAAAAAGGCAAGCCGCCGTGAGGCGGCTTCTTCAGATTTTGAAAGGAGGCAGGCTGGCGCTTAGCCGGCTTGCCAGGACGTGATCGCCTTTTCAACGGCATCTGCACCGGCGGTTCCCTTTTCCAGGGTCAGGATGCCGCGCTTGCCGTTTTCGTAAAGCATCGGAATGTCGATCCAGCCGCGTTCACGCAGCAAGGCGAGATTGCGTTGCTGCTCGTTCGGCAAGCTGGAAAGGGCAATCCAGAAAAAGCCCGGAGACACTTTCACGGAAGCGCCGATCAGCGCATCGCCACGAGCTTCTTCCGTAGGCTTCATGACCAGGCCTGGCACGTTGACGACGTCACCCGGAGCGAAGTTTTCCGGGAACTCGTACTTGATCTCGACCAGATGGCTGGCGGGCAAGGAAGTATCGTCATTCGGCTTGATGCGAATGTCGACCTTCACATCCCGCTCGGGGATTTCAATGGAGGCGCTCAGAACCGCGAGAGCCTTGCCGTCCAGATTCGTTTCTTCATCGACACCCCAAACGACAGCGCCTTGCGCAGCCGTTCCGGCACCGCCGGACTCTTCCCCTTCTTCGTAAAGGATAGAGCGCTGCACCGAGGAATCCGTCGCCGTGGCGGACGGAGCCGGTGAAGTTTCGTCAGGCGAAATGGCCGAGAGATTGTCTTCCGGCACCGCAATCGGGCTTTCGGTGGTCGCAGAAGACTGATCGTTTTCTCCGCTCGTCACAATGGACGGCTGGGAAGGTTCGGGCGCAGCGGAAGCTGGTGTATCGACCTGCGGTGTATCGGCCGGCGCGGGCGAATCAGACTGTCCGGTAATCGTCGTCGTGGTTACCGTACGTGCATCCGGGGCAACCACATCCGTCTCGCCTTCGTTCAACAGGCGGTCGGTGTTTTTCGAAGGCTCTTCACCTTCTCCGGCGGGGGCAGCGGTCGAAGGCTCCGGCGTGGTGTCCGGCTGCGTATCGACAGGCGTTTGCGAAGAAGACGCAACCGGCACGTTGCCGCTATCGGCAGTCTCATCGCCCGCAGGCATCAGGAAATAAGCGCCGGCGCCCAGGAGCACCAGCAACAGGACACCCGCAGCAATGACGATCGGAACGGTGCGGCTGCCGGATGAATCACCGCGCAGCGCATCCGAAGCACTCGGCTTGGCGCGCTTGGAGCGGCTTTTCTTGGAGGCCGACTTGTCCTTCGGCTTGGCTGTCTCGTCGCCCGGATAAGCCTGATCGGCGGGATCGGCCGCACCGGCGGTATCTGCAGGCTCGAACAGGCCATCATCTGTCTGTTCCGGCTGCACAGGTCCGCCGAAAGAGGGCTCCTGGCGCACAGGCGCAGCGCCCGGGTCGGCAGCTTCCTTGGCGTGGTGAACAGCCTGGCTGGCCGCGGTGCCAAGCGCTTCGGCCTGTGTCAGGGTTTCCTTCAAGGGCGACGGAGCCGGGGTATCCACCACCGGTGCTGCAGTTGTTTCAGGTTCCTGTGGTGCAGGCGCAGGCGCTTCCGGCGCAGCCTCTGCCACCGGCTCAGCCGGAGGCGGTGTCACGGGCGGCGCGGAAACCTGCGGCGCCGGGGTCGGCGTTTCGACCTTCGGAACAGTGGGGCTGAGACCGAGGCTTTCGCGGGCGGCTTCGGCTTCCACCTTGCGAATGGCTTCTTCCAGACGCAGCTGCTCGGCCGTGATCTCGGACGGCGCCAGCGGCGGCTCATAGGCTTTCAGCTGATTGACGATGGCATTGCGCGCACGGCTGTAAACGCTTCTGCGTGCAGCACCATTGTTTTCAGGTAAAGACGCGATCGTTTTCTTCAGAATTGAATAGTAATCAGCCATCTTCCTGCCTACCGGCCGACTGCAAGGATCTGTTCTGCGGGCCCGAGATTTCGTTTCATTCTCAGGCTTATAGCAAGTTTTTCGAAAACCGGTGCTATTTCTTCAATAACTTCGCCGCGACAGAGAACCTCGCAGTACCCTTTTCCTAACACAGATTGTTTGTTCGGCACACACATGGAACGCCGAAAACGAAAGGTGGTTGCGTGCGGTGATTCGCAGCACGCAACCGCAGTCCTTAATAATGTGCTTCTAACGTCACAGATCTCAATCCTGGAAGGGATTCTGCACAAGAATTGTGTCGTCCCGTTCCGGACTTGTCGACAGAAGAGCGACCGGAGCACCGATCAGTTCTTCGACGTGACGCACATATTTGATCGCCTGCGCCGGCAGATCGGCCCAGGTGCGAGCACCTTCGGTCGATTCCTTCCAGCCCGGCAGGCTTTCGTAAATCGGCTTCACGCGCTCCTGGGCACCCTGCGAAGCCGGCAGATAATCGATGCGCTCGCCGTCCAGTTCGTAGCCGATGCAGATCTTGATTTCATCAAGACCGTCCAGAACATCCAGCTTTGTCAGCGCGATGCCGGTGATGCCCGAGGTGCAGACGGTCTGGCGCACCAGCACAGCGTCGAACCAGCCGCAGCGGCGGCGGCGGCCGGTAACCGTACCGAACTCATGGCCGCGCGTTCCGAGGAACTCGCCGATCTCGTCCTTCAGTTCGGTCGGGAACGGGCCCTCACCGACGCGTGTCGTATAGGCCTTGGTAATACCGAGCACATAGTTGATCGAATTCGGGCCAAGGCCACTGCCTGCCGCAGCCTGGCCGGCGACCGTGTTGGACGACGTCACGAAGGGATAGGTGCCGTGGTCGATGTCGAGCAACGCGCCCTGTGCACCTTCGAAAAGGATACGCTTGCCCTGACGGCGCAGATCGTCCAGCAGGTACCAGACCTTGTCCATGTAGGGCAGGACCTTGTCCGCAACGCTGGCGAGTTCGTCGTAGATCGCCTGTGCGGAAACCTCATCCTGGCCAAGACCCCGGCGCAGCGCATTGTGGTGCGTCAGCAAGCGGTCGATCTTGGCTGGCAGAGTGGCAAGATTCTTCAGGTCCATCAAACGGATAGCGCGGCGGCCAACCTTGTCTTCATACGCCGGTCCGATACCGCGCTTGGTGGTGCCGATGCGCGTTCCGGTGTTGGAATTCTCGCGCAACGCATCAAGCTCGCGGTGCAGAGACAGGATCAGCGTTGCGTTCTCGGCAACACGCAGGCTTTCCGGCGTCACCACGACGCCCTGCTTGCTGAGGCGTTCGACTTCCTCTGCCAGCGCATGCGGATCCAGCACGACGCCGTTGCCGATGACGGACAGCTTGCCTTCGCGTGCAACCCCGGACGGCAGGAGAGACAGCTTGTAGCTGACACCGTCGATGACAAGGGTATGACCGGCATTGTGCCCGCCCTGGAACCTTACGATGACATCGGCTTGTTCCGACAACCAGTCGACAATCTTGCCTTTGCCTTCGTCACCCCATTGCGAACCGACAACAACCACATTCGCCATCTAGACTTTGCTCTCCTGAAGCAGCTTCCGCACCATCCGAAACTTGTCCGGGGCGCCAACACGACAAGCCCCGGCAACCGGACCGGGGCAAACGGCGCGGACTATAGACAGGTTTCCCTGCTCATGCGAGTCTCCGCAGGGAGATTGAGAGCCAAAAGCAGGTTTTTTTGCCAGCTCTCCTGATCGGCCCGGTCACCCCTGTGACAATTGACCAGTCATGACGTGCACCTGAACGGACTTTTCCCGGATTAGACTGCATTTGCGGCAATGTCGCGACGGCAGATTATTTAGCCGGCGGCTCACCTGCATCCGGCTTGTCGTTGCGCGCAAGCCTGAAAATCATCGGCGACGTGCGCAGCAGCCAGACAAAGCGATGCCGCTTGCTTGCGGGAACAGCGTCCCGGCTGACGATCCGCGCGAAGATGAACACAACGAGCGACAGGTGCAGTGTGGCGGTATAGAGGAAGAAGGCCGAGGGGCCGAATTGCTCCATCACCAGTGAGGCAATGAACGGCCCCGCCATGGCGCCCACGCCATAGGCAAGCGTGAGCCCTGCCACCACATCGATGAATTGTCCAGGCTCGGCGTTGTCGTTGGCATGGGCCGCACAAAGAGAATAGAGCGGCAGGGCAAATCCGCCAAACAGGAAGACGCCTGCAAAAAGCTCCAGCCGGGTCGAAGACCCCGAAATGAAGAGACAGGCCAGCCCGGCACCGACGGTAAAGACACCGAGCACGACACGCCGGTCGAGCCGGTCGGACAGCCAGCCTGCGGGATACTGGAAGATCGCCCCGGCAAAGACCCAGATCGCGATGAACGCGGCAACCGTTTCAAGCCCCAGTCCAATTCCTTCCGCATAAACCGGGCCAACCATGCGGAACGCACCGTTGGTGAGGCCGATGGTGAAGACGGCGACAAGGGCGACCGGAGACACGCGCCACAACATGAGCGGATCGAAGAACCGCGCGGGCGGCGCTGCGGGATTGCGCTCACTTGTCAGGGAGATCGGCACCAGCGCGAAACAGAACAGGATGGCCAGAACGATCAGAATATCCGGACCAAGCGGACCGAACGCGGGCAGCATGAACTGGCTGCCCATGACGGCGATCATGTCGACTATCCGGTAGACGGAAAGGATCCGCCCGCGGGACGAATTGGTGGCGATGGAATTGAGCCAGCTTTCCAGAACCATCGTCGTGCCGCAAAAAGCCGCCCCACTCACCAGACGCACGACCATCCAGAGCCAGCCGGCAGGTGTGAAGGCAATCGCCAGAATGGCGATGGCGCTGATTGCAGCCAGCGTGGAAAAGACGCGAATGTGCCCTGCCCGCGCGATCAGAAACGGTGTCAGCAGCACACCGACAATCATGCCGCCGAAATAGCACGACCCCAGCAACCCGATGAGCGCATCGGACATGCCTTCCGATTTGGCACGCACCGAAATCATTGTCACGGAAAGTCCGTTCGCGCCCAGGAGGCAAGCGGCAGCAACCAGCAACGGTGTCAAACGTCCGGCAAGCGATCTGGAATCCGCTGCGGGGGCAACCTGGGTCATGAATGAAGAACTCTTCCGAGCAGCCGAAGAAAACGCGGCCTCGATACTGTTGCCGGAGTGAACCGACTGCGCAAGCCCAGGACCGACGCTTGCACAGACAAAACGGACAGGCGGCCGCAATTCGTCGTCGAATGCATGAAGGCAGCCCGGACAACGCCCACCTTCACCTCACCGGTCTTGGCGGCCCAACGAACAAGGGGCGCCCCAAATCATCACACCCCATCCTTACAAGCGACCAGTCCTCTACTCGCGTTTCGGGTGTTCTTCCTTCCGGTGGGGTGCTACCTGAGAAACATCACTCAATCAGAGATCGTGCAATGCCACTTCGTAACTGGATCATGCTGACCGTCCTTGGCGCCATCTGGGGCGGGTCCTTTTTGTTCGCAAAGGTGGCCGTTGCCGAAATCCCGCCGTTTGTTCTCGTATTCCTGCGTGTTTCCATTGCCTGCACGGTCCTGCTGATGATCCTTTGGCATCGTGGCATGTTGAACCGGCTGGAGAAAAAATATGCCGTGCCGTTTCTGGTCATGGGACTGCTGAACAACGCCATTCCCTTCTCTCTCCTGTTTCTCGGACAGACAGAAATCGGTGCGGGCCTCGCATCCATCCTGAATGCAACGACGCCTGTCTTCACGGTGATCGTGGCTGGTCTGCTGACGAAACAGGAAACGCTTCAGGGCAACAGGATTGCCGGTGTGGTGCTGGGTGTTGCAGGTGTCGCCATCATGTTGTGGAGCAGCCTGTCGGGCCTTGCGAGCGACCCGTTGTGGGCACAGCTTTGCTGCCTGGGTGCCGCGATCTCCTATGCCTGCGCGGCGACCTTCGCCCGCCGCTTCAAGACGCTGCCGCCGCAAGTAACGGCAACGGGTCAGTTGCTCGGCTCGACCACCCTCATGCTGCCGGTCGCTCTTCTGACTGCCGGTAACTGGACCATGGCCGATCCCAGCCTGACGGCCTGGCTCAATGTGCTCGCGCTCGGCGTATTGGCAACCGCCCTTGCCTACCTGATCTATTTCCAGATTCTGGCCGAGGCCGGCGCGACCAACGCTTCGCTGGTCACGCTCCTTGTCCCGGCAAGCGCTCTCTTCTTCGGCTGGCTGATCCTGGGAGAAAATCTGGGTGTGCTTCAGCTTGGCGGATTTGCCGTGCTGCTGGCAGGCCTCGTCGTCCTTGACGGGCGCATCCTCAAAAAGCGCCGCGCGCCGGCAGTCTGATCGGTTCGGGAAAAAAGGAGCCTTCTGCAAAAGGCAGAAGGCTCAAGCGCCAGGAACTTGGGCTGCACCTGACGTACATCCGGAAGGCGCGATTAGGGGCACGCACCCTTTTTGACCGGATAGCGGATCAGCGGGCGTTCCGTCGAACGCCAGCCATTCTAGAAATGCAGAGCCTTGACCTGCTTGACGTGGGAAACGGCCTCCAGCCGTGCCAGAACCTCCGGAGACACGTCGCCATCCACCTCCACAAGGCAGATCGCGTCGTCCCCAGGGGCCAGACGGCCGAGATGGAAGGTCGCGATGTTGACGCCGCTGTTGCCGAGTTCCATCCCGAGGTGTCCGATGAAGCCCGGCTTGTCCTCGTTGGTGATGTAAAGCATCTGCGGGCCGAGCTCGGCCTCCATGTTGATGCCCTTCACCTGGATGATCCGCGGTTTTCCGTCGGCAAAGACCGTGCCTGCGACCGAACGTTCCTGACGCTGGGTGATCACCGTAAGGCGCATGTAGGTCTCGTAGGCGCCGTCTTTTTCGCGACGGATTTCCTCGATCTTCATGCCCCGTTCCTTGGCAAGGATGGGCGCGGAAACCATGTTGACCGTCTGCAGGAGCGGTGTCAGCAGCCCCGTCAAGGCAGCTGCAGTCAGCGCCTGCACGTTCATCTCGGCAACAGCACCGGCATATTCCAGGCGAACCCCTTCGATGCCGGTCTCCGTCAGTTGCCCCGCGAAGGAGCCCAACTGTTCGGCCAAACGCACGAACGGCACCAGCTTGGGCGCTTCCTCGGCAGTAATGGACGGCATATTGAGCGCGTTGCGGACTGCGCCCTGTAGCAGGTAGTCGCACATCTGCTCTGCCACTTGCAGCGCAACGTTTTCCTGGGCTTCCGTGGTGGAAGCACCCAGATGCGGCGTCGAGACGAAGTTCGGCGCGCCGAACAGCAGGTTTTCCTTGGCAGGTTCCTCGACAAAGACGTCGAACGCCGCCCCACCGAGTTTGCCCGCGTCCAGGGCCGCCCGCACTGCCGCCTCATCCGCAAGCCCGCCTCGGGCACAGTTGATCAGATACGCGCCCTTGCGCATCTTCTCGATGGCCTTGGCATCGATGATGTTGCGCGTCTTGTCGGTGAGCGGTGTGTGCAGGGTGATGAAGTCGGACCGGCACAAGAGGCCGTCAAGCTCGACTTTCTCGACACCTAGCGCAACGGCCCTTTCCGGCGTCAGGAAGGGATCGAAGGCGATCACTTTCATCTTCAGGCCGATGGCCCGGTCCGCCACGATAGAGCCGATATTGCCGCAACCGATCAACCCGAGCGTCTTGCCGGTAAGTTCACGGCCCATGAAACGGGATTTCTCCCACTTGCCTGCCTGGGTCGAGGCATCCGCCGCCGGGATCTGGCGCGCAACCGCCATCATCATCGAGATGGCATGTTCGGCAGTGGTGATCGCGTTGCCGAAGGGCGTGTTCATGACGATGATACCGCGCGCGGTCGCCTTGGGAATGTCGACATTGTCGACGCCGATCCCGGCACGGCCGATCACCTTCAGATTTTCAGCCGCTGCGATAATTTTTTCCGTAACCTTGGTGGCCGAACGGATTGCCAGACCATCGTATTTGCCGATGATCTCCAGCAGTTTTTCCTTGTCCTTGCCGACGTCCGGCAGGAAGTCCACGTCGATGCCGCGATCCTTGAAGATCTGCACGGCAGCGTCCGACAGCTTGTCGGAAATCAGTACCTTGGGAGCCATTGGAGCCTCTCCTTGAATACGAGAAACGATCCGGGCAGCGCACCGCCCGGGACTGTTGTCGTGAAGGATGAACAGGCTCAGGCGGCCTGGGGCAGCTTCGCTTTTTCCGACTGGAATGCCCAGTCAAGCCAATGGGTCAAGGCCTGAAGATCGCTCGTCTCGACGGTCGCGCCGGCCCAGATCCGAAGACCGGACGGTGCATCGCGGTAAGCGCCGATGTCATAGGCGATGCCTTCGGCGTCGAGCGTACCTGCAAGAGCCTTGGCAAAAGCGGCCTGCTGGTCTGCAGTGAGCGAAAGAATGCCCGGATCCGTGACCTTGAGGCAGACGGACGTGTTCGACCGTGTTGCCGGGTCAACTGCAAGGAAATCGACCCAGGAGGTCTTTTCCGCCCAGTCGGCAAGCACCTTGAGGTTGGCATCAGCGCGGGCACGCAGGCCAGACAGCCCACCCAGACCGTCGGCCCACTTGAGGGCGTCGATATAGTCCTCGACACAGAGCATGGACGGCGTGTTGATGGTCTCGCCCTTGAAGATGCCCTCGATCAGCTTGCCGCCCTTGGTCATGCGGAAGATCTTCGGCATCGGCCAGGCCGGCGTATAGCTTTCGAGACGCTCGACCGCGCGCGGGCTGAGGATAAGCATGCCATGTGCAGCTTCCCCGCCCAGCACCTTCTGCCAGGAGAAGGTCACGACGTCCAGTTTGTCGAACGCAAGGTCCTGCGCAAAGGCGGCGGAAGTCGCATCGCAGATGGTCAGGCCTTCGCGATCGGCCGGGATCCAGTCGCCGTTGGGAACACGGACGCCGGAAGTGGTGCCGTTCCAGGTGAAAACAACGTCCTTGGAGAAATCGACCGAGGCAAGATCCGGCAGTTCGCCGTAAGGCGCTTCCAGGACCCGGGCATCATCGAGCTTGAGCTGTTTGATGACGTCGGTAACCCAGCCGGAGCCGAAGCTTTCCCATGCGAGCATTTCGACGCCACGTGCACCGAGCAGCGACCAGAGCGCCATCTCGACAGCGCCGGTGTCGGACGCCGGGACGATACCGATCCGATATCCGTCCGGCACGTTCAGCACCTTGCGGGTCAACTCGATGGCTTCGGCAAGTTTGGCCTTGCCGGGCTTGGCCCGGTGAGACCGCCCAAGCGGCGCATCGCCCAAAGCCTCAAGCGACCAGCCGGGACGCTTGGCACAGGGACCAGAAGAAAAATTGGGATTGGCCGGACGCACGTCCGGCTTGGCGGTGAGGTCTGTCATATCTGTCTACCCTCGCAGATAGTTGCCTCTCGTTGGGGAGAGGTGGCCCACCTATGGGGATAGGACCTTCCTGACCTTTGGTCAATTCAAATCACGGGTGAACGGATAAATTCGGTCACACCCCCTCGCCTTCCGGAAGCGTTCTCTCAGACAAGCCACCCGCACCTGAAATCAGGATTGGCGTCGCTTGGCTCAAGAAAACTCAAGGGAAAGTGTGGGCGCAAACAGGAAAAGGCCGGTCGATTGACCGGCCTTTCAAATTCGCTGATCGGAAGATCAGAAGTTGCTGGTGATCGGACCCTGCGGCTCGTAGTAGACCGGGCCGGCTGGAACACGCGCGCCACCACCGAAGTTGTAACGAACACCGAGCCGAATTTCGTGCGCAGTCAGATCGTCCCACTCGACGCGAGTCTCTCCGGTACCCGCATCATGAAGTTTGACAGTCTTGGCATCACCGAGATCGCGATACTGATAACCCGCATCGATTGCCCAGTTGTCGGTCACAGCGTAGGACGCACCGGCCATAAGTGCCCATGCGAAGTTCCATTCACTATGTGATCCGTCATAGTCCGTGCGACCAGTACCACCTGGGTTGATAGAATAGGTGTTGTCGGTAGTCACGTAGGAAGCACCAATACCGGCACCAACATATGGTGTGATGCGGTTCCATGTGCCCAGGTCAACATAACCGTTCAACATGACAGTCCAGACGTCGACATCAGTTGATTCTGTCGAAAAACCACCCGCACAGGTACCGCAAACAGCGTAACCTTTAACATTTGCCGAGGTTTCGTAGTCAATCGTGACATCAGAACGGAAATAGTCGTTGAACTGGTAACCGACACCAACCCCGATCATCCAGGCATCATCCATGGACTCGCGCTGGAATCGCAGGTCTCCGATCACCGGATCGTTAAAACTGCCACTTGGATCGTTGTAGAATTTGTATCCGATATCACCACGCAGGTACCAACCACCAACGGCCGGGACTTCCGGGATGTGCTCGATGACCGGGGTTGGCAAATCCGCGGCATATGCAGCAGTGGAAAGCGCAACAGCAAAGCCGGTCAAAGACAAACGCTTAAAGAAATTGTCCATGTCCTCGTCCTTTTCCAGTGAGCGTCCGCGTTAACCAATGCCGGACACATCAAACTTGAAAGCATACTGACGGGAATTCATTAATTGTGACTTAACTCTGTTCTTTAACCGCGTTTTTTTACCTTAAGGAAACCTTAACAGCCGAAGAAACATCGAAAGATCAGAAACAGGCGTGCAAAATTATCAGGCAGGCCGGGGACATAACTGCCAGAGCCGCTTGTTGTCATCCAGGTCAAATGAAACACGATGCGGATCCGGGAGGCCACCTGTCGCCACGTTTTCATGAACTTGTTAGGACTTCCCGAGAAAGTGGCTTCCAGTCGCCCTGTCCAGAGGCTGTATTCCAGGTGTCATCCGGGGTTCTCCGCGGATAAGGCGCAACAAAAAAGCCGCCTCACATGGGCGGCTTTTCCCGTCACTTGCTGTCTCGCCGATCAGGCCGCGGTTGTTGCCACCACGCCGGCGATATCATTGACCACCTGCTTGACCAGCTCCGCATCGTCGCCTTCCGCCATCACGCGGATCAACGGTTCGGTGCCGGAAGCTCGAATCACGAGCCGGCCGGAATTGCCAAGGCGGGCCTCGCCATCCTCGATCGCGGATTTGACCAGATCCTGCTCAAGCGGCTTGCCGCCCTTGTAGCGCACATTCTTGAGGATCTGCGGTACGGGCTCGAACCTGCGGCAGACTTCCGACACGGGCTTGTCCTGATCCTTGACGCACGCAAGAACCTGCAGGCCCGCGATCAGGCCGTCGCCGGTCGTGGCAAAATCGGACAGGACGATATGGCCGGACTGCTCACCGCCGACATTGTAGCCGTTGGCACGCATATGTTCGACCACATAGCGGTCGCCGACCTTGGTCCGGGCAAGGCCCAGCCCGAGGCTCTGAAGGTATCGCTCCAGCCCGAGATTGGACATGACCGTCGCCACGATCCCGGGCGCGGACAGGCGGTTGCTTTGCTGCCAGGACTGCGCCACCACGGCCATCAGCTGGTCGCCATCCACCACCGAGCCGTTTTCATCGACGATGATGACCCGGTCCGCATCCCCATCGAGCGCGATGCCGATGTCGGCGCGTACTTCATGCACCTTGCGGGACAAGGCATCGGTCGACGTCGAGCCACATTCCTTGTTGATGTTGAAGCCATCCGGCGTGACACCCATGGTGATCACATCCGCACCCAGCTCCCACAACGCCTCGGGCGCGACCTTGTAGGCAGCCCCGTTGGCGCAATCGATCACGACGCGCAGACCTTCCAGGCTCATTTCCCTTGGCAGCGTCCGCTTGGCAAATTCGATGTAGCGCTGCTGCGCACCGTCGATCCGCTTTGCACGGCCTAGCTCGCTGGCGCTCGGCAGACGGGATGTCAGATCGCTTTCCATCAGCTCTTCGATCGTCTTTTCGATCTGGTCGCTGAGCTTGAAGCCATCCGGGCCGAAGAACTTGATGCCGTTGTCCTGGAACGGATTGTGCGAGGCAGAGATCATCACACCGAGATCGGTTCTGAGCGAGCGTGTCAGCATCGCGACCGCGGGCGTCGGCAGCGGGCCCAGCAGGAACACATCCATGCCGACCGAAGTGAAGCCTGCCACGAGGGCGTTTTCCAGCATGTAGCCGGAAAGGCGGGTGTCCTTGCCGATAACCACCCGGTGGCGGTGTCCGCCGTTCTTGAAAGCCAACCCGGCGGCCATGCCAACCTTCAGCGCCATCTCGGCGGTCATGGGATAGCTGTTCGCCTGACCGCGGATGCCGTCGGTGCCGAAAAACTTGCGCATCAAATATGCCTTGCTGATCTATCTGTCTTGGTTGCGCTCTTTGTAACGCAATCAGCCGAAGTCACGATTCAAAATATGTGAGCAATTGTTACCATTCCCTGATGGCTGGCAACCCTGTTCTTTCACCGCAAACGAAGATGCCCGGCGCAGGCCGGGCATCTGGGTTGTTCAGAATATCGGAACCGATCAGGACTGCGGCTGCGGCTCCATGCCACCGCTGGCCTCGTCGCCGCCACGCTTGGCACCAGCGGTCGGTACCGCGGACGACCGGCCGACCGGCTGGTCGTCGTCCGTGTCGCGCACCGGCGGCTTGCCATCGAGCAGGCCCTTGATCTCGTCACCCGACAGGGTTTCGTACTCCAGGAGACCCTTGGCGATCGTATGCAACTGGTCTTCGTGGTCGCCCAGGATCTTCTTGGCGGTTTCATAGCCCTGGTTGACGAAGGACTTGATTTCCGCATCGACGATCTTCTGGGTTTCGTCGGAAACGTGCTGGTTCTTTGCCACGGAGTGTCCCAGGAACACTTCTTCCTGGTTTTCCCCGTAAAGCAGCGGACCGAGCTTGTCGGACATGCCGAACTGGGTCGCCATCGCGCGGGCCAGCTTGGTAGCCATCTGGATGTCGCCGGACGCGCCCGAAGTCACTTTCTCGTAGCCGAAGATCATTTCTTCGGCGACGCGGCCACCCATGGCAACGGCAAGGTCGGCCTTGCACTTGGCGCGGGTAAGCGACACCTGGTCCTTCTCCGGCAGGCGCATGACCATGCCAAGCGCACGTCCACGCGGAATGATGGTCGCCTTGTGGATCGGATCGGAAGCTTCCTGGTGCAGAGCCACCAGCGCGTGACCGGCTTCGTGATAGGCGGTCAGCTTCTTTTCTTCCTCGGTCATCACCAGCGTGCGGCGTTCCGCACCCATCATGACCTTGTCCTTGGCGTCTTCGAACTCTGCCATGGTCACCAGGCGCTTGGAGCGGCGGGCAGCCAGAAGCGCGGCTTCGTTGACAAGGTTCATCAGGTCCGCACCGGAGAAGCCCGGCGTACCGCGTGCCAGCGTCTTGACGTCGACATCCGGGGCCAGCGGAACTTTCCGCATGTGCACTTTCAGGATCTTTTCGCGGCCGGTGATATCCGGGTTCGGCACCACGATCTGGCGGTCGAAACGGCCCGGGCGCAGCAGCGCCGGGTCCAGAACGTCCGGCCGGTTGGTCGCGGCGATGATGATGATGCCTTCGTTCGGCTCGAAACCGTCCATCTCGACCAGCAGCTGGTTGAGCGTCTGTTCGCGCTCGTCGTTACCGCCGCCGAGACCGGCGCCACGATGACGACCGACCGCGTCGATTTCGTCGATGAAGATGATGCACGGAGCATTCTTCTTGGCCTGTTCGAACATGTCGCGGACGCGGGACGCACCCACACCGACGAACATTTCCACGAAGTCGGAACCGGAAATGGTGAAGAACGGAACGTTGGCTTCACCGGCAACCGCACGCGCGGTCAGCGTCTTACCGGTACCCGGAGGGCCAACCAGCAGAACACCGCGCGGGATCCGGCCACCAAGACGCTGGAACTTCTGCGGGTCGCGCAGAAACTCGACGATTTCCTGAAGGTCTTCCTTGGCTTCGTCGATACCGGCCACGTCTTCGAAGGTTACCCGGCCGTGTGCCTCGGTCAGCAGCTTCGCCTTGGACTTGCCGAAGCCCATGGCCTTGCCGCCGGAGCCCTGCATCTGGCGCATGACGAAAATCCAGATACCCAGGATGATCAGCATCGGCAGCCATGAGAACAGCGCACCAAGCAACGGAGAGCTTTCCGCCGGCGGGCGGGCATTGATCAAGACGCCTTTGCTGCGCAGCTCATCGACATATTGCGCGCCATCAGGAGCGTAGGTCTGGAAGGCACTGCCACTGCTGTAGGTACCGGTGATCTTCTGTTCCTGAATGATGACCGATCGGATCTCGCCGTTGTCGACCTGCTTCATGAAGTCCGAATAAGCAATGTCATTCGTTGCGCCATGCTGCGCGGGACTTTGAAAAAGCTGGAACAATGCGATCAATAGCAGGGCGATGATCACCCAGAGAGCGAAGTTGCGAAAATGTGCGTTCATTTCGTTTCCTTAACCGCCCAACGCGACTAACTGCACGCGGTTACGTTTCTTTAGAGCGAAGATAGGTCGCCCAAAGCCCGCTGCCAAGGCGGTGCGCCATAGTTGCGCAGATGCGCTGACTATTTTCTTAAGCACGGACCTCTAACAGATGTTCCAGATGGGGAAAACCTCAGATTTCCTCGTCTGCGTCCTCATTGTCCATAAAGTTATCCGGCAATTTACCTTGGATCGGCATTCGCTCCAAATTCAAATCTGCGCTGCTGCAGGAATTGCCAATGGTCAAAACAGCCGTTGCGGAAGCCGGGGTCAGGATCTCCCCTGCCCGCCACAGGACCGGCGCGCAGTCGAAGGCGGCCTTGGGCCAGCCCGCCGGCCAGTCGATTTCCCGGGACGCTACAGGCGCGTTCATCAGCGGCCCCAGACACAAGGGGGCATTACTCTCGCCAACAGGACCTGTGGGGACCCGGTAAAGGAAGCGGCCATCCCATGTGCCGGTTCCAGCAAGACCCGTGAGAATGCCCGGCGGCTCGCGCCCCGGCTCCTTCCACACTCTGATGACGCTTGCGTCTGCGTCGAAAACCGATCCTTGAAAGGTCTGACGGTTCGCCTCACCGGACATCAGCACCCCGTCCAGAGCCTGAAGCCTGGCAAGTCTTGGTCGGGAATTCTTGCCCGAGACACGCGCCATCAGATAGACGAGCAGCCGGAAACGGAGTTCTTCCGGCTGCTCGCGGTAGGCTTCACGCTCCAGGCGCGCGGGTCCTGCCGGGTGTTCGGTGATCAGCCGAGCGACCAGGTCATCGGCGGTCCGTTCCAGGGCTTCTCGCGCCCGGCGGATATTGGCAGCGGTCTGCGCAAGACGCTCTGCGCTCAATCCCTCCTCGGTCAACAGCGACAAGATGGCGCGGAGCCGGCTGCGCTTGTATTTCGGGTTCCGGTTCGAAGGATCCGTGCACCAGGAACGGCCGCGCTCTTCAAGCGTTGCCTCGAGGTCGGATTTCGAAACACTCAGGAGCGGACGCAGCAGGCGCAGACCTTCCGGACCGCAGTCTTCGTCAGCCGCCATCCCGCTGAGACCGGTAACGCCGCTCCCCCGGGTCAGACGGTCCAGAAAAGTTTCCGCCTGATCGTCAAGGTGATGACCAAGAACAAGCGCCTCCGCGCCGATGTCCCGCATACGCGCTGCCATCAACCGGTAACGGGCAATGCGTGCCGCTTCCTGGAGGTTTGCAGCCGGTTTGGTGCCGGTCCAGCGCAACACCGTGCAGGCAAGGCCGCACGCGCGCGCACTCGTCGCAACGAATTCCGCCTCCTGACCACTTTCGGGCCGGAGTTGATGATCGACACACAGCACTTCGGCAGCACCCTGCCAGCCGGTGCGTTTGCGCCATTCATCGAAAAGGACAAGAAGACAAAGGGAATCCGAGCCGCCGGACACTGCCAGCGCCAGATTGGAAAAAGAGCTTAGCTTTGAAAAAAGAGCATCGACGCGATCGGCCGGGAGCCTCTCGGGCTCAACCGGCCCGTCAGGAGCACTGGGCACGACGGCGTTCATCCCGCGCCTGGGACAAAACGGCTGGAGCGGCATTCGGATATTTGTTCAGCAGTTCGGAAAACGTTGCGCAGGCCGCATCCGCTTCGCCGAGACCACGCAGCGAGACACCCAGCTTGAGCAGGCTGTCGGGGCTCTTGGCGTTGCCGGGATGGTCCGTGTAGGTCTTCAGGAAAGCATCGGCTGCCTCGCGGTAGTTCTGCTGCGCCAGCAGGCTTTCGCCCAGCCAGTATTGAGCGTTCGCTGCCTGTGCATCGTCGGGATAGGTTTCCAGAAAATTCCGGAACCCGCGCTCGGCCCCCGCGTAATCGCCATTGACCGCCAGGGAATAAGCCTGATTGTAGTCAGAGCTCGGGTCGCCGCTGCCGATGACGCTGGCAATCTGGTCATCGTCGGTGGCAAGACCGGGATCGGGCGCGATTTCCTGACCGGTGCCGGGCAGGTTTTCAAGCCCGTTGGCCAGCCGCGAAAGGTCGATCGGACCGTCGCTCGGCAAACCGCTTTCATAGCCGCCGGACTGATCCCAGTTGCCGTCTCCAGATCCGTCCGTAGGAAGGGTCGCAAAACCTCCACCCGGCGCGATAAGGTTGCCCGACTGCGGAGTACCGTCCGGGCCTAGGCCCGGAGCGGTCGATCCTGGAGCGACATCCGAGCGCTTGCCCGGGGTGCCGCCTTCCAGCTGCTGGAAGCGGTATTCATTGTCTTCCTGCATGCGGCGCATCTGATCCTGCAATTCCCGCATCTGATAGGACAACTGTTCGATCTGACCGGTCAAAACCCGGATCCGTTCCTCAAGCTGACCGATCCTTACGCTGGAATCGTCATTCTTGCGTCCGAACAGCTGGGCTTGCGACGGTGTGGCAGTGGCGAAGGTGATGACCAACGCCATGATGAGACCTGCCAGTCCCTTTAGTTTCAGCATTCGCTCCTCCGGTTGGATTTGCTGTACCAGTGTCTGGCCGTGGTCCGACAAACGCCAATACTCAAGCAGATCCACGCGCATGATGTCTTACCATGCCCGGCTTCTTACTCAAGTGCACAGAGCGCTTCGACTTCGGCCAAATTTTGACGTTACCGGCTGACATTGAAGTGATTTCGTCATTTCCCGCCAGCCCAACAAAAAAGGCCGGGCAAGCTGCCCGGCCTTTTTGTTCGGCATTTGCCGGATCAGTTGGTCGCGTTGTTCAGGACCGTCACCGCACGGCGGTTCTGCGACCAGCAGCTGTTGTCGTTACAGACAGCAACAGGCCGTTCCTTGCCGTAGGAAATCGTCCGGACTCGCGAGGCGTTCACGCCCTGCGCCACCAGATAGTCACGTGCGGACTGGGCACGGCGTGCTCCCAGCGCGATGTTGTACTGACGCGTGCCGCGTTCATCCGCATGCCCCTCGATCGTGATCGTGTACTGGGGATAGCGGTTCAGCCACTTGGCCTGATTGGCAAGGGTTGCCTGACCCTGCGATGTCACCACCGACTGGTCTTCTTCGAAGAACACGCGGTCACCCACGTTCACGACGAAGTCCTGGCCCGTGCCCGGCTTCACATTGCTCGACAGCCCGTCCGGTTTGTTCTGGGCACATGCTGCTGCGAACAGAACCACGAAGCAGACTGCAATCCAGCGCGCGCCCCGTCCGGCGTTTAAACTCTTGAACATTCCTGTCTCCTACACCCCAGCCCGCCAACCTGACATTTCATCCGTCCGGTTCTTGGTAAACGCTTTCTAGCCAAAACCGGTAAAAAACGCCTTTTCAAACATGGTTAGCGAAAGCTTAACACGGCCTGCCTTCACAGGCCGCATGTCTCCATCAGTCGATCAGCGGCGACCAGGAGGGATCCGACGCGAAGGCCGGGGTCTCCACCCGCTGTTCGTTGTATCCTGTCAGGTCTACGGTCCAGACCTGCGGCCCGCCATTGGCGCCCGGCGTATCCCGGAAAAACACCAGCACACGGCCATTCGGCGACCAGGCCGGACCTTCGTTGTGATAGCCCTCGGTCAGGATACGCTCACCCTTTCCGTCCGGTCGCATGACGCCGATCATGAATCGGCCCTGGTGCTGCTTGGTAAAGGCGATCAGGTCTCCACGCGGCGACCATACCGGCGTGGAATACCGGCCAGGCCCGAAGGAAATACGCTGCGCACCACCGCCGCCTGCGCTCATCACATAAAGTTGTTGTGTGCCGCCGCGGTCGGATTCGAACACGATCTGGCGTCCGTCCGGTGAGAACGACGGGCTCGTGTCGATGGCTGCGTCGTTCGTCAGACGCGTCGTCTGACGAGAGCGCAGGTCCATCTTGAAGATGTTGGCATTGCCACCCTGCTGCAGGCTCATCACCACGCTCTGGCCATCGGGCGAGAACCGCGGGGCAAAGGTCATGCCCGGGAAGTTGCCGACGATTTCGCGCTGACCCGTTTCAATATTCAGCAGATAAACACTCGGATCGGCGCCGCCATAGGACATGTAGGTGACTTCCTGGCTCGTCGGCGAGAACCGCGGTGTCAGCACCAGATCGTCGCCGCGCGTCAGGTAACGCACGTTTGCGCCGTCCTGATCCATGATCGCCAGGCGCTTGACGCGCTTGTCCTTCGGGCCGGTTTCATCGACATAGACGATCCGGGTGTCGAAGTAGCCCTTTTCGCCGGTCAGCCGCTCATAGATCGCGTCAGCGATGATATGCGCCAGACGCCGCCAGTTTTCAGGTGTCGTATAGAACTGCTGGCCCAGCATCTGCTCTGACGCGAAAACGTCCCACAGACGAAACTCCGCCCGCAGACGACCATCCGGCTGCTTGATCACCGTACCGGTGACAAGCGCCTGGGCACTGATCTGACGCCAGTCGCCGAAACGCGGCGTGGAATTCACGCTCATGTTCTTCTGAATGAAGCTGGCCGGGTCAAGCGGCCGGAACAGGCCGGATCGTTTCAGGTCGGCGGCAATGACGTTGGTCATGTCCGCGGCCAGCTTGCCGTCTCCGCCTTCGGCGGAAAACGACGGCAGTGCGATCGGCAAGGGCTCGATGTTGCCCTGGGTAATATCGATTTCAACAAGCGCTGCCGCCGGCAGCGGAGCAATCACCACAAAAGAAGCGAGAACAAATGCGAGCCCTCTGGCTTTCCGGCTTGTGAAAACAGAAAGTTTTTTCAGTATTCCGCGCATGAGCACAACAGCTCCCTTATGGACGTTTGAACTGGCCGGGCCAGTCTATCCCCCGAGCATCTCTCTGGGGTCGAAATTGATGATGACTTCCTGCCAAGCTTCATACTTGGAAATTGGCAGATTGTATGGCTGGCAGCGCATGATCGCGCGCACGGCACTGCTTGAGGCTGCTCCGAACGCCGGATTGCCGCTGGAATTCATGACTTCCGGCTGGCCCGAAACCTGACCGTCCTGGGACAGGTTGAAACGGACACGAACCTTCAGGTCTTCCGCACCGACGGCGCCCACCGGCGGGTTCCAGCATTGCGCCACCATTCCGCGCAGCGCATCCAGCTCGGACTGGCTCATACGCACGTTCTGCTCCCCGCGCCGGGAACCGAGAGAGGCCGGGTTCTGGCTGGTTTCGCCGGTCTGTTTGGCCGGCTCGACCTTGTTCAGAAGCGCAGCGATATCGGTGCTGTCGAAATTATCCTTCGGCGGCTCGGGCGCATTCCTCGGCGGCGTCGGCTTGGAGCGCGGCGAAACCTTGGTCACGATCGGCTGGGGCGCAGGCGCGGCCTCCTGCTGCGGCACAGGCTCCGGCGCCGGGGCAGGATCCGGTGCAGGCGCAGGTTCGGCCACCGGCGCTGGTTCGGGCGCAGGCGCCGGAGCCGGTTCCGGATCCGCAACGGGCGTTGGTTCCGGTGCCGGAGGAGGCGTCGGAGACGGCGAAGGTGTCGGCTGCGTCGGCTGCTCAACCTTGCTTTCGCCCGGTTTATCGGCCGGTTTCGGAGGTTCCTCGGCCGGGGTATCGCTTGGGTTCACCGCCGCGACGTCCCGGACTTCGGCGGTCTTTTCGCCGACCCGAAGCCTGGTGATTTCCTCGATGGGCACCAGTTCGACAGGCAGAGAATCCACCTGCGGAACCGCAAAGCTCTCAGCGTCCGGAAAGGCGATCAAGCCCCAGAGCAGGAAAGCCGAGTGACCGGCCAGAGACGCGATGAGACCTGCGCGCATGACGCGTTACGAGTCCCGTTCTTCCAGAGTGACAAGACCGAGGCGTTTAAACCCGGCCGCGCTGATGCGGCCCATCAGCTTCATCATGGTGCCGTAGTCGGCATCCTGATCGCCGCGCACGTAGATACGTTCCTCGTAACCATTGGCGGCAATGGCTTCGAGCTTTGGCACGATCTCCTCGATCGTGATCGGGGTATCCTGGATGAAGATTTCACCAGCCGCGTTCACCGAGATGGTTATCGGCTCGGTATCGCCTTCCAGGGCCTTGGCGCTGGTCTCCGGCAGATCGATCGGCACACCGACCGTCAAGAGCGGAGCAGCCACCATGAAGATGATCAGGAGCACCAGCATCACGTCGACCATCGGCGTGACGTTGATTTCGCTCATGGGTGCGTGGCGACGCCTGCGCCGCCCGCGCCGTCCGCTTCCTGCCTGACCTGAACCGACCTGCATGGCCATGGATCAGCCCCTCTCGTCGATCTGACGGGACAGGATGGCGGAGAACTCGTCCGCAAAGCCTTCCATGCGCGAAACCGCCTTGCCGACGTCGGCCGAGAACTTGTTGTAGGCGATAACTGCCGGAATGGCGGCCAGTAGACCAAGCGCGGTCGCAAACAGCGCTTCGGCAATACCGGGCGCCACGACGGCAAGGTTGGTGCTTTCCGATGCCGCGATCGCCTGGAACGCCGTCATGATGCCCCAGACCGTTCCGAACAGACCGATGAACGGTGCCGCGGAGCCAACGGTTGCCAGGATCAGCAACCGGCTTTCAAGCCGCTCGGCTTCGCGCTGGATGGTGACATCCATCACCCTGTCGATACGCTGCTGCAGGCTGCCGATGGCAGGCCGCGCGCCCTCGTGGCTGCGCTTCCATTCACGCATGGCTGCGACGAACAGTGCCGCCATGGAATGGTTCACACGATTGTGAAGCGTATTATAGAGTTCTTCGAGAGACTGACCGGACCAGAACACCGTTTCGAACCGGCTCATCTGGCGCCGTGTCCGGCCGACCAGCATGATCTTGTCGACGATGATCGCCCAGCACCACACCGAAGCGCCCAAAAGGCCGAGCATTACGACCTTGACGACGATATGCGCCTGCCAGAACAGCGCAAAAAACGAAATGCCGCTCTCTGGCGCCAATGTCGATTGGACAAGTGTTTCCATAAATTCAATGACCCCTTGGCCGTCTGACGCTGTTTTGCATTCAAGGTTTCGAAAACGACAGCGAGGAACCGGAATCAGCCGGCCGGCTCTTGTAACCTGCCGCCTCTCTGACGTTTGATTTTGTCAAAACTGGGACTTTTCCAATCAAAGAAAGTCCCTCTCTAAAGGAATCAATTAAGGTTACTGCAAGATTAACGCAGTAATGGGTTTTGAAAGTATTTTACCGCCGCCAAGCAGCTTGCCTGCTCTTTCAGAGCCAAGCCCTTCAACCGTCGGTGTTTTCTCCAGGTGCATGCTGCACGAGTTTTTCCGAAAGGACCTGCGGCAGTCGGGTCGGGCGTCCTTGCGAGGTGATGATCGCAACGGTGACGGCAGCCGAAATCAGCAGCTCTTCGCCGCGGTAAATCAGCTGATCGAGCCGGATTCGGGCGCCTTTGTACTCCGCAAGGCTGGTATGAACTTCCAGCACATCGTCAATCCTGGCCGGTTTCTGGAAGTCCAGCGTCATTGTCTTGACTGCGAAGGCCAGCGAAGCACCGTGGGTACCTTCGGCCATCTCACGATGGTGAATTCCGATAAGACGAAGGAAATCCGACCTGGCGCGCTCGAAGAAGCGCACATAGGCACCGTGATAGACGATGCCCGTGAAATCCGTGTCCTCGTAGTAGACGCGAACAGGAAGCACATGACCGCCATCTTCCAGGCGGCCGGCGAGATCCGGCCAGTCCGACACGCTTTGTCCCTCGAAAGCTGAATGAAAAAGCCTCCCGGTCGACCGACCGGGAGGCTCGTACCTGGCCCTTACGTAGGCCGTATCTTATGCAGCGGCAACCTCGGAGAGGAATTTCTCGACGGACGCACGAAGCTGTTCCGCCTGCTGCTTCATCTCGATGGTCGCGTTCAGCATGTCGCCAACCGCTTCCGAGTTTTCGGCAACGCCTTCGTTCAGCGACGCCACAGTCTCCGCAACGCTGCGGGTACCTTCCGCGGCTTCTGCAACGTTTCTGGAAATCTCACCGGTGGCAGCGCCCTGCTGCTGCACGGCGTCCGAAATCGTGGTGGTGTAGGAGTTGACCTCCTCGACCGATTCCGACACCCGGGCAATCTCTTCCACCGCTTCGGTGGTAGAGGCCTGGATTGCCGCGATCTGCGCGGAGATTTCTTCCGTTGCCTTGGCAGTCTGGCCGGCGAGCGACTTGACCTCGGAGGCAACGACCGCAAAGCCCTTGCCGGCATCGCCCGCACGCGCAGCTTCGATCGTCGCGTTCAGCGCCAGCAGGTTGGTCTGTTCGGCGATCTCTGAAATCAGCGACACGACATCGCCGATCTTGTTGGCCGCTTCCGCAAGACCGGAGATCTTGGAATTGGAGCTCTGCGCGGCGGTCGTGGTCTGGGCCACGATGCTTGCCGTGGTTTCGACCTGACGGGAGATCTCCGAAATCGACGCGTTGAGTTCCTCGGTGGCGGAGGCAACCGCCTGAACGTTGGAGGAAGCGTTTTCCGAAGTCGACACCGCGGTCTGCCCCTGGTCTGACGCGGCAGTGGACCGGTGACTGAGGGCGGAAGAGACTTCTTCCACACGGGCAATATTGGTTTCCACCAGCTCCAGAACCGCCTGCGACTCGGCCCGGAATGCGGCGATCAGCGCATCGATGGTCTTTTCACGCTGTTCGCGGGCAATGTGGCCAACCTTGCGCTCGGATGCCAGACGCTCGCGTTCGATCGAACTGTCCTTGAACACTTCGATACAGCGCGCCATGCGGCCGATCTCGTCCTGGCGTTCGGTCGCTTCGACACCCACTTCCAGGTCGCCGTCGGCGATCTTGCGAGCCGCGACGGCAAGGCGTTCCATGGGAGCGAACATGCGCCGGGTTACCCACCAGATCAGGCCGACGATCGGAACCAGACAGAGGAAACCGGAAATGATCGCACCATAGGTGATGCGATCGGCGGCAGCCGACAGTTCCGTCTGCTTGACGGCATCGACAACACCGAAAGGCGAACCGACAAACGTGTTGCTTGCTTCCGCGAAGCGGTAGTCACCGTCTTCCAGGCGGATCAGCCGGTCGTTGACCTTGATATCGGAGATCATGTGGACGGCGCTCGCGCGGCCCATATCGTCGAGCTGTACCAGCTTGCCATCGGAATCGGCAAGGAAGATGCGCTCGCTGTCGCCGAGGCCGGTCTTCTCGTTCAGCAATCCGGCCAGATGCTCCATGTTGGTCGTGAACGCAATCGCTCCGAAGAACCGGTCCAGATAGAACACAGGCACCGCGAGAACTTCCGAGACGGTGCCGTCTTCGGTGGTCACAAAACCTGAGGAATAGATCTGCCCGGCCGCCAGCGTCTCGTTTTTCGAGGCCTCGAACAGCTTGCCCATGGCGATCTGCACCGGATGGCCCTGGATCTGCGCGTCTTCCACGTGGAAGGCGAATTCCGGACCCTTGCGGAAAGTGTAGGTGATGAACCCGTCCGGATTGGCCAGCGCCGCATCGGAAAACAGGCCCTGATCGACCAGTTCCTGGTAGATCGGATGAACGACCTTGTGGTTGTTCACGTAGTAGTTGGACTCTTCCGGCTCCACCAGAAGGTGACGCTCACCTTCGGGATGCGGATTGTCGGTCACGAAGATCTTCCGGAGCAGTTCGTTCTGCCCTTCTTTCAGGTTCTTCCACCCGACCATGGTCTTCATCAGACTGTCCTTGGCGCCTTCCAGCGTGGAGAAGAACGCAGCGCTGTCCTTCACCTGCCCAAGGGAGAGTTCAATAACCTTCTGTTTCGCCTTGGTAGCACTTTGCAGGCCGGCATCAGCCTGACCGTTTGCAACATCCCGCGAAATGGTCGACGTGACCGTGACAATTGCCACGCACATAGTGAGTGCGCCGGCTAAAAACATTAGAGCCAGTTTAGATGAAAGGCGCTTCCGCATGGTTTCCCCCGCATAGTTAACGCGACGATACGGCAGGATTCGCGAATAAATGCTTAATCGCTATGCAGAGCTAGATGTAACTGACAAGACCTTGTCTTATAAATACTACTTAAACTATTCGGGATCGGTGAACAGTCCCATTTGCGGCGCATCCGGTCTGGATGGGGCCGCAAGACCCAGGTGTTCGAACGCCATCGGCGTCAGGATACGTCCCCTTGGCGTCCGCTGCAGAAACCCGTTCTGGATCAGGTAGGGTTCGACGATCTCCTCGATGGCGTCACGAGGCTCGGAAAGCGCTGCCGCAATGGTCTCGATCCCGACCGGCCCACCACCGAAATTCACCGCGATCTGGCTCAGATAACGACGGTCCAGACTGTCGAGCCCGGCACCATCGACTTCCAGCTGCAGAAGCGCCCTGTCGGCGAGTTCCCTGTCGACCCGCTCGACGCCGGCGACAATGGCAAAATCCCTTACCCGCCGCAGCAGTCGCCCGGCGATACGCGGTGTCCCGCGGGAGCGTTTGGCAATCTCGCGGGCACCGTCTTCAACCATGCCGATGCCGAGAATGGCGGCGCCGCGCTTGACGATGTGCTCCAGCTCCGGAACCGTATAGAACTGCAGCCTGACCGGAATGCCGAAGCGATCGCGCAGCGGAGTGGTCAAGAGGCCCAGCCGCGTCGTTGCGGCAACGAGCGTGAACTTCGCCAGGTCGATCTTGACTGATCGCGCAGCCGGTCCTTCACCGATGATCAGGTCGAGCTGGAAATCTTCCATCGCCGGATAAAGCACTTCCTCGACTGCCGGATTGAGCCGATGGATCTCGTCGATGAAGAGGACGTCGCGCTCTTCCAGGTTGGTCAGAAGGGCCGCAAGGTCTCCGGCCTTGGCAATGACAGGACCGGAGGTCGCCCGGAAATTGACCCCCAGTTCGCGTGCCATGATCTGCGCCAGTGTCGTCTTGCCGAGACCGGGAGGCCCGACGAACAACACATGGTCCAGCGCCTCCCCCCGCGCCTTCGCCGCACCGATAAAGACCTTCAGATTGGCGCGCGCCTGGGCCTGACCGACAAAATCATCCAGCACCTGGGGGCGCATGGTTGAATCGATCTCGTCCCCCCGGATTTCCGGCGTCACGATGCGAGTGTCATCCGACATGGCTTACGACCACAAACAGCAACACCAGAAGAGCCAGGGAATAGGCCACCCGGAGTGCATAGAATTTCTTGAACTGGCGCAGGACAAACGGGTCGTCCGACTCCACACGGCGTCCGTTGACGGTAAACGGACGATCCCCCACCGAGGCACTGAAACGGTGATCGAGGTACATGATACCGCCGATCCCCAGAACCACGAACACAACGGCAATGATGCCATAGGTAACGGCGATCATCCGGCCAATTCCTTCAAGCCAAGGCGGATCAGCGTTTCCGTGGTCGCGTCCTCACCGGCTGACTGCAAGGCCTTTGCGACGGCGCCGCTCGCCTGCGCCTGTGCATACCCCAGATTGGTGAGCGCCGAAACCGCCTCGGCCACCGGCCGGGCAGCCACGTTGTCGGCAACGTTCTGGGAAACCGCAATCGTGCCCTGGTCCACTGTGGCAAGTCCCGGTGCCTTGTCCTTGAGTTCGGCAATGATGCGTTCGGCAACGCGCTTGCCGACGCCAGGCGCCCGAGAAATCGTTGCCTTGTCGCCAAGCGCAATCGCGTTGGCGACTTCGCTTGCCTTCAAGATCCCCAGAATGCCCAGCGCAACCTTGGCGCCGACACCCTGAACGGTCATCAGGATACGGAACCATTCGCGCTCCGCCTCTACACCGAAGCCATAGAGCCGGATCATGTCCTCACGGACGATTGTCTCGATGAAAAGGACAGCCGCTTCACCTGCGCGCGGCAGACCCTGCAGAATGCGCGAGGGACAATGGACCTGATAGCCCACCCCGTGCACATCCAGGATCACGTGATCCTCGCCATAGCTGTCGATGGTGCCTTTCAGCTTGCCGATCATATTGCCCCCATGGCGGCAAGCCGCGCTGTACTGCTGGACCGGTGCTGCGCATGGCAAATGGCAATTGCCAGTGCATCGGCGGCATCGTCCGAATTGAAAGTGGCCCGCGGCATCAGAACCTTGACCATGGCCCGGATCTGTTCCTTTTCCGCATGACCGGTCCCGACCACCGTCTTCTTGACGAGGTTCGGCGCATATTCGGCAACCGGAAGTCCGGCGAGCGATGGCACCAGCAGAGCGATCCCGCGTGCCTGCCCGAGCTTGAGAGTTGCGCCCGCATCCTTGTTGACGAACGTATGTTCTACCGCGGCTTCGGACGGTTCATGCTGGCGCACGACTTCGCTGAGGCCGTCATGCAGCTGCACCAGGCGCTCGGCCAGGCTCTTCTTGTTGTCGGAGGTTACCGTTCCGGAAGCGATGAAGGACAGGCGATTTCCCGTCGCCTCGATCATGCCCCAGCCGGTACGCCGCAGCCCCGGGTCGATGCCCAGCAAACGAATCGCGTGTATCATGGAACAAATCGGTAACAAAACTTCCCCGTTGACGCCAGCCAAAGCGCGGCTTACCACCGGAAAGCCTGTCAAAAACACCTCACAACGTGTTTAATCCGGCCTTGCCCCTACCGGCAGGCCACCTCCCCCGCCAAGGCCCGCGATCTGCCGGGCCAATCCCTTTTTGATCCCGTCCGTTCCGCGAGTTCCCATGGCCGACATCTTCAGCTCCTTTCCGCCCGGCCTTCTGGTGTTCCTCGCCGCGGTCCTGTTTGTGGCAGGTTGCGTGCGCGGGTTTGCAGGGTTCGGTGCGGGAATGATCTTCATGCCGGTTGCCGCCAGCGTCATGCTGCCGTCAACCGCGGCCGCCACCTTTCTGTTCATCGACGGCATTGTCGCACTGCCTTTGGTGGTCAGGGCGCTCAGGCTGTGCAACTGGTCGACAGTGCTTCCCGCGGTCGTTGGCGCCGTGATCTTTGTTCACGTCGGCGCCTGGCTTCTGGCCAACGCGGACGTGCTGGTTCTACGCTGGACGATCTTTGCAATCGTGACCGGACTGCTACTGCTGCTGGTGTCCGGCTGGCGCTATGAACGCAAACCCTCCAGGCCGGTGTCGCTTGGGGTTGGCGCAGTTGCGGGCATCCTCGGCGGCATCTCGCAGGTCTCCGGCCCGCCGGTGGTTGCCTTCTGGCTCTCCAGCGCCAAGGAACCGGCAATCGTCCGTGCCAACCTGATCGTGTTCTTCGCGCTTGCGAGTATCGGAACCTTCGTTGCCTATATCTTCAACGGCTTCTTCACGCTGGAAGTGTTCCACCTCCTGATCATGGCGATCCCCGTCTATGCCATTGCGATCTATCTCGGCTCCAACGGCTTCAAGCACGCCGACCCGAAACTCTATCGCAAGCTCGCCTACGGCCTGATCGCCCTCGCCGCCCTCTCCAGCATGCCCCTGCTGGATCCACTTTTCCGGTAGGCGGATCTTGGCGTTATGTTAGTGTGGAGGAACACCCAGACACCCTCATCCTGAGGAGCCGCGAAGCGGCGTCTCGAAGGATGGGCCTCTTGTTCCGGAGTATGTAGCCCATCCTTCGAGACAGCGCTTTGCGCTTCCTCAGGATGAGGTTGAGTATGGCCAGGACCACCCGATCAAGTTGGCAAAACCCGCCCCAAAAACGCGGTGCAAACCCTATTCGGCCAAAGGCTTTTCCTGCAGCTTCTCCTGCCATTTGGCACATTTTTCCGCCATCAGTCGCGTGAGTTCCGCCTCGAACTCTTCCCTGCTTGAAGAAGCCTGCGCAAGGACGCTCATCGCCACGATTGCAGCATCGGCGGCTTCTTCACGGACATCTGCCAGCGTCTGGTTCTTGTATTCGCTGCCCGGCGCCTTTGTTGCCGAAAGAACGGCCTGCGCCAGCTCTCCGGCTTCCTCCGCCAGCTTCAGCGCACGCTCCTGCAAGGTTTTCGGGTCTTTCTGCGTCAGGTCGAAGATATTGAACATGCGATCGGTCTCCTTGGTTCAAGGAAGGCGCGAGCCTCAGGACCACCAAAACAAAAACCCCGGCAGGGCCGGGGTTTTCAGATTCATATCCTGTGTAACTCAGGAAGCCAGAGAGGCCATGGTTTCTTCGTCGACATCGAAGTTGGAGTAGACGTTCTGGACGTCGTCGTCGTCTTCCAGCATGTCGATGAGTTTCATCATGGTCTGGGCCTTGTCCGCGTTGACCGGCGTCAGGTTCTGCGGCTTCCAGATGATCTTGGTCGAATCCGCTTCTCCCAGTGCCTGTTCCAGAGCAGCAGAAACATCGTTCAGATCTTCAAAGGCGGTGTAGATCGTGTGACCGCTCTCGTCGGACTGAACGTCTTCCGCGCCGGCTTCGATCGCAGCTTCCAGAACCGCGTCGGCTTCACCGGCTTCCGGCTTGTAGATAATTTCGCCAACACGGTCGAACATGAAGGAGACCGAGCCCGTTTCCCCCAGCGACCCACCGCATTTGGTGAAATAGGAGCGGATGTTGGAGGCGGACCGGTTGCGGTTGTCGGTCAGGGCTTCGACGACCACGGCAACACCTGCCGGGCCGTAGCCCTCGTAACGGACTTCCTCGTAGTTGTCGTCGTCGCCGGACTGGGACTTGTTGATCGCCCGCTGGATGTTTTCCTTCGGCATGGACTGGGCCTTGGCGTTCTGGACGGCAAGGCGCAGGCGCGGGTTCGCGTCCGGATCCGGGTCGCCCATCTTCGCGGCGACGGTAATTTCCTTGGACAGCTTGGAGAACATCTTGGAGCGGGCCGCGTCCTGGCGTCCCTTGCGGTGCATGATGTTCTTGAATTTTGAATGGCCTGCCATGGCTCTTCTCGGTTCTTTACAGGTGATGTCAGTGAAAACTGCGCCGCTTATAGGCAAGTTGACCCGGAAAATCCAGCGCAGAGAAATTCTCGGCCGTGGTCAGGCCCCGTTCGGCCAGAAGGACGGGATCACAGGCTCCAGCCGGCCACCTATGCGAAGCGGCGCAACCCGCTCGGCAAGCCCGGTCCGATCGTCCGTCTCGATGGCGACACCGCAGATGGTCGGATCGCCTGTTGCCGGTGTGAACCGGGAGCTTGGTATCTTGCGCTGGAACCGATTGACCGGCTCTTCCTTGTCCATGCCCAGAACGCTGTCATAAGCACCGCACATGCCCGCATCGGACATGTAGGCCGTGCCGTTTTCCAGGATCTGGTGATCGGCTGTCGGCACATGGGTGTGCGTTCCGACAACGAGACTGACTCGGCCATCCAGGAAGTGGCCCATGGCCTGTTTCTCGCTGGTGGCCTCGGCATGCATGTCGACGATGATGGCATCGGCCACATCGCCAAGCGGACACCCGTTGATGACGTTGTCGATGGCAGCGAAGGGATCGTCGAGCGCATCCATGTAAACACGGCCCATCACATTGGCCACCATCACCCTTGCGCCGTTTCTGGCCGTGAAGAGGTGAGCGCCGCGCCCCGGTGTCCCGGATGGGTAATTGACCGGCCGAAGCAGCCTGTCCTGTCGCTCGATATAGACCAGGGTGTCACGCTGGTCCCACACGTGGTTGCCGGTGGTCACGACGTCGGCGCCCGCATCCAGAACGTCCTGCAGGATCGTTTCGGTAATGCCAAACCCGGACGCAGCGTTCTCACCGTTGACGATCACGAAATCGAGCTGGTTGCTTTCCACCAGCTCCGGCAATTGCTCAATGACGGCGGTACGGCCCACGCGGCCGACAAGATCGCCCAGAAACAGAATACGCATATATCCTCACTGGGCGGCCTGCTTCGGCGATCACTTTCGCCGTCAGCCGAACGCCCGGTACCCCTGCTCGGTCAGAATCCCATTCAACGGCTTGTCATGCGCTTCCGCGGGGACGCGGTCAACCTCCTGCACGGAAAAGGCAAGCCCGATGCACAAAAGGGGCCCGGAGTGTTGCAGCTGCGCAATTGTAATGTCGTAAAAAGCCTTGCCGTAACCGATGCGCGTGCCTTTGCCGTCAAAGCCGGCAAGCGGCATCAGAAGAACATCCGGGCGCACTTCCTCGGCAGAGGGGCCGGGTTCGGAGGTACCGAAACCGGCGGAAACCAGTTCCGTATCCCGCTCCAGGCGGCGAAATATGAGGCTCGGGCCGGTCATCACGGGCAGGCACAGGGGGTGCCCAAGCTGGCGCAGGCGGTCCATCAGCGGGCGCGGGTCGATTTCGTCCCGGATCGGCCAGAACCCGGCAACAACTGCTCCTGCCGGCAGCGGCAGATCTTCGGCGTGATCGCTGAGCATCAGGCTGTGTTCGATCCGCTCCACCTCCGGCATTGCCTTGCGGCGGGCAAGCACCTGCTTGCGGAGACTGTCTTTTTCGGCAGCAATGGAGGAAAGGTCGGTCATGGGGCCTCGAATAGAATGGATCGGCCCGCGTCCTGAAAAGGAAACGCGCAGCCGCCCGACCGTTGGATTTGCAATCCCGGGAAACCTACAATGTAGGTGGGCGCCGTATGCAACGGACCACGGCCCAGCGCAGGGACAGCTCCCAAGGGAATGCGTAAGGCCCCGGGGATAATGTTCCTGACGTATCGGGCAGCCGCAAGTACCGCATATAATCCGGTGCGGCGGCAATTACCAGTGCGGCATGGATTTCATCACAAACGAAGTTGCGGGCACTCTCCGTTGCCGTCTGGCCGGAAAGGCGGTCGCCTCAGGCGTTGTCCTGGGCCCGCAAGCTCTTGGAAAGACCGTCCGCAAGGCTTTCGATCCGAGCGGCGGCAGTATTGACGGCACGCGACAGCTCTTCTTCGTTCTGGCTCATGTTGTCGAGCGCGGCCACCTGCTGTTTTTTGGCATCGGCCAGCTGTTCTTCAAGCCGGGCGACCTTGCGCTCCAGTTCCGAAAGCTGGTCGGCCGCCATGATGCCGGCCATTACCGTCAGGCGCTGGTCGCCGATTTCGCCGAAGGCGCCTCGCAAGTCGTTGATCCAGCCATCGAAACGGGCAGCAAGGCCCATCAGGCGTTCTTCCTCGCCGTCATCGCAGGCCATGCGGAAGGACTTGCCGTTGATGGTAACCGTGATCTGAGCCATATGCGCCTAGCCTCCGTGCGCGTCGAGCACGCTGCGGATGGTTTCCATTGCCGAGACGAGTCGCCGGGAGACATCCCGGTTGGCCTCTTCCAGCCGGGAAGCCCGTGCTTCGCTTTCATCGAGTGAGGCTGCCAGTTGGGAACGGTCTTCGCCGAGCCGCTGCAGGTCGTCCTGCAGGGCATTGAGCGACCTGTCTGCATCAAGACGGCGCTGGACAGCCGCTTCGAGATTGCCGACGGCTTTGTCCAGCCGCTTTACCGCATCGGCCAGGCTGGTCTTTTCCATGCAGTCGACATCCGCCATTAATTACGTCGTCCCAATCGTTCTTCTGCGGCGGTCCGCCCATTCCTTCCTAGGTCAGACTGGAGATTTGGCGCTTTCGACCCTGGAGTTGCTGCTCAAATTACGGGCATTTCAGAGAATGCGCGGCAAAGCACGTTTCACGGCGAAAAAGCAAATCTTTGTTAGAGCGTCGAGCTTAGGCACCGCAACTTCTCTCAGTCAATGCCACCATTGGCAGAATCCTCAACTCTATAACGCGTGGAAGAAAAAATTCTTCCCCGGCAATGCCCTCAAAAGACCCAAACCAGCTTTATTGACTCGGGTGCCGTTCCTGATATTTGTCTGGCGCCTGTTCGAGATTGACGAGTGTTAATTCTTGAGCAACGCACCTCAAAACAACCTTGCCGGGCTCTCTGCTTCGGCCAAGGGGGGCTCCAAAGCAAGCAACGGGACCACGATGACCGATCTTGATAAACACCAGCGCATGGCAAATGCGATCCGCTTTCTTGCCATCGATGCCGTGGAAAAGGCTAATTCCGGTCACCCCGGCCTGCCCATGGGCGCTGCGGATATCGCGACAGTTCTTTTTACCGAATTCCTGAAATTCGATCCGACATCCCCGAACTGGGCCGACCGCGACCGCTTCGTTCTGTCCGCCGGTCACGGCTCGATGCTGCTTTACAGCCTGCTGTATCTGCTGGGCTATGAAGACTTCTCCCTCGACGAGATCAAGAATTTCCGTCAGCTAGGCGCACGCACTGCCGGGCACCCGGAATACGGCCACGGCGCTGGCATCGAGACCACCACCGGCCCGCTCGGCCAGGGTCTCGGCAACGCGGTCGGCATGGCCATCGCCGAGCGCCTGCAGTCCACCCGCTTCGGCGAGGATCTTGTCGATCACTACACCTATGTGCTGGCCGGTGACGGCTGTCTCATGGAAGGCATCAGCCAGGAAGCCCTGTCGCTGGCGGGTCACCTGAAGCTCAACAAGCTGATCGTCATCTGGGACGACAACGGCATCTCCATCGACGGCAAGGTCGAAATCACCGATTCAACCGACCAGCAGGCCCGTTTTGCCGCCTCCGGCTGGAACACGCTCAGCGTCGACGGTCACGATCCGGTCGCCATTTCCGCCGCGATCCGCCAGGCACAGGCCAGCGACCGCCCGACCCTGATCGCCGCCAAGACCACCATCGGCTTCGGTGCACCGACCAAGGCCGGCACCGCGAAGGTTCACGGCTCGCCGCTTGGTGCAGACGAAATTTCCGGCACCCGTGCCGCGCTCAACTGGCCGCACGCGCCGTTTGAAGTTCCAAGCGACATTCTGGACGCCTGGCGCATTGCCGGCCTTCGCTCCGCCCAGGCTCACAAGGACTGGCAGAAGCGCTTTGCCGAAGCTGACGCCGAGACCCGCGCCGAATTCGAGCGCCGCAATCGTGGCGACCTGCCGGCCGGCTTCACCCAGGCCGTTCTGGACTACAAGAAGAAGCTCGCCGACGAACAGCCGACCATGGCGACCCGCAAGGCTTCCGAAGCTGTTCTGGGCGTCATCAACGAAGTTGTTCCGGAGACCATTGGCGGCTCCGCTGACCTGACCGGTTCCAACAACACCAAGACGCCTCAGACCGCGCCAGTTACCCCGGACGATTTCTCCGGCCGTTACATCCACTACGGCATCCGTGAACACGGCATGGCGGCAGCCATGAACGGCATGGCTCTGCACGGCGGCCTGATCCCCTATTCCGGCGGCTTCCTGATCTTCTCCGATTACTGCCGTCCGTCGATCCGCCTCGCAGCCCTCATGGGCCAGCGGGTCATTCACGTCATGACCCATGATTCCATCGGTCTTGGCGAAGACGGTCCGACCCACCAGCCGGTGGAACATTTCGCCGCCCTGCGCGCGATCCCGAACCTGACCTTCTTCCGCCCGGCCGACATCACCGAGACACTCGAGTGCTGGCAGCTGTCGCTGGAGAACCGCGACGGACCGTCGGTCCTGGCACTGACCCGTCAGAACCTGCCGTCGCTGCGCAAGACCTATGAGGAAAACAACCTCTGCGCCAAGGGTGCCTATGTGCTGATCGACAGCGACGAAGACGCGGCCGTGACCATCTTCGCGACCGGTTCGGAAGTCGAAATCGCCGTCAACGCGCAAAAGGACCTGAGCACGGCCGGCATCGCCGTGCGCGTTGTCTCCGTTCCGTCGTACGAGCTCTTCGAAGCACAGTCAGACGACTACAAGGCCGCCGTCATCGGCAACAGCCCGGTCAAGATCGCCGTTGAAGCCGGCATCCGCATGGGCTGGGACCGCTTTATTGGTGCGGACGGTATCTTTGTGGGCATGACCGGCTTTGGCGCGAGCGCGCCTTACAAGGAACTCTACGAGCATTTCGGCATCACGGCGGACGCCGTGGTTGCGGCCGCCAAGGCAAAGCTCAGCGTTTAACCGAAATCAATTCCCGGCACCAAGACTTCCTCCTATGGTGCCGGGCCTACGGGCACATCAAGTGCTTTTCAAGTGACCACACTATGTGGTTTTTAAATCGGTTTAGCCCCTTCTGAGGCACACCGAAGATTGCGGGAGTGGATTATGGTAACCAAGGTAGCAATCAATGGATTTGGACGCATCGGCCGCAATGTGCTGCGTGCTATCGTCGAATCCGGCCGCACCGACATTGAAGTCGTTGCGATCAACGATCTCGGCCCGGTCGAGACCAACGCGCATCTGCTGCGTTACGACAGCGTGCACGGCCGTTTCCCGGCAGAGGTCAAGGTCGATGGCGACACCATTTCCGTCGGTGGCGGCAAGCCGATCAAGGTGACCGCGATCCGCGACCCGAAGGAACTGCCCTGGGGCGAGCTTGGCGTTGAAGTCGCCATGGAATGCACCGGCATCTTCACCGCCAAGGAAAAGGCCTCCATGCATCTGGAAGCCGGCGCCAAGCGCGTTCTGGTCTCCGCCCCGGCCGACGGCGCCGACAAGACCATCGTCTACGGTGTCAACCACGATGCGCTGACCGCAAACGACCTGGTCGTATCCAACGCGTCCTGCACCACCAACTGCCTGTCCCCGGTCGCCTATGTGCTGAACGAAACCATCGGCATTGAAAAAGGTTTCATGACCACGATCCACTCGTACACCGGTGACCAGCCGACGCTGGACACCATGCACAAGGATCTCTACCGCGCTCGTGCTGCGGCCATGTCCATGATCCCGACCTCCACCGGCGCTGCAAAGGCCGTCGGCCTGGTACTGCCGGACCTGGCCGGCAAGATGGACGGTGTGGCCATTCGTGTCCCGACCCCGAACGTTTCCGTGGTCGACCTGAACTTCATCGCCAAGCGCGACACCACCGTTGAAGAAATCAACGAAGCCATCAAGGCAGCCGCAAACGGCAAGCTGAAGGGCGTGCTCGGCTACACCGAAGACAAGCTGGTTTCGATGGACTTCAACCATGACAGCCATTCCTCGGTCTTCCATTGCGACCAGACCAAGGTCATGGACGGCACTTTCGTGCGCATCCTGTCCTGGTACGACAACGAATGGGGCTTCTCCAACCGCATGGCCGACACGGCCGTGGCGATGGCAAAGCTCATCTGATCCCTGCCTTCGAAAGACGCCGGTTCATCCGGCGTCTTTTTTGTCGGTATGGATGTCTTTCCGGCAAAGCCGCAAAAAACTTTCTCGATTCAGGCATAGCCCCGGGGCAAAGGTCATGTAGACTGGTGCTGCAGACTTGCAGTTCAATCCTGGAGACGCCGTCATGACCGCTCTACTGGTCATTCTTGGGTCGTTGTTCGCGGTTGGTTGCCTTGTGGGTTTCGGGTTCTACTGGCTCGATATGAAGCGGGACAACGAACGGTTCCCTTCAGATCAGGACGATGAGCCTGACATGGGCAGCCTCAATACCGATGTCTTGCGAAAGCCGGATTCCCCGGCTGGAAATTCCTGAGTCCAATTGAAGGATCCTGACCATGACCACGCTGACTTTTCTGATCGTATTTGTTGTCCTGATCGGCGTCGGCTTCTATTTCGTGGAACGGTCGAAGGAACGCTCCGCAAGAAACACCAAACGGTCCTGGCAGCCGGATGTTGACGGACAAAAGTCCGAAACGATGGCCAACCTTCAATCACCGCCAGATCGATAACTCTCCCTGTTCGATCCTTATCCTTCCCGGAGTTCCCTGCTTGCTCGAACTGCTCACCGTCATTTCGCTGACCGTCGTGGTCGCAATCGTTCCCGGGCCCGACTTTGCCGTTGTCCTGCGCAATGCCCTCATCGGCGGACGGCTCGCCGGCATCATGACTGCGCTCGGCATCGCGCTGGCCCTCGGCGTACACGTCACTTACGCACTGGCGGGTATCGGCCTGATCGTTTCCCAGTCGATCCTGCTCTTCAACGCGCTGAAACTGATCGGCGCTGCCTACCTTGTTTTCCTGGGCGTCACCATGTACCGCACGGCATCCAAGGAGATGCCGGCCGACGGTGCCCTGTCCGGCATGTCGCCCTTCCGCGCGCTTCGCTGGGGCTTCTTCACCAACGTGACCAATCCGAAAGCCACCATGTTCGCCCTTTCGGTGTTTCTGCAGGTGACGTCCCCCGAAACGCCGCTCTGGACCCAGATCGGTTACGGCGTGATCATGGCGGGCGGCGTGTTCCTTTGGTTTGTTCTGGTGACCGTCTTCTTCACACTTCCCGCCGTACGCCTCAAGTTCATGCGTGCCAAGCTCTGGATGGAACGGTCCTTTGGCATTCTCCTGACCTTGTTCGGCATCGGCATCGCCGTTTCCACCAACTCCAGCCGTCCTTGAAGACGGGCGATTTCCAACAGGTAAATCAATGGCTTTCAAAACTCTCGATGATCTGACTGACATTGCAGGCAAACGCGTTCTGGTCCGCGTCGACCTCAACGTGCCGATGGACGGCGGCAAGGTTTCAGATACCACCCGTATCGAGCGGGTCCTGCCGACCATCCGGGAATTGTCCGACAAGAAGGCAAAGGTCATCCTGCTCGCCCATTTCGGCCGCCCGAAAGGCGCGCGCGTTGCCGACATGTCGCTCGGCCCGGTCGCCCTGGCGGTTGCCGGCCTGCTTGGCAGACCCGTTGTCTTTGCAGACGACTGCATCGGCCAGGCGGCAAAGGATGCTGTCGACGTGATGGTCGATGGCGATGTCCTGCTGCTGGAAAACACCCGCTTCCATGCCGGTGAAGAAAAGAACGACCCGGACTTCGCCAAGGCTCTGGCCGCCAACGGCGACATCTATGTCAACGACGCCTTTTCGGCGGCACACAGGGCCCACGGTTCCACCGAGGGCATTGCCCGGCTTCTGCCAGCCTATGCCGGCCGCACCATGCAGGCGGAACTGGAAGCCCTGGGCTCCGCGCTCGGCAATCCTGTTCGTCCGGTTCTCGCCGTTGTCGGCGGTGCGAAAGTTTCTTCCAAGATCGATCTGCTGGAAAACCTCGTTGCCAAGGTCGACATGCTTGTTATCGGCGGCGGCATGGCCAACACCTTCCTGGCCGCACAAGGCACGGACGTCGGCAAGTCGCTGTGCGAGCATGATCTGGCCGAAACCGCAAAACGCATCATGACCGCAGCCGACAAGGCCGGTTGTGAGATCGTCTTGCCTGCCGATGCCGTTGTTGCCAGGGAATTCAAGGCCGGCGCGGACAACGAAACTGTTTCGCTCGACGCCATCCCGGCAGACAGCATGATCCTCGATGTCGGCGCAGCATCCATCGAAACGGTGAAAACCAAGATCGACGCCGCCAGGACCCTGGTCTGGAATGGCCCCCTGGGCGCGTTCGAGATCGCCCCGTTCGACACCGCAACCGTTGCGGCTGCCAAGCATGCCGCTGCCAACACCAAGGCGGGCAAGCTGAATTCCGTAGCCGGTGGCGGCGACACCGTCGCAGCGCTCAACCACGCGGGAGCGGCTGACGATTTCTCCTATGTCTCCACAGCCGGCGGCGCCTTCCTGGAATGGCTGGAAGGCAAGGAACTGCCGGGGGTGAAAGCACTCGAAGCCTGACATCGAAGCGGGGTGAAATCTGTCATGCAACGCTGTTTCACCAACATTCTGACCGAGGAGGTCGCCGCAACGGCGGCCTTCTATCAGAACCTCTTGGGCCTGCAGCCGCAATTCGTGTCCGACTGGTTTGTAAACCTTGCCGATGCCGATAACCCGGCCCTCGAGCTGGGCATCCTGAAACAGACCAGCGAGATTGTCCCGGCACGTGCCCAGCGTGCCACCGCAGGTGTGATCCTGACCTTTGTCGTCGACGACTGTTCAACGGTATACAAGTGTGCCCTGACACTCGGTGTGAACGTGGTCGAGGCACCTCGCGAAATGCCCTATGGCCAGATGCGGATGATTGTCAGAGATCCGGCCGGAACATTTGTCGATATCAGTTCGCCGGTTTAAAACTCGCCGGGCGGTGGTACTGACCGCCTCAATTTAATTCGATCCGCAAATTAAATCTGCCAACACGATTTCCGGCAGACCCTTGTATTTTAATTGATTTAAGCGAAGCCGGCCCTCTTTAAATGGCCACAAATCTTGTTAGAACCAGCGGGACTTGACGCACCGCAAAATAGGTGTCGTGATTTTTCGCGAACCTTGTCGGCTCATTGGAACCGGACCCTCTGGAGATTTTTGATGGCACGTATCACCCTCCGCCAGCTTCTTGATCATGCTGCTGAACACGACTACGGCGTTCCGGCGTTCAATATCAACAACATGGAGCAGGCACTGGCGATCATGGCTGCGGCGGACCAGACCGACGCCCCGGTTATCATCCAGGCCTCCCGCGGTGCCAGGTCCTATGCCCACGACGTGATGCTGAAGCACATGATGGACGCAGTCGTGGAAATCTATCCGCATATTCCGGTCTGCGTGCATCTGGACCACGGCAATGCTCCGCAAACCTGCATGACGGCCATCCAGGCTGGCTTCACCTCTGTGATGATGGACGGTTCCCTTGAAGCCGACGGCAAGACCCCGGCAAACTGGGACTACAACGTCGGCGTCACCAAGACCGTGACCGACATGTCCCATCTGGGCGGCATCTCCGTTGAGGGCGAACTCGGTGTTCTGGGGTCTCTTGAAACCGGCATGGGCGACAAGGAAGACGGCCACGGCGCGGAAGGCAAGCTCAGCCATGACCAGTTGCTGACCGACCCGGAAGAAGCCGTCAAGTTCGTGCAGGAAACCAAGGTCGACGCTCTTGCCATCGCCATGGGCACCAGCCACGGCGCCTACAAGTTCACCCGCAAGCCGGACGGCGAAATCCTTGCCATGCATGTGATCGAGGAAATTCACCGCCGCCTGCCGGAAACCCACCTTGTCATGCATGGGTCGTCTTCCGTGCCGCAGGACCTGCAGGACATCATCAACCAGTATGGTGGCCAGATGCCGCAGACCTGGGGTGTGCCGGTGGAAGAAATCCAGCGCGGCATCAAGAACGGTGTGCGCAAGGTCAACATCGACACCGACAACCGCATGGCGATGACCGGTCAGATCCGCAAGATCCTGAGCGAGAACCCGGGCGAGTTCGATCCGCGCAAATATCTGAAGCCTGCCCGCGATGCCATGCAGAAGCTGTGCATCGAGCGTCTGGAAGCCTTCAACACGGCCGGCCAGGCGTCCAAGATCAAGAAGATCGTTACGCTTGCCGACATGGCGAAACGCTATCAGTCTGGCGAACTGGATCCGAAGATCGCCTGATTTTCGGCCGGACCGGCAGAGAAATTCTTTCACTTTATTGAAAGAGGGGCCTTGCGTCCCTCTTTCGCCGTCTTTAGGGACAAAATCCCGATCAGACATCAATCAGGACCGCACAAGTGAACCGTCCCCGCCTCTTTCTCGTGACGCCGCCGGAATTTGACACCGCCGACATGGCGGCAAAGCTCAAACAGGCCTTCACCGGTGGTGACATCGCTTGCGTGATGATCTACCGCCCTGGCGCCAGCACCAAGGATCTGCAAGCCGCTGCCAGCGAACTTGTTCCGATCATCCAGGAAGGTGGTGCGGCGGCCATCGTCTATCGCGATACCCAGGCAGCCGGACGCAGCGGCGCCGACGGCGTCCACGTCGACACCTCGCTGGAAGACCTGAAGCTGGCCGTGGAAAGCTTCAAACCCGATCGTATCGTCGGCACCGGCGGCACCAAGCTGAAACATGATTCCATGGAATGGGCCGAAACAGGGGTCGACTACATCTTCTTCGGCAAGCTGGACCTGCCTGAAAAGGCCGAGGCCCATGACAGGACCCTGGCCAGCGCCTCCTGGTGGGCAGAACTGTTCGAAACACCCTGCGTCGCACTTGCCGGCAACACGCTAGAAACCCTGGGAGACGTTGCCGCGACCGGAGCAGATTTTGTTGCCCTCAAGGATGCTGCCTGGCAACCGGACACGGATATTTCATCCGTGATTGCCGAAGCCAATCGTATTCTGGACGCCCATCCCTTTCCTGAAGTCGAATAGCGAGAGCTGGATGCATGCCGACACCTGAAACGAGCCTACGCCGGAAACTTCACGCCCCCTTTCTGCTTGCGGCAGGGTTGCTGGCAGCTGGAATGCTGTCATCCGTGTCGTTTTCTCCGGCCATTGCCCAGGACAACACCGGCACCAGCGAAACAACAGAGGCCGGTGACGCGGCGCCAGTGCCGGACGTACCAGTAGGCCCGGATGGCAAACCGTTACCGGTGCTGATCGACGTCACGACCAAGGACAAGACACTGCTGAGCATTGTCGACGCGGGTCCACCGAAACTGGAAGAAGGCGAAGTCGCCAACGCTGATACCGCGTACACCGCTTTTCAACGCGGCTGGTTCCTGACCGCGCTCGGTCTTGCGACCCCGTTGGCGGAACAGGGCGACAAGGCCGCCCAGGCCCTGCTAGGCGTGCTGCACGAGGCTGGGCTCGGTATTCATCAGGACAAGGCCAAGGCTGCCGACTGGTACAGCCTGGCCGCCGCCAAGGGTGATACCGGCTCTGCCATGCAGCTGGCCCAGCTCTATCTGCTCGGTACCGGTGTCGAAGTCGACAAGAAGAAGGCAGCGGACCTGTTCGAAGAGGCTGCCAACGCGGGCAATGCGTCTGCGCTCTACAATCTCGCCCTGCTCTACGAGGAAGGCGAAGGCCGCCCCTTCGACGAGAAGAAATCGCGAGAACTGCTGGAAGAAGCCGCCCAGCTAAACGATCCCGAAGCGCAATACGCGCTTGGCCTTTCCTATCTGGAAGCCCAGACCGGGCTGAACGACCCCGGCCTGGGTGCGTTCTGGCTTGGCCGTGCAGCCCGCCGCGGACACACTTCGGCGCAGGTTTACTACGGCATTCTGCGGTTCCAGGGTAAGGGCGTCGATCCGAACGAGACGGAAGCCGCCGACTGGTTCGAGCGGGCCGCCACGTCCGGCAACCCGGTCGCGATGAACCGGCTGGCACGGACCTATGCCTACGGCCGTGGTCGGGAACAGGATTTTGCCGCCGCAGCGGGCTGGCACCTGATTGCCCGCACCTTGGGTGTTTCCGATTTCTCGCTCGACCGGATTATCGAAAGTCTGGACGAAACCACTATGGATGAAGCGCGCAAGCTGGCCGAACAATATTCGGCCACATTGATGGCCCCGTCGGAGGAGCCCGGCAAGGAATCTCCGTAAACCTTGCGAGGAAGCGCGGAATCGTAAGGATGTTTGCCTTTTTTCCTTGAACTCCACCGGCTTTTGTGGTGGACAGGCGCGAGCAAATTTCAGGCGCATCGGCGGCCCGCCGGTCTCGCCCTGCTAAAGGTTCTGTTGAGTTTTGGAGTTTTGTCGTGGTTTGGGTGGAGTTTCCACCGGACGCGGCGGATTTCTAATGGTCAACAGACCCTAAGATCCAAACAAATCAAACAGTCGGTCGTTCCATGAAAATCAACGGAAACGAAATAAAGCCCGGTAACGTGCTTCAGCACCAGGACACGCTTTGGGCGGTTGTCAAAGTCCAACACGTCAAGCCAGGCAAAGGCGGTGCCTTCGCACAGGTTGAAATGAAAAACCTGCTCGATGGCCGCAAGCTCAACGAGCGTTTCCGCTCCGAAGACAAGGTCGAGCGCGTCCGTCTGGAGCAAAAAGACTTCCAGTATCTCTTCACACAGGAAGACATGCTGATTTTTATGGACACCGAAACCTACGAGCAGCTGGAACTTCAGGCTGATTTCGTTGGCGACCGCGCCGCTTTCCTGCAGGACGGCATGATGGTGACCGTCGAACTGCATGAAGAGCGCCCGATCGGCATCACCCTGCCGCAGTTCGTGACCCTGGAAATCCGGGAAGCCGACGCGGTGGTGAAGGGCCAGACCCAGTCTTCGTCCTACAAGCCCGCGCTCATGGAAAACGGCGTCCGCGTGATGGTACCTCCGTTCATCACCGCCGGCGAAAAGATCATCGTCGACACCGGTTCACTGGAATACGTCCGCCGCGCGGACTGATCTCCTCCCGGCAAGACTTCAAATTGGCGCGCCCGGATTTTGCCGGGCGGCGCCCAACAACAAGTGACAAACAATGGCCCGCACAGCTCTCCTCAACGTGATGGTTCAAGCCGCAACGAAAGCCGGACGTTCTCTGGTTCGCGATTTCGGTGAAGTTGAAAACCTTCAGGTGTCCCGCAAGGGACCCGGCGATTTCGTCTCGGCTGCAGACCGCCGCGCCGAGGACATTGTGCGCGCCGAACTGACCAAGGCCCGCCCGACCTTCGGGCTGGTCATGGAAGAAAGCGGTGAAGTTGAAGGAACCGACGGCCAGCATCGCTGGCATGTCGACCCGCTCGACGGCACCACCAACTTCCTGCACGGCATTCCGATCTTCGCCACCTCCATCGCACTGGAGCGGGCTGGCGAGATCGTGGCTGGCGTCATCTACAATCCGGTGATGGATGAGCTCTACACCGCTGAACGCGGTCGCGGCGCCTTCCTGAACGACCGTCGCCTGCGGGTTGCAGGCCGCACCGAATTGCATGAGATGGTGTTCGGCACCGGCCTGCCCTTCATCGGGTCGGGCGACCATGGCCGGACACTGCGCGAGCTGCGCTACATCATGCCGGAAGTCGCTGGCATCCGCCGCTGCGGCGCAGCTGCCCTCGATCTTGCCTGGACCGCGTCCGGCCGTCTCGACGGCTTCTGGGAGCGCAACCTGAACAGCTGGGACATTGCGGCCGGCCTCCTGATGGTGCGCGAAGCCGGTGGTTTCGTCAGCGATCTTCAGGGCAAGAACAAGATGCTGGAAAGCGGCGATGTGGTTGTCGGCAACGAAGACGCCCACAAATACCTGCTGCAGCTCCTGAAAAAGGCGGCAACCCCGGCTCAGGGCTGATTGCCTCCAGCACTTCCCGGCAGCACCGCGACGCGAACACTTTCATCTTCGAAAAGCGCATGACGCTGACCTGAAAGAGGTGCGGCGCAAACCGCCCACCCCGGGAGACGGGCCCCACGACCCGTCTCTTCATGAGAAGGCCTTTGGATAAACCCGGCGGTTTTCGGGCTTTCCAGACTTTATTCGGGTCTCTTCGGCAATTCGAGGTTTCCAAGCCGTTAAAAATCACGCTATCAATCAGTTACGTCCAATTCAGGTGATTGATAACGCAATATGGCCCGTGAATTTGACCCCTACAGCCTGTCCAGTCCGCGGGCCTATCTGACCTTCATGATCATCTTTCTGGTGATCGTTGCCTTCATCGCCTTCATCCTGTTCCCGCAGATTTCGACGGCCTTCATGAGCAACCCGGGTCTGAATGGCCTGATCGTGCTTGTCGGCGTGTTCGGTGTGCTGCTGCTCTTCGGCCGCGTGATCCGCCTGTTCCCGGAAATCTCCTGGGTCAACAGTTTCCGGATCGGCGACCCGGGCCTCGACACGCGTTCGCCGGTGCTGCTGGCGCCGATGGCTGCCTTGCTCGGCAACAAGTCCGGCGACATGGCCCTGACGCCAACCACCGCCCGCTCGATCCTCGATTCCATCGGAATGCGTCTTGAGGAAAGCCGCGAGATGTCGCGCTACCTCACAGGCCTCCTGGTGTTCCTCGGCCTGCTCGGCACGTTCTGGGGCCTGCTCCAGACCGTCAGCTCGGTCGGCGCGACCATCCAGTCGCTCGACGTCGGCTCGGGTGATGCCAATGTGATCTTCGAAGATCTGAAAGCTGGCCTGGAAGCGCCGCTCTCTGGCATGGGCACGGCCTTTTCGTCCTCGCTCTTCGGTCTGACGGGCTCGCTTGTACTCGGCTTCCTGGATCTGCAGGCGGGACAGGCCCAGAACCGGTTCTACAACGAGCTTGAAGACTGGCTGTCCACGGTCACTGACATCGATCCGGAAGAAAGCCTGTTCAATGCCCCGGATTCACCCGGCGTCGAACAGATACAGGCCTCGATCTCCGCCCTGCAGAAAAGCGTTGAGGAAGGCGGCAGCAAGAATGCCAACCAGGCCATGGCCAATCTGGCCGAAGGCATTCAGGGCCTCGTCAAACATGTGCGCTCCGAACAGCAGATGATGCGCGACTGGGCCGAGGCCCAGGGCGAACAGCAAAAGCGCATCGAAGGGCTCCTGTCCTCGATCGCAGCCGCTTTCGACCGCGCGAAGGAGTAGACGATGGCCGGACTGGCAGGATTGCGCGCTCGCCGAAGGGCCCAGTCGACCGACTACTGGCCCGGCTTTGTTGATGCCATGGCGACACTGCTACTCGTCATCATCTTCCTGCTGTCCATCTTCATGATCGCCCAGTTCTTCCTGTCGCAGCAGCTATCGGGCCGCGACACGGTGCTGAACCGACTGAATGCCCAGATCAGCGAGCTGACGGAGCTTCTCGCCCTGGAGCGCGCCAATTCCGGGGAGCTGGAAGACACGATCCTCGGCCTGCAGGCCAGCCTTTCCGATGCACAGAGCGAACAGACCCGGCTGCTTGGCCTTCTGGAAAACAGTTCCGGTGCAGCCGATGCGGCCGGCGGACGCGCCACCCAGCTGGAAAACCTGCTCGATGACGAACGTCAGATCAGCCAGGACGCCCTTGCGCAGGTGGAGCTGCTCAATCAGCAGATCGCGGCACTACGCCGCCAGATAGCTGCCGCTAACGCTGCTCTTGAAGCTTCCGAGGCAAAGGAAGCCGACGGCCAGGCCAAGATCGCCAGCCTCGGCAAGAGGCTGAACGCCGCACTGGTTCAGCGCGTGCAGGAACTGTCGCGCTACCGCTCGGACTTCTTCGGTCGCCTGCGCGAAATCCTGTCCCAGCGTTCCGACATCTCCGTCGTTGGCGACCGGTTCGTGTTCCAGTCCGAAGTGCTTTTCGACAGCGGTCAGGAAGACATCAATCCGGAAGGCCGGCAGGAGCTCGACAAGCTTGCAGACGCCATCCAGGAACTCAGCGGTCAGATCCCGGACGAGATCAACTGGGTGCTGCGTGTCGACGGGCACACCGACGCCCGCCCCCTGTCGGGCACGGGGCGCCTTCGCAACAACTGGGAACTCTCCGCCGCCCGCGCCATTTCCGTGGTCCGCTACCTGATCGAACGCGGCGTCGACCCCAAGCGGCTTGTCGCAGCCGGGTTCGGCGAATTCCAGCCGCTGGAAGAAGGGGAAACACCGGACGCCCTGGCCAAGAACCGCCGGATCGAACTGAAACTGACGGAACGCTGAGACTCACGTCAGCTCAACGGATCCCGAGGAATGCACGCGTGACGTCGGGCGAACCGAGCATGCCAGCTTGACTTTTCCGCCCTCAGACGGACTTTTCAATTTCATGCAGATCCTCAAAGGCCATTGGCAGCTCATCCTCATTACCGCCGTGATGTTCCTCTTCTGGAACACCTTCCTGGTCGTGCCCTTGAAGATCCTGATCGTCTATCTGCATGAATTGTCCCACGCGCTGGCGGCCATCCTGACCGGTGGTTCCGTGGAGGAAATCTCTCTCTCGCCCTGGCAGGGTGGCCATGCGATCACACGCGGTGGCAGCAGGTTCCTGACGCTGACGGCCGGGTATCTCGGCTCACTTGCCATCGGCATGGCACTCTTGATGATTGCCCTGAAAACAAATGCAGACCGCATCGTGCTGGGCCTGCTCGGTGCCTTCACCTTGCTGGTTGCGCTGCTCTATATCCGCGACCTCTTTGCCCTTGCCTTCTGCATCGGCACCGGCGTGGCCATGCTGGCGGCTGCCCGGTTCCTCAGTGTCACGGTCAACGACCTGATCCTGCGCGTCATCGGCCTGACCAGCATCCTCTACGTACCTTTCGACATTTTCGACGACACCATCCGTCGCTCAGGTGCCCGTTCCGATGCCTACATGCTGGCGGAAGAGTTTGGCGGCCCCACGATTTTCTGGGGTGCACTCTGGCTGCTGGCAAGCCTCGCCATCATCTACCTGTGCCTCAGACACGGCCTCGGGAAGAGCAGCAACGTCGATTTCGGAAAGCGCGTTCAAAAGAGCTAGCGATTGCCGCTTGACCTCACCGACCGCAACGGATGACCCTTGGCGGACACATCCTTACCGGAGACCGCCATGCTGGATCTGCGCCCCAATTGTGAATGCTGCAACAAGGACCTTCCACCGGAATCGGAAGAAGCCTTTATCTGTACTTTCGAATGTACGTTCTGTGCGGACTGCGCCCGAAACGTCCTCAATGGCGCGTGCCCCAACTGCGGCGGCAATTTTCAGCAACGCCCAATTCGGCCGGCAGCAGCCCTGCTGCGCCATCCAGCTTCGACACAACGGATTTTCAAGCCGGAAGGCTGTGGCCAGGGTACCTAGGGCGACTGCCTAGAGCAGATTGCCCCCGACAAAGATAATCAGAAGGCCTGCGCCGCTTGCGGCCAGCCTCTGCAAGGGCTTCCTGAAGCCTATGACGCCGTAGGAAACAAGGCCCAGCCCGAGGCCGATCTTGGCAGCGGCAAGCAACGCCGGCAGCGGGCGGGCCGCAAGCTCCAGCACCGCCGGATTGGCGACCATGGCCAGAGGAATGATGTAGAGGCCAATGCCGAGTGCCATGGCGGAAAGAGCGACCTTCAGCCAGTTTTCGCCTATCATCCCGGCGGCGATGAAGACGGCTCCGCAGACAGGCGGCGTGATGGTAGACAGCAGCGCGAACCAGAAGACGAAAAGATGCGCCTGCAAGGGTTCCAACCCCTGCTGCATCAAGGCCGGTCCGGCAACGGAAACACAGATGACATAGGCTGCAGTCGTCGGCACTTCCATGCCGAGGATCAGACAGGCAAGCGCGGTCAGGAACAAGGACGGCCACAGGTATCCACCCGACCCGGACAGAATGAGCGAAGTGATCTTGACGCCGAGCCCGGTTATCGCCAGCACGCCGATGATGATCGATGCACAGACGATGATCGCCGCGATGACCGATACCTGACGGGCCGAGTTCAAAGCCGCGCTTTCCAGCCGCAGCAGGATGTCCTTGAGTACAAAGGTGCCTTGGGCGTTGAAGAAAAGCAGCGCGAACCCGGCCAGAATGGCAATGCAGGCAGCGTATTGCGGTGTATAGCGCGCGACGAACATGCCCCACAGCAGCACGGTGAACGGCACCAGGAAGAAGGCTGAGGTAATGGCCACCTGGCGCATTTGCGGCTGATCGCCCTGGTCGATGGCAGCAAGGTCATACCGCTTGGCATAGGCATTGATGCCCACCCAGACCGCGAAGAAATAAAGAACTGCCGGCAGCAAGGCCGCTGCCATGATCTGGGTATAGGGCACCCGTGTCAGCTCCACCATGACGAAGGCCCCTGCCCCCATCAAAGGCGGCATGATCTGGCCGCCGGAGGACGCAACTGCCTCGACGGCTGCCGCCAGTTTTTTAGGGTAGCCGAGCCGCGTCATGGCCGGAAGAGTGATTGCACCGGTGGAAGCCACATTGGCAGACGCGGAGCCTGAAATGGAGCCGAACAGCGCCGAGGACAACACGGACACCTTAGCCGCCCCGCCCTTGAGCCGGCCTGCCGCGGCAGCAGCGACGTTCATGAACCCTTGTCCGGCTTCCCCGGCATTCAGAACAGCGCCGAAAATCACGAAAATGGCGACCACGCCCACCGAGACACCGGTCAGGCTTCCCCAGACCCCACCTTCAGCAATGGTCAGCGTGCCGAGAAAACTCGCAAGCGGCGTGCCGGAGTGACCGAATTCACCCGGAATATGCTGACCGAACATGCCATAGGCCAGTGCCAGCGCCGCCACCACCGGCAACGGCCAGCCGATTGCGCGACGCGCGCCCTCAAGCACAACCAGCAACAGGGTGCCCGCCATCCAGAACTGGAAGTCACCTTCCAGAAAGCCGTATTGGTCCGAAAGCACGGACTGGTTGGCCACGATCCACAGACAGACGGCCACACCTGCAGCACACAGGACCGCACCGCTCACGCGCGTGAGAAAACCGCCTTTGGCAAAGATGAAGATCCATGGCAGGGCAAGTGCAAGATGAAGCGGCCGGCTGACGAGGTTCGGCACCAGACCGGAGAAGATCAGCCCGAGATGAAATACGACAAGCGCCGTTGCGAGAAGAAGCATGGCCATTCGCTGGAAGGGCGATGTCGCGGTGTCACCACTGATCATGGGCTGGTATTTCTATCTGATTGCGCAGCTTATCGGCCGAAGGGGCGACATGCCGCTGCACGGTTTCATTCTGTCAGAGCGCTCTCCTGCGCAAGACAGGGAACTGATGCTTTTGGACAGTCCTGGAAGGGCCCGTTGGACGATTTCGGCCGGACCACTGTGTCTGCTCGAACGATGCGGGGCGCCATTTTCCGGCAGATCCTGCCATGGCGCCCCGCGTTCGGTCTTGTGATTTACTTCTGGGCGTCGGTCAATTCAATGCCGGCTTCCTGATAGTAGCGTGCGGCACCCGGGTGGATCTTGCCGGTGATATTGGCCATCAGTGCCTGATCGACACCGTTCCACCACGGGGCTTCTTCGCCCATCTTGGCTTTTTCGTCCCAGAAGGTCTTGGTCAGGGCATAGGCTGTGTCGTCGTCCATGGCGCTGGTCGTATAAGCAACGACCGGTAGCGAGGTGGTGACGATGTCCTCGGCCTGGCCGGCATAGGTCCCGGCCGGAATAACCAGTTTCGAACGCTTGGTTTCGGCAATCTGCTCATCGCTGAGCGAAAGCACCGTCACGTCCGCGGAGGCAGCCGCCTCGATAACATTCGGCGCGGGCCAGGAACCGGCGGTCACGAAACCATCGATCTGGCCATTCTTGAGCGCGGCAACCGCATTGGAAAGTTCCGCGTCAGCGATGTTCACCTTGCCTTCGAGGCCGAACATCTTGAGATATTTTTCGCCTTCCGTCGCACCGAAGGAGCCCTTGCCGAGAAGGATCGTCTTGCCTTCCATCCCGGCAAAGTCGGAAACACCGCTATCGGCCGACATGACGAAATGCATGGTCAACGACGGGATCGGGAACAGGGCACGGATTTCATCGAACTTCGGATCGCCCTTGCCTTCGAACATGGCCTTGCCGCCCTGGGCAAGGGAAACGAGCGCTGGCGGCGTCGTGAACACATAGTCACCACCGCGCGCCTTGGCTTCCATCACGTTCTGAACGGAGCCTTGGCTTTCTTCCACGGTGACAATCATGTCGCCATTGCTGCCGGCCTTGATGGCTTCCGCGATCTGGACACCCATCTGGTAATAGGAGGAACCGGTCTTGGCGGATTTATAGGTGATCCGCGTTTCCGCGTGAGCCTGGAACGAGCCAAAGGCGAGGGTCAGGCCAAAAGCAAGTTTCAAAAGTCTGTAGGTCATGAACGTCTCCCGAATTTTTCAGGGAGATTATTGTGTGATCCTCAACGTGGCAACGCGTTTTCATATGATCTGGGTACGGCTCATGTCGAAAATTCAGCCATTCCACACCCTGGGCGGGCAAGCCGGAAACATGCGTCTGGAAGGTCAAACAAAAACCGCCGGCTGAACTCAGCCGGCGGTTCCAGAATTTGCAGAAAGCGGGAAGCGATCAGCGGTTTTCGTCGTCTTCTTCGTCTTCGTCCTGAGTTTCGCTCTTCAGCGAGTTCAGTTTGGCGAACACGGCATCGGCGTCGATTTCCTCTTCTTCCTCGCGCTGGATCGGCTTGGACGGATCGAGCGAGAAAGCAGCTGCGATAGCGTCTTCGCTGGTGCTGTCTTCGACGGACATCAGGGTCTCGTTTACTTCGCCTGCCATCGGCAGCGGAGCATTCTTCGCAGCCTTTTCGACTTCCATGTCCAGCTCAAGCTGGCTGCACAAGCCCAGAGTAACCGGGTCGGACGGCGTCAGGTTGGCAGAGTTCCAGTGGGTCCGGTCGCGGATTGCGGCAATGGTCGGCTTGGTGGTGCCGACAAGGCGCATGATCTGCGCATCCTTCAGTTCCGGATGGTTGCGCACCAGCCACAGGATCGCATTCGGACGGTCCTGACGACGGGACACCGGCGTGTAACGCGGTCCCTTGCGCTTGGATTCAGGCACGACCACCTTCGAACCCTGAAGCTTCAGCTGATAGTTCGGATCTCTCTGAGCCTTTTCGACTTCTTCACGGGAGAGCTGGCCGGTCAGGATCGGATCAAGGCCCTTGATCCCCTGTGCGGCTTCGCCATCGGCAATTGCCTTCACTTCAAGCGGGTGCAGTTTGCAGAAGGAGGCGATCTGAGTGAAACTCAGCGCGGTATTGTCCACGAGCCAGACGGCGGTTGCCTTCGGCATAAGCGGCGTGTTCGCCATCAGATAAATTCCTCTCGTCTGCTCCCTCGCCCGGCAGGGCGAAAAAGCGGTGTTCCTTGATCAGTTTCCTGGAAAGTGGCCGGAATATATGTCGAAAAACACGGAAACGCAAATACTCGCGTAACAATCGCGCAGTTGCAGGTCTCCATCCGGCATCAGACATCCACCGTCAGGACGATTTTTCCAATATGGCCAGAGCCTTCCATGCGCCGATGGGCTTCCGCGGCCTCGGCCAAGGGGTAGGTGGAATCCATCACGGGCGCGACTTTGCCCGATTCGAGCAGCGGCCAGACCTTCTCTTTCAGGCTTTCGGCAATTGCCGTCTTGAACGCATCGCTGCGTGGACGCAGCGTCGACCCCGTATGGGTCAGGCGCTTGACCATCAGGCGAGAGAAATTGACGTTCTCCGCAATGCCGTTCAGCGTCGCGATCTGGCAGATACGTCCTTCGACCGCCGCCGCTTTCCAGTTCCGTTCAACATAGTCACCACCGACCATGTCCAGGATCACGTCCACCCCTTCGCCGCCCGTGATCTCCAGGATCACCTTTTCGAACTCCGCTTCACGGTAGTTGATGGCATGGTCCGCGCCGAGCTTTTTCACCGCCTCGACCTTTTCCGCAGACCCGACGGTGGTGAAGACTTCGGCGCCGAAAGCCTTAGCGAGCTGGATTGCCGTCGTGCCGATGCCCGAAGTGCCGCCATGCACCAGGAAGCGCTCTCCGCTTTTCAGGCCGCAGCGATCGAACACATTGGTCCAGACAGTGAAGAAAGTTTCCGGAACGGCTGCGGCCTCCACCATGGAAAGCCCCTTGGGAACCGGCAGGGCGTGTCCTTCCGGCACCTTGCAGTAGGTCGCATAGCCGCCGCCAGGGGCGAGCGCCGTTACCTTGTCACCGATCTTGTGCCGACCTGCTCCCTCGCCCAGAGCCACCACTTCGCCAGAGACTTCTAGCCCCGGCAGATCGGACGCGCCCTTCGGCGGCGGATAGGCCCCCTTGCGCTGCAGGACATCCGGCCGGTTGACACCGGCAGCCGCCACCTTGATCAGGATCTCGACTTGTCCCAATTCGGGAATGGACCGCTCTTCAACGCGCAGAACCTCCGGTCCTCCGGGCTCTGAAATGGCAACGGCGGTCATGCGATCCGGCAGATTCTGCATAGAGGCGTTTCCTTTTTGGTTCATTTTGGGACTGGCTAGGCCAACTGTGCCTGGCATATGGTAAATCGAGCGTCTGTCTATTTGCAGGAAAACAGCCCGGCGAGGCAACCCGCCCGGGCTCGGGTTAAACAACGGTCGGAAACGCGCCTGGACCCCGATCCGGGACCGCAGAGGAGGAAACCGATGAACCTGTTTGATGAAGATGTCCCCAAAAAATCACCACTTGGCGCGGTTACCGTAGGGGAAGAATTGTCTCGTCTTTCCGAGGCGGAGCTGCAGGAACGGATCGAAGCTCTGAAGGGTGAAATTAACCGTACCCAGAAGGAGCTTGAGCAACGCGGCACTATTCGCGATGCAGCCAACTCAATTTTCCAGAAGTGACCCTGTAAATTATTACAGAACTTGAGTTTATGTCCTTTTTTGACACGCACTTACAGTAAAGCTGATAGGTAAAAATTTACTCGTTTACCTCTTATTAATCTTTCTAAAATATAAACATAGCTATCCAGTCATCTGGATGTGAGTGGCTCCTGTCCACTCTGTTTGACGCCTCCCTGTTAAAGACTCAGAGCCGCAACCAAGCGGCTCTTTTTTTTGCCAACGCCTCATAGTATCTTGTCAATGTTCTGGTTAATGGCCGTTTACTTGTCCGTTTGGCACGCGCTTTGCTGGATACAGGCCATGAAGACCTGCATCGTTCCAAAAAGGAACACCTGAAACGGGATGTCATATCCCGGGACAGACCAAGAAGAGATGGCAGGATAACCGGAAGAGTAATTGAGGCTTAGCAATCCTATGACGGACGACATCAAAAAAGCCGGTGACACAGGAAGCGCAGTTCATATCGCGCATCACCTTGCCAGCTCCGACAGCTTCCAGAGCCTGTTTCAGGAAGGCATGTCGCTGGTCGAGGAAACCGCAATGTACCTGGACGGCAACGGCCGCGAAGAAGCCAAGCAGCTTCCGCGCCCCGCCTCCCTCGCCTACGCGACGGAGTCCATGCGTCTGACCACCCGGCTCATGCAGCTGGCCTCCTGGCTGCTGCTGCAGCGTGCGGTCAACGAGGGCGAGATGTCCCGTGAGCAGGCCGGCAGCGAGAAGAACAAGGTTCGCCTCGACAAGCTGTCCACTGCTGCGGGCGGCCCAACCTGGACTGATCTGCCGGAAACGTTGCGCGAGCTGGTTGACCGCTCTTCCCGGCTGCAGGAACGCGTCGTCCACCTCGACAAGATGCTGTACCGCAAGGACGCAGAGCAGGTCGAGGAAGCCACGAACGACAATCCGGTCGCTTCCCAGATCAACAAGCTGCACGCCGCATTCGGCAAGTTCGGCTAAGTCCGATCAACCTCTTTCGAATTCGAAAAGCCGCCGCAAGGCGGCTTTTTGTTTTGGGTGAGCCTGCGCCGGATCCCAGTAAAGCCCCGGGGTGCCTCCCGAGTAGCAAAGCGTAGATCCGAAGCCTGTACTCAACGCCGAGTGCCGAGGCGCCAGGGTTTACTGATAAAGGTCAACACACTCGAGTTTTCTGGCCAAGTCACTTGTCAGGTCTCTGCTCAGCTCTCTGGCCAGCTCTCAGGAAACGGGTAAATCCCGGATCTCGCGGTGCTCGCCCTGGGTGACATTGTACTTGCTGCGCTTCCTGCGGGCCTCAAAACACAAAAAACCCGGCCAGAGGCCGGGTTTTTCGTTTGAAACTGTCGTGGCTGAAGCTTAGGAGCCCAGGAAGCCAGCGAACTTGTTCTTGAAGCGGGACACGCGGCCGCCGCGGTCCATCAGCTGACGGTCACCACCGGTCCATGCCGGGTGGGACGTCGGGTCGATGTCGAGCGTCAGGGTGTCGCCTTCCGCACCATAAGTGGAGCGGGTGGTGTATTCGGTGCCATCGGTCATGACGACCTTGATGGTGTGGTAGTCGGGATGAATATCCGCTTTCATGGCCGGTCCTTTCAAGCGCCCTGTGACAACCTTCCGGGAAAGCCGCCAAGCAAACGCAAAACGAAATGAGGGGCCGCCGATCCGGTTGCGGACGCCGCCCTCAGAAACATGAGGCGGGGATATACCCCATGGAAGGAGCCAAGACAAGGGGCAAATTCCGGCAATTTCCAGCTATCTCAGGCAAAGGATTTCAACCCCTCGCCGACGCGGCCCGCTTTCCTCCGGCAAAGCCCTTTTAAAGCTCTTGGCGGCTTTGTCCAAAGTCATTGTCCGCACTGCGGAACATGCTAAGACGGAAAGGAACAACAAGGAGACCCCAGTGGCCGACGCCCCTGCCAACGAAACCCCATCCCCATCCGGAAAGTCCCGCAGATCGCTTCGCCCGCTTACCCGGCTGCTGCCGTATCTCTTCCGGCACAAGATCATGGTTGCAGCGGCAGTCGCAGCCCTGTTCTCGGCCGCCGTCATAACGCTTGTTCTTCCTGCGGCGGTCCGCCGGATGATCGACTTCGGCTTCGGCGCCGATGACCCCGCGCTGGTCAATTCCTATTTCGCCGTGCTGATCGGCGTGGTGTGCGCCCTGGCAACTGCCAGTTCCGTTCGCTATTTCCTGGTCATGTGGATTGGCGAACGGGTCGTCGCCGATGTGCGCTCCGATGTCTTTGCTCATATGACCAGGCTCAGCCCGGTCTTTTACGACAGCGCCAAATCCGGGGAAATCCTCTCCCGTTTGACGGCCGACACCACCCAGATCAAGGCTGCCTTCGGCTCCAGCGCATCGCTTGCCATGCGCAACCTGATCATGTTCCTGGGCGCTGCCGTGATGATGGTCGTCACCAGTCCACGGCTTTCCGTCATCGTCCTGGCAGCTATCCCGGTCATTCTCATTCCAATCCTCGGCTTCGGGCGCCAGGTGCGCAGAAGGTCCCGCTTTGCCCAGGATACCCTTGCTGAAGCATCAGCCTATGCAAGCGAGATGTTGGGCTCGGTCCGCACGCTTCAGGCCTTTACCCATGAAAGCCGCAGCGCAGGCCGCTACGCAGATGCCGTCAATGCCGCCTTCCAGGCTGCCCGTCAGGCAATCGTCGCCCGCGCTGCGCTGACCGGCTTTGCCATCATGGTGATCGGGGCCAGCATCGTCGCCGTCCTCTGGATCGGTGCGAGCGACGTCTTCTCCGGCAGGATCACCGGCGGTGAACTCAGCCAGTTCCTGCTCTATTCCATTCTGGCGGCCGGATCCCTGGCTGCCCTCTCCGAAGTCTGGGGCGAACTCTCACAGGCAGCCGGCGCGGCAGAGCGCCTGTCGGAACTTCTGGAAATCCAGCCGGAAATTGCCGCACCTGAAAACCCGGTCAGCCTGCCCGAGACGCCGCGCGGCGAGATCGTCTTCCAGGATGTGTCTTTCGCCTATCGCAACGCGGAGAAAATGCCCGTCGTCCGCGACCTCAGCCTCACCATATCACCGGGCGAAACCGTGGCCGTGGTCGGACCTTCCGGCGCAGGCAAGTCGACCCTCTTCAGCCTGCTGATGCGGTTCTACGATCCTGTCTCGGGTGACATCCGCCTCAATGGCGTTGCCCTGCCGGATCTCGACCCGGAAGACCTGCGCCGCCATATCGCACTGGTGCCGCAGGACACGGCTATCTTTGGTGCCAGCATTGCGGAGAACATCGCCTACGGACGGCCGGACGCCAGCCAGGAAGAAGTCATCGCCGCCGCGGAAGCAGCGCTTGCGGCCCCTTTCATCGAGAAGATGTCGGACGGCTACGACACCATCGTCGGCGAACGCGGCATTACCCTTTCCGGCGGCCAGCGCCAGCGCATTGCCATTGCCCGTGCCGTCCTGAAACACGCACCCGTGCTGCTGCTGGACGAAGCCACAAGTGCGCTCGATGCGGAAAGCGAAAATCTGGTCCAGCAAGCCCTCGACCGGCTGATGGAGAACCGGACCACATTGGTGATCGCGCACCGGCTGGCGACGGTTCTCAAGGCAGACAGGATCGTGGTGATGGAAAACGGCCGGATTGTCGAAACCGGGACACACGGCGAACTGACCGCTGCCGGTGGCCTTTATGCCAAGCTTGCTAGGCTGCAGTTTGGTGCCGAGCTGGACGCGGAAACCGCATAGCCCGTCAAACGTGAAAAGGGCGGCATGATTGCCGCCCTTCTTGGTTGATGAATGCCGATGTCAAATCACGCGTCGTCGGGAACCGCGACCGTATAGTTGAGCGGCATGCGGCCACCGTCGGCGAAGATCGTCTGACCGGTGACGTAGCTGGCATCGCTGGACGCCAGGAACGCGGCGACGCTGGCGATTTCGGACGGTTCGCCGACGCGCAGCATCGGCGTCCGCGACAGGATGCGGTTCTTCGCCGCCGGATCGCTGTTCACCGACGCCAGCATCTCGGTCATGATCGAGCCCGGCCCGATAGCGTTGACGCGGATACCGTACTGGGCAAGCGACAGGGCGGTCGTCTTGGTCAGCTGCGACATGCCACCCTTCGAAACGCAGTAGGGGATCTGGTTCGGGATCGCGAGCACCGAGTTGACCGACGACATGTTGACGATGCAGCCCGGCTCGCCACCGTTCTGAACCTTTTCCACCATGTGGCGGGCAACGGCCTGCGAGCACAGGAAAGCGCCCTTCAGGTTGATCGACAGGACGCGCTCGAAGTCCTCTTCTTCCAGGTCGAGGAAATCCGCGCCGACCACGATGCCGGCGTTGTTGACCAGCACATCGATGTCGCCATAGGCGTTCAGCGTTTCGGCAACCAGATTGCGAACGTCCAGACGTTCAGCGACGTTGCAATGGATGTACATTGCCTCGCCCTGCGATTTCAGATCTTCAGCCGCGGCTTCACCGGCTTCGTCATCCACATCGGCAATCACGACCTTCGCGCCATCGGCGACAAAGCGCTTGGCGACTGCAAATCCGATCCCACGGGCTGCCCCGGTAATGATGGCGACCTTATTCTCCAAAGACACGGAAACCTCACGGCTGCTTGAGTTTAATTCTGATGCGCAAATAGCGCGGGCCGCTTCGCGGCGGCCCGACATTAAGTGTCAAAAACGGCTGTGTCGATGGCTGTTATCGCCCTCCAGCAACGTCACCTGGTCAATTCAGACGGAAATCCCGTGTGTTTTGAGCGCTTCGGTAATCTCGTCCAGGATTGCCGGATCGTCGATCGTGGCCGGCATTTTCCAGCTTTCTCCGTCGGCGATCTGGCGCATGGTGCCTCGAAGGATCTTGCCGGAACGCGTTTTCGGCAACCGGTCGACGGTGATCGCGATCTTGAACGCCGCCACCGGGCCGATCTTGTCGCGCACCAGCTTGATAAGCTCCTTCTCGATCTCGTCGTGGGTCCGGTCGACACCGGCTTTCAAAACAACGAACCCGCAAGGCAGCTGGCCTTTCAGTTTGTCTGCAATGCCGATGACGGCACATTCGGCAACATCGGGATGCGTGGCCAGCACCTCTTCCATGCCGCCCGTCGACAGTCGGTGACCGGCAACGTTGATGATGTCGTCGGTCCGCGCCATGATCGACAGATACCCGTCGTCATCAATGATCCCGGCATCCGCCGTCTTGTAGTAACCGGGGAACTCGGCGAGATAGGCATCGAAGAATCGCTTGTCCGCATTCCACAAAGTCGGCAATGAACCCGGCGGCAGCGGCAGTTGCACCACGATGTTGCCAAGCGTATTGGCGCCCAGCGGATGGCCGGCATCGTCCAGCACCTGGACGTCGTAGCCGGGCATCGGCACGGTGGGAGACCCCGGCTTGACCGGCAACTGGCCGAGACCAACCGGATTGCCGACGATGCACCAGCCGGTTTCCGTCTGCCACCAGTGGTCGATCACCGGCACCTGCAATTGGTCGATGGCCCAGTTGACCGTTTCAGGGTCCGCACGCTCTCCCGCCAGAAACAGGGACCGGAACTGGGACAGATCATATTTCTGGATCAACTCGCCTTTCGGGTCTTCCTTGCGAATCGCCCTGAAGGCAGTCGGCGCCGTGAACAGCGATACGATGTTATGGTCGGAAATAACCCGCCAGAACGTTCCCGCATCCGGCGTCCCCACAGGCTTGCCCTCGAACACGATCGTGGTGCAGCCGTGCAATAGCGGCGCGTAGCAGATGTAGGAATGGCCAACCACCCAGCCGACGTCTGATGCCGCCCAGAAAACTTCCCCTGGCTGAATGTCGTAAAGGTTCTTCATCGACCATTTCAGTGCCACCATGTGGCCGCCGTTATCGCGAACGACACCCTTGGGCTGACCGGTCGTGCCGGAAGTGTAGAGAATATAGAGCGGGTCGGTTGCCTTCACCGGAACCGGCGCGATCCTGCGCCCGGCCGCGACAGCATCTGCCTGAAGAGCTCCGAGATCATGGTCCCTGCCCGCTTTCAGGTCCGCCGTCAGTTCCTCGCGCTGGAAGACGAGGCAGCTTTCCGGCTTGTGCCTGGCAATATCGATGGCCTGATCGATCAGGGGCTTGTAGGCAATGACGCGGCCCGGCTCGATGCCGCAGGACGCTGCGATGATTGCCTTCGGGGTCGCATCATCGATTCGCGTTGCCAGTTCGTTTGCGGCGAACCCGCCGAAGACGACGGAATGAATGACACCAAGACGCGCACAAGCCAGCATCGCCATCACTGCCTGGGGGATCATCGGCATGTAGATGATGGCTCGGTCGCCTTTGACGAGGCCCTGGTCGGCCAGCACGCAGGCCATGGCCTCCACTTCTTCCAGAAGCTCCGCATAGGTGTAGCTTGCCGTCCGTCCGGTAATCGGGCTGTCATAGATAAGTGCCGGCTGGCCGGGACGACCGCGCTCCACGTGCCGGTCCAGGCAGTTGTAGCAGGTGTTGCACTCCCAATCAGGATACCAGCGGCCATATTGCCCCTGATCGGGATCGAACACCTTGTCGCCCGTCGAGACCCAATCGATTTCCTCAGCGGCCTCTTTCCAGAACCCGAGCGGATCCTGTTTCCAGCCCTGGTAGATCTCGTGATACCGGCTTGCCATGACAATGTCCTCCCAAACACAAGCCCGGAGACACAGCTCCGGCTTTTGCGGCCTAGAGTGCTGTAAGGGCACCCGAAATTGCAAGCCTCCGCTTATAGGCAATTCGGCCTTCGGGACTTTACGTAAGCACTCTGGCATGATTGTCTGCCGGGCCTGTCCGTTCTACTCCTCGCGTTTCTCAGCACATGATCCCAATTACTGATCCCTGGTTCTATGCGGCCGCCATTCCGTCGGTCTTTCTGGTCGGCCTGTCCAAGGGCGGGTTCGGCGGTACCTTCGCCATGCTTGGAGTGCCGATCATGGCGCTCGTCATTTCACCGCTGCAGGCCGCCGGCATAATGTTGCCGATCCTGATCGTGATGGACATTGTCGCGCTGATTGCCTATCGCGGCCGTGCTGACTGGAAAACCCTCAGCATTCTGCTGCCCGCGGCCGTGATGGGCATTGGCATCGGCTGGGCCACGGCCGCCTATGTCAACGACTCCTTCGTCATCTTCCTGATCGGCATAATGTCCCTGGCCTTCGTCGCCGATTATCTCTTCAAGCAGCGCAAGATCACCACCGCAAGCGGTCACAATCTGCCGAAGGGCACGTTCTGGGGCATGATGGCAGGCTTCACCAGCTTCATCAGCCACACCGGCGGCCCACCCTTTCAGATGTACATGCTGCCGCTGCGCATGGCGCCCATGCTGTTCGCCGGAACGGCGGTCATCTTTTTCGCCACCGTGAACGCGATCAAGCTGGTGCCCTATTTCCTGCTGGGACAATTCGACGCCACCAACCTGTCGACTTCCGTCACGCTGTTTCCAGTTGCGCTGGTGGCAACTCTTGTCGGCGTCTGGCTGGTGCGCATCGTCAAGGCGGAAATGTTCTACGCCATCATCTATATCTTCATGGGCGTGATCGGCGCCAAGCTGACTTATGATGGAATTGTCGGCCTTCTTGCCTGACATGGCGCGCGGGGTGGATCGTCTAAGGGGATACCCCCGCCAATGACCAATTGCACGGCAAACCGTTTCCGGTTTTGATACGGCCAAAATCAACCGGTCACCGTGCCTTCCCCCCATGTGGCGGAGGGCACCAGATTGGTCTCAAGACGTTTTTGGCATCCCGTTCCCATCTGTTGGCGGGATGCTTCAGGGAGGATGGTCATGGATGCCAGCGTCAACCCCTTCGCCCGGGGTCTCGACAAGAACACCGCCAATTATGCACCGCTCAGTCCGCTGAGCTTCCTGGCAAGAGCGGCGGATGTGTTTCCGGACACGGTTGCGATCGTCCATGGCCGTCAGCGGACCGACTACCGGACCTTTTACCGGCGGGCGCGCCAGCTTGGATCCGCATTGACGCGGCTCGGAATCGGCAAGAACGATACGGTCAGCGTCATGCTGTCCAACGTGCCGCCGATGCTGGAAGCCCACTACGGGGTACCGATGGCCGGTGCGGTTCTGCATTCCATGAACACACGCCTCGATGCTGCTATCATTGCCTTCCAGCTCGACCATGCCGATTGCAAGGTGCTGATCACCGATCGTGAATATGCGCCGGTCGTCAAGGAAGCCCTGTCGATTGCGACGGTGACACCTACCGTGATCGACTTTTCCGACACCGAATTTCCGCAGGAAGGCGAACGTCTCGGCAGCCTCGACTATGAGCAATTCGTGCAATCGGGCGACCCGGACTTTGCCTGGTCGCTTCCGGATGACGAATGGGATGCGATCGCGCTCAACTACACCTCCGGCACCACGGGCAATCCGAAGGGCGTGGTCTACCACCACCGCGGCGCCTATCTGCTGGCCCAGGCGAATGTGATTACCGCCTCCATGGCCAAGCACCCGGTCTACCTCTGGACCCTGCCGATGTTCCACTGCAACGGCTGGTGCTTTCCCTGGTCCCTGTCGCTTGTCGCCGGAACCCATGTCTGTCTGCGCTGGGTCCGCCCGCAAACCATGTGGGACCTGATTGCCGATGAAGGCGTCACCCACCTGTGCGGCGCGCCGATCATCATGTCGACGCTCCTCAACGCAGCACCCGAGCACAAGCGCGATCTAGACCGCGAAGTGGAATTCTTCACAGCCGCCGCCCCGCCGCCGGAAAGCGTGCTCGCAGCCATGAAGACCGCCGGTTTCAACGTCACCCATCTCTACGGACTTACGGAAGTCTACGGCCCGGCGGTCGTCAACGACTGGAAGGTCGAATGGAACGACCTGCCGCTTGCCGAACAGGCACAGAAAAAGGCACGCCAGGGCGTACGCTATGTCGCGCTGGAAGGTCTGACGGTGCTCGACCCGGAAACGCTGGAGCCGGTGCCTGCCGATGGCGAGACCCTTGGCGAGGTCATGTTCCGCGGCAATGTCGTGATGAAGGGCTATTTGAAAAACCCGGAAGCGACCGAGAAGGCCTTCAAGGGCGGCTGGTTCCATTCCGGAGACCTCGGCGTCCTGCACCCCGACGGCTATGTCCAGCTGAAGGACCGGTCCAAGGACATCATCATCTCCGGCGGCGAGAACATCTCCTCCATCGAAGTGGAAGAAGTGCTCTACAAGCACGCCGACGTGCAGGCCGCCGCAGTGGTGGCAAAGCCGGACGAGAAATGGGGCGAAACCCCTTGTGCCTTTGTCGAGCTGAAGGACGGCTCAACGGTTAGCGAGGCCGACCTGATTGCCTTCTGCAGGCAGCAGCTTGCCAGCTTCAAGGCCCCGAAGACTATTGTCTTCTGCGAATTGCCCAAAACCTCGACAGGCAAAATCCAGAAATTCGCCCTGCGCGAGCAGGCAAAGGCGCTCTAGCAGCTGAAAACAAAAACGCCGCGCAATGCGCGGCGTTCAATCTCAGAGGAACTGCCCTCTAATGGAGCGTTTCCTTTTCCCGTATTCGCGTAATCTCATCCTTGATCTTGAGCTTTTGACGCTTCATGTCAGCCAATTGCAGGGAGTCTGTACTCGGATGTAACTGAGCGTCTTCAATCTTGCGTTCCATTTCCGCGTGACGGCGCTCAAGTTCTGCGAGATGCGACTGCATTGACATGGATAACCTCCTGTCTGTTGGCTCAACATTTTCATCGTGCCACAGGAATTCCGGCGTTGTCGATTGTTCTTTGCGCATAGCTTGAGCGTTTCGCCGTCAAATTATGCATTCTCGCGGCTATCCTTAGGAAACCCTGAAGAAGCGGCCCCAATTAAGACACTTAAAACTCACGAAAATTACCCTTGAAAGATTTGCCAGTTCACAAGTTTTCAACATACGAAATCGTGACCTGCACCCCGGTTCGCGTGACGAAAGCAAGGGACTTTTGAAAACCGGCCACCGGCTGGCCTAAGATGATATCTTGCCCGTCATCGGCAAAATGGATTAGGACTTATCTCCTGTTTGGGGGACATAGATGGCGCAGATGGATAGTGATGCGTTGCGTTTGCAACTGGCGCAGCTTCGCCAGGAACACAGAGATCTTGATGCGGCCGTCGAGGCACTCGCCTCAACTTCGAACCAAGATGCCTTGCAGCTGCAGCGGCTGAAGAAGAAGAAACTGATGATCAAGGACCGGATCACGGCACTTGAGGATCAGCTGTTCCCGGACATCATCGCCTGAGCTTGCCTGCCACCGGGTTTCCCGCATCGGCACCATGCACCCCGATTGTGAATTTCCGACACGAAATCTGCCGATTCGCGCTTGCGATGCGCGGCGCGCTGCCTATACTCCGCGGCTCTTCTGAGCCCGCCGGAAACTGGAGCATTTTATGGCCAAAGCGGATGTCGCCATCATCATGGGAAGTCAGTCGGACTGGCCGACAATGAAACACGCCGCCGACACGCTGGACCAGCTCGGCGTCAGCTACGAGGCACGCATCGTCTCCGCCCACCGCACGCCGGACCGGATGTACGACTTCGCCAAGAGCGCAAAGGCCGAAGGCTTCAAGATCATCATCGCAGGCGCAGGCGGTGCAGCCCATCTTCCAGGCATGACCGCGGCCCTGACGCCACTGCCCGTCTTCGGTGTTCCGGTCGAAAGCAAGGCGCTTTCCGGCGAGGACAGTCTCCTGTCCATCGTGCAGATGCCCGCCGGCATTCCGGTCGGCACGCTTGCCATCGGCAAGGCGGGTGCCACCAACGCCGCCCTGCTGGCCGCTGCCGTCCTGGCCCTGCATGATCCGGCAATCGACGCCGCCCTCACCGCCTTCCGCGCCGAGCGCACTGCCGCCGTCGCCGAAACGCCATCCAACGACTGAAATAGCCCGAAGCGGGCAGGATCCATACCATGAACGCCAAAACCCGTTTGAGCCCAGGCGACACCATCGGCATCCTTGGTGGAGGCCAGCTCGGCCGGATGCTGGCGCAGTCGGCCGCCAGTCTTGGTCTGAAGACACATATCTTCTGCCCGGATCCGAACAGTCCCGCTTTTGACGTCAGCGCCACCTTCACGGTTGCGCCCTACGAGGACATCGACGCGCTCGACCGCTTCGCCTCTTCTGTCGACGCCGTCACCTATGAATTCGAAAACGTCCCGGGTCCGACCGCTGCCCATCTCGACGCCAAGGTTCCGGTGCGCCCCGGTGTACGCGCGCTGGAGGTTTCCCAGGATCGGCTTTTCGAAAAGCAGTTTCTCTCCGGTGCCGGTGTTGCCATTGCCGACTTCGCCGACATTGCCTCCCAGCAGGATCTCGATGAAGCCGTCGCGCGTTTTGGCGGTAAGGGCGTTCTGAAGACCCGCCGCTTCGGCTATGACGGCAAAGGGCAGCAGATGATCCGCAAGCCCGAGGATGCCGACAGCGCCTTCGAAAAACTCGGCGCGGTACCGATGGTGCTCGAAGCGCTTATCCCCTTCGAGTATGAAGTCTCAGTGATTGTCGCACGCGACCTGGACGGCGGCATTGCCTGCTACGACGTTGCCCGGAACCATCACGAAAACCACATCCTGAAGACCTCGACCGTTCCGGCCGGCGTCTCGCAGGCAACGCTGGACGCAGCCCGTGCGATGGCCGGGAAGATTGTTGCCGGTCTGGATTATGTCGGTGTCATGGGCGTTGAAATGTTCCTGGTGCGCGAGGCAGCGGGCGAAAGGCTGCTGGTCAACGAGATTGCACCGCGCGTTCACAATTCCGGCCACTGGACGCAGGACGCCTGCCTGACGTCCCAGTTCGACCAGCACATTCGCGCTGTCGCCGGCTGGCCTCTTGGCTCTGCCGAGCGGCATTCGGATGCTGTCATGGAAAATCTCATCGGTTTCGACGCCGACAGCTGGCACGAGGTTCTCAAGGAACCCGCCGCCCGTCTGCATCTTTACGGCAAGGCCGAAACCCGCGAAGGCCGCAAGATGGGTCACGTCAACCGGATCTCGGAAAAGTCCTGAACAGGACCATCTGAAAAGGATTGAAAAAGCCCCGGACACGAGCCGGGGCTTTCTGGTTTTGACGCTGATACGTTGCCGACACGGGGCTGGCTCAGCCGGGCACGAGACCCAGCTTCTCCCGCCGGGCAAAGCGCAGGTTCGCCAGCACCGCGACGGAGGCAAGGCCACCCGCCAGGCCGCACCAGACACCGACCCCGCCCCATTCGGCCACGAAACCAAGTCCAAGCGACAGGCTGATGCCGACGACCCAGTATCCAAACAGGGCATAGAAAAGCGGTATCGTGGTGTCGCCCAGGCCGCGCAGGTTATTGACGCCGATAATCTGGCCGCCATCAGCAAGCTGGAACAGTGCCGCAACCGTCAGGAACGAGACGCCATAGGCCATCACTTCCCTGGCTTCAGGGTCGCTGAGGTCGAGATATGCGCCCACCAGCTGCTCCGGGATCGTCCAGAACAGAATGGCAAATAGGCCCATGAACAGCATGGTCACGACCAGCGCGGTCCAGCCGGCGCGGCCGACCCCCTTGTGGTCGTCCCGCCCGGAAGCAAGGCTGACGCGGGTCATGGCGGCCACGGACAGACCGACAGGCACCATGAAGGTGATGGATGCGATCTGCAGGGCGATGCCGTGACCGGCAAGCGGAAGCGTGCCCAACCAGCCGATCATCACCGACGAGGCCGTGAACAGGGAGCCCTCTGCAATGATGGTCAGTGCAATCGGCGTTCCCAGCCGGACGATCTGGAAGAAGACAGGCCAGTCCGACCGCCAGATACGGCCAAGAATGTTGTAGCGCCGCAGCCTGGGGTGCAGCACGGCATACGCCAGCAGGAACAGGAATGTCGTTGTCGCACTGATGACCGAGGCAATCCCCGCCCCAACCAGTTCCAGGCGCGGGAAACCGAGTTCGCCGAAAATCAGCACATAATCCAGGAACGCATTCGCGATGGCACCGGCAATCGTCGCCCAGAGCACCACCTGCGTCCGCTCCATTACGGTCAGGAAGCCGCGCACGGCCATGATCAGCAGAGCGGGCAACATTGTCCATTGCAGATAGACCATGTAGACTCCCGCGAGCCTGGCCAGTTCCGGCTCCTGCCCCAGCATCAGCAGAATAGGCTCGATGAAGATCAGGATGCCCCAGACCGGAATGCAGAACAGGACGGAAATCCAGAAACCCATGCGCACGGCCCGGCGCAGGTCGCGCAGCTTTTTCTGGCCGCGGGCACGGGCGGCAAGCGGAATCACCGCCTGCAGCACACCCATGCCGAAAAACCAGACCAGCATGTAGAAATTGAAGGCCAGCACGGAGGCAGCAAGCTCCTGCGCGCCGAGACGTCCGATCATCAGAACGTCCGTGGTATTGATGGCCATCTGGGCCAACTGGGCCCCGGCAAGCGGCAACCCCAGAGAAAGGGTAGGCCGTATGTCGCTCCGCCAAAGGGACTGGCTCTTGTCCGAATCGGGAGCCCTTGACGCGTTCTGCGCCATTGTTTCCTCCAACAATGTGGGCAAGGTCACGCCTTCTTGCACGAGGCTCTTCTGACCGGGGTGAGACATCCACCTCTAGTCGTGATACTGTCCGGTGTCCACACTTGTTCTACGGGCTGGGGACACGCTCCGGCGCAGGTGCCGGAATCCGATTTTGGCGGGTTTCTTTGCGAATGCCTGTGGACACATAGGGTTTGCTCTGGTATTAAGCGCGCCAAAGTGAGCGACGCGTCAGCGGCGATAAGGTCTCTGTACACAAGTGGATGCTTGGTTGATCGGTAAACCGATGGGCATTCGCATGTGTTTTTGAAACCACCGTAAGGTTCGTTGGCGAAGCCTCGCTTCCATCATGGTTATTCTTGCTGCGGATCCTCTGCAGCGCATCGAAAACGGGAAAAAACGCGTGCAGGTTCTGGTTCGCGACAACAATGTCGATCAAGCGCTGAAGGCGCTCAAGAAAAAGATGCAGCGCGAAGGCATCTTCCGTGAAATGAAACTTCGCGGTCACTTTGAAAAACCGTCTGAAAAGAAGGCGCGTGAAAAGGCTGAAGCAATTCGCCGTGCACGCAAGCTGGCTCGCAAGCGGGCACAGCGTGAAGGCCTGCTCCCGGGCAAGTCCGCTCGCCGCTAAGTTCGGCTTGAGCGTTTCTGGCGGATTTGGCCGCCAATCTTCTCAAAACTGCCCTAAGGCCGACCGAAGTTCCGGTCGGCTTTTGGCGTTTTGCGGGGAATGCTTCCGGCTCGGTTCAAAGAGCGTGAAGCAGCCATACTCCCGCCCTATTGGAGGCAGATGAACGGCATGTCTAATCGCTTGACCCTTAGAGATCGTATGTGCCGCATGCGCAAGTTTCTGCCCCATGCAACGTTGCTTGGCCTTGCTGCCGTGCTGTCGGCCTGCACCACGGGCGTCTACGACGATGTGCCGACCAATGCTTCGGCAGGGTCTTCGACCAACATCGCCTCTCTGACGGCGGTGATCGATGCCAATCCGAACGATGCAAGCGCCTACAGCACCCGCGGCATTGCCTACGGCCAGGCCGGCAAGCTGGACAAGGCGGTCGAGGACTTCAATCGGGCTCTGCAGCTCAACCCGCAGTCCTACCAGACCTATGCCAACCGCGGTCTTGTCTATCGCCGCATGGGCCAGAACGATCAGGCGGTCTCCGACTACACCCGCGCGATCAACATCAAGCCGGACTATGACGTGGCCTATGTCGGGCGTGGCAACATCTATCGCCAACAGGGCAACTACAACGCTGCCCTTGCCGACTTCAATTCCGTCATCACCCGTGACAGCAGCGATGCCCGTGCGTTCTACAATCGCGGCCTGATCTACCAGGCGCAGAACCAGCATCAGCGCGCGATCGAGGACTTCGCGACCGCCATCGGCCTGAACCCGAAGGCAAGCGCTCCCTATATCGCTCGCGGCATCTCCTACATCGCTGTAAACGACCCGAACGCCGCCTTCTCGGACCTGTCGATGGCTGTCAATCTCGACCGGGATTCCGCTATTGCCTGGGCAAACCGGGGCCTTGCCCAGGAAATGCTCAACAATCCGAAGGATGCGCGCCGGAGCTACACCCGTGCGATCACGCTGGACAACTCCAACAAGATCGCCCGCGAAGGTCTTGGCCGCGTCGGCAACGGCTGATCCGGCCACGACACCCAGCAAGCCTTTTCATCTAGTATCGCGCTCGCACATCGCTGCGAGCGCAGGTTGCGCAAGTGCACCCTTTTCGACGTCAGCGTTCATTCGTGTTAGCGTTTTCAAAGCGATTCGCCACGAGACCGCCGTTCCAGACGAAGAAAAGCCAGCTTCGCACCATGACAGCCAGTCCCATTCTCGTAACTTCGCCGACCACGCGTTCAGGAACAACGCTCCTGCAACGGCTGATCACAAGCTCGGAAAACGGAATTTGCTACGGGGAAACCTGTGGGCGCCGCATCATCAACTTGTGCGAGTTTGCGCACAAGGAGATTGTAAACGTCCAGAACAACCAGGAACGGCAAGCCTTCGAGTGGAACAACATCTTCGAAGAGAACTATGACTACTGGATGGTTGGGCTGGATCTGCCGGCAGAATTTCCAACCCATGCGCTGGTCGGAGCCGTGCAGGTCTACAGGCAGAGCTACGACGATGCGACGCAGGCAATCGACAAGGATATCTGGGCGGTAAAGGTTCCCAATGTTTCCTTTCAAAGCGTCGTCAAGACGTCGGACCTGATCAGCGACCTCAAATGCATCTACATCTATCGGAATGTCTACGATGTCCTGCGGTCGCAGAAGTCGAAGGGCTGGATCACTGACCTGTCGAAGCTTGTCGAAGGCTGCACCGAGTGGATCGCCAACACGGAAGTGATCGTCACGCTGAAGCGCAATCAGTTCGAGAACCTGCCGGCAATGCTGCACGTCGTCGAATATGAGGACCTGACGGAAAACCTTCAGGAGAATATCGACCGGATAGAGGCCTTCACCAACCTGACGGGCATCAAGCCCGAAGTGGCCGACACGAAGATCAACACCTGGAAACCGACGTCTGCATCGAATTTCGAGCCAGAAGTTTCCTATACGCCGCCTCAAAACCTGTCCCGTCAGGAATGCGAAATCATCGACAAGATCTGCGGTCACCGCATGCGGGAGCTCTATCCCGACCTGCAGATGGAAAGATATCTGGCGAACGCCTGACCGCAACCTGGGACAGCCGTCTTGAGCTGACCGGCAAACCAATCACCAACACCAATGAGCGTCAGAACGGTACTTCGGACCGGAAACAGATCCGCTCCCCATGCGCCGGATGGTGCAGTTCAAGCGTTTCGGCGTGGAGCGCAAGCCTGCTGGAGGCTGTCAGCGCCTCACCTTCCGAATAGAACCTGTCGCCGGTGATTGGATGCCCGAGCGAAAGCATGTGGACACGCAGTTGATGCGACCGTCCCGTATGGGGAAACAGCCGGACCCGCGTCGTCAGTTCTTTCCGCTCAAGTACCTTCCACCTGGTGAGCGCAGGTTTGCCAAACTCGAAGCTGACCATCTGCTTGGGCCTGTTCGGCCAGTCGCAAACGAGCGGCAGATCAATTTCTCCCTCGTCTTCTGACGGGCTCCCCCAGATATCGGCAATGTAGGTCTTGAGCGTCTTGCGCCGTTCGAACTGAAGCCCCAGATGCCGATGTGCTGCGGGGTTCCTTGCCAGAACCATGACACCGGACGTATCCATGTCGAGCCGGTGAACGATCCGCGCATCTGGGAAGCGCTCCTGCGCGCGGCTTTCGACGCAGTCGCCATGTTCGGCAGCCTTGCCTGGCACGCTCAAGAGCCCGCTCGGCTTGTCGATCACCAGAAGATCGTCATCTGCGTGCAGCACCGTCAGAAACGGCTCCAGCGGCGGGTCATAGACAAAGGATGCTGGCGCGGCTTGGCTCATCGCACTTGGGGTCCAGGAACAAAAGGAAAAGGCGCGGATCTGACCGCGCCTTTCCAAAAACAGATGTGTTCGTCTGTGCTGGCCGGACCATGAAGGCCGGAGGCTTAGCTCAGACGGTCAGGATCGCCAGGATGCCGCTCAGAACGAAGACAGCTGCAGGCGGGATCCAGCCGGATGCACCCAGAGCCATGCCGACAGCGGTGGCAATGAGGGTTGCGATCAGCAGCAGCCAGCCAAACACGGTAGCAGCGGTGCCGCCAAAGGCGAACATGATCAGGCAGACGACAATGGTCAGGACTGCGATCGTGCCGATCTTGGAGAAGTTGATGAACCCCTCGTAAGTCTGCTCGTGAGCGTCATAGTCCATTGCGGGCGCAGTTTCGTCAGACATGAAGTCCCCCAGGAAAATTCGATAGTCGGCAGCCTACATACAATAAAGCCTGCCGGTTCGGCAATGACGGGAAGTGCACATTTCGTCACACAGGTCGCGACTTTTTGACAGCTTTGGCTTTGGCATCCCTTTTCGCACTGAAATCCTTCGCACAATCAGGCAGCATGTGAGGCTCCGGCAAGCCCGGCTGAAGCGAGTACATCGTTCTGGCGCTTGCGTACGGTTGCCGCTTCAAAACCGTCGATCTGCTCGTTGAACAGCTCAAAGAAATTGAGTTCCGCCCGCAGGTGCAGGAACACTCCGCCCAACCCGATTGCCGCCCGGTCCATGAAGACGAACTCCTGCGGCACCGTCAGTGGCCCCAGTTGCTTCAGGGCGGAATGAACGCGGAAGGCTTCCTTGCGTCCGTATTCGGCAGCCGACACGCCGTCCGCGATCGATCGGACGCGGTCACTGAGCAGAGGACCGTAGATGAACCTTGCCCAGATGTTGAGGACCTCGATGACTTCCTTTTTCAGGTCCTTGAAGCCCCAACGCTCATAGGCCGCGACCACCCGATCGTCATTTTCTTCCAGAAGGCCACGATAGAGTTCGACGACGCCCTCGACAAACGCCTCGGGGAAGATGCGGATGCAGCCGTAGTCCAGCAGATTGATGCCCGCCGGAGCGCCTTCCTGCTCGAACACGGTGTAGTTGCCCAGATGTGGGTCACCGTGAATGACGCCGAAATGACTGAACGGATGCCACCAGGCATGGAACATGGTTCTGGCGAGCAGATTGCGCTCGTCCTGGCTGTGTTCCTTGTAGTCGAGCAAAGGTTTTCCGGTGAGCCACCCCATTGTGAGCAGGCGTTTGGTCGACAGCTCCGGGATCACTTCGGGTACGCGGATACGGTCGAAATCTCCCAGGATGCCCTGATAGACGGCGATATGTGCCGCTTCCCTGGCATAGTCCAGCTCCTCACGGACCCGGGCGCTGATTTCCTTGGCGATCTCGCGCGTATCGATGGCCGGGCTCATGCGCCGGTGCAATGAAAACAGCATCTGCAGTTGCTTGAGATCCGCCTCGACTGCAGAAGCCATGTCCGGATATTGCAGCTTGCAGGCCAGAACGCGCCCATCATGGCCGGTGGCCCGGTGCACCTGTCCAAGGGAAGCCGCTGCAGCCGGCTCCTTGCCGAATTCGGCAAACCGGCCTTGCCAGTCCGCACCGAGCTCAGCCCGCATCCGGCGTTTGACGAAGGCCCAGCCCATGGGGGGTGCACTGGCCTGCAGCTTGGCAAGTTCGGTCGTATATTCCGGCGGCAATGCATCCGGGATCGTCGACAAGAGCTGCGCCACTTTCATCAAGGGGCCTTTCAGCCCGCCAAGGGCCGCGGCCAGTTCGGCCGCGTTCTTGGCATTGTCGAGTTCCATGCCGAACAATCGTGCCCCGGCCACCTTTGCGGCTATGCCACCCATGTTGGTGCCGACTTTGGCGTAGCGCCCCATGCGAGCGCTAAGGCGGTTGCTTTCACGGTCTTTGCTGTCGGCCATGCGGTGGCGGGCTCCCTTGTAACAACTGGCGCTCCTGGAACGCCCGATGCATCAAACCGTTGGATACGGTCTCCTGGCACTACATATGAACTACCGCAACAATATCCAGCTCCACCAGCCGCTATTCCGACGCAGGCGTCCAACTGCCCGGCAACGCCCGGCTATTTTCAGAAATAGCCGCTCCTGCCGATGTCCGCCAGCAGACCGCATTCTGCCGGTTGCCAGCCGAGCGCAGCCCGGGTCCTGTCGCAGGACGCAGGACCATCCATTCCGGCAAAGATACCCAGGAAGCCGAAATAGGATCCTGCGTCATCCGGGGTGAGCGAGCGCACGGGAAGGTCCACCCCCTGGCCGATTGCCTCGGCGATTGCGCGGAAAGGAATGCCTTCTTCGCCGATTGCGTGAAAAGGACCATCTGTCTCCGGTGTTTCAAGTGCCAGACGATAAGCCCTTGCCGCATCCAGACGATGCACCGCCGGCCAGCGGTTTTCACCATCGCCAACATAGGCGGCAAACCCCTTCTCCCGGGCGATGCCGATCAGCATCGGGACAAAACCATGATCCCCCGGTCCATGAACCGAGAACGGCAGACGGACCACCCTGGCGTTGATCCCGGCCTGCACCAATTCGGCCGTCGCGGCCTCGGTAGCTCTGGGATAGGCCTGTGAGGTTGGAACCGCCGGATCGGCTTCTGTTGCCACCGGTCCGGACCGGACAACGGCAACACCCGAGGTAACCAGCAGCGGCCGGTCTGTTCCGGATAGCCCCTCGCCGAGTGTCAGAATGGCGGCACGGTCTTCTTCGCAGCTTGCCGCAAAGCGCGAAAAATCATGATTGAACGCCGTGTGCACGACAGCGTCACTTGCCCTTGCTCCATCACGAAGGCTGTCGAGGTCCTCCAGTGACCCGATCTGCACTTGTGCTCCTTGAGACCGGAGGAGCGCAGTCCCTCTTTCCGATCGGCTGAGGCCAAGCACCTGATGGCCTGCCTGCAACAACTCCGAAACGACGGCGGAGCCAACAAACCCTGTTGCGCCGGTAACGAATACTCGCATGAAAACACTCCGTTGGTTGAACGGCGAGCAGTCTTGCGGCAATATTTATCCAGTTAAAGTAGTGACTTTATACAGGTATAATGACTGACAGGATAAGATGGCGGATATCCAGGAAGACAATAGACTGGGCCGGTTCCTGAAGGATCGCAGGGCAAAACTGGATCCCGCTGCGTTCGGCATTCCCCTCACCCGCCGGCGAACGCCGGGCCTGAGGCGCGAAGAAGTCGCACAACGCGCGAATGTAAGCGTCACCTGGTACACATGGCTTGAACAGGGACGTGGCGGTGCGCCTTCGGCCGACGTCCTTGACCGGGTTTCAAAGGCCCTGATGCTGACGGATGTCGAACGCGAGCATCTTTATCTTATCGGGCTCGGCCGTGCCCCTGACGTTCGCTACCAATCGCAGCAAGGCGTGTCGCCCCGGCTTCAGAACGTTCTGGATGCCCTGGAACAGACCCCTGCCATGATCAGGACCCACACCTGGGACGTCGTTGCCTGGAACCGCGCTTCTTCGGCCGTCCTGACCGACTACGCCAGCTTGCCCCCCGGCGAACGCAACATTTTGCGGCTGATCTTCAGCGACCCGAGGGTCCGCAATATCCAGGCGGATTGGGAAAGCGTCGCCCGTTTCGTCGTCGGTGCTTTTCGGGCCGATGTGGTACGCGCCGGCGCCGCATATGAAACCACAACCCTGGTAGAGGAATTGTGCCAGCTGAGCCCGGATTTCGAACGCCTGTGGAAGGACCATGACGTCCTCGCCTCAGACGACCTTACCAAGCGGTTGAAACACCCTGTGGCCGGCTGGATGAGCCTTGAATGTTCGACCTTTGCCGTCGACGGCCGTGCGGACCTTGCGATGATGGTCTACCACCCGGCGAGCGCTGAAGACCGGGAAAAGGTCAGGGCACTGATTGACGCTCAGCACACAGCACGATCTTCCGCTAGCCGAGACTGATTTTTTCCAGCGCCCGGACCAGATCGTCCCGCGTTGCCACAAGGCCCTTGTAGGCAAGCTGATCCGGATCAAGCGCAAGAAGCTGCTTGCGAAGCCCTTCCGCCAGCCCTGCACGCCCTTCCTGCGCTTCCAGTGCCGCCAACGGATCGTGATGGATCTTGATGGTGAACAGGATATCGCCGGACCCGGGCAGACGCCGCAAGGTTTGCCGCTCGACCCGGAGGAAAAGCTGGGCCAGTGCACCGTCGTCAATCTTCACGCGGATCTGTTTCGGCAAGGGATGGTGAAGGTCGCCGTCGGGATAGATCGACCAGTTGAAGCGCTCCAGAAACTGTCCGGCTTTCAGATTGTCGAATATCCGGGCCACCATCATTCCCATGCGGCTTCCGTTGAAGCCGGGAACATTGTCATGAATGCCCGTCATCGACTGGCCGAACTTCTCCGCCAGAGACCAGGACGAGGGAAAACAGAGCGCGGCGGCCGCGAGCCTGTAGCCGTCCTGCCCGGGCCGCATCAAGACAAGATCTTCCTGCACAAGACTTGCAGCCGTTACGAGTGCGGGAGCCCCGGCAAGCGGGATACGCGCGCCGTTGGCGACAATCTCGACTTCGGCATCCCCGACCCGGTGGGTATCTGCATGAAACCGCGAGAGGTTCTCCGTGAGGAGGTCCAGGACCTCCTGCTGCGCGGCATCTGTGTCCGGCTCTGCACGGAAAACCGTTTCCAGATGATCGGAAAACAGCCGTTTCTTCTCACCCAGATGTTTCACCAGAAAGGGATCGGGTTCCAGCCAGGCCTCCTCACCGATCGGCTTCAGACCGACGGTGAAAGGCTGGCTGGTGCCGTCATAGGGCGTGTGGTGGAAGGGTGGCAACGCTGGCCGTGTCATCGGAAACCGCGTCAAGCCTCTTCCAGAGCTTCGAGTTCGTCGATGATCCGCTCGATCACCGACAGGCCCTTTTTCCAGAAATCCGGATCGACCGCGCTCAGTCCGAACGGAGCCAGAAGTTCGGAATGGTGTTTGGTACCACCAGCCTTCAGAAGATCGAAATACTTCTCCTGGAAGCCGGTCTCCGCTTCCTCGTAAACCGCATAAAGCGAGTTCACCAGGCAATCGCCAAAGGCATACGCATAGACATAGAACGGCGAATGGATGAAGTGCGGAATATAGGTCCAGAAGGTTTCATAGCCTTCGCTCAACTTGATCGCCGGACCGAGGCTTTCGCCCTGCACCGACATCCACAATTCACCGATCTTGTCCGACGTCAGCTCGCCATTGCGCCGTTCCGTGTGAACCTTGCGCTCAAAGGTATAGAAGGCGATCTGGCGCACCACGGTGTTGATCATGTCCTCCGCCTTGGAGGCCAGCATCACCTTGCGGGTCTGCGGGTTGTCCGCCTTGGCAAGCAGGGATTTGAACGTCAGCATCTCGCCGAAGACACTGGCCGTTTCCGCCAGGGTCAGCGGTGTCGGCGCCATCAGCGGTCCGTTGGGTGCCGCCAGCACCTGGTGAACGCCGTGGCCCAGTTCATGGGCGAGGGTCATCACGTCGCGGATCTTGCCCTGGTAGTTGACCAGCACATAGGGGTGCGCGCTTGGCACTGTCGGATGGGCAAAGGCACCGGGCGCCTTGCCGGAGCGGGCCGGCGCATCAATCCAGCGCCGGTCGAAAAACCGGCCTGCGATTTCCGCCATGTCCGGTGAAAAGGCGCTGTAGGCGGACAGCACCGTGTCCTTCGCTTCATCCCAGGGGATCAATCGCGTGTCGGCATTCGGCAGAGGTGCGTTACGGTCCCAAGTGTTGAGCTGGTCCATGCCCAGCCACTTTGCCTTCAGCTTGTAGTAGCGATGCGACAGGCGCGGATAGGCGTCGCGCACGGCTGCCACCAGCGCATCGACAACTTCCCGCTCGACCCGGTTGGAAAGATGGCGGCTGTCGGCAATGTCCGTGAAATTCCGCCAGCGGTCGGAGATTTCCTTGTCCTTGGCCAGCGTGTTGGTGATCAGCGTGAAGGTGCGCAGGTTTTCCTTGAAGGTCTGTGTCAGAGCTTCCGACGCCTTGCGGCGGGTATCGGGCGAAGGATCCACCAGCATGTTGAGCGTCGGTTCAATCGACAGTTCCTGACCGTCGACATCGAAAGTCAGAGAGGCCATCGTCTCGTCGAAGAGCCTGTTCCAGGCACCCGCGCCCGTGACGGACTTTTCGTGGAACAGTTGCTCCACCCGGTCTTCCAGCTGATAGGGCTTGCCTTTGCGCAGATCCTCGATCCAAGGCAGGTAATGTGCAAACTGGCTGTCCTGAAGCGCAGTTTCCATCACGCCGTCATCGATCTTGTTCATCTCCAGCGTGAAGAACAGAAGATGCGAACTTGCCGTCGTGATCTGCTCCTGCACATCGCCGTAGAATTTCTGCGACGCGGGTTTGATCGTGTTTTCCGAATAGACCAGGCCGGCGAAGGAAATCAGCCTGCCCATCAGGTCTTCAAGTTCCTCATAGGCGCGAATTGCCGTGACCAGCGCGGGAACATTGCTCTGGGCCATATCGGCCAGCCTGCCCTTGTAGGACGTCTCGAAGGTTTTCGACCGCTCCAGGATCTCCTTCAGGTCGGCAGCAACCTCCGGCGCGTCGACCGCGGGATAGAGATCCGTGAGGTCCCATTCGGGAAGCGCTCCGAGATCTCCTGAAGCGGCGGCCTGGGGGGCATGGACGGGATGTGGAATGGGCAAGTTTTTTCTCCGGTGCGCCTGCGGACGAACGGGTCCGGCAATCTTCTGTTGTTAGAATTAGTAGGCCGGGAAAAGGCCCGCCTGCAATCTGACTGTGAAAACTTTTTTGCCTGCACTTGGACGATTTGTTTACCCAATTGCGACCAGAATGGTTCGAAACGAGACAATTCGGGACGAGCGAAACCGCCAATGCAAGCACTCAGCGGCAAAATTCTCATTGTTGACGACGATCCCATCCAGCGCAGGTTGCTTCAGGAAGCCGTGAAAAAATTCGGCTACCGGTCGAAAACAGCCGAGAATGGTGCCGAAGCGGTGCGCATCATGTCGAGCCCGGAAGCCAGCGAGATCGACCTGATCATTCTCGACATGGTGATGCCCGAGCTTGACGGTCTGGGCGTTCTGGAACGTCTACGCTCCGACAAGAACGCAACGCCGGTCATCGTTCAGACCGCCCACGGCGGCATTGATACCGTGGTCAACGTCATGAACGCGGGCGCTCAGGATTTCGTGGTCAAACCGGTGGCGCCGGAACGGCTCAATGTCTCGATCCGCAATCTCTTGAAGACATCCGCTCTGGAAGGCGAGATCACCCGGATCCGCAAACAGGCCTCCGGCACACTGACCTTCGCCGACATCATCACCCACTCGCCGGCCATGGAACGGGTGATCAATCTGGGCAAGAGGGCCGCCGCGTCGAACATTCCGATCCTGATCGAAGGGGAAAGCGGCGTCGGCAAGGAAATGATCGCCAGCGCCATTCAGGGATCCAGTGACCGCAAGTCCAAACCTCTGGTCACGGTCAACTGCGGTGCGATTCCCGACAATCTGGTCGAATCGATTCTCTTCGGCCACGAGAAAGGCGCGTTCACCGGCGCGGTCGACAAGCATGTCGGCAAGTTTCAGGAAGCTCATGGCGGAACGCTGTTCCTGGACGAGGTTGGCGAGCTGCCTCAGGAAGTTCAGGTCAAGCTGCTGCGCGCCCTGCAGGAAAGCGAGATCGACCCGATCGGCGCTCGCCGCCCGGTGAAAGTGGATTTCCGTCTGATCTCGGCAACCAACCGCCGCCTGATCGACCAGGTGAAGGAAGGTGTCTTCCGGGAAGACCTTTATTACCGGCTCAACGTTTTCCCGATCTGGATCCCGCCTTTGCGCGACCGGCGAGAGGACATTCCCGCGCTCACCCGCCATTTCCTGGCCCGTTTCGCGGCAGAGGAAGGCAAGCCTCAGGTGGCCGGCGTCACCGCGGACACGCTCGCGATGCTCCAGGAGTATCACTGGCCGGGCAATATCAGGCAGCTGGAGAACGCGGTATTCCGCGCTGTCGTCTTGTGCGACGGCCCGCAACTGACGATCAACGATTTCCCGCAGGTTGCCGCGGCAACGGAACAGACCGCCTCTCCGGGCGCAACGCTCCAGCCGCAGGCACAGATGGCCTATCCGGACCGATTGTCCGGAGGCGATCTTGCCGCAGCACCGGTCCGCCCGAGCGAACCCTCGGTTCCACCGCACCACCCCCCGTCAGCTCCCGCCCCTCAGGCAGGTTTTGAACAAGCGGCGCCCTTCGGTTTCATGCGCAACCTCGATCAGGACGGTCATGTCCGCAAGTTGACCGATATCGAGGAGGAACTGATTCGCGCAGCGATCAATCATTATTCCGGACGCATGACAGAAGTTGCCAAACGGTTGGGAATCGGCCGATCCACGCTCTATCGCAAGCTCAAGGAATACGGATTGGACGAGAGCGGCAAGGACGCGGCAGCCTGAATTGAGGCAAATCATAGCGCAAACTGTCGATTTCGACGATATTTTGACGCATTCTCCGGGTAACCACCGCTACCGGAGCGTTTTTGCACTACGCGCTTGCGCCGTTGCAGTTCTGCAACGATTATCAGCGAAGCGAAAATAGGGTAAAAACTTCTTAACCTGCGGCAGCTAGGCTATGCATCCTGCTGGGGAGCACGGGATGGGTGAAAGCCCTCTGAAAACGGCGAGATAGAGATTGCGTACACGGTTAGTTGATTTCGACGCCGTCGGTTGGCTGAAGCGTGCCGCGAAAGCGGCCGGCGCGTTTGCTGTCGTGTCTGCGTGCCTGGTCACCTTTGCCCAGGCCGAGACGCGTACCCTGAAGCTGTACAACACGCATACCAAAGAGCGTGTGTCGATTACTTTCAAGAAAAACGGCCGCTATCTGCCGGATGGTCTGCGCGAAGCCAACCGCTTCCTGCGCGACTGGCGCCGTAACGAAATGACCAAGATCGATCCGGAACTGCTGGATCTGGTCTGGGAAGTATACCAGAAGGTGGGCGCAAGCCAGCCGATCCACGTCGTCTCCAGCTACCGGTCTCCCGCAACCAACAACATGCTGCGCAAGCGGTCCTCTGGCGTTGCCAAGAACAGCCAGCACACGCTCGGCAAGGCGATGGACTTTTTCATTCCCGGCGTGAAACTTGCCACCCTGCGTGCCACTGGCCTGCGCAAGGAAGTGGGCGGCGTCGGCTATTATCCGAGATCCGGTTCCCCCTTCGTGCACATGGACACCGGCAGTGTCCGTCACTGGCCGCGCATGAGCCGTTCCGAACTGGCTCGCGTGTTCCCGGACGGCAAGACACTTCACTTTCCGTCCGACGGCAAACCTATGAGCGGCTACAAGGTTGCGCTCGCCGAAAGCAAGTCCGGCCGGTCGAGAAGTTCCAAACCGACGATCGTGGCGTCCAACACGCGCTCAAGCTCTTCCAATGGCCTGAGCACGCGCGACCAGAATCTGACCCGCCCGGGCAAACCGATTCCGGTGACCGCGCAGGATGACAATGCGTCCTCCGGTGGCGGCAACCTGTTTGCCAGCCTCTTTGGCGGCGGCAACAACCGTGACAACACATCCAAGCGTCCGGGCGCCGTCGGCAACACGCCGCCGGCACCGGTTGCCGAAGCCCCGGCTGTGGTGATCGAAAATCCGCCTGTTCCCAGCCGGAAGGTCCTGGAAAGCGAACCGGAAGCACCGGCAGCAGCACCGATTGTTGTAGCCAGCAACGCGCCGATCGTGAAACCGCCTGCGGATATTCCCGCCGTGGCGGCAAGCAAGACGCCCCCGCCCGCACCGAACACGCTTGATGCACAGCGGTTTGCAATCGAGACCGGGCAACCGAGCGCGCCGACACAAGGTGCAAACCCGGTTCCCGAGAAAGCAATCGACTCGCGGTTCCAGGTAGCCTCGCGCACGCCGCAGCAGAAACCCAGCAAGGGTCTTAGCGATGCTGCCAAGGTTGCAGCGGCTAATCTCGGCCTGACCGGCGATGTCCCCGTACCGGGCTCTGCTCCGACCGATGATCCGGTCGCAGCCATTGCCGCGGCAACGGGTACTTCCGTACCTTCTCCGGTGCCTGCACCGCGTTCGGAAACGACGCTCGCCTATGCTTCGGCCTCTGCAGCACCGACGAGCCTGAGCCGCTCGCTGCGTCCGTCGGTAAGCGAACCGGCACGGGCACAGGCCAATCGGCCGGCAGCCGGCGCCACCGCCAAGACAGCCCCTGCACGTCAGCAGTCCGTTTCAGGCCGGATCCCGCGTGATAAGATTGTCGATCCGCTTGCCGGGTTTGCAAGCCTGCCGGACAAATCCGCTCCGACGCTTCTGTCCGGCGCAGGCACCACGCGTCATCAGACCTTCGCGTGGCTCAGCCACCCCAACCAGCGCCAGCTGAAGAACGTGATGATGCCGGGCAACCGCTTTGTCTCCGCCAGCTTTGAAAACAATCCTTACGGCGACCTGCGCACAGACCGGTTCGACGGTCCGGCAGTGGTCATCCTTCCGGTACGCTTCGCGCGCTGAAGCGTCGACCATTGAAAGATTGAGCATAAAAAAAGAGCGGCTTTTCAGCCGCTCTTTTTTCTTGTCGTGAACCGCGGTTACCGCAGCTTGTCAGCCTTCGCCGCCGCCAGCACCACCAGCCATGCCAAGCGCATGCAGGTAGAGGTCGAGAACCGCCTCTTCCTCTTCACGCTCATGCGGCTGCTTCTTGCGCAGGGAAACGACCTTCCGCAGGATCTTGACGTCAAAGCCGTTGCCCTTGGCTTCGGCATAGACGTCCTTGATGTCATCGGAGATGACTTTCTTTTCTTCTTCAAGACGCTCGATACGCTCTACAAACGCGCGCAGCTGGTCGCCTGCCACTCCACCGGGATCGGACATGTTTTCTGTTTCTCCTTCTCGTACTTCCTTGTCGCGCAGTGCGCGGTCTCAATGGCCGCGGCTGATATGAGCCGCCGTCAATAACCTGGCCGTGCGTTGCCAGACTCCGCATTGGCCGTCAAGCAGCCAAGCAAGCCGACGCAACTTCCGGCTCAGTGTTGGGGTTTGTTCTTTTCAAAGGCGGCCTGCTGATCCGCAGTCGCCTCGGTCTGGTATTTGGCCTTCCAATCGTCGTAAGGCATGCCGTAGACGATTTCGCGGGCCTCGGATTTTTCCAGGGAAACGCCCTTGTCCTGTGCCGCGTCCTGATACCAGTTGGACAGGCAGTTACGGCAGAAACCGGCCAGATTCATCATGTCGATGTTCTGAACGTCCGTCCGTCCACGCAGATGTTCCACAAGGCGTCTGAAAACCGCAGCTTCCAGTTCGAGTTTCGTCTGATCGTCCATCCCGAAGGTCTCCCTGTCCCGGACCGGTGGCCCGGCCTTAAGCAGCGTCGCTACGCGACTTGAAATGCTGGATCCGCCGGCAGTCGGACATGCCGGCAATTTTTCTCAGAACCGGCTCGAGTCGGTCCGCCCATTCAAGCGCTCCAGCCGCGTCGGCAATCAGATCCTGCCGCAGTTCCAGAAGCGCATGTGCCACTCCCCGGCGGGTTGCGTGCCGGTACATTGTGTCGTTTTTGAGAGCTCCGTCGTAGGGTTCATTGTCACCGACGACGATGTCTTCCTGCGCTCTCAAGCCTTCAAGCATGGGCTGAACGGCTCGTGGGTCGCTGTCCCACAGAACGGTGACATGCCAGGGCCGCGGCACGCCGCGCCAGACCGGCGTGAAACTGTGAATGGAGACGATCACCGGCGGCTCGCTCACTTCCATCATGGCATCCAGCGTCTGGTCGATGAGGTCGTGATAGGGTTTGTGAAACCGGTCGATGCGGATCGCCCGCTCCTTCGTGTCGACCTTTGCATTGCCCGGCACGACGGCACCGTCCGACAGGCGCATGATCAGCGTAGGGTCGTCATCGCCCCGGTTCGGATCGATCAGCAGCCGAGAATAGGTGGTCAGGCAAGCTGGCGCATTGAGTCGCTTTGCAAGTTCGAGCGTGACCGCGCGCGCACCGATGTCATAACCGATATGGCGTTCGAACTGTTCGGCCGGAACGCCGAGATCGCCATAAGGCTCAGGGACCGTGTTGCGGGCGTGATCGCACAAGAGCAGCAATCCGGAAGTAAAATCGCCCTTTACGTATTCGGTCGGCTGAAAGGCCCGGCCGGTTTCGGCTGCTGGTTCTATCATGTCTCGCTTCGTGGAAACTTTTATGGCTCGCTATCGCGCAGGCGGTCAGGTTTACGGCAAACCGGCGAAGGAACCAAGCCCGAAAACACCGCTTTCCGGCGGCAACACCGCAGGCCATCCACACCTTCCACACCCTTCCTTGCAATCAAGGCACCTGTGTTTTTGCCAAGGTGTGTACAACGCGGTATACGCTTTATTGACAGCTAACACCGATCTGAGGCGGAGCGGCCATGTTCCCGCCCCATTTCTGACGGCATAGGGGGTGGGACTGTTCATTTGGACAAAAAATCCGGACGGTTCGGGAAACAAGTCTGGGCGAAAGGCTCCGTATCCCGTTAACGACGTTGACAAGGCCCCCTTGTCGACGCAAAAAGCGAATGTCTGTAAAGCAGCAAAGCGAACGACTGCATATGTTTAAGGTTGGGGAACGGAACCAGGGCGAGTCTCGGGCATGTATCAGCGTGCCTGTGAAATTTGCCTTTGCTGCATTCCTCACCGTGCTGTTTTTCTCCGCATCCAGTGACGAAGCCAGAGCGGATCTGCGCCTTTGCAACAAGACCGACAGTCAGGTTGGTGTAGCCATCGGCTACAAGGACAAGACCGACTGGGTCACCGAAGGCTGGTGGAACCTTGCTTCCAATTCCTGCGAGACCCTGGTACCCGGGGCGCTGGTGTCACGATACTATTACATCTACGCAGTTGATTATGACCAATTCGGCGAATGGGGTGGCCGGGCGTTCATGTGCACCCGGGAAAAGGAATTCACCATTCGCGGAATTGAGGACTGTGTGGCTCGCGGATTCGAGCGGACAGGCTTTTTTGAAATCGACACGGGCGAACAGAGCAGCTGGACGGTCCAGCTGACCGAACCCGTGCAACAGGGGACAGGTGGGCGATGAGGCGTAACCGGCGAGTCAAAATTCTTGCAACTCTCGGACCCTCCTCCTCAGAACAAGACATCATCGAAAAATTGTATCGCTCCGGTGCGGACGTGTTCCGCATCAACATGAGCCATACCGATCATGATCGTCTGAAGATGCTCGTTGAACGCATCCGTTCTGTTGAGGAGAAGGTTGGACGACCAATCGGCATTCTGGCCGATCTGCAGGGACCCAAGCTGCGTGTGGGAACGTTTGCCGACGGTCCGGTCATGCTGGAAAACGGCGCAACGTTCACGCTGGACGCCGACAAGTCCGGCGGCAGTGTCGACAGGGTACACCTGCCGCATCCCGAAATTCTTCAGGCTCTCGAGCCGGGCCACCGCCTGCTGCTCGATGACGGCAAGATCCAGCTCAAGGTTCTGGAAGCCGACCGCACCCGGGCCGTGACGGAAGTTGTCGTCGGCGGCAAGCTGTCCGATCGCAAGGGCGTCAGCGTTCCCGATTCGGAAATCGCAACCAGCGCCATGACCGAGAAGGACCACAAGGACCTGATCGCCGCCCTCGACCAGAACGTCGACTGGGTGGCTCTGTCCTTCGTGCAGCGCCCGGACGACATTGCCGAAGTGCGCAAGATCACCCGTGGTCGCGCCGGCGTCCTGGCCAAGATCGAAAAGCCGCAGGCCATCGGCCGGCTGGACGAGATCATCGAACTCTCCGACGCCATCATGGTTGCCCGTGGCGACCTGGGTGTTGAACTGCCTCTGGAACAGGTTCCCGGCCTTCAGAAGCGTATCACCCGCGCCTGCCGCCGTGCAGGCAAGCCGGTCGTGATCGCCACGCAGATGCTGGAATCCATGATCAACGCACCGGTGCCGACCCGCGCCGAGGTGTCCGACGTTGCCACCGCCGTGTTCGAAGGCGCAGACGCCGTCATGCTGTCGGCCGAATCCGCTGCAGGCGAATTCCCGATCGAGGCAGTGTCCACCATGGACAAGATCGCCCAGCAGGTGGAACAGGATCCCAACTACCGCACGATCATCTACGCACAGCGGACCGAGCCGGAAGCCACCGGCGCCGACGCGATTTCGGCAGCGGCCCGGCAGATTGCCGAAACGCTGAACCTTGCTGCTGTCGTCTGCTACACGACGTCTGGTGCAACGGGCCTGCGTGCCTCTCGTGAACGTCCGGCCAGCCCGGTGATCGTTCTGTCGCCGGTGCTTGCAACTGCACGTCGCCTGTCGCTCGGCTGGGGCTTGCACTGTGTGGTCAGTGAAGACGCCGCCAACGAGGAAGACATGATCGACCGCGCCTGCCGCATCTCCTTTTCCGAAGGGTTTGCGAAACCGGGTCAGCGCATTATCGTGACCGCAGGTGTGCCGTTCGGCACTCCAGGCTCCACGAACATGCTGCGGATTGCCTTCGTCGGCAACGACGGCCAGGGCGGCATTTGACGATCTAATCGGTTAAAACAAACCGGATGACGAAAGGCGGCTTCAAGGCCGCCTTTTTCATGCGGTGCGCAATGTCCCGGCCCTGGCCTCAGCCGTTCCCGCCTTGTCCTCTGACGCCTCTATCCGCGCCACAAGTCTGTCGATACCGGACACGATTTCATCTGCATGTGTATGCTGGGGCATATGACCGGCCGCGCCCAGCATCAGCAGTTCCGCATCCGGCAGGTCCTGCAAAAGGCCTTCACAATGGATCGATGGCCAGACCACCGTATCTTTCGTACCCGTGATGATCAGCGACGGCTGCCCCAGCGTTCCATACTGCCGGGACTGTTGCCGAACAGCTTCCTTCAGGCTGCAGATGTCCGCCGCGTTCGAGCGGAAGCTTTCGGGACGGAAAAGCAGCGGCAGACGGACAGACGCCGCATAGCCGGCAAGTGGCGGATCCGGATGGAAAACATGCTTCAGCATTTGTGGCACCAGCCGCTCGCCGACAGGGATCGTCAGCGTCCGGGCAAACAGCCAGCCGATGACAGGCATCGCGGCAACCTTGTAGTACCAGTTGACCCCGCCCGGCCACACATGGCTGACAGGAGCCAGAAAGACGAGCCCCTTCACCCGCTCCGGTGCGGCAAGGCCCACAGCAGCCGTCACGGCTCCCCCGAGCGAATGCCCCACCACCACTGATGTCTCGATGCCGAGTTTCGCGAGCAATCCGGTAATCAGCTCCGCCTGGCTTTCAGGCGTGTTCAGGCCTGTTCTGGAGCGCTGCGAGAACCCAAGCCCCGGACGATCGATGAAAAGAAGCGAATAGTGCCCCTTGAATGCGCCTTCAAAAGCCAACTTCATGTCGTAGGCGTTGCCACTGGCCCCATGCAGGAACACCAGCACAGGCCGCTCGCTGGCCGCCTGTGGCGCAGGAATGAAGTGATAGTGCATCTGCGCCCCGTTCACCTCGGCAAGACTGCCGTCAGGTGTGTAGGTGCGCGAAATCTGCCTTGCCCTGAAAAGCGAGTAGGCGACAAACAGACAGGCGGCGACAAGAAGAGCAATCAGGAACGGGATCATAGCCCGGACATAGCACCGCGCTCGCAGCAATCAAGCCCGGCGGCATAAAGACGACTGACCAAGCTTACTCAGGTGGGCTTGCCTTAGGCGGGCTTGCCTCAGGCGGGTTCGCCCTCGGCTTCCTTTTCCAGATCGTTCACGGCCTTGGTGGCATTTTCCAGGCTCGGATTGACTTCAAGAGCCCGCCGGAACGTCGCCAGCGCTTCGCTTTCGAACCCCAGACGCCGCTGGATGATGGCGAGCCCCGACAAGGCCCCCCAATGACGGGGCTCCAACGCCAGTGTGCGCTCGATATCGACCAGGGACTTGCCGAAATCTTCCGTCATGTAGTGGACTGTCGCACGCCGGTTCCAGCCTTCCGCATAAGTCGGCTTCAGGATGACCACTGTGTCCAGGAGGTCCAGCGCCAACGCATGATCGTCAGCCTGGATCGCCTTGCCGGCCCGCGACATCAGCACATCCACCGTATCGCTGCCCGAATCCATCCAGAGCATCTGGATTTCCCGGCTGATACGCTCGGCTTCCTTCGGATTGTCCGATTTGGCCAGATTGGCAAAGAGTTCGTCCAGACGCGACTTCTCGTCTTCCGGATCACTCTCATCGACGACCACCTGCCCGCCGTCTTCCGGAAGATCTTCGGGAAGAGCATTGAAGTCTTCGGCAGAAGGTGGCTCTGCTTCCGGACCGAGATCTGGAACAGGCTGGGCGCTGGCTAGACTGGTGCCGGCGAGAAACAGGAGGGCAAACACAAAAATCCGCATCCGACGATTATGGATCGTTGGATGCGGCGGTCAATCCGGGAATTTGACACATCTTCGTGCGCTACGGTGGCAGAGACCTGGCCGCCTCTCCCAACAACAAGATAAAGCCTTGTTCAGGAAGAGATTTTCAGTTCTTCCGCCACGCAATGCGCGGCAACAAGATTAGCCCTGGCGTGCTTTGAAACGCGGGTTTTTCTTGTTGATGATGTAGACGCGGCCTTTACGGCGAACCATGCGGTTGTCGCGGTGGCGGGTCATGAGCGCTTTGAGCGAGTTTTTGATCTTCATGTCACTGTCCCCACAAGGGCCCTGCTTCTTTAAACCAAATGAGCGCCAAAGGCGCTCACGTTTGACTGGATTGGTCTAGAAGCTGCGGCAGGTCCTGCGCCTGTCTTCTGATCAATCCGCGCTTCTTGAAACTTCAATCAGCGCAATAATGGTGGGCGTGACAGGGATTGAACCTGTGACCCCTTCGATGTCAACGAAGTGCTCTCCCGCTGAGCTACACGCCCGAATTTCTCGGTAGTCCGACGCCCCAGCGCCGTGGTGGAGTGCGATATAACGGGGATCCGCAAACTGTGCAACCCCCCTTTTTCACCGAACTGTCAAAATTTCCCCAGCCCGGTTCGCAACCCCTGTTTTCCGCCGCGTCAACACCTTGTCAGGCGGCCAGCATGCGCTCCACTTCCTGGACAAGATCTTTAAGATGGAATGGCTTGGAAAGAACCTTGGCGTCCTTGGGAGCATCCGATTCCGGATTGAGGGCAACGGCGGCAAAACCGGTAATGAACATCACCTTCAGGTCCGGATCGAGTTCCGTAGCCCGGCGCGCCAGCTCGATCCCGTCCATCTCCGGCATCACGATATCGGTCAGAAGCAGAGAAAACGGTTCCTCGCGCAGGCGCTCGTAGGCGCTTCTGCCGTTATCGAACGAAACGACGTCATGACCGGCATTTTCCAGCGCCTTCGCCAGAAAGCGGCGCATGTCATTATCATCTTCGGCAAGCAGGATACGCGGCATCGTAATTGACCAGGTCCTTTGTTCGTGTGGGTTCGGTTCCCTTTCTGCCGGTTATAGCTCGAATTCCACAGAATGATAGGGTGAATTGGATCACGACCCCACGGTGTGGATAGGCTCTTGTTGAGAACGAACCATCACTTGCCTCGTGAGAACCTGTCGGCTTCTCACGTTGGGGAAAATTGTCGTGGCGTATGCATTCCCGGGCCATTGGTACGGCTGCGGCATTCGTGGCATCTGGCCATTCCTGCCATCGATCACCAGATGTTTCCCCACAGCCGCGGGGCTTTTGATCCCACCAAGGTGGACTGCGCCGCGATTCCTTGGCACCATGGGCCATGGCCTGCACCGGGCGGCAACCAGGACACACCATTGACGGACGACAAGCAGCCTTCTCCACAAGCCTCTTTCGAGGCGGACTTTAACGGCTTCCCAGCGTTTGAAGTTTTGTGTCCTGCGGACCAGAGGGTTCCGTTCGTTTTCAATTCGCCCCATTCCGGCAGGCAATATTCCAAAAGCTTTCTAGCGTCTTCCCGCCTGGACGAAACAGCCATCCGGCGGTCGGAGGATGCTTATGTCGACGATCTGTTTGCTCATGTCGTGCCGCTCGGCGCGCCGCTGCTGCGTGCGCATTTCCCCAGGGCCTACCTGGATGTGAACCGCGAGCCCTATGAGCTCGACCCGAAGATGTTCGACGGGCGTCTGCCGACCTATGCCAACAGCCGTTCGATCCGCGTAGCCGGTGGGCTTGGCACCGTGGCCCGCATCGTCAGCGAGAACCACGAGATCTACAGGCACAAGCTGCCGGTATCCGAAGCCCTCAGCCGGGTGGAGGAGATCTACAAGCCTTACCACACCACATTGCGCCGGCTTCTGGCCCAGACCCATGTCACATTCGGTTACGCGGTTCTGATCGATTGCCATTCCATGCCTTCAAGCGTGAAATGCCAGACCACCGACACGCGGCCGGATTTCATCCTGGGTGACCGCTATGGCACCAGCTGCAGCAGCGACCTGACGGAGTTCGCCTGCGCGGTGCTGAAAGAGATGGGCTACACCGTCTCGCGCAACAAGCCGTACGCGGGCGGCTTCATCACCGAACACTATGGCCGCCCCACAAGCGGCCTGCATGCCCTGCAGATCGAAATCAATCGCGGGCTCTATATGGACGAGGCAACCCACCAGCCGACCCCCGGCTTCGGCGACCTCTTCCACAACCTGCGCCAGTTTGCCCGCGAACTCACCTCCATGCCGGATGCAGCCTTGCCGGCGGACCCCATCGCAGCGGAATAAAACCCCGGACCCAAAAAAAAGGCCGCGCTCAAAAGAGGCGGCCCGAGTCTAGGGAGGAAACGCCCAAGGAGGGCGGTACGACACAACGTATCGCACCGCAATAAAATCGCATTGCACCGCACAAAGGTCAAGCCCAACAGCCCTTTCAAACTGATCAAAGTATGAGCAGTCATTCAGGTTTTGCAGATTCATTTTTTTGCAGAACCGGTTATACAAGCGGCAATTCACGTTGATTTGGGTTTTGAGCGGTTTCCGCAGCCAGGAGGTAATGATGACGGCAGGGCCTGTTTCCAGTTCCAATTTGTTTGCCCCGTTTCTGGACAGGCTGGCGGAAGCAGCCAGTGGTGCGATCATGCCGCATTTCCGCCAGGGCTTTGCAATCGACAACAAGTGGGAAGCCGGCTTCGACCCGGTCACCATCGCCGACAAGAACGGTGAAACGGCAATGCGCGCCCTGATCAACGAGACCTATCCGGACCACGGAATCCTTGGCGAAGAACATGGTCCGGAAAATCTCGACGCTGAACATGTGTGGGTGCTGGACCCGATTGACGGTACCCGTGCCTTCATCACCGGTCTGCCAACCTGGGGGACGCTGATCGGCCTGCGGACCAATGGCGTCCCGAGCCTTGGCATGATGGTTCAGCCCTATATCGGCGAACGGTTCGGTGGCGACGGCAAGACGGCCTGGTACGATGGACCTTTGGGTGCCAGGCAGCTCAAGACCCGGCCCTGTCAGAAGCTGGAAGATGCCACTATTTTCACCACCACACCGGCACTTTTCAAGAATGGCGAACGCCAGGCGTTCGACCAGATCGAAGCGGCCGTTCAGTTATCCCGCTATGGCACAGACTGCTATGCCTACTGCATGGTCGCAGCCGGCCACGGCGACGCGGTAATCGAATCCGGTCTGCAAGCCTATGATATCGTTGCACTTGTGCCGATTATTGAAGGCGCAGGTGGTGTTGTCACGACGTGGACCGGCGGCTCTCCGGCCGACGGCGGCCAGATCGTTGCGTCAGGCGACCCGCGTCTGCATGAAATCCTCCTGCGGGACCTCGCAAAGGCAGCCTGACCGGCCACACGGCCACATCAGGGCGCGGGATCAGCTTCCGGCCCGTTCCAGCGCCTGTTCGGCTTCAAGGCCGGGCACAAACGCATCGAACGCCGCCCAGAACTGGTCGCGGAAGGCATCGCGCTCCATCATCAGCTCATGTTCGGCGCCTGCGATTTCCACATAGGCTGCCGCCTTCGCCCGCGCCACGAAGTCCTCGATCATGGGTGTGGAGACGATCCGGTCGTTGCCCGCAGCCAACACCAGACAGGGTAATTTGATATTCGGCCCGGCCTCCCGCCGGCGCAGCGCCAGCATGGCGCGACCGGTCGCCCCCAACCAACCGAGAGTGGGAGACCCGACACCCAGCTCCGGCGCCTGTTCCAGCACCTTGTTGAACCGCTCGAACCGCGCCTTGTCCGTCGTTTGCCGGTTGTTTTCGTAGGCGACGGAAATTTCAGCGTTGCCCCCGGGCACAAACAACCTGCCAAGTCCGAACATCGACAACAGGCGGGCAACCGGAATGGCAACCTTTTCGATCAACCAGGACGTCTTTGGAGAGGTTGCCTTCAGGCCCGGGCGGCCAAACAGCCCCAGAGTGAGCTTGCGCAGGATCGACCGGAACCCGGACACAAGACCGGGAAACCATGTTCCCGTCGGCAGGCCCAGCAGCGGCGCTGTCAGCACTGCGCGGTCCAGCATCGTCCGCAGACGGTCCGTATCGGACAGGACAACGAGCGCTCCGGTAGAGTGGGCAAGCGCAAAGTGAGGCCCGGGGTAGGTCGCCAGTGAGACTTCCTTCAGGACGGTGCGCAAATCCAGCTTGTACTTGTTGAAGTTTGAAATGTGCCCGCGTCTGGGATTGCGGGTCAGGCGTTGCGACCCGCCCTGCCCGCGCCAGTCGAAGGCGATAACGGCAAAGCCCCGCTGACGCAGATCCTCGATCACTTCGAAGTATTTCTCGATGAACTCCGCCCGCCCCTGAAGCAGTGTTACCGTACCCTTGCGCCGGGCACCGGCGGCGGGCCAATGCGCATACCGGATCTTCTTGTCGTCCGGCGTCGTGACGAACCCGGATCGCGCCCCTTCAGGCACCGGATTGTCGGGATGGTCGATCAAGGTCATGCGCTGCGAATCACTCGGGTTCGTTGAGAGTTTGTTTTTCAAACAGATAATGGTTTTTCGTCAACAACTCGTCACGCCTGCAGATCCTGCCGGCACCGTCCGGCTTTGTCTTGCATCGTCAAGTGATACTCGTGCCAGGCGCCTCTCACAACAAGCTTCAGGCCGGCTCCCTGGGAAGCCGGCCCTGAAAGTGTCAGACAGCTTGTAGCTGCTGCTTAGTACCAGCGGCGCTGCCAGTGACCACGGTTACCGATCGGATGGCTGCGGACAATGTTGGCATTGCGGGAATCGACCACCAGCCGAACCGGCATGCCGCGCCAGCCCTTTGCCCGTACAATGTACATCGGGCCACGGCGGTCGAGGATCTTGATATGGTCGAAACCGCGGTGACGCAGGCTGCGGCGGATCTGGCGCGGACCCATTTCGAAATGGCGGCCACCGTGACGGCCGTTCCAGTTGCCGCCACGCCCGTTACCACGGCGATGATCGACCTTGACCACCAGCTCGGCTTTCGCCGGTTCGATCTGGGTTTTTCCGACCAGCGGGGCAGCGGATGCAGTGGTGATGAAACCTGCGGACACCAGCAGAATGGCACCGGCGATCGGGGCGGACAATTTCGAAACATTGGCAAACATCTTCAAATCTCCAGTTTGTTCCGCCAGCGCCGTGCTGACGTTGGATTGAAGATGCACCGGGCCACTTGAACGCAACCGGAAGGCACTGTTCATGTGGCGTTCATGTTTCCACGACGCCCCATATTTCCTGCCTCTTGAAATGAAAATCCGAATAACCAAATCTCTTCATGCAAGCGCCAGACCGGGTTTGCACCGCAGCCTGTCCCGCCAATCCGGGGGACGAAGGACTGCTCAACATCAGTGAAGTATCAGTTGCTCAAGAGAGGACAGACACATGCGTCACTTGGACTTTTCTCCGCTTTACCGCTCCACCGTCGGTTTCGACCGGCTTTTCTCGATGCTCGATGCCGCCGGCAACGAAGCGCCGAGCTATCCGCCCTATAACATCGAGCGCACGGGCGAAAACGCCTACCGCATCACGATGGCCGTGGCAGGCTTCTCCGACGACGAACTGAGCGTCGAAGCCAAGGAGCACACACTCACCATCAAGGGTGAAAAAGCTGAAGAAGATGCCAGCCGGGAAATTCTCTACCGCGGCATTGCCTCGCGCACCTTTGAACGCCGCTTCCAGATTGCCGAACATGTTCGCGTGGAAGGGGCAAGCCTCGAAAACGGCTTGCTGCACGTTGATCTTGTCCGGGAAATCCCGGAAGCCATGAAGCCGCGCAAGATCGAAATCACCAGTGGTGAAACCAAGCAGATCGAAACCACGGCTCACTAACGCCTGGTTCAACTGCGGCAATCGCATCATCGGGGCGCCTGGGAAACCAGGCGCCTTTTTTGATGTTCCTGCGCGTCACGAGACATCTCGGCGCGCGAGAGGCGCCCCTCAGATCGTCCCGGACAGCACTTTCAGAAACGCATCGACGTCTTCATCCGTCGTTGCGAAACTGGTGACGAGACGTACACAGACTTCGTCCGACGCCGGGGCGTGGCCTTCGGCGAGGCCCTCTGCCGGCCATTCATAGAGCTTGGCACCGGCCGCCTGAAGCGCTTCCATCTGGCTGCGTTTCAGGATCGGGAACAGTTCATTGGCTTCCACCGCCCAGGCAGTACGCCCTCCGGCCTGCCGGATCCCTTCGGCAAGACGGGTCGCCATGCCGTTGGCGTGGCTTGCGGTCGTCAGCCAGGTGTCATCCTGGAAATAGCCTTCGAACTGGGCCGCCACGAAGCGGCTCTTGGAGAAAAGATGACCGCCGCGCTTGCGGAAATACTCAAAGGATTTTGCCGCGTCCAGATCAAAGAAAACCACGGCCTCCGCGCACCAGCAGCCGTTTTTGGTGGCTCCGAAGGAAAGCAGGTCCACCCCCGCTTTCCATGTCATGTCGGCTGCCGAACAACCGAGCGTCACAAGCGCATTGGCAAATCGTGCGCCGTCCATGTGAAGCGGCACCGAACGGGACCGGCAGGCCTCCTTGATCGCGCCTATTTCATCCAGCGTGTAGACGGTGCCGCATTCGGTTGCCTGGCTGATGGAAACGGATGCGACCTGACCATGGTGGACAACACCGTCAGGAACCTGTGCCATCTTTTCGCGAAGGGCATCGGCGGAGAACCGGCCGTTTGGTCCCTTCACGCTCAACAGCTTGTTGCCGCCGGTCATGAACTCGGGGCAATTGCATTCATCAACCTGAATATGCGCACCGGAATGGCAGAAGATCGCCCCGCCCGGCTTGGCACAGGAAGCCAGCGCCAAAGAATTCGCCGCTGAACCGGTCGCCACGAAGAAGACGGCAACCTCGCGTTCGAAGATCTCGTTGAACGTGGCGGAGACGGAGTCGGTCAACGGGTCGGTACCGTAGGCCGGCGAGAATCCGTCATTATGGCGGGCCAGCGCCGACATCACCGCCGGAGCCGCACCCGCCCAATTGTCACTGGCAAAATTCATGTGCCGGTTTAATCACTTGGCATCACAACCGGCAACCGATTTTTCAGTAGTACATCTCGCGCTTGCGATAGGACCGGCCGAGCAGCCAGTCCAGCGAGACGACACCCGGCCCCTTGAGCACCGGCACCAGCAACAGGAAGATCCAGAGCAACCGGTCATCGGCGATGATCGCATAGGGTTCACCGTCGAACAGCGCCCCGATTGTCTTTGCGTCAGCGCCATGACCATAGATGTCGACATAGGTCATGACGCAGATGAAGACGATCATGCCGAGGCTGGCGAAGCGGGTGAATAGACCGACAACCACCATCACCGGCAGGACAAATTCACCCCAGGTGCCCAGAAGCACCATGAGACCATACGGGAAGAACGCAATCTGGCTGGTGTCGTAGCTGACCTGCTCCATCATCTTGGGCAGCATCTGCGCATAGGCACCTGCGGTTGGCGTGAAGATGTTCATGATGTTGCCGCCGATTTTCGTCATCGCCGAGTTCAGGAAGAACTGCAGCAGGATCGCGGCAAAAATGAACCGGGCAGCAAGCCCGATGAACCAGCCATTTGTCAGCCGTTCCAGAGCTCCGAACACCATCGTGTAGAGCCTGACAAAAAAACCAATCAACACACCCATCTAATCCCCCATGATCAAGCGGCATCCATTTGCCGCATGCGTGTTAGTCATCCAGTTGCAGGGCGGAAAATGCACCAGCTGCAAGACAGTCCGAAAGGCAATCGGACAAGGAAAAACCGTCGTTATCCTCCTGAGCCCGGCTTGCCGCAGCTGCAAGCGTCTGCCCTTGCAGGAGATCCATCGTGAAAACAGCCCCGCCCGGACGCAGCAGATAGACATCCACCTCCATGTCCGGACGGGTAATCATGACCGATTGCGGCTCGTCAAGATCGACAGCTTCAGCCTCATCGGGTTCAAACCTGTTGGCTCGCGCAATCGCCCAGATCGGCCAGGCAGATGTTACGAAGTGCGCCGCCGGATGCGGTACGAAGCGAACGTCCCCGAGTCTTTGCGGATCGATGCTGCCCAGGATTGCCGGATCGAGAGGCGCGGCATCCGCAGCATGATAGGCCTGGAGCCAAGACCATTCCAGCCGGGCAACATCGCCGAGATAAGGATATGCCTTGAGCGGCGGAAACGCGTCCAGGAAATCGGCGAAACCGGCGCCGTACCATATCAACACGGGCGACACCGGCGGATGAGCTGTCACGAAGGCCTGGGCAAGCGCCTTGAAATACTCTTCCCCCAACAGCGCCTTCACCGCAGGAAAGCTTTCACCGAGCGCTTCGCACAGGCTGACGATGACGTTGTTGCGGTAGACATTGAATCGCTTCGGCGCTGTTTCTCCATCCGGACCGGTCAGTCCGTCGGGCGTTGCCATTTGCGGGTCGAGCAGCGCACGCCCAAACGAGGCGGCATTGACGTGCGGCAGGGCGAGCGGACCACGCATGTCAGACCGCTTGCTTTCTGCCAGCCTCTGCAGGCTGCGCCAGAATGCGGTCCGCGGCTTGTGCCTCGGCAAGCAGAACCGGCCAGGCAGGAACATTGTTGTCCCACTCGATCAGGGTCGGCAGCGGCCCCTGTAAACGAATGACATCTTCGTATAGCTGCCAGACCGCAAGATCCACCTCCCGGTCGTGCGCGTCGATCAGCAGTGGCCGTCCGGCGTCGTCCCGGTCAGGGGCATGACCGCCCAGATGTATTTCGCCGACAGCAGCCATCGGGAAGGCGGCAAGATAACCTGTAGCGGATCTCTCATGGTTTGTGCAGGACACATGCACGTTGTTGATGTCGAGCAACAGGCCGCAGCCGGTCCGGCGCGAAATCTCGCTCAGAAAATCCAGTTCGCTCATCGTGCTCTGTGCAAAGGCGACGTAAGTCGACGGATTTTCCAGAAGCATCTGCCGTCCGACGGTCTCCTGCACTTCATCTATGTGATCGCACACACGGTTCAGCGTGGCTTCGTCATAGGGTACCGGCAACAGATCGTTGAAATAAGTTGTGTCGTGCGTCGACCAGGCCAGATGCTCGGAAAACAGTCCCGGTTCATATCGCTTGTTCAGGTCTGACAAGCGCCGCAGGTGATCTTTGTCCAGTGGCTGTTCACCGCCGATCGAAAGACCGACACCATGTAGAGACAGGGGATACCGCTCGCGGATTGCCTCCAGTTGCCGGTGCGGCGGACCGCCGGCCCCCATGTAGTTTTCGGCATGAACTTCAAAAAAACCGATATCCGCGGACGTTTCCAGAATAGCCGCGACATGCTCCGGCTTCAGACCGGCTCCGGCACGCGCGGGAACAGCCGCCTCGCAGCGCTGTACCGGGTTTGATCGGGTATCGGAAACCATGGAGCCCTCCGGGTGGAATAAGTTTTGTCAGGCAGGCACACTGGCTGAGGACATCTTCAGACTGGACTGACTGAAGCACCATGGCTCATGACTTTGAAAGGGCTGGCGCCCTGCCCGCCTCGGCACCAAGTGCGGGATAAGCAGGTGCCTGCCTGACCAGATTGCCGCAGTTGCGGCCGTCTGAAGCCTATCAGGCTTCCGGCAGGTCGCGCGTAAGTTCGGTCAGAGAGCCGTGACGGCCACCAGGAACATCCATCGTCACGCAGGTGCCCTTCGGGACGAGGGTCCAGGCGTTGCCCTGATAGTCGACAGTCGACGTACCGGCGCAAGTCGTACCTGCACCCGCCTTGCAGTCGTTCTGACCTTTCAAGGACACACCATAGCATTTTTCCTTGGCCTGGGCGTGGGCCGGAACGGTTGACGACAGACCCGCAACCGCGGTTGCCACCGCACCGGCAACAATTGCTGCAGACATGGCCTTATGCTTCATCTCGATCTCCTCTCGTCGTTGAAAAATCACTGCGTACCGGCGTTTTTGCTGGGCCGCCAGTCACCCACCGTAGATGACCCTATTGAAGATAAATAGGAAATCAAACGCATGTGACTGTTTTGCGAGCATAACTGCACAAAGTTTAACAAACGCAAGATTCTTACATATTTATCGTCGGTTTTGACCTTTCCGGACGATTGGCACTTTTCGCGCGAAACAATTATAATGCGGCGACGCAGAAACACTCTTGCTCACGACGGCGAAATCTGTCATGTTCGCGCCGCTTGGAATAGGACAGGTATGCTGTCCCAATTATCGCCATGCCCAAAACGGCCCGGACAGGGCGCAGGACAAAAAGGCATCGGTGATAGCCAGGCTGACCACTGGGCGGATCCGGGGAGGATCCGCAAGGAAGCGAGACGGAACGTTTCGGCAGCGGAGGACCGCTGCGTCAATGCGGCGGTTTGCTTTGATAAACGGCCGTGGTTAATACAACAACAGAGCCGGGGCAGGAAAGCCAGGGTTCGCCGGACCGCATTCTTGATGGAATGCGACCCGAACGGAACCGGACGCTCCCAGCCACGGCGGCACTGGGGTCAACAGTGAGGGCGCACATGACGAAGATAGAGCTGACGACGAGCACAGCCATGCAAGCTGGGAGCGTGGACATGAAGACCACCGCAACCACTACACTTGCGGAACGACTGAGCACGGCCGCCGACAAAGGGCTCTATAATCCGTCGCGCGAACACGACGCCTGCGGTGTCGGCTTTGTCGCCCACATGAAAGGCGAGAAGTCCCACAAGATTATTGCCGACGGTCTGCAGGTTCTTGAAAACCTCACGCACCGCGGCGCGGTTGGTGCCGACCCGTTGATGGGCGACGGCGCAGGCATGCTGGTGCAGATCCCGCACGCGTTCTTTGCAGAAGAACTAGCGAACGCCGGCACACCGCTTCCCGATGCCGGTGAATATGGTGTCGGTTTCATCTTCATGCCGCAGGACGATGAGCTGCGCGCCAAGTGCGAAGCCATCATCGAGCGTGTCATTGAAGACGAAGGCAAGGAACTGATCGGCTGGCGTGACGTGCCCGTCGACAATTCATCGCTTTCCAAGGCGCCGGACATCGCTGCCACCGAACCGGTTTCCCGTCAGGTCTTCATCCGCAAGACCGGCGGTGAGGCAGATGCCTTCGAACGCCGCCTTTATGTACTGCGCAAGGTCATCTCGAACCGTGTGCGTGCCGAAACCGATGCGGTTTCGAAAGGCTTTTATATCGTTTCAATGTCCAGCCGGACCATCGTCTACAAAGGCATGTTCCTTGCCTATCAGCTTGGTGCCTATTACGCCGACCTGAAGGACGAGCGCTTTTCGTCGGCCCTGGCCCTTGTCCACCAGCGTTTTTCCACCAACACGTTCCCGTCCTGGGATCTGTCGCACCCCTACCGGATGGTTGCGCACAACGGTGAGATCAACACGCTGCGCGGCAACGTCAACTGGATGGCGGCGCGTCAGGCGTCCGTATCGTCGGCGCTGCTCGGCGACGACATCTCCAAGCTCTGGCCTATTTCCTATGAAGGCCAGTCGGACACCGCCTGCTTCGACAACGCCCTCGAGTTCCTGGTCATGGGTGGCTATTCGCTCGCCCATGCAGCCATGATGCTGATCCCGGAAGCCTGGGCCGGCAACCCGCTGATGGACGACAACCGTCGTGCCTTCTACGAATACCACGCTGCCCTGATGGAGCCGTGGGACGGCCCTGCAGCCGTTGCCTTCACCGATGGTCGCCAGATCGGCGCAACGCTGGACCGGAACGGCCTGCGTCCTGCCCGCTACATCGTTACTGACGACGACTTCGTCATCATGTCTTCCGAGGTTGGCGTCCTGCCGGTCGAAGAAGAGCGCATTGTCCAGAAATGGCGCCTGCAGCCGGGAAAGATGCTGCTGATCGACATGGACGAAGGCCGGATCGTTTCCGACGACGAAATCAAGCGGCAGCTTTCCACGGCCAACCCGTACAAGGACTGGCTGCACCGGTCCCAGATCGTACTGGAAGACCTTCCGGGCGTGCGCCAGCGCGCGCCGGTAGCCGGTGAAAGCCTTCTCGACCGCCAGCAGGCCTTCGGCTACACGGAAGAAGACATCAAGCTTCTGATGACCCCGATGGCAACCGTCGGCCAGGAAGCCATCGGCTCCATGGGCACGGACACGCCGATTTCAGCGCTCTCCGACAAGTCCAAGCTGCTTTACACCTATTTCAAGCAGAACTTCGCCCAGGTCACCAACCCGCCGATCGACCCGATCCGCGAGGAGCTGGTGATGAGCCTTGTCTCCTTCATCGGCCCGCGTCCGAACATCTTCGACCTTGAAGGCCTGTCGACCTCCAAGCGCCTGGAAGTGCGCCAGCCGATCCTCACCAATGAGGACCTTGAGAAGATCCGCGCCATCGGCGACATCGCCGACAACCAGTTCTCCGCCAAGACGCTGGACATCACCTACAATTCCGAAAAAGGCGCTGTCGGTATGGAAGGCGCTCTCGACGAATTGTGCGAGCGCGCCGAAAAAGCGGTTCTGGACGGATACAACATCATCATCCTGTCCGATCGCCTGATCAGCCGCTCACGCATCGCGATCCCGGCACTGCTGGCAACCGCTGCCGTGCACCATCACCTCATCCGCAAGGGTCTGAGAACCTCTGTTGGCCTGGTGGTGGAAACGGGTGAAGCGCGCGAAGTCCACCATTTCTGTGTTCTGGCCGGCTATGGCGCGGAAGCGATCAACCCTTATCTCGCGTTTGAAACGCTGCTTTCCATGCACATGGAAATGGACTTCCCGGAGGAAGTCGATCAGGACGAAGTCGTCTACCGCTACATCAAGTCCATCGACAAGGGCATCCTCAAGGTCATGTCCAAGATGGGCATCTCGACCTACCAGTCCTATTGCGGCGCGCAGATTTTCGACGCTGTCGGCCTCGGCTCGTCCTTCGTGAAGAAGTACTTCTTCGGCACGGCAACCATGATCGAAGGCATCGGCCTTGCCGAAGTCGCCGATGAAACCGTTCTGCGCCACGAACAGGCCTTCGGCGACGTCGCCATCCTGCGCCGCTCGCTGGAAGTTGGCGGTGAATACGCTTACCGGACCCGCGGTGAAAGCCACATGTGGACCCCGGACTCCGTCGCGCTGCTGCAGCATGCAGTGCGCGCGAAGCTCCCGGACACCTATCGCGCCTTCGCCAAGGAAGTGAACGAAAAGAGTGGACGCTACGCGATCCGCGGCCTGTTCCGGATCAAGTCCGCGGACGAAATCGGCCGCTCGCCGATCGCGCTAGACCAGGTGGAACCGGCAGAAGCCATCGTCAAGCGCTTCGTCACCGGCGCCATGTCCTTCGGCTCGATTTCGCGTGAAGCTCACACGACCCTGGCAATCGCCATGAACCAGATCGGCGGCAAGTCGAACACCGGTGAAGGCGGCGAGGAGCCGGAGCGCTTCAATCCGCTGCCGGACGGCTCGTCCAACCCGCAGCGCTCTGCCATCAAGCAGGTTGCTTCCGGCCGCTTTGGCGTGACCACGGAATATCTGGTCAACTCCGACATGATCCAGATTAAGGTCGCCCAGGGTGCAAAGCCCGGCGAAGGCGGCCAGTTGCCGGGTCACAAGGTGGATGCGGTGATCGCCAAGGTGCGTCACTCGACCCCGGGCGTCGGCCTGATTTCGCCCCCGCCGCACCATGACATCTACTCCATCGAAGATCTGGCGCAGCTGATCTACGACCTGAAAAACGTCAACCCGGAAGCCGATATCTCGGTCAAGCTGGTGTCGGAAGTGGGTGTCGGAACGGTTGCTGCCGGCGTTGCCAAGGCACGCGCCGACCACATCACGATTTCCGGATACGACGGCGGCACCGGTGCATCACCGCTGACCTCGATCAAACACGCCGGCTCTCCTTGGGAAATCGGCCTTGCCGAAACCCAGCAGACCTTGGTGCTGAACGGACTGCGCTCGCGCATCGCCCTTCAGGTCGACGGCGGCATCCGCACAGGCCGGGACGTCATTATCGGTGCGCTTCTTGGTGCCGACGAATTCGGTTTCTCGACCGCTCCGTTGATTGCTGCAGGCTGCCTGATGATGCGCAAGTGCCATCTCAACACCTGCCCGGTCGGCATCGCCACCCAGGACCCGGTCCTGCGCAAGCGCTTCAAGGGCACCCCGGAACACGTCATCAACTACTTCTTCTTCGTCGCCGAGGAAGTTCGTGAGCTGATGGCCAACCTCGGCTTCAAAACGATGGAAGACATGATCGGCCGGTCCGACTTCCTCGACAAGGAAGCCGCGATCGATCACTGGAAGGCCAAGGGTCTCGATTTCTCCCGTATTTTCTTCCAGCCGGAAGCAAAACCGGAAGAGACCCGCTGGACCACGCGTCAGGATCACCCGATCCACGACATCCTGGACCGTCGCCTGATTGCCGCTTCCAAGCCGGCCCTGGACAGCAAGGAGCCGACAATTGTCGACGAGACGATCTGTTCCGTCGATCGGTCGGTTGGTGCCATGCTCTCCGGTGAAATCGCCAAGCGGTACGGCAACAAGGGCCTGAAACACCCCGACACCCTGAAGATCAATCTGAAGGGCACGGCAGGCCAGGCGTTCGGCGCCTTCGTCGCCCGCGGCGTCACCATTGATCTTGTCGGCGATGCCAACGACTATGTCGGCAAGGGTCTTGCCGGTGGCAAGCTGATCGTCCGCCCGCCGGAGAACACCCGGATCGTGCCGGAAAACTCGATCATTGTCGGCAACACGGTGCTCTACGGCGCAACCGAAGGTGAATGCTACTTCCGCGGTGTTGCCGGGGAACGCTTTGCAGTTCGCAACTCCGGCGCTGTTGCCGTTGTCGAAGGCGTGGGTGACCACGGCTGCGAATACATGACCGGCGGCGTCGTCGTCGTCATCGGCCAGACCGGACGCAACTTCGCGGCCGGCATGTCCGGCGGCATTGCCTATGTGCTCGATGAAGACGGCACATTCGGCTCCCGCTGCAACCTGGCCATGGTCGAACTGGAACCGGTGACCGAAGAAGACGATCTTCTGGAGAAGCTGCACCACCATGGTGGCGATATCGAGCACAAGGGCCGCGTGGACCTTTCCTGCGACATGACCCGCCATGACGATGAGCGCCTGCGCCAGATGCTGACGAAACATCTGGAACTGACCGGCTCGACAAAGGCCGAGGCAATCCTCGACAACTGGACCCAGTACCGGCCCAAGTTCGTCAAGGTGATGCCGGTCGAATACCGCCGGGCCCTGCGCGAAATGGAAGAGCAGCGCCTCGGCATGGTCGCCGCCGAATAATCCGGCCAAACGCACGAACTGGCTCTCGGCCGCATGACGCGGCCGATTGCAGCCACCCTGGACAGACGCATGAAATTTTGAGGAGGTCGCCTTGGGCAAGGTAACCGGTTTTATGGAAATCGATCGGCAGGAACAGAAGTATCAGCCTGCCTCTGACCGTATTCGCCATTTCCGCGAGTTCACCATTCCGCTGAACGACCAGGACGTCACCAATCAGGCGGCCCGCTGCATGGATTGCGGCATTCCGTTCTGCCATGGCCCGACCGGTTGTCCGGTCAACAACCAGATCCCGGACTGGAACGATCTGGTCTACCAGGGCGACTGGGACTACGCGCTCAAGAACCTGCATTCCACCAACAACTTCCCCGAGTTCACCGGGCGCATCTGCCCGGCTCCTTGCGAGGAAGCCTGCACGCTGAACCTGGAAGACATTCCGGTCAACATCAAGAGCGTGGAACAGGCGATTGCCGACAAGGGTTGGGAAGAAGGCTGGATCGTACCGGAGCTGTCCGCGACCAAGACCGGCAAGGCAGTGGCGATCATCGGCTCCGGCCCCGCAGGCATGGCGGCCGCCCAGCAGCTCGCCCGCGCTGGTCACACCGTGCATGTCTATGAGCGTGAGCCGAAGGCCGGTGGCCTGCTGCGCTACGGCATTCCCGACTTCAAGATGGAAAAGCACTACATCGACCGCCGCGTGAAGCAGATGGAAGCTGAAGGCGTGACGTTCCATTACGGCGTCAATGTCGGTGTAACCGTTGCCCTGGAAGAACTGGCCGAGCGTCACGACGCGGTTATCCTGTGCGCAGGTGCCGAACGTCCGCGTGATCCGGGTGTCTCCGGCATGGAACTGGAAGGCTGCCATTGGGCGATGCCGTACCTGGTCCAGCAGAACCGCCGGGTCGGCGGTGAGCCGGAAGGCGACGAGGCCCCGATTTGGGCCGGTGGCAAGCATGTCGTCGTCATCGGCGGCGGCGACACCGCGTCCGACTGCGTCGGCACCGCATTCCGCCAGGGAGCCCTGTCGGTGACGCAGCTCGACATTCGCCCGATCCCGCCGCTGAAGGAAGACAAGTTGGCGATCTGGCCATATTGGCCGACCAAGTTCCGCACCTCGTCGTCGCAGGCTGAAGGCGCTGAGCGTGAGTTCTCCGCCGCAACGCTTGCCCTTGTCGGCGAAGACGGCAAGGTTACCGGCGTCAAATGCGCCCGCGTGGATGAAAAACGCCGCCCGATCGAAGGTACCGAATTCATCCTGCGCGCAGACCTCGTTCTGGCGGCTATCGGCTTTTCCGGCCCGCTGCTGGAAACCTACATCGCCGAAGCCGGCGACAAGCTGGAACTGGATGGCCGCACCAACGTCAAGGCCAACACCGACGATTACAAGACCAGCCTGGACAAGGTCTATGCTGCCGGCGACGTGCGCAAGGGTCAGTCCCTGGTTGTCTGGGCGATCCGCGAAGGCCGTCAGGCAGCGCGCGCTGTTGACGAGTTCCTGACCGGCTCGACCGACCTGCCGCGCTGAACTCTACATCCGGAAATGAAAAAACCCCGCCGGCAAACGCCTGCGGGGTTTTGTGTTTTTCGGACCTATTTCAAAGGGTCATTGCGAACCCGGACGCACAGTTACTGAAACGCGGCCTTGCGCATCCTGGCTGGCTGCTGAACTCAAGCTCTCACGCAAATCGGCGCTTGTAGGGGCAAACACTTCCTCAACAGCGGCAGCCGGCGCAGACACTGCAACGGCAGGCATCCGTGGATCGTCCACCCGTCCCTGCATGGGTGGCAAGGGCTCGCCTTTGACAAAGAAACGATAGGTCCTGCTGGCCGAATTGATCTCTTCTTCATCCTCACCACCCAGAAGCAGTGCTTCGGGCGACGTCGTACGTCCGGTCAGGACGATGAAGTTCGGATCATCCTCCACGCCTTCGAAAGCCAGCCCGCCATAGCCTCCGAGCAGGCGGGACAGTTCGCGTTCCACGAAGAATGCGACTTTCCGATAGCCTGCCCATGTGAAATCGATCTTGTCGTTCGTCCGCAGACGCGTGTTCTTGCCGTCGACATCGGGTCCGTAAGAGGAAAAGCTGCCGTCTTCAGCCAGGAAGATATCCCATATGTCGACATAGCGGACCCGCCTGTCCTCCGACGCGCCCTGGAAGATCGAGTTGAGCTGCGTGAAATCCGCGTTCACCAGTTCGTCGCCCGTGGGCGGCAGGCCGGCCCACACAAGCGGTTTCTTTTCCTGTCGCACCACACGCACAAGCCCGTCGACCTTCCTGCGGTAGCTCTCCAGCCACTCTGCAGTCATGAATTCAACAGGCGGTTCACCGGAAAAGGATTTACCCAGGTCCTGCCGGCCGATCATCACCACAACGGCCTGAACGTCCGCCCCCCGGATCCTGGAAACCACCTGCGTCGCCCAGTCCGGCGAACCTTCCCCGACAAAGCCTTCCTTGTCCTCGGTAATGGCTTCGACACGGATCTGTGGTTTTTGCGCAAGTGTGTATTTCAACCCGTCGGCGACACCGCGTGCCATGCGGTCCCCAACGACCAGGATCAGGCCGGCATTGGGGTCCTTTTCGAGAACGTCGAATTTGGGCGGTGCACCCGCGGGCCGGGAAACCCGCGGCTTCTGCTGTGTCTTTTGCGGCTGCTTTCTGCGCTTCTCGCCCCCACCGCCAAACAGCCGCTGCAATGGAGCAAACGGGTTGAACCCCCGGAAGGGCCCGTTCTGCGCAACCACGATTTCACCGCGCTGCGCGTCCTGTGCAGAAGAGAGTCCGGCAGAGCAGGCAACAAGCGCAAGGCCAAGGCATACGACAACCCGAAGCGAGGCGGCGCGTGTCCCCTTCCCTTCCCGTTGCCGTGTCTGAACTCTCACGCTGTGCTCCTGCTGCAGCTGCACTGCGCCCAGTTTAGCCGTCCAGCTTCAGGCGTGCCAGCAAAACAATGGATGCATAACCGTCGGGAACCATGCCACGTGAGCGCTGGTAGGCTCGGATACCCTTTCGGGTAGCAGGTCCAATCCTGCCGTCCGCCGTACCGACAGAAAATCCACGCTGGTTCAAAAGCGCCTGCAATTCCGCGGTTTCAGAGCGATTGAGCGGAAGGTGCTCGCGCGACCAGTCGCCCTCGATCGGTCCGCCGCCAATGATCCGGTCGGCAAGATGGCCGACGGCAAGCGCATAGGCAGTCGCGTTGTTGTATCGCTTGATCACGTAAAAGTTCTTCAGCATCAGAAACGCCGGTCCGCTTGCTCCGGCAGGCAGAACCAGGATGGCGTTGTCGGACGGCCGCGGAAAATCCTTGCCGTTTGACCGGCGAATTCCGTATCGCCCCCATTCGCCTAGCGTCAGCGTCTTTTCGCCATCGGCCATGTGATAGTCGAACCCGCTGGGCAAGGCTACCTCGTATCCCCAGGTCTTGCCTGTCTGCCAGCCGTGCTTTTGCAGGTAGGCAGCGGTTGAGGCGAGTGCATCGGGTATGGACGTCCAGATATCCCGGCGGCCGTCACCGTCATAGTCGGCGGCATAGGCCTTCCAGCTGGAGGGCATGAACTGGGTGTGCCCCATGGCGCCGGCCCAGGAACCTTCCATGTCCTGGAAACGCACATGACCTGCCTGGACGATCGCCAGCGCGGTAACAAGTTCCTTTTCCCAGAAGCTCTTCCGGCGCGGCGCCGCATAGGCCAGCGTCGCCAGTGCCTGGATCACGTTATGACGCCCCATGAAGCCGCCATAGTTGGTTTCCATGCCCCAGATCGCCAGGACAGCTTCACGATCGACGCCGTAGCGGTTTTCGATGACCGCAAGAACCTGGCTGTACTCCTTCAGCATCTCGCGGCCTTTTTCGACCCGCGTGTCTGAAACGGCACTATCGAGATAATCCCAGATCGGTTTCACGAACTCGGATTGCTTGCTCATCAGGCGCAAGGTGTCATCGTCCGGCTGCATGCCGGTGAAGACCGCGTTGTAGGTCTGGGAAGAAATGCCGGCTGCCTTGGCCGTCGGCCAGAAGCCGGAAACGAACTGGCTGAACCCCTGATCGGCCTGTGCCGGCACCGAAACGGCCAGCAAAGCGCCCGTCGCCGCGGCAGTCAAAAGCAGCCGGCGCCCGAGGGTTCTCAGTCTTCCTGAAAAGGGCAATATGGTTTTCACGTTCGCAGTCAGCTGCGCAAGGTTCCGCATCAGGGCCTCCTCGATGCCCAGGTCCGTAAGTTTCTGCCCCCGCCCCATGAATGATGTTGATTTGGTTACCGTGACGTTAATGCCGCAATCTAAACCCGGCTTCAACAGCGTTTTCGGAATAGTCGTTCCCCTGCTGGGAACTGTCGAAACGACGATGGGTATAATCCGCCGTCACCGCAATGTTCTTCGTCACAGCGAAGGTCAGACCACCAAACCCTGTCAGGGTACGCTCTTCGATCGAAACACCTTCATAGGTCCGGTAACTGTAACCGACACCGGTCTCGCCCACCAGACGATCACTGAAGGCATGAGCAAGGCGCAGGTCGCCGGAGTAGATGATCGAACCGCTGGCACCGTCGATATCGGTTGCCTCGAAGGAGGTGCCAAGACCAGCGGTAACCGTCGTCAGGCGGCTTGGCGACCAGACCAGGGAGGCGTCGGCAATCAGGCCTGACAGGTTTTCAAGCCTCTCATCCTCAATGTCCTCGATCCGCCACCCCGCACCGAGTTCCCCGGTCAGTTTGGGGCCTGATGCGATGGTGACACCACCCATGACCTGATAGCCATTGGCATTTCGTTTTTCGCACAAGGCATCGCTACAGGTATCGTCATAGCGCCGCAGAAGCAGCGCCCCCTCGACGAACGGGGAAAACACGCTGCCGGTATTGCCGTCCAGCCGCAGGCTGGCGGAGTAGAGCGTGTTGTTGCGTCCGGATTCCGAGCCGCTTTCCGACGTATAGAAATTCCGGTCGACGCCAAGCGAAGCTGTTGCGGCAACGATGCCGACTGCGCGCGTACCACTGAGGCTTCCCGAAAGTTCGTGATCGTAGTCGGTCCCGGAAGCCGATTCTGCGCTGCCGTCGTCCTCCTGGCTGAGCGTGTAGGATATACTGGTCGTGACCTGTGTCGCTTCGCTGATATCGAGCCGCAGGTTTGCCGCCGCAAAGACATTCGCCTCGTTGTCGTCGGTATCACCGGGATATCCGGTGAAGGAACCTCGCAGCGACGTGTCCAGCTGATGGCGTGACCAGTTCGAGGTCAGCGAAACATCGGGAGAAATCCGGTAGAACTTGCCAGAGGTTCCGTCTGCCGCCTGTGACCGGTTATCGGTCCAACCTGTCGAGACGGTCAGTTGGGGCGTCAGCGTGAAGGACCCGAGCCGGATCCCCTGTGCCGCATCGAAGGTCGTATCTCCGCCAAAAACGCTGTCGTCGATACCGCTGTCCGATAGAGGAACCGCCCTGTCGACAGCTGCAATCCTGTCGGCAAATGGCCTGACAGGAGTGGCTCTGCCATTGGTTCCAAGGCCGCTCGATCCGGTTTCCGCTGTTGCCGAATTCAGTGTCGAACGAAGGGAAAAGACATTTGCCTGCGTAGGATTGCGGTCTGCCGCCTGGGCTGCCTGATCGGAAGGGTCTGCTGATTCTTGCGCACCGCCTGGGTCGTCCGATCCACGCAAATCGTCAAGCGTCGTTTGTGCAGCCGCGGAAACGGCCTGCAAAACGGCAAGAAAAGTGATCAGAGGCAGAAAGCTGCGCATGAATTCCGGGACCAGTCGACGTGGAATGTCCGGTCCAACCTGACGAATGATGGTTAATCCTTCGTTTCTTTTTCGCAATTTGGAAGGTTACACAAAGTTACATAAAGTCACCTGATCTAATGCATTTAATAGATCACGGGTTCTTGATCCCCGTCGGCGACTGGCATAGAGCTAGGCGATCCTAAATAAAAAAAGAATTATGTTCATGACCACCGTTCTGCGTGATCCGGTTTCCGAAGAAAATACAGACATGACGTCCCTGTGCCTCGTCTCCGCAGAGCGGACCCTGGAAACCGAAATTGCCGGCCTGAGTGCCGTTCGCGCAGCGCTGAAGAACGGACTTGCCATCCCGTTCCAGAAGACCTTCGATCTCATTCAAAAGAGCAAGGGACGCGTTGTCATCACCGGCATCGGCAAGAGTGGTCATATCGGCACCAAGATCGCAGCAAGCCTTGCGTCAACGGGAACGCCGTCTTTCTTCGTTCATGCCAGTGAAGCCAGTCACGGCGACCTGGGCATGATCACCGAAGACGACGTCGTGATCGCCCTGTCCTGGTCGGGTGAAACCCAGGAACTGGCAGGCATCGTCAGCTACACCCGTCGCTTCAAGGTGCCCTTGATCGCGATCACTTCGCGCAAGGACAGCACCCTCGGCCGTGCAGCTGATATCGTCATGAACCTGCCTGCTGTCACCGAGGCCTGCCCGCATGGCCTCGCCCCGACAACCTCCGCCCTCATTCAGCTGGCCGTCGGTGATGCACTCGCTGTGGCTCTTCTGGAAGGACGTGGGTTTACCGCGCAGGACTTCCGCGTGTTCCACCCGGGCGGCCGCCTGGGCGCCAGCCTGAAAACGGCCAAGGACATCATGCACACCGGCGAACGCATGCCGCTGGTGTCCGCAAACACCTCGATGAGCGAAGGCATCGTCCTGATGACCCAGCGCGGCTTCGGTGTGCTGGGTGTCGTCGACGAGCTGAAACAGTTGATCGGCATCATCACCGACGGTGACTTGCGCCGCCATGTTTCGTCAAATCTCCTGGCAAAATCCGCCGGTGAAATCATGACGCGTGCTCCAAAGACCGTTTCTCCGGACACATTGTCGGCTTCAATTCTTGAATTGGCCAACAGCCTGTCGATCACCTCCGTGTTCGTGATCGAGGACGGTCGCCCCGTCGGCATTGTCCATCTGCACGATCTTCTTCGCATCGGCGCAGCCTGATCTTTTACCGAAGCAGGCAATATTGCCTCACGGGGTCGAAAAAGTTTCTTTTCCGACCCGCAAGTGGCGCGTCATTAGGATTTGATTAGCCATAAGCCTCTTACACTGCCCCAAAGTTTCATCGGCTTGACGCCGCAGACCTTGGTGTGTGTACAGAATGGATCTGGCGACATTAATCGGCATTGTGGGTGCCTTTGGCATCGTGACGACCGCTATTTTTCTTGGTGGCAGTTTCGGTCAGTTTATTGACGTGCCGTCGGTCCTCATCGTGGTCGGCGGCGGTCTCGCCGCCACGCTGATCCGCTTCCAGCTTACCGACATCGCCACTGCTTTCGTTACAGGCTTCAAGGTTGCGCTTGCGGGCAAGAACGCAAGCCCTCGCGACCTGATTACCGAAATCAGCAACCTGGGTGAAATCGTCCGCAAGTCCGGCCCGCTTGGCCTGGAGAACGTGGACGTCTCCGATCCGGTCCTTGCCAAGGGTGTGCAATATATTGCGGACGGCTATGAGCTGGAATTCATCAAGGAATCGATGGAACGCGAGCGCGACCTGCAGCTTTCCCGGCTCGCGGAAGGCAAGCGCGTTTTCAAGGCACTTGGCGATTCCGCTCCCGCCTTCGGCATGATCGGGACGCTGGTCGGCCTGGTGCAGATGCTTGCCAACATGGACGACCCTGCGGCAATCGGCCCTTCCATGGCCGTCGCCCTTCTGACGACCCTTTACGGCGCGTTGATCTCCAACATCCTCTGTCTGCCTCTGGTGGACAAGCTGGATGCGAAATTCGACGTCGACGATCTCAACCAGACGCTGATCATCGACGGTGTTTGCCAGATCCGCGAATCCAAGAGCCCGGCCTTGATCAAGGAAATGCTGATTGCATACCTGCCGGACAAATTGCGCGCCGAACTGGCGGACGCGGCCTAGAGCAGGAAGCGTTCAGATGAACCCGGGCAGATTGTTCGCCAACCCTGGAAGCGATTGGTAAGGGCTAAATCGCAATCGATCGTACCAAGTCTGATCCGGAACTGACAAAAGAGCGACCACAGCGCGATGGCAAAGAAACAGAAACCTCAAGGCGGCGGCGGCGCACCGGACTGGCTGGTGACCTTTGCCGATCTGATGTCCCTGCTCGTCTGCTTCTTCGTTCTGATCATTTCCTTTTCCATTCAGGACAAGGAAAAGCTTCAGGTGGTCGCCGGGTCCATGCGCGAAGCCTTCGGTGTGAAAGACACGTCCCGCAAGACCGGTATCATCGAGGTCGAGGGCATTCCGATCCGCGACTACATGAAGGATATCAGCCAGGTCGAACAGGAGATGGATTCCGACTTCTCCCAGGTGCGCCATGAACAGCGGCGCAAACAGGGCCCGGAAGCCAACACCCACGACACGCTGGAAGCCGATATCGAAAAACCGCGGCAATTCGCGACGGCTGCCGCCTCGCTGCGCCAGGCCTGGCAGGAGATGCCGGAAATCACCGAGATTTCCAGCAACATCATTCTGGAAGAATCCGAGGACGGACTGAACATCATGCTCGTCGATCAGGACGGGCGCTCAATGTTCCGGGAAGGCTCGAAGTATCCTTACGAGACGACCCGCCGCCTGATCGCCAAGATGGCACCTGTGCTGTCGCAGATGCCAAATCGCATCGAGATTACAGGCCACACGACTGCCGGCCGCCAGTCCATAGATCCAAGCTATACCGGCTGGGAGCTATCCAGCGAACGCGCCAATGTCGCCCGGCAGATCCTGTCCGAATACGGCGTGCCGGACAATCAGTTCTATTCAGTGGTTGGCAAGGCCGACACCGAACCATTGTTCCCCAACGACCCCTACCTGGCGGCAAACCGCAGGATCGGCATTCTGCTCAAGGCTGAAGAACCGCCGCTGCCGGCAGGCCACAAACTTTAGTCCCGTACGGCAAGAGCCCCCTGCAAAGGAAACGCGTACGATGCCGGTGAGATCTAGCTGACCCGCGAGACCACCAGCCGCGCCCCGTCAATTGCCTCGACACGAACTTTCGTGCCAGCCGGCATGTCCGGTCCGGTAATGCGCCAGATCGTGTCATCGATGGACAGGTTTCCGGCACCCTCGTTCAAGGGCGCGGCAAGGGTGAATTCCCGGCCGACATAACGGCTGCCGCGCTGATTTAAGCCCGGATCACCCTTTTCCGACGCAAGCTTCTGCATCAGCCGGCGTCCGATCAGCAGGCTGACAAGTGACAGCACGAGGAACAGCCCAACATCCACCTGCCAGGCGAAATCGAACAACAGAGCCACGACACCGACGACAAGCGCCGACAGGCCAAACCAGAGAAAAATCGTGCCAGGCGCCAGGATCTCGAGTCCCAGCAGCAGAAGCCCCAGAACGAACCAGCTCCAGGGCCCGAGGGCCGCGATCGTGCTTTCAATCAGGCTCACCGGTTCTCGTCTCCCTGATCACTGCTTGTATTGGGAATGCGCGCGGACGACCGCTTGGAAGAGCCGTCTTCACCGAACGCTTCCTTGGCAATGGCGCCGATACCGCTCAAGGCCCCCAGCAGCGAAGTCGCTTCCATCGGGAGGATGAGCGTCTTCTGATTGCGCGAGGTCGCCAGTTCCTTGAAGGCTTCGACATATTTGTTGGCGACGAAGTAGTTGATCGCCTGAACGTCACCGGCGGCAATGGCCGCGCTCACCAGCTGCGTTGCCTTGGCTTCCGCTTCCGCCTCGCGTTCGCGGGCTTCCGCATCACGGAACGCGGATTCGCGGCGGCCTTCGGCCTCCAGGATAAGCGACTGCTTCTGGCCTTCGGCTTTCAGGATTTCCGACTGGCGCTTGCCCTCGGCCTCGAGAATGTAGGCACGCTTTTCACGCTCCGCCTTCATCTGGCGGGCCATGGCATCCACCAGATCGCGCGGCGGATTGATGTCCTTTATCTCTATACGGGTGATCTTGATGCCCCATGGCTCTGCAGCCGCATCGACGACGCGCAGGATCTGGGCATTGATTTCATCGCGGTTGGACAGAAGGTTGTCGAGATCCATCGACCCCATCACCGAGCGGATGTTGGTCATGGTCAGGTTCAAAATGGCGTTTTGAAGACCAAGCACTTCGTAGGCAGCACGCGCAGCATCGAGCACCTGGTAGAAGGTCACGCCGTCCGCGCTCACCGTCGCATTGTCGCGGGTGATCACTTCCTGGGTCGGAACATCCAGCACCTGCTCCATCATGTTGAGCTTGTGGCCGATCCTGTCGATGAACGGGATGATGAAGTTCAGACCCGGCGTCAGCGTCTTCCGGTACTTGCCAAAACGTTCGACCGTATAATTGTAGCCTTGCGGCACCGTCTTTACGCCGGCGAAAAAGACCAGAATGACCAGCACGACAAGGCCGATCAGGAAAATGTCAAATCCCGCGATTGGCATATACGTCTCCCGTAATTTTCTAAAATAGCACCGTCACTATGCGCCGAATACCAGAGCGTTTCCAGCGTATTTGCGGCGTTGAGCCGATACGGACACGCGTCCGCTAGCCCTGTTCGCACAAACACTTAAGGCGCTCGTGAAACAGTGCCGTGACTTATGGGCAGTATCGCGAAATTTTACGAGTATTTTCCACCAGCAAGGTTAAACGCCTGTGGATTTGCGGCTGGTCAAATCCAGCCGCCAAGTTCCCGCCGTACGATATGGGACAGCACGTCCATGCCAAGATCGCTGTCGTTCAGACAGGGGATATGGCTGAAATTCTCGCCGCCGCTCTCTTCGAAGATCTCCCCGGCCTCGCCGGCAATTTCCTCAAGCGTCTCGAGACAGTCTGCAACGAAACCCGGGTTCATCACCGCAACGTTTTTCACGCCGTCCTTGGCCAGCTGTTCGACGGTCTTGTCCGTGTAGGGCTGCAACCATTCTTCCGGACCGAACCGGGACTGGAAGGTCACGCGCAGTTTCTCGGCGTCCCAGCCCAGGACCTCGCGCATGAGACGGGTCGTCTTCATGCAGTGGCAATGATAGGGGTCGCCGCGTTTGAAATAGGATTGCGGAATGCCATGGTAGGAGGTCAGCACCACGTCCGGCTTGAAATCGAGGCTTTCCAGATGCCGCTCAACTGATTTTGCGAGGGCAGTCACATAGACCGGGTCGTCGTGATAGGGTGGCACGGTCCGGATCGCCGGTTGCCAGCGCATCTTCAAAAGTGTCTTGCAAACAACGTCACTGACGGTCGCCGTGGTGGTTGCCGAATACTGCGGATAAAGCGGGAAGATCAGGATCCGGTCGCAGCCCTCGTCCTTGAGCGCCTTCAACCTGTCCGGGATCGACGGCTGACCATAGCGCATCGCCCAGTCGATCTTCAGCTTGCCGTCCGCATCGCCCAGCATCTCGGACAGTTTGTCCGACTGGCTGCGCGTGATCGTGCGCAGAGGCGACTCGTCCTTTTCCTTGTTCCAGATCTCCTCATAAGCCTTGCCGGACTTTCCCGGCCGGGTCATCAAAACAATGCCATAGAGGATCGGATACCAAATTGCCCGGGGCCACTCGATAACGCGCTTGTCGGACAGGAATTCGCGCAGATACCGACGCATCGGCCAATAGTCTGTGCCGTCCGGTGTGCCCAGATTGACCAGAAGCACGCCCACCTTGCCGCTCTTGACCGAAGGATGGTCCTTCGGCAGGACGAGTTTTCTGAATGCGGCTTCCTGGTCGGCTGCGATCGGCGCGGTCGGTTGAACGGTCATCTGCGGGATTGGTCCTAAAACGATCTGTCTGTCTGACGCCATACATAGGCCAAGCACATGCCGAGGCCAATGCGGCATTTGTCATACGCAGATTTGAGCAGGCAGATCACCGAATTTCAGGCGGAAGTGCAACAACAAAAGACCTCAACCTGAGGAGAGCCGCCAGCTTCGTCCCGTCGGATGGGCAACCTGCTCCGGAGTATGCAGCCCATTCTTCGAAATAGCGGTTGCGCGCTTCCTCAGGATGACACTGAAACTTGCATTAACTCCGGAGGCATGCCTGCACGTTGTTCCGAGCCTCAACCGTACTCCCGTTCATCCGCAATCACCTTGCCGTCATTCGGCAAACCGCCCGGAGCAACGGTCAGGACGTCCCCCTTCAGATGGGTCACTTCACGCAGTGTTTCCGCAACCCGTTCCGGCAAGCCGTTGCCGGAGGCGTCGGTTTCCACGGTCAGTGTCATGGCATCGGCCTCGCCTATGCGGCTGACGGCAAGGCGGGCCTTGCTGATTTCCGGATGGGCGGCAACGATCTGCGCGATCTGCGCCGGGTCGACGAACATGCCTTTGACCTTGGTGCGCTGATCTGCCCGTCCCATCCAGCCGGCAAGCCGCATGTTGGTGCGTCCGCAGGGCGACTGTCCGGGAATGATCTTGGACAGATCGCCGGTTGCGAAGCGGATCAGCGGATAAAGGCTGTTGAAGTTGGTGACCACCAGTTCGCCGACCTCACCATCTGCCACCGGCTCGCCGGTGCCCGGGCGCACGATCTCCACGATGTAGTCCTCGTTGACGACCATGCCCTCCCTTGCCTCGCTTTCATAGGCGATGACGCCGAGGTCCGCTGTCGCGTAGCACTGTCCGACACGAATGCCGCCTGCCTCGTATTCTTCGCGCAGGGATGGAAACAGTGCACCACCCGAGACCAGGGCCTTCTTGATGGAGGAGACATCCCGGCCCTGGTCCCGGCCACGATCGAGGAGGATCTTCAGATAGTCCGGCGTGCCGACGAAACCGGACGGTTTGAGCACCTCGATCGCTTCGACCTGACTGTCCGTATTGCCAACGCCGGCGGGAAACACCGTGCATCCAAGTGCAATGGCACCTTGATCCAGAATGAAACCACCCGGTGTCAGGTGATAGGAAAACGCGTTGAGAACCACATCGCCCTTGCGGAAACCGGCTGCGAACAGGCTTCGCGCACCATTCCAGGGATCGAGTCCGGGTGCCTGCGGTTCCCAGATAGGTCCTGGCGACATGAAAACCCTTGCAGCACCGGAAAGTTCACCTGCCAGAAATCCGCCGAAGGGGGGCTGTGCCCGTTGCTTTTCCAGAAGGTCCGACTTGCGCAGAACCGGCAGTCCCGCGAGCGCTGTCCGGTCTGTAACGCCAGCAATATCGCATCCGTCCAGATGTGCGGCCCACCCGGAGGATTTGCCTGTCGCATGGACCAGAAGATCCGGCAATCGGGCAAAAAGATCCCGTTCGCGCTGAGCGGCGTCTTGCCGCTCGCGCGCGTCAAACTGAATGTCGCTCATGGTCGTCTCCGCCTGTTTCGGCCCTGTGTCTGAAACCCCGTCAGGCCAGCCAGCGCTTCCTTCGCTTATAATGTTTGACATTCCGGAACGACCGACGGCCCTCGCCGCCAACGCCCAGATAGAATTCCTTGACGTCCTCGTTCTCGCGCAACGCCTTTGCGTCGCCGTCGAGCACAATGCGGCCGGATTCCAGAATGTAGCCGTAGGTCGCGTATTTCAGCGCCACGTTGGTGTTCTGTTCGGCAAGCAGGAAGGACACGCCTTCCTTTTGGTTGAGCTGGCGGACGATCTCGAAGATTTCCTCCACAAGCTGAGGCGCCAGCCCCATGCTCGGTTCATCCAGCAGGATCATCTTCGGCCGGCTCATCAGGGCACGGCCGATAGCGCACATCTGCTGTTCGCCGCCGGAGGTGTAGCCCGCCTGACTGCCACGCCGCTCGCGCAGACGCGGAAAATAATTGTAGACCATCTCCAGGTCAGCCTTCACGGCGCTGTACCCGTCCTTGCGGGTGTAGGCGCCCGTGAGCAGGTTTTCCTCGATGGACAGGTGACCGAAACAATGCCGGCCCTCCATCACCTGGATGCATCCCCGGCGAACCAGATCGTTTGGCGACAGCGCCTGGACTTCTTCGCCATCGAAAAGGATCTTGCCCTTTGTCACTTCGCCACGTTCGGCACCAAGCAGGTTCGAAATCGCTTTCAGCGTGGTCGTCTTGCCCGCTCCATTCGCGCCGAGCAGCGCCACGATCCCGCCTTTGGGAATCGTCAGCGACACGCCCTTCAGCACCAGGATCACGTGGTCATAAATGACCTCGATATTGTTGACCGACAGGATTGTCCCGGCAGCATCCCGAGCGCCCTGCGAACCAGGCTGTTCTACATCCAGCAATGCCATTCCCTCTTCTCCCTGGTTGCTCCGCCGCACGTTTATGCGGCGCGGCGGAGCGGACTGCCTATCAGTTCGGGCAGGGTTCGGTGCGCGCCGGCCACGGCGCATTCTTTTCTGCGTATTCCGCAGCGGCTGCTTCCAGCAGCGGACGGACCACATCGGTCATCGGTTCGATCCAGTCAGAAGCCTGACGCCACTTCTTGCCGTCCCACTCCTGGATGAACACCGGATGGCTGCCGGCATGGTCATCGCAGGTCACTTTCATCGGATGAGCAAAGCCCTTCAGGCCGAGCTCAGCCAGACGAGCCTCGTCCAGGTTGAGAGCCTCGAGACCAAGACGCATGTCTTCGCCCGTGATGACCGTCCTGCCGGTCAGTTGCTGGGCGCTGCGAATACCTTCCGCGATGATGACCGAGTTCAGGACGCCACGGTTATAGAGCGTGCTTCCGATCGTCTCCGCATCGGTGGAGGACTTGCCTGTATCGATGACGTGTTTCTTGATGTCATCGAGAGCTGGGAAGTCGGCGCCGACACCGGAGAAGTTCAGTGCCTTGTAGCCCTTGGCACCTTCACCACCGGCAGCAGCATCGTCGTCACCCGCGGACCACCACACACCGATGAACTTGTCCATCGGGAAGCGGATCTTGACGGCTTCCTTGACGGCGGTCGGGTTCATCGCACCCCAGCCCCACATGATCATGTAGTCCGGACGGTCGCGGCGTACGTTGAGCCACTGTGAGGACTGGTTCTGCATTTCCGCACCCGGAACCGGGTACTGCAGCAGCTCGAAGCCGTATTTTTCGGCCAGCTGTTCCAAAAGCGGCAGGGGCTCGCGGCCGTAACCGGCGTCAAGGAAGATGTAACCGATCTTCTTGCCCTTGAGGTTTTCAAGACCGCCTTCCTGCTCACCGATGTACTTGATGACCACGGAAGCGCCGTCCCAGTAGGTGTCCGGCACGTTGAAGATCCACGGGAACGTGGAACCGACAGCGGCAGCCGACAGGCCGTAGCCCATCGAAAGAACCGGGATCTTGTCGACACCGGCCTTGGGGATTAGCTGAAGCGTGATACCGGTGGAATACGGATTGTAGACCAGCGCGCCCTTGCCCTTGGTGGCTTCGTAGCACTCGACGCCTTTCTGGGCGTTGTAGCCGGTTTCACACTCTTCCAGCGCCAGCTTGACGCCACCGATGCCGCCATCGCGCTCGTTCAGCATCTGCAGGTAGTCATGCATGCCGTTGGCGATATGGATGCCGGAGCCGGCGTAAGGCCCGGTCCGGTAAGTCAGGAGCGGCACATAGTTGGTATCTTGTGCCTGGACCGCGGTCGTCATGGCGCCGGAGAGACCGACCCCGAGCGCAACAGCGGTTCCCAGCGCAAATTGCTTAATGCTTTTCATATTCTCCTCCCACGCGGCATCGAAATGAATACCGCCGGACCGGTTGCGCCATTCCTCACCGGATCGGTCCATGTCCGGATGGCGGGCGAAAAGGCTGGCAGCCCCTAGTAAGGGAACGGCCAGACCCTGAGCTTCTGCTTCGCGATCTGCCAAAGCCGCGCAAAGCCGTGCGGTTCGACGATCAGGAAGAAAATGATGAGAGCGCCAACGATCATGAAGGTCGCGTGCTCCACGGTCTCCGCGGCCAGGTCGATGCCGAGGAGGCCGGGTACGAATTTCAGAACAACAGGCAGGATCCAGATGAAGGCGGCCCCCATGAAGGCTCCGCCGAGGCTGCCCAGGCCGCCCAGGATCACCATGAACAGCACCTGGAAGGACAACCGGATGGAGTAGGACGACGGCTCGGCGGCATTCAGCCAGAAGAAGACCATCATCGCACCGGCCACGCCGCAGATGTAGGACGACACGGCAAAGGCCATCAGCTTGGTCTGCAGCGGGCGAACGCCGATGAGTTCAGCCGCAATGTCCATGTCGCGGATCATCATCCAGGATCTGCCGATTCGGCCGCGCAGGACGTTCGCCATCAGGAAGGCGATCAGCACCGTGATACCGAGAACGATGAAGTAGCGTGCCAGCGGCGTTGCTTCCGCCCCCGTGGCGATGATGCCGAAGACTTCGCGGCGCGGCACTTCGATCGCGCCGGAGGCGTTGTAGTTGTAGAGCCACGGAATACGGATGAAGCACCATTCCAGGAAGAACTGCGCGGCGAGCGTCGTCACCGCCAGGTAAAGCCCCTTGATGCGCAGGCTCGGCAGTCCGAAGACCGCACCGATGGCAGCCGAGAACACGCCGGACACCAGAACCATCACGATGACATTGGCATCGGGAAAGATCGACGTCAGCTTGTAGGCGGCATAGGCACCGACCCCCATGAACGCACCGGTTCCCAGGGACAACTGTCCGCAGAACCCGGTCAGGATGTTCAGCCCGATCGCCGCCAGCGAAAACACCAGGAACGGGATCATGATGGAGGTCAGGAAGAAGTCGTTTGCAAGGGCCGGAATGACCGCAAACGCCGTGATCAGAATAACGGCCAGGCCGACGCGGTCCTGGAGGATCGGGAACAGCGCCTGATCCGCCTTGTAGCTCGTCTTGAATTGGCCAGCTTCGCGATAAAACATGGGTCAGATATCCCTAGATCCGCTCGATGATACGTTCGCCGAAGAGGCCTTGTGGCCGGAACAGAAGAAAGATCAGGGCGATGATATAGGCGAGCCAGGATTCAATCCCGCCCCCGACAAGACCACCCCAGTACAGTTCGCCGATCTTCTCGCCGAAGCCGATGATCAGGCCGCCGACAATGGCACCCGGGATCGACGTGAAGCCGCCGAGGATCAGCACCGGCAACGCCTTGAACGCTACGATTTCCAGCGCGAAGGACACGTCGGACCGCGCCCCCCACATGATACCGGTCGCCAGGGCCACGAGGCCTGCTGCGAACCAGACGATCGCCCAGATCTGGTTGAGAGAGATACCGACGGAAAGGGCAGCCTGGTGGTCGTCAGCAACGGCCCGCAAGGCCCGGCCGATCCGCGTCTTGTTGAAGAAGATGCCGAGCGCCGTCACCATCACCACCGCGATCACGGCTGCCGCAATATCGATATGCTGCAGGATCACGAGACCCCGGTCACCGAACTCGAACGCGGTCGAGCCGGTTGGCAGCCCCAGTTGCTCGGTGATCATCTGCTTGGGCTCGCCGCCGAAGACGAATTCACCGAAGCCGACCAGGAAATATGTCAGACCGATGGTCGCCATCAGAAGGATGATTTCCGGCTGGTTGACCAGGGGTCTCATGACCACCCGTTCCACTCCGTATGCCAGAACCCCCATCACGCCGATGGTCAGGATCAGTGCCAGATAGGCAGGCACACCGTTTTCGTTGAGGCCCACCAGCGTCAGGCCGGCGAACACCACCATGATGCCCTGGGCGAAGTTGAACACGCCGGAGGCCTTGAAGATCAGCACGAAACCCAGCGCGATCAGCGCATACAGAATTCCGGCGACGAAACCTTCCCACAGGACCTGCAGGAAGAAATCCGGCATCTGGTACATCTGTACGAAGGGATCGATAAAAATGTCGTAGAGCATGGTTCGTCCCTCCTAGTGGCTCACACCGAGATAAGCGTCGATAACGGCCTGGCTGGCCTGCACTTCCTCCGGTGGCCCGTCGGCGATCTTCTTGCCGTAGTCGAGCACGACCACCCGGTCGGAGAGATCCATGACGACACCCATGTCATGTTCGATCAGGGCGATCGTCGTGCCGAATTCCTGGTTCACGTCGATGATGAACCGGCTCATGTCTTCTTTTTCTTCAAGGTTCATACCGGCCATCGGCTCGTCGAGCAGCAACAGGTCCGGCTCCATCGCCAGCGCGCGGCCAAGCTCGACCCGCTTTTGCAGCCCGTAGGGCAAGCGCCCGACAGGTGTCTTGCGGATTGCCTGAATTTCAAGGAAATCGATGATGTCCTCGACCTTGCGCCGATGTTCGATTTCCTCGCGCTCCGCCGGGCCGCGCCACAGAAGTTGCCAGAAGAAGTTCTTGTGCATCTTCAGGGTTCTGCCGGACATGATGTTGTCCAGCGTGGTCATGCCCTTGAACAGCGCCACGTTCTGGAAGGTCCGGGCAATCCCCTGGCTGGCAGCCTCGTAAGGCTTCATCTTGCGGCGCACCTGACCCTGCCAGGTGATCGTGCCTTCCTGCGGATGATAAAATCCGTTGATGACGTTGAGCATCGACGTCTTGCCGGCCCCGTTCGGACCGATGATCGCGCGGATCTCGCCCTTCTGGATGTCGAACGAAATGTCGGTGATCGCCTTCACGCCGCCGAAGGACAGCGACACGTTATCGACCCGCAGCAGCACCTCGCGCTCTGCCGGTTCCTGCGCACCATTTGGCGACAGTGTCTTGTCGGAAACGATCGCGTTCATTCGGCGGCCTCCTGTACGCCCGCTCCGGCGTCATGGGTGGACATGTCGCGGATCTCGACGGTGGCTTCGATTGCGCCCTTGCGGCCGTCTTCAAAGGTTACTTCCGTACGCACATGCTTGGAGGTGGATCCGTCGTAAAGCGCGTCGATGAGTGGACCATAGCGTTCGGCGATGAAGCTCCGGCGAACCTTCTGCGTGCGGGTGAGCTCGCCGTCATCCGCGTCCAGTTCCTTGTGCAGGATCAGGAACCGCTTGATCTGCGCACCCGCCATCATCGGTTCGCGGGCAAGGTCCCGGTTCACCTGATCGACATGGCTTTCGATCATGCCGTAGACATCTGGATGCGCGGCAAGTTCCTGGTAGGAGGCATAGTTGACGTTGTTGCGTTCCGCCCAAGAGCCGACCGCGGTCAGATCGATGTTGATGAAAACCCCCACCATGTCCTTCTCGTGACCGAAGGCGACCGCCTCCTTGATGTTCGGGAAGAACTTCAGCTTGTTCTCGATGTATTTCGGCGCGAACAGTGCCCCGTCATTGAGCTTGCCCACATCCTTGGCGCGGTCGATGATCTTCAGGTGGCCGTTCTCGGCAATGATGCCGGCATCACCCGTATGCACCCAGCCGTCCGGCGTCTTGGTGCTGGCGGTAGCCTCGTCATTCTTGAAATAGCCGACGAAGACACCCGGCGAGCGGTACATCACTTCACCGCTGTCGGCGATCTTGAGCTCGACATCGGGAGCAGGTTTGCCGACCGTATCGCCGTAGATCTCGCCATCCGGCTGCAGCGTTATGTAGACGCTGGCTTCGGTCTGGCCGTAGAGCTGCTTGAGGTTGAGGCCGAGCGAGCGGAAGAAGCGGAAGATCTCTGGCCCGATGGCTTCACCGGCCGTGTAGCCGACTTTCATTCGGGTGAGACCCATGCGGTTCTTGAGAGGTCCGTAGACGCAGAACTCGCCGAGGGCGTAAAGCATCCGGTCCTTCAGGCCGACCGTTTCGCCATTCAGGATCTTCTCGCCCACGTTGCGGGCGACTTCCATGAAATAGTCGAAGATTGCACGCTTGGTTTTCCCCGCATCTTCCATGCGCACCATGATGCGGGTCAGCATGTTCTCGAAAACGCGCGGCGGTGCGAAGAAATAGGTCGGCGCGATTTCAAGCCGGTCCACGTCGATCGTGTCCATGCTTTCCGGACAGTTGACGCAATAGGCCGCCGTGAAAGCCTGCGCCAGGGAGAACACGTGGTCGCCGATCCAGGCCATCGGCAGGTAGGCGAGCACTTCTTCGGTCTCGTCCAGATGATCGAACTTGTTGCCGTTGCGCGCCGAAATGACCAGATTGTCGAAGGACAGCATCACGCCCTTCGGTCTCCCGGTGGTGCCGGAGGTATACAGCATCACCGCAATGTCAGAGCCCTTGGCGTCGCGGAATCCGGCTTCCCACTCGGCTGCCAGGGACGGCGTTGCCGCTAGCAGCTCGCGTCCCTTTTCCTGTACCGAGGAATAGCCATGCAGGTGGGTATGATCGTAGTCGCGCAGGCCGCGCACTTCATCATAGATGATCTCGGTGAGCGACTTTACCTCGTCCGCCATCGACAGGAGCTTGTCGACCTGCTCCTGATCCTCGACCACCGCGAAGGTGACTTCGGCATGGCCGAGCACGAAGGCCATTTCCTCGGCGACACTGTCCGAATAGACGGGCACCGGAACGGCCCCGAGTGCCTGGGCGGCAACCATCGCCCAATAGAGCCTTGGACGGTTTGCACCGACGATGGCGATCTTGTCTCCAGCCTTCAGGCCCAGAGATTTCAAACCGATGGAGAATGCGCGGATTTCTTCACACACCTCGGACCAGGTCCAGCTTTGCCAGATCCCGAAATCCTTTTCCCGGAACGCCGTCCGGTCTCCGAAGACTTGCGCGTTGCGCATGAGAATCTTCGGAAAGGTGTCCTCCCCGCGCGATGCAGCGCTGGCCGACCCTACCATAGATGTTTCTTCCCTTTAGAAGGCGCCCCGGTTTTCCAGGGTCGTTTCCTGTGGGGCTATGAAACGCCGTGCCGACCGAACCTTCAACCGGTAAATTGTTAAAGGCGAAGAAGGACGCTGTCCCAACCCGTTGAAAATCAGGCTAGGACGGCGGATTTTCAGCAATATGTTTCAATCGTGTCGAATTGTTTCATTTGCGCTGCATGTGCGAATGACTGATGCCTAGACCAGCTCAACTGCACTCTTGCGAACCACCAGCCAGGGCTCCAGTTGAACGCTGCCGTTGTCCGGCTTTGCACCACCCAGCAGGTTGAGCAACAGTTTCGCAGCCTGCTCGCCAACTGCCCGGCGAGGCTGGTGGATTGTTGTCAGTGGCGGCACGAAATGGCCGGCAATGTCGATGTCGTCAAACCCCACAACCGAAACATCTTGCGGCACACGGATGCCGGCTTCGCTCAGGAATGAAATGAAGCCGAAGGCCGACCGGTCGCTGGCACAAAAGACGGCGGTCGGACGGTTCGGCAGGTCCAGCCATGCCTTTGCGGCCCTGACGCCGGCTTCCAGCGTGTAGTCCCCCTCGAAGATCCAGGCACTGGCCGGATCGAGACCCGCACCGCCCAACGTGGCCCGGAATCCGTCGAGCCGGTCCCGTCCCGGCTTGTGCGACAGGAGGCCCGTTACGTGGCCGATATTCGAGTGCTTCAGTTCGAGGAGGTGCGACACTGCCAGATCCGCCCCCATCAGATTGTCGACAACGGCAATTGGCACCGCCGGATCGTCGCTCCATTCGCCGGCCAGCACGATGGGCGGGGACTTGGGATTGGAAGATCTGATTCGGGAAATCGAGAAATGCCCGTCCAGGATAACGATCCCGTCGCAATTGTTCTTGCTGAAATAGTCACTCAGGCTCGAATGCGACATGGACGGCTTGCGCGTGTCGGCAATCAGCACTTTCAGCTGTCTTTCCGCGCAGACCGTCTCAATGCCCTGGAGAATGTTCGAAAAGTGGGAATTGCCGATGTCCGGAACGAGCGCAACGATCGTTCCCGTGTCCCGGCGGCGAAGATTGCGCGCGGCATGATTGAGGACGTAGCCGGTCTTTTCGACCGCTTCCGACACGCGGCGCCGGGTTTCCGCGGATACCCTGTCGGGTGTCGTCAACACGCGGCTGACAGTTGCCGTCGACACATTGGCAGCGCGGGCGACGTCCTGAACCGTCGGATTTTTCTTTTTGTATTCAGACTTTGGCATTCCGCGAATGTTAGCCGAGAACATTCTGGCGTCGCACGTCTTTTCAATTGGAGAGGCAAAGAATTTTCAGTCGCACCGGCTCGGTGTTGCCGCGGAAACCACAGCACAGCAGACACGGCGCTTTTCCTCTTGGCGACTGCGGGTGCCCTAAAACGGGGGAGGCCCGGCAGTTTGGAGTCTGCCGGGCCGATTGACTGACTGGAGGTCATTTTTAGTCAGTCAGAGTCTAACCGTAAGATTAGAAGGTGCGCTGCATACGAACACCGAAGAGGAGTTCGTCCTGGTCACCCTGGGTGTCGATGTCGGTGTTTGCATAACCAACGTCTGCACCCATGACGAAGCCGGAGACCGGCTCCCACTGAACCGAACCGTCGATTGCGTAACGGGTTACGTCGTTCAGGCCAGTTGCGGCATCGATGTCGGCATAGGAACCGTCAAGCGCGAGGCCGATCGTGGAAGTTGCCTGGATGTAGGCACCAGCAGACAGCGAGTAACCGGTGGAGGTGTCGTCGCCGTTGTAGTCGGCTACGCCGTCATACGTGGTGATGTAGGACAGTGCGCCATCAGCGTAGAAGCCCTGGAAGAAGATGTTCGAACCGGAGTTGAGCATCGGCAGGTTGATGGCAGCACCACCACCGACTGCCCAACCCAGGGAGTCTTCACCACCATTGTTGGTGCGGTTGGCAGCTGCATCCGGGTAAACCTGGTGCAGAGCACCGGACAGCTGTGCAGAACCCCAGCCCTGGGAAACGCCGAGAGCGGCAACGAAGTCCGGAGCACGGGTCCCGCCGTAATCACCATATTCACGATCGGAACGGTCTTCCAGAGCGATGGTCGCGGAGAAGCCGTTGCCGAAAGCAGCGGTGTAGGCAATCTGGTTGGACGTTACGTCGGACCAGTCACGATCCACGACACCGACAAAGGCCTGACCGGTGAAGATGTCGAAGTTCGAGGTCAGACGACCAGCTGTCAGACCGCCCCACTGGATGTAGGCGTTTTCCAGCGTGGTGCTGTTTTCGCCGTTGGTCACGGTGGAGTAGATGGACACGTAGGTGCGCAGGGTACCGAATTCGGTAGCCGTGCGAGCGTCCAGGTACAGGTAGCCGCGAGACAGCCAGGAGTAGCCGTCGGAATCACGGTCACTGAAGGCACCGTCTTCCAGAACGTTGTTGACGACAACCTGGGTACGAACACGGCCGCCAACGCGGAGGCAGGTTTCTGTGCCCGGGATGTAGTAGAAGCGCGCGCCGTATGCGTCACAAACGCGAACATAGTCGACCGGCTCCGGAGCGACCGGAAGGTCAGCCGCCTGGGCGGTGGTTGCAGCAGCAGCTGCGGCCGCGCCGAGCATCAAACTCTTGAGTTTCATTACATTACTCCAGTTTCAAATTCAGTCGGAAGGCTGAAGGAACGGATTCGAATACTTTAACGCGACCCCTTCAAACTAACCTTTAGACTACCAACAACAAGCGTTTACTTGCACCCCGTTGGCCGTCTCCGCATCAAAAAGCCAGTTCCGACGCCGGAATTCAAGCCAGAATTTTTCTCTGGCGCACATTGGCATTTGGAGTCATATTTTTGCAACACATTGATAATCCAACATTTTTTACAATTTCTCACTTTTTCATTTTTGCCCTTGAACTCCCGAAACCGCATCCCCATATCCCCCGCCCTTGCACTACTTTAAATACTTTGTGTTTATTTATGCTGTTTTTCTTACATTTGCTTTTGCTGCAGATGCGAACTTCATGACTACACTGTTCAGTTTACAGTTTTGAAAAGCAAGTTTTTCTATAGAGAAGAAATCGCATTTTCGATTTTGTCTATTTTTCCTGCAGATTTCAGCGGTTTTTGGAACAACCAGAATTTTTAGTCCAGTATTTCTTGAGAACTACAGTTGAGATTGCGCCAATGGAAAACTCTCCGGTTTCCGAAATCGGCCAAATTTCCTCATACATTTTTTTATTTGATAAAAACGTGATCGCTACTTGAAAAGCGAAGTCGTAAAACAAATCTATTTGGCACGGTTTGCCTGCGCGCCCGGCACCGCCCCGCCCACGGCCCTCTCCAGTCCCCAATTTCGGAAAAGGAACTCCCATGGCTGAACCAGAAGAAGGCGAGAGCTTCGATTCGCCGAACCTGATGGCGCTCACCGCGGGAATTGTTTCCAACTACGTGACGAACAACCCGGTCCCGCAGCAGGATCTGATCGAGTTGATTCTGGATGTCCACGTTGCCCTGGAAACCGCGACCAACAACACCCCGACCGTATTCCGGGCTCCCCTCGTGCCGGCTGTGCCTATAAAGCACTCGGTTACTCCGGAGTTCATCGTCTGTCTCGAGGACGGCAAGAAATTCAAGTTTCTGACACGCCACCTTAAGACGAAGTTCAACCTGACCCCCGCCGAGTATCGGCGCAAATGGGGCCTGAGCGCGGATTACCCGATGGTTGCACCCAACTACGCGCAAAAACGGGCCGAAATGGCCAAGGCCGCAAAACTGGGGCATCGGAAACGCTAACCCGGTTTTGAAGACCGACAGCGCAGTGCTATATTCCAGGTATGGACTTCAGGCAGATGAAACTCAGCCCGCAGGCGCGCAAGGCGATCATGAGAAACGATCCCTCGGCGCAAATGAAGGCGATGGTCGAACTTGCACCGGGCAAGACCCCGGACGACCTGGCTATGCGCACCACCAGCGCGGGCACTCCTGAATTATTGTCCTGGAGCCCTCAAAGCCACCTGATGACGTTGCTCGTCACCACAGAAAACCTCAACTCGCTCGCTGAGGATACCGCTGTCACCTATATCCAGGTCGGCGGTGCGATGCGGCGCTAACGACGCCGCATCCTGTTTTTCACATCAAAAAGCTCAAATCACTGCATCGGTGCGCCCCGGCTGATCGGGATCGCGCAGCAGCCGCAGGGCACGCGCCGCGTTCACCCGGCCAAAGCCCCAGGCAACATCGAACCCCGGTATGCCGTCCGGATTGTCCGACGTCGCCATCAGGATGTTTGCGATCTGGGGCGCCGACAAGGAGCGCGCTTCCTGAAACAGCAAGGCAACAATACCGGCAACATGCGGGGCAGCCATGCTGGTGCCGGATTTCAACACACGCATCGGGTGGACTCCGCCGTTGCCGTTGTTCCGTCCGCCTTGCGCGCAGGACGCAACAATATTTGTTCCAGGGGCGGCAACCTCTGGCTTGTTCCGATTGTCGCGTGTGGGCCCGCGGCTGGAGGAAGCCGCCGGCGAAAGTGAATAGTGGCTGTAATTGGCAACCGCAATTGCCCTGCGTGTTGTTGCCGGAGTGCCGAGCGTGCGGACAGGGTCGAAATCGCCTCCCTGGAAGAAAGACTGATCGGCATAATTGTTGTCCCGGTCACGCAGATCACGCTCGATCCAGGCGTCGAACCGGCCGTTTTCTCCTTCCAGTGCCTCCAGTTTCAAGGTCCAGACACCGGACCTCAGCATCCCGAGCCCGAATGGCGCTTCCAGTTGCATGTAGATCCGCGCTTGTCCGTTCAAGCTCGAAAAGCGCTCCGAATCGATAAAGACCTCGTCCTGCAGCAGGGATTTACCAGGGGTCACCGGTCCGTACTGTGTTCCATCCGGTGCAGTCAGTGTCACGGCAAACCTGTCGACACTCGAATACCAGATCTCCAGCTCGCTCGACGTCCTGTCCGTTCCGGTCTGGGTGATGGTGCCATCGGGCAAAGGCATGCCACCACCCGTTTTCCAGCGCAGTTCCCGGCTTTCGCCCGTCTTGATGTTTCCGGCGGCATGCCCATGCCAGACATGTTCATTTCCCGCCGCGCTCACGAACGCCCGCCCCAGAGGCTCCAGCAGACGGTCGATCGCCCTTTCGACAAGGCTCTCCCCATCATGGCTACCGCCATTCTGCCCGAGGCTCATGTTGATGACACAGGGCATGTCGAGCGCATCCGCCTTGTTCATGATGTAGGCAACTGCATCGACCACGTGGCTGGAATCGGTAAATGTGCCGGACCCGTCGCGCGTATCCGGCTGAACAAAGATCAACGTGGCTTCGGGCGCTGCTCCAAGATGCGCTCCTTCTGCGAAGTCGGAATCGTGCGATCTGCCATTGCCTGCCGCGATTCCCGCAACATGTGTGCCATGCGAAGCCGGATCCGGCCTGTGCCGGACAACACTGAACGGATCAGACGCATTCAGCGCCTGGTCAATCTGGTCGGCCCCATATTCCACGCCATAGGCGAAATCATCCGGCGCGCTCTCGCCCGGACGGGCGTCGAGGCGCTGGTCCCAGAGAAAGGCCAGCCTTGTGGTGCCGTCCGCCTTGCGGAAATCGTCGAGCGTGAAATCCATTCCGTAATCGATGATGCCCACCAGAACACCGGCCCCTGTTCGGCCCGGGACGCCGGTACTGCCCTGATGGACCGTATTCGCCCTGGTTTCGGCAAGGGAAGTTTCGAGCATCGGAAACCAGCGCCGTCCGGCTTCGACGGTTTCCACCGACGGATGCGCATGCAGCTCCACCAGCCTGTTCATCGGAAGCGAGACGGAATAGATCTTCCCGGCCACATGTACCCAATGAAAGTCAGCAAAGGCCGCGGGCGGTTGATCCGCCTGCAGTTCGACCAGAACGCGCCGGACCTCTCCAAGCGGCGGCGACCCGGCAGAAGTGCTCTCCAGGGACGCGGGAGCGGACGGAAAGGTGTCGAGGGCGGTTTCGTCGTCAAATGATTTCAGTTCTGCCTCGGCCGCATACCGGCGCAGCCTCGGATCAAGTTTCTTTAATTGCATGGATCCCTCCATCGCAGGAAAAACAAAGTCAAAAATACTTGGCCAGCATATCATGAAAGGCGAAGTTTTTCGGCCTGCACGTGACCCCCGTCGGGTCTTGTCGGCAAGGACTGCCATTCTCTTCTCGGATGAATGGTCAAACCTGCTTTTCGGGCTTACTCTCCCCCCATGGAGGAGACACAACAGCTCAAGACGCAGCTCGATCTGATGCAGGCCGCGCTTGACCACATCAATCAGGGCTTTTCGGCCTTCGACGCCGATCTCAGACTTGTCGCGTGGAATCGTGGCCTTTGGGAAATGCTTGATTTTCCTCAGGAACTGGCTCGTCGTGGCACACATCTGGAAGCGTTCCTGCGTGTCAACGCCGAGCGCGGCGAATATGGCCCCGGCGATATCGAAGGCAAGATCCAGCGCCGGCTGGAACGGGCCAAGCTGTTCGAACCGCATTATTTCGAACGCATCCGTCCAAATGGCCAGGTGATCGCCGTTTCAGGCACCCCACTGCCGAAGGGCGGGTTCGTCACAACCTATTCGGACGTCACCGAGGATCGCCGCCGGCAGGAAAAGCTGGAACGAACGGTGGAAGAGCGCACACGGGCACTGCAGCAGTCGGAAGACTGGCTCCGTCTGGTGACGGACAACATCCCTGCCCTGATTGCCTATCTGTCTCCCGGCCCCGTCTTCCGCTTCGCCAATCGCCGCTACGCCGACTGGTTCGGCCACTCGGTTGCCTCGATCGCGGGACGGCCGGCACCGGAAGTGGTTGGCGAGGAGCTGTTCAAGGAGCTGGAGCCTCATATCAACCGCTCCTTTGAAGGCAATGCCGTCAGCTACGAATATCAGCGCAATCGTTCGGACGGCAGTACCGCCTACATGCGCTCGACCCTCATTCCGGACATGACCAAGGACGGCAGGACCCTGGGCATTTTTGTGCTGTCGCTCGACGCCACGGACCAGAAGCAGGCAGAAGCAGCGCTTGTGCAGTCCCAGCGCATGGATGCCGTCGGCAAGCTCACCGGTGGGCTCGCCCACGACTTCAACAACCTGCTTGCGATCCTGATGGGCAATCTTCTGTCTCTCGGGCGTATGGAAACGCCGCTCGACCGCGAAACCCTCGACAGCAAGCTGTCACCGATGCTCGAAGCCACCAAGCGCGGCTCGGATCTGATCCAGCGCCTGCTTGCCTTCAGCCGTGGCAAGGCGATCGATCCCCAGAATGTGTCGCTTGCCAAGGTTATAGCCAGTGCCGGCCGATTGCTGGAAGGTTCCCTACCGCCTTCGGTCGACGTGACGATTACCGCTCAGGACAAGGAAATCGGCGCCTGCATCGACCCGACGCAGATGGAAACAGCGCTGATCAACCTGGCCTTCAACGCACGCGATGCGATGCCGGAAGGCGGCACGCTGACTATCACTTTGGATGCATGCGAGTTGGACACCCGCGAAGCCGAAGACCTGGGCATTCCATCCGGCAGGTTTGCGCGTATTACCGTAGGCGACACTGGCGGCGGCATGGATCCGGACACGCAACTGCGTGTCTTCGAACCCTTTTTCACCACCAAGAACTTCGGCACGGGCAGCGGGCTCGGCCTGTCCATGGTCTATGGCTTCATTCGCCAGTCAGGCGGCGCGATCCACATCTCCAGCGCCCTGGGCGTCGGCACCTATCTGACCCTTTATCTGCCCTATAAGCGTATCACGCCAACTACTGGCCGGGACGCGGACGAGGGCGAAACGCTCCCCTTGAAACCGGGTCAGGGTGAACTTCTGCTTTTGGTGGAGGATGACCCGGATGTTGCCAACACGGTGACGGACCAGTTGCAGAACCTCGGATACGCGGTGCTGAGAGCCGAAAACGCGGAGGACGCCCGGAGCCTGGCGCTGGACCTTCCCGAATTGCGGGGAGTGTTGAGTGACATCATCATGCCGGGGCAGATCAATGGTCTGGCCCTCGCGCGCGAGATCCAGCAGAAGCGTCAAGATCTGGGCATTGCACTGATGTCAGGTTACGCCGACTGGTCCGACCTTGCAGGACAGGAATGCGCCTGTGAATTTCCGGTCTTGGCGAAACCCTTCGCAGATGCTCAACTTGCAGACACCCTGCAAAAGATTCTCAGCCCCACACCAGATCCGGCCTGAAGGTTATGCAAAGAGTATTGCGATTGACCCATCAGTTCTGGTCCCGAGCCCCTTTCCAACTTGCCGGTCTCAGTTGCCAGGCTTTTCCGCTCAAACGATCCCACAGACGGATCGAAATCAGTAACCCTTGATCTAGGACACAGGAACGCGCCTTGCAGACACGCTCCCTCCAGGCAACCAAACGCACGGTTTTCATCGTCGACGACGAACCGGAAATCGGCAACTTGCTGCTGGATGCCCTTCTCCAGTTCGAGATGGAAGGCAAGGTCTTTTCCACGGCCTCACAGATGCTGATCGCACTCGGCCTGGAAACACCGGATGCCTGCATCGTCGATCTCGGCCTGCCTGATATGGAGGGCATGGCGCTCATCAACGAGATCAGACGCCGGTCATCAGTGCCGATCATCGTTCTGTCGGCGCGCGGACATTCCACCGACCGTGTCATGGGGCTGGAACTTGGCGCGGATGATTACGTGGTCAAACCGTTTGACCCGCGCGAAGTGGTTGCGCGTATCCGCTCCATTCTGCGTCGCTCGTCAGACCAGGCACCGGTGAAGGCCAGCGTCGACTGCGCCCGGTTCGAAGGCTGGACCTACCAGCCCGCCTCCCACTGCCTGACCTCTCCGGAAGGCGAGGAAACTTTTCTATCCACCGGAGAGGCCACGTTGCTGGAAGCTCTGCTGAGAGCTCCCAAGCGCGTGCTGTCGCGAGACTACCTGCTTGAACATGGCGGCCGTGACGAGAGCCTCGACAGGTCCATCGACGTGCGTATTTCGCGCATCCGCAAGAAGCTCAACCGCAAGAACGAGCCCGCCCACATTCGCACCATCTACGGTTCCGGCTACATGCTGGCCTGTGATGTGAAGTGGTCATGAGCAACTCCGCACAGGAACTCCGAAAACTCGACGAAGGGCTCTGGACGCTCGATACCACCTTTACCAGGCTCGGCTGCAAGGGCAGCCTTCGCATGACCGTTCTGGAAACCTCCGGCGGACTGGTGCTCCACTCTCCGGTGGCACTGGACGAGGATGTCAGGAACGCCCTCCGCAGCCTGGGCGAGATCGCGGTGCTCTTTGCGCCGAACCTTTTCCATCACATGTATTTGCGCGCCGCACAGGACCATTTTCCCAATGCCCGTGTACTTGTTCCCAAAGGGCTTGAACGGAAGATCGGCAAGATCACGAACTCGGAAATTGTCACTGACAAAACAGTCGTGGCTGATGGAGAAATCGAGCATGCGACACTGAGCGGGCACGACTTGAACGAAACGGTTCTCTTTCACCGGCGTTCGGGCACACTGGTAACGGCTGACCTGCTCTATAACTATCAACCGGAACACAATTTCACCGAAAAACTGTTCTTCAGGGCAATCGGTTGCTACGGCGCGCCGGGAGTGGCCTTCTATCACCGCTACGCGATCCGCGACAAATCCGGCATCGTCCCCTTTCAGGAAGCCGTTGGCAGCTGGCCCGTGAAACGGATCGTCATGTGTCATGGCCGAATTGTTGAAGCGCCCGAAGCCGCCGGTATTTTCACGTCCGCCTGGCAGCGCTTCGCCTGACTTCCGCAAGGCCAATCAGACAATTAAAAAGGGCTGCCCACCGGGGCAGCCCTTTTTGCATCTTGGAAAGCTTCTGAAGATCAGAAGCTCAGGGAAATATCCCGATGCCCGGACAGACATCCGGCAACATCCAGAGCCATATCCGTCGGCAAACGGTTCTGGGCTCTCACACCGATATTGGCTGCCACGGTGTCATCGAAGGTTTCCAGCTGCGGCAGGATTTCCTCGGCCCCTTTGCGGCGCCAGGCAAGATCCGCATCCAGAGCGGCAATCGACTTGTCGATTTCAGCAACAGCTTCTTCCGCGTTCGGCTGACGGCTGCGCATGATCTTGCGGGCTTCGTTCAGGCCATCGCGGATATCGCTCGTGCCTTCCGCATCTCCAACCCGTGAACGCATGGCCGAAATCGCTTCTTCGGCCGCTTCCGGCTCAAGCGTCGGCACTTCGGCCTTCAGGGCTTCGAGTTCCGGTTTGAAGCTTGCAACAAGATCAGCACCGTTGAGGATCGCCTTCAGCTCCGCGATCGGCTCGTAAGCCTGATCGACAGTCCGACGATAGGTCATCCGGGCCACATCCTCTGCCTTCTGGATCTTGGCGAAGGTTGTGTAGGTATCCTGCCAATCGGACGGGACCTGAGCCATCAGGGCTTCATGCCGGGCTTTCAGCTCGTCAATGCGAGCCTGAGCACGCTCACCTTGTGCAGCCGTGTAGATGCCGGTTTCTCCCGACCGGTCAACGATGACCTGAAGGTCGGCGATCCGGTCATCAAGACGGCGGGCATCGCGTTCGATGGCACGAACCTGTGTGTGCACCGGCTTGTAGGCCCCTGCCGCTGCTGCTACTTCAGCTTCAGCCTGATGGATCGCCTCCATCTGCGGCATGGCTTCCTTCGCCTTTTCCAGACCGTCCATGACATCATCGCGCAGATCTTCCGGCAGATAGCTCATGTCGATGGATTCGACCGACTGGATTGCCGACAGGATCTTGTCGCCGTTCTGCTGGAAGTCCTCGTAGATCAGGGTCTCCATGCAGTACTGCAAACGCGGGTTCTTTGGCGGAGGAGCTGTCTCGGACAGCAGCGACGAGCGGTTCGGCAGATAGTTCACAAGCTGCGGATAGAGCCCGACGATGCCGAGTGCCAGCAACTGCAGGCAGATGAACGCAACCACGCCCTTGTACATGTCCAGCGTCTTGACCACGGCCGGTGCAACGCCGCGCAGATAGAACAGCGCGAAGCCGAAGGGCGGTGTCAGGAACGAGGTCTGGATGTTGAGACCGATCATCACGCCAAGCCACACGGCGGTGACGTTTGCTTCAGGATCGGCAAGCAGGATCGGTGCAACGATCGGCACCACCACGACGGCGATCTCGATGAAATCGAGGAAGAAGCCGAGGATGAAGATCACGAGCATCACGATCAGGAACTGAGCCCAGAACCCGCCCGGCAGGCCTTGCAGGAAGTTCTTGACCAGCTCTTCCCCGCCGAAGGCACGGAAGGCAGAAGTCAGCATGGCAGCGCCGAGAAGAATGATGAACACAAGCGCGGTGGTCTTGGCGGTTTCCACCATCACTCCGCGCATGGTGTCTTCGAACTTCAGCGTACGCCAACCGGACCAAAGGACCGCGATCAGCAGCAGCGAAACGGCGATGATAGCCAGCACCAGGGCGAGAACATCGTCGCTGGTCTGGATCAGCTTGATGTTGACCGAGCCGAAGAAACTGACAACCACGGCCAGCCCCAGCAAGGCCAGAATGGCCAGGATCGCCGGGCTGTAGGCTCCGCGCTTGCCGTCACGAAGGCGATAACCGGCCATGACCATCGCACCGACGGCACCGATGGCGCCAGCCTGGTTCACGGTAGCGACACCGGCGATGATCGAACCAAGCACCAAGAAGATCAGGGCCAGCGGCGGCACCAGGGTCAGGACCACCTTGCCTGCGAACGCACGCGTGAAGGTGCCTTCTTCATGGACTGCCGGTGCCGACTTCGGATTCAACAGCGCGAAACCCAGAATGAACAGCATGTAGAGGCCAACCAGGACAAGACCCGGCAGGAAGGCACCCAGGAACATTTCGCCGGCACTGGTCGACACGACAGAGTAGTCCGACGGCATCGACAGCTCGCCGGTGCTCGCCTTGTAAAGTGTCTGGCGCAGCGAACCGGCCTGATCGACCGCACTGGCAAGCTGGTCGGCCAGAATGATCAGAACGATCGACGGCGGAATGATCTGTCCCAGTGTCCCGGAAGCGGCAATCGTTCCTGTTGCCAGCGGCACCGAATACTTGTTGCGCAGCATGGCCGGCAGCGAGATCAGGCCCATGGCGACAACGGTTGCGCCGACGATGCCCGTGGTGGCTGCCAGAAGAGCCCCCACGAACACCACGGAGATACCGAGACCACCCGGCACCGGGCCGAACAGCCGTGCCATCGTCACCAGCAGGTCTTCAGCGATCTTGGATCGTTGAAGCATGATGCCCATGAAGACGAACAGCGGAATGGCTATGAGCGTATCTCGCTCGGCCTCCCAGTAGATGCCACGGAAGTTCGTCACCCCAGCGCTGAGCCACTGGCTTGGGCCACCGTGAGAGAAATACGCGCCGGGGTCGCCGGCAAACAGATAGCCCGATCCGGCAGCGATGCCGATGGTCAGGATGGCCGATCCGGGGAGCGCGAAGGCGACGGGGAAACCCGAACCAAGCGCAATCGCCATCAGGACGACCAGGAGAAGAAGGAAGAAAAGTTCCATATCAAGCGGTCTCGTCAGGCTCTATTGAACAGTGTGGCTGTCATGATCCCGGCCACCCGGTTCGCCGCGAATATCGGCAACCGCGTCCAGGAAATAGGCCACGAACTGGATCATCATGGAAACGGCGAACACGCCCAGGAAACCCGCCATGAGATATTTCACGTAAAGACCGAAGCCGGCCTGCGTGGTCTCATAGGTCAGGATCGGGCTGTTGATGATGTTCTGCTTGCCGCCCATGCCGATGACCAGGATGACGGTACAAAGGCTGATGCCGAGCACAACGGAACCGACCGCGTTGACGATGCCCTTGGCTCTCGAGGACAGGCCCGCATAGAAGATGTCGACCCGAACATGCCCTTCTTCAAGCAGCGTGTAGGCACTGGCGAACAGGAACAGCGCCGCGTACCAGAACCGCACGAGATCGGCGAGGAAGGCCTGCTCGTAGGAGAAGACGAAACGGCCGATCACGATCATCAGTTCGGCGGCAACCACCAGAAGCGCAAGCCAGGTGAAGCCGAGCGTGCGGGTGAAGGCTGCAATCACGAATGAAAGCGCGATCAGCGGCATGTGCACATAAGGGCCTCGGAACTGCGATTTGCCGAGATCGTCGGCAAGCGCCTGCCCGACGACATCGGGCAGAAAGCCCTCGATGCGCAGGAACGAGATCGCGCTGTCGACCAGCCCGACGATCAGCACCGCAAAGAAGCAGGCCCTGATGAGATAGGCGTTGATGTTGGTGATCCGGACGCTGTCTTCACGCAGCGTGTTTCCGTTCGTCCGCACATAGCCGAAGGCCAACAGGACAAACGCCGCATAGAGCGCCAATTGCAACCAGGACCAGAGAATCGGCATGGATCCATTGGCCGCGCCGCCGAAAATGGGCGCAATGCCTGGAAGGTCTTGCCAATAGGTCAGGTAGTTGTTGAGCAGAAACGCCGTCATGATCGCCAATACGATCCAGCCGCACAGGCGGAAGAAGCGGGCGCTCTCCGGCGAGGCTTTACCACCGGAATTCATAACAGGCGAGCCGTCTTGAACATTGTCCAAGGCCGTCATCGTGGCTGTGCCTTTTTATCTTTGTCTAAGAAGAAGGGACGGGATTTCTCCCGCCCCTTTTATTTGCTCAACCGATTACTTCGGAATGCCGAGGTAACGGTTACGCTTGTTGCTGTAGGCAATGTCGGCGATCGCCATGTAGCTGCCGATTTCCTGACGTGCGTTGATGACGCTCTCGAAGATCTTCTTGGACAGCGGGGAATGATCCATCGCTTCTTCCAGAACTTCCTGAGCGGCTTCACCGAAGCTGTCGTAGATCTCGTCGGAGAATTCACGCAGCTCAACGCCGTGCTCGTTGATCAGGCGGGTCAGGTACTTACCGTTGTTGGCGTTTGTTTCAGCCATCGTGTTGGAGTTTTCTTCCGCACACGCTGCAACGATGATCTGCTGATCGACCTTGTCGAGGCTATCCCAGAATGCCTTGTTCATGCCCAGAGCAAGCATGGCGCCCGGCTCGTGCATGCCCGGATAGTAGTAGTACTTGGCAGCTTCGTAGAACTTCATGAAGTAGTCGTTGAACGGACCAACCCACTCGGTTGCATCGATCGCGCCGGAAACAAGGTTTTCGTAGATCTGGCCACCCGGCAGGGAGACCGGAGACGCGCCGAGTTTCGCCATGACGTCGCCGCCCTGACCCGGAATACGCATCTTCAGACCCTTCAGGTCGTCAGCGGTTTCGATTTCCTTGTTGAACCAGCCGCCCATCTGGACACCGGTGTTGCCCATGGCGAAGTTCTTCAGGCCGAATTCACCAGCCAGCTCATCCCACAGTTCCTGGCCGCCGCCGTACTTGATCCAGGCGTCCATTTCAGCCTGGGTCAGGCCGAACGGCACGGCAGTGAATGCTGCCCAGCCCGGATGCTTGCCTTTCCAGTAGTAATCGGCGCCGATGTAGGCCTGCGCGTTACCGGAAGCGACTTCGTCGAAGGAGTCAAAGGCACCAACGCGTTCGCCAGCGGCGAAATACTGAACGTTGAGGCGGCCTGCGGTCAGCTCTGCAATACGGGCTGCGAGGCGCTGTGCCGGAATACCGAGACCCGGAAAGTCGCGCGGCCATGTGGACACGATGACCATTTCCTTGGTGCCCTGCGCAATTGCCGGAGCAGCCAGCAAGGATCCAGCGGCAACACCGCCGGCACCAATACCAGCCTTTTTGATAAACGAACGACGATCCATTAGTTTCCTCCCTAATCGGACCCGATTTCGGACCGGGTACACACTTGCACCGATCTCGAGGTATGTCTAGTTGACCGAGTGTCTGAAGCGCTATTCGTGGTTCTGCGCAGCTTCTCAGTAATACTACCGAGAACCACGCAAGAGAGATAATCGTTTGCCGCATGTTCGCGCAACAAGAGAGCAAAATTCGTGACCTTCAAGACCAAATTGCTGCTCATCACGATCCTGCCATTGATCGCCGTCTCCGTACTCATCGGTGCGGCCACGTACTATCAGTCTCGGGAACTGATCAACACGCAGACCCAGGCAGTGGAACAGCGCATCCTGTCCTCCAAGCGTCAGGAAATCCGGAACTACGTCAGTCTCGCTCTCACCTCGATCGAGCAGATCTACAAGGAAGAACCGGGAGGTCGCGAAGCGGCGCAGGAAAAGGTCAAGATGATCCTGCAGCATCTGACCTTCGACTACGACGGCTATTTCTTCGTTTACACGCTCGACGGCACCAACCTGGTCCATCCCAAGCTGCCGCACCTGGTGGGGGGAAACTGGTGGCAGCTCCAGGATGACAATGGCGACTACGTCATCCGCAACCTGATCGAGGCGGCCCAGAACGGCGGCGGCTTCCACCAGTATGTCTGGCACAAGCCCTCGACAGGCACGGTCGAGGAAAAGCTCGGCTACGCAATCCTGCTCGACAAATGGGGCTGGATGCTTGGCACCGGCCTTTACACCGATGACATCGCCCGCGAGGTCACCGCGATCCGCACCGACTTTGCCCGCTCCATCCGCCAGACACTGTTCGTCACCTTCATGATCACGCTTGCGGCCATCGTCATTGCGGGTTTCCTCATCGCCGGTGTGCGGTTCTCCGAACAGCGCTTTGCGGACACCAAGCTGAAGGAACTGACCAACAGGATCTTCCAGGTGCAGGAACAGGAGCGCAAACGCGTTTCCACCGAACTGCATGACAGTATCTCGCAACTTCTTGTGTCCGTGCGCTACGGCGTTGAAATGATCCATAGCGAGGCCAACCGGGATCCGGATCTTCAGGTTCAGGCAGCCAAATGCCTCAAGACACTGGATGGAACCATTGCCGAGGTCCGGCGGATATCGCGAGATCTCAGACCCAGTGTCCTTGACGACATGGGCCTTGCGGCGGCGCTCGGCAGTCTCGGCAAGGAGTTCCAGAACCAGTCGGGCATCACCGTCAACGTTCAGGCGGAGCAATGCCACGCCCGCTTGTCGGAAGGCGCCAAGACCGCCCTCTACCGTGTGGTTCAGGAATGCATGACCAATGTAGCGCGCCATTCCCACGCCAGTGAGGTCGCAATTTCCCTCAAGGTCGGTATGCAGCAGCTTGTGCTCTCGGTGGAAGACAACGGTGTCGGCCTCCCCCGCCCGCTGCCGAAATCCGGCGGCCTCGGCTTCCGCAACATGCGTGAGCGGATCGAAACCTATGGTGGCCGGTTAACCCTGAGCAGACGTGCTTCCGGCGGAACCCGTATTAAAGTCCAGATGCCGCTCGACAATGCGGCGGCAAAAGCGGCATGATGCAAAGATGACAGTGCATTCACCTTCACCCCGGTCATTTACCAGGCCCATCCGCGTTCTTCTGGCAGACGACCATGAGCTGGTTCGGGACGGTATCCGGGCCCGGCTGCAAAAGGTGGCCGACCTGGAAGTGGTCGGTGAAGCGACAAACGGCCGCGATGCCTTGGCTCTCGCCCGAGACCTGCGCCCCGACGTTCTCCTGATGGATGTGTCCATGCCGGTCATGAACGGGCTGGAAGCGGCGACCCAGATGCGCAAGACGCTGCCTGAAATCGCTGTACTGATCCTGTCGGTCTACGACAACCCGGAGTATGTGCGCGGCGTCGTCCAGGCAGGTGCCCGCGGCTACATCCTGAAGGATATCTCCGCAGCCGAGATGATCACTGCGATCACCAGTGTCGCCAATGGCGGGTACTATTTCTCCTCCGCGGTCGGCCCGACGCTGGTTGGTGCCGGCACATCCGCACCGGTGGAAGACCCATACGGGCTGACCGATCGGGAGCGCCAGGTGCTGACAGCCATTGCCAAAGGCCAGCCCAACAAGGAAGTCGCCAAGGAACTGGGCATCAGCGTACGCACTGTCGAATCCCACCGCCTGAACCTGCGGGAAAAGGTCGGCAACAAGAATGCCGCTCAGCTCTATAAGGTCGCGCAGGATCTGGGATTGCTGGACTGATCCGGCTCGGCTAAATCTGTTTGGGTCCACACCCTGGCCAAACACTTCCGGAGACATGGATCTCCCATCTGACAGGCATGAAATGACCAAACCACTTGTCCTGGTAACCGCCGATGTGAAAACCATCGAGGGCTACAACTGGCACGCCGCGACCTCAACCTATCTGCAGGCCGTGCTGAAAGGCTCCGATGCCATCCCGATGATCCTGCCGTCCCTCGGGGCAGATCTGGATCTGGATGCGGCTCTGGACCAGGTCGACGGCGTTTTGGCGACCGGCTCCCGGTCCAACGTCAATCCGGAACTTTATGGCGAAGTGCCGACGGAAGAGAACGGTCCATACGATCCGTCCCGCGATTCCACGACACTGCCGCTGCTCAAGCGCGCCGTCGAACGCGGCATTCCCGTCTTTGCCATCTGCCGCGGCATGCAGGAATTGAATGTTGCCCTTGGCGGTACGCTGCTGACCGAGATCCAGTCCCTTGAAGGTCGCGCCGATCACCGCGCGCCGACATCAGAACGGCAGGACGAACGTTTCCGGATTGCCCATCCGGTGGAAGTCGCCGAAGGCAGCTGTCTGGCCACCGTTGTCGGCAGCGAGCCTTTCGAGGTGAATTCACTCCACCGCCAGGCTGTCGGCAGGCTGGGCAATGGCATGATCACGGAAGCGGAAGCTGAAGACGGGACCATCGAAGCGGCCTCCGTCAAGGATAGTGCCGGCTACGTCCTCGCGACACAGTGGCACCCGGAATACTGGGTGTCGACGGACGGCCCGTCGAAGAAGCTGTTTGCCGCCTTCGGTGATGCCGTCCGGGCCTACCGCGTCAAACGCCTGGGTTTGTAATCAGCCCCAGCCGAGAGTTGCGATCAGCAACGTGAGACCCAGCAGGAAGACGATGGCTGCCCCGACGATTTCGATCGTCCGGTGAACCTTCACCGCCATCGGACTGCCTTCGCCGAAAAGCCGCACGGCAAGTTCCTTGGCCCCGACTGCCATGCCTGCAAGCAGCGAGACGGTTATACCGGTGCCAACCGCCATCGCCAGGGTGGAAGTGATGCCGGCTGCGATCATGCCTTGCGAAAGAGCAAAGACCAGCACCACCAGCGCACCGGTACAGGGCCGAAGACCAACTGCAAAAATGATCGACACGGCCCGGGCAAGGGTGATCTTGCCCTGAAGCATGTCCGGCGTCGGGGCATGGGCATGACCGCATGTGGTGCACACGCCATCTGCACCGATCTCGTGGTGGTGATGGTCATGGTGGTGATGATCGTAACCATGATGATGGTGGCCATCGTGACTGTGGCCATGACCGTGATGACCGGCCGCCGAAGCGCCCGCGAGCGCGAGTTGCGAGCCTGACAGACGGGGCGCCACATTCATGGCCAGCGGACGAAGGGCTTTCTGCCACAACAGCCAGCCGCCCAGACCGGTGATCAGCACATAGGATCCGATCTCGAACCACCGCGCCGTATCCTGTATCGCGATGCTGGTGAGATTGAAAACGACGGCCAGACCGCCAACCAGCAGGATCGCGGTCACCGCCTGTGCGAATGCCGAGGCAAAGGAGAGATAAATACCCTTGCGAAGGGTCTCGTTGTTGGCAACCACATAGGACGTGATGATGGCCTTGCCATGCCCAGGCCCTGCGGCATGGAAGATGCCATACGCGAAGGAAAGCCCCATCAGCAGCCAGGCCGCATGCGGATTGTTGCGGAAGGCCCTGAGACTGGCGACCAGCTCCTGGTAGAATTCCTTCTGCTTGACTGCAATTGTCCCGAAAACCGTATCGAGGAAACCCGCCTTAGGCGCGGCAACCGCTTCTTCTGAAGCCTTCGCCGTATCGAGTGCAGCCGTAATTGCGGCGGCAGCATCGGCGGGCGAGCTGGCAGCAGTGTCCGTGGACGTGGTTTCGGGCGTTGCGGCTTCCGAAGTTCCGGACGAGGAGCTCGCGGCGGCCATTGCATCACCGCAGGCAACCAGCATCTGATTGACCTGCGAGGCGGCAGCGGACTGAAGCTCGGGCGGCAGGTCACGCTGGTCTGCACCGATCTGTGCAAGTGCATAGGCTTCGGCATCATCCAGCGGCGGCGGTTCCTTGCGGCTCACACGGCAAGTGCCCGGTGCGTTTTCCGTTCCCAGTGCATCGTCCCCCGCACCAAAGCGGAAATCGACGTAATAGGTCGGATCGTAAACGTCGAGCGTGATCAGGCTCTCGGTATCGCTGGGCTGTTTGAACGGCAACGTGAAATGCAGTTCCAGCAGGTTCACATCCTCCGGCATGGAGCCGCCATTCATGCGGACATCTTCCTCCATGGCCTCGAAGTCCTCGGGCTTCATCACCCAGTAGTCCTTGAGGGGAACCTTGACCACTTCCAGCCAGTAATCCGTCGGGTCATCGAAATCGAATTCGACCCGGCTATTGTCACCGAACGTGAAATAGCCGTAATCGGCCATGCTCTCCACGTTGACCTTCGCCAGTTCACTCAGCTCTTCACGGGAATAGTGACCGTCGCCATCCTTGTCGAAGCCTTGGATGGCGAAAGCGGAAAACGCATCATCGAAACGAAACACGTGCTGAAGCGCAATCGCCTGTCCAGCATCGTCGAAAACCAGCTTGCTTCGTGCCTCGACAAAGACATGCGGGTGCGCACTGGCTCCGGAAAGAGCAGCCAACAGAAGACCCAGACCCAACAGGAAACGGCGAGAGGCCGTAGGAAGAACCTTGGCTCGAAAGGTGGAAAGCAAGCGCAACGGGATCACCCACTGATCAGATGTAATATGTTTACATGACACGCAGTGCGTTGTTTGACCAGAGAAGACGGCAGGAAGATGACCGCGACAATTTCGCGGCGCAAAACGCCCGAGGAACAATTTTCACCCTTAGAAATCAAATGAGGAATGTTTCAACTCATACAACGTTCAAAATTAGGAGAAAAAAGACAATATTCCCGGGATGCAGCCTAAAATATTCACAACAATAACCACTGCACCGAGCCAGCCATGAACGCCTTGCATAAATCAGTTCACCACAGTGCCGTTTTCGATCATCCGGAGATGGGCGATCACGAAGACATCGTTTTCGTCCAGGACAAGGCCACCGGCCTGAAGGCAATCATTGCCGTCCACGACACCACGCTCGGCCCGGCACTTGGCGGCTGCCGCGTCTGGCCTTACGAGAACCCGGCGGATGCGCTGACGGATGCCCTGCGCCTGTCCCGTGGCATGACCTACAAGAACTCTCTGGCAGGCCTTGATCTCGGCGGCGGCAAGGCCGTCATCATTGCCGACCCCCGCAAGGACAAGTCCGAAGCCCTGATGGAGGCGTTCGGCCGCCATGTGGAGCGCCTGTCCGGCACCTACATCACCGCAGAAGACGTCGGCGTGTCGCCAGACGACATGGAAGCCGTTGCCCGCCAGACCGCCCATGTGCGCGGCACCAAGGCAACCGGCCTCGGCGACCCGTCGCCCTATACGGCTCTCGGTGTCTTCGAAGGTATCAAGGCGTCCGCAAAATTTGTCTATGGCAGCAGCGACCTTTCCGGAAAGATTGTCTCCGTGCAGGGGCTGGGCCACGTGGGACATGACGTTGCCCGCCAGCTTCACGAAGCCGGTGCAAGGCTCATTGTTTCCGACATTCATGCACCGGCTGTGCTGCGTGCCATCGATGCGTTCGGAGCCACAGCGGTTGATCCGGCCGAAGCTCATATGGTGGAGGCGGATATCTTCGTTCCCTGCGCTCTCGGGGCAGGCCTCAATGCTCGCACCGTTCCGCAAATCCAGGCGAAGATCGTTGCAGGGGCCGCCAACAACCAGCTGCAGACGCCGGCGGACGGCGAGGCCCTGAAGAAACGCGGCATCCTCTACGCTCCCGACTACGCGATCAATGCCGGCGGCGTGATCTCCATTGCCCTGGCAACAGCGGACAGCGGCGACAAGCTGGTGCGTGAAAAGACGATCGCGATCGGCGAAACCCTGGCAACGATTTTCGAGCGGGCCGCCCGCGAAGGCAGCACCCCGGAACGCGTGGCCGACACAATGGCGGAAGAGCGTCTGGCAAAAGCGAAGTCGGCCTGATTAAAACTTTCACGAAAGACGGAAACGGCGGCCTTGAGCCGCCGTTTTTTGCTTTGCCTGTTTCCGGTTGTCGAGCCTGCATACGGTCGGCAGAAGAAAGCACTGCAACAGTGCGCCTGATTTAATGCTCAGGTCAGGAAAGCTGGCTTTCGTTGGCTGCCTTGAACATCTGCCTCACGAGGTTCTTCGCGTCCTCAACGGCTCTTTCCCCCATTTCCGCATAACAGGCGGTGACGCCTTCATGCAGGAGGTAAAGACGCGAGGCGAAGCTTTCCTGCCCGCTCAATTCGCCGAAGAAACGCAGAAGCTCGCCTTTGTGGCGCTTGACCATCGCCGCTATTTCGGTGCTGCCGGGATTTGCTGCAAGCGCCTGGCGGAACAGACACTCCTTGCCCGCCGTCATGCGCATCCAGCCACCCAGCTTGTCAAACAGCTGAACGGCGGCTTCAAGCCCGGGCGACGTCACACCTTCGCGAACATAGGAGAGATAGCGCCGATGCCGGTATTCAAGGGCGCCCAGAACCATCGCTTCGCGTGAGGGAAAATGACGGTAAAGCGTGCGCATGCTGACACCCGCGCCGGCCCTGAGCTCGGGAACGCTCGGCTCGGCGAAACCCCGGCTCCAGAAAACCTCTTCCAGGCGAGCGGCAATATGTTCCTGCGCGTTTTCCATGAGTAAACCTTGGGATTTATACATCGGCTTTTCAAGGAAAACCTTCACCGAAACTTATTGTAAGTAATTTCCCTTAAATAACCATAGATAGAAATTTACAGAATACATTCATTTAACCAAGAAAAACGAAACGGAAAAAAAATCCGAAAACGTATTCTCAAAGGAATGGAAAATAGCTGAACCAGCTAAAAAAAATCAGCAGTCGTTTTGACCTGACGAATACCATTCGACCAGAAAATCAACAAAGGCGCGAACCTTGGCACTCAAGTGCCGGCGGTGCGGATAAACTGCATGAATACCGCGCATCGGCTCCTCATAGGCCTCCAGTAGCGTAACCAGTTTGCCGTCGCGGATATCTTTGGACACAAAAAACAGCGGTGTACGAAGGAAACCGAGGTTACATAACGCCGCTTCGCGCGCCGCGGCAGCGCTGTTGACTTCCAGCGGGCCCTTCACTGCCACCGACGACCGCTCTCCATTCGTGTAGAAGGCCCAGTTCTGCTTGAAGCGGTAGTTCGTATCGATGATGCAAGGCCGTGTGGAAAGATCGGCGGGCACATTCGGCGCCCCATAGGTCTCGATCGTTTCAGGCGTGGCGCACACCACGGTGCGAAAGGGAGCAATCTTGCGGGCGATCAGGCTGGAATCTTCCAGTTGGGTGACCCGGACCGCAAGATCGAAACCTTCTTCCACGAGATCGACGAAACGGTCTTCCAGCCTGAGGTCCAGATTGATTTCCGGATACTTCACCAGAAAATGCATCATGGCTTGATTCAGCAGGTCGTCGCCCATCGAACGGGGAGCCGAAACACGCAAACGCCCACGGACTTCCTGGTGCGAGGACTGAACCGAGGCTTGCAGGTCATCGATCCGCTGCAGGATTTCGGCAGCTTCCTTGTAATAGGCTTCGCCGACTTCGGTGAGCGACACCTGACGGGTGGTCCTGTTCAACAGACGCACGCCCAGTTCGTCTTCCAGCTCGCCGACATATTTCGAGACCAGCGCCTTGGAACGCCCCATTTCACGGGCCGCTGCGGAAAATCCGTTTGAATCGACAACTTGAATGAAGCAGCGCATCCGCGTGATTGCGTCCATCCGGCATCCTTCCCGTTGGGGCCATTCCAGAAACCCTGCTTAGCGTATTTTCCGGCGGCCGGTCAAAGGCTTCGCCAAAGGCCGGCCTGGCGGGGGCGTTTAGTGCCGGGCAGGTCTGGTGCGGCGCCCAAGGCGCGCTGCGCCGATCAGCAGGCGCATGACAAGGAGCCCGCCAAGCGCACCGACACCTGCACTGGCAAAGCCGGCCGGCGTTACCGGAACGGCTGGCTCGTAGTCTTCGGCCGTTGCCTGCGCCAGGGTTGGGTCGAAGCCGCGCGCAAAGATGATCATGCGATCCAGCGGCCCGGCCGTTTCAAGCTCTTCCCGCTGCAGTTTCAGCCTGCTCAAGCGGATTTCGGCGTTCAGCATGCTGTCGCCGCGTGCTCTGATAAAGGGATCTTCGGAGGATTTCTGACGCGCTATGGCTTCTGCCGACGTCAGCCCGTAACGCGCGGCGTCACGATTGAAATCGGCCAGAATTTCCTCCAGAGCGTCGATGGCCCCACCAAGTCGCTGGCGATATTGCTGTGTGAACTCCGGCAACTGGGACGTCGCGGTTCCACTCAGCAACATGACAATCAGCATCATGATACGTGCCATCGCGTGTCAGGATCTCCCTTTCCAGGTTACGGCCCGTCAGTCCTGCAGACTGATGATCCCGGCTTCCGCGGTTTCCGTTCCGAAGACCAGCCGAACTCCATCGGCATCCCAGGCCATTGTGGACACCGGCCCCAGGCCCGGGCGCCGCAGCAGTACCTCGGCATTGTCCTCGAACCGGCACATCAGGATCATGCCGTCCTGATAGCCGACAGCAACGACATCCTCCTTCGGGTGGCAGGCAACGGCGCTGACCAGGTTGTCACCCCTTGTGCCCAACTGCAGCGGTGTCTGCCCCATCGGCCCGGTTTTGCCGAAGAACGGCCAGAGAATCGCGGCATTGGCACCGGAGGTCGCCAGATATCGCCCCTTGACCGACCAGCTGAACGACTTGACCTTGGCCGGGTAGCCGGTCATGCGCATGTCCTGGCTGTCCGACAGGCGCCAGCCGTGCAACGCGTTTTCCTGCATGGCTGTAACAACATACTTGCCGTCGGGCGAAAAGCTCACGCCCAGATGCGCGCCATTCCAGCTGAGCTCGACCGGTGCGCCGTCCGTGCCGGCCCACCAGAGCGTCGCTCCGTCGTAGCGCCCGACTGCCAGCCGCATGCCCTTGGGCGCGAAGGCAAGACCGCCGACGGCCCGTTCATGCGCGAATTCCTTTTCGCGCCCGTCCGCGAACCGCACCCAGGCGGTGCGGCCGCTGGCAAAGGCAAGCGCACCGGACGGTCCGGCAGCGATCAGGTCGATCCACTTGCGCGGCCGTTCGGCAACGCATTCGCTCGATCCGTCCGCCGCACTCAGGAAGATGCAGCCGTCGTCACCCGATGTGATCAGCCCCTTGCCGTCGATTGTCGGCTCGGCAGCCAGAAGCCCGGCCTTGTGCGGCTTCAGTTTCGTTTCACCCTGTCCGGACAGGACGATGTCGCCTTCTCCGGACGCAAAAAAGGCCGTGTCTTTCAGATAGCCGGCGCGGACGACGAAGCCGTCCACCTCCACGGGAGCAACTGTCGGCAAGTCTCTTCTTCCTTATTGCGCGGCGCAGGCCTGGAAACTGTCTCTCAGGACATCCCAGTTGAGATCGCGTCCGATGAAGACCAGGCGGCTTTCTCGCGGCTCATCCTCTTTCCAGTCGCGCTGATGATCGCCTTCAACGATCATGTGCACCCCCTGGATGACATAGCGCTGCGGATCCCCCTTGAAGGCAATGATGCCCTTCAGGCGCAGAATGTTTGGGCCTTGAACCTGCGTGACCTGGTTGATCCAGGGAAAGAACATGTTGGGATCAAGGTCGCCTGCCTTCAGGGAAATGCTCTTCACCGAATGGGGATCCTCATCGTGGTGATGATGTTGATGCCCATGTCCATGATCGTGTCCATGGTCATGATGATGGTCGTGGCCGTGATGATGGTGGTCATGGTCGCAGTCCGGACCGCATTCGTCGGCATGATGACCATGCTCGAGGAAATGCGGATCGAGCGACAGGATCCTGTCGAGATCGAACGCCCCCCGATCCAGCACCTTGGCGATCTCGATACCGCAACGCTCGCTCCGGTGGAGCACGGCATACGGATTGATCGAACGGATACGCGCCTCGACGGTGGCAAGCTCTTCGCCCGAGACGAGATCGGTCTTGTTGATCAGGATGACGTCGGCAAAGGCGATCTGGTCTTCGGCCTCTTCGGTGTCTTCCAGACGCTGCAGCACGTGGCGGGCATCGACAACGGCGACGACCGCGTCGAGTTTCGCGGCGGCACGCACATCGTCGTCCATGAAGAAGGTCTGTGCGACCGGAGCCGGATCGGCAACGCCGGTGGTTTCGACGATGATCGCGTCAAAGGCATTCTTGCGCTTCATCAGGTTCTGCACAGTGCGGATCAGGTCACCGCGCACGGTGCAGCAGATGCAGCCGTTGTTCATTTCGAAGATTTCTTCGTCGGATTCCACGAGCAGATCGTTATCGATACCGACTTCGCCGAACTCGTTGACGATGACCGCATAACGCTGACCGTGGTTTTCGGTCAGGATCCGGTTGAGAAGTGTGGTCTTGCCGGCACCCAGATACCCCGTCAAAACGGTAACGGGGATCTGTGCCTGGCTGTCCTGGGTCGCAGTCATTGCGCGCTTTCCTGGCAGAAGATAAAGGGTCGCCCGCCGGTCGGCGGGCCGCTTGGGCGCGAATATAAGCATTTCACCGCCGTATTGGGAGAGCGGTACGGAAATTTCCCTTTTCCCGGCATACCTGTGGACACTCGCCCGAACGCTTTGACCGTTCTTCAGCCTTTTCAAATCCTTGTCCACCGCATTAACGTCGGCTTGAGGAAGCGCGCAAAGGCATGGAGACCAAAATGCTGCACACGATTGGCGGATTTGACCGGATTGGCGAGGAAAACGCATTCGCCGTGCTGGCGCGGGCAACAGAACTTGCCGCACAAGGCCGCGACATCATCAACCTGGGCATCGGTCAGCCGGACTTCAAAACGCCGGATCACATCGTTGAAGCGGCCATCAAGGCCCTGCGCGACGGTCAGCACGGTTACACGCCCGCAACCGGCATTGCACCGTTGCGCGAAGCAGTCTCCGCCGACCTTCTGAAACGTCACGGAGTGGAGACTGACCCGGGCAACATTCTGATCGTTCCCGGTGGCAAGGTCACCATGTTCATGGCCATCTTGATGTTCGGCGAACCGGGAAGCGAAATTCTCTATCCCGATCCGGGCTTCCCGATCTACCGCTCGATGATCGAGTTCACCGGCGCCCGGCCCGTGCCGGTTCCGATCCGCGAGGAAAACGACTTTGCCTTTTCTGCCGAAGAGACGCTGTCGCTGATCACCGACAAGACCCGTCTGCTGATCCTGAATTCGCCGGCGAACCCCACCGGCGGCGTCACCCCCCGCGATGAAATTGAAAAGCTCGTCGCCGGGCTGGAACGCTTTCCTGATGTAGCCGTCATGTCCGACGAAATCTATTCGCAGATGACCTATGACGGCATGGAACACGTCTCCCTGTTGGGGTTCCCGTCGCTGCGCGACAGGCTCATCCTGCTCGACGGCTGGTCGAAGACCTATGCCATGACCGGCTGGCGGATGGGTTTTTCCCTCTGGCCCGAAGGCCTGATCGACAAGGCGCGCAAGCTCGCGGTCAACGCGTGGTCCTGTGTCAACGCCCCCGCCCAGTTCGGCGCTCTTGCAGCGCTTACCGGACCGCAAACCGCAGTGGCGGACATGGTTCGGGAATTCGACGGCCGGCGCAAGGTGACCGTTGACGGCCTGAACGCCATCGAGGGCATTTCCTGCCGCGTTCCGCTTGGTGCCTTTTATGCCTTTCCGAATATCAAGCAGACCGGCTGGAAGGCCAAGGCACTTGCATCCGCCCTCTTGGAAGAAACCGGCGTTGCGACCATCGGCGGCCCCGACTTTGGTGTATTGGGCGAAGGCTACATCAGATTGTCTTACGCGAATTCCACGGACAACATACGCGATGCGCTTGGACGGATAGAAAAATTCCTGAACGAAAACCGCAAGAACTGAACACTTGGCACAAATACTGATCGCTAGACCTGACCAAGGTTAACATGCGTATTTTCTTCAAGGAGTCTTCCGTTACGTATCCCTTTTATTAAACTTTTATTGTCTTGAATGACACCGCGACCCGCACAAAGGTCGGATAATGGGGACGGAAATGACCAAGAACATCACTTTGGATCTTGAACAGACGTTCGGCGATTTGAACGAATGTGTCCTCGTGACCAACCCCGAACGCACCATCGTTTTCGTAAACAAGGCTATGTCCAAACTGCTGAAGGTGGATCGCGAAAAGGTCGTCGGCACGACAACGAAACGGTTCTTCGCCGATCCGAACCAGTTTGCCCAGATGGCGGAACTCTACCAATCGCCAACGGATCACCGGAACCGCAAAGCCTATTCAATCGATCTGGCGCTCGAAGACGGGTCGACCGTATCCGTAGAGGTTGTCAGCGCACCGCTGTTCGATACAGATCACACATTGACCGGCATCCTGTTTATCGCGCGGGATCAGGCGGAACGAAAGGCGCTGGAAAGCAAACTGAGCGACATCGCCTTGACGCTTGAAGATGCCCTGGACGCGATTTCGGAAGGCTTCGCACTCTACGACAAGGATGACCGGCTGGTTATCTGCAACGACAATTATCGCGAGATCTATGCCCATTCGGCACCGGCCATGTTCCCCGGCAATCGTTTCGAGGACATCCTGCGGTTCGGCCTGAACCGCAAGCAATACGAGACGGGCGGCAAGACGGACGACGAATGGTTGGCGGAGCGCCTCGATCGGCATCAGGCCGGCGATGGCTCGATCCTGGAGCAAAACCTCAGTGACGGCCGCTGGCTGCGCATTTCGGAAACCCGCACCCGCGCCGGCGGCATCGCCGGCATCCGGTTCGACATCACGGAACTCAAACACGCTCAGGCCAAGGCCGAAAACGCCTACAAGAACCTTTCGCTCATGGCCGACAACATTGTCGCCAGCGTCACCGAAGTCGATCTGGAGGGCAGATGCGTCTTCATCAACAAGACCGCGTGTGACTGGTTCAACGAAAAACCGGAAACTCTCATCGGCACCCGGCTTCGTGACCGCTTGCCCTGGAAGGAACGCGAAGCCGTTCGCACGATCTTCGAGGAAGCGATGAGCGGTGAGAAGGTTTCATCGGAAGTCAGCTTCCATTTTCCCGACGGCATTTTGCGCGAATGCCTGATGAGCTGTAACCCGCGCTTCGGCGATGATGGTGCCGTTGAAGCTATCGTGGTTCTGATTTCCGATATAACCGACCGGAAGAAAACGGAACGTACGCTGGCCGAGCTTTATGCCATCACCTCGACCCGCGAGCTCGGCCACGAAGACAAGATTGCCGAAATCCTGCGTCTGGGGACCGAACATTTCGAGGTTCCCTTCGGCATTATCAGTCACGTGATTGACGACCACTACACGATCACACACGCCCAGAGCCCTGAAGGAGAACTCGTTCCGGGCACTTCGTTCCCGTTGCAGGACACCTATTGTCTGTTGACGCTGAAGTCCGAAGAGCCGATCGCGACCGCAAATGCCGCAAGCTCGGAGTTCGCCAGGCATCCCTGCCACGAGATCTTCAAGTTGGAGACGTACATCGGCGCCCCGATTCTCGTGGATGGTGAAGTTCATGGGACAATCAACTTCACCGCCCCGGACGTGCGCAAAAGGGCATTTTCCCCGTCGGATCTTCAGATCGTGCGTCAGTTCGCGGACTGGGTCGGACATGAGATCGCCCGCCAGCGCGATCACCAGGCCCTGATGAACGCCAAGATCAACCTGGAGCGGGTCGCCAGCATCGACGACCTGACCCAGATCCTGAACCGCCGCGCTTTCCTGGAACGGGCCAATACCGAAGTGCAACGCTTCCGCCGCACCAAGCGCCCCTTCACGGCTGTGATGATGGACATCGACAAGTTCAAGCAGATCAACGATCTGTACGGCCATGCCACCGGCGACGAAGTTTTGAAAAAATTTTCCGATACCGTCAGCAGCGCCCTGCGTGCCGTCGACATCTTCGGCCGGGTCGGCGGCGAAGAGTTCTGCATGATCCTGCACAACGCAGAAATCGAAGATGCCATGCTGGTGTGTGAACGCCTGCGGGTGAAGATTATCGAGGAATGCCAGCTCGACATCGTCAAACAGACGGTCACCTGCAGCATGGGCCTTGCCACCGTCGTCCGCGAAGATCTGGAATTTTCGACCCTCATGCAAAAGGCCGACACGGCGCTTTATGAGGCAAAGGCGACGGGCCGCAACAAATGCGTTGCCCACAAGAGTTCGTATCCGGAACACGCTCCGGCCCTCTGACCGGCCCAGACCGTCTGGCCTGCTCGCGGCCACGTTTGACACGCGATGCCGTAGCGTTTTCCCGGCCTCCCGCGCCAAACTTCGCGCTAATTCGAACCCAACGCGCCAATATGTCGCATCGGGACGTATTCTTGCCGTTCTTTTGACGCCGCCCTCCGTATATGCAACAGTAGTGTAATCGTAGCGGAGCGGGACAAGACGACATTACACTAGAATGCAATACTGAAGCGGACCCTCCGCGCAAGGACCTCTACGGCTTGAATCTTGTATATTCTTGCCTGAACAGATCTTGGAGGGACATTTGTTCACAAAAATACTAGTTCCGATTGACCTCAGTCATGCGGATAAACTTGAAAAAGCCATCGCAACGGGTGCTTATATAGCAAAAACCAATAGTATTCCCGTGGTATTTGCGGCGGTAACTTCAAACACCCCAAGCGCCCTTGCCCACACTCCGGACGAGTTTCGGGAAAAGCTGGCTGCCTACGCTGCCGCAGAAGGGCAGAAACACGGGATCACCGCTACCGGTCATGCCGTTTTCTCTCACGATCCGGCTGTCGACCTGGAAAACGCGATTCTGAAGGCTGTTCACGATACCGGTGCGGATCTCGTGGTCATGGCAACGCACATCCCGCACGTGCCGGATCACTTCTGGCCGTCGAACGGTGGACGCGTCGCGAGCCATGCAGATGTTTCCGTCTTCCTCGTGAGATAACCCGTTTCCCGAACAAAAGGAGCGCTCCCATGAGCGACAATCAAGGCATTCCGGATCCGGAAGGCGCCGCCAATCTCATCGACACCGAATACGAGATTGGCCAGGACAACATCGAAACTTCTGTCGGCCCTTTCAGCCTCGACATCCACAATCCGGTTTTCCTGGTCTCTGGCCTGACCATCGTTGCCTTCGTCTTTCTGACCCTTGCCTTTCAGACCGAAGTCGGCCCGATGTTCGATCATCTGCGCAAGTGGCTGACATCGAACCTCGACTGGTTCTTCATCATCTCCGGCAACGTCTTCGTCCTCGTCTGCCTGGCGCTGATCGTCACACCCCTCGGCAACGTCCGCATCGGCGGCAAGGACGCCGAGCCCGACTATACCTACTTCGGCTGGTTCGCCATGCTGTTCGCCGCCGGCATGGGCATTGGCCTGATGTTCTTCGGCGTTCTGGAACCGGTCTATCACATGGCCTTTTCCGAGCCGATCGGTGTGCCAAAGCCCTTCGACGCCGACGGCAATATCATTCCGGAAAATGTCGCGGCCGCGAAGGCCATGGGCATGGCCGCAACCATCTTCCACTGGGGCCTGCACCCCTGGGCGATCTACGCCGTGGTTGCACTCGCTCTTGCGATCTTCTCCTTCAACAAGGGTCTGCCGCTGACCATGCGCTCGGTGTTCTATCCGATCTTCGGTGAGCGCACCTGGGGCTGGCCGGGCCATGTCATCGATATCCTGGCCGTGTTCGCGACCCTGTTCGGTCTCGCGACCTCACTTGGCTTTGGCGCCCAGCAGGCAAATGCAGGTCTCGATTTCGTCTTCGGCATTCCTGTCAGCACCACGGCACAGGTCGTGTTGATCATCGGCATCACCGGCGTTGCGCTGGTCTCGGTTCTGCGTGGTCTCGACGGCGGCGTGAAAGTTCTGTCGGAAATCAACATGCTGATTGCGGCTCTGCTGCTGGTCTTCGTGATTGCCGCTGGTCCGACCGCAACGCTGGTCTCCGACTTCTTCTCCAACATTATTGCCTACGGTAGGGAAATCGTACCGCTGTCGATGCCGTTCGGCCGCGAGGACGACAGCTTCCGCCAGGGTTGGACATCGTTCTACTGGGCCTGGTGGATTTCCTGGTCGCCGTTTGTCGGCATGTTCATTGCACGCGTCAGCCGTGGCCGCACTGTTCGGGAGTTCATCGTCTGCGTCCTGATCATTCCGACCATCGTGTCCGTAATCTGGATGACAGCGTTCGGCGGCACCGCCATCGAACAGGTCCTGGCCAGCAACGACAGCCAGGTGCATGAATACGTGATCGCGAGCTACAGCCCTGAACTGTCGCTGTTCGGCATGCTTGCCGATCTGCCGATGGCATCGATCACCTCGTTCATCGCCATCATTCTGGTCATCGTGTTCTTCGTCACCTCCTCGGACTCCGGCTCTCTGGTGATCGACACGATCACGGCAGGCGGCAAGGTCGATGCGCCGGTGCCGCAGCGCGTGTTCTGGTGCACCTTCGAAGGTCTGGTCGCCATCGCGCTTCTGCTTGGCGGGGGCCTGGGAGCCCTGCAGGCAATGGCGGTCTCGACCGGGTTCCCCTTCACGATCGTGCTGTTGCTGGCCTGCTACGCCATCTTCAAGGGACTGGCGGACGAGCCGCGCTGACCTGAGACAGCAGGAACACCTGGAACGGGCGGCTCTGGCCGCCCGTTTTTGCATCCGAACATGACGAGCCACGTTGCAGTCATCGCGGACAGGCGAAGGGCGACCGGATGATCCGACGGCCTCTTAAAAGCAGGCGGCAATCGCCAGCCGACTTGTCTAGTCGGCCAGCTTGGGGGCCAGTCGCACGCCGGGAGGCGGCGAGCTTTCACGGATCCGCACATCGGGTTCGATCACGATGGGCGTATTGGGCACGCGGTCACCCGCGATCTGGCGCAGCAGAGTCAGTGCTGCCAACCGTCCGATCTTGTCCGGCTGGGCTGACACCGTCGTCAGCGCGGGCGTACGCGCATCGGCGCCGTCGATATCGTCGTAACCAGTAATCGCCATGTCCGGCCCCGGCTCGATCCCTGCTCGCCGGAACGTGGTCATCATTCCAAGGGCGACGAGATCGTTGAAGCCGACGATGGCTGTGGGGCGATGTTCGGCTTCCAGGATCTTCGGCACTGCGGCCCGGCCATCTGCCTGAGTCATCAGCTCAGGCAGGTCAAGCTGGCTCGCGGGATCGATCCCCGCTTCTTCCAGCGCCTTGCGCCAGCCCGCATTGCGGTAGCGGCCGGTCGAGCTGCCACGGCGACCGCCAACCATGGCGATGTCCTTGTGCCCCTGTTTGATCAGGTGCTTGGTGATCTGATAGGTGCCGGCAAGATCGTCACCGCGTACGCACGGTGCCCAGACCCCCGGAACCTCGCGCGCCACCAGCGTCACGGGTATCCCCTGGTCCACCAGCCTGTTGATCTCTTCGGCCGAGGTTCCGACCGAAGGACACAGGATCAATCCGTCCGCGCGGTGCTGCAGCAGCGTGTTGACGAACGCACGCTGGCGTTTGACGTCATCACGGTGGTTGCAGATGAAGATCATCTGTCCTTGCTCTTCCAGAACATCCTCGAGCGCAGAAAAGACTTCGGCGAAGTAAGGGTTCAGGATGTCATGAACGGCAACGCCCACAATCTGGCTGCGGGCGGTTCTGAGAGAAGCCGCCGACCGGTTGTAGATATATCCGATCTCCTCCGCGGTCTGCTTGACCTTCGCCCTGGTTTCCTCGGCAACAAGCGGACTGTCCCGAAGCGCCAGCGACACGGTTGCCGTGGAAATACCGAGCTGGTCGGCAATGTGCCCGAGAGTGAGCCTTTTACCAGGCTTTTGCGGAAATTCCGGCTGGGAGGGAGGGGAACCGTTGTCTTCAGACATTCCTATTTCTCAATAACCGCAGCGGCGTTGGGAGAGACCGTTATAGCCCTCTCCCCTCTGGGTAAACAGGTTTTTCTGTTTTTCCGAAGTTTGGGATCGAAGCCCCTCACAAAGATCAGCGCCGTCCAGCGGGAGCGGAATCGTCGAATTCCTCACGTAGATTGACGACAACCCTGCGGTTCTGCGATTGACAGGTGACCTTGTCGCAATCCGTTACCGGACGCTCCACGCCATACCCCTTCACCCACATGCGCTTGGGATTGACCCCCAGCTTGACCAGTTCGGCCATGACCGCGTTCGCCCGCTGGGTCGACAATGTCTTCTGCGCAGCCTCGCTGCCCGGATCGTCGGCGTGGCCCTGGATCTTGACCAGCCACTTCTTGTTCGATTTCAGCCACTTGGCCTGATTTTCGATTGTGATGCGAGCCTCATCGGTGACCACAGCCGAGCCCTGGTCGAAATAGACCCGGCGACCGACATTGATGATGAATTCCTCTTCCGAACCCGACGAAATATTTCCGAAACCGGCGGCCGGTGCGTTGGTCACATCGGGTGACGACAATCCACCGGCGCTATTGCAGCCGGCGACTCCAAATCCGATCATGAACGCAAAGACTGCGCCCCGGCCGATCCGGCCAAATGTATTTTCCAAGGAAGCCCCCAAATCCTCTTTAAGTTTCCCCCTCGCCCGGCAGCCCTCAGCCCTTTCGACTGCAGCTCCGCCGGTCGATTGCAAATTGCTCCGAATGAACGGGCTCAGCCCGCTTTCTCTCCAAGATGCTCCAGCACCAGAACGCCGGTCCCCTTCGGGCAGCGCTGGTAAAGGTCGACAATGTCTTCCGGGAACATGCGCACGCAGCCACTCGACACATCATGGCCGATGCTCCAGGGCTCCAGCGTGCCGTGCAGCCGGTACCCGAGATCGCTTCCATCCCGATAGAGATACAAGGCCCGTGGCCCGAGTGGATTGTTGGCAGCTCCGCCTTCGACCATTCTTGGCAGATCCGGCTGCCGCTTCAGCATCTCCGGTGGCGGCACCCACCGCGGCCAAAGGGCCTTGCGGTCAATCCGGGCGCGGCCGAACCACTGGAAGCCTTCACGCCCGACGCCAACGCCATAACGAAGCGCGGTGTTGTTTTCCCATACCCAGTACAGGAAGTGATTGTTGGTATCGACCACCACGGTGCCGGGTGGCTCGTCACTGAAATACTTCACCATCTGCCGATGCCAGACGGGATCGATCTTCTTGAAGTTGGTTCTTCTGTATTGAAACCCGCTATCTTCCTGATAGCCACTGAAATAAGCGTTTGCAGCTGCATTGGCGTGCGCCACCTGCGGCAAGGCCAATGTGCCTGCCGTGGCTGCTGCCCCTGTCAAGAACCTGCGGCGGTTCAGCTCCATCCCACACCTCCCTTAAAGGCTGGCGATCCTTCCTGACCGGCGGTTGTTTTAACCCCGGCGGGTATTAAGACGGGAACTATCCAATCCCGTCAACCGCCTAAGGCCAGCGTACGGGCAGATGCAGCCTTGATCAGATCCCCTTCACGCGTTCCCGGTAGAGGATGTAGAGGCCGGATGCGACAACGATGGCTGCCCCGAGAATGGTCGTATACGTGGGCACGTCGTCGAAGATCAGGAAGCCAAGCGCGATCATCCAGACAATCTGCGTATAGATGAAGGGCGCCAGCACCGGTGCAGGCGCGATCCTGTGCGCCATGATGAACAGGAAATGCCCACCCGCACCAAAAGCGCCGGTCGCGAACAGCAGAACCCATGTCCACAGGTCCGGAGGCGTGACCCAGACCGAGATACCAGCCGGCGCCATGGCAATGGCTGCGACAATACCTGAAATGATCAGCATTCCGGCAGAGCTGTCCGTTGCCGTGAGCTGGCGTGTCAGCAGCGCATAGACCGCGTAAAAGGACATGGCCGCAACCGAATAGATCGCCGCCCAGTGCATGCCGCCAAGTCCTGGCCGGGTGACCACCAGAACCCCGATGAAGCCGACAATGATCGCAATCCAGCGGCGTAATCCGGCCCATTCCCCAAGCAGCGGCCCGGCAAGGGCCGTGATGACGAATGGCGCGGCGAACATGATCGACATGGTTTCGGCAAGTTGCAGGTAACGAACCGCCAGGAAGTTGAAAATGGTGGTGCCGAGCAGACAGAACGACCGCACGATCTGCAGAACCGGCCGGTTCGTCTTCAGGAGCGAAGGTTTCTTCCAGACCTGGAACAGGACCAGCGACAGGATCACATGACTGACGAACCGCATCCAGACGATCTGCAGCGTCGGCAGGCTGGCCGACATGTATTTGGCCGTTGCATCCAGAACGGAAAAACTGAGGCAAGCCAGCACGATGAGACCGATCCCGGCGAGCGGCGCCGTGGCAGCGGCGGCATTGCCGGTCGAACGGTGCTGACTGTCATGCGCCATCGGCGGCGGCCCTTTTCAAACGATCATCCGCAGATGAAAAAGAGAGTAGCGGACACTGTCCCGGCAGGAACGGTCCGGTTGAGATAATTGCACCAACCCACTACCTAACCTTAAAAGACAAGCGGGGACGGTTATGCCGGTTGCAGAAATTGAAACATGGCTGGGACGCCTTTCCATTACGGAAGTTGACGGCGCAATCACCCAATTACACTGGAACGGGCCCTCTGGCAAAGAAGAAACACCGTTGCTCAAGGAAGCGGCACGCCAGGTACAGGCCTATCTTGCGGGTGATCTGAAAACCTTCGACCTGCCGCTCGCCCCGAAAGGCGGCGAGCTGCACCAGGCGGTGTTCAAGGCAATGCTCGCAATCCCCTATGGCGGAACCCGCACCTATGGCGACCTTGCCAGGGAACTGGACACATACGGTCAGCCGATCGGCCAGGCCTGCGGCGCCAACCCGATACCGATCATCATTCCCTGCCACCGGATCCTGTCGGCGAACGGCCTTGGCGGATATTCCGGCTCGGGCGGTACGGAAACAAAGATCGCCCTTCTGAAACTGGAGGGTGGCTACCCGTTCCTGGTCTAGCGCAACTCAAGTCGTCGATGTCAAACACCTGCCACTCCGGCCCTGTCGATAAAGGCAAAGACCGGAGCGGCGGCAGGCTCACATTTCCTCACAGGACCAGAGAATCTGCTCCCGTGATCTCGACAAACTGCGGTCCGCTGTCGGGCAGCTCAAGCTCGTCTGCAAGCGCCGCCAGCGGGTCTGCATCCCTCAACGGTCCGAAATCGAAGCCCGACAGGTCTTCCAGAAAGGCAACGGACACCTGGAACGTCTTGTACTCACCAAAGGCGAACCCTTCGACAGCTTCCGACTCGCGGCGGTCCTGCAGGTATTTCTGAATGGCCTGTCCCTGGCTTAACAGATAGGCGGTCGCGTGCAGGCGAAGACTGCCGTCGTCCTGCAAGGCATCCATCACCACCACTTTCCAGTACTGCAAGGGCAGATTGATGCCGACCCCATCGAGGAACGGATCCTCGTCGTCGTCGAAAAGGGGGCCGGTAAAGACCGTTGCACGGAAGGCATGGGTCTTTGTGCTGTCGAGGATATGGTTTTCCAGACCTTGCCAGGTGGACCGGTTCTGGTTGAGGGAGGAATGCTGCGGCGAGGCGTTCGTGTAGTGGAACGTATCGTCGTTTGCCAGTTGCGCCACCGGGCGGTCATCGCCCCAGTTCGGGTCCTCGCGCCGGACCATGTGTCCCCGGTCCAGATCTCCCGGGAAGTCGCCCTTGCCGAGTTGCGCTTCCACAGGAATGCGCCGATCGAAAAACCACTTGTCCGGTTTCTTGCGTTTGATCTTGATTGCCTTTTCGCCGTCGATGTTGACGACGGTGACCACGGGGCTTCTGCGATCGACATCATAGAGAAGCCCGAAGTGGGTATAGCGCAGCTCATGCGGACGGTCGGCGAGCGCATCCGTCGGGCTGGCCAGATTGAACATGCCGTCCGGCAACTTCGGAAAGTCGACCTTTTCCGACAGGAAGTTGGGATCGTAGCCGTTCCGGCCGATAAAATGGTTCGGGTCGTGGAAACCGTCGGCCACCTCCTGTTCAAGGCTAGCCTCGACCAGAACCTGTGTGGGCCGTTTGCCTGACAGAAGGTCCCGCAGCGTGCTCGCCCTGACAGCGCTGTTGGCAATTCCATAGGCTCCGGCGAAGTGCAACCCCACCACCTTGTTGCGATCAAGGCTCAGGATCGGTGAGCCGGAGTTTCCACCGAGCGTGGTGCAGTCGTGGCTGAGCACGGTTCCCGGCGCAACCGGCATCATCTTGCCCGGAGCAAACCGCTTCACATCGTAGAGGCCCTTGAAATACTTCTCCATTTCGGTGCGGTCGTTTCGGCTGTCGAAGGCCGGATAGCCGATCACCGCAACGATCTCGTCCGTTTCCGCGTCCGTATCCACCAGAGGCAAGGGCGCCACGGCGAAGCCGGCAGGTTTTTCGATCCGCCCGATCGCGACATCGGCGCTGGCATCATCTGCAAGATAGGTGAAGCGAAGGATCTCGGCCGGGCGCTCGTCTGACGGCAACGCGCCAACCTCTTCGTTGAAATCCACGCGCGCACCGTAACGGACCATCGTGAAGGGCGAGCGCATGAAGACGCCCTCTCCCCTGGCGTTTCGGCGTGCGACAATCTTGGCGACGTGCCGGTTGGTCACGACAAGAAGATGCCGGCCATCGGCTTCTTCTCCAACCACCCAGGCGGTTCCGCCCCAGGTCATCGAGTGGTTGATGAATTCAACCCGCCCGACCGAGCCGATCCAGTGTTCGTTCCGCTTGATCTTGATGTCTATGTCGGCACCAAACTCATCCGGCAGCGGGATCAGCGAGACCGCGCCGTTTTCAACAACCATCGGCGGCCGGGTAACCAGTCGCACGATGGCTTCCAGTTGCGTCAACGGCGTGCCGGCGGCTTCAAGCTGGCCGAGGGACATATCCAGCGCATCAAGCGTATCCGGTATGTCCAGTCCAAGTTGCTCAACAAAGGGGTGTCCTGCCTCGATGGCGCGTTTCGCAGCCTCAAGCCGTCCGCCCGATTTCAATGCTTCGAGCCGTCCCTGACTTTCCAATAATGCTCGCGTGTTCATGGAAATTCCTCCAATATCAATGTCTGTATTATTGTCCGGTATTCCCCATAGGTTCGGGCATCGACGAGGCTTGCGGCCTTGCCGGAAACACGGAACCTGAACAGTGCCCGGTTCTCTCCTTTCTTTCGTGTTTGACGAACCTGCAAACGCACGCGACTAGAACAATGTCGACGCGTCGACCGGTTCGTTTCTTTTCGCAGCATCAGCCCCGATCACGGCCAACGCCGCTGTCAGGGCTGGCCCCATGAGCCTGGGTGCAAGGGCAGCTGCAATGTCCTGGGCAGAGCCCGCGGTCATCGCCATTGCCAGAGGCCGCATCAGCCGTCGCTCGAAAACACTCCGGGCACGCCGGACCCCTTCTTCCGTGTCGGGATAGTCGGCCGCATAGGCCAATCGCCGCAACAGCGCCCGGGCGGTTGCCGGCGGATCCTTCCGCGAAAGCAGACTGTTGACCCGCGCCATCAGCAAGACATCGCTCTCGCCGTTACCCCAGTAAGACGGCGGCGTACCCGGGTAGGACCAGATACCGCCACTGAAGCGACGCCAGCGTTCGGCCGCCCGCGCAACCGTCGGCGCATCCGGAACAGCATTGAACACTGCAAATGCCCCTACCCAGTCGCAAGTAAGGCCCAGTGCCCCCAGAATTTCCGGTCCTTCGATCTCGATGTCGCTGGAATAGCGTTCGAAACTGTCGAAGAGATCAGGCGTTCCCAGCATCTCCAGCGTTTCATGCAACCCCTCGTAAAACCCGCGCAGATATTGCGCCATGCGCGGACTGTGCTGAATGCGTGCAAGAACGCTCAAGGGCGCGATCGCAGGGTTCATTCGGGCAATGGTGTGCTGATCCGTGTCGGGATGCTGCTGTCCGGTCATGATCGCAAACCGCTCGGCGCGGTTGGCACCCTGCCGGATTGCATCTGCCGGGTATTCCGAAACCCTCTCGCCGAACCTGAAGACGGACATGGCAACCGGATCCAGGATCTCCACATACTCCGGCCGCCCTTCCTGGCTGGCCATGAGAGCGAATTCCAGCGCCCCCTTCAGGGCAATCCTGGAACCCTCGGAACGCGCCTGCCAGGCTGTTGCCGCCAGTTTTTCATCACCCCGCAACCGGGCGACAAGTCCGTCGAAATCCGCTTCCGCCTCGATATCCAGCAGGACCAGCCCGTAGAGGCCCGGGTCTTCCCGGCTCAATCGTTCCAGCAAGGATTTCGGCAGCTTCCGCCAAAGGGACATGGCCCGCGCCCACTGGCCGGAGAGCCAGAAATAGGCAAGCGTGGCAGCAGCTTCGGGACGGGAAGGTGACGGATTTCGCGGAAAGGCGTTGTTGAGGGTGAAGATATGATCGGCCTCGAACACATCGCCCCGCCGAAGGGTCAGTTCGAGTTCGCGGATCAGTTCCGGCTCGACCTCCTCCGCTTTCGAAGTCGGAACCGGTTCGGATGTTCCCTGCTCGCTGCTGGTATAGCGCGCCCGGCGCGAGCGCTCGCCGCGCTCCTGCAGGATGGCATTCGTCGCCGGAAGAGGAAGCTCGTCCAGTTCATCTTCGCTGAGGCCCGCAACGTCGGCTGCGGTGAATTCGGGCATCGGGTCTCCGGCCCGCGTCGCCTGGAAGGCATGATAGAGCGCGGTCTCACGGTCGAACCCGGCAAACCAGTTTGCCGCCGCCCGGTCTATTCTTGCGGCCAGCTCCGGCTTTTCGACGTAGAGCATGGGCAGGATTTCCCGCCGCAGGTCGCTGCGGTGTTTCAGCCAGTCCTGACCGTCAACGGCCACCAGCCAATGGTGGCTGCTGAGTTCCTGCCAAAGTCGCCTGGACGCAGCTTCATCGATATCCTCACCGAGCCCGAGCGCCGGCGCCAGAACGAACTGGATTGCCTCGGCGCTGATCCGGCGCAGGACAAGACCAGGATGTGCCAGCTTCGCCAGCAGCGGGTCGTCAATGCGCGAAAGGATAGCCCGGTAAAGATAGGCTTCCGTGATGCTGCCTGCTTCGCCGTATTCCAGTTCACCCGGATCGAAGTCCTCCGCCTGCGTTACCTTGGCTGAAAGCCGCAGCATCAGCGGGTTGCCACGCGAAAGTTCGAAGATCCTGTCATGCAAATCCGGGGGAGCCCCCAACTTGTCCAGAAGATTGCGGGATTCCGTCTCGCTCAGGCCTTCCAGCTCCAGAGGCGGCCCCTCGATGCGTTTACGAACGGAATCGAGCGCATCTCCCCGTCCGGCCGCAATGATCGAGATCGGCGACAGCCCGGCCCGCACCAGATTGTCCAGAACCTCGAACAGCAGAATGGGCCGGGTTTCGCCATGACCGCGCAACACTTCAAGCGTATCCAGCACCAGGACCACCTGCCCGCCATGCGACCGCACCGCAGCGCCCATGGCATCGACCAGCTCGGTCGGCAAAAGGGTACTGCTCACCGTCGTGCCGGTCGTTTCCGCATTGCCGGAATACTTGAGCCTCAGGTCGCGCAGTCTGGGGGCTTCGTCTGTCAGGATGTCACCCAGCTGGCGGGAGAGCTCATGCACCAGCTTGTCGGGATCTTCCAGGTTCAGCCCGCGCCGGTCGAAGTCCAGGCGCAGAACGATTGGCGCCTTTTGAACAGACCTGTGTTCCGCCATTGCCCGGTCAATCAGAAAGGATTTGCCGATGCCCGGCAGGCCGGTGATGAACAAGGCGCTGACAGGTGTTTTTTCCTGGGGCCGCGTGCACCAGTCGAGCAAGCGGGCCAGTTCCTTCTCCCGGCCAAAAAACTCCCGGCTCAGCATGGCATTGGCCCGCCTTGCGGCATCCACGCGGTTCATGACACCGCGCAGGCGCACCAGCAACGGATAGGCAGGCGCACTCGGTCCGGCCCTGTCGAGGTCATCGGATATCTCCTCGATCCGTTTGAGCTGATCCTGCTCGGGCAGATCCGGAGTCTCCGCAATCAGTCGTTCGATGGTCTCCTGCGAGAACGGTTCGTCACCACGCAGGGCTCTGGCAACAGGTGTGTCTTCCTCCGGTGTTTCGATGGTCTTGAGCACACCATGGCGAGGCCCGTTGCGAAGAGACCAGACCGGCTCGGAGGAAATTTCCAGGACGACCTTGTTGAGCTCTGTCAGCAGCCGGGCAATCGTCAATGGCGTCAGCTTGTCCTGCAAGACCTTGGAGGCCGCCTCCACCGCATCACGCGGCGTGAAGGTTTTGCGCGTTGCGGCAAACCGCATGGCCGCCTTCAGGCCTTCCGCGAGCTGGTCACCGTCCTTGCTCATGGCGATGATGCTCCTTCGGCCGGAAGCAACGGTGCGAGAGACCTTTGCAGATTTTCCGAGACGGTTTTCACTTCCGCACTGCGATAGACCGTTCCCTGGGCTTGCACGCCGTGAAGGGCCTGCATCAGAACGAAATCGACCACATGCGTCGGCAGGCCAAGCCCCAGCGATCGGTTGATCGCCTCAAGCGTATGACGCACATCCTCGCGGTCGAACTGGCCGATGTAATCCACCATCACCCCCGGCCCGGTCAGCGCACTGGCATTTTCCGCCTTTGGCCCCGGAACGCTGTATGTCTCTCCACCGGCCATGACAAATCGAAGGCGCGTATCGCTCAGGATCATTGCCAGAAGCAGTTCCAGTTGCTGTTGTGCCGCCTTGCGCAAGCCTCCGCGCGGATTGTCGAAATAAATCCAGCTCGGCTTGTCCGCGGTTGCGCCGGTCGTCTTGGCCAGGAGGTCCACCAGTTGTCTGGCGCGGTCCTTGTCGCTTGCCCCTTCACTGGTTTCGTCGTCCGCAGCCCCCGGCCGTGCCAGCAGCGGCGTTCCGCCGTGCAATCTCTCGTTCAGCGTTTCCAGCAGGTCTTCCATTCCCAGAGACAGTTCAACCCTGAACACCTGCGCCGCTTGACCGTTCTGCGCCAGAACCTGACACAAGAGATCGTAGGAAAATTCAAGACCGGTCGTCTGGTCGATTTCCATCCGCTTGATCCAGATCCCGCGCAAGTGACGGGCGGCTCCCCGCACCACGTCATGGATGGCATGACAATAGCGCTGCCGTCCGATAATCAGATGACCATCGACACGCCCTGTCAGCGAATAGATGTAAGGCGGTGCCCGGTCCTCCGCAATTGCCTGGGTAAATTCCTCTATGCCGGCGAAGGTGGCGTAAGGAACGATCTCGGAAACGCCGTTCAGCTGTCCCTGATGGAAGCCGGCGAATGCAAGATCCGTGTCGAAAACCGACCCGCCTGACGACCCGGGTCTGGTGACACCGTCCTCCCATTCCAGTTGGATACGAGGCGGATCATCGATCGTCGCACGACCGGTAACGAAGGTGACACCCCTGCCGTTGTCGTCCTGTCTGTGGCTCAGGCAAAGCTTTCTCCGCCCGGTGATCCACGCCGGAGGTTTCGCCGGCAATTCGTAATACGTTGTCATCGGTTGCTCGATGGCAAGCAAGGCGACATCCGGGTTGGCACGCAGGATATCCCCGTCCTGCAGACCGACATCCCATTGATCGTCATGGCAAGGCATCTCGAAACGCACACCAAGCACGCGCAGCGACTTGCTCCCTTCTTGCGTGCGAACCGTGAGGCCGGACCGGCGCTCCTTCCGCTTGTCCTTGACTGTTACATGCCAGGCGGTCAGCGCGAGCCGGTGAGACACGAGTGTCGCGATACCGCAAAACCCTATTTCATCGAAAACATACAGCTTGAAGCCCAGCATCTTGTGCGCGAAATCACCGAGATCCTCGAGGTCGAAATTGGCCGCGTTGATCGGCTCGATTGGTTGGGTGAGGTGGAACATGAACTCCCAGCCAAGATTTTCCTCGTTCAGATAATCAGCCAGCAGTTCTTCAAGAGGCTGCCCGGTGATGCCCGCCGTACTGCGCAAGGCGTCGAGCGTCATCAGGGAATCCGTGAACCCCTGAACCCGGCGCAACACCCTGTCGACAGCCGCTTCGTTCTGCTCCAGATGCTGCTTCAGCTCTGCACTGGTTACCGGCATGACCAACACCGTATCGAGAATCGTTAAATCAATCGAGCCTGTCTCTTCGAGCCGACACGTCAGTCAACCGCCGACGGTCGGATGAGAATATGCGTCTTGTCGGTCAAAATACGGCCAACCGCACGTTCTCCCAGGCTTCGGAACCCAAGGACACAATTATAGCGTCATTCAAGCTGAAAATAAACGCACAAGTATACGCCGCCTGATGCTGCCGCAGACGCTGAAAAGGACGATCCTGTGCTCGCAGCAAAGCAACAGGTATCGTCCTCATTCCACTCGTCCTGACGCCGAAACCCGTTTACCGAACGAATTCGACGGTCACGAAAACAAGTTCCGCTTCGCCCGTGTTGGTGAGATCGTGCACGAAGGCCGTATCCGGCGACAGATCTGACATATGCCGGGTATCACCCGCCCTGTAGGTCACGTCCAGAATGCGGCCATCCGCCTGACGAGAAGTCGCCTTGCCATCGGTCAGGACGCTCCAGAAATAAGGCCGCTCGTGCCGGTGGGCGGGCAGCGTCTCTCCCGGCGCCAGTCGAAGATGCCAGACTTTCACGCCGTTTTCTTCCGACACCAGATGCGTCCCGACCCTGTCGGTCGCCTTTGCGATCTCTGCCTTGCTCATTGGGTTGGTCATGCTGCCACCGGATAGCTTGTGTAACCTGCGGCATCTCCACCGAAGAGCGTCGACCCATCGAAATCGGCAAGCGGCACTCCGTCCGCCAGGCGGCGCGGAAAGTCCGGGTTCGCAATGAAAGGACGACCGAAGGCAACGAGGTCCGCATATCCATCTGCAAGGATCCGGTCTGCATTCACCTTGGTATAGCCGCCGGCAACAATGACGGTACCGGAGTAGGCCTCTCGCAAGGCAGCCCGGAAGCTTTCGGGTGTTTCAGGCGCGTCGTCCCAATCGGCTTCGGCAAGATGAACATAGGCAAGACCGATCTTGTCCAGTTCCCCGGCGAGCTTCAGGATCGTCTGCGGTGCGGCCGGATCGTCCATGCCACGCTGGGTGATGAAGGGTGAGAAGCGAATGCCGGTCCGCTCCGCCCCGATGACTTTTGAAACGGCTTCGGCCACTTCCCGCGCAAACCGGATGCGGTTTTCCTGACTGCCGCCATAAGCATCCGTCCGCCGATTGGAGGTCGTTCGCAGGAATTCGTCGATCAGATACCCATTGGCGGCATGGATCTCGACACCGTCAAACCCGGCTGCCCTGGCATTGGCTGCAGCTGTCCGGTAGTCCTCGACGATGGCAGAAACCTCTTCAGCCGTGAGTGCTCGCGGAACGGGACATTCGATCATGCCACCCTGCCCCGTCTCCGGATCAACTGCCCAGATGGACGCACCCGGGGCAATGGCCGAGGGAGCAACCGGCTGACCTCCACCCTGGAACCGGGCATGGCTCATGCGGCCGACATGCCAGAGCTGCAACACCATGCGTCCGCCTTTTTGGTGAACGGCGTCCGTCACCTTGCGCCAGCCATCGACCTGTTCCGCCGAATGGATGCCGGGAGTGAAGCTGTAACCCTGGCCCTGCGGTGAGATCTGCGTGGCCTCGCTGACAATCATCCCGGCGCTTGCCCGTTGGGCGTAGTAATCCGCCATCATGTCATTGGGCACATTGCCCGGTTGCGTACTGCGCGAGCGCGTCATGGGAGCCATCACGATACGTGACGGCAGGGCAAGGGGACCGAGGTCATATCGGTCGAACAGGCTGGTCATGGAAAGTCCTTTCACAAACGTCAGTTGATCAGGGCGCCGCCGTCGACATCGATCACGGCACCGGTCATGGAAGGGTTGTCGATCAGAAGGAGATAGGCTGCCGCCACATCCGCCGGTCTTGCGAACCGCCCGGCGGGGAGGGTCTCTGCAGCTTTGTTCAGCATGGCTGTCCGGGCGGCCGGATCCATTGCGGCGTAAGCGGATGTATCGGTAAGGCCCGGGCTGACGACGTTAACCCGGACGGGAGCAAGCTCCTTCGCCAGCACCTTGGCACCTGCCTCCAGCGCCGCATTCATTGCGGTTTTCACAAAGGTACCGGGAACCGTTCGCCGCGCCAGAAAACCGCTGGTGAATGTTATGGTACCGCCCGGTCGAACATGCTTGGCCGCAGCCTGTGCCACCGCGACCGCACCCCAGAATTTCGTGTCGAAAGCGGTTTTGGCTACCTCGAGATCAAGACCGGACACGGGTCCACCCGGTGCCTGGCTGCCGGCCGTGAAAACCACATGGTCAAGCGGTCCGATCGCGGTGAAATAGACAGCAACCTCTTTCGGGTCTTCAACGTCCAGTCCATTGGAGCGCCCTGCGCGCAAGACCTCTCCGGGCCGGCTTTCCAGCGCATCGGCCACAGCACTTCCTATGCCGGATGTGCCGCCAATGACGACGGTTCTTGTTTCCTGGGTAAATGCCATCTCACGCACTCCTTTGGTCGGTTTCCCGAAAGACGGTTTCAATCAGCTGACCGGTGGGCGTGCGGAAGAACAGACGACGCTCGCCCAGTTCCGGCAGCTCCATGGGAGAATAGGCAATGCCAAGCCGTTCCAGCTTTGCCCGGAAAGCCCCGTAACCTTCGAGGCGGAAACCGATATGGTCCCAGCCGTCCGCCTGCCGATCCTCTTCTGCGTGTGGAGGAATTCCGATCAGATGAATGAGCGGTTCATTTCCGAAGTAGAGCCAGTGCCCCGGAATTTGGCGGATGGGGCGTGGACGCGGACGCTCCTCCAGATCGTCGAAGACCCGAAGGAAGAAGGCACGTGTTGTCACCAGATCGTGGGTTCTAATGGTGATATGATCGAGCAGCATCCCGTTTCCTTTCCGGCAGCAATCATCGGACTGCCGTTGTTGCCCACGAACCTAATGCTTGCGACAAAGCCAGATAATTGAGACAATTCCGAAACTTAAATTCGGAATTCTCGAATAATGATGGACAATCTCGCACTGTTCGTGCGCATTGCGGAATCGGGAGGCATTGCCTCCGCGGGCAGGGAGATGGGCTATTCCCCCGCTACGACGTCCGAGCGGCTGGCAGCACTTGAGGCTCACTATGGCGTCAGGTTACTGACACGGAGCACGCGCGCCCTCAGTCTGACCGAGGAAGGACGTTTGCTGCTGGACGGCGCCCGCCGCCTGCTTGCCGAGGCGGAAGAGCTGGATGTCCGTATCCGGTTAGGCGCGGAAAGACTGGCCGGACCCATTCGCCTGTCGGCACCTCTTGACCTCGGCAGAACACGCCTTCGGGCTGTGCTGGATCGGTTTCTGGAAACTCATCCGGACGTGACGATCGATCTTCACCTGAGTGACGGTTTCGTGGACGTTGCCTCGCAGGGGTACGACGTTGCGATCCGGTATGGCGAGTTGAAGGATTCAACACTTATCGTCCGCAAGCTTGCGGCCAACGCCCGGATTGTCTGTGCCGCTCCGTCCTACGTGGAACGCCATGGCCGTCCGCACCATCCCCGGGACCTTGCCCGGCACGATTGCCTGCTGATGCGTTTTGGCTCCGAGCCCGACAATTCCTGGCAGTTCCTGATCGACGGCAAGATAGTGCGCTGCCCGGTCAGTGGACGGCGCACGGCAAATGACGGCGGGCTGGTGCGCGACTGGTGTCTCGCCGGGTTCGGGATTGCCCGCAAGTCCCAGTGGGATGTTGCTGAAGACCTGGCAGCGGGCAAACTCGTGCCATTGCTGCGGGAATTCGAGCTGCCCCCCGCCGGGCTACAGGCTGTTTATCCAAAAGGCCGGTCAGGGGTGCGGCGGATCAAGGCCTTGCTGGAGGAACTGGAAACTGCGTTCAAATGAAGGCAGTCCAGCCGACAGCGATTGGTCAGTCGTATTCGGGCCAGACTCCTCCCCCAGCCCCGTCCGGCCGGTACTCCAGCCGTCCCTTTTGAATCTGCCATTCGATGAAATATTCGCCCGTACTCTCGACGACGGGTTCAGCGCCCCGGACAACCGGGTCGAACAGGGTCAGACGCTGGGAATGTGCGCCCTTGTGGCAAACCGCGACAAAAAGCGGACGTTCCGGGTCTTCGCGCATGGTGTAGATACCATCCTGCTCGCAATTGTCCGCATCACCCGAACAAAACGAGCAGCCAGAGATATCGAGTGGAACAACCTCTCCGGACACACTGTCCGACACGACGATCCGGGCGTCTGGCGTGGGCTCGAATGTCCACGACAGGGAGCTGCCCACAATCTCGACTGCTTCGCCTGGCACCGGCTCGCCCTTCCGGCTTGCGTCTTCGACCAGTTCGTAGGAAGGGCACCACGGATTGGCAAAATCCTCCAGTAAAGCCAGCGCCTCGCTTTGCTGAAGTGCCAGCGTCATCTCGCAGGACGCCATGTTGATATAGGACGCGGTATTTCCCGGGAGCTTGCCAAGCAATCCGCATTCGCTCTGGCGCAGCGCCTCCCAGGTTTTTCCACCTTCAAACAGCTGTTTCGTATGCGCGGGATTGCAGAGCCGTTCAGCGAGTTTTTCGCGTCTGCGGTCCAGTTCCGCCCGCCGTTCCGCAGCCCGGTCCTCCAGGCACTCGCCAATCGCGGCGCCGCCGATCCGGTTCGCTGGATCCGCCTTGCAAGACGCAATCTCGGCTTCAAGACCCGCCGGCAATTTCGGTTCGGGATCAGGCGTCTGCGCGGTTGCCGCTGAACCTGTTCCGGCAAGGAGAACAATGAATGCCAGGAAAGGCCGGAGGGTTTTGCCGTGATCCAGCGTCGCAGAGAGCCGGGCAGCTTTGCCGCGCCTGACGGCTGTGGATTGCCCGAGCCAATTCTTTCTCCCGCCAGTCATCGTGGCACTCATGACATTCCCCCAGTTGCTGTTGACGACAGCGGTTGCTTGCGACGTCCTCGACAATCTTCATAAGCCGGATCAACCGTTTGTGATACGCGAATGCTCTAGCGCCGGAGACCTGAGCCCTGCATCCCCCAGATGGGCCATGGCCGGTAGACACAAAAAAGCGGCGAACGGTCCAGCCGTTCGCCGCGTGTTCATCTCGTGCCGGCGCCGCTTTGTCCGAAGCGTCACCGGTGGGTTTCAAGCCAGGATGGCAGCGATGTCTAGAGCATCATCAATCCGATGAAGACCATCACCACCGCCAGCACGCTCCAGGCCATGACCTCCTGAAATTGAGACTGACGGGATTTGACCTCGCTCCAGGTGCGGGCTTGCGCACCGTGTCTCAATCCGAATTGCGGGTGGTTGATGGAAGCATCCGACACGTGCCGGAACCGGTCTCGCAGCTCTGCTGCCCGGCGGGCACCGCGGTCCTCGTTTATCGTCCGATACCTCAGTTGCATGTGTGCATCCTCCGTATGTGCCAGTCTGGCTGCGACGGAGGTAAGAAGCACAACGCCCCTTTTCAAATGACGGATTTGTAATCTTTCCCGGCCGCCCTGCACATGGTGCCATCTGGCGGCTGACGGGAGTTTCGGGAGCCAGACGCGGATCAGGCCACTGAAAGTTCCTTCTCCTTGGCCTTGTCTTTTTCCTTGGCTTCGGCTTCCGCGACTTCATCGCCGTCTGTGTCGAAATCGGCCTCGTGTTCCGGGTCGTCGTCGACGGAAATCGACAGGTTCTTCTCCACCTGCCGCAGCAGCTTCCGCAGTTTCTTGCGGTCCTTGTCCTCCAGACCGGACATGGCTTCCCGTTCCAGACGCTTCCAAGCCTTGTCCACCGACAGCACCAGTTCACGGCCGACATCGGTCAGATAAACGCGGGCAAGACGGCCGTCCGTGTCGGAAACCTGGCGGCGAACATATCCCTGACTGGAAAGCCGGGTCACCATCTTGGTGACGGTGGGCGGCTGCACACCGAGCGCGAGAGCCAGCTGGCTCATTGTGCGCCCGTCCGTATCTGCCAGAACCTTCAGCACCAGTTCCTGGCCGGGGTGCAGCCCGATTCGCATGAGATGCGCCCCGGACCGGGCCCGCTGCGCCTTCGCCGCCTGAACCAGCCGAAACGTTATGCTTTTCTTGTAATTAAAAGCCATCGCAGCAACCCCGTCTTCCAATCAACTCGAATCACGTTCATCTATGATGCGGCGGAACCCTAGCGGGAGTATTTAACCGTCAAATGACACTCGCCCGGGAAAAGTCGATTTTACTGAGACTGCGCAGACTTGGCGCCTGTTATCCAGCTAACTTTTGATGTACCGACCGCTGACGTGCCTCTGTCGAACGGTGATACAGACCATTACCATGGACATCTACGCCTTTTCAAAGCGCGTCAGCCGGCTCCAGTGCGCCATGCAGCGCATCGGAAACCTCGCGGCAATATTGACTGTATTCGGCGGAAGTCCGGAAACTGTCGTCTCGCGGGTAAGGCGCGTCGATTTCCATCTCGCGTATCACCCGGCCTGGCCGGGCGGCCATCACCACGATGCGACTGGAGAGATAGACGGATTCGAATACCGAATGCGTCACGAAAAGCACGGTCCAGCCGAAGGTCTTCTGCAGGTGCAGCAGGTCGTTGTTAAGCTTGAACCGGGTGATTTCATCAAGCGCGGCAAAGGGTTCATCCATCAGAAGAACTTTTGGCCGGGTGACAAGCGCCCGGGCAATCGAGACCCGCATCTTCATGCCGCCGGATAACTGACGGGGAAAGTCTTCGGCAAAGTCGGCCAGTCCGACGGTCGCAAGTGCTTCCATCACCCTGTCCCGGGCAGCCTGGCGAGATACGCCCTTTAACCGCAGTGGCAACCAGACATTGGCAAAAACCGTTGCCCACGGCATCAGGGTCGGCTCCTGGAACACGAACCCGAGCTCATGTTCCTCCTGCCCGCTTCGCTCCGCCGGCCAGGAAACGGTGCCCGTGCTGGGATCTGACAATCCGGCGATGATCCTGAGCGCACTCGACTTGCCGCACCCGGATGGCCCAAGCAGGGACACGAATTCACCTTCACGCACATCCAGGGAGAAATCGTCGAGCGCGGTCGTGCCGTTTTCGAAAACCTTGCCGATACCGTTCAGGGATACGACGACGGGGGCCTTTTTGTGTGAAGTCATGTGATCGCTTCCAGCGTTCCCGTTATGTGAACCGTCTCCACAGTGCCCGTCAGTCCTTGACCTTGAGCGCCCCTGCAAGCAGCGGAATGGCAACCGTCAGCACCGCAACGGTGATGAACGACGCTCTCAGCGAGAGATAGTCGCCAACAAAGCCCAGCAGCGGCGGACCGAACAGAAAAGCTCCATAGCCAAGTGTCGCAACGGCCGCAAGGGCAGCCCCTTTCGACATGTGCGGATCACTGGCTGCCCGCGACATGGCCAGCGGAAACAGCACCGCATACCCTAGGCCCATCACGAAACAGCCGGCCCACACAGACCACAGACCTGCGCCGGAGACCAGCAGGATGCACCCGAGCAGCGCGACGATACCGCTGACCCGCGCGGTCGGCACGGGCCCGAAGCGGGCGATCACCTTGTCACCGGACAGGCGCATGATCACCATGGCGATAGAGAAAATCGTGAAAGCGGCGGGCGCGATCGACTCGGCAATGCCAAGATCCTCTATCTGATAGAGCGCGGCCCAGTCCGTTACTGCGCCCTCGCCCAGCGCTGCCACCAGCGCCATCAGCCCGACCAGCACCAGAGCCCCCTTGGGCAGAGCGAAAAGCGGTGCCTTGCTGCCATCTTCGTTTTCCGTCTTGGACTGCGGCCAGGATTGGCGCCAATACCAGACAAGGAATGGCGCCGCGACGATGCCCCACAGGACAAAATGCGACAGCACGCTGAGATCCGCCATGATCGCAAGCCCGCCGGCCAGGGCGGCAACCCCCGCACCCAGGCTGTACAGCCCGTGATAGGAGGACATGATCGGACGCTCCAGCGCCTTTTCCACTTCAGCACCCCAGCCGTTCATGGAAATATCCAGCGCACCAATGCTCAGCCCTGCCAGGAACAATGCCGCTGTCAGCAAGGCCACGTTGGGCGAAAGACCGATCAGAACGAAACTGATGATGTTGGCGACCGCCAGCAACTTTGTCATGGGGGCCGCGCCCAGGCGGTCGATCAGCATTCCGGTTATGGGAAAGGCGACAAACGCACCGCAAGCCATGACAAGCAGAAGAATGCCGAAGCCGCTTTCATCGAGCCCGGTTGCAGACTTGATATTGGGAATTCGTGATGCCCACGTACCGATACTGGTTCCGCACATGAAGAAGATCGCCGAAACGACACGACGCGCGGCAATGGCTTGGCGCTGAATTGAAACTGACATGGAGCTAACATTTTCTGGGAGGGCGAGCGCCCGAAAGGGAGCCGTCTTTCTGTCACGCGAGTGCCGGCCTGACAAGCATCATTCCGGGTGAAATGAGCAGCGCCTTAAACCAGCTTCCGCGATAGGAAAAAATGCCTGCAGCCAGCCCTCGATTCTACGCAGGACCAGGATTGCCGGCTCAAGTGGCCAGCCCGGACAGACGGAACTGGATTTCATTGGTCCGCTCCACTGCGGACTGATAGGCGGAAATGGCTGCAGCGGTTTCCGCCCGGGCCCTGTCCCCGCTCGTTCCGCCAACAGTCTCGGCACTATCCGAGCCGCCAGAATTGTTCCGGCTAGTCGTGCTGTCCGCACCGACAGTCTCAAGATCGGGACCGGAGGCGGAATTGACATTCCCGTCGTCATCATCCCCGGACAGTTCTTCCGACTTCTTCTGCCGGACTTCTGCCTGCGCTTCGGAAATCTGGGCCCTTGCCTGCTGCGCCACCTTCAGATCCTGAGAAGACGGATCGGCAGGTGCGGTCGCAGCGCGAATGACAACCTGCATCTTGCGGATCGTGGCTTCCGGTGTGCGTTCCTTGGAGGTATCGATCTGGACCTCGCCCCCTATGGCATACCGCTTGCCGTCCGGTCCCTGCTGAAAGGTGTAGCTGGGCGCCCCGGCATAAGCACCGCCAACACGGGCATGTGCCTGCTCATGGGCACGGACTTCCTGGTCCCGCTGTTTCAATTTGTCGACCTGCTTTTCCTCGGCCTGGTCAAGGCCGTCGCCATCTGGGTCTTCGTCCTTTGCAGCATCATCCTGTGCCTGACCAGCTCCACCGCTGGCGGCTTCGGTCTCAGCATCAGCACTGTCGCCAGCAGGCGCCGAATTTGCGGGCGTTCCGGTCTCGGTCTCTTCGCTCTCGGGAGTTCCAAGTGCAGTTGCCTGGCGGGATCTACCCGGCGCATCGGCAGAACCGTCGGCTTCCTGCAGGGCGATCACGGCTTGTGCGGTCAGGATCGGCGTATTGCCGGCACGGGCAGAGATTGCCTGGGCACTTGCCTGGCTCGCGCGCGCAGAAGCCTGGTCCCGGCCCTGGGTATTTTCCCCAGAACCAGGATCGCGTTCAGCCGCGACACCGCTTCCTCTCAGGATCGTTGCCGGCGTATTTGACAGGATTGCGCCGATCATGGCGCGGATTGTCCCAAAAAGGCGTCAGCAAATTCTAAACACCGGTTAAGAATCCGGCATCATAAGTTCGTGAAGACCCACTCGCTCAATGGCCGTTCTTCTGCCGCCTCTTGCCTGCCCGGACACGCTATGCAAAGGAGAAAGTGACGTATCTTCAAAGCGGAACGGATCCATGCTGCCCAAGCCGTATTGGCAAGACATGACAACCCTCGACTTTCAGTCGCAAGGAGTTGAAGACTGGATCGCGGTTCTTCCCGTTGCGGCCATCGAACAGCACGGCCCGCATTTGCCACTGTCGACGGACACGACGATTGCAGAAGGTCAGGTCAAGCGGGTACTCGAGCTTCTGCCCACTGGTCTGCCTGTCACTTTCCTACCCGTACAGGCCGTCGGCAAATCGGACGAACACATCTCTTCACCCGGCACATTGACCCTGGCCTGGGACACGGTCACACGTGCCTGGCTAGAGCTGGGTGAGAGCGTCGCTCGTGCCGGAATTCGCAAACTTGTGCTGATCAATTCCCACGGCGGCAACGTTCCTGTTCTGGATATCGTGGCGCGGGAGCTACGCGTGAAACATGACATGTTCGTCACCGCCACCAACTGGCTGCGGTTCGGTCAGCCCGACGGGCTGTATGCCGACGCGGAATTCACCTACGGCATACATGGCGGCGACATCGAAACATCACTGATGTTACATCTGCGTCCTGATCTTGTCCGCATGGAGCTTGCCACCGATTTTCCGTCGGAACAGCAAACCTATCTGCAGGAATTCAAGCATCTGCGTGGCCACGGCAAAGCCCAATACGGATGGAAGGCGCAGGACCTAAACGTAACGGGCGCGCTCGGCAACGCCTCGCTGGCCACGGCTGAAAAGGGTCGGCAATCGCTCGATCACGCAGCACGCGGCTTTATCGAGCTGCTTGAGGACGTCAACAACTTCGATCTTGCAAGGCTCTGGTCACCGGCACCTTGAGACCAGCCGGAAATCGTCCCGAGCTTGCCGGGACGGCTTGAGCTTACGCAAAGGGAAGCATTCGATTTCGTAATATAGCAATATTACGGAATCGAAGCAGGTATTATTCGCGTTTATTCAGCTAAACCCACAAGAATACACAACAATTCTCTGCATGTGTTGACCTGCACCTGTTTAGGCGACACATTAATAAAGGTGGAGATTTGAGAGGGCGGTTCTCGCAGAACCATGAATCTTTCTATTCGACAACTGGCGACCTTTCGAGAGGTCATGCGAAGTGGCTCGATTTCTGAAGCCGCGCGTACGCTTGGCCGGACGCAACCTGCAGTCAGCTCCACAATCGCGGGTCTTGAAACCGAACTGGAATTGAAACTGTTCGTTCGCGAGCAAGGCCGTCTGGTTCCGACACCGGAAGCGGAATTCTTCCTGGAAGAAGCGGAAGCCATTCTCAAGCGGCTGGAAATTTCCAAGCGCACCCTGCGCGGTCTCGCCAACCGGGAACACGGCCAACTGCGGGTCGCAGGCATACCGGAAGCGACGGCCGATTTCCTGCCCAACAGCCTGTCGAAGTTCATTGCCGACAAGCCAAGCGTCAAGGTTGCCCTGGCCAGCAGAACGTCAGCCGAAATCGAGGAACTGATCGCCGCGCAGCAATTCGATATCGGATTTGCAGAAACACCGAGAGCCCGAAATTCCTTCGACCAGATCGACTTCGACCTGGAATGCATGTGCGCGATCCCCGCGACCGATCCCCTGGCCTCGAAGGAAGTCATTACCCCGACTGAACTGGATGGATATCCGCTGGCGCTGCTTCATTCAGAACATCGCAGCCACCGGCAGACACTCGCCCGTTTTCGCGATGCCGGAGTTCGTTTCAACCAGCGCTTCGAACTTCAGACGGCCTGGCTTGGGCTCCGCTTCGTCGAAGCAGGCCTCTGCGCCCTGATGTGCGACATGATCACGGCCTACAACGCGCAGGAAAAAGGTCGGCTCGGCATGGGCCCGCCCATGATCGTCTTTCGTCCGTTCCGGCCGCGCATTCAGAACAGCCTGTCGATCCTCACACCGACCCACCGGCCGATTTCCATTGTCGCCAAGGACTTTTGCGACTTCCTCGCCGCGGAGGTGGAAAGCATCCGCACATCCATGATCAAGCGGACAGCCTGATAGTTTGCCGGAAACGTCCGGCTCGTAAGTTCAGTGGTGTCGGGGAGCAGGTTTTCGACGAAATGCGAGCGACTGACGGCGGTCTCGCCGTCAAACAGGCTGCGGTTCGCGGTTATTTTCTCGCGTTATGCCGCGGTCGATGGGGCTTGCACAATCTGTCAGACGCACGCCTGATCAAACAAAGTCGAGCTGGCTGCACCGGTATTTCAGTTTGACCCACCTCCGGACACCCACAAGTTTCTGGCTGGATGTCCGGAAGACTGGTCTGTCACCAGATCAGGCGGCTGCGTTCTGGAAAATCGCGCTGTTGGCAGCGACGATGGCAACCGCATTGGTGCGATTTTTCGCCCCGAGACGAGTGATCGCATTGCGGATATGCGCTTTGACGGTCGCAATCGACACGTCCAGCTCATAGGCAATCTGCTTGTTCACCTTGCCTTCGCACAGCTTCACCATGATTTCCAGCTGGCGCGGCGTCACCAGGTCGGTGAGGTTGATCGGCCAACGGATGCCTGCGGCGAACGGGCCGGCGCTACCATTGACTGCGGAACTTGTCGGCAAGGCGAAATGAGCGGTCATCACTATGTTCCTTGGGTTTGTATTCCTCCGTGGTGGCAGGACTTTTCATGATTATCCGGCTATTGTAAAATGTTAAAATGCATACTGCATAATGTTAAAGTTTTGCAATTTGATCCTGAAGGGTGCCAAGCGTGAGCAAAAAACTCTATTCCGGCCACACGTTGAGGCAAATCCGCTCGGATTTCGGCCTTTCCCAGGTGGAGTTTGCAAAGAAAATCGGCCTTTCCACCGCCTATGTGAACCAGATCGAAAACAACAACCGCCCGGTCACCGCCTCGGTGTTGCTAACGATTAACAGGATCTTTGGCGTCGATCTGTCGGCTTTCGAGCAGAACGACCTCGACCGGGTGGTGCAGGATCTTCAGGAAATTTTCGCCGACACCCAGTTTCTGACGGCTTCCGTCGGCCGGCAGGAAGTGCATGAACTGGTCACTCGGGCACCAGGCGTCACCAAGGCGATCATGGATCTTTACGGCGCGCTGCGGACCTATCACGACCGGGAAGCGAACGAGGACGATCTGGTCCAGCTCGGCGGCAGTCCGGAAAGCGGTCCCGGACCTCGGAAATCCGCTTATGAAGAGGTCCGCGACTATTTCCACTACATGGACAATTACGTCGACAGCATCGACCGGGCCGCGGAGAAGCTCTCGCTGGAGATCGGACTTTCGAAAGCCCCTTCGAAGTTCACCGCCCTGACCACCTGGCTTCAGGAACGCTTCGGTATATCAGTCACGGAATTTCCGGACTATCGAGGCACGTTGATCCGTCAGGACGATTTCGCCCGCACCATCGCGCTCTACAGTGCCATTCCGCAATCGACCAAGAGCTTCCTGCTTGGGTCAGTCGTCGCCGAACTGTGTGTCCGGGACCTCATTTCGGAAGAGGTCACCAAGGCAAGGTTCAAGACCAAGTCGGCGGAAAGCATCGCGCGGTTGGCCTTGCGGAACTATTTCGCGGGCGCCTTGATCCTGGCCTATGACGACTTCCTGAAAACCGCTGCGGAAACCCGGCACGACATCCAGCTTCTGTCCAACCGGCTGGACGCCAGTATCGAGACCGTCTGCCACCGTCTGTCGACCCTGCAACGCCCCGGCGCCAAAGGTCTGCCGTTCTACTTCGTGAAGATCGACCGGGCCGGCAACGTCGTCAAACGCCACAGCGCAACCCGGTTCCAGTTCGCCCGCTTCGGCGGCTCCTGCCCGCGCTGGAACGTCCATCAGGCCTTTGAACAGAACTCCAACAAGTTCACCTCGCAGGTCGCCCAGATGCCTGACGGAGTACGCTATCTTTGCGTGGCGACCAGCATCACCAAGCACCAGCCGGACTACCGCAGCGGCGAGCGCCGCTACGCGCTTGGTATCGGCTGCGAGGTGCAATATGCCGATGCGGTCGTCTATGCCGACGGGCTTGCGGTCGACGAGATCTCCTCGCCCGAGCCCATTGGCGTCAACTGCCGCATCTGCCCGAGGGACAATTGCGACCAGCGCGCCTTCCCGGCTGTCGACAAGGAACCTTTCATCGATTCAGGCCAGCGCGGCATTGTGCCATATCGGGTGAAGGCGGCTGATTAGGTGTGAAATTTCAGAGGCTTGCCGGACACGCTGCAAGCAGCTCAATACAGGTTTGCTCAGCTTATGTTAGCGCGACTCAGTTCAGCCCAACCAACTTCCCCCTCATCCTGAGGAGGACCGTCAGGTCCGTCTCGAAGGATGGGCCGCTTGCCCAGAATATGCCGCCCATCCTTCGAGACAGCGCCAAGGCGCTTCCTCAGGATGAGGCAGTGGGTGGGCAGATTTCAGCAGAATGGACCAACCACACCCAATTTCTCCGACCAGTGTCCCCTCAGACCCGCCGTTCCGCCTGGATCATGTCAGCAGCCTTTTCCGCGATCATCACCACGGGCGAAGCCGTGTTGCCGGAAACGATCTTCGGCATGATCGAGGCATCGATGACCCGAAGGCCGTCGAGACCGCGAACTTTCAGCTGAGGATCGACGACCGACTGTTCGTCCGGACCCATCCGGCAGGTTCCGACCGGGTGGAAAATCGTGGTGGCGATATCGCCGACCTTTTTCAGAAGGTCCTCGTCGCTGTCGACCTGAGGCCCCGGCAGGATTTCCTCCGGCTGGTAGGCCTGCAAGGCCTTGGCCGTCATGATCTCCCGCGCCTGACGTACGGACTTGAGGGCAATGAGCTTGTCCTTTTCCGCCGACAGATAATTCAGCTTGATGTCGGGTTGCCGCCCACTATCACCGCTCTGAATATGTGACGCACCAACGCTTTCCGGACGAAGGTTGCACACCGAAACCGTGATTGCCGGGAACGGATGCAGCGGGTCGCCGAGCTTGTCGGTCGAGAGAGGCTGGACGTGATATTCGAGATCCGGCGTTTCAAGTGACGGATCTGACTTGGTGAACATGCCGAACTGGCTGGGTGCCATCGACATAGGCCCGGATCGCATCAACCCGTATTGAAGCGCGATCGAGGCTTTTCCGAAAAGACTGTTGGCCATCGTGTTCAGGGTCTTGGCGTTCTTGACCTTGTAGACCGTTCGGATCTGAAGGTGATCCTGCAGGTTCTCGCCAACGCCAGCACGTTCATGCTTCACCTCGATGCCGTGCTGCGACAGCACCGCGCCATTGCCGATGCCGGAAAGCTCCAGGATCTTGGGTGAATTGATCGCACCGGCAGCCAACAGAACTTCGCGCTCCGCCCGCGCGGTCCTTTCCTGCCCCTTCACGGTGAAGGTAACACCGGTTGCGCGCTTGCCTTCCAGCAGGATCGACCTGGTTTCGGCATGGGTGATCAAGCGCAGGTTCGGCCGTTTCAGTGCCGGGCGAAGGAAACCTTTCGCCGTGTTCCAGCGAACGCCGCCATTCTGGTTCACCTCGAAGAAACCGCTGCCTTCGTTGCTGCCGTCATTGAAATCCGCACGCGGTTCGACACCGAACTCCCGTGCGCCTTTCTGAACGGCTTCGAGGATTTCCCATTTCAGGCGCTGCTTGGAGACTTTCCACTCACCGCCACCGCCATGCAAACCTGACTTTCCGGCATGATGGTCTTCCGACTTCAGAAAATAGGGCAGCACATCATCCCAGGACCAGCCGACGTTGCCAAGCTGACGCCAATGGTCGTAATCCGCCGCCTGGCCGCGCATGTAGATCATGCCGTTGACGGACGTACAGCCACCCAGAACCTTGCCACGCGGATAGACCAGGCTGCGTCCGTTGAGGCCCGGCTCGCTGGCTGTCTTCATCATCCAGTCGGTGCGCGGATTGCCGATGCAAAAGAGATATCCGACCGGGATATGTACCCAGTGATAATTGTCCGAACCGCCTGCTTCCAGAAGCAGCACCTTGACCGAAGGATCCTCGGTCAGCCGGTTTGCCAGAACACAGCCGGCCGTTCCGGCTCCGACGATCACATAATCGTAGGTTCCATCGAGTGAAGTCGGACCGCTCATGTCGTTTCCCGTTTCCTGCCCATTTCCCGTCCGCAGTCTTTCCTGCTGCGGTCCAAACTTCGATGATCTGCATCATGCCGGACCAGGCAATCTTCCGCCGGCACTGATGTGACCCTTTAACACCCTCATCCTGATCAGGTTTTCTGTTTCTTCGCAAACTCGAAAAGAGACATATGTGGGCGCTCGCCGATGCGAATTCGCCCGGCTGTTTCCCTCACACTAGAAGATCCTGACGTTTCGGCAATTCCTCCAAGAGGACTATTCGTCCATGACATGCATATCGGCCCAGAAGGACCGAAGAGCATCTGTCAGCTTGCAGTAGGTCCGGTAGCGCCGGTCGTAGTGCGATTTCATCGCAGCCACCGGCAGGTATTCCTTCTGCGCCCTCGTCATGGCTGCAACAGCCGTCTCGTAATCAGGGAAGAGACCGACACCAACACCGCCTCCAATGGCCGCGCCCAGCGCACCCGTCTCACGGGCTTCCGCAACGGTGATCGGAACGCCCAGGCAATCGGCGAACATCTGCGGCCAGACCGGGCTGCGTGACCCGCCTCCGGAGAGCACTGCCCGGTCGAACGTGACACCGGTTCTCCCGAGCACCTCGATATGGCGGCGATGTTCAAAGAGAACCCCTTCGAACAAGGCCCGCAGCAGGTGCCCTTCCGAATGCCAGCCGGCGAGACCATAGAACCCGGCGCGGAAGTCCGCCCCAAGCCGCGAGCCGTAAAGGAACGGATGAAAGAACGGGTCGTCCGCCGCGGGCGCGACCTCCGCGATCCTCGCGTTGCAATAGCCGAACGGATCGTCGTGATGTTTCCCGCGCTCCACCAGCTCCCGCACATACCATTCCAGGTTGGCAGCCGATGTTGCGCTCGATTCGATATTGACGAACCGGCCGGGGGCAAAACCCGAGGCCATGAACATTGCCTTGTCGACGATCGGGGCCTCCGAAAAGACCTGATTGATGCTCCAGGTGCCTGCAATGATCGAGGCTTCGCCGGGATGGACAACGCCCGACCCGAGCGCGCTGGCGATCACGTCAAAATAGCCGCCGACAACCGGCGTCCCTTCCTTCAGTCCGGTCGCAGCCGCGGCTTCTGCCGTGACATGCCCGGCCACATCCGCCGGTTCGACCAGATGCGGCAGCATCGGCTCCGCCTCGCCGAGACCATAAAGTTCCAGCAGCTCCCTGTCGTAGAGATTGTCCGGCAACCTCAGCAGACCGCACCCCGACATGTCGGAGATCTCGCTGACGCGTTCTCCGGTCAACTTGAAGGTGATGAAGTCCTTGCACAGGAGCACGGTTCCGGTCCGGGCATAAAGATCCGGCCGGTTATCCTTGATCCAGGCAAGCAGCGTCGGGGTCTGGGATGGCCAGGGCTCCTGCAGGCTCAGGGCGTGCAGCCTGTCGCCATGCGCCTCACGCAGCTTGCCTGCATGATCCGCGGCGCGCGTATCCAGCGACTGGATGCCCAGCAGTGGCTCATGGTCCTTGTCCAGCAGGTAAAGACCATTGCCGTGCCCGGCACAACCAACTGCCGCGATCTGCGAAGGCTCGACACCGGCTTTGTCAAGGCACTCGCGGATAACCGTTTGCGCATTGCGCCACAACTCTCCGAGATCGCGTTCAACATGTCCGGGAGCAGGTGAAAACGATTGGCCGTCCAGTGCGCTCATCGCCACCTGGCGGCCCGCCAGATCGAACAGGACAGCCTTGATCACCGTGTTGCCGGCATCAAGCCCCAGCAGATAAGTCCTGTCGTCAGCCACGATTATAGATGTCCCATGCTTCGTCACCGTCGGCACCGTTGTGGATCATCGCCATGAGTGCCGCAACCACCGCTTTCGGGTTGTCGTGCTGATAGATGTTGCGTCCATAGACCATGCCCTTGGCACCCTGGCGCATCAGTGCAGCGGATTTCCTGAGAACGGTCTTCAGGTCTTCCTTGCCACCACCACGCACCAGAACCGGAACGCGCGCCGCTTCGACCACCCGGTGGAAATCTTCCGCGTTATCGGTCGGGTCCGCCTTGATGATGTCAGCTCCCATCTCGCTTGCCAGCCGAACCAGTGTCACGATCTTGTCTGCGTCGCCATCAACCTGATAGCCACCCCGGATGTCGTTCGGCAGCATCACCAGCGGCTCGATCATCAACGGCATGCCGTACTTGTGGCAGGCAGCGCGCACCCTGGAGATATTCTCCACGCATTGGCGAAACAGCTCCGGCTCGTCCGGCAACATGAACAGGTTCACCACGACACAAGCCGCATCCATTTCCAGAGCCCCGATGATCGGCTCGTCGGCATTCTGCAGCAGCGACCACATCACCCGGTGGCGCTGGTCATTGTAGGGGTTGCCCATGTCAATGCGCATCACCAGCGCCGGCTTGTCCTTCTCCGGACGCGACTGCAACAGATCCGCCTGGCCATAGGCCATCTGGATCGCATCAGGCCCGGCCTTGACCAGGGTGTCGACAACCCCGGCCATGTCTTCCAGGCCAACCATGAAGCTCGGTTCGTTGCACACGCCATGATCAACGGCGACATCCAGGCAGCCGCCGTGGGTGAACATCCGGTTCATCCGGGCTTTGGGGCTCAAACGCATATTCTGCTCCTGCTTGTGTCTTGGTTCCGGCGATCTTCAAACGAAACGCCGTGATAGGTGGAAAGGTCTTCGATCAGCCGGTCGCGCTGAAGCCCGCGCTCTGCGTCGGACCAGCCGAGTTCTTCACCGGCGATCACCGCCAGCTTGTCGAGCAGCTCTTCACGCATCAGTCCTTGGATGGCGAGCGTCGTCCGCCGCAACACGATGTCGGCAAGGGTCACCACGCTTTCGCGGGAGGCGAGGAAGGCAATCTCCGCCGCTGTGATTTCTGTCTGCGGCGAAAGTGCCTCGTCGTCCGACCGGCCCTGACAAAAGGCCAGCAGCTCCGTCGCTGTGGTGCCATAGGTCGCCACCAGGTGCGCGGCGCGCGCGGGACCAATGCCATGGTTCGAGATCAGGTCGCGCTCCAGGATCACGGCAGCATCAGGAAAATCCTTTCCGCCGCCGATCGGGCGCGACAGGGTGCCGACCTGCCTGGTCCGACCAAGTTCGCTGAGCACTTCGTCCGTCGCCTGTTCGGCAAAGGCACGAAACGTTGTCCACTTGCCGCCGATCATGCAGATCTGCGGAACGGGTCCTTCGATACGCTTGGTAAAATGGCCCCTGGAAATCCGGCCGGTAAAATCATGATCGCTCTTCGGCAATGGCCGAATGCCGCTGTAACTGAAAACGACATCATCCGCATTGAAGTCGATCTCCGGAAAGACCAGCCGGAGCGAGCCCAGAATGTAGGCTTCTTCTTCCGGCTCACAGCGCACACGTTCGGCCGTCTTGACGCGGATATCCGTTGACCCGGCCAGCACCTTGCCGAAGAACGGAAAGACAATGCAGACCCGGCCATCCGAATTCTCGAAATAGACCATATGGCCGCCAAGCGCCTTCTCCAGCGCTGGATTGTCGAGAATGAGATGCGATCCTTTTGTACCCGACACCAGGCGTTCGTGGCTGGAATTGCCGGCAAGCTCATCAATGGCATCATCCAGCCAGGCGCCAGTGGCATTGACGAGGATCTTCGCCGAGATCTCTTCCGTTCGGCCGCTCACCTGATCTCGCACAACAAAACCGCTCCCGGCCGGCTCAAGACAGGCATAGTTGAGGGCGACACAGTCCGGAACCACTTCTTCCGCTTCCCTGACCAGTTCCAGACCAAGCCGCTCCGGGTGGCTGATCCAGGCATCGTGATAAGTGGCCGAACACCGGATGGCACCGGTCAGTCCAGGCCAGGTATCCCGGGTCGCCTTCGCTCCACGGAAACGGTGTTTCGGCAACAACCGGCGTTTGCGTGTCACCCAGTCATAAAGCGTCAGCCCGAGCTTGATCGGAACCGCTCCCCGGCTGGAGGGCTGACCTGAAAAGCCGAAGAAACTTGCCGCGCTGTTCAGAAGTCCGGAAAAGAGCGAGCCGATGGGAATGACGGTCGGCAGCGGATGGACAAGATGGGGCGCATTGACCAGCAGTGCGTCGCGTTCGCGCAGGGATTCGCGCACCAGGTCGAACTCGCCGTTTTCCAGATAGCGCAATCCTCCATGGATCATGCGCGACAAGGCAGAACTGCACCCCGAACAAAAGTCGTTCCGTTCCACCAGCAGCACCCTGACACCCTGCAGCGCCAGATCCCGGTAGACCCCGATCCCGTTGATACCGCCGCCGACGACAACGGCGTCGAACGCGCCGTCACGCGCGATACGGTCCCATTTTCCTTGCCGTTGTTCGGACATGCCTTCCCCGTTCACCGGACGGATGCCCGGTGCCCTTTCCAATCTCAATTTCGAAGTCTCTTAAGCGGCGAGTTCGGTCAGATGGGTCGCGGCGGCATCGCCGATGAGCCCGATTTCTTCACTGGTCAACCTGAGGCGCCCCGCCTTGGCATTCTCCCGCGCCTGCTCCGGATCGCGGGCTCCGCACAAGGAGAAGGTGATGCCCGGCTGCTGCAGCGTCCAGGCGATCACCACCTGGGCCTTGGTGGCTCCATGGGTCTCCGCTATCGGTGCGATGGCGTCCATCAGCCTGGCAACCTTGCGGCGGTTTTCGACCGAGAAGCGCGGATTGTCCTTGCGCTGATCATCACCTTCGAAGGCTCTGTCAGGACCGATCTTGCCCGTCAGAAGGCCCAGCGCCAGCGATGAATAGCTCAGCACCGAAACTTTTTCCTTGAGGCAGAGCGGCACCAGGGTGTCCTCGATGTCGCGCTTGATCATCGAATATTCTTCCTGGATCGCGTCCAGCTGCCCTGCAGACACATAGGCTTTCACATCGTCGGCGGTCGTGTTGCTGGCACCGATGGAGCGGATCTTGCCCTGGGTCTTCAGGGTTTCCAGCGCCTCCATGGTTTCCGCAATCGGCGTGGTCGGATCCTGCCAATGGGTGATGTAGTGATCGATGTAATCGGTCCCAAGCCGCTTCAGGCTCTGCTCTACCTCATGGACGATCGCATCCTTGCCGAGATACCGGTGTACCGGCTTGCCGTCGTAATCAAAGAAGTGATTGCCTTTCTGGGTGTGCCAGACGAGACCGCATTTGGTTGCCAGCACCACCTTTTCGCGGCGGCCCGCAATCGCCTTGCCGACAATCTCTTCCGACAGCCCCTGGCCATACGCCGGAGCAGTGTCGATCAGGCTGATGCCTTCATCGATGGAAGCCTGAATTGCGGAAATCGACTTGGCTTCATCCGTGCCACCCCACATCCAGCCGCCAATGGCCCAGGTGCCGAGCCCGATAGCCGACGCCTCGATGCCTGAACGTCCGATCTCGCGTGTCAGCATTTCATGCAACATTCTGTTTGCCTTCCATGGTTGCAAGGACCGCTCCCGCGGTGTCCTCGTCCAAGATGAGTGAATTCAGATAGTTTCCGTTGAGGACGGCCCGGATCGGCCAGATCTTTTCGTCGCCCGAGGTCACCCCGATGACGCGCTTGAAGCGCCGCAGCTCTTCTGGCGCCAGTGCGACCAGCCGCGAATTGAGGGCGTAGTCGGCAACCGTGCCGTCCTGCCGCATCAGGTAGGCAAGGAATTCGGCGCTGACACCGCTGCCAACCAGCATCTTGCGGTCCGATTCAGGCATCGGATGCAGGTCGTAGTAGCTCGAGCCGGGCGTCGCGATGGATCCGATGCCGACCAGAGCGATCGTTGCCTGCCGTGCCAGGTCCAGGACCTCGCGAATGGAGCCGACTTCCATCAGCATGTCGCGCTGTTCCCGGCTTTCGGCAAAGAGCGGCGCATGAAGCTGCAGCGCCTTGCCGCCCAGCTTCTCGGCCATCAGGCTGGCCTGATGATTGACATCCGTGTGGTACTTGCCCTGCACCCCTCCGGTGAGCGGCACCACGGTGACGTCGAACTTCCGGTCGGTCTCGATGTTCTGCACCACCGCCCCGACGGCCTTGCCACCCGTGATGGCGATGATGTCGCCATCGCGGATGGTCTCCACCAGATGGTTGGCAGCGGCAAGCCCGACCTGCTTCAGCGTCGTGTTCGGGCTGCCTTCGACGGACGATGTGACCAGCGCTTTTGAAAGGGGCGTCGATTGTTCCAGCAGGTTTTCCAGATCCGTCAACCGCTGGAACGGGTTCTCGATATCGATCTTGATCATGCCCATCTTGCGGCCCTGGGTGATCAGACGGTTCACCTTGGACGTCGACAGGTTGAGCAGTTCGGCGATTTCCGACTGTTTCTTGCCTTCCAGGAAATGCAGCACGAGAACCGTGTGCATCTGGCGCATCAGCTCGATATCGTTTTTCTTGTCCGCCATCTGGTTGCCTCTTCGCTGGAGCCGGGTCAGGCGCGTTTCTTGACGAGATAGTGGTCTATGGAGACCGCCGCCAGCAGGATCGAGCCGCGGATGATGTCCTGCCAATAGACCGAGACATCCAGAAGCGCGAGCGAGCTGGAGACCACTGAAAGCAGCACCGCCCCCAGGATCGCTCCGAAAATGGTACCCGAACCACCCTTGAGGCTCGCCCCGCCGATAACGGCCGCCGCAATCACGTTCAGTTCCATGCCGATGCCGAAGGTCGGCTGGGCAGAACCAAAGCGGGCCATGTAGATGATGCCGGCCACACCACACAGAGCCGAGCAAAGGGTGGTCGTGAAGAACACCACGCGCTTGGTGCGGATGCCGGAATAGGCGGCGGCCTTCTCGTTGCTGCCGGTATAGAACACCTTGCGGAACATGGTCGTGCGGCGCAGCAGGAAGTCGAAGCCGATCACCACCACAAGGAAGATCAGGATCACGACCGGGATCGGTCCGATGGACCCCTGGCCGATGAACTTGAACTCGGGCGGCAGCGTGAACAGACCGAGCGGACGCCCGCCCGTACCCAGAAGACACGCCCCCCGGGCGATCACCATGATCGCCAGCGACACGATGAAATGATGAAGGCCGACGCGGGTGACAAAGAACCCCATGAACGCCCCGATGGCCGTGCAGGCGGCAATCGAAATCGCCGATGCGACCCAGGGGTCGACCCCGTTCAGGAACAGCCAGCCGGCAATCACCATGGCCAGCGCTGTCACCGAGCCAACCGAAAGATCGATCCCGCCGGAAATCAGCAGGATGGTCATGCCGACCACCACGATGCCTTCCACCGCAAAGGCCATGACCATGGCGCGCATGTTCACCCAGGTCAGGAAGTAGGGCGAGGCGAAGGACATCACGATGAACAGCACTAGGATGATCGCGATCAGTCCCGTTTCACGCATGCGCAACAGTTTGCGGATCATCGATACGTCTGCCGGTTTGCCGTTCGGCGCGTCTGTCAGGGAGACGGCGTCTTCCATGGTTTCCCCCACGATTAGTTTATGGTTGCCTGGGCGCCCACGGACGCCAGGTGCATTATGTTTTCTTCGGTCATCTGATCGCCCGTGACTTCGCCGCTGATCTGTCCCTCCCGGACGACCAGCACACGGTCACAAACGCCGATCAGTTCCGGCAACTCCGACGAGATCACCAGAATTCCGACCCCGCTGCCGGCGAGATTGCGCAGGATGCGATGGATCTCGGCCTTTGCGCCGACATCGACACCACGCGTCGGCTCATCCAGGAAGATCAGCTTCGGATTGACCGACAGCATTTTCGCGATCGCAACCTTCTGCTGGTTGCCTCCGGAAAGCGATGACACCGGGTCAGACAGCGAGCCACATTTGAGATTGAGACGCTTGCCAAGCGTGTCTGCCTGCGCTTCCTCCCGGCTTCCGGCAATCAGACCGAAGGCATTCGCGACCTGTTCCGGCTTCAGGGCGGAGACATTGGCGGCAATGGACATATCCAGAAAGATGCCGTCACCCTTGCGGTCTTCGGACAAATAGACGATGCCCTCGGAGATGCTGTCCCGATAGGTCTTCAGCGACAGCTTGCGACCATTGAGCGAAACCTCCCCGGTCACGTCGCCTTCAAGCCGGCAGATGCCCTTCACGATCTCGCTGCGCCCGGCACCGATCAGCCCGGCAATCCCGAGGATCTCGCCCTTGCGGAGCTGGAACGAGACATCCTTGAAACGCGTGCGTTCACTCAGGTTCTGAACGTCCAGAATGATATCGTCCGTCTTTTCGCTTTCGGACTGCTTGCGCGGGTAAAGCTCGTCGATCACCCGGCCGACCATGGCATTGACCACGTCATCGGGCTGGATCTCCGCAACATTGCGGGTAGTGATGTAGGTGCCGTCCCGGAAAACGGAGACCCGGTCGCAGTTGTCGAAGATCTCGACCATGCGATGGGAGATGTAGATGATCGAGATGCCCTTGTCGGCAAGACGGCGCATGATCTTGAAGAGGATCTGCGCTTCTTTCTCTGTCAGCGCCGCGGTCGGCTCATCCAGGATCAGCACCCGGCAATCGAGTGTCAGGGCCTTGGCGATCTCGACGAGCTGCTGGTGGGAAATCGACAGATCCCGCACGAGTGTCGTCGGCTCGATGTCACCAAGCTGGCCGAGCACTTCAGCGGCCTTCTTTTCAAGAGCACGATAATTCATCAGGAACGAACGGCTGACATTGGTCGTCGCCATGAAGATGTTTTCGGCAACCGTCACATCGGGACACAGGGCAATCTCCTGGTGAACGAAGCCGATGCCGAGCTTCTGCGCCATCGCCGGAGATGAAATGACCACCGGTTCGCCATCGAAGCGGATTTCTCCGCTGTCCGGCTGCAGGATGCCGTCGATGATATTCATCAGCGTCGATTTGCCGGCGCCGTTTTCCCCGGCAAGCGCATGGATCTCGCCCTTGCGCAATTCGAAACTTACCCCCTTGAGCGCCTGAACCGGCCCGAAGGATTTCGAGAGGTTGGAGATCTTGAGGATCACATCGTCAGTCATGACAGGGCCGATTTGCTCGCAATTCCGGAGAAGGAACGGGCTGCCTGATCTGCTGCATCGATTGCAGGCAGCCCGCCGTATCACCCGGGGCTCCAAAGGAGCCCCGGTCTGTTCATCAGCTCGGGTCGCGGCCTTCCATGTAGGCGTTGAGGTCGAAGCTGTCGGCGTTTTCCTTGGTGATCACGGCAAAGCCGTTGTCGACGTAAGGGATCTGAACCGGGTTGTAGCCGGACACCTTGTAGTCGTTGAACGGATCGAACACGTCGGAGTGCGCGGCGAGGAACACGGCCATGAAGCCCATGAACCCCTGCATGCCCTGGTTCGGATTAAGCGCCATGTGGATATTGCCCGCCTTGATGTGCTCAAGAGTGGTTGGCGTCACATCGGCATGCATGATCAGCACTTTCGCTTCCGCTTCCAGCACCGCTGCGACAGCTCCTTCCGCAGAGCCCGCTTCCGGGATCCAGAGAGCGGCAAGGTTCGGGTTGGCCTGAAGGATTGAGGCCGTTGCCCGGTAGGCGGCATTGCTGTCCTGGTTGGTCGCCTGGCGGCCGACCAGTTTCATGTTCGGGTAGTGCTCTCCCATGTAGTCGAGCAGCGCGGTCACGCGCAGATCGTGGTTCGACTGACCCGGGTTTTCAAGAACCGCATATTCCGCGCTGTCACCAACCTGCTTGACGATTTCTTCGGCGGCAAACTTGGCTTCGGCAAGGTTGTCGGAGGTGATATAGGCACTGCGCTTGGACTTCGGAGAATCCGCCGCGAAGGTCACGACCTGCGTGCCGTTGTCGACGGCCCGGTCGATCGGCTCGATAAACGGATCGGACTGCATCGGGTGCAGCAAGACACCAGCCGGCTGCTTGACCATGTCCTGCTCGAAGGAAGCGATCTGCTTGGTGATGTCATAGTCCGGCGTGCCGGAGAAGATCGTCTCGCAGCCGAATGCGGACGCAGCCTGCTTGAAGCCCTGATAGACCGGCACCCAGTAGGGATGGCCGGAAACCATCACGTTCATGATGTAGGTTTCGCCCGGCTCGCATTTCAAACCGTCTGCCGCGGCCGGAGCTGCGGTCAGAACTGCAGCCGACAGTATGGTCGACGCGAGAATTCCCTTGAAGATAGAAGTGCCCATGGTTTCCTCCCTGGACCAACGGGCTGCCAACCGCGAACGGTCGAATGCCCGATGGGTGATCGATTTCAGATTGTCAGGACATCCAGTCTGCGTTCCTCTCAACGCAGGGAGCCTGACGCTGCTCCTCCCGGTCTTGCAGGTCAGCCTGTCAAAGAGATCAGCTCACTGCAAGAAATTTCAAACACTGGTTTTTATCCCAGCGAGACCATGGATAAGGGCAGCCCCCGAAAGCCGTCAAACTGTTTTGGTATTTATTTCTTTTTCTGAAATTTATTTCAACCAACACCTCAAATAAGACATTGCCGAGTGAAGACCAGAAAGAGAACACAAGCCATTGAGAGAAAATATCTTTTCGTGGCAGGCGCTGCACCTGACCACTTGAAATCGCTCACCATGAACGTGCCGGCAAACTGATGGAACGCCCCTGACGAAGCCGAAATCCGACCCCCAGCCCCTCAGCTTTGTGATGCATATGAACACAAAAAAAGGCCCGGAAGCGGATGCTTCCGGGCCGGTTGATCGTGATGGCAGAAGCCTTGATCAGGCCTTCGCCGGCTCCGCACCGTCCGGAACCGGGCTGGTCCCGTCGGCACCGGCTTCCATGTGATGCTTGTCGTGCACCGGCTTCACCAGCGAGTTCGCGATCAACGCGATCACGAGCAAGCCTGCCATGGCATACATGGTGGTGTTGTAGAGGCTCGGTGTGGGATCCACCGTGCCGGCCGGAGCGATTTCCATCAGCCGGGCAACAGTCACCGTCTTTGCGGCCACCAGCTGGTCGAGCTGATCGACACCCGCACCGAATTTCTCGGCAAAGGCACTCGGGTCCACCTTGGCGGCAAGATCCGTGATCGCATTGTTCAGGGACATGTTCCGCAGCTGGGTGATCGCCAGCGGCCCCAGAACGCCTGCCGTACTCCACGCCGTCAGCAGACGCCCATGGATACCACCGACATATTTCGTGCCGAAGATATCAGCGAGATACGCCGGGATGGTCGCAAAGCCGCCGCCATACATCGTGAAGATGATCATGGTGGCTGCATAGAACATCACGAGCCAGGTGACGGCCGGATTGACGCTCACCTGTTCTGCTGCAAAGGGGATCGATAGGTAAAGGATGATCCCGAGCACGAAGAAGCAGTGGTAGGTGTTCTTGCGGCCGATGAAGTCCGAAGTGGAAGCCCAGAAGAACCGTCCGACCATGTTGAAGACCGAGATCATGAACACATAGGTTGCCGCAAAGGCCGAATTCACGATCAGCGGCAAGGTGGTGCCGAAGATTTCCGTCATCATGGTCTTGGCAACGCCGATCACGCCGATACCCGCCGTCACGTTGAAGCAGAGCACGATCCACAGCAGATAGAACTGCGGTGTCTTGAGTGCCTGATCGATGTGAACGTTGTTGTGGGTGATCATCTTGCGGGACGCAGCATCGGCAGTTGGTGGTGTCCAGCCGGCCGGACGCCAGCCTTCGCGCGGAACCCGGTAGGAGAAGGCCGCGATGATCATCACGACCAGATAGACGATGCCGAGCGTGAAGAACGTCCCTGCAGCCCCGGTGTTACCGGTACCGACCACATAGATCCCCTCCTGAAGCGCAACAGGCGCTGCTGCCACCTGCTTGGCGCCTGCGATAACCACTTCCACCATCTGGCCGTTGACTTCCGCAAGGCGCTTGCCGCCTTCGGTGATCAGGGCAACAGATCCTTCAGGCCCCAGGTATTCCGGCGCCTTGTAGAACAGACCGAGCAGATATTCCTTGATCGGCGTTGCGATCATCGCTCCACCGCCAAAGCCCATGATGGCCATGCCAGTGGCCATGCCGCGCCGATCCGGGAACCACCGGATCAAGGTGGAAACGGGTGATACGTACCCAAGCCCCAGACCGCAGCCGCCGATCACGCCGTAACCGAGGTAAAGCAGCCAGAGCTGGTGCGTCATGATGCCGAAGCCGCCGATGATGAATCCGCCGCCCCAGCAGATGGCGGCAACGACGCCGACCATGCGAGGGCCGACTTCCTCAAGCCACTTGCCACCGAAGGCGGCCGCAAGCCCGAGAAACACGATGGCAACGGAAAAGATCCAGACGACCGAAGACAGGCTCCAGTCTTCCGGCGCTGCGGCAACCACCCCGAACTCTTTGATCAGAGGCGGGTTGAAGATGCTCCAGGCGTAGACGGAGCCGATACAAAGATGGATGGCGATGGATGCTGGCGGAACCTTCCAGCGGTTAAAACCGTCCTCTGCGACGATATGTTCCTTTTTCAACCGATCAAACATGCACTTATTTTCCTCCCATGCACGGTTGTCGGGCATTCCTCCGGGAAGGTGCCGGTCCCTTTGCGGCCGGCCTGTCATGTCTCCCCCGGTCCGGCAAGACAAAGCCGGATGCCCCGCTCCCGGCAGACGCGCACCTGTCGAAGCCTCCCGCTTCAGGTCCGCAGCGCAGGAACGGTTGCACCGTCCCGCGCCTTCCGGCAGCTCCTTGCTGATGGCAAGTTCGGGGCCAGTTTCTTTTCTGTTGAATTTCAGACAGTTAGATTTTCAGGAAGAACGATGAGTGGACATTTTGTCCACATTCAAAAGTTGTTTTCCGGCCGTTTGGGACAATCTGTCCAGAAGCCCTTGATCGCCCAAACGGCCTAGATGCCGGGCGCAACTCAGGGGCAGCCCACCCGCAACGTCAAGCGCTTTCAGGCAACCAGATTGTGAAAACGGTCCCGGTCCCTTCGATGCTTTCCACCTTGATATCGCCGCCCTGACGGCTGACCAGCGTCTGGGTAATCGAAAGCCCCAATCCGGTGCCCTGCCGGCTTTTCGTCGTGTAGAAGGGGTCGAATATACGCGCGATAACATCCGCGCTCATGCCGACGCCGGTGTCCGAAATCTCGATCGACACTCCGGCGACATCTTCCTTTTTCATATCCCAGGTTTTCATCGTCAGCGTGCCGCCGCCGGGCATGGCATGGATGGCATTGACGATGAGGTTGATCAGCACCTGCTGCAGTTCCGTCCGGTTCATCAGCACCAGACGGGAGGCAGTGGCCTCGCGGACAACCTCGATATCGGTCTTGCGCAAGAGATGGCGGACCAGCGGAAGACAGTCAGAAATCACCTCGTCCGGCGCGTGCCGATCGGCATAGCCTGCATATTCGTCGGGCTTGGCGAACTGCAGCAGCTTCATGACGATCTGGTTGATCCGGTCCACCTGCTCGTCGATCAGGCGGATTTCCGTACTGGCAACCTTTGCATGCTCGCCGAGCAGCATGCGCAGCACTTCCAGATTGCCCTGGATCACCGCAATCGGATTGTTGATCTCGTGGGCAACACCGGCTGTAATCTCGCCGATGGCGGCAAGCTTCTCCGACATGATCAGTTGCTTGGTGGTGTCTTCCAACTGCCTGTTCGCCATCTTGAGGTCGCGCGTGCGTTCCTCGACGCGGGTGTTCAGCTCCTCGTTCCAGGACCTGAGCTGCCGGTCGCTTTCCTGAACCAGGTCGAGCAGATGATCGAGATGCTGGGCGACACGCGCAATCTCGTCACCGCTGCCTTCGGACCGCGTGCGGGCGCCAAGGTCTCCCTTTTCGACGCTGGCAATGGTGTCCGTCATCTTTTCCAGTGGCTTGAAAACGCCGCGAGCCCACCTCAGGAACAGCGGCACGCTGCCAGCGGTCACGACAAGAAAGCCCAGCAGCAGCGCGACCAGTGTCGCCAGCTTGGCTTCCCGGAACGGCGTTTCCAGAAAGCCGACATAAAGCATGCCCACCCGCTCGCCGAAACTGTCGGTGATCGGTTCATAGGCCGAGATGTACCAGTCGTTGACGACGAACGCGCTGTCCAGCCAGACCTGCCCCTCGCCCAGCACCTTCTGGCGAACGGCGGCGGACACCCTCGTCCCAAGCGCGCGCTTGTCTTCGAACAGGCGGACATTGGTGCTGACGCGGACATCTTCGAGAAACAGCGTCGCGGTGCCCTGGCTGCCTTCGGGAAGGCTCGCCTCGCGGTAGACGAGATCGTTTATCGTGTCGATAAAGACGAGGTTCTGGTTGAGCAGAATGCCACCGACCAGAGCTGCCACGGGCGCTCCCGGCACGGTGACCGGGCTTGCGGAGTGAACCACCATGCCGCGTGTTTCCGCGGCCCTCTCGGTCGGCACCGCATTGGGTGTCGGGACGAGATCCAGCCGGGCCCGATCTGCTAGTGCCGGAGAAATCGCCGTCAGATCATCTGCTTCGAAGATATCCACGCTTGTTGCGGCAGATCCTGCAAAAGCCTGTTCGATGACCGGCCAGTCCTTGGAGACCGGCGGAACGGCACTTGGCGGAGCGGCCGCCTCAACTGTCCTGTCCCTGCGCACGACATACAGAAAATCGAGACCCAGCTCCTCACGCCGACGCTCCAGCAGCCCTGCCAGAAGTGCGGCATCACCACTGTCTGCAACGTCGCGAAAGGAGGCCGACTGGCCCAGCGCATCGATCTTTTCACCCGAATTTTCCAGGATCCTCGAAAAGTACTGATGGGCAATGGTCAGGTCGCCATTGACCTTGGTGATCAACAGGGAATCGAACTTCGCGTTCCAGCGCACCATCGCCCAGCCGAGAAAGAGTGGCAGAACCACAAGTGTCGGCAACAGGGCGATGGCCAGTAGCCTGACCCTGACGGACAGGCGGCTTCCCGATTTCCGGCGTCGTCTCTCCTCAGCCATTCCAGTCCATCAGCTTCCTGTCGATGGTCTTGCGCGAAATGCCGAGCCGCCGCGCCGCTTCGGCACGGTTTCCACCGGCTTCCTCGAGCACCATCAGGATATGACGCTTCTCCATGTCCTGCAGCGTTTCCCCGCCGGGCAGCAACAGGCTCTGCGTGCTGTGGAACTCCGCCGGAAAGCGGCCAAGGATCAAGGTTCGTTCGATCGTGTTGCGCAGTTCGCGAACATTGCCCGGCCATTCATAAGCCAGCAGCCCGGAGACGACCTCATCGGTAAACGGTACAGGCGGCATTCCAAGCTGCACGGACAGCTTCTGCATGAACAGCGAGGCAAGTTCACGGATGTCGTCACCACGCTCGCGCAGCGGCGGCATTTCGAGCTGAAGCACGTTGACCCGGTAGTAGAGGTCCGCCCGGAACCGGCCCTCCTCCACGGCCTGCTCCAGATTTGCGTTGGTCGCGAACACGAACCGCAGATCGACAGGCACTTCACGCTCGGATCCGACCGGCCGAATTTTCCGGTCTTCGATTGCCCGCAGCAACTTGCTCTGTAGTGCCATGGGCAGTTCGCCGATCTCGTCCAGAAACAGCGTGCCGCCATGCGCGTGCATGAACAGGCCGTCGCGGCTGGAACCGGCACCGGTGAAAGCGCCTTTGAGATGTCCGAACAATTCAGCTTCGATCATGTCTCCGGGAATGGCGGCGCAATTGACCGGAACGAAGGGTTTGTCCGCCCGATCAGAAAGATCGTGAAGCGACCTGGCAGCAACTTCCTTTCCGGTCCCGGATTCCCCCGTGATCAGAACGGATGTCGGCAGTGGCGCGACGCGGGAGATCGTTTCGCGGATCTCGCCGATCTGGCGCGAATGCCCGATCAGCTTGTCACGCAGAAGAAGATGGTCGGATGTTGCCTGCAACTGGTGGCGCAACAGCTGGTTTTCCCGAAGCAACGTGACCCGGTCGAGACACCTGGCAACCGCGTTCAGCAGCTGGTTGGACCGAAAGGGCTTGAGGATGAAATCCACGGCACCTGCCCGCAAGGCCTGGATCGCGGTTTCCAGATCCGCATAGGCCGTCATCAGGATCGCATCGGCGAAAAACCCGATCCGCCGCTGTTCGCCAAGCCATTCCACGCCGGATTTGCCTGGCATGATATTGTCGAGGATCACCACGTCATAATGGTGGGTATCAAGAAGCGCCGAGGCCTCGACCGTGTCGGCGGCCTGCTCGATGCGTTTGCAATAAGGCTCGAGCGTGCGGACCAGAAAATTGCGCATGCCAGGCTCGTCGTCGACGATCAAGATCGACGCCTGCGGTAGCCAGGGACCGAATTCCGGCTGTGAATCTGCCTCTTCAGGACGTTTGGAAACACCGCTCTTCATAGCCCCTCCCCGGCAGTTTCATCCGTTCTTTTGTCATGGTCCATCCTCCGGCCCGGAGCATTGCATATTCCAGTATGCAATGTCTTCCGGAGACGCACGTGCAATTGCAACTATCCGAAATCGCGCGACCAATTGCCCGAACGGGAAGCTGCCTCAGCACCGGAGCTCTCAAGTATCCCGACGTCTTCTGCTTGTTCTCTCTGCGGATCAGGTGCTGAGGGTGTGCGAAAGCAAAAACCCCGCAGGATGTCCCTGCGGGGTTTGAATGTGCGTCGCAGAATCAGCTCACTCTATTGCGCAAGCCTTTCGAACCGCGCAGGCCCGTTCAGCACGAAGAGCTCGATTTCCAGGGTGCTTGCTTCCTTGCCATCGCCTGAGAAAGTCACCGTCGAGCGCGAACCCGCCACGGCATTTTCGTTCGCAATGTCAAACACCATCATCGACCCGTCCCAGGCATGCAGCGGCAGCTTTATTGGCTGGGGACCGGCAAGCAGGACGAGCCCGCCGTCCTCCTCTTGCACCTCGACCGTGCCGAAGTAGGGATGGCCGTAACGGCCCGTGCAATAGCCAGCCGCAGGAGCAGGTGCAGCAGCAGCAGGCGCAGGTTCACCGGCCGTGAAACCGGCAGGCGTATAGAAGGAAGCGAACAGGCCTTCGTATCCGGAGAACCAGTCTCGGGTCACACGCCCGAACTGAACCATGTCGGAGAAGGATGCGCCGATGGATTCAACGGCACCGACAGGAGCCGCATTCGACAGGACCACGATCCCTATGTCGAGCGAGGGGATCATCAGGAAATAGGTCGACGCACCAAGGATGAAAGCACCTGAATGGCTGAGGATTACCCGGCCGGACGGGTCAGTGCCGACATTGAAACCATAGCCGTAGAACCCGGCGCGTTCGTCAGGCGTATGGGGACGGCTGGAAAAGCTCTGCGGACTGATTGCAGGCTGCAAGGCTTCGGGAGAAATAAGCTCTCCACCATCGGCCAGAACCATCTTCATCCATCTTGCCATGTCGTTGATGGAAGAACTCACCCCGCCGGCGGGCGACTGGGCGTCCGGCTGCCGCTGGTACAGCGCCTCGAAACCGTCGCCGCTTCTGGCATGCGGCACCGCGCGGTTTTCCCGTGCCATGAAATCATCGAACCGCGCACTGGTCCTGGTCATGCCAAGCGGCTGAAACAGGGCCTCGTCAGAAAGGTCGGCCCATTCGGCCCCGGATGCTTCGGCAACCGCCTCGGCGCCGGCGGTCAGGCCGAAATTCGTGTAGGCGTAGCTCGTGCGGAAGGCGCGCAGGGGCTGCAGACGCAAACGTTCGAGGATCGTCTGCCTGTCAAAGCCGATGTCTTCCAGATCGTCACCAGCATGGTCCGGCAGGCCGGAACGGTGGCTGTAGAGATCCCCCACTGTCAAACGTTCGGTAATATCGGGATCGGCAAGGCTGAACCATGGCAGCAGGTCGCGCATCCTGCTGTCCCACGAAACAACGCCGCGCGTGACCTGCCGGGCAACGACTGTTGCTCCGATCGACTTGGACACGGAAGCCATCTGGAAAACGGTGTCGGCGTCAATCGGTTGATCGCCCTCGCCGCCCCGCTTTCCGAAGCCTTTCGCGTAGACAGTCTCTCCCTTGTGGACGACGGCAACCGCTAGGCCCGGCACCTTGCTGCGTGCCTTGATGTCTTCAACGATCCCGTCAAGCCCGGCGATCGCCTTGTCGATCTGGCCAGGCGGAACATCGGTTCCCGCCGTTCTGGATGGCGGCAGGTCCTCGGCAAGGGCTGGTGCTGCCAGAACCGCGAGAGACGCGGACGCCAGGAACCGGCGCCGTGTGAGCTGGAAGAACGACATGTGTAACCTCTCAATCAGTCTTGCTGTTCGCGCGTGCAGGTCATTGCAGATGGGTTTCGGCCGGTCCGGCCGGGGCGATACTTTCCTGTGTCGTCAAAGCGCCAGCCCCAGCCTGAAGAAAACCCGGGTCCCCGGATCTTCGGCGTTTTCCGGCCGATGCCAGGGTGTGGCGGTGAGAACCTGAAAATTCACCCGGTCGGCAACCATGCCACTGACACCGACACCGGCTGAACCGAGTTCGTCGCGGGCAAAGTCGGCGGCTTCATCCACGTTCCAGACGACACCATAATCGGCAAAGGCCGTCAGGGTGAGACCGGGAAGCGCAGACCATCCGGTTTCGATGTCGTGACTGACTTCAAACGCCGACGCAAAGCCACTGTCACCGGAGAGGCTGCCGCCATCGAACGCCCAGCCGTAGGGATCGCCGCCGAGAGCGAACCGGACCGCACCGGGCAGCGGTGTCGGCGAATACTGGCTGGCCGTGCGCAGCTGAAGCCGAGCGATGGACGCCAGATCGTATGAGACGCCGAAGTTGAACCGGCCAAAGCGATAGTCGTCCGGGTCAATTTCCATTTCACCTTTGTGGTTCAGGCTCTGACCCAGTTCGGCTCCAGCGGAAAATGAGGCAGGGCCTGCATCAAGGTCGTACCGGAGGGACACCGTCGCCCAACGCGCCTGTTCACGGGCAGCCCGTGCGCCCATCACGTCGATCCGGTCGTTCCGAAGATTGATTTCCACCTTGCCGTAAAGGCTCTGGTCGATGGTGCGAATGAGCGGATACTGGAGATGAGCCGAACCGATAACGGTTTCGATGTGGATGTCCTGCTCTTTCAGGTCTGCGCCGGGCTTCTGTGTCACATAGGTCAGGTCGTAGCCAGCGGAGAGCCCGTTGAACCCGATTGGAACCGACTGCGAAGCCTGCAGCAGCACCATTTCCTCGGGCGCGTCCGGAACGGTCACCCCAACCAGGCTTGTCGTTTCGAACAACCCGAAGATGTCGTTGACCGTGGCATTTCCGGAAAGTTCCAGCGGACCGACCGTATCTGTTCCAAGGTTGTCGAGACCGACGCCGGCGTTGTATCGGCTGAAATCAACCGCGAGCTTCAGCGTACCGCCACCTGTGGGCGTTTCCGGGCGCACAATTGTTCCCTCGATCTGCAGACCGGCGAGATCGCTCATCAGCAGCAGGACGCGTTCCGCTTCCTTGATCCGAATGGGCCGCATGGAGGTCAGGCGGTTGATATAGGGCGCCAGGCGCTCCCTGATGCGCGGGATGGAACTGGTGATCTCGACGGTTTCAACATAGCCTTCGTAGACCCGGAGCGAGACCGCGCCGGACGCAAAGTCCTGCACCGGAACGACGGTCATCGAAAAATAGCCGGCTCTCAGATAAGCGGCATCAACCGCCTCGGCGATCCGGTAGAGATCCGCAAGAGACATGTCCTTGCCGATCTTGCCCTGCCAGATGGCCGACAGATCGGTGTTCGAAACCGAATGAGCGCCGGCAATCGATACCGAGCGGAGGGTGAAGCGTACCCTCTCGGCATCTTGTTCTGAAACACGCTTGCGCTGATCCTGCACAGTGATGTCGACCGTGCCCGGCCTTGTAGGCGGCGTGAACCGTTCGATAATGACGGTCTGCCCGGCGACGGCCTGATCAAGCGTTTGAGCCGGTGCAGAATGAGAAAACACCGCGGCCACGAAAGAGACGGCCAGAACCGAAGCAGCCCGAAGCCGAAAGGTAGATTTGGGATTAGCAGCGGCGGCACCGCGCAGGGTTTTTGTTGCCGGGGGAGGCAGCACCTGTCTTGTCACGGACGGCTCCGTTCTTATTCAGCGGTGTTCTGGGGAGCCGTTTCGCCGAGTAACGGAGCGACGGCGTTAAAAATGCGCATGGCAGGCAGCGAGCAGGACAGACCCGAGGCTTCGTCGACGTCCTGCGTCTCCTTTGCCTCCTCGCAATCCCCGGAAGGCATGTCGCTGTTCGCCTGGACAACAAGGGTCGTGTCGGTCCGCGGGCTATGGAAAACGACCGTGGTGTATCCGGGCACTTCGCCCGTGTGGCCAACCCACTCTCCGTTGCACCGAAGCGCCAGACCGTACCCATCAGGCGGACGGAAGGATCGCAGCCGCGCTTGCTGCATCTCGGTACCGAGAAGCCCTTGGCCGGACCCAAGGGCTCGGCCATAGACGAGCAGATCGTCAAGGTTGGAAATCAGCTCCCCCGCTGTCCAGAGCGAAGCCGGGTTCCAGTGTGTGGCAACAAGAGGTGCTGCCTGCGGTGCATCGACGCCCTGAAGGGTAACGCCCTGCGCGTAGGGCTCCGGCAGTTCGGTCCTGCTTCCCGGCCAGACTGTTTTCTCCAGTCCGAGAGGCTCCAGGATCATCTTCCGCAAAGACGTTTCGAAGGGTTGGCCCGTGGTCTTTTCAATGACCATGCCAAGGAGGATCGTGTTCGTGTTGGAATAATCGTATCGCGTTCCCGGCTCGAAGAGCGGCGAATTCTCGACGGCAAAGGTCAAAAGGTCCTCGGGCGAAAACGCGACACCGGGTTGATCGAGAAACAATTCCACAAACCGTTCGGAAGCGGTGTAGCTCGCCACACCGCTGGTCATGTCCGCAAGCTGGCGCAGCGTGATCCTGTCTCCGTTGGGAATTCCCTCGACATAGGCGTCGATCGTGTCATCGAGAGAAAGCCGTCCGGCCTCTGCAAGCTGCAACAGCATTGTTCCGGTAAAGGTCTTCGTCACGGACCCGATGCGCGTGTGCATGCCCGGCCCCATCGGAGTTCCGGTTGCCGGGTCGGCAACGCCGTACCCCTTTTTCCATGTGCCGTCTGGTGTTTGGACACCAACAATGACGCCCGGCGTTTCGGCAAGCGGAAGCGCGGCCAGCACCGCATCATCCAGCTTTTGCGAGAGTGCTGCGGAGAGCAGCGTGCCGGGCCTGGCACCCGCTGCCTCGGAAGTCACACCCCGGTCAAAATCTTCAACACATGTTACGGTCGCTGCGACGGGGTTAACGCTGCATACCGACACCAGCAGGACCGCAAGCAATTGCACGGCCCGTGCTGTCACCGGGCCTGTTGTGACCGATCTTGTCAAACTGGGCTGTCCTCTTTTCCGGTTGCAGACGGGAGATCGCGCTTGCGGCGGGGCATGCCGCAGGGGCGCGTCTCCATGAGGACTGGTGGTAGGGAAATCAGGATGGCAAACAAAGTCGGCAACGGTGCAAAAATGGTATAAGTAGTTCGTCAATCAGTGTAATTCTTCATCGGGGCACGGTCCTCGTGCCTCACCGGAACATCGGAATCTGCGTCCCAGTGCAAAAAGTCGAACTTGATGTTTCTCGCGGTGAACTACTGCGTGACGGGGAAGTCGTTCGTTTGCGCCCCAAGACTCTCGCCGTGCTGGTCGAGCTGCACGCCCGCGAGGGAGAGGTCGTCAGCCAGCAAGAGCTGAGACATCTGATCTGGGGACAGCAGCATGGACGCGAGACCGGTCCAAAGCAGTGTATCCGCGAGCTTAGACGCTTGCTGGGGGACAGCGCCGAAACACCCGGGTTCATCGAAACGGTCGGCAGGCAGGGCTACCGCCTTGTCGGCAAGATCACGGTTCTGAACTCCGGCACGGACACCACCGGAACAGCCCCTCTTTGCGTGGGCCGAACCACGGAACTGCAGTCCCTTGCGGACTGCGCAGCGGCAGTGCGCGCTGGCAAGCGCATTGTGAGCCTTGTCGCCGGGGAAGCTGGATCGGGCAAATCAAGGCTGGTGGAGACGTTCGCCGCCACGCTGCCACGCACGGCAGACTTCTGGTCTGCCCGGGGGCAGTGCATTCCCCATCCAGGTGCCCGGGAACCCTATGGCCCACTGATCGAGATCGTGACACAGCTCGCCGAAGGTGCGTCACGAAAACGGGTCCTACGACTTCTTGAGGATGTCGCACCGTCCTGGCGGGACCTGTTGCCTCAGCTTCGTTCTGGCCGGGAGCCCGCCCCCCTGCCCACAAGATTGACGGACACGCACCCGGACTCAATGTTGCGGGAGCTGACCGCACTCATGGAGCGTCTCTCTCAGCAGCAGCCCGGTGTCATCATTCTGGAAGACCTGCACTGGGCCGATCAGAGCACGCTCGCATGGCTTCTTTCCTGGGCTCAGCGCCGCGCTCCTGCCAGAACCCTTGTGGTTGGAACCTACAGGTTTGATGAACTGGACAAGTCCGGAGATCTTCAAACGACATTGCATTACCTTCAACGTGTTCAGGACTTTAGCCCGGTCACGCTGGACGGCCTCGACGAAACAGCCGTGGCAGACCTTCTCAAGCGACGCTTTCCGGACCACAGACTGCCTGCCTCCCTTGCGGGCGAGTTGAGGCGAAGAACGGAAGGGCATGCCATCCTGGTCGATGCGATCATCGACCAGTGGCATCGGGACGGGGTCCTGGAGAGGTCCGAAAATCAGCAGGCACCCGAGCAGGACATCAATGAAATCGTTTCGGCAATCTCACGCGGAGCCGGAAAATTCATCGCGGGCGAAATCGGTCGGCTGGATCCATACGAGCGGCAATTACTCGACATTGCCAGCGTTGCCGGAATTCGCTTTTCCGCTGCCATGTTGAGCGATGATCGGTTCGAGGTGGAAAAAGGCGAAGCGGTTCTCGACCGCCTTGCAAGCGTCAGGCGCTTTATTCAACGGGCCGGCGTCATGGTCTGGCCGGACGGGACGCAGGCAACACGCTACGTCTTCCGGCACGCGCTTTATCAGGAGGCCCTTTACGACGCTGTTCCGGCCGCAAATCGGCAAGGACTTCACGAACGCATCGGCAGCCGGCTTGAAACCGTGTTCAAATCCCGCACTGGCGAAATCGCGTCCACACTAGCCGATCATTTCGAGCGTGCCGCCGATTGGAAACGTGCTGCCGTCCATCGAGGGCTTGCGGGCCTGACTGCGCTGGAACGCGGCGCAATCACCGATGCGGCCGCCCAGTTCCGGCAGGCGCTTGTCTCCTTCGCCGCCTGCGAGCCTGACCCCGAAACGCACACGGCGGAATGCCGCACGCTACTGGGTCTGGGAGCGGCACTAATCGTCGGGGATCACTTCACCACAGACGAACTTCGGGACGTTTACGAACGCGCCGCGACACTTGCAGGCCGAACCAATGACCCGACGACAATTGTGCCCGCACTTGCGGGGCTCTGGAACCACCACCTGACCAAGGCAGACCTTGCAGCCGCCGACGAACTTGCCAAGGGTCTCGATGACCTGGCAGAGGATGCACCAGCGCTTTATGCAATGGTGGCCCACAATGCTGTCGGGCAAACACGGTTATTCCGTGGTGATTTTGCCGCCTGTCTGCCTCATATCAACGCTGTTTGCAGCGCCTACGACACGAACCACGGCGCAGAGGCATCGGTTCTCTTCGGCGAGGACCCCGGCATCGTCTGCCGCCAGTATGCCGCTTGCGTTCATCAGTTGCTCGGCCAAGGCGAACGTGCCGAACGCCTTTATGCCGAAGGCATGACGTTGACGGACACATTGGAGCAGCCTTTCGGTCGAGCGCAGATGCTTTGGGCAGGAGCTCTGATCGCTCGTGAACGTGAAGACCCGGTGCGTGTGCTGGAACGGGCGACGGGCCTGATCGAAACCTGCGAAGCAGCCGCAATTCCATTCTGGCGCCCCTATGGCGACCTGCTGGCCGGGTGGGCGCAGGTCGTGCTTGGGAACGCTTCCGGCCTTCAGCAAATTCACGAAGGTCTGAACGCACAGGCGGCAATGAACGTGACGCTGACCCGTCCTTACGGATTGGCACTCTACGCAGAAGCGACCAGCCGCTGCGGTAACCCGGTCGAAGGGCTGAAGGCAATTGCGTCGGCGTTCAAGATCATAAGACGTACCGGCGAACGCTGGCACGAAGCGGAGCTCCATCGCCTTTGGGCCTTGCTCTCGGTTCAGACTGGACGAACCCGAAACGCTTCATCTGCACTTCGCCGTGCAATCAGGTTTGCACGAACCCAAAACGCCGTGACTTACGAAAAACGTGCGCAAGACCTTCTGGACCGGATTTCAGGTCAACTGACCTGAGAAGCACCCCGCCAACCCGCGTCCGGATAGGACTTCAGCCCACATCTCCAGCCGTTCAACAGGCTTCTAGGTCACCCCATTCCGACTTGGAGACACAGTGGCAACATCGGATCCGGAAACGAGGCCTTAGCCATGCCAATAAATTCCCGAATGCCCTTCATTTCAATGGACCCCTGTGCCCTCATGCAATACCACTCTACTAGGACATTCGGTCGAATTAGATATTAAACACATACGATTATAGAGACTTACGAGGATGACTGCAGGAACACAAAGCATCGACCGCGCAGCGATGCTGCTCGATCTTGTCGCCGGTGGGCATCCCGACGGTGTTCCCTTCGCGGACATACTCGCAAAGTCCGGCCTGACCCGGCCGACTGCCCGACGAGTGCTGCAGGCGCTTATCGAACATGGCTTCGTCGACCAGGATGCGGAAAACCGCCGCTTTTTCCTCGGCTCCAGAATTTACGAACTGGGTCTGCTGGTCTTCCCAGCCTATGACCTGCAAGATGTTTGCAAGCCGGAACTCGAACGTCTGGTCGAGGTAACGGGCGACACCGTTTTCCTCAATCGTGTCGTCGGTGACAAGATGACCTGCATTGCCCGGGAAAGCGGCGCGTTTCCCGTGAAGGCCTTTGTTCTGGACGTCGGGGTTCATCGCCCGATCGGGCTGGGCGCCGGTGGCATGGCTGTCCTTGCCGCCCTTCCGCCTGCAAAAGCCGAAGCGATCCTGGACAGAAACACCGGCGACCTCAAGGAGTTCTCCGGTGGCGTCACGAAAATCCGTGAAATGGTCGAACTGGCAAGAGAGACCGGCTACATCGACAGGGTGTCGGACGTTGGCGTCAGGACCGTCGCCATGGCGATCCGCGACAGTGCCGGCACACCCTTTGCGTCAATCAGCGTTTCCAGCATCATGGCGCGCATGACCGGCGAGCACCTGCAATCGGTACTCGCCATCATGGGGGAGGAAGTCGCGAAGATCAGCGCCAAGCTGTCGAAGATGCGACCGATAGGAAGAGCCTGATCCGGCCGCGCCTTCCGATTGACCGAGGCTGTTAATCGGCAACGGGATTTTCGGTTTTACGCTTGATCCGCGACCAGAGCAGGTTGAGCAGCGGCAGCACGATGATCAGGATCGTGATGCAGTGGATCGCGATGGCCGTGCTGGATCCGAGAAGATAACCGAAGTCTCCTCCTGAAATCATCAAGGCGCGGCGCAGGTGCTCCTCGAGCATCGGCCCCAGAACGAACCCGATGAGCAGCGGTGCGGGGGAATAGTCGTAAAATCGCAGGATCGCCCCGATAACCCCCATCAACAACACAGCCCAGACGTCGAAGGTGGAATTTGCCACGCCGAAGACGCCAGTGCAGATCAGTGCAATGATCACGGGAAACAGGAACCGTCTCGGCACGGCAACCAGTCGTGCCCAGACACCGATCAGCGGTACGTTCAAAACCAGCAGCAACACGTTGCCGATCCAGAAACTGGCGACCAGGCCCCAGAACAGGTCCGGGTGATCGACCACCAGCTGTGGTCCGGGTGCGATGCCGTGGATCATCAAGGCGCCCAGGATGATCGCCATCGTCGGCGTTCCGGGAATACCGAGCGTCATGGTCGGAATGAAGGCCGTCTGGGCGGCAGCGTTGTTGGCTGCCTCAGGTGCGGCAATCCCGTTGATCCGTCCAGTGCCGAATTCTTCCTTCTTGCCCCCCACGGACCGTTCCAGCGAATAGGCCAGGAAAGAGGAAATCGTGGGCCCTGCACCGGGCAAGGGCCCCAGGATGCCACCAACAGAGGCTCCGCGAAGGATCGAGAACTTGATGCTCTTGAGTTTGCCGAAAGCGAGAAACATGGAGCGGGCGGAAATGGCGATCGGTTTCCTGTCACCCTGGTCATCCCTCAGCTTGTTGATGACCTCCGGGATGCCGAACAGCCCCATGGCAACGGCGACGATCGACAGCCCGTCGAGAAGGTTTGCATAGCCCATGTCGAACCGGGCAACGCCGCTGTTGAGATCAAGGCCGATGCTGCCCAGCAGCATGCCGATGAAGACCATCGCAACACCCTTGAGCGCCGAGCCGCCAACCGCAACCGATCCGGCAACGAGCCCCAGCAGCAAGGTCGCGAAATACTCCGCCGGTCCGAAGGAGAGCGAGAACTTCACGATCAACGGCGACAGGAAGACCATGGCCAGAATGCCGAAAGTGCCGCCACTCAGCGAGGAGATCTGCGCTGTCAGCAGGGCAAGACCAGCCTCGCCCCTTTTCGCCATCGGGTAACCGTCCAGCGTTGTGATCGCATTGGAAGCCGTGCCCGGCAGATTGAGAAGGATCGATGCGATGGAGCCACCATATTCGGCCCCGTAATAGACACCGGCCAGCATGATGACCGCGGTCGTCGGCTCCAGATAGAAGGTGACCGGCAGCAGGATCGAGATCGCCGCGATCGCGCCGATACCTGGAAGAACACCGACGATATTGCCCAGCAGAACACCTGCGAAACAATAAAAGAGATTTACCGGATGCAGTGCGACCGTAAACCCTGAGAGGAAATCCATCATGATCAGAACCCGGGGAAAAGCCTGAGAGGCATGCCGAGGCCCAGAACGAATGTGAGCCACAGGAAGGCAGAAACGCCGATGGAGAGCAGCACCGTTTCCAGCCATTTCATGCGCGGAATGACGAGCGCCAGCACCGAGATCGCACACAAGGTGGTGAGTGCGATGCCGAGCCGTTCGATCAGCAGAGCGTAGAGTGCGATGGAGGCAACGACCCCGCAGAGGCCGAGCCAGGGGAATTGCCTTGGAAGGGTGACGTCACGAACGACGTTGACGACCGCGATCAGCAATCCGAAGACAATCGTCAAGGCACTCAAGACGACCGGGAACATCCCCGGCCCCATGTTGCGCGGCACGCCCATGTCGAGATCGCGGGAAGCGTAGAGGAAAATTGCACCTACGAGCGCGACCAGCAGCCCGTCCTGAGCCTTGAAGAGAGCCTTCATCCCATCCTCCAGAAAACCGTCAGCTGGCTTTCAAGTGTTTGTGCAGGTTGTTCATCTTGTAACTGTAAGCACTCGGGATCTCTTGCATTTCCATTGCGTATGCAAGCCGGGCACGGTCAGCGAGAGGCTTCAGATGCGACGAAGTCCGATCAAAGATCAAGTCTGCCGCCTCCTGTTTGGTCTGCGCATCCCTGCCTTCACCGATACGAAGGGACAAGTGGACGAACCCGTTGTCCGGGTTCATGTCACCGACCAGGCAATCGTCAATGCGGGTGATGCGGATGCGGATACCCGCGATCGGGAAGATACCGGCTTCCGTCATGGCGGCGTGGACACAGCGACCGAAAGTTTCGACCTCGGTCTGATCTGCAATATTACCGGAATATTCGATCCAGGCGTGCGGCATGGTTCCATCCTTGAAAGGGCGAGCCGAAGCTCGCCCGGTAGGTTCAATTGTTGCGAAAAGGAAGTTCAGGGAAAGGTCACTTCGGCTCGATGCCGGCGTCCTTGATTTCCTGGCCCCACAGGTCGACCTCGGAGGCGATGAATTCCGTCGTCGCCGCAGAATCCAGGCCACGCCGGGACGGCGTTACACCGATGCTTTCGAGTTTCGCCTGCACGTCCGGATTGGCAATGGTCTTGTTGAAGGCATCGCTCAGAACGTCCAGACGCTCCTGGGGGACACCGGCCGGAGCAACGACACTGTACCACCCAACCACGTTGAAACCGTCGAAGCCGAGTTCGTCTGCCGTTGGCGTGTCGGGCAGTGCGGCGTAACGGTCCGTGCTCGTGACGAGGATCGGCTTCAGGGCACCGCTCTCAACATGCGGCAGGACTGAAACAGGACTGCTGATCATCGCATTCACACGGCCGGCCAGGATATCGGAAATTGCATCTCCGGAACCTGAATAGGGAATATTGGTGAAGCTGAGATCCGCCTGCCGGGCCAGCAAACGCGCTGCCAGAAGCGCCGCGCTGCCTCCGTTTGCCATGGTCAGGTTTTCCGTGGCGGCCGCGGCAAAGCCTTCATAGTCGGAGATTTCGGAATCCCCCGGCACCGTGACCACATAGGGCGACTCGGAGATCACCGCGATCCCCGAGAAGTCTTCTTTCGAGTTGTAGGTCGCCGACTTGAAAAGCGACGGGTTCAGCGCAAGCGTCGCCTGGATACCGAACAGAATGGTATACCCGTCAGCCTCTGCCTGTTTCGCCAGAAGCGTGCCGACCGTTCCGGACGCACCCGGACGGTTTTCGACGACAACAGGTTGCCCCAGATACTCCTTCATGTTGTCGGCAACAATCCGGGCCGTAGTGTCTGTCCCCCCTCCAGGCGAATACGGCACAATCAGGCGGACCGGCTTCTCCGGAAACGCGTCCTGCGCGATAACCGGAGCCGCCACTGTGAGCGCCAAGGCGCCCGCTGCGATTGACAACAAAGTTCTCTTGGTGAGCATTCTTTCCTCCCTTTGCTCAATTACTTCCGACTTTGGAACAACTCGTCGATCTTCCTTTCGTAGTCGTGGTAGTTCAGGAAGTCGTAGAGTTCCTCGCGCTTCTGCATGATATCCAGCACACCGGTCGCCGATCCGACCTCACGTATATGCTTGTAAACCTTCAGGGCTGCCGCGTTCATTGCGCGATTCGCAGACAAGGGGTAGAGCGCCGCTGAAACACCGACGCTGCGCAGCTCGTCCAGAGTGAAGTTCGGCGTCTTGGAAAACTCGGTAATGTTGGCGAGAATCGGATACGGCGTGTCGAGCGCATCGACGAAAGCCTTGTACTGCGACAACTCCGTGCAGGCTTCTGCGAAGATCATGTCGGCGCCAGCCTCGACGTAGGCACAGGCCCGGTCGATCGCACCGTTCAGGCCCTCGATGGCCAGCGCATCCGTGCGGGCAACAATGAAGAACTGATCGTCGGTCTTTGCATCCACGGCCGCCTTGACGCGGTCAACCATCTCCTGCTTGGAAACGATCTCCTTGCCCGGACGGTGACCGCACCGCTTGAGCTGGACCTGATCTTCCATGTGCATGGCACCGGCGCCGTCCTTGATCAGGCCGCGCACAAGGCGCGCGATGGTGAAGGCACCGCCGAAGCCGGTATCGACATCAACCAGGACCGGCAGACTGCTTGCATCCGTAACGCGGCGGAGATCCGTCAGCACGTCACTCAGGTTCGTGATGCCGAGATCGGGAAGCCCGTAGGATGCGTTCGCGACGCCTGCACCGGCAAGATAAAGAGCCTTGTAGCCCACGCGCTCTGCCATCATCGCCGTGTAGGCGTTGATCGACCCCATGACCTGAAGCGGATTTTCTTCCTTCAAGGCCTGCCGGAACCGTGCGCCTGCCGAAAGTGTCGTCATTATGAACCTCTCATTTTTGACCGATCATAATATGATCATTTTTTGAATTCTCTATTTGATAAAGATCATATTATGGCTTGTTTCAAAGTCAATAAGTTATTTCCCGATGATTTCGAGCCGCCTCAGCCGCAGAAAACTGCCAAAAACAAAGGCCCGCCGCGCTTTCACGCAACGGGCCTACCTGTTCATAATATGGTCACGCCCGGCCGTAACCGGGAAATGATCAGGGAAATGCCTGTCTCAACTCCGCAAGACCGCGCGCAAAGACACCGACATCAGCCCCAACGGCCAGAAACTCGACACCCATGAGTGCATAACGTTGCGCAAGTTCATGATTGGACGTCAGGATACCGGCAGGCTTTCCCGCGGCCCTGATCCGCGAAAGGGCCTCAACCACGACCGCTTGCACAGGAGCCGCTTCGGGCTGGCCGACATAGCCCATGTCCGCGGCCAGATCCGCTGGCCCGACAAAGACGCCATCGACACCTTCAACCGCCAGTATCTCGTCCAGCGCATCGATGCCCTTGCAGCTTTCGACCTGCACAAGCAGACACACCTGCTTGTTTGCCGTGTGCAGATAGTCGGTGATGCGACCATAGTCCGATGCCCTTGCCAGGGCCGCGCCGACACCGCGCGCGCCCTCCGGCGGATAACGGACCGAGCCCACGGCTTCCTGCGCCTCCGCCGCCGTTTCGATCATCGGCACCAGAATTGTCTGCGCCCCTATATCCAGCATCTGCTTGATCAGGGCACGATCATTCTCGCGGACGCGAACCACCGGATGGCTGCTGCCGGAGAGAACCCGCAGCTGCGCCATGATTTCGGCAAGCCCGTTCGGTCCGTGTTCGGCATCGATGACGAGCCAGTCGAACCCGGCTCCGGCGCAAATTTCCGCGGCGCCAGGATGTGCCAGCGCCATCCAAAGGCCAATCTGCGTCTCCGGCTTTGCAAGCCGCGCCTTGAAGAGGTTTTTCGCTAAGGTCATGACGATCACGCAAATCTGGTGGAGACCGCACCGAACGGTCCGAAGTCGGCCCGGATCGCCGTACCGGGTGGACATTCGATGGGGCCGATAAACGATCCCGTCAGGACGATCTGGCCAGGTTCGATGCGGTGGCCGTAGCTGGCCATCCGCCGGGCAAGCCAGACGAGCCCCATCACGGGGTCGTTCAAGACAGCCGCACCAAGACCGGTGGCCGTGACCTCACCATCCTGTTCGACGATAGCCCCAACCCAGCGAAGATCCACGTCGCCGGGGTCATGCCGTCGGGCTCCCAGAACCACGCCCGCATTGGCGGCATTGTCCGCCACGGTGTCGAAGATGCGCCTGCGCGTTCCCGTCTTCGGATCAGCACGCAAGATGCGGGTGTCCAGGATTTCAAGCGCGGGGCTGACATAATCCGTCGCCGCGATCACATCTTCACGGGAGACGTTGCCATCGATTGGCGCCTTCATCACAAACGCTATCTCGGCTTCCACGCGCGGTTCGATATATCGGCCGCGTGGCACCTGCCCGCCATCAGGGAACAGCATGTCGTCATAAAGCACGCCCGAATCCGGCGTATCGATACCGAGTGCGTTCTGCATGACCTTGGATGTCAGGCCGATTTTCCACCCCAGGATGCGCCGCCCGACTGCCAGTTTGGTCGCAAGTTGCGCCCCCTGTATGGCATAGGCATCATCCAGCGAGATGTCAGGGTAACGCACGCTGAGAAGGCCAGTCTGTTGCCGGGTTGCTTCCGCTTCCAGAAGCTCGGCCGCCACGTCCTGCACCTGCGCGGCACTCAGCATTTTTCGTCCTCAATGCCGTTGCGCAGGATACCGATGCCTTCGGCTTCGACTTCCACAATGTCACCCGGCTTCAACCAGCAAGGGGGCTCCATCCTTGCGCCGGCACCTGTCGGAGTGCCACAGACCAGAATGTCGCCAGGCATCAGCTGTGCAAATGTCGAGACGTAATTGACGATATAGGGGAAGTCGAAAATCATTCTCGACGTCCGGTCCTGCTGGCGAACCTCACCGTTGACGCGGGTTACAAGAGCAACATCCTGCAATTGGGCCGGGGAATGCAGCGGGACGAGAGCCGGGCCGATGCTGCCGGTCCTTTCCCAGTTCTTGCCCTGCGTCACGTTGAATTTCGCATGGCGCGTCCAGTCGCGGATCGTTCCCTCGTTGCAAAGGGTAATCGCGGCAATATGGTCGAATGCCGTCTCGCGCGGAATGCGACGGCCGGCTTTTCCGATGACGATCGCAATCTCGCCTTCATAGTCCAGCTGGTCGCTTTCCGGTGGCCGGATCAGTGGCTGGCCATGACCGGTGAACCCGCTCGCAAACCGCGGAAAAAGAGAGGGCCGCATCTGTTGTGCCTGGCCGTCCTTGTACTCTGCGTTCCTGTCCGGGTAGTTCACCCCGACGCAGATGATCTTCTGGGGAGCAGAAATCGGGATCTGGAAGGCGACATCTGCCGCGCGATAGCTCACGGGACGCCCCTCGCCGGCCTTGACCAGTTCCGGCAGGGCGCCGGCGGCAACAACGTCCAGAAGATTGCTGAACCGGGCTTCCAGATTGTCGGTCACGTCCACCAGATCATCGCCTGTCAGGACGCCATAACGCAGGGCGCCTTCTGCCCGAAACGCTGCAATGGCTGGCTCATATGCCGTCATGTCAATTTCCTTCATCGATTCCGCCAACACACAGGTATTTGGCTTCCAGGTATTCATCCAGGCCAAGGCGGGATCCCTCCCGTCCCAGGCCGGATTGCTTGATGCCGCCGAACGGTGCTTCGGCAGTGGAGATCAGGCCCGTGTTTATGCCGACCATGCCGTACTCGAGACGCTCGCCGACCCGCCAACTGCGCGCGAGGTCGCGAGTAAAGAAGTAGGCTGCGAGCCCGTACTCGCTGTCGTTGGCAAGCGCGATCACTTCTTCTTCCGTGTCGAAACGGAAGACTGGCGCCACAGGCCCGAAGGTCTCCTCACGTGCGATGCGCATCTCATGGCGCACACCGGTCAGAACGGTCGGCTGAAAGAAGGTGCCACCAAGGGAATGATGCGTTCCGCCCAGTTCAATCCTGGCACCATTGGCAATGGCATCCGAGATATGCGCCTGGACCTTGTCTATGGCTGAAACGTCAATCAGCGGACCAAGGTCCGTATCATCAGCCTGCCCATCGCCGACCTTCATGGTCCGCATCCGCTTCACCAGAGCGGCAACGAATGCGTCGTGAACACCGGACTGCACATAGATGCGATTGGCGCAAACGCAGGTCTGGCCGCTGTTGCGGAATTTGGCGACCACAGCCCCTTCGACGGCGGCTTCCACATCGGCATCATCGAAGACGATGAAAGGCGCATTGCCGCCGAGTTCCAGCGAGATCTTCTTGACGGTGTCGGCGCACTGCCGCATCAGCAACTTGCCGACGTCCGTTGAGCCGGTAAAGGACAGCTTTCGCACGAAGGGACTGGAGGTCATCGCTGCGCCAATCCTGCGCGCGTCCCCCGTGATCACCGTGAAGAGACCAGGCGGAACGCCTGCACGCTCGGCGAGCGTCGCCAGCGCAAGGGCTGAAAAAGGCGTTTGCTCGGCGGGCTTGACGATGATTGCGCACCCGGCAGCCAATGCCGGTGCAACCTTTCTTGTGATCATCGCATTCGGAAAGTTCCAGGGGGTGATCGCCGCAACCACACCAACAGGCTGCCTGATCACCAGGAGGCGCTTGTCCCGGGACGTCGCAGGTATCGTCTCGCCGTATATGCGGCGCGCTTCCTCGGCATACCATTCGACATAGGAGGCACCGTAGAGGACTTCCCCTTTCGCCTCTTTCAATGGCTTGCCCTGTTCCAGGGTGATGATGCGCGCCAGATCGTCAGCGTTCTCGACAATCAACGCAAACCAGCGCTGAAGCACTTCCGCCCGTGCCTTCGCAGGCTGTGCGGCCCAATCGGCCTGTGCCTCTCTGGCATGTCTGATGGCCAACTCTGTCTCGGCGCCCCCAAGGTTGGGAACATTGCCGAGGCAAGCGCTGGTCGCCGGGTTCGTGACGGTAAGGCCCTCAACACCCGCTTCGTAGATGCCTTCACCAATACGGACGCTTCCGCAGAGAAGGCTCCTGTCTTTTAACACTGATGCATCTCCCCCTGCTCAGACATCCAATTCAAAAAGTTCATATTGTGGATATATATTCAACAAATCCAATAATAACAATCACATTATGAACTAATTTGTTCAAGGGACGCTTGACTACAGTGTTTTTGGGAAGCCTTGTCGCCGAGAGCAGAAGCTGCGGCTGCCCAACCGCGGCTCGAACCGAGCGTTTGAAAGAAGCAGGACGACCCAGCAACCATCGGGTTGCCGGATCGGTCACTTTCGTAAGTATCTGAAAAGACGAATGAATGAGTGCCACTAGCCGGGCATTGAACGTTTACGCGGCTGTACGGTCCGGCAACGAAGGCGAAAGAACCGAAGGAACATCAACGATCTGGCTCAGCGACCACATTCTGAACCCGTCGACCGGGCACACCAAATGGAAGGAGCCAACAGTGAAATGCGGGCTCAAGCAAACCAGGCTCGCGATCAGGGCACCTCGATCGTCCAAACTGAAGCTAACAGCCGCTGTCACGAGTGTCGCCCCAAGGGAACGATGTGCCCTGGTTGTTGGTCTTTTTGGGTGACTGTTCTTCACCCCAAGGCCGGATGACGGCGCACTTGAGGCTGCTGAGCAAAAATCGCCCGGCCAGCAGAAGTCAGGCGCTCTCTAATGGTCGGTTTCTATCCGAAGGACGCTGTTTCGGCATTTCAGGCTGACCGGAAGAACTGTTTCCCTTGGAACCTTGCCGTCACAGCCGTCAATCATCTGAACCAGCAGCCTGGCAGCGGTGGCCCCTGCATCAAACTGTTCTATGCGCACTGTTGTGAGGCCAGGCGGAATGAGATCCAGGAACGGCATGTCGTTGAAGCCGGTGATGGAAATCTTGTCGGGGCACGGATGCCCGTTTCTGGCACAATAATCCATGGCCCCAAGGGCCAATCTGTCATTGGCGCACAGAATTGCGGTTGTCTCCGGTGACCGGCTCAATATCTCTTTCGCACAACGGCGGCCTTCCTCCTCCTCGAAACGGCAGGCTTCCTCGATGACAAGTGCATCGGCCGAAAATCCGTAGTCCCGGGCAACCGAGCAGAACGCTTCACGGCGCAGCAGCCCGGTCGACAAGTCCCGAGGTCCGGCAAGATGCGCAATTCGCCGGTGACCATGATCATGAAGATGATCAAAAATCATTCGTATCCCGGCTTCCTCGTCGTTGATCACATAAGGGATCTCGGCTTCTTCGACCTTTCGGTTCAGCGTGACAACCGGAAGACCCTGGCGCGCCGCTTCCACGATATTGGGATCGCTGCGCAACACAGCCGTATGGATTATGCCATCCACGCCGCGCTCCTGAAGCGTCTCGGTCAATCGGCGCTCCCGGTCACTGTCACCATCGGTGTTGACGATGATGGAAGCATAACCCAGCGGCTCCATCACACTTTCGATGCCGCGAACGATCGGCGGGAAAATCATGTTGGTGATATCCGGGATCATCACCCCGACCGTCATCGACTTCTGCTTGCGCAAACTGAAGGCAATCCGGTTGGGCCGATACCCCAGCCTGTCGGCCGCTTGACGGATCTTCACGACAATTTCTTCGGTCAGCGAACTGCGCTTTTGCGGATCAAGCGCACGGGAAACCGTGGAAACATGAACACCTGTTTCCCGGGCTATATCCTTCAGTGTCGGCCGTCGGCTCATCTTTGCGTCCTCCCACCCTCCATATAGCTGGATGGAGCCCTCTTCGCAATCGATTGCATAAAACTGTTGACACCTCGTTTGTGATCGTGTTACCGATTATGCAATCGATTGCAGAGATTTGGATTTCGCGTTCTGCGACTTGCCTGTAATGGGCACCGCACCGGTACGTGCGGCTCATTCATTGTGGCGAGGGCAAACCCGAAGCGGGTTGGACGCGCGAAAGATCTGTGCTTCGATTTGGGACAGTCAGCCTTGGGAGAGGCGTCGGCCCAACGCTCTGAAACACGACACGTGTTTCAGGCGCTATCGATGATTTGGGAGGGAGTCAGACTTTTCCTGTCCGACACATCCGGATCAGAGCGTGACGATTTTCGTCGCGCATATTATTGCGAATATCTGTGCAATCGATTGCACAATTAAATTCGATTGCTGAAATGCATGAGGTGATGTGAATGCCGCCCCGATCTCGAACGTGAGCAAGGGGCACGACGAATGGCTACGGTATGGTGCAAGGGCTTGGGAGGGCTCCACCGCAGATCTACCGAAAAGGATCTGATCTCATCTTCAGGGAGGAAAAAGATGAAACGCATTAATTGGACGGTGGCAGCTCTTGTGTCTGCCAGCATGCTTGCATCTGGCTATACCGGCATGGCTCAGGCGGCTGATCCGCTCAAGATCGGCGCCAGCCTGCCCTTGACCGGTGGTTTTTCAATTGCCGGACAAAAACACCAGCAAGGCTATGAACTGTGTGTCGATCTCATTAACGAGCGCGGCGGCATCATGGGGCGCCAGGTAGAGCTGCTTGTTTCCGATAACAGATCCGACCCGGCAACCGCCATCAACCAGTACGAACGCTTCATCAATGTCGACGGCGTGGAGGCGGTGTACGGAACCTTTTCCTCGCGTCTGTCCTTCCCTGTCGCCAGCATTCTGGCAAAGAACAACATGGTTCACCCGTTGCCGGCCGGTGGCGCCCTGCGCATCTATACGCAGGGTCACAAGAACATCTTCTATTTCCAGCCGAATGCCGCCGAATATGTCGGCGCTTCCCTCGCAGGCATCATCAAGGACCTGATCCCCGAGGGTGAAACACCCAAGACTGCGGCCGTGATATCCGCGGACGACTTCTTCGCAAACGGTGTCTGGTCCGGTCTGATGGGCGAGAAGGTCATGGACCCGGCGGACGGCTCACTGGTGCGCGACCTCGCACCGGGATACCTTGCTGAAAACAACATCGAAGTCGTCTTTTCCGAGCGTTGGCCGGAAGAAGGTTTCAGCGACTGGCTCAACCTTGCCAATCAGGTGAAACGCTCCGGAGCGGAACTGATCATCGGACTGACAGCTTCCGCGGAAGAGGCGGTCCAGCTGACACGCGCACTCAAGACCGTCCGGGCGGAGCCGAAACTCGTCTATTTCAGCCAGGGAACACAGGCTGAATACCTGGAAGGCACCGGCTCAAGTGCAGAAGGCGTTCTGGTTCATACCTCCTGGCACAAGGATGCGCCGTTTCAGTCGACGCTGGCCGGCGAACCGTTTTCCAACAGCGACTTCGTCGCCTCCTATCAGGAAAAATTCGGGGCGGTTCCCGATGAAGACGCTGCCATTCCCTTCGCTGTCTGCCAGGGCATCGAGCAGGCAATTCTCGGTGCCGGTTCAACCGACAATGAAGCCATGGGCAAATGGTTGTCGGAACGCACCAGGGACGAGCCGGTTCGCACGATCCTCGGTCGGTTCAACTGGGATGAACTGGGGCTGCCTGCAGACAAGCCGTTCCTGATGACCCAGTGGAACGATGGCGAACTGCAGTTTGTCTATCCGACGGACGAGTTTGAAGGCGTCAGCGCCCTCACCTACCCGAAGGGTTCGTTCTGACGGATCGAACCGGTCCCGGGCGCGTGGCGCCCGGGAAGCTCTCCTGACATTCCAAGCGCAAAGCGAGTTCCCATGCTCGAAATAGATAACCTGTCCAAGCATTTTGGCGGGATCCGCGCAGTCGACGGCTGTTCGTTCACCGTTCCCAAAGGCAGCATCACGGCCCTGATCGGCCCGAATGGCGCGGGCAAGACCACCGCCTTCAACTGCATAAGCCGGACAACCGAACCCTCGGCCGGCAAGGTTCTTCTTGAGGGCCAACGCATCGAACATCTGCGGCCGCACAAGATCACCCGCATGGGCCTGAGCCGCACGTTCCAGATCAGCCGAAACCTGGCGGACATGACGGTTCTGGAAAACGTCATCTGCCAATCCAGGATCGGCGGCTGGCGGGATCTTTTCAAACCCGCCCTTGGTGCGGAAGAAGTCGAAAAGGCGATGGAAATCCTCGACTTCCTCGGCATTACGCGGATCGCCTACGAGGACGGTTCCAACCTGTCCTACGGACAGAAGAAACTGATGGATCTGGCAGCGCTCCTGATGAGCGATCCCAAGATCATTCTGCTCGATGAACCTGCTGGCGGGGTCAATCCGACGCTGCTTGAGGAAATCATCGGCCACATACAAAAGCTGAACGAACAGGGCCTGACGGTGCTCATCGTGGAGCACAACATGGACCTCATCATGCGCCTGTCTCACAAGATCGTGGTGATGGCCCAGGGCAAGGTCATTGCTGATGGCAAGCCCGAGGAAGTTCGCGAAAATCCTGCTGTTCTCGACGCCTATCTTGGTGGCGTTCTGGAGGAGGCTGCGTAATGAGCGAACTTCTCCACGTTTCCAATGTGACTGCCGGTTACGGCGACGGCCCGGCAATTCTGGACGGAGCCGAGCTTCGTGTCGAACCCGGCAAGGTCCACTGCATCATCGGTCCGAACGGCGCCGGCAAGTCCACTTTGCTGAAGGCCATCTGCGGCATGCTCAAGGTGCGCAACGGCGACGTTCTCTACAAGGGCGAAAGCCTAAAGGGCCTTCGCCCGGACCAGGTGCTTCGAAAGGGAATTTGTTTCGTTCCCCAGGAGCGCGCGCTGTTCCCGAAAATGACCGTGCGGGAAAACATGCGCATGGGCGGTTTTTCCATGGGCGACAAATCCGGTCTGGAAAAACGCATCGACGAGATCGAGGAGCTCTTCCCGATCCTGAAGGAGCGCCGCGACCAGCACGCAGGCACGATGTCTGGAGGTCAGCAACAGACCCTGGCCATGGCCCGCACGATGATCCTGAAGCCGGACATTGTCATGCTGGATGAACCGTCGCTCGGACTGGCGCCAAAGATCGTCCAGGAAATGTTTTCAATCATGAAGATGATGGCCGCAGAAGGCATCACGATCCTTCTTGTTGAGCAGAACGCCTTGATGGGGTTGAAGAATTCCGACCAGGGCGTCGTTCTGGACCTGGGACGCACCCTGTTTTCCGGTCCTGCGGACGACGTCCTGCGCGACCCGCGGATACAGGACCTTTATCTCGGCGGCAAGAAGGCAGCCTGAGGAGGGCAACCATGGCTGATATTATTCAAACTCTCATTCTGGGCCTTGCTCTTGGTGGTGTGTTCGCCCTCATGGGATCCGGGCTCAGTCTCGTATTCGGTGTCATGCGCATCGTAAACCTGGCGCATCCGGTGCTGATCATCGCCGGCGCTTACGTCGCCTACTGGGGTTTCCGGCTGTATGGCATCGACCCCTTGATGATGCTGCCCGTGGCGATCGTCATTCTGGCCGCCATAGGTGTGGTGCTTTACAAGCTGGTTTTCGAACGGGAAGCACGCTCGGCCAAATATTCGGAAATGACGGTCCTGCTCACCTTCGCAATCGCGATGGTTGTCGAAGGGGCACTGGGAGGGTTCTTCTCGAACACCCAGCGTGTGACGTCTCCGGACTACGCGACCGATGCGATCTTTATCGGTGATGTCTTCATTCCGACCGGCCAGCTTTATGCGGGCATTCTGTCGCTGATCATCATTTCCGTGCTGGCGCTTTTCCTGAAGTATTCCAGTTTCGGCTACGCCATCCGCGCAACCACCCAGAACCGCGAAGCGGCTGAACTGCTGGGCGTGAATGTCAACCGCGTTGCCCTGGTCAGCTTCGCAATCGGCATTGGTCTCGCCGGGGCTGCTGGCTGCCTTGTCTCCTTCGTCTTCTCGTTCTTTCCGGCAAAACACTGGGAGTGGATCGCGGTCCTCATGTCCCTGGTGGTTCTCGGCGGCATGGGCTCGCTGCTCGGCACGGTCGTCGCATCCTTCCTGTTGAGCGTGATTGCCGCCTTCGTCGGCACCTATGTCGGAGCGACATGGTCGACCATGACCTTCTTTCTCGCCCTGTTTCTCATCCTTCTCGTTCGGCCCCAGGGGCTGTTCGGTGAAAAACCGGAGCTTGCATAATGTCCCTTGCTTTCAACGAGACGTCCAACGTTCTGCAGGCCCGGGCCGAGCACAACGAAAAGCTTGCACGGCGCGCCGACAGGACACGGGCCACCTGGTTTCCGATCGTCCTTCTGGCCCTCTTGCTGGCGGTTCCGGCACTGCAATTTGTCGGCAACTTCAACTATGTGATCCACCTCATCCTGTTCACGGCCTGCTATGCGGTCATGGCATCGGGCTGGAACATTCTTGGCGGTTTCACCGGTTACATCTCGCTGGGACACAACGTCTTCTTCTGCATTGGCGGCTACTTTGCCGGAATGCTGCTGGCACGCTTCGGCATTTCGACGCTTTTGACGGCACCTCTGGCAGGCCTCGTTTGCGCTGCTGTCGGCTATCTGATCGGTCGTATCACGCTCAAAACGCGCGGGCCGAGCTTCATCATTTCCTCGCTGGCGCTGGTGATGATTGCCCGCATCCTGTTTGACAACTGGCACTTTGTCGGTGGGGCCAATGGCGTCGCCCTACCTGCCAACGACCTCAGTGTGGAATGGGCCAAGCTGCCGTATTACTACGCCTTCGTCGTTCTGGCGGCGCTGACCGTCTTCATCAGCTACAAGATCAAGCATTCGAAATTCGGCCTCGGGCTGCGCGCCATTTCGAAGGACGAGATCAAGGCCGAGAGCGCAGGGATCGATACTCGCACCTACAAGACGCTCGCCTTCGCCATCTCGGCAGCCTTTGTCGGCATGGCAGGCGCTATCTGGGGTGAATATCTCACCTACATCCGTCCAAACATCTTCCTGATCATTCTTGTCAGCGTGAACATGGTTCTGATGTGCATTCTCGGCGGCAAGGGCACGATCGCGGGCCCGGTCATCGGCGCCGTCCTGATTGTCGCCTTCAACGAAATCTTCGTCGCAACGCTTGGCTCTTCGGAATTCAACATCCTGGCAACCGGCCTGATCATGGCGCTGGCGCTGATGTTCTTTCCCCTCGGCATCGTCGGAACCCTGGCAGCGAAACACCGCCTGCCCCGCTTCCTGAACTGGGACTGAGAGAAAGGCTCTACCGATGGGTTTCGTACTTTACAACGCGCCTCAATCCACCTGCTCGCAGCGTGTGCGTTTCTGCCTTCACGCAAAGGGACAGGCATTTGAAGAAAGAAAACTGGACCTCTTCAGTGGCGACCAGCTCAAGCCGGATTATCTGGCGATCAACCCCAATGGCGTGGTTCCGACCCTCGTGCATGACGGGGTCCCCGTGACCGATAGCGCCGTCATCATGGAGTATCTGGAAGACATATTGCCGGACACATCCCCGATGCGGCCGTCTGCTCCTCATGAGAGTGCAAGGATGCGGGCGATGTTGCGCTTCATCGATGAAGTGCCGACACCGGCGATCCGCGTGCCATCCTATAATCTTGCCTTCCTGCCGCATTTTCAGGCCATGAGCGCAGAGGAATTTCAGGCGCTTTGCGACAGCAAGCCGTTGCGCCGCGAGTTTCTCATGAAAATGGGCCGCACCGGTTTTCCGAAGGCTGACATGGACGAGGCGCAGGGACGCCTGGACAGGGGCGTGGACCGGATGAACCAGTGGCTGCTGGAAGGAGGTGGCCCCTGGATCATGGGACAGACCCTCACCTATGCCGATATCGCCATCATGCCGGTCATTGTGCGCATGGACGACATCAACCTGGGCGATGCCTGGGCAGACAAGCCCATGGTCGCGGCATGGCTGGATAACATTCGCAAGGAGCCCGCCTTCAGGGCCACCTATTACCACGGCTCCTTGCTCACCGAAAAATACCCGCACCTGAAAGCAGCCAGGGTCGACCAGGCCTTACATGCGACAGCGGTGTCCACCTGAGGGAACGTCATGGACAGCTACGTTACGACCACAAGACTGATCAGCAAGGAAGAGGATGTCACCCCTGCCGTTCTGGCGGCCATGGAGGCGACATCGGATCCGCGTTTCAAGGAAATCATCACTTCTCTCGTCCGGCACCTGCATGCCTTTCTGCGGGAGGTTCGTCCGACCGAAGCCGAATATGAAAAAGGCCTGCAGATCCTCAATGCCATAGGCCAGCAGACCGACAACGCCCACAACGAAGCGGTTCTCATCTGCGACGTTCTCGGCGCCTCGACACTCATCGATCTCATCAACAATGACGGCATGCAGGGCGAGACGATGTCAGCCTTGCTTGGCCCCTTCTATCGGGGATCTGCACCTGTCTGCGAGTTTGGCGACACCATCGCACGGTCGACCACATCGGGAGACCCGCTGGTTCTGAAGGGCCGTGTACTGGACGTGAATGGTGAACCCATTGCCGGGGCAACGCTTGATGTTTGGCAGGCATCCCCGGATGGACTTTACGAGAACCAGGACAAGGACCAGGCCGACTTCAATCTGCGTGGCAAATTTGTTTCGGACGAAAACGGCAACTATCTCATCCGCACGGTGAAACCGGCCGGGTACCCGGTCCCCGTTCACACCACCACGGGAGACCTGTTGAGGGCACAGAAGCGGACACCCATGCGTCCGGCGCATGTCCATTTCATAGTGTCCGCCCCTGAACACAAGACACTCATCACCCAGATTTTCGCCGATACGGACGAAGCGATGGTGAACGACGTTGTGTTCGGTGCGAAGGAACAGATCGCGGGTGATCTGGAACTCCGGGAAACACCTTCAGCCGAATATCCCGACGTTGCCGCCCCCTTCTACACCTGCACCTACGACTTCATCCTGAAGCCAGGCGAACCCCGTTTCCCCGAACCGCCGATCAAGGGGAAAGTGTCTTGAGCCAGTCATTGAAAGGGAAAGTCGCCGTTGTCATCGGCGGCTCCGGCGGAATAGGCGCAGCATCTGCCAAACTGTTCGCAGAGGCGGGCGCGCGTGTCGTCGTCGGATATCGCTCCAGCGAAGACAAGGCACAGGCAGTCGTCATGGCACTCGAAGGCGACGGCCATCTTGCGCTGAAAGTCGATGTCATCGACACGCCAAGCATTGAGGCCTTCAAGGAGGAAATCGCGAGCAGAGTTGGGCGGGTCGACATTCTCGTGAATTCGGCGGGTACCACGACGCCGGTCGCTCACAAGGATCTGGATGGACTGACGGACACCATCATCGATGAGGTTTTCGCCTCCAATTTCCGGGGGGTGTTCGCGTCCATTCGCGCCTTTGCCTCCCTGCTCAAGGCGAGCGGCGCTGGTGTCGTCATCAACGTGTCCTCGATCGCGGCCTTCAAGGGGTTCGGTTCTTCCATCGCCTACTGCGGCGCCAAGGCGGCACTCGATTCGATGACCCATACGCTTGGCCTGGCACTTGGACCGGAAATCCGGATCCTCTCCGTGTCTCCAGGAATGGTTGCGACGGATTTTGTTCCAGGCAGAACACGGGAACAGGTCGAAAAGGCAGGTGCAGCGACCCCATTGCAAAAGGTTGTCGAAGCCGAGGATGTCGGCAAGGCGATCTTTGCGTCCGTTGCCTACCTCACCCACTCCACGGGTACGCGCATCGTTGTCGATGCCGGGCGGGGGCTTTGAACCATGGTGCATAAAACCATCATCACCTGCGCCGTGACAGGAAACCTGACCACCCGCGACCAGCACCCTGACCTGCCGGCAACGCCTCAGGAGATCGCCGATGCGTGCCTTGAGGCTGCCGAAGCCGGCGCCGCAATTGCCCACATTCACGTGCGGAATCCGGAGACGGCCAAGCCATCGATGGAGATCGGCCTTTATGAAGACGTTGTCAGGCTGATCAGGCAGAAGAACACTGATCTGATCCTCAACCTGACGACAGGTCCAGGCGGCCGTTTCGTCCCCTCCGATGACGATCCTTCGGTCGCCGGCCCGGGAACGACGATCCTGCCTCCCGAAAAACGGGTGGAACATATCGCAAGGATCCGTCCGGACATCTGCACACTGGATTTCAACACGATGAATTCAGGTGCGCAGGTGGTCATCAACACACCTCGGAATGTGCGCGTGATGGCTGAAGTCATCCGCGACAGCGGTGTGAAACCGGAACTGGAACTGTTCGACACCGGCGACATCGTCATGGCCAACGATTTTCTGAAGGCCGGACATATCGAAGGTCCCGCCATGTGTTCGCTTGTAACGGGCGTGAAATACGGCCTGCCTTCAACTCCGGATGCCATGTCCATGGCTTCCCGAATGTTGCAGCCGGGCACGGCGTGGACCGGCTTCGGTGTCGGCCGATGGGCTTTTCCGATGCTGGTGCAAGCCTGGCTGCTGGGTGGCCACGTGCGCATTGGCATGGAGGACACCGTCTATATCGGCAAGGGCAAACGGACAAAGGGCAATGGCGAACTGACCGCCAGAGCCCGTGACTTCATTGAGAAACTGGGAGGCGAAATCGCCACTGCAGGCGAAGCCAGGCAAATGCTTGGACTCCAGCAGTAAGCGCGCCGCAACAAAGTGAAAAGGACGGGGACAAGAGCCATGAACGTTCAAAGCAAGACAGTCACCGGCAAGGCCCTTTGGGTGACGGAAAAGTCGCCGGATCTGGACAATCTTCTGATCGACGTGATCGAACCGGCAATACCACAGCACGGGCCGGGTCAGGTCTTGGTTGAAATCAGGGCAGCTGGTGTAAATCCTTCAGACGTGAAGGCGTCTCTCGGCCATATGCCGCATGCGGTTTGGCCAAGAGTTCCCGGTCGCGATTTTGCAGGCGTTGTAGTTGATGGACCAGCACATCTGATCGGCAAGGAAATCTGGGGAGGAGGCGGAGAACTCGGCATCACTCAAAACGGTTCTCACGCCAAGTATATGGCCTTGCCACAGGCCGCCGTACGCGAAAAACCGGTCAACTTCAGCATGGAAGAAGCCGGCTCGATCGGTGTTCCCTTCATAACCGCCTTTGAAGGTCTGCGGGAAGCTGGCGGCGTCCAGCCATGGGACAATGTCCTGGTTTGCGGGGCCAACGGCAAGGTCGGACAGGCTGCAATCCAGCTTGCGACGATGGCAGGTGCAACAGTGTTCGGTATCGAATACAAGCCCATGGAATTTCTCGGCCATAGTGCGCAAACCATCGAAATGTTCGACAGCTCTTCTCAGGACGTCGCTGACCTGGTTCGCGAAAAGACCGGGGGACGGGGCGCTGATATCGTCTTCAACACCGTCGGAAGCCCCTATTTCGAAATGGCCAACAAGGCGCTTGCAAAACAGGGGCGTCAGGTCTTCATCTCCACGTTCGACCGGGCGGTAGACTTCGACATCTTCACGTTTTTCCGCGGGCGTCACAAGTTCATCGGTATCGATACATTGGCGCTCGACAGTGTGTACGGCGCGAAGATCTTCGACGTGCTAAAGCCGAAGTTCGAGGCCGGTGTTCTGAAGCCTTTCCCGATCAATCCGGAAGCCGTCTACGGATTTGACGACGCCGCCAAGGCCTACGCTTCAGTTCTGCGTGCAACGCCTGAGCGGGTTATCCTCAAGCCTTAGAAGAAAACGCACATGCAGGTAACCCGCATTGACAGCGCGCAGCAATATGAGGCGCCGGAACACTATGCGATGGCGTGCCTTCGTCTTCAGGGAAAGGAGGCAACGTCAACGCACTCTATGTGGGTAGGACTGTCCCATCTACTTCCTGGAGGCCACACGTCTCTCAAGGCGTCCCCACAAGAAAAGATCTATGTGGTCATTTCCGGCCAGGTCACCATCACCAATGGAAATGAAGTGGTGACCCTTGGACCACTGGATTCCTGCGTTCTATCTCCAAATGAACCAAGAGCTCTCGAAAACAGGACAAACCAACCGGCCACCATCCTTCTGGCGATGGAGGAAACAGTCAAAAGTCTCTAGAAGGCCTTTGGGTTAACCGGTCGTGGCTCTTGTTTCGGTGACCTGTCAGGTTGGTGTCTGTGTGAACAGGCTTTTTATTTGGGCCTGTCACCGGCTTTGAGAGTATTCTGCCCCGCTGCGTCGTTCTTCCGCCCTGCCCCCGCTGTGATCCAACAAAAAAGGCCGCCCTTTTTGGACGGCCTTTTTGTTTATTTGGTTGCGGGAGCAGGCTTTGAGCGTTTTTTGGCCTTGGGCGTCGGGCATAGCGCTTTTTGTGGGAGCGCTGGTCAGTTTAAAATCTGTATCCGTTACCGAATACGACAAAGGCCGCCCTTTTTGGGCGGCCTTTTGTTTATTTGGTTGCGGGAGCACGCAACCATGTTGACCTACTGGGCAAGAATGATGGTGAGAAAAATAAGTTGGTTGCGGGGGTTCGCAACCAACTTAACTCGCTCTTGAATGCCCATGATTTCTCGGCGTGGCGTTACGACCCTTGAGATTTGAACTAAACAAGAAAATCGAACTGGGAGTTGTTTTCGCCGTCATGCCGGGTCCTGAGGAGACCCGACATGAAGTACGAGTTTCAGAGACGAACAGTTAAAACCCCGCCCCCGTTCTCGCTACGTCTGACCTTCGAAGAACGGGCGAAACTGGACGCTGCCGCGAATGGCGTGCCACTCGGGGCGTATATTAGAGCCATCTTATTTGACGAGGAGCTTCCGAAAGTCCGGCGGCGGAGCACCAATCCGGTCAAAGACCATGAAGCCCTTGGCCGCGTGCTGGCGGCACTGGGCGGCTCGCATCTTTCCTCCAACCTCAATCAGCTCGCCCGCGCGGTGAATACAGGCACTTTGCCTGTCCACCCTGAAATCGAGGCGGAACTGCGGGAAGCTTGTGCCGATATCGCGCAAATGCGCGCGGCGTTGATTGAGGCGCTTGGCCTGGATGGAGGCTGCCCATGATCCTCAAGGGCAATGAGCGCGGCAATGCAAAGGAACTTGCCAACCACCTGATGATGGGCGTGGAGAACGAACATATCGAGCTGCATGAGCTGCGCGGCTTTATCAGCGACGATCTGCACGGGGCTATGCAGGAAAGCACCGCCATTGCCAAAGGTACGCGCTGCAAAAACCATCTCTTCTCGCTCAGCCTGAGCCCGCCGCAAAACGAAGACGTACCTGTTGAGGTTTTCGAAGCTGCCATTGGCCGGATCGAAGGCGAGCTTGGCCTGGATGGTCAGCCGCGCGCCATCGTCTTTCATGAGAAAGAAGGCCGCCGTCACGCCCATGCGGTCTGGAGCCGGATTAACAGCGATGAAATGAAAGCGGTCAACCTTTCCCACTACAAGCGCAGGCTGAACGGCATCGCCCATGATCTCTATCTTGAGCATGGCTGGGCGTTGCCGGACGGTTTCAAGCATGGCCGAAACCGCGATCCGCTCAGTTTTACCCGCGAAGAATGGCAGCAAGCAAAGCGCACAAAGCAAGACCCGAAAGCCATCAAACAGATGCTCCAGCACTGTTGGAAGTCCTCTGACTCCCGGCAATCCTTCGAGGCGGCTCTGCGCCAGCAAGGCTATTTCCTAGCCAAGGGTGATCGGCGGGGTTTTGTCGCCGTTGATTGGCGCGGAGAGGTCTATTCCCTGAGCCGGGCCACAGGCGCAAAGACCAAAGCTCTACAGGATCGGCTTGGCGATCCTAAAGAGCTGCAATCAACACAGACTGCCAAGGCCCATATTGCCGAGCGGATGACGCCGAAGCTCAAAGCCTGGGCAAAGGAAGAGGAAGCCCGCGCGCGCAAGCAAAACTTGGCTGCACAGTTCCAGCGCGAACAAATGGTGCAGCGGCACCGCAAGGCCAGAGCCCAGCTCAAAGCGCAGCAAGAGACGCGCTGGCTGGAAGAAGAGCGCAAACGGGCTGAGCGTACCCCGAAGGGCATTCGCGGCCTATGGGGCTGGGTCACGGGCAAAAACCGGAAAATCCGCAAAGAGAACGAGGCGGAAATCGAACGGACGCGCCAGCGTGACCGCGCTGAAAAACACGTGACCATTCAACGCCAACTCACTGAACGCCGGGCTTTACAGCGCAAGATCGTGCAGGCCCGTGAAAAGCAACAAGCGCAGATCCGGGCGCTAAACCGCGATGTCGCGCACTTCATGGAAATGGGCGGCCAGCCGCCCCAGCATCAACGCAAAAACGCGGAAGCGCCGCGCTCTCGGCAGCGGGACCAGCGCGGGCCGGATTTTGAATTATAGTGGCATGAAGAAGCAATTTAGGATTGAATTCACATCCTAGGCACCCGCCACTGAAATTCGCGTTGGGAGACAGTTTAGTCATGGTTATCATGAAATCAAAATTTCTACATCTTACTCCTATGGTTTTAGCAGGTGTTTTCGCCCTGTTTTGCGGCTACTCATTATACGAAATACAATGCAAAGCACTAGAAGTAAAAATAACTGCCACAGAAGTAAAAAATATTGGTGAGAGTGTAAAAATACTAAATGAGAAAATTTCGAAGATTCACGCCGATTTAAAAATAATTCAATTAGATATCGAAAAGCGCTATGATGCCATGCTTAAGAATCCAACATTCGACTCTGTGACAGTAAAGCACGCTGGTAGTGATGCCAAGATCTCATTGTATTTCAATGAAGACGGTACATTTAGGCAGGTCTTTTATGATGCCTCGGGAACTGAACGTGTTTTTGTGGGCATAAATGATCAAGGAGGGTCAGCCATTCGCCTGAAAGATAAGAATGGGAAAACCAGAATTAGTATGGGCACTAATGGAAACGCTCCAAACGAAAGCGGTGCGGGACTATTAGTAGCTTCACCGAACGAAAAGCCAGCAATTGTTTTAAAGGCGCAACAAAACCTTCATGCTATTCACCTAATCAACCCGACTACCAATGATGAAAACGTTAGAATTTTATCCACTTCTGAAGGACATTCAGGTTTTATTAATCTCGGAAAGAATGGAAAGACTTTGACGTTTCTAGGCGACATTGATGGCCGTAGTTTTTACCAGATGGGTGATGAGTATGGTGTTCCGAGATTTGTTATGGGTAGCGCTGTCTCCGAACTCTCGCCGTTCGTGTTGAAAATGTTAAATGAGAAAGGTCAAGTCCGTTTGATGTCCGGAATTGCTGACGATGGCGTTTCCTTTTTTACTTTTATGAAAGATTCGCAAAAACCTGCATTTAACTTAACAGCTAACAATAAAGGCGATTTTGCAAGCTATGTATACAAGTCTCCGGGACAAGTAGCTTGGGAAACACTCTCAGGTGTCTCAACTGGAAAAACATTACTAGACATATTTGGCGTAGGGAACCGTAGATAAGTCAAAACGTACTGTTTAACCTGGGAATTGCGGTAGGAGCTATTGGCTTATATTCCTCTAGAAGTTTTTCGGGAACTTCGGGAGCCTCCTGCCCCATTTTGTTAAATAGATCAGCGCATGGCTCAACTGGTCTTCCAGTCTTTTTGCTATTTAATATGTACGTATCGTCAAGGTTTTCACTCTTCATACTCCAGCCTCTCAATTGTATTTCACCACATCTAATACCTTTAATTATAGTAAATATTTCTTAAAAATTCGTTACAATTACGCATTCAAGCAAGTTAAATCAAAAATAGTTAAACCCCTATAGGTAAATTCGATACTTCCAACTCCAAACTGTAAATTTAGTTACAGGAATAAAGTCCCTGAACTGGATGGAATGTCCCTGTTCTCGTTGATCTCCGGCTGTGAAAACTCCGCCGCCTAAACCGATTTCTTTTCAAATGTGATCCCCGCTTTGGGTTGGCGTTAGCCGCCGAACCATACGGATGCCTTTTACCCCTGATGATGGTGTGTGTGCCGGGTCCTCCTTGAACTTAGAGGAGGATCAAATGAAACTCATCACGCGATTTGAAGCGATGAAGTTTCGGAGATTGCAGGCGCAATCCAAACGTTAGCCGTCGGTAACAACCCGCTGTGTTTGTAAATATCTTCCGTAGATTGTATGCTGCATGCATTGCTAAATTTACGACGACTGGTTGCCTCTTTTGGGGGAAACGCGATGTCGGTGCAGTCGGAAGAGTCAAAGTTTATTTTAGGGATTACGTTGGCGGAGGCTGTTTCCCCTAGTGCGTGCAGAACAACTCCTTCAGGCGGATCATTGCCCATCGTGCGTTCGCCGGGATGACGCCTAAAGTAGCTCTTGGTCTCAAATTTTTGGTGCATTCAGATGCAGTATTTTCTGATTTTTGCGGCGTGCGTCGTAGCGGCTCTCCTATTCAAAAAATTCGTCAAGAATGACGTAGGAGATACTCTGTTAGGCGCAATAATATTTCTACCGACCTTGCTTGTCTGGATTCAAAGCAACAACATTTCAGAGTTTACCGGCTTTGGCCTGTCTGCAAAATTTAACGTTGAAGCCAGCAAACCAGTTTCCGCGTTAAAGATTGGCATTCCGGAGCTCGTAAGAGTTACCGACGATAAAGCTTCGGACTTATCGGATGCTGACTTGTTTGCCCACTTCGAGTCTTGCTCCGAGCTCTTTGTTTTGAAGACTTCTATTATTCCTAAAGAAAAGGAGAAACTCGATAAGTTCATCGTAGATGTCTCTTGGGCGATAAAAAGCTCAATAGCATGCGGAAAATTATCTGGTGTCATCGTGCTTGATGACAACAACAGGTATCTTGGCACCTACGACGACAGCTTTTATCTGGAAGCTTTGTCCATGTGGTCATTTCTTAAAGTAGATGAAAAAACGCCCGTAAATACCATTTCCGAAAAAATACTGACGCTCACAATCTTTGGTGCTTCGCTAAAGTTTCCTGACAAGCGGATTACTGCCGGGGAAGGTTTTGAAGCGGCCATCAATGAAAATCAAACGCTGCAAGAGGCATTTGCCAAGTTCCAAACAACAGAAGCGGACTTTCTGGTCGTCACAGATGAGCTCGGCGTTTTCAAAGGAATTATCAGATACCGAGACGTGGTCGATTCCTTCCTCTCGGTTTTGATTGGCGTAAAGGCACCTGACGTAAAAGAAAGTCAATAACGACAAGTTTTAATTTTTCAGTAGGAGGGTCGACATGATTACGCTCACAGGTACTGATAATTCAAGCGTGAAAATTGATGGTTCTTTGGTAATCCGAGCGCGACGGGCAGTTTATGGGGAATCTATTTCTGAAGGCGCTCAGACCCGAATTGACTGGGCCTACACACAGTTCGTCAAAGAACCACTCTCTCAGGTCGTCATAGCTATCAAAGCTGAACTGCCTACATTCGTTTTTCTGACGGGCCGGGACGGTTCTCAAATCTGGTTCGATGCTCGAAAAGCTGTGGGGCCCATGCCCTTAACAAATAGCCAGCGTGTCGGAGGAGCTCGATCAGCTATCAAGATCATGGGATATCGGCAATATGTCACCGAAACCGAGGAAGACGTGCGTGCCCTGTTGAGTGCGCATGGCGGGACGGTTCTTCCGTAATTTGCGCCCACTGGTTTCTAAATCGCCCCAAGCGTCACAAGCCAATTAGCCCTAAAATCCATCAAAAGTTGATTTCGATGTGTAAAAACGTCAAAGTAGCAATGCGGCGATAGCCGGATTTCTACCAGGCTCCGGACAAATTGACGGAGGACGACCCATGTATACGAAAATACTTCGTGTAACTGATATTTCGCACGTACTATTCAAAACCAACCCGCCGATCACCTTGATAAACGCAAAAGGTATGGTTCCCACAACGCGTTGGACCGATGGGCAATTGGTTCCCTATATCTATGTGACCTCCCCGAAGGATGGATATGTTGATTTTGATTTCGTGGCTTTGCCGCCGCGAGGTCACGCCGAGAGGGTGGAAACGGAAATTACCGCACATTGGGAAGGTGTACTTCCCGATTGGGCGCAGGGCATACGGATTCACGCGTCAGAAGGACCAGTCGAGTACGACTTGTCTTCGGGCGGTACCATTGTTGACAGAGATATCAAAATCGCAGGCGGCGAGATCCCCTGGCCGCTGAATATGTTCGCATGAACACGTAATACTGCATTCACGCAGACCATAGACTTCGGCTGCCTCGACGATTTGCCGCAACCGAGAGCAGCCGATTTTTTGGGCTCGTACTTTCATACGCCGCGGAGGAAGCACGATTTCTTAAGCTTCAAAATTTCCAGATTTCTTTCCATTTAATCCCCGTTTTACGTTCGGCAAATGCCGCCATTCCATGCGGATGCCTTGTTACCCCTGATGATGGTGTGTGAGCCGAGGCCGAAAGGCTCCGATGGTCGGGGCCTCCTTGAACCCAAGGAGGATCAAATGAAACTCATCACGCCTGAGCTGAGCTAAATTCTAAAAAAGAGGAGTTAGCTTCACTTTGCACGCCAAGGTTCTGTATTATTCTTCGATGTCAGTTTCTCGGGAGCAAAACTTTGACCAATCATGATGCTTTCGGCTCCGACAAAGCTAAACTGGTCTATGGTCAAGCTGCTGACGGAAACCTTGTCCATATTTCAACTGCGAAGAATGGTCTTGCGTGCGCGTGTATTTGCCCTGGCGCGTGCGGTAGCAGGCTGATTGCGAAGACACGCGCCGCTACTCCGCACTTTGCTCACCATACGTTAACTGAATGTGCGGGTGCTCCTGAAACAGCGCTTCATAAACTTGCGAAACAAATCATTGCCGAGAGCAAGACTTTGCTTGTTCCCAAACGGATTGCCGCCTTCGGCTCCAATATTGAAACGCTTTCAGAAGCCAAAGAAGTCGCCTTAGACAGCGCACGTGAGGAGGCACGAGAATTTTCCTCGATCATTCCCGATCTCTACGTAACCGCCAAAAGCCATGAACTGCTCGTTGAAATCCTCGTCACGCATGCCTGCAACGATGAAAAAATTGCTCATATTCGCAATGGTGGCATTGCGGCAATGGAAATAGATTTATCACGATTAAGGCGTGATGCCTCGCCAGAAGAGGTGAAGGAAGCGGTTATTCGCGGGGCTCCAAGAAAATGGCTTTTCAACAAGGCTATCGAAGACAAAATAGATTCGATGGAAAAAGAAGCAGAAGCCAGCCGGGCCGCGAAGGAGAAGCGATTAAATAATGAAGCTCTAAGAAAACTGAAACTTTATAGGGATGTTGCGCTTAGACCGCACAGCTCCTCTCAAATAGGTTGTTTTCCCGCTCTGAGGGCTATCGGCATTGAACAACATATCGGGATTGACGTTCCTGGTGCAGCTTGTTTCATAACAGAGCCAGCTCATTGGCAATCAATTGTTCTTGCCGATCTACTATTCGAACGAGGGGCAGGAAGTCATCTCATTAGAGCTGTTGGTGCTGTAAAATTCTTGGAAAAACAACAGCTCGTCAGGAAAGAATTTCAATATCTCAAAAGGGGTGTTGAAGCCGCCGCCAGGAAAATTGACGGGAGTTTCGCCGCGCCCTGGCGAGCGGTGGAAACGTATCTGGAATATCTTTGCGACAGCGAAGTCGTGATGAAAATGCACCACGGGTTCGCATTGAGAGAAACTTATGTTTCGGCTTGGTTCGAGTGGGACCTCGAAGAACGCGAACGTAAAGCTGCTGTCAAACACATCACCGAAACCGTGAATTGGATTCTCAATGAAATCCCTTTTGAGGAACGGGGGCGAGAAACCAGCAAAAACTGGCTGCATAAAATCGCAAATGGTTACAATAAGACCTATGGCGAGCTGATCGACGTAAGCAGTACACGCAAAAAAATCGAGGCTCAATTGCGGTCTATTGTTGGTGTATTTGAGTTGCGCCGATCAAACGTACTAAACTTACTCGATCTCCCCATCGAAAAAGAATACCAAAGGCGCAAAAGGGCGCTTGAAGCTAAATGCGCCGCAAGGGAAGAAATGCTTTCCGAGCGGCAGGAGAAAATAAAAACAGACCGTCAGGAAGAAGTGAAAGCTCTCGCATCTAAGTTTTTTCCCGAAGATGAAAGCGAAAAATGGCTCAATGAACCAAATGGTGAGTTAAATGGCCGGACACCGCTGGAAGCGGCATACAGTAATTCCGAAGGTGTAACAAAAGCCAAAGATATTCTTTATCGAATTGAACGGAAGAAACGGGCAGAAATAGAAGCTGAGCACTGGCGTAAAAGCCTGGGAGCAGAAGCGATAAGTCAGCTCGGAACTCAACGTTCTAAAGCCTTCCTGCATGGGCGGGACGATGACTTCCAACGTCAGAGCGCTATCGATTTTTGCCAATGTGAACGTACGTACGGCATCGCGCTCAAAAAATTGAAGCTTTGGGCGACCGAATTTGGGAACAAGAGGCGCCGGACTTAGTATTCTTCGAATAATATGACCTTCGACGACTTTGACACTAAGGACAGGTTATGTCTAAGAACGCAGCGCCGGACGAAACAGAAACGTTTCCTGATGATTACGAAAGAATTGATATTAGGAAAGTAACCAAACGTTACGTCAGAAAGCGATCTGAATTTCTAGCGCTAACCAAGCGTGCTAACCGCATTTCGCTGGGCTCTGGTGGCTTTCCGTCCACTGGCGTCAGAATGTATTGGGCATCTGTTCTATTTACCCGAATTTCTGTGACAGCAAAAAGCATCGAGAAATTATTGCCCAAACCAAAGCCCGGAGAACATTGGGACTTCAGTGCAGTCGCTTCCCTTGTCCGGAACCTCCTAGAAGCAACTCTTGCTTATCACTGGCTTTGCGGCAGCAACGTCTCGGAACCCGTTCGTGAAGGTCGATATATTTTGCTCTGCCTCCACGACTATGGCTCAAGACGTAAGCTTTTCCCGGAGAGCTTTTCAGCTAACAAAGAAGTTTTCGACGACCTACTGAGAAAATTCGACTCTAATAGCTATCTCGCAGCTTTAAGCGACAAAAAGAAAAAAGAAGCCTTAAAAGGTGAGAAAACACCCTATATCCAAGATGACGTTCTTGTCGAAATGGGCATAGAGCAAGAAAGCTTCAGAACTTTCTATCGTTTCTTGTCTCAACATACTCATACAGGTCCACTTTCCTATTTCCGCATGGGGGAAAATGATCTGGGCGTTGGCGTAGAAACGCGTCTGGAAAAAAACTACATGATGCTTGCTATCGAAGCTGCCCTTACTCATCTATCGCATGTGGTGGACGAGCATTTGACAATTTTTCCAGACGCCGAAACCGCCACTCCGCTCCTAAGCCTCAAAGAAATAAAAACTAATGTTGAGATAGAACAAGGACGAAAGTCCGACAGAAGACTAAGAAATAAACAACGAATGCGTCAGTTATAACTGCATATTTCCCCTCATAGAACGCAGAACCTCTTCAATTTGATCCCCGCTTTGGGTTGGCGTTTTCCGCCGATCCATGCGGATGCCTTGTTACCCCTGATGATGGTGTGTGAGCCGGGGCCGAAAGGCTCCGATGGTCGGGGCCTCCTTGAACTCAAGGAGGATCAAATGAAACTCATCACGCGATTTGAAGCGGCGAAACGCAGCACATCCGAGCTGCACAGTCTTCTCCGCGAGGCTTTTAACGCCCTGGCTGCCGCTCCGCGCGGCTCGCATGAGCGCGAAATCGCTCTGGCATCACAGCGCAATATCGAAGCGGAACTGGCTTCACGCCCCGCGCCGGGCTTTTAGCGTCAGCACTAACCTTCGCGGCAATGCCGGAGTTTCTGGCGTTGTTGCTACGTTTCACAACTGTGTCACGCCCGGCTTCCACTCAGCAGGCTTGCCAGTTCCTCTGCCGACAATTTCGTCAGGTCTGTTCCTGTCATATCGCGCACCAACCGGGCCATGGCTTCCAGATTGGCGCGTTCGTCGGGGGATAGCTCGTAGTCTTCGTCATTGCTCATGGGGTTTCTCCTTCTTTTGATATTTGTGATACTTCCGGTTCTTCCAGCCCGTATTGGCTGAAAGCGCGGCGCAGCGTCATGTGCGAAACCTCAAACAGCGCGGCGGTATCGGCAAAATTCAGCTCGTTCAGGATCATGATTTCCATGGCTTCACGCGCCTGGCGCTCATCCATCTTGCGCGGGCGGCCCAGGGTCTTGCCCCGCTGCTGCGCGGCCTTGAGGCCCGCAATCGTGTTCTCGGCGATAATTTCGCGCTGGAACTCGTCATAGGCTGCGATGATATGAAAGAAGAGCCGTCCGGCGGGCGTTGTCGTGTCAATCGCCTGATCCAGCACTTTCAGGCCGACACCATGGGTGTGCAGAAAGTCCGCCAGATAGATGCTATGGCGCAAGGACCGTGCGAGCCGTGAAAGCCGCCATATCACCAGCGTGTCGCCCGCGCGCAGCTCTTTGAGCGTTGCATCGAGCACGGGCCGTTCCCAAACCGCGCCAGATGCGCTTTCCACGAAAATATGTTGGCAGCCCTGCTTTTTAAGCGCCTCGACCTGCAAATCGGGGTTTTGATCATTGGTGGATACGCGGGCATAACCGATCAGGCGAGATTGACCGGAAACTGGCTGTTTCATGCGCTTTTCCGCTTCACAAAAACGATGGTTTTTGTGAAACCTGCATGACGATCTTTCCTCAGATTGTGATTGAGAGAAACCGGGGCTTTGCGGCTTTGGACACAGCATAAATTCCACTATTATTTTCTATAAGTATAGTTTAACAAAAACCATCGTTATTGTTATCGATTATTTCGAAGAATATTGCAATTATTACTTTAATATCCTTTGCAATATCTTCGCCATTACGAGCCGAAGACAAAACAGACCCTTCCCCCGCGACGGGGCATTACTTTCAGGAATGGAGCGAAAAATCACAAGCTGGCTTCATCGTCACCTCCATGATGATGGCCAGCGCCATTGCCTCGCAAACCGACAAGAGCATCCAGAAATGTCTGGATGACTGGTACGTAAGCAACTCTGACGAGCGTAACGAACAGATTCTCAAGGTGATCGCCGAGAATGCGGAGTTTCCGCCGACGGCCGTTCTTGTTGCAATTATCGAGAAGAAATGCGGGAGCTATCCCAAGCGCTAGAGGTTATCCAGTCCGCGAATTTGCGCAGGAACCGATATGGCAGTCTGCGGCGCGGGGCTTGCTGTAGCCTGATGAAGCGCTTCCATGCTTTTTGACAGGTCGGAGCTAATCTCTTCGACCTGTTTGCTTATGTCCTTCAAGTCATCAGCGGTGAGATCGTCGGTGTTTTTATAGCGCTCTTCCAAGCTGCCGAGTTCAGCGTCATGCGCGTTCACCTTCACTTCCGCCTGCTCCAGAAGTTCTCGGCGCTGGTCGGAAAGCTGGATTTCCGAAAGCGTGGCATGATGGTTCTGCCAGATAATGTTTTGTGCGGCCGGATCATCGCTGAGTTTGCCATCGCGCGTATAGGCGCGGCCATCTTCGCCCAGAAACACCAGCGTGCCGTCCGGCAGGCGCGCTGCGCGGGAAAGAATGTCCTGCTCCTGCGCTTCGATCCCGGCACGGATCGCAACAAGCTTTTCCCGTGTATCATCCAGAAATTGGCGGGTTTCACGCAAGCGTTCTGCGGCTTCTTCGTAAAGCCGGGCCAATTCCGCATTGTGTTTGATTGCCAGGTAAAAGGCAGTTTCCTGTTCTTCGCGGCGTTTTTTGATTGTCTCGGGATCATGCTGCGCACCAGTCAGAAAACGCCTGATGCGGCCAACGTCCCGGCCAGCGGCTTCGTTCTGATGGTCGTCAAAGTCCAGCTGAGCACGCTTTTGCGCCTCACTGCCAGAGACTTTGTTGAATTCCTCCCAATACACCATCGATCACCATTTACTTATTGTTTCCAATATTTTACCGCGTTTCTGGTGGTTAATGCAAATTTGAATGCAATGGTAGGTTGGCTATTTTCCAAGAACAATTTTCTAATTTTGTTTTCCTGCCAGCGAACGGAGTATGGCGATGTGATCACTTTCAATTCGGTAGACAATTGTATGCTCCACGCTGGGTTGAATGCTACAGACTGAAAATTTCCTGCCGTTCCCACGCGAAATCCAGTATCGCCATCAAATGGTGTCAATAGCGTCGTTCAGCGCATCCTTATATTTGGGAGAAAAGACTGCACCATCAAAATCTGGGATCAAACACCTAGGGCGCGTTCAATTGGCGACATTCAAACCGAATGCCTACTAAGCAACGTTTACATTCACCGCTTCCTTGCGGAACTTTCCGGATTCCAGAGACATAATATCCGTTAGGACACCTTGTTACTTCATCGCTTTCCGCCGATGTTGTTGCTTTCTCGCTTCCCCAATCAGACATCGCATCTGAAACTTTGTTTTCGTATTCGAATTGCCTTTTATCGAGTGCCTCAAGCGTATCTCGTGTCTTGGCAATAGCTTGCCTTAATACTGCGTTTTCTTGTTCCAATTCAAAAATCTTTGAAGTCTGTGCAGGGACCAAGACAAAATTGGAATTCCCGGCACTGGTATCGATTGCAACGGAGACGCTGCGTAAAGGATGCTTTTCACAGGTAAGTATAAATTCGTTTGTATCAAAACGGGTTCTCCCGAACCGTATCAATTTACCACCGTGGAAACACGTTACCGCACCTTCGGGCGTAATACTTTCGATTAGAATCGCAGGCGTATCTGGTGACTTTCTAGTTAGTTGGACAGAAAACCGGGAAAAGTCATCTTGCGGAGTAACGTCAAGGTAAATTCCATAACTGTTTACGCTAAGCCAAGCGTTGAGCGCGCTTTCCTTGCACAAGCGCCAATTCGTGGCAAGCTCACGACTAACGGTCGAAGTATAACGGACAAACCGATCTGAATACGTTTCCACTGACGCGTCGGCAGCACAAAACGAACTGTAGCGCTCGGTGAAAGATCGGTTTTTCGCGGAACTATCCCCCGTCAGGCCCAAAAGTGAGTCAGCGATTTCCAAGTTAAAACCTGAGCTAGACATATTTTGAGCGTACGAAGAATAGGTTTCAAATTTGGCGTCACATACTCTTGCTTGGTACAAATGCAACATCTCGCGATCCGACATAAGAATGTAATTGTCGCGAATACCTGATGAGAGTGCTGCGTTACACATCCGTTCAATGTTCAAATTCTGTGAACTGGAGTTTGTTGAGAACACACACACGAATACAAAGAGGACAAAACGATACATTGCTCCCTCCTAAATTGAATTTCTATGGCTTATATAGACCATTAATTGTATCAGAATAGTCTTTAGCTTTGTAGACACATTCTTCCAGAACTTTGAGGTGATGAGGCAATGTGCAGTCGTACATCTCTGCGTTACCCAGGTCACCTAAGAGCCGCTTCCAGCAGCTTTACCAAGGCTGCCCTCTGATCAGCATTGAGCTTATCAAGATTATGTTGCCGCCAGCGTATGGCCGGAAGGTCGGCGACATGAGCAATGTTGAGTAAGGACCAATCCGGTTCTCCGCGCTCAAAGCCAATTAGAAATTCGCGGTGCCGGTCAGGCATTTCACCGATCAGCTTGCCGATCATTTCCTGCTGGGTTTTGATCAACTCTTCGATTGCTACATCCTCTTCGGTCATCCCTTCGAAGCCGTTGCGATAATCGCTGGCAAGGTCTTTAACGCGGCCGGAAAGCACCTCACCCATGGGGCGATTGTGGCTCAGTAGGTAAACAATGAAGGCCTCGCGCAATTCATCCGTTAGCCCCTCATTTGCGAGCAGGTCCCGAACGTCGAACAGGTCGCGCGGGTGCTGGCGATCTAGCGCAGCGACAAGCTTTCCGGCATATAGGTCTTCAAAGGATACAACGTTTGTTTCCGCGAAGCCGAAAGCCTCTTCCACGGCTTCGGAGACAGGGATGACTTGCGGTTCTTTGACCACGCCGCGCAGCACTGGCGAGACCTCAACTTTCACCTGCGTCCTGTCAGCCATGACTAGAAGGCGCAGGATGGCACCCTCGCTAATATTTTCTGTAACCCGTGCACCAGGCAATTCAGACAGGGCGGCCGCCTTAATCCGTTTCATGGCCGCATCAATCTCGGCCAGGGCCTTTGGTCTGTCGTGTATCTGCAGATACATGAGGTCTATATCCACCGAAAGGCGCGGCAGGTTTCGGATGAAGAGATTGATGGCCGTTCCGCCTTTGAGCGCAAAGCAGTCTTCGCGCGCGACAATGGGAAGAAGACGCATGAGAAGGCGAACCTGGCCCTGATACTGATCACGAAACGGCATCGAGGTCCTCCGGCACGGTTATCAGATAGACCGGATCAAGCCGTCCCCCTTGCACAAGCATGCGTTTGCCCTTGCCAAGATCGATTGCCGCCTTGTCCAGACGTTTGAGCCACGCATGTTGGTGGCGATCCGCAAAGAAAAAGAACAGGCGCTTCGCCTTCACACTGTCACAATCGGCAAGCAGCTTTTGTAAGCGCCTCGGGCTGAAATTTGCCGCGCTTTGCATGATCATATCGGCTTGATGGAAGCTCTCATGTTTCGGCAGTTCATCAAGCATTTCGAGGTAAGCCCGTTCCGGCAGCGAGAGTGTTATGTGCCAATCCCACTGCCCCCATTCGACCTGTGCTAGACCCGCTTGCCGAAGATCGCTTTCGGTGCCATGTGCCATGTTTAAGGCAAGGCTACCCAACCCGAACGTGATGGGATCTTTCCGGAATAATGTCGCGCTGTTGTGATAGATAAAACGCTGGGGAAGATTCAGCTTTTTCAGCCAGGCGGGCGGTTTTTCCGGCCCGTAGAGATGCACTGTCTTGATCTCGTGCGAGAGGTAATGTGCAAATCCTTGTAGTTCCAGCGCCGTCCGCCCACCCACGATAAGGGGCATTCTCAAAAGTACAGTTTGAAGCGATATGATGACTTGCTGCCAACTTAGCGTCCCTCGCGGGCGCCTGTAGACGCTACGAACGGGTTGTTCTAGCCAACCGCTTTTGACGTAGTAGGCACGCAGATTGCTGGCTATCCCGCGCTCTTCCAGCCAAGCCGCATCTACAACCAGCCCTTCGGGCAGGTCCTTTTCCAATCGGTTTAGCAGTGATGCATTTTGCTCAGCCATACTGAGTATTTTACATTATTTTCAAACTGCGCTCAAGTTCGCAAACTACTCCAAAGCCTCAAACAAACTGAGTAAATATAACCAAAGTCAAACTACCCCGCCCCCAAGAGCCTCTAATTTGCCTTCCAACAATCTCATACCTTCCTCAAAACAGTGCGCCGGATATCGGAACGCGCACAAAGCTGGTTTTAAACGCCGTGGGGAAGGCCAGAAGGCACGCAAAAAGGATATCATTTGATATCCTTTTTGCGCCGAAGAGGGCATTGATACATGTCCCCGCGCTCACCCGCGCGTTCAGCAGAACGCGCGGGTGACTGACGGTTAGGCCGCGTTTTCGAACTGGCTCTTTACCGCGTTCCACTGATCCATGGCCGCGATACCGCCGCGCTGTGTGTAGGCCTGCATCGGGAAGGCCATATAGCGGGGGTGCCAGTCCTGCTTGCCATCCGTCCGTTCTCCGGCAAGGCTTTTGCGGATCACCTCCTTTTGTGCCTTGGCGGTTGCGGCGAGATTGGCAGCGGCAGCGTCCTTGCCCGCACATTCCGACACGGCGGCGTTGATGGCTTCCTTGTCCCTCAAAAGCCCGAAAAACGTCTCATCGGGCTGCCAGTACTGTTTCATGTCCACACCCAGCATCAGGCCAAGGGCTTCCACCATTGCGCTATCGGCGGCAAGCGTTTCTGCCGCGACAAAAGCAAGAATGCGCATCACGGCTTCATCACCGAGCGCAAGCAGCCTGACAAACAGATCATAAAGATCGGGCTTGTACTGCCAGTCGGCCTTGCGGGGCACGAGTGTCGGACTTTCGCTCTCTGCGAACCCGAGCAACGTCCGGACTTCCTGCCGCTCCGCCTCGAAGAGGCTTTCGGCCTTGTTTGCCTCAAGGCTTCCGGCAATGGCCTCGCTTGCCGCTCTTTGCTCTTCGGCTTTGCCCCCCCAGAGCGCCGATCCGGCAATGATCTGCGCGGCGGTCAGGCGGAGCGCAATGCCCTGATGACCGAGCAATTCCAGCCTGACCGCACTATGGCGGTGCAAAGCCAGATAGTTTTGCATGGGCTTGGTTAGCTCTGGACGCACCGCATCGGTTTTCTCCTCTCCGTCTTGCGCCCGCTTTTTGATCTCGGCGCGGGAAAGCTGGCCTTCGAAGGCCGTGACCTCACCATCGGCGGAAAGCTGGATGTAAACCCTGCCGCCTTCTTCCATGGGCGTATCGGCATATTCCCACGACAGGAACCGCTCCCCGACTTCAAGCAGGATGACTTCGTTCCATCCCTCATCTCGGTAATCCTGAACTTTCTGCGCAATGGCGATGCCTTGCTGCTCCCAAAAGATTTTCGGGTCGGCAAAGTATCGTACTTCGCCAAACAGGTCGGAAACGATGTTGCCTTTGAAATCCCCGATATCGAACAGGGCGTTTGAAACAGGGATTTGCTCGCCGCCAAAGAGCCAGCTTTTCAGGCGGTGGCCTTGGGGCGCGTAACCATCTTCGGACGTAAAGAGCTTGTACCATTCCTTTTGCTGGCGCTTGGTGGCCATGGTCAGGATTTGCAGCGTGTCCTTGCCGATCTCCTCGCGGCGAAAAGCATTACGGATCGGCTCGTATAGATTTGCAATCGCAAGGCGCTGACCCACCAGCCGTTCACTCACCCCGAAATGCTGCGCGATATCGCTGGTCGATTGACCTTGTTTCGAGAGGGAATGAAAGGCTTCAAACTGATCCAGCACGTCCATGGGGAGCCGCGCAATATTCTCGGCCAGCGAGGCTTCGATGGCTTTTACGTCGTCCCCGTCATCCATGATGACGCAAGGCACGGCTTCGATGGCTTCGTCTTTGGCGATTTCCTGCAAGGCGTTCAAACGGCGCTGTCCGGCAATCACTTCATAGCCTTCGCAATTGGGACGCACCAGCAAGGGCTGGATCAGCCCCACGGCCTTGATGCTCGGGATCAGGTCTTCTCCGGACTTCGCCCCGTGTTTACGGACGTTCAAGGGAGAGATTTTCAGGTCTTTCAGTTCAATATGTTGAAGTTTCATCTGGTTTCTCCTTATCAATAAAGCGGTGCGGAATTGCACCCGCGAAGCCAGTCACCTTGCGGGGCGGCTGGCCTCTGGGGTCGAAATCACGCGCAATGAAAAATGAAATGGGTTCCGGCTATGCTGACTTCGGAATAGTCCACCGACAGGTCACGGGCGATGGCGTCATAATCGATGTAGAATTGCAGACGCTCCGGAATGTCCCCGAACAATCCTTCGTCCACAAACTGCTCGGCCAGTTCGCACATGGAGGTGAGTTCATAAAGCGTCATGTCGATACGGGACGGATCGTCCGCCACATCGTCATGGGCATAGCCGCATTCCCCCACAGCGATGATGTAGCGGAGCTTGGCCTCGTTATCCCAGTCGTCGGCAGCCTCCAGAAAGTCTGCGAAATTGGCTTGGTTGATCTCCCATGCTTTGGCCATAGCGCAATCAATCCCGTCACCATCGATAAACTGGATTTCGTATTCCTCGACGCTCTGGCCGTAATCGTTCCTGTTGGTTTTTGCCTTGGCTTCGTAGTCCTCGGCGCTTTCAAAATAAAAGCCCGTGGCCGAAACATCGCAAGGTTGTGCGAATAGCTGGATCATGGCTGCCTCTCTTGGGTTAAGGTTTCAAGCAGCGCGAGAAACCTAGTCACCCCGCGCATGAACCCTTGCCCAGCGGCGAGCGTCCGAAACAAAACCAAAGGAAAAGCCGCAGCCATGAGAAGAGGCTGCGACCATGAAAGAGGACGGGCGTGCCGTAAGCAGATCGCCCCAAAGCCCTGTCGCTTGCGATGCCAAGGGCGATCCAGGCAACACGGGAGATGCGGCTTGCCGCATCGAATGGAGCGGGCAGCCGCGGATCAGGGCTATTGGATCAGGCGGGATGTGGCGGCGTAAGCTGGAAAACGGGTTCCATGAGCGTGTGAAACACGCGGGATAAAGCCGGCGCCGGAAGCGCCGACACTTCTCTCAAATCTCTTAAAGCGCAAGGGATGGACGCCGGACGGCCGGGACACCAGGCCCGGTTCACGACAGCCCGGTCTTGCCTCAGGCAAGTTGTGCACTTCGGGGAAAACTTCCTCCATAACTTGTTCTTTTTTTGTTCCAAGTTTAAAATCATGCTCAATTAATAACAGACGTAGAGAAACCTGGTTGGGGAGGAGCCGCAGAATAGGGATGTGGACCATTGTCGACTACGCAAGCTGTACAGAAGGCCTTGGGACCGTTCCCGAAACTGCCTTCGCCTTCGGTGATCAAGGAATTCAAAGACTGGGTGGCCGAGACAGGACAACCTGACAAATGGAAGTGGCATGACCACTCGACCCCGCCCAAGGATCATGATTACGACGAACTCGTCAAATTCGAGATTCCGGACAAAAAGCGCGCAGATGTCGGTTTGGCGTGCTGTCCGATCTGTTCCCCGAACAAGGGAAAATACTTCAAAGGTGTTCTCGCCTGGTTCCCGGCCGAAGGGGTCATTCGCGCTATCGGGCATGAATGCGCAGAAAAGCATTTTGGCACGCTCCGTTTCAACCGTGCTCGCGCTATTCGCAAGCACAGGCAGCGTGTCGATGCGGCGCGTGATTTCCTTTTCAATCATCTCCCCACAATTTCCGCCCTGCGGCAAAAAGTGGAAACTCATGTTTCGACATCGGAAGACATTGACAGAATTCGCCACGTCATTCGCGGCACGGTTACAAAAGCTGCTTGTTTGAAGCTCGCGAAATTAGGGCAGCGCGGTCCACTTCTGCTGCAAGAGAGCACGGAAATTGAAGTAACAGATCATAACGGCATATCCCGGACGGAAGTCACTTCACAGGTTGTTGGCTCTGTAAATGTCGACGGCCTGGGTTTCCTCTCCCGGCAGTTCCTGACAGCGGCGCAAGCGAGGAACACCGCGCAAGCGCTTATGCTGGTCCGGGCACTCAATGAAGATGAAGCGCTCACTTTCATCTGTGACACGCTATCTAACGACGATCATCTCTTCCAGGCTGACAAGCTGGCGCGGGCCGCCGTTGATGAAGCCGACAAATTATGGGATACGATTGCAGAAGCAAAAGCATTTCTGCATCCGGACAATCTGATGAAACTCACCGAGTGGTCTAACGATTTTCGTTCCGGCTCGCCGTTTTTGTTCGAGTTCCGGCGGGAACATCCGGCGAGATTTGGGGTTCGCAAGCGTGGAAAAGGAATCGCAAAAACCCGCTACATTCCAATCCCGCAAAAACTAAGAAGCCAATAGGCATTTGCCGCCTTGGATGCAGTACATGGTCATTTTCCCGCGTTCTCGGCAGCCTGCCGAACCCAGGATGAAAAGTTAGCACCGCCATTATTTGCGACGTAGCAATAATCGCTAGCATAGACGCTGAGCGGTACAACTGAGAGCGACGTCGGCGGCACCCAGTAATTTGGAAGCGTTACGGCTTGCGTATAGTCCATATAGCGCACCCATTTCCCATTGTTCTTTTCGGCGAGAAGGACCCGTCCGTCAGCCAATTTATACGTTCCCATAAATGCCAGAGGATTGGGTCCGGCGGCAGAAACATAACCCTGTTGGTTTTTCATTGCATTTACCCGGACAACGAGAAGGCCATTTCCTTTAATAATACTACGGGCGATTTCATAGCGAACCCAGCGCCGGGCAAAAGTTTGGGTTCCAGCAAGGATGCAGGTAACGGACGTGTTCTTGATGCCTTCGCGGATCAAATTCTTTAATGAATCGTCGCTCGTGCGCTTTGAACTTTCCCAGATACTCCCGTCAAAGAACCCCTCTGCTTCGCGCCGGGATTCATGCTGGTGGCGCCAGGAATTTCTCACCTGATTTACGCGCCATATGTCGTTTTGATAATGGAAAGAGAAAAACACGCGCCGTTTTTGCGGCTGCAATCCAAGAAGCGAAGAGGCCAATTGCATCTATGCGCCCTTTAAAATCAGATAAACGACAAGGCCGAACGAAACCAGAATTGCCACATAAAAAAGGCTAACCGACCAAGAAAGAGCGATGATAAATACTGACTTGATGTCTTTCATAAATGGCGCTGCGTTCAAGCTGTAGGCATCGATTTCTTCGCCTTTGCGCACGTGATCATAAAGATTGCGATACGCTCGTTCGTATCTCAGATATTGCGCGTCCATCAGCCAGAAAATCAGAATAGGTACGATCGCTGCGACCGCATAATAAACTGAAGGGTTATCGCTGCTCGCCGTTACTGCAACAGCGGCACTGCCAAATGTTGCCGACAATGCTTTAAGCGTAAAGGAATTCGCCCCCATACGCGAAATCACGCCTTGAAGCATGGTGAGATGCGCAATGCGTATGCTCTCGCTTTGATCTTGGGAACCTGTCATCTTTTGTCTCCCCGAAATCACACTATACTTGATTCCATCGCTGATTGTAGATGGGGGTGATAAAGGATTTGCAGCAGTTTTCCCGAGTTCATGCGGGCCAGATTCACGGACAGAATAGCCGCTAGTGGTGATCAACTGGCCGGACGTTTGTGCGTGGTTCGGTGCAGGTGGAGAGGCATATCTCCAAGTCCTGCTCGTGGGTCCAGGGGCGGCGAAACGCCCCCTGGTCGATAGGATGGTTCCAAGGCAAGGGTAGCTATGAAATGCTCCCTTCCTGGTCACCGATTGCACAAGGGCAGGAACGCCCTTTGCTCTTGATGAAATCATCTCCATGAAATGGTCATGGGGGTATCGGTGGGAGCTTGAGAGCTCCCCTGATTGGTGATCGAACGGCCAGCCGTCTCGTGCATGGTTCGGGTGAAGGGTGGAGCGGCAGTGCTCCAAGGCCCTTCGAGTGATTGAACGGCGATACGTTCTGCTGGCTCTGGAATGGGTTCGAATACCCTGGAAGAGCCAATGGCCGGAGGGATTTTTAACGGGAACGCGCAGCGGGTTCCCTTAAACAAGATTGTACTACAGTACACATCTTGCCCCATGCGTTATCGTGAAGAATTCTCTTATCCGGGGTTTTGGATGCTGTGATCCTTGCTCCAGATAATAGCTGTTTCAGCCCTCCGGTATCCAGTGATTTTATCCGAAGTTAGGGTCCAGCAACGTATCGATTGTTTCGATGGCCGCTACGAGTTTTTGCCGTACATGCGAGACTTGAAGATCGACCATCACGCGTTCGCGTCCTGCCATGATCAGGAATGCTTCGAGCACAGTGTCGGAGTGATGGGCCAACAGCGCAAGATGCGGCCCGCTGGGACCGTTCTCGGCCGAAAGCCAATTCGTCGCTGTGCGCTCTCCGGCTCCTGTCCATTTCCGGATGGTTTTGACCGCCCTATGGGTATTACCCAAATCGCGATGCAAGGCCGTTGCGATAAGCGCCGCATACGCTGCCGAGTCATACTGTACGGTCAAGCCTTCTTGCAAAAGGTTGCCTGTTTTCTGCGACATGTTTCATCCTTTCTACGGCTATATTCGAAGCATTCATGAAGAGCCAGAGGATGATACCGTCAGTACATTCTTACTGGTTGTACGCGACAAATTGATGGCCTTTAAGCTGTGTCCGAAAAAAATGCAGGGCAGAACACCGATCCCGACCGCGAGGCAAGTGAGCTACGCGCGGTTGAATACGTACGTATGTCCACGGAACACCAGCGCTATTCCACCGAAAATCAGTCCGACATGATACGAAAATTTGCGGCGCAGCGCGGTTATACGATTGTCCGGACCTATACCGATTCCGGGCGCAGCGGCCTGAATATCGAAGGCCGTTCGGGGCTGCGCCAGCTGATCTCGGACATTGAAAGCGGTAACGCCGGGTTTTCTGTCGTGCTGGTTTATGACGTGAGCCGCTGGGGCCGGTTTCAGGATGCGGATGAGAGCGCCTTCTATGAATACCGCTGCCGCCGCGCGGGCGTGCGGGTGGAATATTGCGCGGAACAATTCGACAATGACGGCAGCATCGGCTCGGATGTGCAAAAGGTTGTAAAGCGCCGCATGGCGGCGGAATACAGCCGCGAACTCTCGGTCAAGGTCTTTGCGGGGCAATGCCGCCTGATTGAAATGGGCTACCGCCAGGGCGGCATGGCCGGGTTCGGATTGCGGCGCGAATTAAGGGACGAACAAGGCCGTCCCAAGGGATTGCTCGGCCGGGGCGAACACAAAAGCCTTCAGACTGACCGGGTGGTTCTGGTTCCGGGACCATCCGAGGAAGTGGCCATCGTGCGATGGATATACCGCCGCTTCGTGGAGGACCGGAAAGACGAAGCCACAATCGCGGAAGAACTCAATCAACGCGGCGTCCTAACGGATCTTGACCGTCCCTGGACAAAAGGCACGGTCCATCAAATTCTCATCAATGAAAAATATATCGGCAACAATGTCTGGAACCAGGTTTCCTTCAAGCTGAAACAAAAACGCGTCGTCAACGATCAGGCGATGTGGGTGCGTTCTGATGGCGCATTTCAGGGGATTGTGGAGCACGAAATCTTTGATGCGGCGCGCGCCTTGATCGAGGCCAGGTCCCATCATCTTTCCAATGACGAGATGCTGGACTTGCTGCGCGGTCTCTATAAACGCACGGGCCTGCTTTCAGGCCTGATCATTGACGAGGCGGACAACTGTCCATCCAGCAGAGCCTATCAGCATCGGTTTGGCGGGCTTTTGAAAGCCTACAAACTGGTCGGCTTTACGCCGGATCGCGACTATCACTATATCGAGATTAATCGCACACTGCGAAGGCTTCACCCCGATATCGTCGCGCAAACGATATCCGGACTAGAGGATGCGGGCGGCTATGTAGAGCGCGACCCGCTCAGCGAAATTCTGACGATAAACCGCGAATTCACCGCGTCGTTGGCAATCGTCCGGTCTCTTCAAACATCTTCCGGTTCCTTGCGCTGGAAGGTCCGGCTTGACCGGGGCTTATTGCCCGATCTGACAGTCGCCGTGCGTATGGACCGCGAAAACCGACAGGCGCGCGATTACCTGCTTCTTCCTAGCCTTGATATGGACAAGCACGTCCTGCGCCTTGCCGAAAACAACGCGATCTGGTTCGACGCCTACCGTTTCGATTCACTGGTTCCGCTCTTTGAAATGGCGGAACGCATTTCCATTTCGGAGGCCGCGTGATGCCGGAAGAACCGCCTCACATCGAACTCATCCCCGTGGACCGCGTTACGGTTCTGAACCCGCGCGTCCGGAACAAAAAGAACTTTCAAGAGATTGTTGCCAGCATCGCTGAAGTAGGATTGAAGCGCCCCATCACTGTGACCAGACGAAGGAATGGCGGTGATGACGAATACGATCTGGTTTGCGGTCAGGGCCGCCTGGAGGCGTTCCAACAATTGGGGCAATCCGAGATTCCAGCAATTGTGATAGATGCCGATCCACACGATTGTATGGTCAAGAGCCTCGTCGAGAATTGTGCGCGCCGGCAACATCAGCCGATCGATCTTGTCTACGACATCGGCGGCATGAAAAAACGTGGATATACAGACCGTGAGATTGCCAACAAGACGGGCCTGTCGATTGATTATGTCCGCGGCATAGCAAAGCTCTTGCTTCAGGACGAACAGCGCCTCCTTCGCGCTGTCGAAGCTGGCCACATACCCGTCAGTGTTGCCGTTCAAATCGCCGATACCGATGATGACGGCGTTCAGGATGCCTTGCAGGAAGCCTATGAAAAGAACGTTCTTCGGGGACGCAAGCTGCTTGTTGCCAAGCGTTTGATTGAAAGCCGGAACCGCAGGGGCAAGGGCCTCAGTCCCTCGACAAAAACAAAGAAACAGCTATCGACGGACGCTCTTGTCAAAGCTTATCAGGAAGATACAGACCGCAAGCGAATGCTGATCCGGAAGGCCGATGCCACCCGCAACCGTCTGATCTTCATCACGCATGCCATGCGCGAACTCTTTTACGACGATTCCTTCGCGCAAGTTCTGCAGACCGAGAGTCTTGATACCGTTCCAAAAAAGCTGGCTGCGCGCATGGACCGGCAGGAGTTGATGCGGTGAACGACAAGCCGGCCCAACCTGTGAAGCTTGCCTTCGAGCCGGAGTTCAAGACAATTCCCCTTGCGGATATCACCCCGCTGCGGATCGTTTCAAAGCATATCAAAGACTCAGTAAAATACGGACAGATCAGATCCTCGATTCAGCATTCAGGTCTGGCCGAGCCGCCTGTCGTGGCGCGGGATCACAGCGAAAAGGGAAAGTATCTTCTGCTGGACGGGCATATCCGCCTGGCTATCTTGCAGGAAATGGAGATCGGTGAAGTTAACTGCCTGATCGCCACCGACGATGAAGCCTACACCTATAACAAGCGTATCAGCCGCCTTGCCATCGTTCAGGAACATCAAATGATCCTCAGGGCCATCGAGCGAGGTGTGCCGCAAGAAACCATTGCCAGGGTCCTGAACGTCAATATCTCCAGCATCCGCTCGAAAAGCCGTCTCCTTGTCGGGATTTGTCCGGAAGTCGTGGACCTACTCAAAGACAAACATGTACCGATGAACACGTTCACCGAACTGCGCAAGATGAAGCCTTTGCGCCAGATCGAGGCGGCGCAGCTCATGGTCACCATGAATAAATATTCGATCACCTACGCCCGCTCATTGGTGAGCGCGACACCATCGGCACAGCTCGTGGAAACTGCCAAATCGAAAAAGAATGGCGGGCTCTCGGATGAACAAATTGCTCTAATGGAGCAGGAGTCGGCCAATCTGGACCGCGAAGTACGGCTGATCGAAGAAACTTACGGGAAAGACCACCTCGATCTCGTAATCGCTGTCGGATATTTGCGGCGATTGTTGGAAAACGCCCGTGTCGTCCGTTACCTTGCCCAGCACTACCCCGAACTACTGACGGAGTTCCAGAATATTACCGAAAGCTCGCAATCAAGCGCTTGAGCGCTCCAATCCGATTAATCAACCTACGGTGTTAACGTTGCTACCTATGCGTGGTACCCTTTGATTGCTCGAGAAATCGGCTGGGAGAGGGTCATGCCAACAATTAGAATTGCCACGTTTAATTGCGAAAATTTGTTTGCTCGCTACAATTTCCGAGAAAACGCTTCCGCTGGAAATGGCTTCACAATCAACGACCTCGCATTCGACATCTTGAGTACTCGTGCAAAGCGAATTACCGCAAGCGCGATTAAAGCAACAGATGCGGATATTATTTGCCTGCAAGAAGTCGAAAGTTTGCCTGTACTCGACAGATTTAACTCTGAATTCCTGGGAACAAGTAGCAATAAACGCTATAACTATCGCACTCTGTTCGACGGGAACGATCCCCGTGCAATTGATGTAGCATTCCTATCGCGCATTCCCGTTAAGTCCATGCGCAGTTCGCGCGACATCAGAAGTAGCAACGGTCGCTCAAAACTGTTTTCTCGTGATTGCCTTCGTGTAGATTTTGAAATTGGGGGAGAAATTCTGTCTCTTTACGGCAATCACTTCAAGTCGATGATGGGGGGACGCAAAGGGACTCGGGACCGCCGTCTAGAGCAAGCCGAAGGGGTGCACCAGATCATTCACGATGATTATGGGGCTGAGCTTGACGGAAATGTCGTCGTGCTGGGTGATCTGAACGACTATCGTGAAGCAGATCAGGAAACAACGACTGCTCTCGGGGCATTGCTTGATAACAACACTCTTGTAGATCCGATGCTGCGGTTGGATCCTGAAGACCAATGGACACACTACTGGTCACGTAAAGGTCACTACCGACAACTGGATTACGTGTTCTTGTCTAGAAAACTCGACGATGCTTCCGGAAATCCGGTCCCGGAACGCGAGTTGCGCGGCATGCCTTGGCGCGCTGACCGCGTCAATGAAGACAGGTTCGACGATGTCGGGCAAGACAACCCTAAAGCCTCTGATCACGCACCCGTAACCGTCGAAATCAACGTAGGCGCACCTATGGTATAGGTAAAACTACCCTTTCCAATTCACCGTTCGATCCGACGACGAATGAAGGTCAGGTATCGCCTGCCATATCGTCCAAATTATTTGAACGTTTGCCATCCGGATTTGTCCGGAGATGCGGTTTTGCGTTCCTTCGATGCACAGAGTGTGCATTCGAAATGTCACCCCTGTCCGCCATCTCCATGGCCTTCTCGACAGATGTAAACCTGGTGTTTCCTTCAAGACGAACGTGCGTGATATCCCCTTCGGCATCTGCACGTGCATCTACAACTTTGCGCGGTGGCATTGCATTTCTCCATGCACTTGTTGCTATTTTGTTCTTAACATATTTCAGACTTTCGAGCAACAGGATCAGATTAAGTATAGGAGATCGGTTCGAAATTTTTGCTTAATTGAGCGCCCCAAGGTCAACTCACTAGATTGCTCCTGATCGCTATTAGATGAAGAAGTAAAACAGGTTCGGTTGGTCTTGTGGCCAGCGCATGATCTGGAGCGAACACATATGCGATCGAGTTGGAGCTATCCGAAATCTGGATCAAACCATACATAATATCTATTCTAATACATTACGAAACTTGGGTTTATTAATAAAGTGCTGTTTAAAATACTAAATTTGTATTTTCTGTCGGGATGCTTCGAATACAATGCACATTAAGTTTCTGATTTTTGACGACCCCGCTGTATTCGCCTGTATGGAAATTCTGTGACCAAGCGAAAATATTACTATACTCCGAAGACGCCCAATATTGAGAACCGGCCCTCACTATTAATCCACTTACATGTTTTTTGATTGCAAATAATCGTCCGAGCTCCTCCTTCGCAGGTAAATACCAATCATCATGCCCATTGGATACTAGCTCCTCACAATATTTTGCGGCTGAGTGTTGAAAAATACCGTTTGATAGCTTTTTGGTATTCGAATCACCTTCTAACTCGCTTTCAGCACCGGAAAATGTATTCAGGTTAGGAGTGGTATTTTGCCATGGCATTTGAGAAGGTGCGCCCAAAGTCGTAGAAAAGATCTTAGATTTACGATCAGGTGAAACTCCCACATAAATTGTTCCATCTCTGCAAACATCACCAGGATCATTACAGAGAATTTGAGCTTCAGAGTTCGACAGTACTGATCCGGAAAAAATACTTGATAGAGAAACCGCTCCAAAAAACGCTAATGTTTGCCAATTTTTTCCTATCACGCAAATATCCTATACGTTGGTATATTTACCAATAACTTACTATTTTAAGAATAACAAGAAAAATTTTCTGTTTCAGCCTAGTGGAAGATTGATAGCGCCTCAATCATTTGCAAACAAAGTTCAAAAACATTTTACAATTTGAAGTGATTTAATCATTGCACTACAGTGGTTGAATTGACGCTACGTTAGGAAATTTTTGCCTCAGCGATTAGGAGCTGGCATGACAAAAAATAGAATTACAGAAAAACTGCAGCAATACATCTTTCCTTTTGCACTCACAGTGGCAGGTATTGGCGCAGGTTACTTGACTAGCAATTATTATTACGAAAAGAATTTTTCCGTAGAAAAGGAATCTGAAATAAAAAAGGCTTACGAAAAGGGGCTGCAAAATGGCCTTCTTGATGCTGAGACTACTTTTAACAACACTTTAAACGAACGCTTAGCGAAGAAGTATTCAATTGAACTTCAAAATGCTAGAAAGGTGGGTGAAGCAGATGGGTTTAAAAAAGGTAAAGACGAAGGCTACAGACAAGGTCGCGAAATTGGTTTTAGTGAAGGAGAGAAATCGGGCGGCGAAAAAGTAAAAAAGGTTGCCTATGATCAAGGCTTCAAAGACGGCTCAACTGAAGGTCAGAAGCTAGGCTATGAAACCGGAAAAAAAGAGGGGCAGGCAATCGGATATAAAGAGGGTTACGATTTAGCCACTCAAGAAAACACCCAATTCCAAAATGCTGAAAAGAATTGGAGAAATTATGAATTAGCAATTCTTTCCGTAGCTGAATACGCAGACCGCCTCGAAAAAGACAGGAATAATCAAGAATTGAGAGAGTCTTTTCTATCTAGGGTGCGGAGCTTAGTAATTAGTGCTAAGCAACTTCAAACTAGCTATGCGCAACAGAGTTTGTCTTTTAACTCTACTATGGATGATCTAGAAGACGCCTTAGATTCGCAAAATTTTCCAAATATGCGTTCGTATTCACGAACGCTACGTGAAAGCGCTCCTGTAAAAAAGGACCTTTTCTTACAATCGAAAAAACAAATTATTGAGTCATTTGAGAACTTGGAAAAGACCTTTTAAGTCCGCAACTCCAAAAGTATCCAACAAGTTATCATTGATGATACTTCTCATGAGTGTGAGTATTTCCTAATACATCTATACGTATTGAACATACGTTTGAAGACACGAATTTATTCGTACAAATACTTCAAAAACTGTTCAGGTACGTCTTCCCTATTTTGTAACCCAAAGGAGCCAAGAAGACCAATTTTCCAACGCCCAATAGGATGCTTTTCGAGGCTGCGCAGGTTGTCACGCACCATGACGATTCCCGTCGAGAAATGGCCGTTCTCTCGATACGTGCTCGACCCGGTGTACGAACCGGCCATTACGCGAACGATGTGCGTTTCACCGTCACCGCTGGGCTGGCGTACAAGAGGCTTAAGAATACTGAACTGCGGCAGTTTTGTGTTGTCGTCCTTGGTCAACAAAAACGCTTTGCCTTCAACGCCTAATATATACCCTTCCAAGTGCTGTTCCCGCCATCCGAAACTTGTACGGAAATGCATGCGTTCGGCATAATGCAGGCTTCCGTCCGTCTTTGATGTAACAAGGGCTGCACTGACCAATATCTTCCCCGGCGCGCTCAGGGATGGTCGATAGACGCGGTAAACGCCCGGCAAGCTGTTGTGGTCACCTTCGGGCCTTATTGCCGGTTTGAGAAACTCGACAAGAGAGAAGTAGAGACTTCCCGGCACACTTGCCAGATTTTCGGCAAGTGTATCACTTCCCCAATAGCCCCGCTCAAACAAAAAAACGCACATGCGCGCGAAGGTGTCTGGCCTGAACTTCCGGAAAAACTTGTCCGTGAGTTTTGGGTTTTCACGCACAAAATCATGTGCTGCCAGTGATAGTGGCCTACCGTGCAACCCATCAGGGAATGCGTGGTCAATGTCCCGAAAGTAATTGAACCACGTAGAGCGCGACGGCGCTCTTGCGCCGTGAACGCCGCGATTTTGCGCTTCAGCTTCTGCGATAGCTTCCCAAAGATCGCTCAGAAAAATTCCGTCGCTGCGATGCTGGTGCACCGTTAGCAGCAACGTCATCAAATTTCGTTTGTTGAAATCTAGTTGCACCAATCTGGACCCCGCTGGATCATTTGGACAACTCTTAGATTGAGTTGCTGCAAAATTGCAATTTTTAACAGAACTCATTTTCCGAAAAATCGAACATGGTTCCAAAAGCTCAATCGAGGAAGGAACACATGTTCGGAAACAACCAGCAACCCGGCGGTCAGCACGGCGGGCCGGGTGACGATCTGAAGGGCGGTTTTGCGAGCGTTGCGGCGCTCATGCTCGCCATGATCTTCGCCCCGACATTGAGCGAACTCACATTGCCCTTCGTGGTCGGGATCGCCCGGAGGTCCTATCCACCCGACATCGTTTCGCTCTTTGAGACGGCGTGGATGGTCCTCGCATTTCCGCTGACATTTTTCGCCGCGCGGGCAGGCATTGCCTACGCACTCACGGCGGCGGGCGTCTATCTCGCCTACCGCTTCATTTGAACATGCCCCTACACCTGAAAGGAGGTGATTTTAGTGCCCAGGCAAATTCGTGAAAAAATTGGGGAGGTTCACCGTGTCCGCACGGTCAAGACCTTCGGCGACAAGGTGAAAGAGGTTGCCCAGATCGCTGGCGGAATAGTGGTGATCATAGTGATCATCGGCATCATCGTTGGCTGATCCCTGAAAGCAGGCGGGGCGGCATGTCCGCCCCGACCTATCTCGTGATCCAGAACCGAAAGTACCTCAATGTCCTTTGCCCATGACCATCCGCATGGCTCGGCGCGGTTTGCGTCTAGACTGGAAGTGCGCCTCGCTTTCCGGAGAAAAGGCGGTTTGCCGATAGGTTTCTATCATGGCCGGATGCTGACCCATTCCGGGCATGCCGGAGCGTTACTGTTTGGTGGCGCGGGCTGCGGCAAGTTTACAACCATTCTTTCCCACATCATGGCTGCACGTGGCCGAAAAGGTGAACCTGCACGTTACGCGATCCTCGACCCCAAAGGCGAGATGGCTGCCGTTATCGGCCCCGGCCTCGTCCAGAGCGGTGCGCATGTCTACTTCGTCAATCCTTATGGCCTGCACGGCATCTTAAGCCACACTCTGGCGCTTTACAGTCATCTGGTTCCAGGTTCACGAACGCTCGTGGCGGACTCCCGGCGTTCGGCCAGAACCTTGCTGCCGGAAAGTGGCGGCAGCGAAGCCCGGTTCTTCGAACAAAAGGCGCAGAACTGGTTAGATGCCATTATACGCGGCCTGGTTCATGCCGATGGCGGTATTTCTCCGCTCAGCCTGTTCGAGCATGTAGGCATGATGCGCGCCGCGCCGGAAGCCTGGGCGGAGATGTCCGAACACATGGCGGCACTTGGCGAGCCTGACCTTGCCATCACCTATGCGGAGATGCGGGAGATGGCAGCGGAAAGCCGCCGCACTTATGACTCGGTGATGGCCGAGATCACAAACGCGCTCGCCTTCATGACCGATCCGGCTTTGCAGAACACCTTCACCGGAACGGCGGAGGCGGATTTCACGTTGGATGTTCTCACCGAAGAGTCTGACCGTCCGGTTTTTGTTTTCCTGATGATGCCAGCGGAATTGGTTGCCCAAAACGCTGTCGTCATCCGGCAATTCTTTTCCACCCTGCGCACGCTCAAGCAGCGCAAGCCGCAGGCTCCAACCGTAAATCTCGTCATCGATGAGGCAGCGCAGCTTGGCCGCTTCCCCGAAATCGCAGAATTCTATGCGATTGGCCGGGGCTTCGGGCTATCGCCACTTTGCGTCTATCAGGATATCGGCCAGCCCAAGGCCAATCTCGGCCCCACAGGCGCGATGACACTCTCGGCCAGTTCAGACATCGAGATTTACCTCGGCGGCGGGATTTCCGATCTGGAAACCGCCCAGCATCTAAGCCGCAAGTTCGGCAATCAAACGCTTAGCCTGAACGATCCGCTGACCAATGCGCGGGCAGAGCGGGCACGGCGGGAAGCCATGCATGCAGCGTTCTTCGGCGGCGCAGACCCGGTAAAGACCGGGTTGGCTTTGCGCGCCATGGACACCGAGATGAGCCATACGCGCAAGATGGCGCGCGCTTTGATGAGCCCCGATGAAATCCTGTCCATGCCGGCGAACAAGGCGCTGGTCTGGGCTTCGGGTTATGGCATCCGCCCGTTCTTTGCAGACAAGGTGCCGTACTTCACGATCCGACATTACGCGGGACGCTTCTTTCCGAACCCGTATTTCGACCGCGACATGGACCATATCCGCGTGCGCACGCACTTCGGATACCGGACGCGGCGCGTCATCCGCGAGGCCGTTCCGGCCCGCTACCGCGATTTTCCGCAATACCGCCATGGCGAATGGCAATTCATCGAGGGCTGTCGCCCGAAAGACCTAATCAGGAAGGAGAAGTGAAATGAGCGATCAAAAGAACCGCCCCGTCGAAATCCTGCGCGATGGCGGCTTGAAAGCTGCGATCTGGGAGAACGAGCGCGAGGACAAGACAATGCATAACGTCCAGTTCCGCAAGAGCTACCGGGATCAGGACGGCCAGTACCGCGACACGGATAGTTTCACCAGCAATGACCTGCTGCGCCTCTCCAGGCTTGCGGAGCAGTCCTACGACCGGATCAAGGCAATCCGGGAAGCTGCCCGCGAGCAGGAACCCAAAGAGCGTCCCCGTGCTCGGGACCGGGATAGGGATAGTGACCGCGAAAGATGAGCAAGAAACCTTTTGAGCGCGCTGCCGCCAAAGATGCTGCTTGGCGGCGTGAGGGCTTGCCTGACCCGGCGGCGCTCAACGAGCGCGGCATCCGCACCAAAGAGAGCCTCGACTGGCTGGAAGCCCGGCACCCGAAACCGCCATCGCCAGAGCTTGATATCGACAATCCGGCCTTGCACGACGAGGCCATCCAGGTCGCGCGACAGGCCCATCAGGACCAGATCAACGCCCTGCGCCGCGACTTCCACGAGCGCCCGCAAAAAGCCCGGCAGGATTTTGGAACCGCACGGGACTATCAGAAAAAAGACCGGGAACGATAGTCTTTTTGCAACTTATAATTGCATTATGGTAAACTCAAAATAAGAGGGCAAGAAAAGTATCCACAACTATTTCTTGCATAAAACACGAAGAAAGTAGCATTGTATGTCTCGTCGGCAGCCAAATAAAGGTTGCCGGATGGAGTTTCGCGCGATGAGCGAAATTCAATCCCGGCAACACCTTCGCGAACTGGTCAGGTTTATGGCCCGGTGCGCTGCCGATAATGATTTCAAAAATTCTTTGGCATGCGAAAATCGCGATAAAGAACCAACCAAGAGGAACACAGAATAGGACAGTTATGACCCGTATCGCCATTTATGCCCGTTATTCCACTGATCTACAAAGCCAGGCATCCATCGAGGACCAGATCAGGCTTTGCAGCGAACGGGCGCGTGCGGACGGAGGACAAATTGTCCAGAGCTACACCGATCATGCTTTGTCTGGTGCGTCTCTCATGCGGCCCGGCATTCAGATTTTAATGCAGGATGCCGCCGCCGGGAAATTCGATCATGTCTATGCCGAAGCGCTTGACCGTCTAAGCCGTGATCAGGAAGACGTAGCCGCTGTGTTTAAGCGCCTGACTTTCGCGGGCATCAAAATCATCACCCTGGCAGAGGGAGAAGTCACGGAGTTGCATATCGGCCTGAAAGGCACCATGAATGCGATCTTCCTGAAAGACCTCGCGGCCAAAACGCATCGCGGTTTGCGCGGCCGCGTTGAGAATGGGTTTTCAGGTGGCGGAAAGTGTTTTGGCTATGATGTCGTTGGCGGCGAAGAACGCGGTCAGCGCACAATCAATGAGCAACAGGCATCGGTCGTTCGCCGCATTTTTGATGAATATGCGGCGGGCAAATCACCGAAAGCGATAGCAGCACAGCTCAATAAAGAAGGCATCGCCGGACCGAGCGGCAAGGGCTGGGGTCAAAGCACGATCAACGGTAACCGCCAGCGAGGCACGGGTATCCTCAACAACGAACTCTACGCCGGGAGACTTGTGTGGAACCGTCTGCGCTATCTCAAGGACCCGAGCACCGGAAAACGTGTCTCCAAACTCAACCCTGAAAGTGAATGGATTACACAGGACATCCCGGAGTTGACCATTATTGATGCGCCACTTTGGCAAAAGGTGAAGGATCGGCAGGGAGCACTGAACACGCTCAACAAGCCGTTCTGGGCAAAGCAGCGGCCACGCAATCTATTCTCGGGACTGGTTAAGTGCGGTTGCTGTGGCGGCGGATATTCGATGATTTCGCAAACCCATATGGGTTGCTCTAATGCGCGCAACAAAGGCACTTGCGATAATCGAAAGTCGATTCATCGCGAAAGGCTTGAATCTGACGTCTTGATGGCGCTGGAAACGCATCTGATGGATGCCGAACTCTGCGCGTTATTTTGCGAAGAATACACCCGGCATATGAATAAGCTGCGCCAAGCGCACAATGCTGCGATGGATCATCACCATCAAGAATTGGAGAAAGTCAAAAGGCAGCTTGCCCAGATGGTTGACGCAATTGCGAATGGCGCACCAGTTGCACCCATCAAAGACAAGATGCATTCGCTTGAAGCAAGGCGTTTGGAACTGGAAGCCCTGCTGGAGGATTTCGAAGAGGCTCCACCGCTCCTTCATCCCCAGATGGCAAAACGGTACCATGCTCAAGTTCGGGATTTGATCGCCATGATGAATGTTGCCGAGCATCGCGCGGAAGCGGCAGACATCGTTCGATCATTGATCGAAAAGATCGTACTGACACCAGATGAAAGCGAAAACCGTCTGGTGGCCGATCTCTTCGGTAACCTTGCAGGCATTCTTGCAATGTCCGCAGAAAAACACTCCCATGCGGGAGTGAACAACGCTGCGATTGAGGCGCATAAAGCCGCTCTAGATCAAGAGTTGCCCGAGGAAACGGGTAATGCTGCACCTTCGCAGGATAAGTTGGTTGCGGGAGCAGGATTTGAACCTGCGACCTTCAGGTTATGAGCCTGACGAGCTACCGGGCTGCTCCATCCCGCGTTGTTTTTTTGTTTGTCCTTGGCGCGCTGCGCGTTTGGTCCAAGTGGGT
>NZ_JAGHRK010000005.1:0-414505 GCF_017743835.1 Labrenzia sp. R5_0 | reverse complement strand
TTCGCCGGGTTCCTCGGAATGCTGCCGACAAATTTTCTGCCCATAGAAACCTTGCCCTTCTGGTCCGGCAGAACAGGCCTCACCGTCGGCATGCGGCCGGAGCATATGAAGGTACACACCTCGTCCCCGGGCGTTCCCGCAATCCCCGCACGGATTGTCTTTTCGGAGATGACCGGTGCCAATCTGGTCCTGCATTGTGAAAGCGACGTCGGCAGGTTGATCGTGACCGCCCCGCGGCATGACATGACCTCCGGAGGCGAAACCGTCTGGATCGGCTATGACACCGATCAGGCCATCTATTTCGATGCAGCAAGTGAAAGCCGGGTGGAAATGGCTTGAACGGTAAGGCGTCTTTTGAAACAGGTTGAACCTGCAATCAGAAGCCCTGGAACAGGGTGTCCAGCGCGCGGGTAATTTCCGCAAAGTTCTCGTCGAGGCTGCCGATCGGGTCTCCCAACTGGGAAACCGCCACGGCGGCGAGGAATTGGGTCGCCATGACGTATTCCTCGCCCTCCCAGCCGAATGTCGGGTTCAGGTAGGCCGCGGGCGCCGGTGCGCGAGACCTGGGCAAAAGCGGCACGACGACGCGTGTGTTGAGGCTTTCCAGAAGGTCCGCCTGCACATCCAGCACCAGAACGCCGTCCGGTTTCAGCCGGTAGAGCTGATTTCTGGCCATTAAAACAGGCGTCTCGCTTCAAGCGGCAGGCCGTGTTCGTCGACAAAGTCGTTGGAGCTGTTCAGGGCTGCCCTGTTTTCAAGTTTCCACCGTTCCGCGCGGGCTTGTGAAACCGCGCGCCGGATACCTTCTTCGGCTGCCTGGGAAATATTCACGCCCAGTTCCTTCGCCGAACCGACCAGCGTCATGTCAATTGTCAAATTGGTCGCCTTGCGTGCGTGAACGCGTGCCATCGTGTTTCCAAACCATTCATACCCGGTACCCGGATAATAGCGGCACGCTTACGCATTTTCAATGCGCATAATAAATGCGCATTGAAAATTGAGATACTGATGGCCTCGAGAAAGACCTGTCCAACGCGAAGTGCCCTTACTGTCCAGGAAGACGAGTATCCTTTCACGAAGGGTCACTGGGAAGTGGACAAGGCCAGTGAGCGGCAAGAGTTACCTTTGGACAGGTCTTTCTCGATTGATCGGCAGTGTCAGTTCAAGTCCATCCCCGCAACGGGAACAGCCTGCGCAGGTCCGGAGCGCGTAACCACAGGCCACCCCACATGAACAGGCCCAGATAAAGACTGAACAGCACATGGCTGAACAGGGGTGACCCGGCCCGGATCTGGGTTGCCATGGCACCGCCGAGCAGGCCCATCATCAAGATTGCTCCTAACACGCTGGTGCGCGGAATGAGGTAAAGAACAAGGCAGGCCAGTTCGATCAAGCCAATCGGAAATGCGTACCCCGCAGGCCAGCCAAGTTCGGCCAGCGTGTCTTCGGCAACAGGCAGATGGAGCAGCTTCGGCGCAATGGAAGCGCCCAGCATGAACAAGGCGAACAGGCCCGTCAGAATGCGGCCTGCCCATAGCAAGGTGGTCCCGTTACTCATTTCGCGCTCCATCAGATAGACTTGGCAAGTTCTTCAAGCTGCTCGGCAGCCTTGCCCCAGCCTTCGTGAAACCCCATCCGTTCGTGTTCTTCCCTGGCTTCCTTCGTCCAATGCAGAGCCTGAGCGTGGTAACGGGTCCGGCCACCACCCAGATCTTCAAAAGTTACCTCAGCCACCATGAAGGGGCGGCCGGTTGGTTTCCAGCCGGGGTGGAATGCGTCGGTGGTGACCAGACGTTCGTTTGGAACGACTTCCAGAAAGACACCGGTATTTGGAAATTCCTCGCCGTTTGGGCCATGCATGCGACAGGAAAACTCGCCGCCAGGCCGCAGATCGATACGGGCATCGGAGACATACCAGGGCTTGGGACAGAACCACTTTTCAAGCAGTTTCGGCTCCGTCCAGCAACGCCAGAGTTTCTCTCGCGGGGCATCCAGATCAAGGATCAGTTCGAGTGCATGCTGTTGTTCTGACATCTGATTTCGTCCATTGCGCTGTTGTTGATAGCTCAAGGACGAATGAAGAATGGCACGTGCGACAAATGAGTTCAGTTTTTTTCAAGGCCTGTCATCTGGTCGAGCTGTTGGCGAATATGAGCGGCTTCCGCAACAGTCCCAGCAAGTGAAATGGCCTGATCAAATGCGCAGCGTGCCTCGCTTGTCCGCCCCAGTTGCTTGAGCAGTGCCCCACGCGCGCCATGATAATAGAAATATCCGCTAAGTTTGACTGCGAGCGGTTCGATCATCTGCAACGCAGCCTCGGCCCCTTCCGTTTTCGACACCGCAACGGCACGGTTGAGTGTGACAACGGGAGATGGCGAGCGACGCTCGAGCGCGGCGTATAGCTGTTCGATCTCTTTCCAGTCGGTGTCTTCCGGTGTCGCGGCACGCGCATGCAGAGCAGCGATTGCCGCCTGTATCTGATAGGGCCCCGGTCCGCGGCGGAGCATCGCCTTGTCTATGAGGACAAGGGCTTCGGCTATCATGGGCCGGTTCCATCGTGATCTGTCCTGATCTTCCAGGAGGACCAACAGGCCGTTTGCGTCAACTCGTGTCTCTTGACGGGAATGCTGCAACAGCATGAGCGCAAGCAGTCCCATGAGTTCCGGGTCGGAGGGAAACATCCGCAGCAGCAGCCTGGCCAGGCGAATACCCTCGTGGCACAGACCCGAGCGCTCGCCAGCCGGATCAGGGTCGCTGTAGCCTTCGCTAAAGACGAGATATATCATCGCGGATACAGCCGCCAGGCGGTTTGCCCGCTCTGCCTGATCCGGTGTCTCGAACGGCACGCCAGCGTCGGCTATCGTCGCCTTTGCACGGGTGATCCGCTGCCGCATCGCGTGTTCGCCGACCAGAAATGCCCGGGCGATGTCACCAACCGGAATGCCGGATACGATGCGCAATGCAAGCGCGACCTGCTGGGTTGCCGGCAGATCCGGATGACAGCAGATAAACAGAAGGCGCAGGATGTCATCACGGTAGTCCGCCGTGTCGAGCCGTTCAACCAGGTCCGGTTCGGCATCCTCCACGTTCGACAGAACGTCTTCGGGGGGCAGGCTGGAGGTCCTTGCCTCGCGTTTCAGCACGTCCAGCGTCAGATTGCGGCCGACGGTGATCAGCCATCCTTCCACGTTTCGCGGGGGTCCGTTGTCCGGCCAGTTTTTCAAGGCGCGCAGGCAGGCTTCCTGAAAGGCTTCTTCGGCCAGATCCAAATCACGAAAATACCGGAGCAATGCGGCCATCACCCGTGGCCGCGAGGCAGTCAATTTGCTGTCAATCCATGTGAGATCAGGCGGTTGCATTGTCGGTGTCAGTCGTGGTTCCCGGGTGGAAGCTCTTGACCGGCCTCAGTTCATAGGCTCCACCGGGGTTGGCTTCGGTAAGGTCTCTGGCAAAGTCCAGGGCCTGCTGCTGATCCTCAACCTCGACCAGATAAAAGCCGAGCAGCTGTTCCTTGGTCTCCGCATAGGGGCCATCGGTAACGAGATTTTCCTTCTTGTGGAGGGTAGAGGCCGTATTGGTGGGCATGAGGCGGGCAGCCAGCTCATACTGATCAGCCCACTTCTCGTGGACGACCTGCAGCCGTTTCATGACAGCGGCGTCTTCCTCGTCACTCCACGCGGAGGTGACCTCTTCATCATTATAGCAAAGCAGCATGTACAACATGAAAAACGGTTCCATAGTTACAAGGACGGTTCTGACATTCGAATTGCGACATTACGGATAGTTTTTTGGCAAGAGCAGTAAGGCTGTTCGGCCTTTCAGCTCTTGCGACCGCCTTCCGATCCTTCCAGAGCCTTCGTCAACTTCCCCAACAATGCCGAAAGCGTGCGCTGCTCCTCATCTGTGAGGCAGTCGATCAATCGGGCTTCGTGAGCCATGTCTTCCTTGAAAGCGAACCGGATGAGGTTCATCCCCTTCTTGGATAGGCGGACGGGCGAGCTCCGGCCGTCTGCAAGGTCCTTTGGCCTTTCGATCAATCCGGCCCTTTCCAGGCGAGCCAGAATGCCGGTTAGCCCTCCTGAGGTGAGCATCAGGGAATTGAACAGTTCCGTGGGGCGAAGCTGGTAAGGTGATCCGGAGCGCAGCAGCGTCGATAGAACATCGAATTCCCGGCTATCGAGGCCGTGTCTTGAGAAAATGGCCTCGATGCCCGGCCGGGCCAAATGGGTGATCACTCGTGCGCGGCCAAGGATTGCCATGCCGCGTGTATCAACCTCCGGCAACTCCAGCTCCCATTGCCGGCGTCGGCGTTCAACGTGATCCGTATCGTTTTTGCTCATTCTCGATTTTATCTTGCGTGCGAGACAATTCAGTTTATCTTTCGCGCAAGATAAATCAACCCGGCGACGTCAGGTGCTTGGTCTCGGGCGTCGCATACATCACGAAAGGAGAGTGCGGTGGCTGAAAAAGATCAGGTCGCCAAGGTGAAGGGGCCGGCGTCGTACTTTCCGTCTATCGAAAAGAAATACGGCAAGCCTATCGGCGAGTGGCAAGCTCTCGTGCGCGCTCAGGCCGGAAAGAAGCACATGGAAATTGTCGACTTTCTGAAAACAGAGCACGGGCTTGGGCACGGACATGCAAATGCGATCGTCGCGGCCACGCTCGCTGAAGACAAGAAGTGATCGATTGCTTGAGTGGCGATGGGCCTGTTTTCAAGTGCGCGCCACTAAAGACGAGATCGCCTCCGCCACCCAGGATGTCGCCAGCGGAACGACAGGCAAAAGCCGGTCAGTCTTCACCGATTTGTTTGTTTGCTGGTTGTGCTTCTCACGCATTTTAAGTGCCACGCGGAAGTAGGTAAGACTTTAGCGTTTAAGTGGCGGTTTGAAGATATATTGCCAGTTGAATTCTCCGGCTAAATAATTGCCTGGCGAAGCGTTTGGTCATAATCAAAACCTACATGAAAAAATCAATGAAACTGAGGTGATTTCGACTGTAATTGCATTAAATATTTTCATCCGTATCGGGTGTTGCTTTCGGTGAAGGCTTTTGTATTCAGAATAAAAAGAAGAAGTCGCGGCGATGATATCTGTGCGATTAGATATAATGATTTATGTCACTGATTTTTTCCCCGGTGTAGACTAATTGCCCTAAAATGTTGGCTGGAATTTAAAGCCCATTGATCCTTTTTAGCCGAGTCATGACCTGAAATTCCTTTACGTAATCAATAGAGCTGGTCATGGTCCTTCGGGAGACGTTCAATGTCCAAGCATTTGCGTTACTTATTTTTTATAGGTGCCAGGGACAAATTGCCGAAACCCTTGGAAAATTCATTGGTTCGGGAACTGCCGGGTCTCGTTGTGCAGGTTTCAACTGACTGGGATGTGCTGGTTGAAAAGGCCGAACAGGAAGGGATTTTGCCTTCTCTGATCCTGGTTGATGAAGCCTTTGCCGCCACGAATGCTGATTTGTTGCAAGTGTTCCAGGACACGTATCCCAATGCCATCCTGTGTCTAACCTTTAACGGTGAGTACACGTCCAGGCTGCACATTCGAAAATGTCTGAAAACCGGTATCATCAATAACGTCATACCCATGAACCTCCGGCTGGATCTTTGGCTCTATGCGATCCAGATCATGCTGCATGGTGGTTCCTACATGCCGCCGGATCTTGTCGAACTTCTCGAGATCGACGGGAGCATGCAGCTGGAAAAGGCGCGCAAGGCGACTGCTGCCAGCGGCTTGTCCGGGGTGCACATCGTAAGTTCGCTGACACCCCGAGAGCGGGAAGTGTTGGAGTTGATCGCACGAGGGCAGCAAAACAAGCATATTGCTGCAAATCTCTCGCTGTCGGAGCACACGATCAAACTTCACATTCACCACATCATTTCGAAGATGGGCGTATCAAACAGGACTGAAGCAGCCGCCGCATATCTTCAGATACATCGATCCGCCGGCGGTAACGTTTAGGCTGCAATTCGAAAACTCTGCCAACGACCGGGAGTGGTCCAATCTGCTGAATGTAAATTGGTAGAAACAAGTCTATGGATGCAGCCGAGCCACTGGTGTGAAGATTTTTGAGAATTGTATCTATACTTATGGTTATTTCATTTAGATACAACTTGCCTCATGCTGCGGTTGTCCCGCCGCATTGAGCGCGCGGTCGCGGTGTCCGTCACGCCTCGTTGTTTCATGTTCCTTTTTCAGGGCGCTCTGGGCGGGCTCTGCCGCTTCGAAGCCGGTCAGGCCGGGGCGGCCAGTCTTGCTAGCCGCTCATCGCGGAAGGAAACAAGACGCCTTGCGTTTTCATCCCACAGGACCAGCTTCACGCAGCCAAGGCTTTGACGCAAAGTGAGCCGGCTGACATTGCGCAGTTCCGGATGTTCCTTGAGGACTTCAGATAGCCGGTAGAAGGGAATTTTGGGAGACAGGTGGTGCACGTGGTGGATGCCGATATTCCCGGAGAACCAGCGCAACAGGGGCGGCAGGTCGTAGTGTGAACTGCCTTCAAGCGCGGCATGCTGGAAATCCCAGTCACTTTCTTCAGACCAATGGGTCTCTTCGAACTGGTGCTGGATATAGAAGAGCCAAACGCCGGCGCTGGCTGCCATCAAAGTGATCGGGACCTGCACAAGGAAAAACGTGCTTGCGCCGACCAGCCAGATCATGAGCGCAAACGGTGCCGCGATCCCGAGATTTGTGGCAATTGTCGACACCCAGGGCTGCATTCCGGCGCGCATCAGGCCATAGGGAAGCCGGTATTGGGCGACGAACAGCCATGCCGGTCCCAGGCCGAACATGACGACCGGATGCCGATAGAGCCAGTAGCGCAGGCGGCCCCAGCGGGACAGGGCTCTGTATTCGCGCACGGTCAGCGTATCGACGTCACCGACGCCGCGGCGGTCGAGGTTTCCTGCGGAGGCATGATGGATGGCGTGAGTTCGGCGCCAGTAATCGTAAGGGGTAAAGGTAAGTACCCCGATGACCCGGCCGATCCAGTCGTTCATGCTGCGCCGGGCGTACAAGTTCCCATGGCCGCAATCGTGCTGCAGGATGAAAAGCCGGACCAGAAACCCAGCCGCCGGGACCGTCAGGATCAATCCGAACCAGTAGCCGTGTAAGACGAGTGTCGCGGTAATTCCCCACAGTGCAATGAAGGGGAGGACTGTGATCGCAATCTCGAAACTGCTGCGGCGCGCACTGATGTTCCGGAATTTGGCAAGAGCTGCGATCCAGGACCGGCTCTGGCGATCGGCAGTCGGATTTTTCAGCGACGAATTTTCAGAGCCGTGGCGGAGCTCGGCCGCGGTATTATTAGAGGTTACGGTCATTCATGCGGCCTTCCACGCAGTATTCCGGAGTTTGATCGTTTCTCCAGGAATGACGTCCGTGGATATCGAGCAGCTATTAAACCGACGTTGCCGGTCAAGTTGGTCTGCAGGTTTTCTGCCGCATCTACAATCATATTTTTGCATTTACGGAAAACTATTCAGAAAAATCGACGGAAGATCCGCCGATTATCAAATTCATTTCAGAAATTCGGCGTCTCGCGCCAGTGTGAAACGGAAGTCAGTCCAGCCCGATGCGGTCAGCGGTTTCAGGAGCTGTGCCTGACACTGGGGACCTTCGGGCCGTCAGCCCGAAGGTGTTTTTCCGATGATGTGGGAAGGTCAGGTCCCGGCCAGTTGGGAAATTTTCATGTTCGAGGCATCTCCACGCGAGAATTGCGTGAACATTGACATGACGGACGCGCGGATTGCGTCTACCTGCGCAGGCGAATAGCGCCTGGCCTGGTAGCTCATCAGCACGCGGATGGCGCGGTTGCCGTCGATGACCTCTTCCATCACTTCAAATTGCAGTCCGAGATGGGATTCATGCTTGTCCGGGTCGACCTGGCGAAACGCGATGGTACCGCCATCCGGCGCTGGCAGGTTGCCGTTCAACTTGTTTTGCGCATGGATCTGAATGAACACATCGAACAGGTGGTCCATTCCAGGCGTCATGCCAAGGGCATCTTCCACAAGGTCGATCGGTATGTCGGTAAAGGGCATCGATCCGTTGATCATGTCCTTGATGTTGCCGATCAGGGTACCAACAGTCGGATCGTTTCCGAAGCGAACCCGGTGGGCGACGACAGTGGTGAAGTAGCCGATCGTGTCGAAATAGTCGGGGTCCGTACGCCCCGCGGCAGAGGTGCCGATCACCAGATCGGACAATTCCCCAAGGGCCTGAAGCGCGGCGGAAATCGCGCCATAGACGACGTTGAAAAGGGAAGCGCTGTTTTCCTTGGCAACGGCATAAAGCCCCTCGGAAACGTCGCTCTCCAGCCGCATTTCAACCCAGCCGCCTGCGACCGAACTATCGTCAGTGGCGGGTTCATCGAGGAGTTTGGGGTCGTTGGTGAAGAGAACCAGTTCCCTGGGTGCATCACCGAGCATGTCCGTCCAGAAGGCAAGGTGCCGGGCATTGACGCCCGACTGCACCTGCTTGCGGGCAAACTCGTGAAAAGGTGCTGGTTCGTCCGGCCACTCGGGCGCAACGCCAAGGCTGCGTGCGCGGTAGGCCTCAACCAGTTCGTCCATCATCAGGTTGACGGACCATTCGTCGAGCGCGAGGTGGTGGAACAGGAACGAGAGCACTTGCCGACCTGTTTCCGGATCGGTGAGAAACCGCAACCTGACCGGCAATTCCTTTGCAAGGTCGAAGCAATAAATGGCTTCGGCATTGCGGTCCGCACCGGTGCTTTCCGCGCTGGTCCAGAACCATTTGTAGGTCGCCAGTTCCTCAACGGGAACAACCTTCTGCAAGACATCACCTTCCTCCGTTTCGAAGTAGAGAGTCCTGAGGGCAGCATGCCGTTTCATCAGGTCACCAAAGGCGGCCTCGAAAACGATTTCGTCCACGGGGTCGAGAAAATCCAGGGCAAACGGCAAGTTGAAAATCTCGCGGTATCCAAGCGCGGAATAGATCTTCCAGAGCGACATCTGCGCAAGAGCAAGAGGTGTGGCAGCGTCGCTCGCCTTCCCGTTTCTGATCTCGACGTTGTGGTTTCCGGCGCTTTCGCCGGCGCCATCGACCAGTGTTGCGTGCCGGGCAAGACCTGCTGCTGTCGGGTTGCCGAAAAGATCGTTGAAACGAACCTCTATGCCATGATCATGAAGCAGGCGGCCGATGATCCGGGTGGCAACCAGCGAATGTCCGCCGAAGTCGAAAAAGTCGTCGTCTGGTGCGAGATCTGCAACAGCGAGCGCATCCCGAAACTCTTGCAGGATGGCTGCCTGAATGGCCGTCACGTCGAGGGAAGTTCCTTGTCCTGCGTGGAGAGGAGCGTCAGAAACACGGGCACTTTCGCTCTGGAGAAGCTGCTGGCTCACCGCGATTGAAAGAACCTCCGGGTTCCGGAGATAACCGGAAAACAGATCCAGCACCAAACTGCCGGCATGTCGCCTGATCCTCTGTCCCGTGACCAGTTCAAGAATTGCCCTGCCTTCTGTGTCAAAGCCCACTGCCAGCTCGAAATCGGGGCGCGCTTCATACGTCGGCAGGGGTATCCGGTCGAAGTCGAGTGTGTCTGTCGGGACGATGGTTTTCGGATCGGCGAGCCGATGGATCCAGACCTTTGGAAGGTCTGCTGCCAGTGCGTTGTTGTCGTGTTTTGCCGATCTGGAAATCGCATTCAGATGAGACAGAACCTGCCGTTCACCCTCTTCAGGAGCCATGTCCCGTCCAACCGAAACAGCAAAACTGTCCGAACGGGCAAATCCGCCGCAAGGGTCAGTCAGGCTGTCTGTCTGCCGTGCCGGGAAAATGGCTTCGATCCGTTCGTGACCGCCGAGCTTGCACAGGAATTGCGCGAAACGAACTCCAACCTCTGCCAGCAATGTGGTGTGGTCCGAAGAAGAGTAATCCTGGTCATGATGGAGGACAGGTTCGAGCAAGGTTCCGAACCTCCGCGCGAGCCGGTCACCCGTTGGCAGAAGACCAGGTGTTCCGTTGAAATCGATAACGGCCGTATCAGCCAATCCTTCGCCCCGTCGCAACCAGGTGACCGGCGCAAGGCCGGGAAAATCAGGCTCGAATTGCTTCACTTGACGCAGCGCCGGTGCAGCAATGACCTTGCTGTCATAGGCTGCCACAAGACTTCTCAGGACATCTTCCGGTGAACAGACCTCCTCGAGAATGCGGTGCATGAGCAGGCCCAGGATCACCTCTTGACCGCAGAGGATCAGCAACACCTTGAAAGGGGGTTCGGCTTCGCTGTCCCAATGTGCTTTCTGGGCGGCCAGGGCAAGCGAAACGGCTTCCTGCTGGTTTTCAGCTTTGATGATTTCAAGTGTTCCGTCCGGCCCGTGCGAGAGGGACTTCACGAGCTCTCCCTCGTCACTGAAGCGATAGCGCATCGCCAGCTCGGGAAGGGCTTCGACCAATGCGTCCACGGCGCGGGCGAGGCGTGCGATATCGGGTGTGCCACCGAGCCGGTAGGTCTGGGCATGTCGCAGCACCTTGTCCGGATCTTGCTGTTGCGCCAGCCACACCCGTTCCTGATGCTGCGTTACGGTGTGCGGCTCTCGGCCTTTTTCCGGCAAACGGCCAGCCGGGACGGCAGGCTGGGTTGACCCGTCCAGGGATTTGAGTTCCGCGTCGAAACGCTCGAACTCGGTTGCTGTCAACAGGCGGTCGAAACCTCCGGTCATGTCAGTCTCCCGATACTCATGTGTCGTGCTGATTGCTTGCCTTGGGAGCTCGTCCGCAGCCATTCGGGCCGACGACGCGGGGGCTCACTGAGTAAGCGGATATGAGTTGCATTTGTTAGCAGGCACAGCCAGCGGGAGCAATTAAACTTGTATCAAATACTCATGTTTTTTGAGTCCGGGTATCCAGGTGGGCCGGATATGATTTCTGGACGGGAGAAGGCAAGACACCCGGGCAAGCACTGGGTGTACCGCCCGGGCGTGTTCGATGCAGAAAACCGATAGACGGAGCAGCTCCGGTTTTACTGCGTCGTCTCGTTCCAGCCTGCGATCGCGTCCAGCATGTGTTCCGCGCTTGCAACACTCGGCGTGATCACCTTGGCGGGGTCGACGAACAGGATTCGGTTTTCCCTGGCCGGTTTCATGAATTGATCCCAACCGGGAACAATCTTGCTCAGCGAAGCACGGGTTCCGGCCTCGTCGCGGCCGCCGGCCATGTAGCTGTTGAGCAGGACAAGAACATCAGGATCGAGCTTGCCGAATTCCTCCGCACTCAACGGCATGAGCATCATGGAGCCGCCTGCCGGAGAGGCGCCACTCGGCGCGCCGACATCCAGACGGCTGTATCCGAGGTCTTCCAGTGCCTGAACCATGCCGGAGGAATCGCCCACAACATTGAGCTGGTCGGTCAGAAAAACGGGAAGGTAGGTCCTGCCGGCAGGATCGAAGGGCAGTTTGGTTCGCAGATCTTCCACGCGCTTTTCATAGGCCGCCTTGCGGGCGGCAAAGACATCTTCCCGGCCGACGAGAGCTGCCAGGTCTTCCTCGACATCAAAACCGTAGACCTTCGAGCTGCCGACATTCTGCAGATAGACCGGCGCGACAGTGGCCAGTTGATCGGCTTTGCCGGCATCCAGTTCGCTCGCGACGATCAGATCAGGTTCCAGCGCTCTCAGTTTTTCAAGATCGAGCTGTCCGACGGGGCCGAAACCCTTTGGTTTCGTTTTGCCTTCGCCGAGAACGGTGTCGATGAAGTCTACCGCGATAACGAAGCTGGCGTCGTCCGCCCGGCCGAAGCTGCCGGTAAGATCGAGGCCGAGATCCATCAGCGGGATGCCGAGCAACGGCTCGTGCATGACGACGATATGTTCGGGCTGCTCCGGGATCGTGACCTTCCGGCCCGTGTCGTCGGTGACGGTGCGCTCGGCAGCAAGGACCGGACTTGTCGCCAGTAGGGCTGCGATTGCGCAGGAGACGAGAAAACGCATGAAGATCCTTTCAGTGTGACTGGAGTTTGCGCAGCGCCTGCAGACGCAGCGCGATGATGAAGAGCGGCACGCCGACCATGGTCAGGCCGAGGCCGAGAGGCATTGGCAGGGAGCCGCCAAGCCCGCGTGTCAGTGCATCGGCTATCAGGACGAGGATCCCGCCCATCAAGGCGGACAGGAAAAGCCGCGCCCGGGCGACGGCCGGTGAAAGGAAGCCGGCGATGTGAGGTGCCAGCACGCCGAGAAAGACCAGGGGCCCAACCGCCGTCACGGCAGCGGAGCTCAGCACAACGGCAGTGAGCAGGATCAACGGGCGTGAACGGCCAACAGGTTCGCCCAATGCCATCGCCATTTCGCTGCCCAGGTCATATGTGGCCATGGCAGGGCCGAGAACGAAGATTGCCACGAGGCTGAGACCGAACAACGGCGCAAAGGCGGCGATGACTGTCCAGTTGGCCTGGAACAGCGAGCCGGCCAGCCACTCGGAAAGGGCGATGGAGGTCTCGGTCGGCAGATACAGGATGAGCAGCGATCCGAAGGAGGACAGGACAGTCTCGATTGCTATCCCCATCAGGACGATGGAAAGACCGCTGGATCGCTCGCTGCCCACAAGCCATAAAAGCAGACCGGCAACCGTCAGCCCACCGGCGAGCGCAGCAAGAACCACAAGGCTCTTGGGAGCCGCCGGCAGGAAGACCAGCAGCAACATGATCATCGTCATCGACCCCTGGCTGAAGCCGAAAAGTCCCGGGTCAGCCAGCGGGTTCCTGGCAACCGACTGCAGCATTGCCCCGGCAAGTGCAACCGCCCAGCCGACCATGAACCCGAGCAGGATCCGCGGCAGGCGGACCGTCCAGAGGGCATAGTTCTCCGCACCCGGCAAACTTTCACCGGCAAGCGTTCGGAAAAGATCGGCTAGCCCGGTGTCCGTCAGCCCGAGGCCGGTGGCAAGAGCTGCAAGTGCAAGCGCAGCAGCCACAAGACAGGCTCCGGCAAGCAGATTGCCGGTCCTCATCTGAAGTCCGCCGGCCAGACGCAGCACCCGTTTGCCGTCGATTGCTCTACCGCCTCTGATCATGAGGCCTCCCGGCTGCCGGGGGAGAGATAGAAGCGTTTGACGATCACGATGAATACGATGCCACCGATCAGATCCGTAACCAGGCCGGTGTTCACGACGTAGGGGTAAAAGGCTTCCCGTGCGATGAGGTCCGCAGCCAGACCGACAATCGCGCCCACGATCAGGGAGGCCGGCAGGGCGTGAACAAGATTGTTGCCCATGAAGGGGCGCACGATATGCGGCACGACCAGCCCGACAAAGCCGATCGGACCGCACACCGCAACCGCGGAGCCGGACCCGAGAACGGCTGCTCCGATGGCGAGACGTGAGACAAGAGGAACGTTGACACCGGTAGAGGCGGCCTTGTCGGCGCCCAGCAGGATCAGGGTCAGCGGCCGGGCAAACAGCAGCAGGATTGCGACGGAAAGGGCCCCGATCCACCAGAACATGGCAAGGCGATCGATATAGACGTGGTTGATGTTGCCGGTAACCCAACTCAGGAAATCGGCTCGCCGGGCCGGGTCGGACAACAGCAAGGCGTTGGTCATGCCGGTGAACAGTATGGAAACCAGGGCGCCGGACAGAATAAGAGACAATCCGCGCGGGTCGTTCCGGCGCCCTGCGAGCCGGGCAACTGCAAGGCTGGAAAGAAAACCGGCAAGTGCTCCGGCAAGCGCCGCAATGCCCTGCAGCTCGGCACCAGCACCGAATAGCAGTGCACTGGCAACGAGAAAGAGAGCCGCACCTGAATTGACGCCCAGTGTGGCAGGGGAGGCCAAGGGATTGCGCACCAGGCTCTGCAGGACGAAGCCGCTGGCCGCGGCAATGCCGCCGGCGTAAATCGCAATCAGGGTGCGCGGCAACCGCTGGAAGAGAAGGACCGCTTCTTCGTAACTTTGAGCTTCGAAACGCTGGAGCGCGGCAATCAGGTTCGGCAGATCGGCCGCGTGGAAACCGAAGAACAAATGCACCACCAGTACGATGACAAGCATTGCAAGGATGAGCAGAAGGTAGAGACTACGCCGGTCCATCAGGCTACCGATGCGTGCCCAATGCGCTCCGGGAAGCAGACGAGGCGCCCATCGCGCGGAAAGATCTGGGTCCTGAGACCGAAGACCTGTTCGATGTTGTCACTGGTGACCGTGTCCGCGACCGGTCCTGCCGTAATGCACCGGCCAGACTGCATCAGCACGACCTCGTCGGCGAAGGCGGTGGTCAGGTTCAGGTCGTGCAGAACGGCAATCACCGTCTTGCCGTGGGTTTCGATCAGCTCCCTGACAAGTTCGAGAACGGCGAACTGGTATTTCATGTCCAGATGATTGACTGGCTCGTCCATCAGGATGACATCGGTATCCTGTGCCAGAACCATTGCGATCCAGGCGCGCTGACGCTGACCACCGGACAGTTTGTTCACGGGAAAGCCGGCCCGGTCGCTCAGGCCGACAGTCTCCAGAACCTGTTTGAAGAGATCACGATCCTGCGCCGACGGACCGCCCGTCAACGAATACCGCGAATAGCCGGCAAGCTCGATCAGCTCGCCAAGTGTCATGTAATCCGGGCAGAAGCAATCCTGAGGCAGATAGGCAATCCGGCGGGCAAGAGCTTTCCGGTCGATGCCATGGAGAGGTGCGCCTTCCAGCAGAATGTCGCCGGCGCTGATCGGCAGGAAGCTCATGATGGCTTTCAACAGGCTGGACTTGCCGCACCCGTTCGGCCCGACGATCGCCGTAAGCCGGCCTTTGCTGAACCGGACGGAGACATCACTGAGCACATTCAAGGGTCCGTAAGCCGCGCTTACGTGTCTTGTCTCCAGCAATTTCGACCTCTTGACCTTCTGCAATGCAGAAGTCTTTATACTATCCGAAACGAGCCAGCAAACCCAAAGCCAGCCCTCCAACTCGTTTCCAATCCAATCAAGAGCGGATTTGATGACCCCCTCAAAGAAATTGCATATCGGCATGTCGCTCGCCCCGACATGGCTCAGCGGCGACGCGTGGCGTCGTGCGGACAGTGGCGTGGAAGGCCTTTACGGCAGTGATTTTTATCTCGACGTCGCACTGCGCGCGGAGCAGGCCAAACTGGACTTTGCGTTTCTGCCGGACTCGCTGTTTCTGAACACCGGGCTGCTGGCATCCGGCACCGGGTTTGCCAGCCTTGACCCGACATTGCTGCTGGCCTCGATCGCGGGCGAGACGTCGAAGATCGGGCTCTTGTCGACAGCGTCGACGACCTTCTTTCCACCCTATATCGTCGCCCGGCAGATCCAGTCGCTGAACTGGCTCAGCAACGGACGGGCCGGCTGGAACATCGTCACCGCGCTGGACGGCAACGCGAATTTCGGCCTGTCCGAAATGCCGAGCCCGGAGGAACGCTACGCACGGGCCGCCGAATTTACCGAAGTTGTCCGGCTGCTTTGGGAGAGCTTTCCTTATGAAGCTCTCAAACTCGACAGGGAAAGCGGGCTGTTCGCCGATGCGGAACTCGTCAAACCGGTCGACCACGAAGGTTCGTTCTTCAACGTGAAGGGTCCGCTCAACTTGCCGCGCTTCGGCAAGACACGGATACCGCTTGTGCAGGCAGGGGCATCGGGCGCAGGCCGTGACTTTGCCTCTTCGGTGGCGGACGCGATCTTCGCCTCGACACCGGACAAGGCTGCAGCCATGGACTTGCGGGCCGATTTGCGCAAACGGGCCGAACAGCGCGGACGAAAGGGTGACGATATCCGGGTTTTGCCGGGGTTGAGCCTTTACCTTGCGCCGACCAGGGCGGAGGCAGAGGAGCTCTTTGCCGAAACCAACGCACGCGTGAGCCGCGACCGGTGCCTGGCAACAGTTCTGGAAATGACCGGGCTCGATCTTTGCGACTGGCCGGCAGAACGACAGGTGAAAGCCACGGACCTGCCCCCGCCACCGGAAACGGTGCGCAGCCGCACCCATTCGCAACTTCTGCGGCGGATGATCGAGCGGGACGAACCGGCCGTCGAAGACCTGTTGCGCCGGCCGGAAGTTATCGGCTCGGCCCACTGGCTCGTCGTCGGCACACCTTCCGATGCGGTTGCACAAATCAAGGATTGGGCGGCGGCAGGTGCGATCGACGGTTTCGTCGCCTTTCCGGGTGGATCTCTGGACGCGGTGCGCCTGCTCCTGGAACAGGTGGTTCCTGCATTGGGTGATCTGGGCCTTTTCCGGAAGGACTATTCAGGCTCGACCTTCTTCGAGCATCTGACCCAGGAATAGGCATCGAGACAAACGCAGAAGCGCGACACGGCAGGCGGACTAGGCAGTTGCAGAGGCCGAGGTTGCGCCATTTTCGAAAACCGGTGTCGGGGCTTGGCGAAAGAAAATTCCAACCCCTGACATCGCGAAACAGCAGCCCGAATAGAGTGCTTTGATGTTTGTCTGACGGGCGCTTATGCGATGAATGTTCCGTAATTAATTGAAATTAATAAGAAAAATCTTTTAGGTGGCTGGTCAAAAATTCGGCAGAAGCCGTGTGCCGATTTTGTTGACAGAAGTAAAACCTCTCGATAACGTTTCAATCTCCAAGTGATTGGAACGTGGCAACGGGGCCACTTTAAAATTCGCAGGCGAAAAGGCCTCTCTATGTCTTCGGAAACGAAGCTGTAGGGAGGCCTTTTCTTTTGCGCTCAGCGATGTGCCGCGAGAGAAACCCCGAACAACTGCCGGGGCGCGGCAGAACAATAAAAATGAGGGGTAAAAATGAGCAAGTTACACGGCGAGGCGGAAGCCTTGGACGAAGTGGATCATGTTCTCGGAGAAGAATATGAACACACGCCGGTCCCGATGTCGGCCCGCAGGAGCACCTTTTCGGTCACGACCGTCTGGATCGGTTTTCCAATGATCATCACCGGCGCCATGACCGGGTCCCTCCTGGTTCTGGGCATGGGCTTCACAAATGCGGTCTGGGCCATGCTCCTGGGCAACCTGATCATGTTTGCCTATGTCGGCCTGCTGGGAGTTCTGGGCACGCGCAGGGGCATGAATTTCGCACTTCTCGCCAGCGTGGTCTTCGGACGGAAGGGATACATGCTTGCCTCCGGCCTGCTGTCGACCTTGCTGCTCGGCTGGTACGCTGTGCAAACCGGCATCACGGGATCCTTGATCAGCTCGGCCTACGAGCTGAACTATGTCGCGATGACCGTGATCGCCGGCCTGCTTTACATCGGCATCACCTTCGTCGGCGTACACGGGCTTCACCTGATCGGGCTGGTGTCGGTGCCCTTGTTCGTGCTGCTTGGCGGCTGGGTGGTTGCCGACAGCCTGTCGACGACAAGCTGGGCGGAAATCGCGGCTTATCCCGGCAACAACGGCGCGGCGACCATGTCGATGGGTGTCGGACTGACAGTGGTCATCGCCCTGTTCATCGATGCCGGGACAGTGACGGCGGACTTCAACCGTTGGGCAAAGGATACCAAGGCATCCGTCATCGCAACGTTCAGCGCCTTTCCGTTCGCCAACATGTGCGCCATGCTGGTCGGAGGGATCATGACGGCAGCCCTTGCGGTTCCCGATGCCAATCCCTTCGGCACGGACAACATGTTCGGCTACATGAACGGCAAGCAGCTGACCTTTCTCAGTGTCCTTGCCTTCCTCTTTCTCTACTGCAATCTCGGCTCTGTCTGCGCTCATTGCCTTTACAATGCCGCAACCGGCTGGTCGCGTATTCTCAACAGTCGCATGCGGTTGATGGCGGTTGTCCTGGGTGTCATCGGCATCGTCATTGCCGCCGGCAACGTCTGGGCGTTCTTCATTCAGTGGCTTTCCCTGCTCGGCATCCTGGTTCCGCCGATCGGCGCGATCATTCTGGTCGACCAGTATCTGCAGCGCCGCAACGCCACGATCGACCGTGACTGGCGCCCAACCGCATTCGCTGCCTGGGCGGCAGGTTCCATCGTTGCGGTGATCGTCGAGTTCTATGCGCCGCAGTTTTCGACGGCAATTTCCGCAGGGCTTGCCGGTGGGGTTGCCTACCTCCTGTTCAACCGGATGCCAGAGGCCGCAAGGGCCGGTGCCTGACCCATTTCCGGCGGCTTAGGCCGCCGGACAATACCAGAAACCAGAGGATAGCCTTCCATGGCGGACTACGAAATTTACGAACTGGGCGACTTCACCTTTCAGAGTGGCGCAACGCTTCGCGAGTGCAAGCTCGCCTACAAGACCTTCGGCAAGCTCAATGCGGCCAAGGACAACGTCATCGTTTACCCGACCTGGTATTCCGGCCAGCACGTCGACAACGAATGGTTGGTCGGCAAGGGCATGGCGCTGGATCCCGATGAGTATTTCATCGTGATTCCGAACATGTTCGGCAACGGCTTGTCATCATCGCCGTCCAACACGCCCGAGCCCTACAACGCGGCGCGGTTTCCGAAAGTGACTGCCTATGACAACGTCCGCGCACAGCACCAACTCATGACACAGAAGTTCGGTGTCGAGCGCATCAAGATGGTCACGGGCTGGTCCATGGGGGCCCTGCAGACCTTCCACTGGGGCGCGATGTATCCCGACATGGTCGAGAGGATCGTACCGTTTTGCGGGTCCGCCAAATGCTCCCGGCACAACTTCGTGTTCCTGGAAGGGGTGAAAGCGGCCTTGACAGCCGATGCCGCCTTTTTGGAAGGCTGGTACGAGAAGAAGCCGGAACGAGGGCTTCGGGCGATGGCGCGTGTCTATGCCGGTTGGGGGTTCTCGCAATCCTTCTATCGGGAAGAACTCGACCTGAAGACGCTTGGATATTCCTCGCTGGAGGATTTCCTGGTTGCGTTCTGGGAGGGATTTTTCCTTCCCAAGGACGCCAACAACCTGCTGGCCATGCTCTGGACCTGGCAGAATGGCGATATCAGCGCCAACGACATCTACCATGGCGATTACAAGAAGGCGCTGGGGGCAATACAATCGAAGGCATATGTGATGCCCGGCCGAACGGATCTATACTTCCCGCCGGAAGACAGCGAAATCGAAGTCGCGAACATGCCGAATGCGACGTTGATTCCGATTGAATCCATATGGGGACATTTTGCAGGTGGGCCGGGCACCAGCCTGGCTGATGTGGCGTTTCTGGACGGGAAGCTGAAGGAAATACTTGCGGGTAGTGCCTGACAGGCAAGGCCAGCCCGGCCGGCCGCTTTGGCGGCCGGCGCAGGACTGAAAGGGGAGAGTTTGGGTTGACCAGTTCATGCAAAACTTCCGAACCGTGGCGCGTCGGTGTGCTGTTCTCGCAGTCCGGCTACATGTCGGTGATCGAGGAAACCCAGTTGCGCGGGACGTTGACGGCGATCGATGAAATCAATGATAGCGGCGGGATCAACGGACGGCCCATCGAGCCGATTATCTATGACCCGGGTTCGGACTCGCGCAACTACGGGCTTCTTGCAAAGAAGCTTATGGTCGAGGACGGCTGCAGCACGATATTCGGCTGTTACACCTCGTCCAGCCGCAAGGCCGTTCTGCCCGTGGTTGAGCGACTGAACGGCCTGTTGTGGTATCCGACGCTTTACGAAGGCTTCGAGTTTTCCTCCAACGTGATCTACACGGGAGCAACACCCAACCAGAACAGTGTCCAGCTGTGCCGGATCCTGATGGAGCTCTACGGAACGCGGTTCTATTTCGTGGGGTCGGACTACATCTATCCGCGCGAATCCAATCGCATCATGCGGGAGCTGATCCGCAACAATGGCGGCAGTGTCGTCGGCGAGAGTTATGTCCGGCTGGGAGCGGACAGAAATTCCTTCGTACCGATCATGCGCGAAATCCGGCAGGTGCAGCCGGACGTGATCTTTTCCACGGTGGTCGGCAACACGACCACATATCTCTATCAGGCCTATGCCGATCTCGGCATCGACCCGAGAGTGATGCCGATCGCCAGCCTGACGACCACCGAGGCCGAGATCCGGGCGATGGGATATGATGTCGGAGACGGCCATCTGACCGCCGCTTCCTATTTCCAGGGTGTCGGCAACGACCGCAATGCGACCTTCATCGACCGTTACAAGAAGCGCTACGGCGAGGACGAGCCGACCAACATGTGTCTGGAGGCGTCCTATTTCCAGGTGAATGTCTTCGCCAAGACCCTTGCCGAGACCAACTCCATGGACACCTCGATGATCCGCCAGTCGGTCATGGGATCGGAATTCGATGCCCCGCAGGGCGAAGTTTCCATCAACCCCGTGTGGGGCCATGCCGACCTGTGGACCCGCATCGGCCGCGCGAACCGCAGCGGCCAGTTCGATATCGTTTTTGAATCGCCCTCCAGCGTGAAGGCGGATCCTTACTTGATTGGGTACGGCCGATGCCTCGAATACAGCTGACACAAACCTCCCGAAGAACCTGGACAAACAAGCAGACAACCGGGGAGACACTGGAAATGGACACAACCGCGGCGGCCAAGACCAAGCGTCCGCTTTCGCAACGAACGTCGGCAGCGGCTGCCATGCGCAAGAACGCCACCGCGACAACTCCGCATCAGAACCTCAGGATCGTAGTAATCGTCGAACCCGATGCGGATGGCGAACGCTTGATCCGGGAGTTGCAGCGCCTGCGTTGCGAGGTGCGCCATATCTGGCCGATCCCGCCGCAGTTGCCTGTCGATTGCGATCTTGTGTTCTGCACGCTGGTCGAGGACATGCCCAAACGTATCCCCTGGTTGCCGGGAGAGCCGGAAGCCGGTCTGGTGTTGGTGGATCGCGGTGTCAGCAATCTGGATCTCAAGCTGATCCATAATTGCGCCGCCCATGGCGTGCTGCACTATCCGGTCGTCCAGCGCGCGGTCCAGACTTGTGTCGCTCTGGCGCGCGAGCACTTTCTTTACGAGCGTCGACTAAGAAACCGGATCGATAAACTTGATGAAAATCTCAGAACAATGCGCCTTGTTGAGCGTGCAAAGTCTCTGTTGGTTCGCGTCAAGAATGTAAGCGAAGAGGAAGCTTACAACTATTTGCGCCGACAGGCGATGGAACGGCGTGTAACTATTGGCGCAGTTGCAAATGCGATAATTGACTCGCACGAACTTCTTAGCTAATCTTTCAGAGTTATTCGTGGCAACGGCGCCACGTACATCCGGGTAAAAGAGCCCCACGGTTTTCGTCTTGGCGGAACGTGGGGTTTTTTGTTGTCTGAAATTCAGACATTTCCCTCAGCGGCACCATAGCCGCGTTCACAAAAATCAGAGGCGACGATGCCCCGAACGAGCTGCCGCAAGGCAGGGCGGACGGGGCTTTTTTTGTTTATGGAGCAGCAACGTGAAAACCAACAGGCGCAATTTTCTTCTCGGGTCGGCGGCTTTCGGGGCAGCCGGTCTCGGCACCTTCCCGCATATCTGGAGCAAGAACAGCGGGCTGGCGCGCGCCGCCGGCGGCCAGATCAAGGTGGGGGTTCTGTTTTCCCTGACCGGGACGACTGCGATTATCGAAGAGTCGCTCAACAAGGCGACGATCATGGCGATCGAGGAAATCAACGCCGCCGGCGGTGTCAACGGCATGGAGATCGTTCCGGTGGTTGAGGACCCGGCTTCTGATCCGGCGACTTTCGCGGAAAAGGCGCGCAAGCTTGTCCTCCAGGACAAATGCGTTTCGGTCTTCGGCTCCTATACCTCGGCCAGCCGGAAGGCCGTGCTGCCCGTGTTCGAAAAGCGGGACAATCTCTATTGGTATCCGACCCTCTACGAGGGCCGCGAATGCTCGAAGAATGTCATTTACACAGGCGCTGTTCCCAATCAGCAGCAGGACGAGTTCGTGCCCTGGCTGGTGAAGAATTTCGGCAAGCGCTGGTACCTGATCGGGTCGAATTACATCTATCCGAAGGAAGAGAACAACTACTGCAAGAAGCTGCTGGCCGAACTTGGAGCCGAGGTGGTTCATGAGGAATATGTGCCGCTTGGCCATTCGGAATTCTCGTCCGTCATCAACAAGCTGAAGGCGGAAAAGCCGGATGTGATCTTCTCGACTGTGGTCGGCGATTCCGTTGTCGCCCTGCACCGGCAATATCATGCGGCCGGTCTCGACCCGGAAAAGATGCCGATGGCCAGCCTGACCACCTCGGAAAACGAAGTGGCGGCGATGGGCGGTGCCGCTGCCGCGGGACATTTTACCTCCGCACCATATTTCATGGTCTGGGATTCACCGGAAAACCAGAAATTCGTCGAGGCCTACAAATCCCGCTGGGGCGGCGACAAGGTTACACATTTCGTCTCCGAGCCGTCCTATTTCCAGGTGCATCTGTTCAAGCAGGCCGTCGAGAAACTGTCGCCGGACGATATCGATCCCACCACCATCCGCGAGGCCGTCAAGGGCGAGCAGTTCAACGCGCCGCAGGGACTGGTCAAGATCGAGGGCGAGAACCTTCATACCTGGCTGAGACCGAAGATCGGCCAGTGCAAGTCGGATGGCCAGTTCGAGATCCTGCAACAATCCGCCGACTGGCTCGAGCCCATTCCCTACAAGGCCTACGACGGCCAGGTCTGCACCGCTGACGGTCTGAAGAGCAGCTGACGCGCGCAATCGGGCGGTGTGTCGTCACGCCGCCCGGCTTTTCCGTGACCTGATGTTTTCCAGACCTTGAAGGCTTGCAGATGGAACTTGTCATCTCCCAACTCCTGACCGGTCTCAGTATCGCTTCGATCCTGATGCTGGTCGCCCTTGGCCTCGCCGTCATCTACGGCGTGACCGGGGTCATCAATCTCGCGCATGGCGAATTCGTCATGCTGGGCGCCTATTGCGCCTGGTTCCTGCAGTCCCAGCTTGGCATGGGATTGCTGGAAAGCCTGATCCCGATCTTTTTCATTCTTGCGGTGTTCGGTTGGGCCGTGGAAGCCCTGGTCATCCGCCATCTCTACGACCGGCCGCTCGACACCATCCTGGCGACCTGGGGTATTGGCGTGATGGCGCAGCAGGCGATCCGGCTGATTGCCGGTGGTGAGCTGCGTTATGTCGAGATCCCGGCGTTCCTCAATGGCAGCGTGTCCCTGTTTGGCGCGAGCGAGTCCGCCTACCGGCTGTTCATCCTCGGTCTTGCGCTTGTCCTCTTCGGGCTCACCTGGGTCATCTACCGGCGCACCAGCTTCGGGCTGAAACTGCGCGCGATTACCCAGAACCGGGAGATCGCCTCCAGCTTCGGCATCAATTCCGCCCGCATCTACCGGTCGACCTTCGCCTATGGCGCCGGCATCGCCGGTCTCGCCGGTGCGCTCGTGTCGCCGCTGAAGAGCGTCTCTCCGGAAATGGGGACGACCTACGTTGTCGACGCCTTCATGGTGGTTGTCCTTGGTGGTGCCCAGAGCCTGCTCGGCACTGTCGCAAGCTCCGGGATCCTGGGTGAACTTTCGGGTTTCCTGGCCTTCCACAGCAACGACACCCTGGCCAAGGCGCTGGTCCTGCTGGCGATCGTCATCCTCATCCGCTTTCGGCCCGAAGGCCTGTTCTCGACCCGTGTGCGCTCGTGATCACGGCCGGAAAAAGGATCGCAATTCAATGAACCTGACTGGAAAATCAACAGCACGGCTGGTGCTCTATCTGGCGTTCTGTGCAGCCATCTTGCTCGTGCCGTCCGTGCTGGACGATGCGTTTCTCCTGAACAAATATTCCCGCTACCTGGTCTTCGCCATCCTGGCAGTCTCGCTCAGCCTCTCCTGGGGCTACGCCGGAATTCTCAATCTCGGCCAGGCAGCCACCTTTGGCCTGGGGTCCTATGCCATGGCCATGGGCCTCAAGCTTCGCACCGTGCCGGTACATACCGGCAGCGAAGGGCTTCCGGACTTCATGGTCTGGAACAATGTCACCGAACTGCCCTGGTTCTGGGCGCCGTTTCACTCCATGACCTTCGCCATTCTGGCGGGCCTCCTGATCCCTGCCGCCTTTGCTGCGCTGCTCGGCTGGTTCATGTTTCGCGGGCGCATCACCGGTGTCTATGCGTCTATCATCACGCTGGCCGTTCTGGTGGTGGTCAATCTCCTGATCATCGATCAGCAGCGCTACACCGGCGGCTTCAACGGCATCACGGATCTCGCCCAGTTCGAGGTGGCCGGTTTCTTCTTCGACGCCTATTCCGCGACAACCTATTACCTTGTCGCGCTGTGCCTGTGTGTCGTGCTGCTCCTGTCGCTCGCGGTTACCCGCAGCAAGACCGGCATGATCCTGCAAGCGATCCGGGATCAGGAAAACCGGGTCCGCTTCTTCGGCTACGACGTCGCGCTCTATCAGATCTTCGTCTTCTCGCTGTCGGCCGGCATCGCCGGTCTGGCAGGCATGCTCTACACGATCGTGATGGAATTCGCCTCGCCGACATTCCTGAGCGTGCCGCTCAGCCTTTCCGTGGTGATCTGGGTCGCCGTGGGCGGCCGGCAGAGCCTTCTGGGGGCTGCCATAGGAGCCCTGATCGTGACCGGCGTCCAGGGTGCCCTGTCGGAATCCGAAGTCTTCCTGGAAAGCTGGATGCTGATCATGGGGGGGCTGTTCGTCCTCGCTGTCCTGTTTCTGCCGAAAGGCATTGCAGGTGCCGTCTCGATGGCCGTCGACCGGCTGCCCTTTTTCGCCGGCAGCGCCAGGAAATCCGCGAGCAATGTCATGAAAACCACGGAGGCGGCGTCATGAAGACGGCAACCGATCACCTCAGCCTTCGGGACGTCAGTGTGTCCTTCGGCGGTTTCCAGGCGATCTCAGGACTGTCGCTGGATGTGAACAGCGGCGAACTGCGTTGCCTGATCGGACCGAACGGTGCTGGCAAGACCACGGCGCTCGACCTGATCTGCGGCAAGACCCGTGTGACCTCCGGCGAGATCCGCTTCAAGGGCGAGGCGATCCATACCTTGAAGGAATATCAGATCGCCCGCGTCGGTATCGGACGCAAGTTCCAGGTGCCGAGTGTCTTCCGCGAACTGACCGTTCGGGAAAACCTGAATATCGGTCAATCACGAAACACCGGCGTTCTGGCCAACCTCGTGCGTTTCGGTGCAAGTCACGACGACGAGGAAATCGAACGTCTTGCGGTTCTGGTCGGCCTTCAGGACGATCTCGATCTTGCTGCCGGACATCTGTCTCACGGTCAGACGCAATGGCTGGAGATCGCGCTGATCCTGGCCCAGAACCCGACACTCATCCTGATGGACGAGCCGACAGCAGGCATGACCGCGCAGGAAACCGGCAAGACGGCCGAGCTGTTCAACAGGCTGCGGGGCGAGCACACGCTGATTGTCGTCGAGCACGACATGGGATTCGTGCGCGACATCGCTGAAACCATTTCGGTCATGCACCAGGGCAAGCTGCTTGCCGAAGGTTCGCTGGAGGAAGTCTCCAGCGACCCGCGGGTGAAGGAAGCATATCTTGGAACGAAGGAGGCCGGCCATGCTTGAGCTGAACGGTCTCGATGGTTTCTACGGCCGAAGCCGTGCGCTCCAGTCCGTTTCCATGGACATTGACGAGGGTGATTTTTTCTCCGTTCTCGGCCGCAATGGCGTGGGCAAGACGACGCTTCTTCGCAGTGTCCTCGGGTTGATGAGCCGCACGTCCGGTTCGGTCAAGCTGGACGGAATGGAATTGAACAGCCTGCCGACGCACGCAAGAGCGCTCGCCGGCATCGGCTATGTCCCGCAAGGCCGCGGCATCCTGCCGGCCTTCACCGTGCGCGAGAACCTGATGATCGGCACCTTTGCCGCCCAGTCGGGGCAGGGTGAGATCGCCGACTGGGTGCTGGAGCTGTTTCCGATCCTGAAGGAGTTCCTGAACAGGCGGGGCGGCAACCTTTCCGGAGGTCAGCAGCAGCAGCTTGCAATCGGTCGGGCGCTTCTTTCCCAGCCCAAGGTGCTTCTGCTCGATGAACCGACGGAAGGCATCCAGCCCAACATCGTCGAGCAGATCGAGGATGTCCTGATCGACCTGAACCGAACCAGGGGCCTCACCATCGTTCTGGTGGAGCAGAACCTCACTTTCGCACGCCGGGCCTCGAACCGGTTCGCGATCCTCGACCGCGGCACCGTCGCGGTCACTTCCGGCATTGCCCAACTGTCCGACGACCTTGTCCACGAACACCTCGTGGTCTGAGGCGCGGCAACCCGTTCCTAGAAGGAGGAATTGATGTATCACGGTGATATTTCCAGCAGCAACGACACCGTCGGCGTGGCGGTGGTCAACTACAAGATGCCGCGTCTGCATACCCGCGAGGAAGTGCTGGCCAATGCCCGCAACATCGCGGACATGATCGCGGGAATGAAGGTCGGCCTTCCGGGCATGGACCTGGTGATCTTCCCGGAATATTCCACCCACGGGATCATGTATGACCCCAAGGAGATGTACGAAACCGCTTCCCAGGTGCCTGGAGAGGAAACGGCCATCTTCGCCGAAGCCTGCAAGAAGGCGAACGTCTGGGGCGTGTTCTCCCTGACAGGCGAGCGACACGAGGATCACCCAAACAAGGCGCCTTACAACACGCTCATCCTGATGAACAACAAGGGCGAGATCGTCCAGAAATACCGCAAGATCATGCCCTGGGTTCCGATCGAAGGCTGGTATCCGGGCGATTGCACCTACGTCTCGGAAGGCCCGAAGGGGATGAAGATCAGCCTGATCATCTGTGACGACGGCAACTATCCGGAAATCTGGCGTGACTGCGCCATGCGCGGGGCGGAACTCATCATCCGCTGCCAGGGCTACATGTATCCGGCCAAGGAGCAGCAGATCCAGATTTCCAAATCCATGGCCTGGGCGAACAACTGCTATGTGGCGGTTGCAAACGCCGCCGGCTTCGATGGCGTCTATTCCTATTTCGGCCATTCGGCCCTGATCGGTTTCGACGGCCGGACGCTGGGGGAATGCGGCACCGAAGAAAACGGCATTCAATATGCCCAGATGTCGGTGTCGGGGATCCGCGATGCCCGCAAGAACATGCAGTCGCAGAACCACCTCTTCAAACTGCTGCACCGTGGCTACACCGGCACGATCAACTCCGGCGACGGTGACAAGGGCCAGGCAGCCTGCCCCTATAATTTCTACGCCAACTGGGTGAACGATCCGGAAGGAACGCGGGAGATGGTCGAGGCCATGACCCGCACGACGGTCGGCACCGAAGAATGTCCGATGGAAGGCATCCCGAACGGCGCAAGCACCCACCGCTAGGGCTCAGGTCCAATCCGGGCGGGAAGTCTCTCGCCCGGTTCGAAATCGATCAGCTCTTGCCGCAGGCCAGCAACCTGGCGGCACGCGCTGATCCAGCGATCCTCCCGAGCGATGCGGTTCGCAGCGCCGCATCCTCCTGGCGCTGCAGCGATTTCCCCCGCTGCAGCGTCTTCAACAGGAAGTCCAGGAATGAATGCACCGATAGCTGGTCCGGTTGAGGACCCGATTGACGCCTATCGCATTGTCAGCGAACCCTTTTATCGCCCCTTTGCACAGGAGGTCGGCCATTATGAAGCCGCCTATGCCGCACGGTTGCCGATCCTTCTGAAGGGGCCGACGGGATGCGGCAAAACGCGGTTTGTCGAGCACATGGCCTGGCGGCTGAAGCGTCCTCTCGTCACGGTGTCCTGTCATGAGGACATGACGGCGTCGGATCTGGTCGGACGGTTTCTGCTGGATGCCGACGGTACCGTCTGGCACGACGGCCCGCTGACGGCGGCCGTCCGGAACGGTGCGATCTGTTATCTCGACGAAGTGGTGGAAGCGCGGCAGGACACGACGGTCGTCATCCATTCCCTGACCGACCATCGCCGCCATTTGCCGCTGGAAAAGAAGAATGAACTGGTCCAGGCGCATCCGGACTTCCAGCTCGTGATCTCCTACAACCCCGGCTATCAGAGTGTGCTTAAAGATCTGAAGGAATCCACCCGGCAGCGGTTCTGCGCGATTTCCTTCGACTATCCTGATGCGGCAATCGAAGCGGAAATCGTGGCGCGCGAAGCCGGTGTCGAGCCTGAAACAGCAAGGGTTCTTGTCCGGGTTGCGGAAAGATCCCGGAACCTCAAGGGTCACGGACTGCGCGAAGGTGCATCGACGCGCATGTTGATTGCAGCCGGTCAGCTGACAGCGCAAGGCGTGCCGCTGGAAGAGGCCTGTCAGATTGCCATCGTGCTGCCGCTCGTAGATGAGCCGGAGATCCGCGCTGCGATGTCCTCCGCTGTTTCTGCCTGCCTGTAAGACATGGCGGCGACGATGACCGAGGCTGCCACGGCAAAGACGAACACCGTTGAGACGCGCGAATATGAACGGCAATTGTCTGCCGTCTGGACTAAAGCCCTGTCCCGGATTGCCCAGGCCGGTTACGGCGAAACCGTAACGCAAGCCTATCGTACTTGTGGCCCGATGGTTGCGGAGGCGGTTTCGGAAGAAGCCGCAGCCGATCTCGGACGCCTGGTTTCCTGGATTGCCATTCGTTCCGGCCGGCGCGCATCGGCAAGGGTGCCGCATACAGCGGCTCGCGCAGCGCAGCACTTGAAGACATTTCCTGCTTTTTCGGAGTGGTGCGCTCTTTTGGAACGGACCGGACGCGACTTGCCGGAAGCCGTTGAAGCACTGCTTGAGACGTCTGACAGATCCTTGGCAGAAATCGGCTTGTCCGGCTTCAGGACATTCGTCGGCATGGGTTTGGCACTCAGACTGACGAACCGCGAAAAAGCGCGATTGTTTCTCGCTGGTGAAGATCCGGAAGCGCGGCACTTTCTTGACCGGCAGTCGTCAGTCTTGCGATTTGACGACGAAGAGCTTCGGTTGAAGACGTTTCATGCCGCCTTGTGGGGTCAGCTTCCGCCCATTGTCGAAACCCCGGCCACAGCTCCGGAGCAAATGCGTCGCAGGGCCGGGTTCGGACGGGATGGCATTCGTCTGCCGTCGGGATTCCCGGGTTTTGACCGCGCGGACAGCCTGAAGCTTTATCATGCGGCTCTTGCCCATGTCGGCGCTCACATTGCCTTCACCCGGCAGGTGTTTGAGCGAAAGTCCCTGAAACCCTTGCAAGTCGCAGTTATCTCCTTGCTTGAAGACGCGCGGGTCGAACGGCTCGCTCTGCAAAAGATGCCGGGACTGAGGTCTCTCTGGAGCAGCTTCCACACCATGGATGCACGCTCCGCAGACCTGGCGACAACCTTGATGGCACGGTTGTCGCGCACGCTGATAGATCCGGAATACAGCGATACCAACGGTTGGGTGGAGAAAGGAAAACGCCTGTTCGAGGAAGCCTTTGCGGCGACCCCCAACGACCAGACCTTCTGCCGAAGAATTGGCGGACTGCTAGCCAACGATCTGGGTCAGATGCGGCTGCAGTTCGACGCCCGTACCTATGTGGTGCAGCCGGCCTACAGGGACGACAACCTCGGTATCTGGACCTTCGACGAGGAACCGGACCTGATCGAGATGGATGTTGCGGTTGAAACGGAAGGTGTGCGCCTGGAGCAACAAGAACGCGACGAGGCCGAGCGGCAGGAGCCCGAAGAGGAAGAAAAGCGCGAGGAAGAGGCCGCGGCTGCGGAAAAGCTAAGGCTTCGAGATGAGGACGCGGTAACCCGGCTGATCTCCTACCCCGAATACGATCATGTCAGCCGCCGCATGCGTCCGGACTGGTGCACTGTTCATGTCACTGAGGCACCGCGAAAGGCGGCAAACGGTCTGTTGCGGAGCCTCAGGCAAGAAACCAGGATACAGAGTTCTCTCATCTCTCTGATCTCCGGTGCCAATGTGAATGCGTTTCAGCGGGAGGGCCGGCTGGAAACCGGTGACTTTCTCGATCTGGATGCATGCATCGATGCCCAGGCAAGTCGCCGCAACCGGGAGATCCCCGATCCGAGGATCTTCGGCCGGAAGAGTTGCAAGGGACGGGACCTGGACATTCTGTTGCTGATCGACCAGTCACACTCCACCGGCGAGACGGCAGGCGAGGGGGGCGCCAGCGTTCTCGATCTTGAACGCCTGTCTGCCGCGATAATGGCCGGGGCGATGGAGACGACCGGCGACAATTGCGCACTTGCAGGGTTTTGCTCGGACACTCGGGAGACGGTCCGATATGCGCGGATCAAGGACTTCGGCCAACCGGTCGACCAAGGCGTGTATGAACGCTTGGCCGGTCTGGAAAGTGCATTCTCGACCCGGCTGGGCCCGGTTATGCGTCACGGTGGGCGTGAGCTTGCCGAAAGGACGGCATATCGAAAGGTATTGCTGGTGGTGACTGACGGCGAGCCGTCCGATATTGATGTCGATGATCCGGATTATCTCCTGGAAGACGCCCGTTTCGCCTTGCGCGAATTGGCGATGGCCGGCATCGATGTTTTCTGTTTCTCGCTCGGCGACAACCGCAACGATTATTCCGGCAGGATTTTTGCCAGCAAGAATGTCAGAAAGCTCGCGGACCTTTCCAGGCTTCCTGGCGCTCTGCTTGGGCTCTATGGAGAGTTGAAAAAGTAGGAACTGCCTCTGGTGAGCTGCTCTCATTTTGCCGGATTGCCAGTTCTGTGGTGAACCTTGCGCCAGTCCTGAGCGAGCTCTGATCGCCTGTTCCGACCGTACCGATTCTGTTGAAACATCAGAAAATCTGCCTGTAACCGGCAAAACACCCGGAAAAGTTTCAAGGAAGATTTTGCGTGGGTTGAACTTCAGCCAGGGTTCTGAAAATGTGGCCGGTCCGTCGCCGAAGACCTCGCGGTAGGATTCAAGGGCAAATTAAGTAATTGAAATAAAAAAGGAAAAAATAGGATCGGCTAGAATGATGCTATGGAACTGGCAAAGATTGGCACACCCGTCGGGTCGGAAAGTTTCGTAGAGGCATCTGGAATGCCGGTTCAACCAGGCCGGGTTAGGGTTTCGTTAACTTAAATTTCCTTGCACCATCTGCTGGAATCCTGCATCCATGACGGAGTTACCGCTCATATCGGGCACGAAACCGTCAGAGGGCATTAATGGCCGTTACCGAACAATTTTCCGGTGGACGCGATACGACCGCAAAAATCGAAAGTTTCACGCAGAAGCTTTCGGACCGTTTGCAGACGATGCGCGAAATGACCTACCCGCCGGAAGCCCGCAAGGTTTTCGGCCGGACGTTTTCCACGACGGATCTGGTTCGTCTGCTGGGTGTGCCGGAAAGCACGCTTCGCACCCTGACGCTGGAAGGCAAGGGCCCGCAGCCGCATCGCGCCGAAAACAACCGCCGGATCTACACGGTCGATCAGGTTTGGGAACTGAGGGCATTCCTCGCGGAACTCAGGCCTGACGATGCGCATCGCCTCGTTCCTCATCGCCGACCGGGAGAAAAACTGCAGGTCGTTGCTGCTGCGAACTTCAAGGGTGGCAGCTCTAAGACGACCACGTCCGTTCATCTGGCCCATTACCTGGCTATCCAGGGCTACCGGGTGCTGTGTGTCGACCTGGATCCCCAGGCCTCCATGACCACGACCTTCGGCATTCAGCCGGATCGTGATCTTCGGTCCGGCGAAGACGATGACGAACGGACCGACACGACCTACGACGCTTTGCGGTATGACAATTACCGCGTGCCGTTCTCCGAGGTCATACGAGAGACCTACTTCCCGGGCATTCACCTTGCCTGCGGCAACCTGCGACTGATGGATTTCGAATACGATACGCCGACCGCGCTTGCCGAAAGGACGACCGACGAGCTTGGCCTGTTCTTCCAGCGCCTCGATGCCGTGATCCAGTCGGTTGAAGAGCACTATGACGTCGTTGTCCTCGATACGCCACCTTCGCTCGGCTACACGACGATGGCGGCCCTTTATGCGGCAACAGGCCTGATCATCACCGTTCACCCGGCCATGCTCGACGTCTCGTCTTGCTCCCAGTTCCTGAAGATGATTTCGGATGTGACCCACACGTTGTCCGAAGGCGGTGCGGTTTTCGAACATGACTTCACCAAGTTCCTGCTGACCAGGGTCAACCCCAACGACGGGCCGCAGAAGATCATGTCGGGCACCATGCGGGACTTGTTCGGGACCGACGTCCTTGTGGCCGAGGCGATTGAGTCGACCGCCATCGCATCTGCCGGCGTTGCCAAGAAAAGTCTCTACGAGATCGAATCCGGTGAAGTCGGCCGGGAAACCCTGAAGCGTGCGCTGGAAAGCGCAGACCGCGTCAACGCCGAAATTCTCGATCTGATCAAGAGTGTATGGGGCAGGGAGGTTTGACGATGAAAAAGTCGATCGTCAAAATGATGTCCGATGCGGCGGCTGCAGCTGCCGACAAGAAGGAGCCGCCCAAGCCGGTTGCGGGCCAGAAGGTAACCGCACCCGTCGTGAATTCCATGGGGCGCGCCTTGTCGCATATGCGCGAGGACAGCATCGTTGCCCTTGATCCGTCGAAAATCGACCCAAGTCCGTTTTCCGATCGCTTCGAAACAGACCTCGAAGCGCAGGAGGCCCTGGAGGAACTCAAGCTTTCGATCCAGGATGAGGGGCAGAGGATCCCCGTTCTGGTGCGCCCGCACCCCACGGAACGGGACCGCTATCAGCTGGCCTATGGACACCGCAGGTTGTTTGCCATTCAGACATTGATGGCGGAAGCCGGCAAACCGGAGACGTTCAAGGTCAAGGCGTACGTTCGCAAGCTGAGCGACGCCGAGCTGATCAAGGAACAGTCGCTTGAAAACGGCGTCCGCGAAAACCTGACCTTCGCAGAGATGGTCCTGTGGGCTGTGCAGCTGCGCGAAGCAGGGCTCAAGCAGCGCGAGATGCAGCCGGTGCTCGGCCAGGTTCAAACGGTCATTTCCAATATGCGGAAGATCGCCGACAGCATCCCGCACGACATCATTCGCGCGATTGGCCGTGCCAGGAATGTTGGCCGGCCGGCGTGGATGGAACTGGCGAAGCTGTTTGAAGACCCTGCCGCCGAACAGCGCGTTCGATCCGTCATAGATGGTGAGGATTTCAGGCTGGCTGCTGCGCAGGACAGAATGTCCATGGTAACGCAGGCCGCAAGAGGCAAACAAAAGAAGGCTGCACCGGCAACTCAGGCTGCAGCAGAAATCACATCGAACGGAACGGTACTGGCAAAACTGAAGAGAACATCGGCGGCAACCGTGTTCTCGATACCGAAATCCGAAGCTGAATTCAGTCACTGGCTGGAGGAGAACCTTCCGGACGTCTATCGCGATTATCTGCGGCAACGGCAGGAAACGGGACGTACGAAGGGCTGAAGATGGTCGCGGCATACCTCGAAAGGGTATGCCGGGCGCACAATGATCCGGGGCAGGTGTTCAGGTGTCGTCCCGGGCCATATCGGCAAGAGGCCGGATTTCGGCCAGGCCCCGTGAGGAAGGAGACGGTGCGAGAGAAATAGAGACCAAATGAAAAGAGACCGAAACGGCGGCAACCGTTCAGTCTCTTTAATCACGGTTCAACTTGGAACGTCCAAACAGGAACCTCAACACTTCCCTGTTTTAGGCGAATTCCGAATCACGCGCAAGATCCATCTTGTGTGAACGGTGGATTTCTGCCGATTTCCCGAAGTTGAACCTCCTGAAACGCATAACGCCGCACGTTGGCTCGTGTCGGTGAACGGAGGTTGTCATGCCTGCTGTTTCGAACGTCTCTTCCTTCCGGAAGGTGACGCCGGGGATACTTGCGTCCCAGCGTCTGGCAATGTCGAACGACATTCCCGATATTGGAAAATCCGAAGTCGCGATTGCCTTGAAACGTGCGGCCCAGCCGATCGGTCTCACGTCGACTGCCTACCATGTCCTGGACATCCTGCTTGGCCTGTCAAAGCCGGACGACTGGAAAGGGGACAACAGGCCTGTCGTTGCCATCTCCAACGAGAAGCTTGCCTCCTATGTCGGCAAGAGTGAACGAACGGTCATTCGCGCCATCAAGCAGCTGGTCGAGGCACGTATTCTCGCCTACAGGGACAGTTCTACCGGCCGCAGGTGGGTGCACCGCAACGACAGTGGCGACATTACCTTTGCCTATGGTCTCGATTTCACGCCGGCAAGAGTGCGATACCGCGAAATCAAGCGCCTGGCCGACGAATGGCAGGCTCATCTCAATGCCGTCCGGGAAGCCAAACGGACGGTCATGAGGATCTCCAGGGCGATTGTCGACATCGTCGATGCAACGAAAGACGTCGACCTGACAGACTTCCTGGATCAGATGGCAGGCATTCTGGACGCGGAGACTGATGTTCAGGCAAAAGCGCAGGCGTTGCTGGACCTTTATGACCTGGTGATGGAAGCTCTGAAGGAGGCCTCCAATACACAGTCAACAGCACATAAAAATGGGGATTCGTCATGCGAAGATGACATCAATGTCACCCTTATATTTAATACAAACTCACCAAACTCTTGTTCAAATAACCGGACATCTGCTCACGCAGATGAAATCAATAATAAGTCTAACGTCGCCTACGGCGCCGAAATAGCTCCAGAAAGGGAGCAAGCGGAGCGGGGTGGGGGCTCCAACAGAGGATATACCCTGCAGAAAGGCTCCGGTAAGGCGGATTTTGTCCGATCGGAAACCCTGGACGCTGTTTCGATCTCTTTGCTGGAAAACGCATGTACGTCGATCCAGGGCGATTTTGGGCTATCTCTCAAAAGCTGGCCGGACCTCATTGCCGCAACCGACGTGCTGAGGATCGGTATCGGATTAAGTGAAAAAGGCTTTACCGAAGCCTGCGGAAGGCTGGGGCGGCATGTTGCGGCGGCGATTCTTGCGATGGTGGCCGAAAAGGCCTTGCGGGATCCGGAAAAAATCAGCTCGCCGGGCGGTTACTTCCGGGCATGTTGTGAACGGGCGACCGAAGGCAAACTTGCGCTGGCAAAATCCCTGTTCGGCCTCGCTGCGCGCTGATCAGGCGCCGCGGGGAGCGGGATCCTCTTGTGCGAGTACTGCTTCCGGGCAGGGGGCGCCAAAATGAAGGGATCTTGAAACTTTGCGGTCTTCCCGGGAGTGCTGATCCTGCACGAACACGGATAATCGCTGTAGCGCACGTCGGTGGCGCTGGTTTCGAGGCTTCATAAACTTGCCTTACGCATGGCCGACTTTTGTCAAAACGACGCCTCATTCCTGCGATCCTGTTCCCAACCTGGAAGCCCGGTGTTTTGCACCATGAACTAATTTGTCCGTTCGTTCGTCTTTCAACGACAACGAAGCAAGACCGACTGGAAACTTCATGAGCAGATCTGTTTTCATTGCACTTTTTTTCATGGCATTTGTCCAAAGCGCTTATGCGAAATCCAGTGACCTTAAGAACCACCGGGGAGACCCTGAAGAATTCAGTTTTGCGACGGTGATCGCGAAGGCTCGGGAACTCGGGACAAGACCGTATGAAGCGCAAAAAGTGCGATCTGAAGATCTCCTGGAGGAAATTGACTACGACGCGCATTGGAAGATCAGCTTTCGCAAGTCGGCCACCCTGGAGCTGGTACCAGGCGTCCCAATTCAGTTCTTTCACCTGGGCCGTTTCTTCAAACAACCGGTCAAGCTGAACGAAGTCGGTGATGGCGTTTCCCGGGAAATTCTCTATTCACCTGACTATTTCGACATGCCGCATGACAGTCCGGCGCGAAAGTTGCCCGAAAATCTTGGATTTGCCGGGTTCCGCGTCATGCGGGAGGATTTGAAAACCGACTGGGTTTCCTTCCTGGGCGCATCCTATTTCAGGACAGATGGCCAGTCTCGCCAGTATGGGCAGTCGGCGCGCGGACTTGCCCTTAACACCGGACTTTCGATGCCGGAGGAATTTCCCAGATTTACGGAATTCTGGTTCGAACCATCCGCATCGACAGATGACGGTTTGGTTGTCTATGCACTTCTTGATAGCCCATCTGTCGCCGGCGCCTATCGAATGCACATGAAAAATGAGGAGGGGAGTGGGCAGGTCATGGATGTGACAAGCCACCTATTCTTCCGAAAGTCGGTCGAAAGACTGGGAATAGCGCCACTCACAAGCATGTACTGGTACTCTGAGTCCAATCGCCTGAAAGGCCGGGATTGGCGCCCGGAAGTACACGATACCGATGGTCTTGCGATGATTAGCCAGTCGGGAGAGATGATATGGCGGCCGCTCAACAACCCGTCCGAGGTTCGCACGTCCACCTTTCGAGCAGACAATGTGAGAGGATTTGGCCTCGCACAACGAGACCGGGAGTTTGAGAACTTTCAGGATGACGGAGTGTTTTATGATCGTCGACCGTCCGTCTGGATCGAACCTGGCGAACCTTTTGGAAAGGGCGTGGTTCAACTGGTGGAGATCCCGACTGACGACGAGATCTATGACAACATAGTCGCTTATTTTTTACCGGACGAACTGCCGCAAGCGGGTGACGAACGTACGTTTTCCTACCAGATGACCTGGCGTGATCAGCATCCGCTGCCTCAGTCCGGTGCTCGGGTTTTCGCAACCCGTATCGGCCAGGGAGGAATTCCAGGACAACCTCGACCGAAGGACCAGATGAAAGTCGTGGTCGAATTCCAGGGCAAATCCTTGAACGGGATGAAGAAGAAGGACGAGGTTGAGGCCGTTGTGGAGCTTTCCAAGGGCGAGCCAATAAATCTTTTCGTTCAACCTGTCGTCGGTACGGATCGTTGGCGCTTGACGTTCGATGTCAAGGTCGAGGGCCATGATCCGGTTGAGGCGCGCGCTTTTCTGAAAGGCGGCGATGATGTCCTGAGTGAAACCTGGCTCGGGCAATTGATAGCGGAGCACCTGGAATTGGAATAAATCCCCGGTGTCGCAAAGGGCACAGTTACCAGGTACGGGAATACCGAGCCTTGAAAACCGAACTGGGATTTTGTGTCTGTATTTCGCTGATGCTTGCCCGAAGTGTGAAGGCTTTGGTCAAGGGTTGTTGCAACGAAACGCTCGAGTGCCACACGGCGTCGTCTTTTGAGTTGTTGAATTCCGCTGCCAGGACTGTCGCGGTCCGGCCCAGAGAGACTTCCACGCTCTTGGTGGTATTCCAGTCAATATCATTCGTCTCGAAACCGGGCGTCCGGAAAGAATAGGAATCTCGCAAGATCAGGTTGGCGTGCCTTGTGAGTTTGATTTTCTTTCCTGCAGTGAATCTGGTTGATGCAAGGTCGCTGTCCGGGTCAAAGCGCAAGGTCAGGTCCGTCTCGTCCATTCCTGCCAATTTGTAGTCGTCTTCGAAACGCAGTCGTGTCCATAGCGTTCCACTCGGTACGTAGCTGCGTGGCGCATTGAGCACATGCCTGGGCAATGCTGCTGGCATGTTGATATCCGATCCGAATGCAGGCCGGCCCGGAACAGGAAGCTGAGCGCCTACCGTCATGTTGTAGGAACTTTCAGATGGCTTTGAAAAAGACCAGACGTAAGGTTTGATATTCTCAGCGTGAACAGGCGTGACTGTTGCGGAGGCCGCTGCCGCAGTGCCTGTGATTATGCCCTTGATTACGGAAACTGCCAGTAGGTAACTCGGTGTGCGCATGTTCTATTATCGAGAGCTTGAGGTCGCTTGCTGTCGGTCTGACGTGATGAAACTGAGTGAACTTGATTCCGAAAAGGTTAATGCAACAGTGCCCAATGATACCTTGCGAAAGTTACCTAGGTTTCGAAAAATATCTCTCTAAGTATCAGAGTTGATTGAATTAATATCTCTTCCGCTGATCATGCGAACATGGATATGCATATGGAATGAGTTCCACTTTTGCTGTGGAAATACACTGACTTCATAACCGCCGGGTTGATAAGAACCGCGTCTCGCGGACTTGCAACGTGGCTATCTTTTGTGGATCCGGCTCGAGGCATTCGGTTGTTCTGCAAACCCAGGCTTGTCGGCAAGTTAACGAGCACGTTTTCCGCCGGAATTGCGTTGGTCTTGAAATACGTTCACGGCGCTGAAGAATCTTCGGAAACTGAAGATCGGCTCACAGAGAATGCCTTGCAGGTACAGCTACGCGTTCTCGGGAAGCTCAGTACTCCCGATCTCAGTTTCAATTTATGGCTGCAAACGAGAGCAGTACATTCACATTCTGTTTCAATCTTGAAATGCGGCGGAACTCGGCGATTTCCGGAGCGTTACTCCCATATCGTCGCCTCATCCCTGTCAGATACCGGCGACTTCAATCTGGGAGAGTCACAATGCTACGTGAACTTGTCACTGCGTCCGCAATCGGACTGTTCATGGTCGGCGGTGCGTATGCGCAAAGCTCGACTGAAGTACCTACGACTACCGTGCCGGCAACTCCTGCCACCCCTGAGCCCGTTCAAATGGTGAAAAAGGCAGAAGGACACCTAGCCACGGACCTCCTTGGCCGAACGGTCTACAATGGTACGAGCGAAGAGTCTGAAGCAATTGGCGACGTCAACGACTTCACTGTGGGTCCTGACGGTCAGATTCAGGCAATCGTGATCGGAGTCGGAGGCTTTCTTGGCCTGGGCGAGAAAAACGTCGCGATCGAGTATGGCCTTGTGAAGTTCGAAGATCGCAACGATAGCGAAGTGCTGGTGGTTGAAACGACCGCAGAAAAGCTGGATGCGCTGGAGCCCTTCGAGGAAGCTGCATATCGGCCTGTTCCAGCTGATGAAAGCGTGAATGAAACCAGGCCGGCAACCGCTCAAGATCTGAACAATGCGCCGGTCGAGAAAGCTCCTGAGGAGCTGATTGATTCCGAAGCGGATAGAAACGTTACGCCTGCAAACTGACATCACGACCAGAAAAGCGCGGGCTGCATTCCGAAATGTCGCCCGCGCTAAAAATATTCCATAATCCAAATTACGCGATTCTCGCTTGTAGCTGGGTGCGCGCTATTCCCAAGTGCGACTTCTGTTTGAAGCCAATAGGTTATCAAACAGGAGGATTGTGTCATGGGATCAAAATACAGTCACCCTGACGTTGCATGTGCGCCGCAAGATTGAACGCTGGTGTCAGGCGAAATTGTCACTTTGCCGAATTGTGATGATCCCTGGACGACACTGATCGACGATTTATCTGGAAATGACACCGACTGTGGCTTTTGATGCCATGTTCAGCGGCGAAGCTCCTAGCTCCAAGTGTCGTTCGTGATGGCGGTACGCTGGACCTTTCCGCCGTCGGTCTCCTGGCCCGGAGTAACCTGCGTTCCAAAGAATGCAGACGGGATGTTCAATCCTTCTAAAAACGATCAAACTGCATCCGTTACTTGAACGGATCTTCTCTGTCTGCAACATTCGCGTTTATTGACATATTTTCACAACCAATGACTTGATCAGCTATCAAGGGGTCTGCCGGATGCCTGTCTACACCTTCAACACTTTGTACGATCGAAAAGAAAAACGTCCCGACGAATACGGTGCGGTGACTGTATTGACTGAAATCATTGCCCCTGGAACCCATCATCAGTACGAGCGGCAGACCTCGGTCTATGGATATGTCTATCCTCTTGACACCACGTCGGGCCGTAAGTCGGCGCCGGAGCCGTTTTCGGGTTTCCGGATTGGCGCGACCAAGCGCATTCCCAAGAAGGCCAAACTGATCAGCCCACGCAATAGCGGCAAGGTCGACATGGACAAGGGACACATCATTGCTCTGGAGTTGGGTGGGCCCGATGTCCCGGCCAATATCTGTCCGCAATGGTCGCAATTCCAACGGAACGGCGAATGGCGGCGAATGGAAGTCGAGGTTCATGAGATCGCGCAGCAGCAAGAAGCGCACGACAATCTGGTGAAGATGACCGTGCATCTTTATTACAATGGTTCTCTGTCGCACACCCGCGGGCTTTGCCCCTCGGGATTCCAGGTAGACCTGACCTTGAACGACACGAACTCGCTGCTCAAACGCTACCAGATCGACAACACCCACAGCTCCGTCGATGACCAAATGTTCTGGCGCATTGCGGACCCACTGGATTCGAAAATGGACGAGGTAGATCCGATCGGCATGCCTCCCCCCATTACGCCCAGCCCCAGCTTCCCCGGCGCACAACCGGTAATGACCCAGCGGCAAAACGGCATGAACTGGTTCGATTTTGCCAATCGTCACATTGATGACGAGGATGAATACATGGATCAGAGCTAAGGAGCAGAGTGCAGAACTCAGCGAGGAACAAGCCGAAAATCCAACGGTGTATTCGTGGCGAACGTAACGGCGTGCGCGGTAAAGGTCAGCATTGAGCCTTTCGCGGGCCTCTGGCCCCTGACAAATCCAGGGGCCGGAAGCTGCGTCGTTCAGCGCGACAGCAACAGGGGGATGACGGTTTGCTCCAGCAATTCCCGTGTTGTGCCTCCCAGAATGTTCTCCCGCAGGCGTGAATGTCCGTAGGCACCCATTACCAGAAGGTCGGCTCCCAATTCGCGCACACTGTCCAGCAAGGCTTCGGACACGGGCCTGTCGGCGGACGCTACGCTTTGAACGGAAATGCCGAGTCCGTGGCGGGCAAGGACCGTTGCGATATCGCTGCCAGGGTCTTCCCCGTGATCATTGTCGCCGACGACCGGGTCAACCAGCAGCAGCGTGTTGTCCTCGGCTGACTTCAGAAACGGCAGCGACTCGGATACGGCACGGGCAGCTTCCCGCCGTGAATTCCAGGCGATGGCCACTTTTGTGCCAATGCGGTCGGCCTTGAAGGAATTGGGAACATAAAGCACGGGCCGGCCGGAATCGAACAGCGCTCCATCGATCGCATTCTTTTCGACGGAATTGAGCTCTTGCTCCACGGAGCGCAGGACAACAGCAAGATCACAATAGATGGCATGGCGGGCAACAAGATTGTCTTGGCGAGCGGTAGAAGACAGACTTGGCCGGACGTCGAACGAGATACCTTCCCTTGCAAGCTGTGCTTCTATTCGGGATGCAAGGGATGTCAGCTCGATCTTTCGCTGGTCGAATTCCTTCGCCCAGATTTCGATGTATCCGTGCCCGCCAGATCCGTAGAACGGCAGCTGCGGGACTTCACCGATCGGTAACACCGTGAGATGAGCATCAAAAGCCCTCGCTACCGTGACAGCCTTGCTGACGGTTTCCGTGGAGACATCTAGTTCCGTTATTGCGAGTATCGTTTTGTAGGTCATCGTACCGGCTCCCTCCCCTGTTCGCCTGCGTGGGCGCGCGCCGTACAGAGCTTCATCTGCATTGTCCGGGAAAACGATTGAGAGGCAAACTGGTGGTGACTACGTAGCCAGTCGGCAGGGTGTTCCGGGTGGAATAAGCATTGGTCCCGACTTGGCGTACCGCGTTCCACCCGCGAGAATTCGTCCGTGATACAAGTGTATTCAGCATTCTCATCTTATCCTGAACGGCCAAGTTGCCGCTTCCTCGACGGATCCATCAGCCCTGAACCGTTTGCACCAAACCAGCATCGACACTCCCTTCGCAATCGACCCTGAAGTGGTTGCTCAGGAGCTTTCGGTTCACCCCATGGCGGGGCTCGGGGAGGATGAAGTTGTCAGGCGTCGACGGCGTTACGGCACCAACAGGTTTCGCGAGCTGAAAACCAAGAGTGCATTCGCAATCCTTGCCCATCAATTTGCGAGCATCATCGTCTGGCTTCTTGCAGCCGCCGTTTTCATGTCTCTGCTTCTGGGCGACTTCGCCGACGCGATCGCGATTTCCATCGTTCTGGTTCTGAACGGTGCCATCGGATTCTTCACCGAGTTGCGCGCGGCCCGGTCGATGGAAGCCCTGTTGCGGATCACCACGACGCACTCCCGTGTGCGCCGAGGCGGCAAGGTGCTTGAGATCGAGGCAACGGCGCTGGTTCCTGGAGACATCGTGATCCTTGAGGCAGGAGACGTCGTCACGGCTGACCTTCGGCTCACGGCCGCTTCCGATCTTCATTGCGATGAGTCCCTGCTGACCGGGGAAAGCGCTCCGGTTGAAAAGCAGACTTCCACGATGGCCGAAGACACGGTGCTTGCCGAACGCTTCAACATGGCTTTCAGCGGAACGGCGGTCACCCAGGGGCTTGGCGAAGGCATCGTTGTTGCCACCGGCATGTCGACGGAACTTGGCCGGATCAGCGCTCTTGCGCAGCAGGCCGACGCCGAAATCTCTCCCCTCGAAAGGAGACTGGACAGGCTGGGGCAGAAGTTGGTCTGGCTGACGCTGGTGCTTGCCGCGCTCACGATCATGGCAGGCATTCTCTGGGGTCATCCTCTGTCAGAGATGCTGAAAACCGGAATTGCGCTTGCGGTTGCCGCCATTCCGGAAGGTCTGCCGATCGTGGCGACGTTGTGCCTGGCCAGAGGCATGTGGCGCATGGCGGCCCGCAACGCGCTCGTCACCGAACTTTCGGCTGTAGAGACGCTAGGGGCGACGACACTGATCCTGACCGACAAGACCGGAACCTTGACGGAAAACCGGATGACGGCCGTCCGTTATCTTCTCGACAGCGCGGATATCGCCATTTTGCATGAAGGCAACGGCATTCGCTTTTGTTCAGAAGGCCGGGACATCGAACCAGCTTCCACGGAGGGCCTTTCCGTCGCTCTCAGGATTGGTGCGCTGTGCAATTCGGCGGAATATTCAGATGGTCCGGATGAAGTGCGGATCGGTGATCCGATGGAGATATCGTTGCTGGCCACTGCATCTGCCGCGGGTCTTGCGAGATCTCGCCTGCTGCAGACAATGAAGCCGGCAGAAAAGTTTGCTTTCACTCCACAACGCAAGATGATGGCGACGGTCCATCATGGTGACGGGCACTTTCTTTATGCCGTCAAGGGCGCTCCGGAAGCCGTCCTGAACGCGGCATCAGAGGTTCTTGGAACCGAAGGTACCCGCGCCTTCACGGATGCGGACCGTGCCGCGTGGCGCGGCCGTCAGGAAGAGGCAGCCCGATGCGGCCAGCGTCTCCTCGCCCTTGCCTTCAAGACGGCAGCAACACCTTCCGAAGATCCTTATGAAGGTCTGACGCTGGTCGCACTGGTCTGCTTTCTTGATCCGATACGGGAAGACGTTCCAGGAGCGATCAGGGCCAGTCAGCAGGCGGGTGTCCGGGTTGTGATGATGACCGGTGACCATGCCGAGACCGCGGCGAAGATCGCACAGGACGCAGGCATCGGAACATCCGGCCTGAAAGTGCTGTCCGGCCATGAGTTAAACGGGATCGACCTGGCACAGGCGACGGCAGAGCAGCGCGAACAGCTCATGGCGACCGATGTCTTTGCAAGGGTGGCACCCGACACCAAGCTGAACCTGGTTTCACTCTTTCAGGATGGCGGACATGTGGTCGCCATGACTGGCGACGGCGTCAATGACGCTCCGGCGCTCAAGAAAGCGGATATCGGAATTGCCATGGGTAAGCGCGGCACACAGGTTGCCCGTGAAGCTTCCGACATTGTCCTGAAGGACGACGACTTCGCGACGATCATCGCCGCAATGCGCCAGGGCAGGATCATTTTCGAGAATATCCGCAAGTTCGTCGTTTATCTGATGTCCTGCAACGTCAGCGAGGTGTTGATTGTCGGCATTGCGGTTGGTGTTGGCCTGCCTGTCCCACTCCTGCCACTTCAGATCCTGTTCCTCAACCTGGTGACCGATGTCTTCCCCGCTTTTGCCCTGGGGCTCGGAAAGGGGGAAGACGGGGTAATGCAGCGCCCGCCGCGGGACCCCGGTGAGCCTATCGTCGACGGGTCCCGCTGGATGTTGATCGGTTATATCGGTTGCACGATTACGTTTTCGACGCTTGCTGCATTTGTCATCGCGTTGTTTCTGCTTGGTCTGGAAACGGAGAGAGCCATCACGGTTACCTTTCTGACGCTGGCACTGTCACAGCTCTGGAACGTCTTCAACATGCGTGCCGCAACAGGCCCGTTCTGGAAAAGCGATGTCCTTCGCAATGGTTATGTCTGGGGCGCTATCTCGTTGTGCCTCTCACTTGTCGCAATGGCCCTTCTGAATACGGATCTGTCAGCGCTTCTGGCATTGCCATGGCCAGGACTTACGGGTCTCCTGGTCGCTGGCACGATGAGTTTTCTGCCGTTGGTTCTCGGACAGGCCTGGATAAGCCTTGCGGCCCGCAACAGCGGTTCGAAGTAAAGTTTTCGCTGTTCGAGTTTGTTTGCCTTTCGGAAGCAGGGTTTGCCGGAGCTTGGTTGTGCACCTGCAAACCCTGCGTTCCACGACCGGATTACATCGGCGGCATAATGACCTTGTCGATCACGTGAATGACGCCGTTGTCGGCTGCTACATCTGCTGTCACGACATTGGCGTCGTTGATCATCACGCCATTGTCGAGGTCTACCGTGATTTCACTGCCTTCCACGGTCTTCGCCATCATTCCATCCGAAAGATCTGTCGAGAGAACTTTGCCTGGAACCACATGGTAAGTCAGGATGGCGACAAGCTTGTCCTTGTTTTCGGGCTTCAGAAGGTCGTCAACGGTACCGGCCGGCAATGCGGCAAAGGCTTCGTCGGTGGGCGCAAAAACGGTGAAGGGACCGTCCCCTTTCAGGGTGTCAACAAGGCCTGCGGCCTGAACGGCGGCAACGAGAGTGCCGAACGAGCCTGCGCCGACAGCCGTGTCGACAATATCGGCGGCTTTCGCCGGAAGAGACATCACGGAAGCAATGATGCCGATTGCAAGATACTTGGCGAATTTCATCTGATCCTCCTTGTCACATTCTGAAGCTGGCTTTGCGCCAGCCACCCCAGTACGCGGACGCCCTGAAAGGGGATCTGCTCAAAAGAGCGGTCATTGAACACATTAATTTCAGGACGATTTGATGATCCAAAAGTGATCCGGAAGCCGGTCTGCGCAATCACAAAAAAGAGCAAGGCCTGACGACATCGGTGCCCGCGATCTGCGCTTTTTTCACACAAAAGCGGGCTTTTTCCGTCGAACCAATTGGGATTTCATTCGAACGAGAGGCCCTTGGCCCTTCGGCGTCGCGCGATTTCGCGATAGAGGGCTTCCGGACTGACAGCAATCTGTCGGGCAATCTGATGCCATTCACCTTTCGGCGGCAATGTGCCGTGCCAGGCGAGCCAGGCATCCAGACGTTCCGTAACTGTTCTGAGGGCCAGAATTTCGCTCCTCAGGCGAGTTGTCTGTACCTCGCGGGCAAGCCGTGCCGCCCAGGCTTCTGACAGTTTCGGGTCAGTGCGAAACAGGTCGAGGAAGCGCCGCCTCGAGATCCCACGTAGGCAGGCATCTGATCGGACGATCGCGTCGCAGTGATAAGTTGCGGCAAAAGCAGAGGCTTCAGCCACGACTGCACCTGGAAAAGCGCGTTGTAGAACGAGTGCGGCTCCCCCTGTCTGGTGGCGGACAAGTTGTATTTCACCAGCGGTCACCAGAAACAGGTTCTCCACCATGCTGTTCTGATGGAACAGATACGCTCCCGCCGGCACCCGGCGCTCAAAGGTTCCAGACGTTTTAAAGAAGGCGGGAATATCCATCGACATGATAGCTATCATGTTCTGATTTTAGTTCCTCAGGCAAGATGGGACGCAAAGCAAAGGAGAAACCATGAGCCGGTACATTCTTGCCCTGACCGCCGCCATCATCGTGTGCAGCGCTCCGGTCCTGGCCCAGACCGAGACCCAGACAACCCAGCATCATGACCATTCTGCCGAGCAGCATGCGGCACATGGCACCAAACCATCATCCGCTAAGGCGGTTCCGCGTGAACCGGGACAGTCCGCTTTCGCGGCAATTCAGGAAATCGTGGCGATCCTTGAAGCAGATCCTGAAACAGACTGGTCGAGGGTCGATATCGAAGCACTGCGGAACCATCTTGCCGACATGGACAACGTCACCTTGCGGGCAGATGTAAAAACCTTGCCGGTCGAGGATGGTTACCGGTTCACCGTTACGGGAGACGGCGATGTCACCAACTCGATCAGGCGGATGTTGACGGCCCATGCCGCCACCATGACCGGAACCCGTGGTTTCCGCTATGAAGTGGCGGAAGTGCCCGGCGGCGCAATTCTGTCGGTTTACGTCAGTAAGCCCTCAGACCTGCAGAAGCTCTCGGGGCTCGGGTTTATCGGCGTGATGACACTGGGAGCGCATCATCAGGAACACCATCTCGCACTGGCGTCCGGCCAATCGCCCCATCACTGACCCCGGTCGTGATTTGGGTTTGAGTGTCGATGGTCATGTCCGGCAGCAGCTTGCGTAAACTTGCCAGCGCAGTTTCAATTGACATGTGGTCGGAAATGGTGGTCACGCCCTTGTGGCGAGCGTCACTGAACCTGGCTTGCAGCAAGGTTGCGACAACCGTCGCGGCCGTCAGGTCGGCCTGGTCGCCTCCAGTCATGCGGATCGTGCCGATACTGCTGCCGTCCGCTGAAAACCCTTCAACGGCAATCCGGGATCTTGAGCCACCCAGGGCAGGCATGGCCAGGGTAATGCTGGTCCATGTGCTTGCCTGGCGGGCGAGAGAGGGCCCAAGACCCAATCGCAGCAGCCGGGCCACTAGCCGCGTCACAATCGGCGGATCGACGGCAAGAAAAGTTCGAACATCTATTGTGGCGCCGGACACCGGGATCCCCTGGTCGGGGAAACCAATTCGGATCGCAAGTTGCTGCTTGCGGGATGTTCCGAACTGGAATGTTCGCCGGACGCGTCCGGGTAGTTGAGTGTTTGTGTGGTCGGCCCTGGCGACGCGATAAGGTGTCCCGAGCGTCTGGAAGAACCATTCGGTTGCGGCACGGCCGTAGTGGCGGCCCATGCCCAATTCAATTCCGATATCAACCGAGGCCGCACCTGTTCTTGCTGCCTGATCAGCCGCCAGGAGCGTGCTGAGGCCCGGTGCTGTTCCGACGCACAGAATTCCTGTGCCGGGACCTCCCGCCGCCGATATTGTCTTTTCAAGAGCCGAAACATATTCGGGAGACGCGGATGTATCGAGGAAAAGGCCGCCTTTCCGGACAACCGCGGCAGCAAGAGTGGGAGAGGTCGTTTCCGTGAGGTTCACGACCGCGGCGCCTTTCGGGAGCCTGTCCTCTGCCTCCTTCGCACCGAGGTCCATCTTCAGGTGCCGGACCCGCTCGGTATCCGTGCCGCCGTTCCTTGAGACCAGATAAATCCGGCAATCCGTGTGTTCGTTCAAGAGGTTGACCACCCGGCGACCTACGTCGCCGGTGCCGCCCAGCAGAACAATGGATGAAAACATCGCGCGATATCCTGAAAATGGGTGCCGGTGTTGGTATGAGAGGCTTTCCGGTTAGTGCGAATGCTCTTCCTCGGCGCCCGGCGGGTTGAAATGCAGAAATGCCTTCACGAACAGGAACACAACGCTAATGCCGGCGACGGCATAGGCGACTATCGCCGGGTCGTGCTGCAACTTCAGCATCGCGAAAGCGGCGAGGACGACGGCATCCAGACCGATTGCGATCAGTAGAATCCAGCCTCGGGCATCAACATCTGAACGCAAATGCCTGAACACTCCCCAATGGATGATGATGTCCATGACGAGATAGAAGAACGCACCAAGTGATGCGATCTGGCTGAGATCGAAGAAGACGGCCAGCAAGGCGGCGACAAACACGGTGTAGACCAGCGTATGATCCCGGATCACGCCCGGCATGCCGAAATGGCTATGGGGGATCAGTTTCATTTTGGTCAGCATGGCAAGCATCCGGGACACTGCAAACATGCTGGCGATCAGGCCGGAACTGGTTGCCACGAGTGCCAGGGCTACCGTCAGGTAGAAGCCGACCGATCCCAGGGTGGGCTTGGCAGCTTCTGCCAGCGCGTAGTCCTTTGCCTCGATGATTTTCTCCAGCGGCAGACTTGAACCAACCGCGAAGGCCACCAGCAGGTAGACAAGGATACAGATGCTGATTGTCGCCACGATTGCCCTGCCCACATTGTGATGCGGATCCGTGATTTCTGCACCGCTGTTGGTAATCGTCGTGAAGCCCTTGAAGGCAAGTATTGCCAGCGCGGTCGAGGCAATGAACCCTGACAATCCTCCGAGATCTGTCCCCTCCCCGGTCGCTTCAAACGAAAATCCGCCAGCCCAAAGTGCGGCGAAACCGAACAGCGCGATACCACCGACCTTCAACGCAGCCATGATGGTTGAAAAGAGCCCTATCGACCTGTTGCCAGAAATGTTGATGAGAAAGGCGAACAGGATGACGCCGACGCTGATGGCGGGAAGAAGCCAGCCGGAAGGCGGCAGGTCGAGGCCGCGCAGGAGGTAGCTTGCGAAGGTACGCGCGACCAGACTTTCATTGATGACCATGGAAAGAGCCATCAGAAGCGCAGCCCCTGCGGTTATTGCGGTCGGGCCATAGGCTTTCTGCAGGATCATGCCGATGCCACCCGCAGACGGATAGGCATTGGACATCTTGATGTAGGTGTAGGCGCTGAAGGCGGTAACGACGGCGCCGGATATGAAGACGAAAGGGAAAAGAGGACCGGCCAGTTCGGCAATCTGACCGGTGAGGGCGAGAATGCCCGCACCGATCATGACACCGGTCCCCATGGCGATCGCATCGAAGAGTGTCAGGCTGTTTTTCTTGTAGTCGGATGACATACCGATCTCCGTCAAAACAGGTTGCCGAACGCTCCGGTCAAGCGATCCGGAATGACGTTCACTCCCTTACGGGGTTTGCTGCAACAGTTCGGAACTGTAGCCGGCCTCCTTGAGAACGCCTGCGATTTCCTGTGCGGACCGGGCGCTCGTCACGGTCACGGTCCTGTTCGCCATGTCGAATTCGACTTGGGCAGATCCGTCCGCCTGCTCAATGGACTTGCCGATGGTTGCCTTGCAGTGACCACAGCTCAAATCTGGAACGCTGAACTTCATGATTGGCTCCGTAGTTGATCGATTTTCTGTTTTTCCCGGTTCCAGCGGCTGGAGGGTCAAGAAGAAAAAAGTTTGAAAAATATCTTGAACGATCCTTGACCTTCCAGTGACTGGAAGCCTCATTTGAGGGAAATCGAACAATCCATGCCGGAGTTGGACCCATGTCTGGGCAACAGAAATTCTCCTTGTCGGTTCAGGGAATGTCATGCGCATCGTGTGTCGGACGCGTCGAGCGCGGCCTGGCGGCTGTCGAAGGGCTTGAAGATGTCGGTGTGAACCTGGCAACTGAAAGCGCGCAGTTTACGGCCACTCCTGACAAGATCACCGCCGTTGTCGCCAAACTGGATGATCTCGGCTATCCGGCGCGAACGCAGACGGTCACGCTGACTATTCAGTCCATGTCCTGTGCCTCTTGTGTCGGACGTGTCGACAAGGCGTTGCTGGCGGTGCCCGGGGTCCTCAGTGCCAGCGTCAATCTTGCGGCCGAAACGGCAACGATCGTCTTTGCAGAAGGTGCCACAACCGTTCAGGAGCTGGTGAAGGCCAGCACGGATGCCGGCTATCCTGCAAGTCTGGCAGACGCAGGAACGTCTCAGGATCGCAGTGAACGCAAGGCGGAAGAAGCCCGTGAGCTGGCGCGCAAGATGGCGATTGCCGCAGCCTTTGCCTTGCCCGTGTTCCTGATCGAAATGGGCGGGCATTTGATCCCCGCTTTTCACCACCTGATCGCGGTGACCATTGGTCAGCAAATGAGCTGGATCCTGCAGTTCGTGCTGACGAGCGTGGTGCTTTTCGGTCCGGGCCGATCTTTCTATCTGAAGGGGTTTCCGGCGCTCTTGAAAGGGGCGCCCGACATGAACAGCCTGGTGGCCGTGGGAACCGGAGCCGCCTATCTCTATTCGGTGGTTGCCACCTTCCTGCCGGATCTGGTGCCCGCCGAGGTTCGCGCCGTTTATTTCGAGGCAGCCGCCGTGATTGTCGTTCTGATCCTGTTGGGCCGTTTCCTGGAGGCCAGGGCAAAGGGGCGCACCGGCGCGGCCATCCAGAGCCTCCTCGGCCTTCAGGTCAAGTCGGCCCGCGTGCTGCGGGACGAAGAGATGGTGGAAGTGCCTATCGAAACGCTGGCTATTGGCGACATCGTCGTGGTGCGCCCAGGAGAGCGTCTCGCGGTTGACGGTGAAGTGGTCGAAGGGTTCTCCCACGTCGATGAAAGCATGATCACCGGCGAGCCCGTGCCTGTCGCGAAATCGGCAGGCAGCGCGGTGACTGGGGGCACGGTGAATGGCACTGGAGGACTTCAGTTCAAGGCAACGCGTGTCGGTGCCGATACGACCCTTTCGCAGATCATCCGCATGGTCGAGGAAGCCCAGGGCGCCAAGCTGCCGATCCAGGGTCTGGTGGACCGCATCACGCTGTGGTTCGTTCCCGCCGTCATGGCCGTTGCCGTGGCCACGGTCCTGGTGTGGCTGACATTCGGTCCGGACCCGGCATTGACGCTGGCCCTTGTGGCCGGTGTGTCGGTGCTCATCATCGCGTGTCCGTGTGCCATGGGCCTTGCAACGCCGACATCGATCATGGTGGGCACCGGCAGGGCAGCCGAGATGGGCGTCCTGTTCCGCAAGGGGGACGCTCTGCAGCAGCTTGCCGACGTGGACATTGTTGCGCTGGACAAGACGGGCACCGTAACGGAGGGCCGGCCGGAACTGACCGACCTCGTCCTGGCGGACGGTTTTGAACGCTCTTTCGTTCTGTCGCGCATTGCCGCGGTTGAGGCTCGCTCTGAACATCCTGTTGCCGAGGCCATCGTGCGGGCAGCGGGCAAGGAGAGCGTGGAAAGGTTCGCGGTCAGTGAGTTCAACTCCATCACCGGTCATGGTGTTTCCGCTATTGTGAACGGTCAACGGGTGCTCGTCGGCGCTGACCGGCTGATGAAGCGCGAAGGTATTGCGACCGATGCGCTGGTGGACGAGGAGGTCAGGCTGGCGACCCGTGGGCGCACAGCTCTCTATGCAGCCATTGACGGCAGAATTGCTGCTGTTGTCGGAGTTGCCGACCCGGTCAAACCATCGAGCCGGGCCGCAATTGCAGCGCTTCATGAGCTGGGGTTGAAGGTCGCGATGATCACCGGCGACAAACGGGAAACCGCCGAGGCAATTGCCGCGGAAACCGGGATCGACATCGTCATCGCGGGTGTTCTGCCCGACGGCAAGGTTGACGCCCTGACTGAACTCAAGGGTGACGAGGGCCGTATCGCCTTCGTTGGAGATGGCATCAATGATGCCCCTGCCCTCGCCCATGCCGATGTCGGTATCGCGATCGGCACAGGTACCGATGTGGCGATTGAATCCGCCGATGTCGTGCTGATGTCGGGCGATCTGAGAGGCGTCGTGAACGCTTACGAAGTGTCGCGCCGCACCATGCGCAACATCAAGGAAAACCTGTTCTGGGCATTTGCCTACAACACGGCCCTGATCCCGGTGGCCGCCGGAGCGCTTTATCCAGCCTTTGGCCTGTTGCTGTCACCCGTTCTTGCAGCAGGCGCCATGGCGTTGTCGTCTGTGTTCGTCCTCACCAATGCCTTGCGACTTCGCCGGATCGCGCCAGTGATGGATGAAGCAAGGTCCAGGGTCGCTTTTACGCCAAGTGCCGAAGCCCCGCCTGCTGAATAGGAGGGGGTGACTTGAACATTGGAGAACCTTCGCGCCATTCCGGGCTACCGACCAAGATCATACGCTGCTTTGAGGACATTGGCCTGAGTGCCCACAAGACGGCCTCGATCAAGCTTTAATGGTGCGGATCGGCAATATGCCGGCCAGAGAAGGGTTGACCGGGGCGCAGGTTCACCGGATTGTGACACAGGTTCGGGTTCGTTGCTGGCAAACAGGATCCAGTAGGTCATTGTTGATGCGGTTGCAGTCTTGCTTTTGGACGACTTTGAAAATGCTCCTCGTGGCGGCCTTCGTTGCTGCCGGAGGATCGTTCAGTCATTCGCTTGCCGGAACTGCCCACGAACATTCACATGAAACCGCTGCCGCCTCCGGCGGCGATATTCCCCACGATCATGCTTCAAACCATTCCGATCACAATGTGGCAGATCATGAAACCGTGCATTGTGGGGCCTATTTGCTGGCGTTGACGGATGACGAGCATCTGAGCATCCCTGACCTCATCGAAGACAGCGTCCGTGACACCGTGGTGTCCAATGTGTCCCGGGTGTGGAAGATTGATCCGCCTCCCCCGCGACCGGCTCCTTTATCCGTTTGAAATCGCTTGAGGCGGAATATCCGCCACGCAATCTGGATACAGGACAAGATCAATGAAACTTACGGTTATATCAGTGACTGGCGCGCTGTTGCTTGCAGGCGTTGCTGGCGCCTTTGCACATGGTGGGGCGTCCGGAATCGTCAAGGAACGCATGGACGCGATGGATGAGATGGGCGACGTGATGAAGTCGCTGACCGCCATCATGCGTGGAGAAAAGGACTATGATGCGGACGCAGTGCGTGAGGGCGCTGCGGTTATCCAGTCCCATTCCGGCGAGGCCCTGACCAAGCTGTTCCCGGAACACAGCATCGAAGGCCCATCGGAGGCGAAACCGGAAATCTGGACCGACTGGGAAGAATTCTCTGAGCTCGCAAAACAGCTGGACGTTTTTGCAGCAGGACTTGGCGCAGCGGCCGAAAACGGCCTGGCACACGGCAAGGGCGGTGCAGGTATGACGGGTCAGTCGGGCATGATGGGGCAAGACACCATGATGGGTGGAAATTCCATGATGTCCCAGGGTGGTATGATGGGGTCGGGTGGCATGATGGGGAACGCCGGTCACATGGCCGATCCCGAAATGTTGGCCCAGATGCCTGCGGACGGGCTTTTCAACATGGTCGCGCAGACCTGTTCGGCCTGTCACTCAAAATTCAGGGTCGAGAAAAACTGATCGATGCGCCTCTGGCTCATTGTTGCGATCGTTGCTCCCGCGTTGGCGGGAGCGGCGTTCGCCGTGCTTTACCTCTGGCCTGTCGACAAGCCCGAACGGATCGAAGTCCTTGCCGGCGATCCGGGCCGCGGCGCCTATCTTGCCAGGATGTCGGGATGTATCGCCTGCCATACCAATACGGAAGGTGGCGGGAAACCTCTGGCTGGCGGTGTCAGGCTGCCGACGGACTTCGGCACGTTCTATTCGCCCAACCTGACGACGGATCCGGATCACGGCATCGGAAACTGGAACTTGCAGGATTTTGCAGCGGCGGTGCGACAGGGTATTTCGCCGGAAGGGGAGCCCTACTATCCGTCGTTTCCCTATCCGTTTTACGGTTCCTTGAGCGACCAGGATATCGCGGACCTGTGGGCAGCCTTCAAGACGGTTCCCTCCGTTGCTGAAGCATCGACACCACATGACATGTTGCCGCCATTCAATCTCAGAATGGGCCTGAAACTCTGGCGCGGACTGTTTTACGTGCCGGAGACATTCGACCCGGATCCTGCGCGCTCTGATCTCTGGAACAGGGGCAAGTTCATTGTTGAGGGACCGGCTCATTGCGGCGCTTGCCACACCCCTAGAAATGCCGCTGGTGCACGTCAGGCGGAATTGGCTCTGCATGGCGCCAGCGAACTGCCTGACGGCGGCAAGTCGCCACCCATCACGAGTGCCGCGCTGAAGAGACAGGGCTGGACGATAAGTTCTCTTCAGTATGCGCTGAAAACCGGGATTATGCCCGATGGGGATGTCTTTGGCGGCTCCATGGGCGAGGTCGTGCGCGACGGCACTGCTTTCCTGTCTGAAGAGGACCGGGAAGCAATAGCAACCTATCTCCTGGAGAGGGACGGCTGACCATCTGAAGGAGAGAAGCCATGAGAAGCCGCATCTTGCTCGGCGCACTTTCTGCGGCAGTGGTGATCGTCGTCGCCAGTGCCATTTTCCTCCTGGCACCCCCCGATGTTGACGAAGGTGTCGTCCGGCTGAAGCCGGGCGACCTCAAGCTTGTGCGTTTGGGAGCAGACATTTACGCGCAGAATTGCGCAGCTTGCCACGGAGACGACCTGAAAGGCGAGCGCGACTGGATGGACGCCAATCCGGACGGTTCCCTGAAGGCCCCGCCGCACGACGAAACCGGGCACACCTGGCATCATCAGGACGACCTGCTGTTCCGTATCACGAAACATGGCACCGCGAAGGCGGTTGGCCTTGAGAATTTCAATTCGAACATGCCGGCGTTCGAAGGAGTGCTGACAGATACCGAAATCATCGCCGTTCTGTCCTGGATCAAGGCACAGTGGCCGCAGGAAATCCGTGAAAGGCATGACCTCATCAATGCGCAAGGAGGGGCCCCATCGTCTTGAAGGCCGTGCGTTTTCGCCATACGGCTATGAAGCATTGCGGTTGCGGCACAGGTTCGATCGCAAGGCGCGGTGAAGCTGGACGGCTGGAGAGTTAAGTGATTTCGGTACTTGCCAATCAAACCTACCGCCATCTTTTTTTCGCGCAGGTCATCGCGTTGTTCGGCACAGGTCTGATGACGGTTGGCCTGGCGCTGCTGGCCTTCGATCTTGCAGGTGATGAGGCTGGCGCCGTTCTGGGAACAGCCCTTGCGATCAAGATGATTGTCTACGTCGGCATCAGCCCGATTGCTGCCGCTTATGCGAGCCGGTTTCCGCGTCGGATGTTTCTCGTCACGTTGGATATCGTCCGGGCTCTGACCGCGGTGGCCCTGCCCTTCGTTGACGAGATTTGGCAGATCTACTTTCTGATCGCCCTGTTGCAAACCGCGTCCGCGGCCTTCACCCCTGCCTTCCAGGCCAGCATTCCCGATATCCTTCCGGATGAAAAGGACTACACGAGTGCCTTGTCGCTATCGCGCATGGCGTATGATCTTGAAAACCTTCTCAGCCCGATGATTGCAGCCGTCCTGGTTGGCCTTGTCGGCTTCCACTGGTTGTTCGGTGGTACCGTTGCCGGCTTCCTTTTCTCTGCCGGGTTGATCCTGACCATTCGGCTCGTCTCGCCGCAGGCCGACGCGGAAGAGCCCGCGTTCCGAAGAACCGTCAAGGGCCTGCAGATCTATCTGAAGACACCACGCCTGAGAGGATTGCTGGCCCTCAATCTCGCGGTTGCCGCCTCGGGAGCCATGGTGATCGTCAACGGTGTCGTCATCGTGAAATCGTACCTTGGTCTCGACGACACCGACCTGGCCTTGTCGATGGCGGCCTATGGCGGAGGCTCCATGGTTGTCGCGTTGACGCTGCCAAAGCTTCTAGCAAGCCGTTCCGAACGGTTCGTCATGCTCGCCGGCGGGGCACTGCTTCCCGTTTCATTGCTGATATTCGCCGGCCTGTTGGCGGTCCTGCCGGTGCCTTTCGTTTGGCCAGCCCTGCTGCTGGTCTGGTTTGCCATGGGGGCGGGCATGTCAGCGGTGCTCGTGCCCTCTGGACGGCTTCTCAAAAATTCCGCCCATCCCCAGGACCGTTCATTGGTTTTTGCGGCACAATTTGCTCTTTCGCACGGTTGCTGGCTGATTGCCTATCCGCTTGCCGGCTGGCTTGGAGCAAATTCCTCGATGTCTGTGACAATGGTCGTTCTCGCCGGTTTGGCTGTGCTTGGCTGGGTTGTGGCCGGCAAGTCCTGGCCTGCAGACGATCACAGTATTCTCGACCATGCTCACCCCGACCTGCCGGCAAACCACCCGCATCTTGCCAAAGCGCATGGAAAACGACACGCACATGCGTTCGTGATCGACAGCCTTCACCACACCTGGCCGGATCGTCAGCCATGATGGATCTTCTCATCTGCTGGCAACGCTGGATCTATGGCGGTGTGCGAGCTTCGTTGCTGGAATTCAGCCAGTCGGGGGATTTCTGGCTTCTTGCGAGCATGATCGGGACAGGGGTGCTGTTCGGCGCCATTCACGCTTTGACGCCCGGGCACGGAAAGACGATCCTGGCCAGCTATGTCGCCGGAGCCAGAAGCAGCTTCGCCCGTGCATTTTCGGTCTCGACACTTCTGGCGGCAACACATGTGCTCACAGCCGTTCTGATCGCCTTCTTTGCCTCCCAGCTTGTGGAAAGATCCTTTGTTGGTGGCGGCCGGGCCCCGGCTCTCGAGTTGATCAGCCGCGTCACACTGATAGGTATCGGCGCATGGCTCTTTGTCCGGGCAATCCGCTCAAGGCCGGGCAGGAAGCGAGCCGAAGGCTTCTGGGTAGCCCTTACAGCCGGTCTCGTACCGTGTCCTTTGACATTGTTTGTCGTGGTGGCAGCCCTGTCGCAAGGCGAACCGGGGGCGGGTCTGATGTTCGCGGCATCGATGCTTGTCGGCATCGCCTTCACGCTTTGTGCAGTGGCAGGATTGGCGGTTGCCGGCCAGCGCCTTTTTCTCGATGTCGCTCTCAGGAACGGCGCGACCCTCAGCGTGGTTTCCCGAGCGCTCGATGCGACTGCCGGAATTCTCATTATCCTTTTCGCCGGTATCCAATTGCTTGAATAGACGCGACCCTGTTCAGATCCGCATCAATCTCCCTGACGCAAACGAAAAATTGAAGGGCCGACGCTCATATTCGCTTCTGCTTCGGCCCCGCCAGGCGTATTTAGGTCTCAGGTTGTCTTGTGATCGGATGAACTATCGCAGAACCGGGCGTTTCACGGTTCCAAATCAAGAACGGAAATTTATTAACCGCCCTTCGAAGGCTTGCTCAACAGCACCTATCAGGCACTTGTATTTGTGCTGGACTGGATTATATCGCGCAACATGACCCGACCCGTGCATCACATCAGCAGACTGGCCGCGACGATCCTGTTCGCGATTGCCCTGCTGTTTGCCGGGTTTGCACCTGCGCACCAGGCGATGATGGCTCCTGGAGAACATGTTGCGGCCAACGCCGGCATGCCGTGTGAAACGATGATGGGTCATGCCTCGGCAATGATGGGCGATGAAATGCCGGACGACGGACAGGTGAAATTCGATCTGTGCTGCGGCGGTGCGTTGTGCGCTGCCGATACGGTTCGCGATAGCCAGGAAATGGCACTGGGTTTTGCCCAGGCCCTCGCCTTCACGCAGTTGCCGCCTGATGCCCTGCACGTCTCGGACATCACCCTTCCCGAACGACCTCCCCGCCTCCTCTGAAAACATCGTTCCTCCGCAGATTTTCGCGGAGCCAGAAGTGATGGACATGCCTTCGGCAAATAGCCGCTGGCAACTCAGAGGTTACTATGCGTGGACGTTATACCGCGCTCAGCATCATCGCCCTTGCCGCAGGTGTGGCAGGCGGGGTGTTTCTTGAGCGCCTTTATCTGAACCCGGGCGACGGCAATGCGTCGGGGGGACCAGAAATTCTCTATTGGGTCGCCCCCATGGACCCGAACTTCCGCCAGCCCGGGCCCGGCAAGTCGCCGATGGGAATGGATCTGATACCGGTTTATGCCGGACAGGAACCTTCCGCTGATCCGGCTGAAGTCAACCTGTCGGCGGCCGAGGTCAATGCCATCGGCGTACGTACCGCTTTGGCCCGTGTCGGTGAAATCTCCCGGCAAATCGAAACCGTCGGTTTCGTCGGTTACGACGAACATCTGACCAGTCATGTTCACACCCGGGTGGACGGCTGGATCGAGACGCTGAACATTCGCGCCGTTGGCGACCAAGTGAAAAAGGGCGAAGTGCTCTTCGAGCTGTTTTCACCCGAATTCGGCATTGCCAGCTTCGATTTCCTGCGATCGCTTTCGAACGGCAACGGTCTGTCCCTGGAGGCTGCCCGCAACAAGCTGCGCAGCCATGGGGCTTCCGAGGAGCAGATTGCCGAGATCGAGGCAGACGGCAAGGTCGCCCGAAGGATCAAGGTTGTCGCGCCGCGCGACGGGGTCGTCATTGCCCTTGCGGCTGCCGACGGCATGTTCCTGCAGCCCGGCGCACAGGCCATGTCCATCACGGATCTCGACAAGGTGTGGCTGATTGTGGATGTCTTCGAGCGCGATATCGCGCGTTTGACGGAAGACATGCGTGCGGTCGCCCGCTTCGAACATCTGCCGGGACGGACATTCGAAGGCCAGATCGATTACATTTACCCGGAACTCGATCCAAAAACGCGAACCCTGCCTGTCAGGCTCCTGTTCGACAACGCCGAAGGTCTGTTGCGGCCGAACATGTTCGGCAACGTCAGGCTGTTTCCAAACGAGACCCGCACTGCAGTCACCATTCCCTCCGAAGCCGTCATCCGGACGGGGACAGCGGAGCGTGTTGTCATCAAGGTCGGCGAAGGCACCTTCAAGCCAAGGCTGATCACCACCGGATTGCGTGACAATTTTGGAGAAAACGGGCGCACGGAGGTTGTTCAGGGGCTTGAGCCCGGTGAGGAGGTTGTTGCTTCGGCCCAGTTCCTGATCGACAGCGAAAGCGCGCTCAATGCGGGCTTGATGCGCATGGCGCCGACGAACGAAGTTCCTGCGCGCGGGACCGGTGAACTGGTCGCGCTCGACCGCGAAGCCCGACTTGCAACCATCCGCCACGACAGTCTGGAAAGTCTCGACTGGCCCGCGATGACAACACGTTTTCCTGTTGCGGCGTCCATCCCTCTCGACCGGTTGAGCGAGGGCCAGCAGGTTTCCTTCAAGGCAGCGCGCGGCGCTGATGGCCTGCTGGGGTTGATCGAGCTCGGGTTAGACGACGGCATTGCAGCCACGGGGTCGGGAACCGTTCTTGCTGTTACAAGCGACGGCAAACTGACGATGGAACATGGTCCGATCCCGGATCTCGGCTGGCCTGCCATGCAAATGGACCTGGATGTCTCGGGCTTCGATCCGCAGTCGGTTCCGGTGAATGTTCCGGTCGAATTCGACCTCGCCAAGGGCGACGGCGGTCTCTTTTCGATCGTGGCAGTAAGGCAGCCGGGCGTTGCCGAGGATCCGTCGGCAGAGCAGGCCGAGGACGTTGCCGACGACGCGCAAGCAGAAGCCGCACCCATCGTGGTGTCGGGAACGATCAACTCGATCGATACCGAAAACGCGAAGGCTACAATCACCCATGGCCCCATTGCCGAAATCGGCATGCCTGGCATGACCATGGCATTCGCGGTGGACGAGACCCTGGAGCTGGATGCCCTGCCAGTCGGCACGGAAACCACGCTCACCTTTTCAAGGCCGGACGGAATGACGATGGTCCTGGCAAAGGCAGAGCCGATCACCCCGCCGATGGAAGTCCGCGGCACCATCAATGCACTTGATCAGGATGCAGGCACGGCCAACATCACTCACGGACCGATGGCAGAGATAGGCATGCCGGGCATGACCATGGATTTTGCCGTTGATCAGGCCGTTGCCGTTGGTGATTTGCCACTGGATCAGGAGGTAACACTTTTGCTCCAGCGCAATCCGGATTTCTCCATGACATTGGTCGGCGTTCGGCGTGAGGAGGGCTTGTGATGATTGCCGCAATCATTCGTGCCTCCATCGCCAACCGGGTGATCATGCTGGCAATCGCCGCCATGATCGCCGTGGCCGGTATCTGGGCAATTCGTGAAACGCCTGTCGATGCAATCCCGGATCTTTCGGACGTTCAGGTCATCGTGCGCACGCCCTACGCCGGCCAGGCGCCTCAGGTGGTGGAGGACCAGGTCACATTCCCCATCGCCACGGCGATGCTTGCCGTGCCAGGTGCCAGTGATGTGCGCGGTTTTTCCTTCTTTGGCGACAGCTACGTCTACATCGTTTTCGAGGACGGCACCGATCTTTACTGGGCCAGAACCCGTGTTCTGGAATACCTCGGTCAGATTGCTGCAAACCTGCCTGAAGATGTTTCACCACAGCTTGGCCCCGATGCGACGGGTGTCGGCTGGATTTACCAGTACGCCCTGATAGACCGCACCGGCAACCATGACCTTGCCCAACTGCGTGCCCTTCAGGACTGGTTCCTGAAATACGAACTTCAGACCGTCGACGGTGTGTCGGAAGTCGCCACGATCGGCGGCATGGTGAAGCAATACCAGGTGGTCGTGGACCCCAACAAACTCAGGGCCTACGACATAACGCTGGCGCAGATCCGAGGCGCCATCCAAGCCGCGAACCGGGAAACCGGCGGCAGCGTGATCGAGATGGGCGAAGCCGAATTCATGGTGCGCTCGACCGGTTACGTCGATGAGCTTGCCGATCTTGCCAAGGCGCCGTTGATGGTCAACGACCGCGGTGCGCCGTTGACGCTCGGAGACGTTGCCGACATTCGACTCGGGCCGGAAATGCGCCGTGGTGTCGGTGAATTCGGCGGCGAAGGCGATGCCGTCGGCGGGGTTGTGATCCTGCGCTGGGGCGGCAACGCGCTGGCAGCCATCAAGGCAGTCGAAGCACGGATCGGCGAACTGCGCAGCAGCCTGCCCGAAGGAGTGGAGATCGTCACGACCTACGACCGCTCCGGCGTTATCGAACGTGCGATCGACAATCTTCAGACAAAGCTGACCGAAGAATTCATTGTTGTCGTTCTGGTCTGCGCGGCGTTCCTTCTGCACTTGCGCTCGTCGCTCGTCATCCTGTTTTCCCTGCCTCTCGGCATTGCGGCTGCCTTCATCATCATGAAGCTGCAGGGCGTGAATGCGAACATCATGTCGCTTGGCGGCATCGCCATCGCCATCGGCGCGATGGTGGATGCGGCGATCGTCATGATCGAGGCGATGCACCGTCGGCTGGAACATGAAAAACTGACAGCGGAGAACCGCTGGCGGATCGTGGGGGAATGTGCCTCGGAAGTGGGCCCTGCCCTCTTCTTCTCCCTGGCGATCATCACCGTCAGCTTCCTGCCGGTGTTCGTTCTGGAAAGCCAGGAAGGCAGGCTCTTCAAGCCGTTGGCCTTTACCAAGACCTACGCCATGGCGGCCGCGGCCATACTCTCCATCACGCTGGTTCCGGTGCTGATGGGGTACTTTGTCCGCGGGCGAATTCTTGCGGAGAACAAGAACCCGCTCAACCGGATTGTCATCTGGTTTTACCGCCCTTTTCTGGATGCAGCCGTTGCCTGGCCCTGGGCAACGACCATTCTGGCGGGTGTCCTGGTCGCCTCCATGTGGTGGCCCCTTCAGAGGATCGGCACGGAATTCATGCCAGCCCTCAACGAAGGTGACTTCCTTTACATGCCGACGCTTTATCCCGGCGTTTCCATCGGCAAGGCGCGTGAGGTTCTTCAGCAGTCCGACCGTCTCATCGCCACCGTACCGGAAGTAAAGACGGTCCACGGCAAGCTGGGCCGTGCCGATACGGCGACAGACCCTGCCCCGCTGACGATGATCGAGACGACCATCCAGCTGAAGCCGCGCGCCGAGTGGCGGGAGGGCATGACGATGGACCGGATCCGGGATGAGCTGGATCAGGCCGTCCAGATACCGGGCGTCACCAACGTGTGGATCCAGCCGATCAAGAACCGCATCGACATGCTGGCAACCGGCATCAAGACCCCTGTCGGGGTCAAGATCACCGGGGCCGATCTTGGCGTCATCGAAAAGATCGGCATTGAAGTCGAAAACGCGGTCGCAGGAATTGACGGCACGGCATCGGCCTACGCCGAGCGGCCCGTCGGGGGACGCTTCATCGAGATCGACGTCGACCGGGAGGCGGCTGCCCGCTTCATGATGAGCGTGCGGGACATCCAGGACGTCGTGCAGACCGCGATTGGCGGCATGCAGGTATCGGAGTCCGTCGAAGGTCTGGAGCGCTTTCCCATCAACCTCCGCTATCCGCAGGACTGGCGCAACAGTCCAGAGCGCTTGCGGGAACTTCCGGTGGTCACGCCGTCCGGTGCCCATATTCCGCTCGGTGCCCTGGCAGAGGTCAGCGTTGTCGACGGACCAGGCATGATCCGGTCTGAAAACGCCCGGCGTACCGGGTTCGTCTTCATCGACATCACCGGCCGAGACCTGGGCGGCTACGTTGATGAAGCTCGCAGGACGGTAGCGGAGAAGGTGCAATTGCCGCCCGGCTATTCGATCGCCTGGTCGGGCCAGTATGAGTACATCGAACGCATGCAGGAACGCCTGAAGCTGGTGGCTCCGGCGACCTTGCTGATCATCACGCTCATGCTGTTCATGGCGTTCAACCGGGTCATTGAAGTCGGCATCATCCTTGCCGCGCTTCCCGTGGCACTGGCCGGAGGTGTGTGGTTCCTCTGGTACCTGGATTTCGACATGTCGGTTGCGGTGATCGTCGGCTTTATCGCCCTCGCAGGCGTTGCGGTCGAGACAGCCATCGTGATGTTGCTCTACCTCAACCTGGCCTGGGAAAAACGCAAGAAGCTTGCGGCCGCGGAGGCCCGCTCCCTGACGGTTGTCGACGTAGAGGAAGTGGTTTTCGAAGGTGCGCTTTTGCGCGTGCGGCCAAAGGTGATGACCGTTGCGACGATCTTTGCCGGGCTGATCCCGATCATGTACGGCGACGGTACGGGCTCGGAAATCATGCAGCGGATCGCGGCCCCCATGGTCGGTGGCATGGCAACCGCCACCCTTCTGACCCTCTTCGTCATTCCCGCCATTTTCACGATCTGGAAGCGGCTTGCTCTCTCGCGGGTCAACCGTGAGCTGAGCATAGCCACCCCGGACATCAAAGGTGCGGTGCAGCCGGCCGAATGATTTTGCAACTCACAAACAAACCCCAAGAAAGGCAACTGAAATGAAGACCCTCATCCTCGCAGCGTTCCTGTCCATGGCGGCCACCCCGGCTGTCCTTGCCCAGTCGTCGCATAGCGGCATGGATCATTCCAACATGCCCATGACCGCCGAACAGATGGACGGGGCGGTCCACGCCAATGCCGTCGTCAACTCCATCGGCGACGGGACTGCAAACGTCAGCCACGATCCGATTCCGGAAATCGGCTGGCCGGCCATGACGATGGATCTGCCCCTTCTGGAAGGCGCAGAGATGTCGGATGATCTCACCCCGGGCGACAGCGTGATCCTGATGCTGGTGAAAGGCGACGACGGCATGTATGCCATCGGCGGAATGATGCCGAAGTAAGATTTCAGACAAACGGCAGCAGCCCATGACACCTGCCTCGGGCTGCTGCCAATACCTTTCCGCCTTCCCCAAATAGGGGTTGGTGAATTACGCAATTCCGTTTTCCCCTGATGCCGGTTCAGAACGCAATAAAGACATCGGGCTTGATGAGACTGGGACAAGAGAGCGATCGTTCTCTTGTCCTGATTTTTCAGGCTCTCTTTAATGGCTTTGTTGTTTTCTCGTTTGACCGACGTTCAGGTCTTACCGGTTCAGGAAAACGAAATGAAAAAGTCTTTGGGACGGATTTTTGCCGCACGTGATTGGCGGGTGGCGGCGTTCGCGGTTGTTGCCTGTATTGCATTGTCTTCAGGTGCAGCCCAGGCAGAAAGCATGACGTTCGAAAACGTCTGCAAGGGCAACAACGCGGCGTCCTGTTATGTGCGAGCCGAAGGGCAGATTACCGCGGAAACGCCCGCGCTCTTTTCAAGCTACCTGAAGAATGAGCATTCAGACGGCAACAAGGTTCTGCTGCACAGCCCCGGCGGCAGTCTGATTGCCGGCCTGGAACTGGGAGAGCTGATCCGTGCCAGAGGAATGGAGACGGAAATCGGCATCTGGAAGTCCGAGGGCACATTCGGGGACACAGTGGACGGCGGCTACTGCATGAGCGCCTGTTCCTACGCGTTCCTGGGGGGTGAAGTCAGACGTATTCCAGACGGCAACCGTCTGGGCTTCCACCAGTTCTACCTGTCCGGAGAGAGGACGGGCCAGGTCCCGTCCAGCCAGCTGGACCAGGCGCTGATGTCCGCGCAGGAATTGTCCAGCCGGATTGTACGTTACCTTCTGGAAATGGGAATCGATGCTCGCATCTTCGTTCTTGGCACGGGTGCGAAGCCGGACGACATGTTCGTTCCCGACGCGGCGCAGCTTGAGGAATTTGCCCTTGTCACGCCGGAAGGGTTCGGGGCGTTCTTTCTGGAGCCCTACAAGCAGGGTCTGGTGGCAGCAAGCAAGCGCAAGGGCGCCACGCGCCTTTATGATCTCGCGAGCCAGTTTTCCAGCTATTGCCGCAAGAACAAACCCTACGTCCTGATCACGACCGATGGTGGTATTCTGAACCCTGATAACTTGCCGACGACAAGCATAAACATGTTCTCAAAAGGACGTGGCATCACGGCGACAGCCACCAAGGATATCCTTCGGGTTGTCGGTGACAGCAGCGTCGAGGTCGAAATCAACGACAAGGTTGTTGAACTGCTGTCGGTTACCGAGCGGATCGAGTTCAGCCTGTTTCTTGGAATGTCGTCCGGTGGCGAGGTGCGCGGGGCGATCGATCTGAGCGACATGGACCGCAAGATCATCGCCGCCAGCTTCCGTTTTTGCATCGGCTAGGAGGGTGAGCCCGACAAAAGGGCTCATCACATAAACGCGACATTGTTGAACTGGCATCAAGGTGTTGTTTTCAGCGCATTTTCGCCGAAATTTGCACGCCTGACGGTCGATCGGAGGTGGCTCTAAGGTGGAGAATGACAGGGTTTGGATAGAGACTGTTAACCTTATTTTCCTACATCTCTCCCAAAGGCGTTCAACCCGAAACACTAGTCTTCTTTGTCCATGCGTATTTCCCGGAAGAATTTCTCACTTTCGAATTCGAACGATGCCGGCCAGCCAGCTTCAACCGATGATTCCAGTCGGAAAGCGCAGGGCGAAAACCCGCTCGGGCAACCTGCCGCCACAGATGGTGAACGGGTGCCTGAGACGCGCCGGTTGCCACATGTTGCAGGCAATCCGCAGCAGCAGACAGGAGATGGAAACCGGGGGGTGGAAACCCCTTCGGACGAATCCTGCCAGAGCTATTTCTACCTTGCACCCAACGTTCGCTTCACCCGGACGCCAGACCGCGGTTCAAAGCAGCGATCTGCACCGGTAGAAAACGCAAGCGAAGTCAGCGCCGGTGAAACTGTATCCCCGGTCGAGGTAGAGCCCGTTGCACAGCAGCCGCTGGTCACGCCAAACCCCTCCCCTGTTATGCCCGCAACCATGCCAGTTGCACAGGTGATTGGTCCGCCCGCCGATGGTGGGCCGGTGAATGTGCAGGCGCCTGCCAATGACGCGCATTCTTCCACGGCGCACCTTGGTTTCCTGTCCGATCACGCCTTCTTTGAATTCATGTCCGACGATGCCATCACTCCTCAGCCGGCTGCAGAAGTGCCTGCGCAGAGGGTCGTGGAGCCGGTACGAGCCGTGAGGACGGTTTACGAGGAGGTGCCCGTCGCGGGACAGGTGGCGCGGCCACCGGAGGGAATCGTGTCGCTGTACAAGGTCGTGGAATGCAACGGTTCTGCATCCCCCACGCCTGCGCCTTCCTTTTCCAGACCGATTGCCGCAAGGCCAGCAAACCCGTCTCCGCAGCCGGCCGGCCAAAGGCCGGCAGCACAGCAAAACCCGGAAGGCAATCAGGACGCTACCGGTCGGTCACGAGTGTCGATTTCGATGCCAAGCCCCACACCCCGGTCCTTGTCCTCGAGTACGCATGCTCTGCCGCCGATCGGTGCGGGATCAGGTCAACAGTCGCTGTTCGGCAGCTACGAGTTTCCGTCCGGCGATCTGCTGCAACTGCCGCAGGATGGTCCGGGCTTCCAGATGACGCAGGAGCAACTGGAACGGAATGCGGGGCTTCTGGAAAGCGTTCTGGAAGACTTCAAGGTGCGCGGCGAGATCATCCACGTGCGCCCCGGGCCTGTGGTCACCCTTTACGAGTTCGAACCGGCCCCGGGCATCAAGTCCTCACGCATCGTCAACCTCGCCGATGACATTGCCCGTTCCATGTCGGCCATCTCCGCTCGTGTTGCGGTCGTTCCGGGCCGGAACGTCATCGGGATCGAGCTGCCGAATACGGAGCGTGAAACCGTCTACTTCCGCGAATTGATCGATTCGACCAACTTCCGCGCGACCAGCTGCAAGCTTGCGCTTAGCCTCGGCAAGACGATTGGCGGGGAGCCGGTTGTTGCCGATCTTGCGAAGATGCCGCATCTGCTGGTCGCCGGAACGACCGGCTCGGGCAAGTCGGTTGCAATCAACACGATGATCCTGTCGCTGCTCTACCGCCTGAAGCCGGAAGAGTGCCGCTTGATCATGGTAGATCCGAAGATGCTGGAACTGTCCATCTACGACGACATTCCGCACCTGCTGACGCCTGTCGTCACCGATCCGAAAAAGGCCGTGACAGCTCTCAAATGGGCTGTGCGCGAAATGGAGGATCGCTACAGGAAGATGGCACGGCTTGGCGTGCGCAACATCAACGGTTTCAACCAGCGTGCCGCTGCTGCGAGTCAGAAGGGTGAACCGGTTATCGTGTCCGTGCAAACCGGGTTCGACCGCGATACGGGGGAACCGGTCTACGAGCAGCAGGAAATGGACCTCGCTCCGATGCCGTACATCGTCATCATCGTTGACGAGATGGCGGATCTGATGATGGTCGCCGGCAAGGAGATCGAAGGCGCTATCCAGCGTCTGGCGCAGATGGCCCGTGCCGCAGGCATTCATCTCATCATGGCGACACAGCGTCCTTCGGTCGACGTGATCACCGGCACGATCAAGGCAAACTTCCCGACCCGGATTTCCTTCCAGGTCACCTCGAAGATCGACAGCCGCACGATCCTCGGCGAGCAGGGTGCGGAACAGCTGCTCGGCATGGGCGACATGCTGCATATGTCGGGTGGCGGACGTATCAACCGTGTCCATGGCGCCTTCGTCTCGGACGAGGAAGTCGAACAGGTTGTCGCCCACCTGAAAAGCCAGGGCCGGCCCGCGTACCTTGAAACCGTGACTGCGGAAGAAGAGGAAGAGCTGGAAGAAGAAGAAGCTGTCTTCGACAAGGGTGCCATCGCGTCCGAAGACGGTGATGACCTCTACGACAAGGCGGTGAAGATCGTCCTGCGCGACAAGCGCTGCTCAACCTCGTATATCCAGCGCCGCCTCGGCATCGGGTACAACCGTGCCGCTACCCTGGTCGAGAAAATGGAAAACGAAGGCCTTGTCGGCGCGCCCAACCACGTTGGGAAGCGCGAGATCCTGGCCGGCAAGAGAGAGCAGCCGAGCGAAGAATAGGTACGCAGTACGCACCAGAGTGGTGATGTCGATCTAGTGCTGCGTCTCCTGGTGCCTGGAAAGACAATCCAGCAAGAAATCCGCTCGCTTCCCGACATCCGTCTTCGGCAAGATGATTTTCTCGTAGCCAAGTTGGCCGTAGGCATCGAGCAATCGCTGGTATTCACCGATAGCTTCATCCAGGCCGTGCTGCCGGTCGGCGTCTATGGCGTAAATCTCCGGCCAGGGCGGTGTCAGAAAGACCTGAAAATGAAATCGGCTTGTTTTGCCGAGGGTGTCTGACACGGCTACGCCGGTCGTGAATTCCAGGGCAACAGCTGCGTCGATCAGGCCCCGGTCGAAGAAGACCCATCCTTCAGCGCTGTTCAATCGCTCCCTGTCACGGACTGACATGTCGATCGCTCTTCTGGCGAAGGCTTCGAGATTGACCCAGGGAAGCGCCCTCCCCTCAGCTTGTTGCTCTTCGGCGACGATCCTCCTGCCGGGTTCCGGCACGGTTTCGAAACCCCGTCGTTCCAGTTCCGCCAAAAGCGTTGACTTTCCGCCACCCGAACATCCGGACAAGATGACGTGCCGGCGGTAGGTATCGTTTCGCATCATGATTTCCTTATCAGATGCGGGCATCTGGACTGTCAGGCGACACCCTTTGTTGGAGAGTGTCGCCATCACGGCAAAAGCTACGTTAAGCCTTGCCCACGTTTTGCCGCTGGACACCAAGTCCTTCAATGCCCAGCTCGATCACCTCTCCGCCCTTCAGATAGATTGGTGGTTTCTGTCCCATGCCGACGCCCGGAGGCGTGCCGGTGGAAATGATGTCGCCCGGCTGCAGGCTCATGAACCGGCTGACATAGCTGACCAGGTGGGCGACACCGAAGACCATGGTCTCCGTCGACCCGTCCTGATAGCGCTTGCCGTCTACTTCCAGCCACATCTTCAGGTTCTGCGGATCGGAAACCTCGTCCCGGGTCACCAGCCAGGGCCCTGTCGGGCCGAAGGTGTCGCAGCCCTTGCCCTTGTCCCAGGTGCCACCGCGTTCGATCTGGAATTCGCGTTCGGAAACATCGTTGATGACGCAATATCCCGCGACGTGGTCAAGGGCTTCGGCTTCCTCGATGTAGCTGCCACCCTTGCCGATCACGACACCAAGTTCGACTTCCCAGTCGGTCTTGACCGATCCGCGCGGGATCTTCACGTCGTCATTGGGGCCGCAGATCGCGCTTGTCGCCTTCAGGAAGATCACCGGTTCCTTGGGCACTTCCGCACCGGTTTCAGCGGCATGGTCGGAATAGTTGAGGCCGATGCAGATGAACTTGCCGACATGACCCACGCAGGGACCGATACGGCCTTCCTCGAGCAACGGCAGGGTGGCCGGATCGACGGATGCGATTTTCGCCAGCCCGTCCGGCGTCAGCGTGTCGCCGGCAATGTCGGAAACGAGAGCGGAGAGATCCCGCGGCCGGTTATCACTGTCCAGAATGGCGGGCTTTTCCCGTCCGGCGTCTCCAATGCGGAGAAGTTTCATGGGGTTATCCTTGGTTTTGATGTGTGGCTTGTGACATCAGGCGGCGTCTGCGCCACCGTCTCGAAAGATGTGATGTTCGATGGAGGCCGGTTTCATCTCCACGGAAAAACCCGGCATCTGCGGCGGCATATAGGCGGCATTGCGGATGGTGCAGGGGTCGACGAAATGTTCGTGGAGATGATCGACAAATTCGATCACGCGCCCCTCCCTGGTTCCGGAAACCGCAACGAAGTCGATCATCGACAGATGCTGGACATACTCGCAAAGGCCGACGCCGCCGGCATGCGGCCAGACGGGAGTGCCGAATTTGGCCGCCATCAGCAGAACGCTGAGAACCTCGTTGAGACCGCCCATCCGGCAGGCGTCGATCTGCACGATGTCGATGGCACCGCCTGCGATCATCTGCTTGAAGACGATCCGGTTCTGGCACATTTCACCGGTTGCCACCTTCACCGGCGCCACCGCTTCGCGGATCGCGCGGTGGCCGGCGATGTCATCCGGGCTGGTTGGTTCTTCGATGAAGTAGGGTTTGGCGAACGCGAGTTGCTGTACCCAGTCGATGGCCTGTCCGACGTCCCACACCTGGTTGGCATCGATCATGAGGAACCGGTCGGGCCCGAGCTCCTCCCGGGCGATCCTCAGCCGGCGGATGTCATCGGCGAGATCACGTCCGACCTTCAGCTTCACATGGGTGTAGCCTGCCTCGACCGCTTCCCGGCACAGCCGGCGCAGCTTGTCGTCGGGATAGCCGAGCCAGCCCGCCGAGGTGGTGTAACAGGGATAGCCATGTGCTTCGAGCTGCGCGATCCGTTCCGCCTTGCCCGGTTCCGCCGCTTTCAGGATGGCAAGTGCCTCTTCCGGCGTGATCGCATCGGTCAGGTAGCGGAAATCAATAATGGAAACGATCTCTTCCGGGCTCATGTCCGCGACAAGACGCCAGACCGGTTTGCCGGCCTGTTTGGCCAAGAGGTCCCAGACGGCATTGACGACGGCGCCGGTGGCGAGATGCATGGCGCCCTTGTCCGGTCCGATCCAGCGCAACTGGCTGTCCGAGGTCACGTGACGCCAGAAGCGGCCGGGGTTTTCGGAGATCCAGGCAAGATCAAGCCCTGTCACCAGGTGGCCCATGGCCTCGATTGCGGCAACACAGATGTCATTCCCGCGCCCGATGGTGAAGGTCAGGCCATGGCCTTCAAGGCCGTCCTCGTCGGTTTGAAGGACGACATAGGCCGCGGAATAGTCCGGATCGGGGTTCATGGCGTCCGAACCGTCCAGGGTTTCGGACGTTGGGAAGCGGAGATCGTATGTCTTCAGACCGGTGATTGTCGTCACGGGTTCACGTCCTCGATGAAATGTCAGATGGTCCAGCCGCCGTCGATGGCATAGGCCTGCCCGGTGGTATAGGTCGCGTTGGCAAGATGAACCGCGAGATCAGCGATCTCTTCCGGCGTACCGATCCTGCCGATCGGCTGGCGTGCAATGAAGGCGGCCCGGGCGGCTTCATAGTCGCCCTGGGCGCGCAGACGGTCCTGCAGCGAAGGGCTTTCCACCGTGCCCGGGCAGATCGCGTTGCAACGGATGTTCTGCGCCACAAAATCGGCGGCAACCGCCTTGGTCAGGCCGATCACGGCCGCTTTCGTGGTGGTGTAGACGAAGCGGTTCGGCACGCCTTTCATGGAACTTGCGACGGATGCCATGTTGATGATGGCGCCGCCTCCCCGTTCCAGCATTGCAGGCAGCACCGCCCGAATGGTCCGGATCATGGAGCGCACGTTGAGGTCGACCGCAAAGTCGAAGTCCTCGTCTTTCATGTCAAGGATCGAGCCTGCATGAACGAAACCCGCCCCGTTGAAGAGGACGTCCACCGGGCCGGTTTCGGCAACGACGGTCTGTACGTCCATATCCTTCAAAACGTCGAGGCGACGGGTTTCGATCCCTGCTGATCCTTCGAGTTCGGAAAGGGCCGTTTCGTTGATGTCCGTTGCCACAACCTTCGCGCCCCTGGCGGCAAAGGCGAGCGCCGTCGCGCGTCCGATCCCCTGTCCCGCGGCTGTCACCAGAACGGTCTTGTCCTTCACCCAGTCTGTCATGTCGGCTCCATCTGCCCCTCAGGCGGGCTTGTTCTTTCGTTCAACGATGTGGATGTGATCGGCGACGAGAACCACTTCGTCGCTTTGATTGAGAACTTCCGTCCGTTCGACCACGCGGCCGAATGCCGGGCGTTTCGGGTCATCGTCCTTGGCAACGATGGTCACGCGCGAACGGATGGTGTCTCCGATGAAAACCGGCTTCACGAAGCGCATCCGGTCGTAGCCATAGGAGAAGGCAACCGGGTTTATGACGCTGGCGGTCAGGCCGACGCCGATGGCGAACACCATGGTGCCGTGGGCAATCCGCTGACCGAAGGGCTGGGTCTTCATGAACTCTGCGTCCATGTGATGCGGAAAGAAGTCTCCGGTATGGCCTGCGTGAACCACGAAGTCGGTTTCGGTAATCGTGCGGCCATAGGTGATGCGCTCATGGCCGAGCTCATAGTCTTCGAAATAGGTCGTTTGTTCCATGACTTATGGTCTTTGTGCGAGTGGAGTTGCAGGGGACGTGGAGGAGGCATAGGCCGCTTCCACCAGAGCCATCGTGTTCCAGGCGTCTTCGACCGAACTCACCAGCTCGGCGTCCTCGCCGGACGCAAAGCGCTGGAGATTTGCCATGCGGCCGACAAAAGCGTCCGGGAACCAGGCCCCTTTCAGGGGGACGGGGATCCACTCGTCTCCACCCTTGGGGCGGATCTCCAGGATGTCCGGTTCGCCGTTCGGATAGTCGAGATTGACACCAAGCTGCAGATAGGCAGCGCCTTCCGTGCCACACACTCGGAACTCGCAAGCCTGGTGCCGGCGGCCGAACTTGTGATCGTGATTGATGGAGAGCGCACAACGCACCTTGTCGCCGTAGTCGAGGATGGCGCTGGTGCGGGTCTGGGCCATTTCATGGGACGGATGGCCGAGCGATTTCGCGTGCACGCCTTTCGGGTCCCCAAGCACCTGCCGGATCAGGTCGAGATAATGGATCGAATGCATGGTGATCTCGATCCGGGGCAGTCCTTTCAAGAAGGCCCAGAGCTCCCAGGGCGTGGCGAGAGCCAGCCAGGCATCGAAATCGACAACTTCTCCAAGCCAGCCCTTGGCGATGGCGTCCTTGAGGGCGAGCATCATCGGTGCGAAGCGGAGCTGGAAGTTGACGGCGGCGATCAGTTTGCGGTCGCGGCAGATCCTGAGAATATCCGTTGCCTGGTCCAGGTCGCTGCCCATGGGCTTCTGGATCAGCACCGGGGCCCCTTCCGGAAGCAGGCCGAGGATATCTGCATGTACCTGCGGCGGGGTGGCAAGGTCGAAGACCGCGCCCGGCACACTGGCTGCTTCCTCCGCGCTGGCAAAGGCCTTGATGCCCCATTGATCCGCCAGAGCCTGCGCTTTGCCGGCATCCGGGTCATAAAGTCCCGCAATCGGAAAGCCGCCTTTCCTGTAAGCGGGGAAATGGGCATCACCGACGATGGAGCCTGCGCCGAAAGTCACGATGGGGCGTGGATTGGCGGGCCTTGGCCAGTCCTGGGAAAGGCTGGCCGGATCGAAAGCTTCAGTCATGATGGAAGACCTCTTCCATCATCGCCCACCACTCGCCGTCCTTTCGGGTGTCGAGCGGCTTCTGGCAGGGCATGCAGACGTCCCACCATTCCTGCGTTTTCGGATCGGCGGCCATCTTCGCCGCGTCGGCCTCAAAGTCCGTGCCGTGATATTCCCAGTAGCCGAAGAGCAGATTTTCCGGCTCCTTCAGGAAGATGGAATAATTCCGGATGTTGCAATTGGAGATCATGTCGAGGATCTCCGGCCAGACCGCAGCGTGCAGCCGCTTGTATTCGGCAACTTTCTCCGGCTCGAGACCGATCACCATGCCCATGCGCTGCATGACCTACGCCTCCTGCCGGGTGATTGTGCTGGTGAACTCGGGAATGCTCTTTCCGCGCACTGCGTCCCAGTCCCAATCGATACCGATGCCCGGTTCGACGGGTGCGAGCGCATGGCCGTTTTCAATTGTCATGCGGCTATTGGTCAGTTCGTCGAGCTGCGGAATGTACTCGACGTATTTGCCGTTCTGCACGGCACAGGTCAGGCTGACGTGCAGCTCCATCAGGAAGTGCGGACAGATCGGCATGTCGAAGGCTTCCGCAGCATGGGCAACCTTCAGCCAGGGGGTGATGCCGCCGATGCGTCCGGCATCGACCTGCACCACAGAGCACGCTCCGGCCTGCATGTATTCCCGGAAATGCCGGATCGAATAGAGCGACTCGCCGACAGCGACCGGCGTCGAGGTTCTCTGCGACAGGCGCACATGGCCACCGATGTCGTCGGCGGGTAGCGGTTCCTCGAACCAGGCAAGGTCCAGGTCCCGCAGGCGGTCGGCGCGCCGGATGGCTTCATCGACGGTGAAGCCCTGATTGCAGTCGGTCATGATCTCATAACCGTCACCGACGGCGGCACGCACGGCGGCGAGCCGCTCGTAGTCCTCGGAGACATGCGGGCGGCCGATCTTTACCTTCGATCCGGTAAAGCCCTTTGCCTTGGCCGCAAGAGCATCCTCGACCAGGGCTTCGGTTTCGATGTGCAGCCAGCCGCCTTCGGTCGTATACAACGGGCAACGGTCCTTGGCTCCACCCGCCAGCTTCCAGAGCGGCAGCCCCATCTTGCGCGCGCGCAGGTCCCAGAGGGCCGTGTCGATGGCGGCAAGCGCAATGGAGGAAATGGCGCCGATCGTGGTGGCGTGGGTGAAGAACTCCAGTTCGTGCCAGATGCCCTCGATCATGTCTGCGTCACGGCCGATCAGAACCGGGGCGAGATGGTCCGCAAGAAGCCGCATGACCGACGATCCACCGGTGCCGATCGTATAGCTGTAGCCTGTGCCCGTCGCACCGTCCGCATCGGTGATCGTGACGATCGGAGTTTCCTGGCTGACGAAACTCTGGATCGCATCGGTTCGCTTGACCTTCGGAACGAGGTCGACCATGCGCAGTTCGACTTTTTCAATCCGTGCCATGCGTTCAGCTCCTCAAGGTCTGTTCGGTGGCGGCATCGAAGAGATGTGCCTGGCTGAGGTCGAAACTGAGATCGATCTTGTCACCGGTGTGCAGCGCCTTCGGGTTGAGCATGCGCGCAATCCAGTCCTCACCAGCGAACTCTGCAAAGACCAGGGTCTCGTTGCCGAGCGGTTCGGTGATCGAGACAGGCACCTGCGTCGTGTGCACATCATGGGCCTCGCCGGAATGCAGGCCATGTCCCGCCGGATACAAATCGTCCGGTCTCAGGCCGAACACGACTTTCTGGCCAACGCTGACCGCGTTCCGGAATTGCATCGGCAGCGGAAGGCTGGCGCCATTTGCGAAGGCGAGCTTGCCATCGTCGATGACCGCTTCGCGCAGGTTCATGGTCGGCGAACCGATGAACCCGGCGACAAAGCGGGTCCTTGGACGCTGGAAGACTTCCTCCGGCGTGCCGACCTGTTCGATATGGCCGTCGCGCATGATCACGATCCGGTCGGACAGGGTCATGGCTTCCACCTGGTCGTGGGTCACGTAGATGACCGTCGACTGGACCTTGGAATGCAGTTTCTTGATCTCCGTGCGCATCTGCATGCGCAGCTTGGCATCAAGGTTGGAAAGCGGTTCGTCAAACAGGAACACATCCGGATTGCGCACGATGGCGCGGCCCATGGCAACACGCTGGCGCTGGCCGCCGGAAAGTTGGGACGGCCGTCGTTCCAGAAGGGCCTCGAGGCTGAGCGTGCGCGCCGCTTCCGCAACCGCCGCATCGATCTCCGCCTGGGATTTTCCGGCGATCTTGAGTGAAAATCCCATATTCTCTGCAACCGTCATATGCGGGTAGAGCGCATAGGACTGGAAGACCATGGAGATGTTGCGTTGGCGCGGCGGCAGGTCGTTGACCACCCGGTCACCGATGTGAATTTCGCCACCCGAGATGTCCTCCAGCCCGGCGATCATGCGGAGCGAGGTCGACTTGCCACAGCCGGACGGGCCGACCAGCGCGATGAACTCCCGGTCCTTGACCTCAAGGTTGATGGAATGAACGACCTCCAGTTGCCCGTATTTCTTGACCAGGTTTTTCAAAGAGACGGTAGCCATGTCTATCCCTTCACTGCGCCGGAGGTGAGGCCGGAGACGAGGTGTTTTTGTACGATGAATGTCAGGGTGAGTGCCGGAATGATCATGACCACGGCCAGCGCGCACATGCCCCGCCAGTCGATGGTGAATTCGGCGGTGTAATCCAGCAGACCGACCGGCAGCGTCTTGGAATTGGTCGACCGGGTGAGCTGGGATGCCAGCGCGAATTCGTTCCAGGAAATCAGGAAGGCGAAGATGCCGGCGGAGGCGATGCCTGAACGCGCCAGCGGAAATTCAACCTGCCAGAAGGCTTGCCACCGGGTGCAGCCGTCGATCTGGGCCGCTTCCGCAAGATCCCGGGGGACCTGTCGGAAGAAACCGTCGATCAGCCAGACCGTGAAGGGCACGTTGAGTGCCACATAGGCAAGGATCAGACCGAAGTGGGTGTCGATGATGCCGATCTTGGCATAGACGAAGAACAGCGGCAGTGACAGCGCAATGCCTGGTACGGTCCGCGTAAGCATGAAGCCGAGGAAAATGGCCGACTTGCCGCGGAACCGGTAGCGCGCAAACGCGTAACCACCGGCCATGCCGACCGCCAGGGCAATCACGGTCGAGGTGACCGAGATGATCAGTGAATTGCGGAAATACTCCAGCACCGGAATGCCGCCCTGGCCAACGCCGGAGAACATTGCCACATAGGCGTCGAACGACAGCTCGCGCGGGATCCAGACCGGCGGTTTGGCCATGATCTCGACCGTCGGGCGGAGCGAGGAAAGAACGATCCAGACCCCCGGCAGACAGATGATCGTCATGGCGAGGAACAGTCCGATCAGGTGGCCGGCCTTCAGGAAACGGCCCTTGAGGCGATGTGCGGTATTCTCGTCCATGATCACCACTCCGCGCCGATCTGCTGGCGGGCCTTCGCGAGTTGCCGGAAGAACACCGCCGTGAACAGGATTGAAAGAAGAATGGCGATGTAGGCCATGGCATTGGCCAGCCCCATGCGCGCGTCGGAATAGGCGGTGCGGGCAATCATTGTCCAGAGGATCTCGGTACGCCCGGCAGGGCCGCCATCGGTCATGATCTTGACGATGTCATAGGCGCGCGCGATGTCGAGTGAGCGGATGGTCATGGCGATATAGGCAAAGGGCATGATGAAGGGCCAGGTGACATAGCGGAAGCTCTGCCACGAGGTGCACCCGTCCACCTTGGCCGCTTCCAGCGGCTCGCGCGGCATGGCCATCAGGCCCGCCAGAATGAAGATCGCGAAGACCGCGGTGGACGACCAGATTTCCGCGATCAGGATGGAAATGAAGGCAAGCTGGCCGTCGATCAGCCAGGGAATGGCGATATCCGTGAGCCCGAGCGATTGCAGGGCGTTGTTCACGACGCCAATGTTGTCGTTGAACATGAACTTGAACTGGAAGCCGACCAGAACCGGCGAGAACATCATGGGAAACATCATGATGGTGCGCAGGATCCGCTGTCCGCGTGTGGCCTTTTCAACAAGCAGCGCCAGGCCGAGGCCGAGCAGCATTTCCAGGTTGAGCGCGAAGGTCAGCAGCAGCACCGTGCGGCCGAAGGCGATCCAGAAATCCATGTCCGTCAGAAGCCGCACGTAGTTGCGGAAGCCGATGAACGTATAGATCGTGTCCGGCCGGGTCAGGCGGAACGGCGTGAAACTTGAATACAGTGACAACAGGAGTGGCACGACCACCACTGCCGCCAGGACGATAAACGCCGGCAGCAGCAGAAGCACATGCGGCGCGGGCTTCCAGCCTCTCATTCTATCCTCATATCGTTTTACGAAAGGAGCTAGCCGACCCGCGAATGTCGCGCGCGGGAAACCCGGCGGGATCAGGCGCGGCAGGGCCGCGCCTGTCCTTGAGCGAGCTTAGAGCTCTCCGGCATCCTGCAGGATTTCGGTGGCCTCGGCCGCTGCATCGTCAAGTGCCTGCTGGGGCGTCTTGTCGCCGAGAATGGCAGCCTGAAGCTGCGGATAGACCGCGTTGGAGATCTCGATCCAGGAGGGAGACTGAGGAACCGGGTAAGCGCCTTTGGCGGCTTCCTGGAAGGCCTGCAGAACTTCCTTGCGGAACGGGTCGTCGGAGGCTTCCGCGATTACCCAGTCCCAGACGGCGTCGCGCGTCGGCAACGGTCCGCCGGCTGCTTCCTGCTTCTGGCTGTCCTCATTGGTCAGGAACCAGACGAGGGAAGCTGCGGCTTCCTTGTTCTCGCAGTTTTCGGTGACGGAGAAACCGTGATGTCCCGACCATCCGGTCCGGGCACCCGAGGAGCCCTTGGGCGGTGCAACGACACCGACATCCCCGGCCACCTTGGAAGCACCCGGATCGTTGAAGAAGCCTGCCCAGCCCGGCCAGTCCAGGTTGATGGCAACCGTGCCGGAAGCAAAGCCCTGGCCCAGGTCGTCCCAGAGATAGTTGGTCGTACCGGCGGGAACGGCTTTCGCTTTGTAGAGATCCACGAACCAGTTGAGCGCACGCACACCGGCTTCCGAATTGAACGCAGGCTTGCCATCGGCATCCAGGTATTCGCCACCTTCCGCGCGCAGCATTTCATAGAAACGGCCGTTGATGGCCTCTTCCTTGCCAGCAAATTGCGTGCCGTAGAAGTCCGGCGGATTGGCGAAGAACTCGGCCTGATCGGTCACCTGCTGCCAGGTGTCCGGCGGCGTCAGGTCGTAGCCGTATTTTTCCTTGAACTTCGCCTTGTTGTCTTCGTCCGCATAAAGGCTCTTCTGGTAATAGAGCGCGGAAACATCGAACTGGGCGCGCGGCAGCATCACCAGCTTGCCGTCAAGCGTCGAGGCGGAGATGTTGGCATCGACGAAGGCGTCGATTTCTTCCTTCGGCAGCAGTGCTGCAAGGTCGGTGTAGATGCCCGGATACTGGGGCGCGAAGGATGAGTGGTTCGAACCCACACACCAGTTCAACGCACCCACGGCGATGTCCGACTTGATCTCCTTGTCGAGGTCGAAGTGGTTCTTCTTGGAGATGACGTTGACCTTGGCCCCCGTCGCCGCCTCCCATTCGCCGATGCGCGCATAGAGCTTTTCGTACTGCTGGCCACCGATCAGCTTGGCATCGATCGTGACCCCGTCAAACTTGCCCGGCAGATCCTGCGCGAGCGCAGAGCCAACGGCAAAAAGAGCGATAACGCCGGCGGACGCGCCGGCCAATAGATTTTTCATGAGCCTCCTCCCGAGACTTTCAAAGAAGGCGGGTGCCCGCCCAAACAACTCACTAATGAGTGGTTCATTTATATACAAACATGCTCTTCATTTATGGTCAAGCTGCTCCAGCGCATTCTTGTTTGTTTTTCGAGAAGGGTGTGCGTATATGAATATTGCACTTCACGGAGAAAAGTATGGAACAGGAAGAGGATCGATACCGGGCGCCCGCCCTCGACAAGGGGCTCGATATTCTTGAACTTCTTGCAGGCATTGACGGCGGATTGACCCAGGCGGAGATCGCCAAGCATCTCGGCCGCAGCCCCAACGAATTCTACCGCATGCTGGACCGGTTGGTGCGTCGGGGTTACGTCACAAGGATCGACGGTGACCGCTACTCGCTGACGCTCAAGCTCTTCGGTCTGGCGCAGTCCCATGCGCCAGTCCGCCGTCTTGTTTCCTTTGCAACGCCCTTCATGCGAGACCTTGCGGAAAAGACGCTCCAGGCAAACCAGCTCTCCGTCTTCGACCGTGGATCGGTTGTCGTCGTCGCGCAGCAGGAGGCGCCGAGCTACTGGGGGATCTCAATCCGCGTCGGCTCGAATATTTCGCTCTACGACACCGGATCCGGTCACGTTCTTCTGGCCTTCAGGCCACAAGAGGAACGTCTGATGATGATCAACGAATATTCCCGTAGCACCGAACATCCGACCGTCGAGAAGGAGTTCTTCGACCGGCTCGACCAGATTTCGGAACGCGGCTACGAAATGATGCCGAGCCTCCAGACTGCCGGTGTCTACAACCTGTCCGCTCCGATCCTGAGCCCGGACGGACGGGCCATCGCGGCGCTGACTGTTCCTTTCATCACGCTTGTGAACACCCCGCAGGCCCCCGACATCACCGGGACGTTGGAACTTCTGACCAGGACCGCGCGACAGTTGTCGGAACTGACCGGAACGGACGGCAAATCGGCCGAATAAATTCTTATTTGAATAATCTATTTTCCTGTGGAAGGATTGTCCGGCTATTTGCGAGGAGGAGCAGCATGATCGTCGACACCCATCTTCATGTCATAGACCGGTCGGCTCTGGACTATCCGTGGCTGGCGGGTGTCGAACCGCTCAATCGGGACTGGACATATGAGACCTATGCCCGTGATGCGCGGCGCGCAGGCATTTCGACCACGCTTCATATGGAGGTCGATGTCGCTGAACCCCTCATCGAAGCTGAGACAGGGTATGTCGGCACTCTGGCAAACCGGCCCGACAGCCTCATCAAGGGGGCAATTGCCTCTTGTCGTCCCGAGGGCGAAGACTTTGCAGCCTATCTGGAGCGGCAGCAGGCAAATGAGCTTGTGAAGGGTTTCCGGCGTGTGTTGCACGTCATGCCGGACGAGTTGTCCGATCAGCCTTTATTCCGGGAAAACCTGAAGCGCCTTGGCGGCACGCGCTTCACCTTCGACCTCTGCGTCCTGCCCCGCCAGCTTGAGCGGGCAATGGAGCTTGTCGATCTGGCTCCCGACGTCACCTTCATACTGGATCATTGCGGTGTACCGGATATCGCCGCCGACGAACGCCAGCCCTGGCAGGAGCGGGTTGCGGAACTCGCAAAACGCCCCAATGTCTGCGCCAAGGTCTCCGGGATCGTAGCCTATGCCGATCCTGAAAGCTGGATTGCCGAGACCCTGCGCCCCTGGGCCGAGCACACCATTCAGGCATTCGGCTGGGACCGTGTTGTCTGGGGCAGTGACTGGCCGGTCTGCACGCTCGGTGGCGGCTTGCTGGCATGGGTTGCTGCGACCCACGCCCTGCTGGAAGACGTCAGCGAGGATGAGCGTACAAAGCTGCTGTCCGGAAACGCAAAACGTATCTGGCAGCTTTGACCAACTGAACCGCGCCCCCAATGTGATTGGAGGCGCGTTTGGACGGTTGTCCGCAGACGTATTGTCTTGGAAGGGCTTACTCAAAACTCCCGGCGAAAAGCGCATTGATGTCGCCGATGACGGATTGCGCTGTCTCACCACCTTGCAGGCCCAGGTTCAGCCGTTCTGATGCTGCTGCCTGAAAGGCCATGTAGCCCTTGTGGCGCGGACGGACCCAGGCGTTGTCCAGGGTCCGGCGGGTGTTGCGGTAAAAGCCATTTGTCGCTTCATTGACGGTCTCGTCAGACCAGCCGTCCGCATGACCAGGCTGGCCACCGGCAGCTGCAAAAGGCCCGCGCTGCACTGGGCCACTTGCAATCCAGAGAGCGAAGTCCGCAGCCTTCGAGACATGGTTCGAAAACGCGGAAACGGCAATGCCGGTGCCGCCAAGTGCGGAGCCCGTCGGGCCGTTGTCGCCGGCAGCAGGGATATCGGCAAAGGACAGGCGTTTCGGCCTGAAGCCTTCGATACCGTAGTTGACGTAGCCGTAGATCAGGGGAACACAGGTAATCGGGCTGTCCGTCTTGCACATCTCCTCAAAGACCGCGATCGGATCCATGCCATAGCACCGGTCAGGAACGTGTCGCATCAGGTGCGAGATCAGCTCATAGACCGGTGCGCCGTTCTCAACCGAAACAAGCTCGCCCGGTCCTGTCGTCGTGCAGGGTGTTCCAAGGTTTGCCGACAGGGTGAAGAAGGTCATCAGCGAATGGGGCGGGCGCATCGGGATCAGCACCTTGCCCGCTTCCGCCAGTTCAAGGACTTCATCGAAGCGTGTGGGTGCCGCGCGGACGAGGTCTGACCGATAGGCCTGGATCTGCGCGGCGGCGTCGATCGGATAGGCCCACTGGTGGCCCTCCCAGAAATAGCTTTCATAAGAACCGCCGACACTGCCATTGGCGACGGCCTGCCGGTTTTGCGGGTCCCCGTGTCTGTCGAGTGGAGCGAGACAGTTCTGCGTGGTGATTTCGCCAACGTGCGGATGGTCGATGACGATCAGATCATACTGGCGCGCGAGATCTTCGACCGGGTAGGATTCGAAGTCCTGAAGCGAGCGCTTGCCCCAGTCTATCCCGACGCCCGTCTGCTCTTCCCAGAGCTTCGAGCAGGCAACCATGGGCTCGTAGCCGCGCGGGTGGCTCCAGGTCATTCCTTTCAGGCGAACGGCGCTCATAGGCCGAACTCCTTTTCGATCGCAGCCGTGTGTTCGCCCACACGCGGTGCAGCCCGGGCAATTTTCGGACGGGCGCCGTTCACTCTCAACGGGGAGCGGGTTGTCAGGATCGAGACATTGTCTTCACGCTCGACGCGCTGCAGCAGGTCCAGTCCGTTGAACCCTTCGCTTTCCAGCAGGCTGTCCCAATCGAGCACCGGCGCACACCAGATGTCGGCGGGTTCGAAAACGGACATCCAGTCGTCGACCGTTCGTTCGGCAATCGCACCTGCGATCAGCTTTTTTATCGTCTCGCGTTCGGAAAACCAGACCGCCGGATCGCCGCAATAGGGCTCGAGAGCTTGCAGTTCCATCAGGTCACGCAGTTTCGGGATCGGCGTCATGGCAACCGCAATGTACCCGTCCTTTGCCTCATACACCCCGTAAGGCGCGGAGAGATAGGCATGGGCGTTGCGGAAACCGGACCGTTTCGGCATGCGCCTTCCGTCGTTGAGATAAGTGGTCAGAACCTCGAACTGGAAATCGACCAGCGCTTCGAGAAGGCTGGTCTGGACATGGCTGCCCTTGCCGGTAACACCGCGTCGCACGAGGCCTGCAAGAAGGCCTTGCGCCAGGGCAGCCCCTGCGAACATGTCGCCGACGGCAAGTCCCATCGGTACCGGGCCGTCACCATCGTTGCCGCTGAGCCACATGAGGCCCGAGCGGGCCTGGGCAAGCAGGTCCTGCCCTGGGCGGGCAACCCATGGGCCGTCTTCCCCGTAACCGCTGATCGAGCCGTAGACCAGACCCGGATTGATTGCCCGTACGGTCTCGAAGTCGAGGCCCAGTCGTTCGATCACGCCCGGCCGGAAATTCTGGACCAGCACGTCGGCCTTGGCGATCAGGCGCTTGAGACGGTCTATGTCCTCCGGCTTCTTCAAGTCGACGGCGAGGCTTTCCTTGCCGCGGTTGATGGCGTGAAAGATGGTCGAATCCCCGCCGATTTCCGTGTCGCTCAGATAGAGGCTGCGCGACAGGTCTCCGGAGCCCGGCCGTTCGATCTTGATAACGCGCGCGCCAAGATCCTGCAGGCGCAAGGTGGCATAGGGACCGGAGAGAAACTGGCTCATGTCGAGCACGGTGATCCCGGCGAGCGGTAGTTCTGAAGTGGAGTTCATGTCGGTTCAGGCCCGGTTTTCAGGTTCTGTCCGGTCCGCATGGGCGGCCGGATTGCGGTATTTCACGGTTTGCAGATGCTCGCAGTAGAGGACGAGTTCCCCTGCCCCCTTGAAGACTTCGTAGGACGCCCGAATGAGGCCCATCTCTTCGTATTTCGGCTTCTTGTCGAGGTTTGTCCGGACCGTATAGATCGTGTCGCCAATGAAGACCGGCTTGATGAAGCGCAGCTTGTCGTAGCCATAGGAAAACGCGTTGACGCAGTTCGTGGCGACAAGGCCGAGGCCTGCGGAGAAGACGAACGCTCCGGCAACCAGTCTCTTGCCGAAGACCCCTTCCGTTTCTGCGAACATCTGGTCCTGCACATAAGGGTGAATGTCGACGACCAGCGTGTTGAAGAGGTGGCTTTCGCCTTCGGCGATGGTCCGACGCAGGGAGCGTATGCAATGCCCCGGCTGCCAGTCTTCGTAAAACCAGTTTTCCGAATTCCAGACCGGGATGGCCGCATGCGCCGCCGGCATATCCTTCGGCAGCGTGCTGTCGATCCCGACCGTCGGTGCGAATGACGTTTCCATGGCTCCTCCCAATTTCTTATGTGAATACTATATTCACATATGATTTTTAGAAGCAAGAGCTCTGTTCTTCCCGGTGTATGGCTGGAAGGCGCTAGCGCAGGCCCCGCAGGCCCCGCAGGCCCTGCAGACAATGAGCCAACAGCAAAGAAGCTGCAGCGAGCTGGGTGTGCCGATCCATTCAGGGAATTGTTCGGGTGCGTGCGGGGTTCGTCGGGAATTGAACCGGAAGCGCGGCATCTGTCGTTCGGGCCGAGCTTTCAGCCGGCCATCAACTCAAGGATAAAATGGACTGTTGTGCAGCAGCAGCCAACCGCAACCGGAACTGCAGTGCACGCAGAGCCAGGCGATTGCGGTGGGTTAAGTGGGCAATGGGCAGAATGACAGCCAGGCAAGACGGCTATTGCGGCCATTGGCGTCAAGGCGCTGGCGGGGCTGAAGAAGACGCACCGCGAGACTGCCAGCGATCCTGATGTGCTTTGCCGTCGTCCGTCACAACAAGAACAACCAGTGCCAGACGCCTATTCGTTGGCGCTGTTCCAGCTGTTGAGGGAAGCCAGCAGCCGTTCCAGGGACGGCTTGATCCGGTCCGCATCCGATTGGTTCAAGGCAGACAGCAGGGTTCTTTCGTGTTCCCTTGCCTCTTCGACCACTTCGGAGCTCAGCTTCTGCCCGGCGTCGGTCAGGTGAACGCGGACGCGGCGGCCGTCGCCCTTGTCGCTCTTGCGCACGACCAGACCACGCTTTTCCATCTGATCGACAATACGCGTCATTCTGGATTGCTCCAGAAGGGAGTATTTCGCCAGCTGCGTGATCATCAGTCCGTCCTGATCGTAAAGGCAGGCAAGAACCCGCCATTCCGGAACGCGCAGGCCCAACTCGCGCACACGGAGGTGAAACTGGTGGCTTGCCGCTTCGCTTGATGCTGCCAGCAGGTACAGCAGGTAAGAAGAAACGAATTTTTCCGGCGTCAGGGTCAACACCCCCTCCAACTATGCACCTGTTTTCAAAGTGTCATTTATCCCGGACAGATCGGGAAAAAAAGAGGCTTGACTCATTTTATATGAAATTTCATATTTTTTACAGGAGGAGGCATTGCGGTGAAACTTGTTCTTGAAGGTGTAGAACCGGAAACCGATCAGATTCGTGTTTTCAGGTTTCGGGCGGAAGCCGGCGGGTCATTGCCGGGCTATGAGCCCGGTGCGCATGTCAAATTCGATCTCGGCCCTCTGGGCGAACGGGAGTACTCCCTGATCGACTGGCCGGAGACTGATGACCTCTATACGGTCGCGGTTCAGCGGGAAGAGAGCGGCCAGGGGGGCTCCAAGGCCATGCATGCCCTGAGCGCAGGCCAAACAATCTCCGTCAGAGAACCGAAGAACGACTTCCCGCTTGCCGAAGATGCTCCGCACGTCCTGCTTCTGGCCGGGGGCATCGGCATCACGCCGCTCATTTCGATGGCGACCCGGCTAAAATCGCAGGACCGGTCTTTCGAGCTGCATTATTCTGCACGTTCGGCTGCGCGGATGGGTTTTGCCGACAAGCTGAAGAACGCTTTCGGTGACAGTGCCCGTTTTTACCTTGACGACACGGACCCACTCGATCTGGCCGCACTGATGAAAGCCCAGCCCTCCGGAACGCATCTTTATATCTGCGGCCCGAAGGGAATGATCGATGCCGCACGCGCTGCCGCGACCGCAGCCGGACTGGCGGAAGAGGCCGTTCATGTTGAACTCTTCACCGCCCCCCAGGCGCAGTCCGGCGATGCGGCATTCGAGGTGGAGGTACACAGCACGGGACAGGTTGTGACAGTCGCCCCGGACCAGACCATCATCCAGGCACTGGAAGATGCCGGCCTCGACGTCATGTATGACTGTCAGCGCGGCGACTGCGGCATCTGCCAGACGGATGTGATCAGCGGTACACCCGATCACCGCGACGTCGTGCTGTCGGATGCCGAAAAGGCATCGGGAAAGGTCATGCAGATTTGTGTCAGCCGCGCGAAATCCGCGCGACTTGTCCTCGATCTTTAGGGTTTCGCATTCCAGGGAGGAGCCAGCATGCAAACGGCCAGCCAAATCGCCGCTCTGTTCACGGGGCCGCAGGTGCATCGGGACGTCTACACGAGCCCGGAAATCTACAAGCTGGAAATGCAGCATCTGTTCGCAAACACTTGGGTGTTTGTCGGCCATGACAGCCAGACCCCAAACAAGGGTGACTATTTCACCACGCAGATCGGCGACCAGCCTGTCATCCAGGTGCGTCACTCCGATGGCGAAATTCACGTTCTTTACAATCGCTGCCCGCACAAGGGCACCAAGATCGCGATCGACCGGGAAGGCAACACGGGCAAGTTCTTCCGGTGCCCTTATCACGCCTGGTCGTTCAAGACGGACGGCTGCCTGCTCGCGATCCCGCTGAAGAAGGGGTACGAGAACACCGGCTTCGAAAACACCGAGAATGCCAAGGGCATGACGGCTGTCGGAGCGGTGCGGAACTATCGCGGTTTCGTCTTTGCCCGCCTGGCTGCCGAAGGCATCAGCTTCGAGGATTACTTCGGCGACAGCCTGAGTTCCATCGACAACATGGTCGACCGCTCGCCGGAAGGACGGCTTGAGATCGCCGGTCCGCCGCTGCGCTACATGCACAAGTGCAATTGGAAGATGCTGGTCGAAAACCAGACCGACACTTGCCACCCGATGGTCGCCCACGAAAGCTCCGCCGGAACCGCTGTGAACATCTGGAAGGAGATGGGCAACCCAGAACCGCGTCCGCCCGCGATGGAGATCATCGCGCCCTTCATGTCGCCCTACGAGTTCTTCGAGAACATGGGCATTCGTACCTGGCCGAACGGGCACGGGCATACCGGCGTGCATCACTCGATCCATTCCGACTATTCCGCGATACCTGGCTATTTCGAGGCCTTGAGCGAAACCCACGGCGAGGAGCGCGCGAAGGAAATTCTCGGCGAGAACCGGCATAACACCGTCTATTTCCCGAATATCATGATCAAGGGCCCGATCCAGCAGCTGCGCAATTTCATTCCGCTGGGGCCCGACAAGACACTGGTCGAAAGCTACATCTACCGTCTGGTCGGGGCGCCGGACGAACTTCTGGCGCGCACCGCCATGTACAACCGGATGATCAACGCTCCGACATCGATGGTCGGCCACGACGATCTGGAAATGTACGAACGCGCGCAGGAGGGCCTCATGTCCAACGGCATGGAATGGGTCAACGTTCAGCGCCTCAGAACCGAAGAGGAAGACTTTGGCGAGGAGGCCGTGGAAAACGGCACCACGGAACGGCAGATGCGCAACCAGTTCGATGCCTGGGTGAAATTCATGACAGCTACGATGGAGAATGCGTGATGGCGGTTTCCAGGGAAGAGGTCATCGACTTCATCTATGACGAAGCAAGAATGCTGGACGAGGGCCGCTACAGTGAATGGCTGTCGTTGTGGCTGGAAGACGGCCACTACTGGATGCCGCTCGACTACAAGCAGACCGATCCGCATCTGGTGACATCCCTGCTCTACGAGGACATGTTCATGCTGCGCTTGCGCGTGGAACGGCTGAACGGGGCCAGAACCTTCAGCCAGAAGCCCAAGAGCCGTTGTCACCATGTCATCCAGCGGCCCTTCATCGACAAGATGGACGGGGATAGGATCGTCACCAACACATCCATGCATTATGTCGAAACGCGCCTGGACGAGCAGTTCCTGCTGGCGCTGACGGCAACGCACGAACTGAAGGTGGTCGATGGCGAGATCAGGATCGCCAACAAGCGGGTCGACATCCTCAATTGCGACGCCGCCTTCGGCAATATTCAGTTGCTGCCATGACAGCCATGACAGTTGAAACAGTTTATGAGGCCTTTGCTGCAACAGCGGAGAAATTTCCGGACCGGCCGTTTCTGAACGTTTTGCTCGGCACTGCAGACATCTACGGCATACCGCCCGGCGAGTTGACATATGGCACCGCGCGCCAGGAAGTCGACGCGCTTGCGCGGGACTTGATGCAGGCTGGCTATGGTGAAGGCATGCGTGTTGCCCTGCTTCTGGAAAACCGGCCCACGTTCTTCCTGCATTGGCTCGCGGTAAACCGGATCGGCGGCTCCGTTGTGCCGGTCAATCCGGACCTGAGAGCTGCGGAGCTTGAATATCTCATCGGCCACTCCGAACCGGCGTTGGTCATATCGATCGAAGACCGCCACAAGGAACTTGAGGCCGCCGTTGCCGCTGCCGGCATCAAGGCGGCCGTGATTGCCCCCGGCGACCCGGTCCCCGGGCCGCGCGACCAGGCAGTCACCGCCCGGCCGCTGGAAGGCGAGGCCCGCGAGGCGGCTATCCTCTACACCTCGGGCACGACCGGCAAACCGAAGGGCTGCGTCCTTCCCAACACGTATTTCCTGCTTGCGGGCCGCTGGTATGCCGGTGTCGGCGGACTGGCAACGCTGACGGAGGACGGCGAGCGCATGATCACGCCCCTGCCCGTCTTCCATATGAACGCAATGGCCTATTCCTTTATGGCGATGGTCATGGTTGGCGGGTGTCTTACCGTTCTGGATCGCTTTCACCCGCGTGCGTGGTGGCAGGACGTTGCCGCGTCCCGGGCAACCTGTCTGCATTACCTGGGCGTGATGCCGTCCATGCTGATGGGGTTCGACCCTTCCCCTGAAGAACGTGCGCATCAGGTTCGCTTCGGCTTTGGCGCAGGCGTCGACCCGAAGCTGCAGATTGCCTTCGAGGACCGTTTCGGCTTTCCGCTGGTTGAAGCCTGGGCGATGACGGAAACCGGTGCCGGGGCAGTAATCGCCGCCTCGGGTGAAGACCGGCTGGTGGCCCAGGCAAGCATCGGCAAGCCAGGCGCGGGCGTCGAATGCCGGCTTGTCGACGACAATGGCAAGGAGGCGGTTCAGGGTGAATTGCTGGTACGCCACGCGGGGCCGGATCCGCGCTACGGTTTCTTCTCGGAATACTACAAGGACGCGGCCGCGACGGATGAGGCCTGGAAAGACGGCTGGTTCCATACCGGCGACATCGTCCGCCAGGGCAAAGACGGCAACCTGTTTTTTGTCGACCGCAAGAAAAACGTCATCCGGCGGTCGGGCGAGAACATCGCCGCCGTGGAGGTGGAATCGATCCTGATGCGCCATCCCGACATCGAGGCGGCCGGTATTGCCCCTGTGCCCGACCCGGTGCGCGGCGACGAGGTGTTTGCCTGCCTGAAAGTGAAGAACCCGAGCCGAGACAAGGCCGAGGCGATCACGCGCTGGTGCCTGGAGCAGATGGCCTATTACAAGGCGCCGGGCTACATCGCCTTTGTCGACAAGCTGCCGTTGACGCCGACCCAGAAGATCCAGCGGGCCGCCTTGAAGGAATTGGCCCTGCAGCTTCTGGACGATCCCGATACAATCGCCACCGGTCACATGAAAAAGCGGCAGGCCAGTTGATGGGGAAACGACAGAGCTATGAGGGCGTTGCGGTCACCGCACCGGTTTCAATTCCCTATCAGCGTTACTCCATCGAAACGGCCCATTGGTGGATCGCAAGCGCGTTGCGCGGATCCCTTCGGGCCGCTGGTTTGAGGCCTGCGGATATTGACGGGTTTTCGGTTGCAAGCTTCACCCTGTTTCCGGATACCGCTGTCGGGCTGACGCAGCATCTGGGCCTGTGCCCCAGGTGGCTGGACAATATTCCGATGGGTGGTGCCAGTGGTGTGGTAGCCCTGCGGAGGGCCGCACGTGCAGTCCAGGCGGGCGACGCGGACATCGTGGCCTGTGTTGCCGGAGACACCAACCACATCGACAGCTTCAGAAATCTGCTGTCGAGCTTTTCCCGCTTTGCCCAGGATGCCTCCTACCCTTACGGATTTGGGGGGCCGAATGCCAATTTCGCGCTTCTGACCGACCGTTACATGCAGGAATATGGCGCGACACGCGCGGATTTCGGCAGGATCTGCGTTGCGCAGCGTGCCAATGCCTTGCGCAATCCGAACGCGCTGATGAAGAAGCCGCTGACGCTTGAGCAATATCTCGACGCCCGCCCGATCGCCGATCCGATTGCCCTGTTCGACTGTGTCATGCCTTGCGCCGGGTCCGAGTGTTTTCTCGTCATGTCCATTGAAGAGGCAGAGCGGCGGAACCTGCCCTATGCCGTGATCGGGGGAACAATCGAGCGCCACAACGCCCATGCCGAGGATCCCGTGCAACTGCGTGGCGGCTGGACGCTCGATGTCGAAGAACTCTACGCCATGGCGGAGTGCTCGCCGGACGACATCGATCTCCTGCAGACCTATGACGATTATCCCGTCATTTCGATGATGCAGATCGAGGATCTCGGTTTCTGCGACAAGGGCGGCGGCCCGGATTTCGTCAGAAACCGGGACCTGACAATTTCCGGAGACTTTCCGCACAACACCTCCGGCGGACAACTGTCTGCCGGTCAGGCCGGGGCAGCGGGTGGTTTCATCGGCCTCGTGGAAGCACTGCGCCAGGTACTGGGTACCGCCGGAGGCACGCAGGTGGCAGATGCGACGACCGCGATGGTTTCAGGCTTCGGCATGATCAATTACGACCGCGGCGTCTGCACGAGTGCGGCCATTGTGAAAACAGGGAGCCCGGCATGAGCACACCGCTTTCCCCTCCCCTCAAGAAAGATCCGCAAAAGCGCACGCAGTCTCCATTACGTCCTCCGGAGGCCCGATCCCGCGCGGCTCTCGGCCTGACCGCGGCTGCGGCGGAAGGCCGTTTCGCTCTTCAGGTCTGTGACGACTGCGGCACGGTGCAATATCCGCCCCGGGATGTTTGCGGAAGCTGCCTGTCGGCGGGGCTGGAATGGCAGGACATCTCGCCGGCGGGCACACTGCTGGCAGAGACCCGGATCCGCACGTCGATCAATCTCTATTTCCGGGAGAGAACGCCCTGGCGCATGGGCTCGGTGCAACTGGATGCCGGTCCCGTGGTCCTGTGCCATGTGCATGGCGACTGCGAGCGCGGCGAGGAAGTTACACTGTTGAACCGCCTGGACGCGTCGGGCCAGGGCGTTTTGCTGGCAGTGCCCAAGGACAGGACAAGCAATATGGAAGACGATCCGCAAATACGTGCCCTTTCAGCCGACCCGAAACACAGGCGCATCCTGATCACGGACCTGCGAAACCCGAACACGCCGGCTCTGGTGACGTCGCTGCTGGAGGCAGGGGCTTCAACCGTCTTTGTCGGCGAGGCCGAAAGCTGGCGTCCGCACGCGAACCGCGATCTCTTGTCCGGGCTTGAAAAGGTCAGCGTGCTGCCGCTTGACGTCACAGACACCGCTTCGGTAGAGCGGCTTGCCGGGGAAATTGGCGGCAAGACGGATATTCTGGTCAACAATGCCCGGTTTCTGCGGCCGGGCGGTGTTCTGGCAAGAGGCGATACTGCCTTCGCGCGTGAGGAAATGGAGACCAATTATCTTGGTCTGATGCGTCTTGCGCAGGCCTTCGGACCGGGCATGTGCGCTCGCACCAACGATGGCGTCAACTCGGCGGTTGCCTGGGTGAATATCCTGTCAGTCTTCGCCCTGTCCAACACACCGGACTTCGGCTGCTTTTCTGCCTCCAACGCTGCTGCCTATTCGCTGTCGCAGTCCCTGCGCGGAGAATTCCGTGCGTCCGGGCTGCGTGTGATGACCGTCTTCACCGGACCGGACGAAGACGACTGGACCCAGCCGGTGCCGCCACCCAAGGTCAATGCAACGGCTCTGGCAAGGTCTGTGGTCACGGGGTTGCAGCAGGGGCTTGAAGACGTGTGGTGCGGTGACGTTGCCATGGAGATACGCGAACGCTGGCGTCGGGACCCGAAAGTCCTGGAACGTGAACTCACGCAAGGGGGAGAAGGCGCATGAGCGGTCTGAACCAGCTGGTCTCCGGCCTTGCCACCGGAGCCGTCAGGATTGTGGATCTGACCCACACGCTCGATCCGGACTTTCCGGTGATTGTGCTGCCGCCCGAGTTCGGTCAGTGCGCGCGTTTCCGGATGGAGGAAATCAGCGCCTACGATCACCGTGGTCCGGCATGGAAATGGCACAACATTTCCATGAGCGAGCACACAGGCACCCATTTCGATGCGCCCTCGCACTGGATTTCCGGAAAGGACGTGCCGAATGGCTCGGTCGATGAGATCCCGGTCGAGGCTTTTGTCGGGCCTGTGGTGGTAATCGATTGTTCGAAAGGCGCTTCGGAGAACGACGACTTCGAACTGACGCCCGAGATCATCGCAAATTGGGAATGCGACCATGGCCGCATTCCGGAAGATGCCTGGGTGCTGATGCGCACCGACTGGTCCAAGCGCAGAGGCGCCGACTATCTGAACATGCGCGCCGACGGACCGCATTCGCCCGGGCCGACGCCGGAGGCGATCCGGTTTCTGATCGAAGAGCGGAACATCCGCGGCTTCGGTACCGAGACCGTCGGAACGGATGCAGGCCAGGGCGCGCACTACGTGCCGCCCTACCCCGCTCACTACTTTCTGCATGGTGCGGGAAAATACGGCCTGCAATGCCTGGCCAATCTGGATCAGCTGCCCGCGACAGGTGCCGTGCTGATTGCGGCTCCCCTGAAAATCAAGAATGGAACCGGCAGCCCGCTTCGGGTTCTGGCGATGGTGACGGAATGAGTGAATTTACGGCAGTCGTTACCGGCGGCAACAAGGGGATTGGTGCCGATCTGGTCGAAAGGCTTCTCGGTCAGGGCTACACGGTGGTGTCGGTCGCACGAACCGCACCGGAAAAGTCTCACCCGAACCTGCACTCGGTGGAAGCCGACCTTCTCGATGCACAAGCCGTGGCCGCTGCCGCCGGCACGATCGCGGCGGAGTTCGACGTCACTCATCTGATCCATAATGCAGGGCTCATCTGGCCCAACCTTGTCGAGGATGCCAAGCCCGAAGACATCACCGGCCTTGCGCAGTTGCACCTGGGATCGGCTTTAACACTCCTGCAGGCGGCCTTGCCAAACATGAAGGCGCGCCAGTTCGGCCGTGTCATGTTCAACGCCTCACGGGCGGCGCTCGGCGCACCGACCCGAACCGCCTACAGTGCCAGCAAGGCCGGCATGATCGGTATGGCGCGCACCTGGGCCCTGGAGCTTGCCCCACATGGCATCACCGTCAACGTGGTCGCCCCCGGCCCGATCCTGACCGACAACTTCTGGGGCATCGTCGAAAAGGACAGCCCGCAACAGGAAGCCCTCGCCAAACGCATCCCGGTCGGACGCATCGGCAACGTCCGGGACGTTACCAATGCCTTCCTGTTCTTCTGCGATCCGGAAAACAGCTTCGTGACCGGACAGACGCTTTATGTCTGCGGCGGCGCGAGCGTCGGAACCCTGACGATCTAGTGTGGTGAATTTGAAATACGCCTCATTGGTGCTGCAACCGCCAGAGCGTATTTCAAATTCGAAAACCACACTAGAAACATATATTTGCTAGTCACCCTTTTGAATCTGAAGTTCGTTCGGAGCATGCCGGAAATTGAGACGAACTTCAGATTCGGGTGACTAGCGGGAGCCGCGTTTGACGGGAAACCAACGCGATTTGTTCTGAAGCGTCTGAGCTGTCAGCTGTCTTCTTGATCTTGCGGCATGCAGGCCAGCAGGGCTGCCTTCACGTCATCCGGCCAGGGGATGGAGCAATGCTTGTCGAGATCGCTGGCGGCCAGCACCTGGGTGCTCGACCAGCGCTTCTCTCCCTTGCAACTGATCTCGTGATGCATGGTGACCGACGACCGGCCGACCCGCTTCACGGTTACTTCGAACTCCAGCTCTTCCCCGAAAAAGGAAGGGCTTGAGAAGTCGCTGGAAAGATGGACAGTCGGAGTGCCCCAACGTTCCTCCCAGATAATCTTGTGCCATGGATAGCCGAGCTTCAGCCAGAATTCCTCGTTCACACCGTTGAGGATGTTCAGATAGGATGGAAAATAGGCTGTGCCGGAGATGTCGCAATCACCGAAGTTGAGCATGCGGGTGGTTTTGAATGGAACGTCCAAGATGCGTTTCTCCCTGCCACTGGCTGGCTCACCATGGAAAGGTGGCCCAATTTTATTTATTTGATTTTGCACATATCGCAGAGGGGCTTCAACACGTGGATTGTTCGCCAGGATGTAAACTCCTTGCCTGCGTAACGCGGGCTGTGCGCTGAGAAATCTGGATAAACATCTGAAATCAAGAAGAATATTCGGAGTTTCGTGAAGCGTTGATCCACCGTGAAAATGATTGTGGAGCGACGGTGTTTTCTATTGTCGATTGCAAAAAATACATGCAGTTTCATATTTATTGACAAGGCATGCTCATCAATGGAAGTATTCAAAAACGGTCTCGGGCCTGCGGAGGAGCCCAGCCAGACAGACGCATCATTCAAGGGAGAGGAAGATGAAGTCGCTATTCAAGATTGTTGGCGCTGCCGCAGTTTCACTGAGCCTCAGCGTTTCGGCGCTTTCGGCGGAAACCGTTCTCAAGATTTCCAGCTGGCTGCCGCCAACCCATAGCGTGAATACCGGCATTTTTGCCAATCTGATCACCATGATGGAAGAAGCTACAGGCGGCGAAGTGTCGGGTGAGCTGGTCTTTGGCCTCGCCCCGCCGCCAGCCCAGATGGATCTGGTTCTCGATGGTGCCGCAGACATGGCTATCATCTTCCACGGGTATCAACCGGGCCGTTTCGTCGGGACGAAGCTGATTGAACTGCCGGGTTATGAAGGCAACGCAGAAGACGCATCCGTCGCCTATTGGCGCGTTTATGAAAAATACCTCGCTGCCCTGAACGAGCATCGCGGCGTCAAGGTCATTTCGCTCAACACCCATGGTCCCGGTCAGATCCATTCCAGCAAGGAAGTCAGCAGTCTTGCCGACATGAACGGCCTGAAGACGCGCATCGGCGGCGGTGTTGCCGGCGATGTGGGGTCCGCGCTCGGTCTGATCGGCATCAACGTTCCGGCTCCGAAGGTTTATGAAACGCTGGAATCCGGTGCGGCCGACGCCGTTGCGATGAATGTCGGCGAGCGTGTCGGCTTCAAGCTGAACGAAGTGGCCAAGTATCTTTATGACATGCCGGGCGGTCTCTATCGCGGCTCCTTTGCCGTGATCATGAGCCAGGAAAAATTCGACAGCCTGCCGGAAGATGTCCAGAAAGCCCTGGACGAGCAAGTGTTTGGTGAGCCCGCGAGCCGGATGGCAGGTGCATCCTGGGACGAGTCCGACACGATTGCCTATGAAGCGACCAAAAACGCAGAAGGCACGAAGATCACGCCTGCGAGCGATGATGACATCGCCAAGTTCGAGGAAATCAGCAAGGAAGTCACGGACAAGGTTCTGGCGGAATTGCAGGAAGCCGGGGTGGACGCGAAAGCCGCCTACGAAATGGTCAAGCAGGAAATGGCCGGAAACTAAACGAGTCCGGGCGGTCCGGTTCGTCCGGACCGCCCGCAGCTGAAGGATCTGGACGTGTCCCGTCTACTCAAGTTTGCGGCCAGTCTGCCGGCGCTGCTTGCCTCGTTTGCCTTGTTCGTCCTCATGGTCATGACGTTCTGCGACGTGGTGCTCCGGTCGGTGTTCAATGCGCCGATCGAAGTTGCCGCCGACATGACGCGTCTGCTCATGGCAATCATGGTTTTCTCCGTTCTGCCGGTCGTCTCCGCAAAGGATGGCCACATCTGCGTCGACCTGACGGATGGCATGTTCAAGCGCGCCGGACTGACCCGCTGGCGTAATGCATTCACAGATCTCTTTTGTGGCCTGATGCTGGTCCTCCCGGCCATGCGCGTATTTGATCTGGCCGAACGAAGCCGCTCCTACGGCGACGTCATGGAATATCTGCGCCTGCCCCTGCACTATGTCGGTTGGTTCATTTCCATCGTCACGGCAATTACCGCCGCAGTCCTCATTGTTCGCGGGCTCGGCCATGTTTTCGCACCGAAATTGATGAGCCCCCGGCATGCTTGAAGGACTTCTCGGATTTGCAGCGGTTCTCGTACTGGTCCTGCTGCGAGTGCCCATCGCCTTCGCCATGGGCTTTGTCGGAATGATCGGCTTCATGATTGAATCGGGCTACCGCGCCTCGATTTCCATGACGGCCCGTCTGATCATCGATACCAGTCAGGATTACGGCCTCTCGGTCGTTCCGCTGTTCATCCTCATGGGGTTGTTTGTCAACAAGGCGGGGATCAGCCGGGAGCTCTATGCCGCTTCCAACGCGTTCCTCGGCCATTTCCGCGGTGGCCTCGCGATGGCAACCATCGTTGCCTGCGGCGGTTTTGCTGCCATATCCGGATCGTCCCTTGCAACCGCTGCCACCATGTCGAAGGTGGCCATGCCGGAAATGCGTCGGTTCGGCTATGCCGACAAACTGTCGACGGCTTCGATTGCCGCCGGCGGGACGCTCGGCATCCTCATACCGCCTTCGGTGATCCTCGTCATTTACGGTCTGCTGACCGAAACCTCGATCGGCAAGCTTTTTGTCGCCGGCATCATTCCCGGCCTTCTGGGTGTCGTGCTCTATCTGGTTGCTGTCCAGTTCACGGTCTGGCGCGATCCGGAAGCCGGTCCGGCAGGGGAACGCATCAACCTCAGCGGAAGACTGTCCGCCCTGAAGGATGTCTGGGCTGTCCTGTTGCTGTTCTTCCTGGTGATCGGCGGGCTCTATGGTGTTTTCGATGTGCCGCCGATCAACCTGAGCTTCTCGCCGACGGAAGCCGCCGGCATGGGCGCCATGGGGGCTTTTCTGATTGCGCTCGCCCGCAGACGCCTGTCGCTCGCAGATGCCCTGGAAGCCCTGCGTGAAACGGCGATGACCGCAGCCAGCCTGTTTGCAGTTCTGATCGGTGCCTGGATCTTCTCCAACTTCGTCAATATCGCAGGCCTGCCGACCGCACTTAGCGACATGGTGACCGCCTACAATCTACCGCCCTGGATGGTCATGGGGCTGATCCTGCTGATCTATATTGCGCTCGGCTGCGTGTTCGAAAGCCTGTCGATGCTGCTGTTGACCGTGCCGATTTTCTTTCCGGTCGTCACAGGGCTTGGCTATGATCCGATCTGGTTTGGTATCATCGTCGTGGTGGTAACCGAAATCAGCCTGATCACACCTCCCGTCGGCCTGAATGTCTTCGTGTTGCGGGCGGTCGTCGGCGACGTGCCAACGGCCACGATCTTCAAAGGTGTCACGCCGTTCTGGATGGTCGATATCATTCGTCTGATCATCTTGCTGACACTGCCGGGACTAGTGCTCTTGCTGCCAAACCAGATGTAGGATCAGATTTGGTCTGGCATCTGTCGGCAAGCCTCTGGCATCGGAGCCGACACAGACCGCAGACGTACCTTTTCAAAGGGGGATGCGGTCCGACTACTTTTCTGGGAGGAGGAGAAAATGGAACGCACTGCGAGCCCTGCAGACGCGATGGCGGGCGGTAAGTCTTCAAGGGGCAGACCGGACAACCCGGCCGCTGCCGAAGCCCAGTGTCCGTTTTCCAAGAAGGCTGCCGAATTCGATGCGTTCGCCGGACCCTATCAGGCGGACCCCGCAGAAGCACTGCGCTGGTCACGGGAGCAGTCGCCCGTCTTCTACAGTCCCAAGCTCGGCTATTGGGTGGTCAGTCGGTACGATGACATCAAGGCGGTCTTTCGTGACAACATCCTCTTCTCGCCCCGGAACGCCCTGGAAAAAATCACACCGGCAACGCCGGAAGCAGTGGAGGTTCTGAAGGGCTACGGCTATGCGATGAACCGGACCATGGTGAACGAGGACGAGCCCGTACACATGGAACGGCGGCGCGCCCTGATGGGCCACTTCCTTCCGGATAATCTGGAAGCCAGGCAGGAGATGGTGCGCCGGCTGACGCGCGAAAAGATCGACGCCTTCATCGACAGCGGCCGGGTCGATCTGGTCGATGCCATGCTTTACGAAGTGCCGCTGAATGTCGCCCTGCATTTTCTGGGTATTCCGGAGGACGACATCGCGGTCCTCAAGAACTTCTCGGTCGCCCACTCGGTCAATACCTGGGGCAAGCCCACCGACGAGCAACAGGTCGCCATTGCGCATGACGTCGGGCAGTTCTGGAACTACGCGGGCAAGATCATCGAAAAGATGCGCAAGGAGCCGGACGGAACCGGCTGGATGCATGAGACGATCCGCAAGAACGCGGAAATGCCGGATGTCGTGCCGGACAGCTACGTACATTCGATGATGATGGCGATCATCGTTGCCGCCCACGAAACGACGTCGCTTGCCTCGGCAGGAATGTTCAAGACGCTGCTCACCCACAGGCAGGCCTGGCAGGACATCTGCGAGGATCCAAGCCTGATACCCAACGCGGTGGAAGAATGCCTGCGCTATTCAGGCTCCATCGTCGCCTGGCGGCGGCAGGCGACGGCGGCGACCAGCATCGGTGGCGTCGAGATCCCGGAAGGTGCGAAGCTGCTTATCGTGCAGGCGTCCGGTAACCAGGATGAGCGGCATTTCGAAGATGGCGACAAGTTCGACATCTACCGCGACAACGCCGTCGATCACCTCACGTTCGGCTACGGCAGCCACCAGTGCATGGGCAAGAACATTGCCCGTATGGAAATGCGGATCTTCCTGGAAGAAATGACCCGCCGGCTGCCACACCTGCAACTGGCCGAACAGCAGTTCACTTACCTCGCCAATACGTCCTTCAGAGGTCCGGATCACGTCTGGGTCGAGTGGGATCCGGTGAAGAACCCCGAGCGGGCCACGCCGTCGATTGCAAACGGCAACCATCATTTCCCGGTTGGAGCGCCTGCGCGCCGTGACATCGCGCGCAAGATCCGCGTCAAGAATGTCCGCAGGGAAGCAGACGGCATTCTTGGGCTGACGATCGAGGATGCCAAGGGCCGGTCCCTGCCGGGCTGGAGTGCCGGGGCACATATCGAAGTGTGTCTTGAGGGCTTTGATCGCAAATATTCTCTGTGCGGCCGAGCCGATGGCAGCGACTACGATATCGCCGTGCTTCTTGAAGAAGATGGACGGGGCGGTTCCCGCCGAATTCACGAGGTCGCCGCAGAGGGGCTGGAACTGCGCCTTCGCGGACCCAGCAACCTCTTCCGGCTCGACGAACAGGCCAGCTCATACGTCCTGATTGCCGGAGGGATCGGCATCACCCCAATCCTCGCGATGGCAGACCGTCTCAAGGCATTGGGGCGGGACTACACGATCCACTATTGCGGACGATCCCGCGAAAGCATGGCCTTTCTGGACCGGTTGCATGCAGACCACTCCGGAAAGCTTGCGATCTATGCCGGTGACGAAGGCGCACGCGCGGACCTGGCCGCCATTGTCGCCGGCTTGCGCGACGGCGGGCAGATCTATGCTTGCGGTCCGCAGCGGATGATTTCCCAGCTGGAAGACCTTACTGCAAGTCACCCGGCCGGCACCTTGCATTTCGAGCATTTTTCCGCGCAGGAGACCGCTCTCGATCCATCGAAGGAAAACGCCTTTCAGGTCGAACTGAAGGATTCCGGCCTGACGCTTGAAGTCGCAGCAGATGAAACGTTGCTCGATGCACTGCTTGCGTCAGGTATCGACATTGCCTGCGATTGCCGGGAAGGTTTGTGCGGCAGTTGCGAGGTTGAAGTTCTTGAGGGAGAAATCGATCATCGCGACGTGGTACTGACGCGCACCGAACGCGCGGAAAACCGGCGCATGATGTCCTGCTGCTCGCGGTCTGTGAAGGGCGGCAAGGTCAAGCTGGCGCTGTAGGGTGCCGGGCGACGGTTCGCAATGAGCGAACCGTCCGCAGACCGGTAATCGTTTCAACGCTGGAAAACCCGCGTTCTGGTGCCGCCGGCAGGTCCCGTCCGGCTGACGGTGCAGGACTGACTGTTGGTGCTGCAATTGCGAGTGCGCGACGCGGTGCCGCCGTAAGGGCCGACCACGTTTCGGGTGGCATTGCATTCACCATTGGCACAGGTGCGGGACTGGCTGGTCGAACCGCCGTAGATACCCGTCGTCGTCCGCGTGGCCGTGCAGCTGTCTCCTGTGCAGGTAACCGCCCTGTCATGCGAAGTAACGCGTGCCGCCGGCGCGACCGGATAACCCGGGCGGTAATAATGACCCCAGCGGCCATACCAGGGATAAGCGGCGTAATAGGTGTCCCAATAAGCGCGGTTATAGGCGACGACGGTGAGGCCGACTGCGGGTGCGACCACTGGCGTGACGATGACCGGGTTGCCGCGGTAAACGACCTGAATGTAGCTGGCCGACACCCAGCCGCGATACGCGCCGAAGCTCACGTCGCACCAGGAATAGCCGGAAACGCAGCCGTAAGTCGTGATCCGTGTTCCGGCGGGAACAACAGTGACGACGGGATAGCCGGTCGACGGGCCAGCTCTCAGGTTCACGTTTCCGGTGGAGACGGCAACCGTTGCCGCCGCCGCAAGCGATGGTGCGCCGATCAGGATCGCCAGCGCGAGGTACAGTCGTTTCATCATGGTGTTCTCCATATGCGTCGCCGCCTTGGCAGCGGCCTCCGGAGACCCTCTCCCTGTCGCTTGCACCGGATCTTTCCGGCGCGTTGCGTTATGTTTCAATTTGTAAAACATGACCGTTCGGCCGGCGTTGGTCCTGCTGGCGCGTACAGGAAGACAAATGCCGTGGCCGCGGTGGTTCTGCACCGTGCGGCGCTCTGGCAGCCAAGGCATTTCGTTAGATTTCCGGTTTGTATGATTTTGTAATCGCTGCCTGTTTTCGTTTGATTTCGCAGGGTCCTCATGTGCAATTGAACTCATGGAACCGGATGCAAAAACAATATTGATCGTCGACGACGATCATGAAATCCGCCGCCTTGTGGGCGAGTTTCTAAGCCGGGAAGGCTTCGAAGTCGTCTCTGCACAGGATGGCCGGGACATGGATTCGGCGCTTGAACGCGTCCAGCCGGACCTTTTCATTCTAGACCTCATGTTGCCGGGCGAAGATGGACTGTCCATCTGCCGCAGGCTGCGTGCTCAGGGCAATACGCCCATTCTCATGCTGACGGCAAAAGGGGATGAAACCGACCGTGTGGTCGGGCTGGAACTCGGCGCCGATGATTATGTCGTCAAGCCCTTTGGCCCGCGAGAGCTGCTGGCACGGGTCAGGGCGATGTTGCGCAGGGCTGCCTCCAACCCCTCGCAACCCATGTCGAGACGGTTTGCCTTTGACCGGTTCATTGTCGATCTGGACGCGCGCCAGGTCGAGACCGACGATGGAGATCTGGTGTCCGTCACCAGTGCCGAATTCGATCTTCTGTCGTGTTTTGTTCTCCGCCCGCGCAGGGTTCTCTCCCGCGATCAGATCCTGGACTGGACCCGTGGTCGCAGTGCCGGCCCTTTCGACCGTACAGTCGATATCCTGGTTTCGCGCATCCGCAAGAAACTGGAAAGCTACAGCCCCGGCAGCAGCTTGATAAACACCGTTCGCAACGGCGGCTATCTTCTGACGGCCTCAGTCCGGCAGGTGGCGTGAGATGCGCTTCGGCCTGGTCGCAAGACTTGTTGCCATCGGCGCGAGCCTGCTTCTGGTCTTGTGGCTGCTGGTGCTGGGCGTCGCCTATCGCGAAGGCAGTCTTTCGCGTGCAACATCCAACCCCGAACCTGCGCAGCTTGCCGCGATTGCAGAGCTTCTTGCTGGTACTCCGCCCGCGCAGCAGGACACGGTTCTGAAAGCTGTCCGCTCGCCGGGGATTGATGTTCAACTGGTAGCCGTTTCCGAGGTTCCCGACACCGACAGCCAACTGCGTGACAGCGGTGTGCTTGAACCCTACCGGGCAATTCTGGGAGATCGCCTGCTGGCTGCACAGTCTCGCAAGCTGAACGGACTGGACGGCAGCCGGTGGCGTTTCGGCCCCATGCGCCCGCTCAAGTTCTGGATCGCGGCGGGAGACGGCAAGGCTCTGGCAATCGGGGTTCATCTGCCGTTCCCGGTCACGCCTCTGGGCTTGCCTGTCGGCCTGGGGGCAGGTCTGCTTGGTACGGTGTTCGCGTTTATCGCGCTGCTTCTGTTCCACCGTGAGATCCGGCCGCTTGCAATGCTGGCGGCGGCGGTGGACCGCATCGATCCGTCTACCGAACCTGTTCCCTTGCCGGACACCCGCGCCGGTACGCCGGAAATTTCAGCCCTCGTCCGGGCGTTCGACAGGCTGCAAAAGCGGCTTCACACCATGACCCGCTCGCGAATGGCGCTTATCGGTGGGCTCCAGCACGACGTGCGCAGCTTCGCCACCCGCCTCAGATTGCGTCTGGAAAATCTGCCGGACGCCTCGGAGCGAGAGCGGGCAACGTCCGATATCACGGACATGATTTCCCTGCTCGACAATGCTCTCCTGATTTCCCGGGCCGGCGTCGGCGTACTCGACGAGGAGTTGCTTGATCTCTGCGAACTTGTCAGCGCGGAGTTTGCCGAGTTCAGGGAAGCAGGTCTGCCTGCCGAGGCGAGCGAGGATTTCGCGCGGAAGCAGGCATGGATCGTCGGCGATCGTGTCGCGCTCAGGCGCATCATTTTGAACGTGGTCGACAACGCCATCAAATATGGCACCCGCGCGCGGGCAACCTTCGACCAGGACGGAGAGCGGATAACGATCCTGATTGATGATGATGGCCCCGGCTTTTCGGAAGAAGCCAGATCGCTGTTGCTCGAGCCCTTTGTGCGGGCGGAACCATCAAGGTCCCGGGGAACTGGCGGTGCAGGCCTCGGTCTTTCGGTAGCCCGGTCACTGACCGAAGCCCATGACGGGGCCATCAGTCTGGAAAACACCCCACGGGGTGGTCGGGTGAAGGTGACGTTGCCCCTCTTCAAGTCAAGCTGACCACCGGGCGGGAAATAAAAAGCTACAATTTCCCATTACCCGGAAAACTGGCGGATATGCAGAATTTGCAGGATCTCTCCATCGACAACGAGTTGGAGAGTACCGTGAAGAAGCTGATCCCCTTGTCACTTGTGGCCGGCGTCACGCTTGCTGCCGTCATGCCTTTTGCCGCGGTGTCGCAGGACAATCCCTTCGCCATCAAAGGCCCTGCCTATCCACCCGAATTGCCTATCGTCTTCGGGGGCGTTCCCGACATCTACGACGTTGCGGAGCGCCTCGATCATCTTCGGCATTTCTATACCGGGAAAGCCGCCAGGTTCAGGCTGGCCGGCGCGTTGAGTTCGCAGGAAACGGCAATCGGCATCCGGGCCGACCAGCAGGACGAATGGCGAGCCTATACCGCTGCGATGCTCGCTCTGGTCCCGGATGCCGGCACGGTGCGCGCCCTTGCAGGAGCGCCTGACGAAGATCCGGCAGGTCCGGAAGCCTTCGGCCGGATTGAAGCTCTGGCGGACGTCCTCTCCGTCTATGGCGAAAAGGGTGCAGCGTTGAAAACCGCAGTCGAGAACCTGCGCGCAGCGCTAACGGAAGAACAGCTTGAGGCCTCCCGGTTTCCTCGCCTTAGCCTCAGATAACCCGCATCTCAATACGACAGAATTGCCGGTGCTCCCGCCGCATCGGCAAAGACGGGCGCGTGGCCGCCAATGTTCCACGCGCCCGTCGTCCCCCTCGAGACATAGGATGATTTTCATGAGATTTTTGATTTCGGCTCTTTTGCTTCTGGGCGTCTCCGGGGCTCATGCCCAGGAGCTGACCCGTCAGCAGATGCGGGAAATCAGGACCGCCTGCGAAGCAGACGTGCGCAGCTTGTGCTCCGGCATACAGCCGGGCGGCGGCAGGCTTCTGCAGTGCCTTCAGGCCAATGCGGCAAACATGTCGCCGAGTTGCGCGAACAAGCTTCTTGAACTTCAGGCGTCACGTCCCCCGCAATAACAAAAGCCGCGGCGGCAGGCCCTTCCCGGCCATGCCGCCGCTGCCAATTCAACTTTGCCTTTTGCAGGGCTCTGGCCCATGTCGTTTCATTCGGACGGACTGGTCCAGCCTTTCCATTCCAGCTTGCCGGAAAAGGTTTCGACGAGCGCGTCGATCAGGACCCTGACCTTCCGGGGTGTATTCGCTCCAGGGGGGCGGAGTACGAAAAGGCCGACTTCCGGTGTCGGATAGTCAAGCAGCAAGGGAACAAGGTCACCACGCTCAACCGCATCGTTGACGAGAAACAGGGGCGCGTGAGCAATTCCAAGCCCCGCAACCGCCCAGGCTACGGTTATGTCTCCGTTGTCAGTGCGCAGACGTCCCGAAGGGCGTACCGAGATGTTCCCGTTGCCACTGTGGAAGATCCAGTCCGGTGAAAGCGCAGCTGTGTAAATGAGGCATTCGTGGGCGGTCAGGTCTTCAGGCGTTTGCGGAGTACCGTTTTGCTTCAGATAGGTCGGGCTGGCGACGACGATCGAGTTGATCGGTGCGATCTTGCGAGCGACGTAGCTGGAATCGCGCAACTTCCCAATTCGGATCGCAGCATCGAACCGCTCGCCGATCAGATCGACAACACGGTCAGAAAACGAGGCATCCACTTTCAACCGCGGGTGACGACAGGCCAGAGATCCGAGGATCGGGCCAAGATGTCTTGTCCCGAAGGCAAGAGGGACCGACAGTCGCAATTCTCCGACGATTTCGTTCGAGTGCTCGGAGATTGCTTCGAGCGTGTCTTCATAGTTGGCAAGAAGATCCTCGCTTCTGGATTTGAATTCCTGACCAGCCTCCGTGGGGGCAATGCCGCGGGTCGTCCGATCCAGTAGACGGGTGCCGAGCAGGTCTTCAATCCGCGCAATTCTGCGGCTGACGATGGATTTCGAGATGCCGAGCCGCGTCGCAGCCGCGCTCAGGCTGCCGCATTCCACGACTTCGATGAAGCATCGCATATCGTCCAGATCAATCATGCGTTCCTCTCAGAGCAACAATCTGGTGCGGAAAATGACGGTTCCGGAAAAGGCATCCGGGAACCAAGTTGACGACTGAATTTCTTACATGAAAAGCAGGACGTACAATCAATGTCTAAAGTTCTCGTACTGACAAGCAGTGTTCTGGGCGATGCCTCCGTATCCAACCAGCTTACCACCCACATCGTAAACCAGTTGCGTCTCAAGAACGGCAAAAGCAAGGTCATTGCCCGCGATCTGGGAAGCAATCCCGTGCCGCATCTGACACAGGATTCCACGATTGCCTTGCGTGTTCCCGAAGCTGAAAACGAAGTGCAGGCAAACGCGCAGGCCCTCTCCGACGAACTCATTGCCGAGTTGAAAGCGGCCGACCTGCTGGTCATCGGTGCGCCCATGTACAACTTCGGCATTCCGTCCACGCTGAAAGCCTGGTTCGACTACGTGCTGCGCGCCGGAGTAACCTTTTCCTATAGCGACGCAGGTCCGGAAGGCCTCCTGAAAGGCAAGCGTGCTATCGTCGTCTTGACACGAGGCGGCCTCTACAGCGAAGGACCGGCGCAGCTCATGGATGCCCAGGAACCTCACCTGCGCACCTTGCTCGGCTTCATCGGCATCACGGACGTCACTTTCATTCGCGCCGAGAAACTTGCCTTCGGTGCCTCTTTCCAGGAAGAGGCCATCGCCGCAGCCAAGAAGGCAGCCAATGAGGTGGTTGACGACTTGCTGCTGGTGGCTGCCTGACATCCTTGCAGCGGATTTCGTCGGTTGCGATAGCGAAACTGGCATATTTCAACACCGTCGTCCTCTACCCCCGCCCCTGTCTATGTCAGCGGGCGGGGTTTCCGTTGTGAGCGAACGTCTGAAAGCCTGTTTGGTCTCTCCTGTTCGGATTTCTGCATCCACATTCGGAAACACCTGTCCCTTCATGCCCTGCCCGAGATGAAGATCGGCTCAGTTTGGCCGAGTGATCAATAAAGGCGGACGCGGCGGAGGCAGCCGCCGCGTCCAGACCATGTTTCAATCAGAGATTAAACGTCCCTTGGACGTGTCAATGGTCGGTGTCGGGCGCATCGGACAACCCGTGCTGGAGCCGGATCATATCCGCCGCCCGCTCTCCGATGACGACACATGGAGCCATCGTATTGCCGGTCGTGATGCGCGGCATGATCGAGGCGTCGGCGAGCCTAAGTCCTTCGATGCCATACACCTTGAGCTGATTATCAACCACCGACATGCTGTCCCGCCCCATCTTGGCCGTACAGGATTGATGCCAGTAGGTGACAGCGGATTTCCGGATGAAGTCGATCATGCCTGACTTGTTCCGAGACCGCGGTGCCGTCTCGGTTTTGACCAGCGGCGTGAACGCTTCACTGTTTCCCGCCTCACGGCATAGTTCCACTGCCGCCAATGCAGCCGTCAGATCTTCCGGCTCACTCAAGGAGTTGGGTTCGATGAGCATAGGGTCGCGGGCATCCGGCCCGGATAGACGCAGCCGTCCCCGGCTTTTCGGCTGTGCAAGCCCGGCAAACATCGTCCAGCCGTGCTCAGGTGTTTCCAGGTCCGTTTCAACAGGGCTGGGCACGGCAAACTCAAGCTGGCACTGAAGGATATCGGGTTGCTGAAGACCGGAATTGCTCCTCCAGTAGAGGGTCGCTTCACAGCCGCCCCCGCCGACCTCCTGAGGTTTGCGGTACGCCCAGGTACACCCAAACGCGATGTGATCCTGATGATTGCGGCCAACGCCGGGGAGATGCTGGACAACGGGGATGCCGTGAACCCGCAGTTCATCCTCGGGACCGATACCGGACTGCATCAGAACCTTGGGTGTGTGAACAGCGCCGAGTGACAGCACTGTTTCATATCGCGCGCGGAACTGCCGAACTTCACCATCGACCAAAGCTTCGACGCCGATCACCTTCTTTCCCTCGAAAAGGAGCCGCGTGACCAATGCATTGGTCAGCACAGTGAGGTTTGGTTGCGCCATCATCTTGTGGGTGTAGGACCGGAAGACCGACTCCCGCTTGCCGTTGCGGATCCTCAGTTCCGCGATCGATGCACCGCCGGCACTTTCCATCATCTCGCCGTTGGGCGTGTCAAAGACGGGAACACCAATCAGCTCCGCCGCGTCGAGAAGTGCCCTGGCAACCGGCTTTGGACTGTCAGGTTGCGCGACGTGGACGGGGCCGCCGGATCCCCTTCGCAAAGGATCCGGTGTTCCGCGCCAGTCTTCAATACGGCGATAATATCCGAGCACGGACTGGTATCCCCAGGCTTCGTCGCCGGATTCTGCGGCGAAATGGTTCCAGTCTTCCTTGTGGCCCCGGGCCCACACCATGACATTGATGCTTGAACCACCACCAAGCCCCTTGCCCATGCTTAAGGGAAGCCGGCGGCCGGCGAGCCCAGGTGTTGGTTCACCAATGAAGCTCCAATCACGGTCACTGCCAAGGTTCAACGGCCATTGAGCCGGTTCCATGACACTTTCGGCGAGATCGTCGCCTCCAGCCTCAAGGAGCAGAACCCTGGCATTGCCGTCTTCGGCCAATCTGGCTGCGACAACCGACCCGCTGGAACCTGCACCGCATACGATGAAATCGAATTCGGCATTTGTCTTTTCGAGCTGCATGGTCTTGTCCATGTGATCGACCTCTATCGATGCTTGTGTTGTTTAATGCTGGCTCGAGACCGTTTGTGCGGCTTCGTCGATCGTGTCGGCGACGACTTTCGGCCGGGTCATGAAGAGAGCGTGGCTGGCAGAGACCTTCGTGATCTTTGCGCCGATACGTTCCGCCATGTGGATCAGCATGGCCTGGTCGAATGCCTTGTCTTCGGTTGCAATCACCGCCCAACTCGGCTTGGAGCGCCACGCAGCATTCTTCAGCTTTGTGCCAAACGCTGCCAAGTTGAGGGGAACTTGAGAATCCCGCATGAAGGCGGCGTCCGCGTCGCTCACGTCATGGGCAAAGCCGGATTTGAATTTTTCCCGGTCGACATAGGCGAAATCGTCTTCCGAAGTGTCGATGACGAACTCGGAAGCCGCTGGAAATCCATCATATTGCTGAGCTGTCGTTTCGCCGGCATCCGGTGAAAGCGCCGAGACATAGACCAACCCGGCAACCTTCTGGTCGATCCCCGCTTCGGTAATGACCGTGCCGCCCCAGGAATGCCCGACAAGAATGGCCGGGCCGTCCTGACGGTCCAATGCGCGTTTGGTGGCCGCAACATCGTCTTCCAGAGATGTCAGCGGGTTCTGGACGATGGTGACCCGGTATCCACGCGTTGTCAGTTCGTCATAGACGCCGCGCCAGCCGGAGCCATCCGCAAAAGCGCCGTGAACAAGCACAACATTCCTGACAGTCTGATCCGCCGGAATGGTGTCTGACGCATTCGCGGACTTCAGTCCGATGACGGCAGCGGCGGCAGCCGCCAGAACAAACATTTTCGTCTTGGTCTTCATGGCTCTTCTCCAAACAAGTAGCGATAACAGTTATCGCGATAAGAGTGATTACAGGGATCGAATTTTCAGGTCAAGAGAAATGTTATCGCGATATTGTTTCTCGTGATGTGGTTTGATATACGGGGGCAAAGGAGCAGCGCATGACGAATGACCGGAAGAACAGTCCACCGCCTTTGGACGATCAACTCTGCTACGCGATCTATTCGGCAGGGATTGCCATTCAGCGCGTCTACAAACCCCTTCTTGACGAGCTCGGGGTGACCTATCCGCAGTATCTCGTTCTCAATGTTCTCTGGCGCGACGACCAGAAGACAGTCGGGGCAATCGCCGAGACCCTGGCGTTGGAATCCAGTACACTCACGCCGCTTCTCAAGCGTCTCGAAACGGCGGGACTGCTGCAAAGAACCCGAAATCCAAACAACGAGCGACAGGTTGTCGTGGCCTTGACCGACAAGGGCCGTGCGCTTCAGTCCAGGGCAGGATGCCTTGGCGAGGCTCTGCTGACGGCTTCGATGCAAAGCACCGAAGACCTCGCGAGTCTCAACAAGAACATCCGAAATCTTCGTGACACGATCTATTCTCAGATCGGCGGGTGGGGTACTCCCGCCTGATCCACGCATTCGTCATGTCTACGTTGTCGGTATGGTGCCCCCGTCAATGACGTATTCGGTGCCGGTGATCGTGGCCGCGCGGTCGGACGCCACGAACGCAATCAGGTTTGCGACCTCTTCCGGTTTTGTCGGACGACCGATCGGTATTCCGCCAAGCGCATCCATGATCATCTTCTTGCCGCCCTCGTAATCGGTGCCGGCCTGCTTGGCGAGACGGTCGGCAAGACGCACCGACGCTTCCGTCTCAATCCACCCGGGCGATACACGCAGCACACGCACGCCCCTTGGCGAGACTTCTTTCGACAGGGCCTTGCTGTAGGTGGACAGCGCTGCCTTCGCCGCCGCATAGGCGGTTGTCGATTCAGGCAGCGGCAGCTCCCTCTGGATCGACGAAACGTGGATGACGACACCGCTTCCCCGTTCAACCATGTCCGGCACGAGTTGCCGGTCCAGGCGAACGGCAGGAAAGAGATTGAGGTAGAGCTCGTTGTGCCACTCGGCGTCCGTCAGGGCGACATACCCGCCTCCCGGAGCAGAGGAACCGCCGAGCATATGAACAATGATGTCCACGCCTCCCAGCCTTTCCCGGACAGCGGCGACAAGGTCATCGCAGCCTTCGGTCGTGGTCAGGTCTGCCGCGACGAACTGGACACCATCTTCAAGCGTGTCCGGCCTGGTCCGGGCGCTTGTCAGCACCTCGGCCCCGAGGTCCCGGAATAGCCTGACCGTCGCAGCCCCTGCGCCTCGCGTTCCGGACGTGACAAGCGCCCGTTTGCCTTCAAGACTGAGGAACTTGCTCACGGCAGGATCTCCAGTTCAGCAATCTTCTCGTCCGTCAGGCGGAAAAGATACCTCAGGTCGACCGGGCTGCCGGGAAAGTTCCCGACAACGTGGCCCGTCACCACCTTGCGATTTCCTTCCACCTCGATTGCGAAAGGTTCGACCGTGTAGGAGTACTTTGTTGAAGCTTCCGCCTTCCATCGGCGGATCGCGGTGCGTCCCGCATGCACGTTTTTCTCGTCCTTGACGACCGCGTCTTCGCTGAAACATTCAGCGACGGCATCGGCATTCCTGTTTCCGTCAGCTTCGAAATAGGCGGCAATCGGTCCTGGTAACCGGATATCCATCTGACATCTCCGTTTCTGGTGATGGTCCAGCCGGATCAGCGGTGTGTTCCGGCGTCGATGGTCGAAATATATGGCTGGACCTTAATCGCGATAATTGGGATAAAGCTGGATGTAACGTCACGAAAATCGGAACAATGTCACGTCAGATCCTGGGAGAACTTGAAGCGGTTCTGGCCATCGCCAATCGAGGGTCTTTCCGTGCAGCGGCGCTCGAACTCGGGCTGTCGACGACGGCGCTCAGCAACCTTATTGGCAAGATAGAACGGCAACTCGGCGTTCGCCTGTTCAATCGCACCACGCGAAGTGTTTCGTTGACGGATGCCGGTCGAACCTTCGTCGAACAGGTGTCCCCCGCACTGCGTGACATCCAGGACGCAATGGCAGCCGTGCGCTCGCAACAGGACACGCCTTCGGGGACATTGCGCATCAATGCTTTCGCAACAGCTGCCCGGGAAGTGTTTGCGCCACTAGTTCTGGAGTTCCTGCAGCGCTACCCACAGGTTCACATCGATCTCGTCACCGAAGGCCGGATCGTCGATATCGTCGCCGAAGGGTTCGATTTGGGAATCCGAACCGCCGACCTGGTGCCAAGTGACATGATCGCTGTGCCGCTGGGGGCGCCTCGCAGCTTTGCTGTGGTCGCCACCCCCACCTACCTCGAAGAACATGGGAGGCCGGCCGCACCCCCCGATCTTCTGGCTCACCAATGCATCCGTGTCCGACTGCCAAACGGTGCACTTTATCGCTGGCATTTCGAGAAGGATGGCAATGCCCTCCTGATCGACGTGGGGGGTCCGATTACACTTGATGAAGCTTCGCTTGCACGAATGGCCGTTCTCGACGGGATCGGGATCGGGTTTTTCATGGAAGCCAACGTGCGCGACGACATCGCTGCCGGGCGACTTGAACGGGTCCTGCAGGATTGGACCCCGCCAACGTCGCCGCTGTGTCTCTATTATCCCGGGCGTAAAAACCCTTCGGCTGCCTTCCGGGCTTTCGTCAATATGGCACGGGAACTTGGCAAGGCAGCCACGCGAAGAGATCTATTTCCGGCTGAGCAATGAGCCACTGCCGTTTCTGGAAAGTGTCGTGCGGTTTCAGCGACAGCCGATCAGCGGCAACCGAACGTTTCTGACGATCAGGCCATGCCTTGATGATGGCGTTGGACCGGTCGATCGCATTCTGTCCGAACGCGATCTCGACGGCTAATACGAGCGCGGTCTGAGCCAGTCCGGGGCCACCGGGCAACAGGCAAAGAATGAACTTCAAGCTAAAGCAATTAGCCTGTTTCGTGTCCTCTTTGCTGTGCCCGTGTCCTCAGACGCGGGCAGCTTCGAAAGCCTGCCAGACCTTCTCGAAGGCGGCAAAGTCCATCGCTCCTTTTGCAGTGGCTTCCAGAACGACCTTTTCCGAGGCAAAGAGCTTGGCAATACCTTCTTTAAGGCCGGGTATGACCTCCACTGGAATGACCACGGCGCCATGACGGTCGGCGTGGACCAGGTCACCATCCTGGACAGTCAACCCAAAGATGCTGACAGGCGTGCCCAACTCGCGAACATGCACGAACCCGTGGCTGGGGCCGATGGAACCCGCGACGACCGGAAATCCTTCTGCCATATCGCCGAGGTCGCGCATGACCCCGTTGGTCAGGGCACCGGACATGCCGAAGGCCTTGTGGATTGAAGTATTCACCTCGCCCCAGTAGGCCCCGATGCAATGCGGGTAATCCACGTCCTCGATTACGGCTATCGAGGGTTTGGGGGCCTCGGCCATGCGCCGGTAGTATTCCATGCGGCGGGCGCGGATGACGTCCGCAGGCTCTGTGGGTGGTTCGAGTGCGGCGATCTTGGCCGTTGAGGCATAGCCCACCATGGCGCCACCCTCCGGTGCGCTGCACAGCATGGTACCTCGTGTGAAGCCATTGAAGCCGCGCTTGCCCTCGACAACCTCGATGGCATTGCAGACCGTCGGCGTATCCACGCGTTTCAGCAGTTCCAGAAGTTCCTGATCCATTCTAATCCTAGTCCTCAAGCCATCGTGCGAGTGCGGCATTCGTTGCCGCCGGCTGTTCCAGTGTCGTCAGGTGACCGGCTTGTTCGATGATTTCCAGAACCGAGTTCTGAAGCAGTTCGGCCATCTGTGTATGCCGATCAAGGGGGCAGAGCCTGTCGCTCTCGCCGGTCAGGACCAGAGCCTTGCCCTTGTAGGCGCGCAGCGTTTCGATCTGTGACGGGCGGTCGATCAGCGCTTTCGACTGGCGCAGGAAGACCTCGGGTCCGAGGCTTTCGGCCATGTCAAGCGCAAGGCTCTCGAGGTCGGCAGCGGTCGACCTGTCATGTGCGAAATTTGGAATGACCTCGAGGCGCATGACGTCCGAGAGCCCACCTGCGCGGACCGCCGCCATTTGTGGCGCCCGCTTTTCCTTCACCGTGTCCAGTTCGGTACGTGGATTGGTGTCGAGAAGTGCCAGACGCTCCACACGTTCGGGCGCCTGCCTCACGACCTCCATGGCGACGATCCCGCCCATGGAAAGGCCCGCGAGCGCAAAGCGTTGCGGTGCACCGGAAAGGATCGCCGCTGCCAGGGCCTCGACATTGTCCTCGTTGCAGATTGGAGCAAGATGCAGTGCACGCGACCCGGAAAAGGCAGCGATCTGCGGCCCGTAGAGCCGGGCGTCGCACATCATGCCGGGGATCAGGACTAGCGGGAGACGCGTCATGGCCACTTCCTTTTCAAGAAGGCAGCCGGCGAGACCGGATAGCCTCGCCGGCTGCCAGGTGTCAGTTCCCGGTCCAGGTCAGGCCGGCGGGATCATCTGTGGCGACAACCCGGTAGAGCGATGCCTCGCCGGTCATCGACGGCTCAAGCGAGTAAGCCTCTCCGGCGAGCATCAGGGCGGTGTCGCCCGGGTTGAGCACGGTTTGACCGCCGCTCCAGCTCAGCGCCCAGTGGCCACGCATCGGCATCAGCACTGTCGGCTTCTCCGGTGTGATGGTGTCGCTGGAGAGTGAGCCGCGCGTCAGGAACTCGACCTCGAAACCGGGCTTGTCTTTCAGGAGAGCGTTCTCGCCGATCACCTTGGCCGGCTTTTTCGCTGCCAGCGCCATCAGGTCCCAGTAGCGGGCAACATAGTCGCGGACCACGTCCTCCACCGGCGTTTCCGGGAAAGCCTTCAGCTCTTCGTCGGTCAGAAGCGGCATCGGCGACACGTTGTGCGGCAGGGTCTGGCCCTTCTTGCTGTCGTAGAGGACCCCGTTCTCTCCAAGGATGAGACCGTGTTCCCGCGCGTCCTCGATCACCTGAGGTGCCCAGGTCACGCCGCCGCCGGCATCATCGCCGCCAAGGATCGCCATGATCATTCCGTAGTCGGTGCCGATGTTCTCGAACCCGCGAAAAATCCCGGTCGGAATGTTGAAGATGTCGCCTTCCTCGGCAACGAATTCGCCGGCCGTGCCATAGCGGCCCCAGAAGAAGCGCCAGCGTCCCTTCAGCACGAAGAAGACTTCGGCTGTGGTGTGGTTGTGAAGCGAGTTGCGGCAATGCGGCGGCTGTCCCGCGGCACCAATATTGAAGCCGACCTTGTCGGTGATGTGGACGTGCTGGTCGGGACTTTCCGAAACCCCGCCGCCGATGATGGTGAAGTTTTCCTTCTGGTTCGAGCCAGGTGTATGGGCGTCGATGAAGGCAGTCTTGCACGGCTTCAGTTCACCGTAGCGAACGATGCGATCGTTGATCGAACTCATGTCGAATATCCTTGAGAAATCTGGTCAGTGTAGGGCGGCCAGCAGCCGGTTCGGCGGGTGGTTGTTCAGCCGCCGTGATCTCAAGCTCTGCAGATAGGTGTGATGCCGTTCCTCGGCCTGAAGGGGTGTCCTCATGTGCCGAACGGGTCCAGCTTGCGCGTGGAGCCGCGCTGGATCAAATCACCCGGGATCAGGATGCGTGTGGGCTCTGTGTGTCCCTCGACGCGGCCAAGCAATGTCTCGACTGTTGCCTCGACCATGCGGTTCACCGACTGGCGGACTGTCGTCAGGTCATAGGTCGGCCAGCCTGCAACGGGCACATCATCGTAGCCGACCACAGCGACGTCGCCCGGTACGGAAAGCCCCAGTTCGAAACGCAGAACGTCCATCACGGGAAGTGCCATATGGTCGTTGCCGACAAATACCGCGTCCGGTCTGTCCGCTGAACCGAAGAGCTCACGCGCAAGCTGGCGCGCCACATCGGTGCTGTATTTGCCGTCGAGCACGGCGCAGGGTTCGCGGCCGTGTTCGGCAAGCGCCTCAGTGAAGCCGCGTGCGCGGTCGCGCCCGGTCGAAGATCCTTGCCAACCGGCAATATGGGCGATCCGTTCATGTCCGCAGGCGACCAGGAAGTTGGCGACGGTCCGGCCGCCTGCAAGGTTGTCGGAGGTTACCGACGACAGGCGGTTGTCGTCCTGACCGCGATTGAACATGACGATCGGGATGCCTGCGTCCTCGCAGCGTGTGGTCAGGTCGTTGGTGATCGCAACAGAGGCCGTGATGATGCCGTCGACGCGGTAATCGAGCAATTCGTCGACCACGCGGGTGACATCGTCCTCCTGGTTCTCCGCCAGAAAGATCAGGATGTGATAGCCCCTGGCCTGCAAGGCCCGGCTGAGACGCTCGATTGCGAGCGGATAGAACTGGTTTTCAAGGTAGGCCACGACGAGGCCGATGATGCGGCTTCTGCCGGTAATCATCGCCCGCGCGATCGGGTTCGGTCGGTACCCGAGTTCCTCGGCTGCCGCCTCGATGCGGTCGCGGGTCTTCTGCGAGACGCTGGAGCCCGGCGTGAATGCACGGCTGACTGCCGACTGGGAAACCCCTGCCAGCTTTGCGACTTCGCTGAGTGTGACCTTTTCCTTGCTCATCAGTCCGCCGTCCAACCTCCATCGACCAGCAATGCCGTTCCGGTCACCAGGGAGGATGCGTCCGAGGCGAGGTAGACGACCGCGCCCATGATATCCTCGACTTCGCCTACCCTGCCAAGCTTGATCTTCTCCTCGATCCACTTGCGCCGTTCGGGGTTCTCGAAGGTCTTCTCGGTCAGCGGGGTGCGAATGAAGGTCGGGCAGATGGAATTGATGCGGATCCCCTTCGGGCCCCACTCGATCGCCATCGATTTGGTCATGCCTTCGATTGCGTGCTTGGAAGCTGAATAGACGGCGCGGTCGATGCCGCCGACATGGCCCATCTGGGACGAGATGTTGATGATCGAACCCGGCTTGCCTTCGGCTGCCAGCCGGCCTGCGGCCAGGGCTGCGAGAAAATAGGCTGCCCGGAAATTCAGGTCGATGACTGCATCGAAGTCTTCGGGCCGGGTTTCCAGCGCAGGACCATGGCGCGCCATGCCGGCGGAGTTCACGACAACGTCAAAGGCCGACAGGTCAGCGAGGGCTTTTTCAAGCGCTTCATGATCTGCCATGTCGAGGACCAATACGTCCGCCTGCAAGCCTTCGGCCTGCATTTCTGCCTGAAGGTCCTGAAGCGGCGCGGCCCGCCGGGCCGCCAGTGTTACTGCCGCCCCGGCTTCCGCAAGCGCGACAGCGCACGCCCTGCCGATGCCGGAGGACGCACCTGTTACGAGGGCGCGCCGGCCATCGAGACGGAAGGACGGGGTGCGCGGAAGGCTCATTCGGCCTTCTCCAGAACCGGTGCAGCCTCACCATAGGGGACGTTGACACCGCCATAGCGGCGAACGCGGACGTTGCACTGCTCGGCGTGGCCGACAAAACCTTCCAGCATGCACAGGCGCGAGCCATAAGCACCGATACTGGCCGCTGCTTCGTCGGTCATGACCTTCTGATAGCTGTGGGTTTTCAGGAACTTGCCGACCCAAAGTCCGCCGGTGTAGCGGCCGGCCTTCTTGGTCGGCAGCGTGTGGTTGGTGCCGATGACCTTGTCACCGTTGGAGACATTTGTCCGCGGGCCGAGGAACAACGCGCCATAACAGGTCATGTTTTCCAGGAACCAGTCGTCGCGGTCGGTCATGACCTGAACATGCTCGGAAGCGATGTCGTCGGCGACCTTCAGCATTTCCTCGTAGGTGTCGCAGACGATCACCTCGCCGTATTCTTCCCAGCTCACGCGGGCGGTGCCCGCTGTCGGCAGAATTGCGAGAAGCCGTTCGACTTCGGCCATGGTTTCTTCCGCCAGCCTGCGGCTGTTGGTCAGCAGCACGCAGGGGCTGTTGTAGCCGTGTTCGGCCTGGCCGAGCAGATCCGTCGCGCAGAGTTCCGCGTCTGCGGCGCTTTCATCGGCGATCACCATGGTTTCCGTCGGTCCGGCAAAAAGATCGATGCCGACGCGACCGAAGAGCTGACGCTTGGCTTCCGCAACAAAAGCGTTGCCCGGACCAACCAGCATGTGCACCGGCTCGATGGTTTCCGTGCCGATGGCCATCGCGCCGACGGCCTGAATGCCGCCCAGCACGTAGATTTCGTCCGCGCCACCAAGGTGCATGGCCGCGATCACGGCGGGATTGGGCTTGCCGTCGAACGGCGGAGTGCAGGCAACGATGCGCGGAACGCCGGCGACCTTCGCTGTTGCGACGGACATATGTGCGGAGGCCACCATCGGAAACTTGCCGCCCGGCACGTAGCAGCCGACGGACTGAACCGGCAGGTTGCGGTGGCCGAGAATGACGCCCGGCAGCGTCTCGACCTCGATATCCAGCATGCTGTCGCGTTGGGCCTTTGCGAAATTGACCACTTGCGCCTGGGCGAATTTGATATCGGACAGTTCCTGCTCGGTCAGCTGGGCGATCAGGCTGTCGATCTCCTCTTGCGACAGGCGGTAGGATGCCGGGGAATACTTGTCGAATTTCTCGCTGAGGTCGCGCACGGCAGCATCGCCGCGTTCCTCGATATCCTTCAGGGTTGCCTCGACAACGGCGCGCACCTTGGCGTCGTCCTCGACACGGTCCGCTTCCGGCTTCCCTTTCTTCAGATACTCGACAGTCATTTCAGGTTCCTCAGTTTTCCGGGCGACTTTCTGCGCGGCGAAACCGCATCGTCCGTCGTCATCTTTCGAATGCGGCCGAAATGCCGCTGTTGTGTGGTTCAGCGGGTTGACCGCCGAAGGTTTAGCGCCCGTAGCCCAGGAACAGTTCTGGCAGTCCAAGTGACAGGACGGGAATGAAAGCGATCAGCAGGAGCGCGAAGATCATCGTCACCACCCAGGGAAAGATCCTGCGGGCGATGTCCTCGAACCGGATCTTGCCGACAGCGGCGGCCATGAACAGGTTTGCTCCGAGCGGCGGTGTCACGAAGCCGATGGCAAGCGCCACGACCATGACGATGCCGAAGTGAACCGGATCCACGCCGATTTTCAGCATGATCGGCAGAAGGACAGGTGTCAGGATGACGATTGCCGCCAGTGTTTCCAGGAAGGTTCCGACGATAAGAAGCAGGACGATCGCGGCCAGCATCACCACCACCTTGCTCTGGGTCAGCGACAGCACGAGCTGGGCGAGATCGGACGGGATACGCTCCAGAGCGATGATGCGGCCGAAGGCGTAGGACGCACCGATGATGACGAGCACGGCGGAGACCAGCAACGCAGCTTCCAGCATCATCTTCGGAACGGCGGACAACGGAAGCTCCCGATAGACGAAGCAGCTCACGATCAGGGCATAGACGACGGCGACGGCGGAACTTTCGGTCGGTGTCACCATGCCGGAATAGATGCTGCCGAGAACAACAGGCGGCATGGCGAGGGCGAGCTTCGCGTCCCAAAGGGCGGCCCAGAGACTGCCGGTGCGGGTTGGCGGTACCGGGTTGCCCGCACCCTGGTTTCCGGAGCGACGCTGTATCACGTTGTAGCCGATCAGGGTCAGCGCGATCACGAAGCCCGGAACGATGCCGGCCATGAAGAGAGCCGTCACCGAGACGCCGGAAGAGACCGCATAGACGATCATCACCACCGACGGCGGGATCATGACGCCAAGCCCGCCTGCGGAGGCCACCATGGCGCCTGCATAGGCCCGGTCGTAGCCGCGATCGACCAGAGCCGGGATCATGGCGAGGCCGATGGCCGCCACCGTCGCGGATCCTGTTCCGGAGATGGCCGCAAAGAACAGGCAGGACATGATCGTCACGGTGCCCAGATCGCCGGGCATGCCGCCGAAGGCATGGTCCGCAACGGCGATCAGACGTTTGGAAATGCCTCCCTCGGCCATCAGGCTGCCGGCCAGGGTGAACAGCACCACCGCGATGAGCGTGAAGCTGTCGATGGCCGAGACCAGCCCGAGGGCATACATGTCGAGGCTGAGGAACGGAATATAGAGGATTGCGAGCATGCTCGCCGCGCCGAGCGCAATGCCGATCGGGACGCCGATGAGCAACAGCAGCAGGAAACTACCGAAGAGAATGGCTGTCGTCATGGCTCAGATATCCGTCTGGGGGCCGAGGCGCGTGTCGCCATCAACGACGGCAGCCTTGATGGATTGCAAAAGACGCAGGCTGCTCAGGGCACCGGAAAAGATGATCGCCGCGTAAAGCACGGCTTGAGGCCACTCGGTGGAGCTCAGGATCTTGCCGCGGTCGATGGATTGCTGCGTGATCACGACACCGAGCCAGCAAACGACGACGGAATAGATCAGGAAGATCACCTCGGAGAGCACGAACATCCAGTGGCGCAGCGCCTTCGGCATGACATCGATCAGAACCGTGACACGCATGTGCCGCCGCTCGCGGATTGCGTAACTCACGCCGAAGTAGATCATGTAGACGAAGGAAAACCGGGCGAGTTCGTTCGCCACAGCTATCGAGGTGGAGAAGGCAAGCCGCGCAATCACGTCCGCGAAGACCAGAATGATGATCATGCCAAGCATCGAGACGATCACCGCCGGCTCGAACCATTTTTCGAGAAACCGCATTTTGCCTTCTCCTCCCCTGGTTCGCTTACTGCGCGACGGCCTGCATGAAGGTGTCGTAGAAGGAGTCGCCGACCTTGGCGCGAATGTCGCCTTCGATGGCGGCGTTCATTGTTTCGCCGAGGCGCTTCTTGTCGGCCTCCGGCAGCTCGTTCACTTCGAGCCCGGCTTCCTTGAGTTTGGCCAGGGTTTCGGCATTGGCGGCCGCGGTCAGCTCGCGCTGCTTCTTGACGGTTTCCACTGCAACTTCGTCGATGAGCGTACGGTCGGCTTCGTCCAGGCCGTTATACCAGTCAAGATTGGCCATCCAGAGTTCCGGCCAATAGATGTGACCGGTCAGGGAAACGTATTTCTGCACCTCGAAGAAACGCTCGATGATCATCGAGCTCAGGGCGCTTTCCTGGCCATCGATCAGGCCCTGCTGCAATGAGGAATAGATCTCGCCCCACGCCAGCGGCACCGGAACAGCGCCAACCGACCGCCAGGCCTTGATGGCGATCGGGTTGTCTGCCGAGCGCATACGCAGGCCTTCGAAGGCTTCGTAGCTGTCGAGCGGTGCACGGGAGTTGGTGAAGCTGCGGAACCCGAGTTCCATGAAGCCCATGTTCTTGAGCCCACGGTCTTCCATGGCTGCAGAGATGGTCTTGCCGGCGTCGCCGTCCAGAAGGCTGCGCGCGGTTTCTTCGTCCTTGAAGAGAAGGAATTGGTCGAGCACGGCCAGCTGATCGACAGTCGAGCTCAGATGAACCGACGCGCCCGTGGTCATGGTGATGTTGCCGGACTGGACCAGATCGGTCATTTCCTTGACGCTGCCGAGCTGGCCGCCCGGAAAGATCTCTACCTGGATGGTGCCATTTGAACGCTTTTCGAGTTCTTCCTCGAAGTAGCTCAGAGCCTGGTGGACAGGCGAGACCTCAGGCGTGGCATGGCCGATGCGGATGGTCGTATCGGCTGCTGCCTGTGTGACAAATGCAAGTGCGGCTGCTGCAGCCCAAACGGCGACTTTCATTCTGTTCCCTCCCGAGAAGCGAAATTGAAAACGGGAGAACCGGCATTTGGGAACGCTTGCAAACTGCAGTCCCACCGGCTCCTCCCCGGAACACGATCGCGGCACCTCCGTATGCCTGCGACCCGGCCCTTGACCCGGTTCCTACGCCGGATTGAGTCAGTTCGCAAGAGATTTTGCAAACGTTCCCAAAAATTCAGAGATGCAAAAACCCCACAAAATACGTTCTAAATTGTTGGAAAACGATCGAAAAATTCGCGATTTGAGGCAGGCAAAAAATATTTTTGCAAAATTTGTGAAAACGCTTGCAAGCGGAGTTTTCCGACAAGTGACACGCGAAGGCCTTGGCGAACCGGCGTCGGCCGCACAGTGGTCGCAGCTGGTAAGCGTTCTGTTCGGGAATACTAGCTTCGGGTCGTGCCGCGGATTACCTCGACCGGCGGAATGCGGACCTTGCGGACGTCCGTATTCCCCTCCTCTATCGCGTCGACCAGCATGGCGACTGCCGCCGAGACCATCTGGTTGATGGGCTGCCGGATCGTGGTGAGGTTGAACGAAGGCCAGGCGGCTTGCGGGATGTCGTCGAATCCGACCACGGCCACGTCCTCGGGAACTTTCAGTTTGAACTCGAAGCGGATTACGTCCAGGGCTGCGAGCGCCATGTGGTCGTCGGCGACAAAGACAGCATCGGGCTGATCGGGCACGTCGAAAAGCTGGCGGGCTGCATCGGCGGCATCCGTATAGTGATAGTTTCCGTCCGCTCGGGAGTGCAGTTCGACACCTGCTTCCTGCAGCACAGCCATGAACCCGGCTTCGCGATCAATCTGCGTCGAGGCTCCGGAAAAGCCAGCAAGCAGGGCAACGCGTTTCGGCTGTCCGCGCAGAAGCGCTTTTGCCGCCAGTTCGCCGCCAAGGCGATTGTCGCTGGTCACCGCGCGCAGATTGTCCTTCGGCTGATCGCGGTTGAACAGAAGCACCGGGATGTCGAGATCCCGGCATCGTTCCGCCAGTGTCGAGGAAACGGACACGGACACCATGATGATGCCGTCGACCCTGTAACCCATGATTTCCTGGATGACGGGCTCGACATCATTGATGGTGTTCGATGCCATGAACAGGAGGACATGGTAGCCGTTTTCCTGAAGCGCGATCGAAAGCTTTTCAACCGCTTCGGGATAGAACTGGTTCTCGAAGTAGTAGACGATCAGGCCGATGATCCGGCTTTTCCCGGTGATCATCGCCCTTGCCAGAACATTCGGCCGGTAATCGAGTTCGTCCGCGGCGATGCGGATCTTCTCGGCCATCTTCTTGGAAACGGAGGCGCCCGGGGTAAAATATCTGGAGACTGCGGACTGGCTAACGCCGGCCTTGCGCGCAACGTCTACAGATGTAACCGGTTTGCTGTTCAAGCGGGCCTCCGTGATTTTATCATGTTCTGAGTACTCGTGCTTCGCGAACTTGTCACCCCTTCACGGTGAGCCGCCGGCCGTCCTGCGCATCAAACAGATGACAGCATTCGATCGGGATCCGCGCGCTGATCGGCGCACCGATTTCGGAGCGGAAGTCCTTGGCGGCCTTCAGGTTGACCAGTTCCCCACCCGCCTCGACGGCCACCATGGAGGCGTCGCCGAGAAGTTCCAGGGCGAAAACGGTCGACGACAGCTCGCCTCCCCCGTCCACAAGGGTCACATCCTCGGCCCGGAAACCCAGGGTCACCGGCCCGGAGATGTCTCCGCGCAGACCTTCAACGCGGATGTTCTGAGCCGTAAATACGCCGGCGGAAATCTCTCCCTTAACCAGGTTCATCGCCGGAGAGCCGATGAAGGAAGCCACGAAGGTGTTGGCCGGGTTGTCATAGATCTCCGTCGGTGTCGCCACCTGCTGAATGACGCCACCGCTCATCACCACCACCCGGTCGGCAAGGGTCATCGCCTCGATTTGGTCGTGGGTAACGTAGATCGTGGTCGTCTTCAGCCGGTGCTGGAGGTTCTTGATTTCGGCGCGGGTCGACACGCGCAGCTTCGCGTCCAGGTTGGACAGGGGCTCGTCCATGAGAAACACCGTCGGCTCGCGGACGATTGCACGTGCCAGAGCGACGCGCTGCCTCTGGCCACCGGATAGCTCCGCGGGTCGTCGGTCGAGCAGGTCGGTCAGATCGACCATTTCCGCCGCCTTCATCACCCGGGCATCATGCTGGTCCTTTGGCACCTTGCGAACCTTCAGCGGGAAGCGGATGTTTTCGTAGACCGTCAGGTTGGGATAAAGGCCATAGCTCTGGAACACCATGGCGATGTCGCGATCCTTGGGTTCCAGAGTGTTCACGACCCGGTCGCCGATGATGATCTCGCCTTCGGAGATGTCTTCCAGACCGGCGATCATGCGCATGGTGGTGGACTTGCCGCAGCCGGATGGCCCCAGCAGAACCAGGAACTCGCGGTCGGCGATATGCAGGTTGAAGTTGTTGACGCCGTAGACATTGCCCCAGCGCTTGGTGACATTTTTCAGTTGGATCTCGGCCATGGACTATCCCTTGACGGCGCCTGCGGTCAGACCGCTGACAATCTGGCGTTGGAAGAACATCACGAGGATGAATAGCGGTACGGTGGCGCTCACGGTCGCGGCAACCGCATACATGATGGTGCCTTCGGTCTGGATGGTTCCAAGGAACGAATTGATCTTCGGAACCATGGTCTGGTTTTCCTGGGACAGCAGCAGCGCGGTCACCGAGAAATCGTTGTAGGCCAGAAGGAAACTGAACAGGCCGGTGGTGATCACGCCCGGCCACATCACCGGCATGATCGCCAGCCGGAACGCCTGGAAGCGGGTGCAACCGTCAACCATGGCGCTTTCATCCAGATCTTTCGGGATCGACTTGAAGAAGCTGTGCAGCATCCAGATCGTGAAGGGCTGGTTGATGGCCACCAGGACGATGATCGCTGTCGGCAGATAGCCCCAGATGTTGAGCTGGAAGAACGGCAGCAGGAAGCCGGAAACCAGCGTGATGTGCGGCATGGCCCGGAAGACCAGCGCGGCGATCAGGATCCAGAAGGTGTAGTTGCGGCTCGAGCGGGAAAGCGCATATCCGCCGAGTGTTCCGAACAAGAGCGAGATGGAGGTTACGCAGATGGTGACGATCGTGGTGTTCCAGACCGAGTGGTAGAACTCTCGCTCGATCCAGGCGCCACGATAGCCGTCGAGTGTCAGCGCCTCGCCAGTCTGGCGCACGGTCGCAGGCCCCGTGATGGCGTTCCAAAAGGAGACCCGGCTGAAGAAGTCGGCCTGGACCTTGAACGAGCCCCACACGGTCCAGATGAAGGGGAAGGCCGCAACGATCAGCCACACAACCAGGATGACCCCGGTGAAGATGGCGAGCGGGCGGGAATAGCCGATGGATCTGGTCATCACCGGGCCTTTCTCTTGAAGTCGCGCCAGGTCCGCACGAGCACCGGGCTGAGCAGGATGATCACGCCGATCATGGTCAGGATCGAGGTGGCTGCGGCCGAGCCGAAAAGCTGGTTCACCTGCCCTGTCAGGTCGTTGTAGATCAGCCAGGAGAGCGAGGTTGCGTTGGCCTCCGACGAGAAGCCGATGATCGGTTCGAACACGCGGAAATTATCCATCAGCAGAACAAGACCGACGAAGGTCGCCAGCGGCGTCAGGTGAGGCATCACCACGTATCGGATGCGTTCCCAGCGGTTGGCGCCGTCGATCATGGCGGATTCCAGCGTGTCCATCGGCAGGGTCTGCAGACCGGCATAGAAGACCACGAAGGCAAAGGGCGCCATATGCCACGTTCCGTAGGTGATGAGCGTGAGCCACGACAGCACGGGGCTGGCCTTCAGCGACAGTTCCGGATCGTTGAACAGCCACTGGAGTGTCGCTCCGATGATGCCGTCGGAGTTGATCATCCAGAACAGGATGAGGGAACCCAGAAGGGGTGTCACGATGTAGGGCAGCAGCGACAGGAAGATGATCGGCCCGCGAAACAGCCTGGGCACACTGTTGACGCCGAGAGCGACGGCAAAGCCGGCAATCATGGCAAGCGGTGTCACCAGGAAGGTGTAGACCAGGGTGAAGGACAGCGCCTTGTAAAAGGGCAGATTGTAGATCCTGGTAACGACATCGACAAAACCGTTGCTGCTTTCCAGGATCTCGGCGATCTCTTCAACCGCCAGGTGGGACCGATTGAGATAGGTGCCAAAGGCGTTGAAGCGCCCGAGTGGCTCTTCTTCGCGCAGGACCCGGGTTGCCTCTGTGTCGACCTTGGTTTCGTCGGTGCAGCCGAACGGGCCGCAGTTTTCCACGGTCACGAGAACCTGTTCATGCTCGACGAACATGGACTGCACGAAAACGGACACGATCGGCAACGCAATGAACAAGAGCATGGCGAGTGCCGATGGCCATATGAACGCTGCAAAATCACGGTGGCGCATAAAGTCTCCCCCGAAAAGGATACACCCCTGTCATCGACATGACAGGGGTGTGGCAAAGGGCAGTATCAGTTGAGGAAGCCGGCTTCCTTGGCTGCGGCGCGGTAGGCTGCTTCCACGTCGTTCAACGCCTGTTCGGCACTTTCGCGCCCCTGAAGGAAATCGGAGAGTTCTGCACCGAGTGCTGTATGCAGAAGCCCCATGTAGGGTGACATCGGGTAGGCTTTCGCCCCGAGCTTCGCGTTTTCAAGGATCGCTTTTGCCGAGGCGGGAGGAGAGAAATCCGCAATCAGCCAGGCAGCTGCGGACGGATTGTCCTGGGCAACCTGCGGCCGGATACCGTGCATCATCGCCTGGAAGGAGGCTGCTGCATCTTCGTCGGAGATGTTCTTGGCGATGGTGAAGCCGTCCCACCAGAGCGCAGCGGCCGGCGTGGTGCCGCCACCGACGGTCGGTGCGGGCGCGAGAATGGTGGCTTCCCCGATTTCCGGTGCCGGGCCGTTGGGGTCGATGTGACCGTTCACCATGGAGGCCCACTGGTTGATGATCGCGACTTCACCTGAAAGGTACATCGCCTTGATTTCATCGGACGTGAAGGTCAGGAACTCGGGTTCCATGTATTCGGAAAGTTCCTTCATCAGCGCCAGGGTCTTCAGACCCTCCTCGCCGCTTATGGCCGGCTCTGCGCTGCCCGGTTCGAAGAAGGTGCCGCCAAGGCCCAGGTAGGTGTTGACGAACTCGTTGCCGAGATACCATCCGGCCTGGTCTGCCGCCGCCAGCGGGTATTCCAGAATGCCCTTCTCCCGGATCACCTTGGCAGCCTCGATGACCTCTTCAAGCGACGTCGGCTGTTCGAGGCCGGCTTCCTTCAGGATGTCGCCGCGAATGTAGAGGTTCTGGCCGTTGGCCATGAAGGCGATTGCCATGACCTTTCCGTCGACCTTGATGAGCTGCGTCGGCTGAAGCTGCTGGCCGTATTTCTCGACCAGCTCGTCCAGCGGGCGGATGAGGTCGTCGTTCATGAGCGGAACGATGGAATTGTTGGCAACCATCGCCACCGTGTATTGGGCCGGGTTGACCGTGAGCGCGGGCACCTGAAGTGCCTTGTGCTCGGTCGTCATGTTGGCTTCCACGGTGACGCCGTCTCCCGCGCAGGCTTCCGCTTCCTTGATAACGGTTCCGAGGGCATCGAAGTCGTTTGCAAGGATCTTGACGTTGCCACCCTCGATGCCGCACCCGGCGTGTGCCGTGCCGGCCCCGAGAACGAGTGCAAGCGCACTCACGGCTAGCTTCAATTTGCTCATCTCATTCTCCATTGGAAGAATGCCCGATTGCCCCGGGCTATTTCTCTTTGTTCTTGACGTTCTTTCAGGCTTCGGCGGCCTCCACCGCGGATGCCTTGTCAGCAAGCTGCGCGAGCTTGACCTGAACCAGCAGGGACAGTTCGTCATAGACCGTCCATTCGTCGACGATCTTGCCGTCCTTGTAGTGATAGTGCGACATGCCCATCAGACGCAGATGCTTGCCGGTGGGCGCACCAAGACTTTCCAGAATGCCGTAGCCGAGGTGATGACCCTCGAGTATCCAGCGAACGGCGACTTTCGTGCCGCCTTCGACGCAGGGCGTGGAACAGATGTGCTGCGGAGCGTAGACCGCATCCGGCATGCTGCCCACGAGGCCGAGCGTCTGATGAGAGACCGACGCGGTGCCGTAGAGCTCTTTCATCAGCGGCCCATGGTACATGGCGGTCGGTGCATAGACCTCGCGGATGCGGCCGAACATCTTGCGATTGAAGATGTCATGCAGGAACTGAAGCGTTTCGCGTTCCAGATCTGTGTTGGCGATGTCCAGGTCGGCCTTTTCCGCCGGCGGATACTGACCCTGAAGGAGGCCGACCTCGCCGATGTCGAGCTGCGTGAGGCCCTGGCTCAGTTTCGTTTCAGCGATCTTGCCCGCATAAGCGTCAACGTCGAGGCCGAGTTGGCGAACGACCGCCATCTGGTCGGAAACCACCCATTCGCGGTAGATCTTGTTGCGATGGATCATGCAGTCGGCGACCGTGCGGGACACGAAGGAGCGGCCGTTGGCCGGACCGTAATGGCCGTTCTGCGTATAGCGCCCAGAGCCGGTTACCAGATGAGAAGTGTAATAGCCGTCCTTGTCGTCGCCGTTCCAGATGACATGGGTTGCCATGCCGCGGCGTTCGGGCAGGGAGACGAGCCTCTGGATGGTGTCGCGCACCACGTCCTCACGATTGTAGATCGTGCCCATCGGCAGGTAGAGGACGATGTTATGCGTGTAGTGCGAATAGATGAGGCCTACGTCGCGCTCATCCCAGATCTTGTGCGTGCAGCGGACAATATAGTCGACGATATCGGAATAACAGGGGTCGAAACCCTCCATGCCCTGAACCGGGGCGCGCCCCTCCGGGACCAGGTCGGTGAAATCGGCGCGCTCGACTTGCATGACATTGCCGTTGTGCGGCGCGTCGTTCACGCGTGGAGCGGATTTCACGTCCTTTGCCTTTGGGGTGGAGACTTCCTGCGTTCCCATTTCATCGTACCTTTTAGCGAAGCTGTTTCGCGCATCTTGCAGAATTTTGCATACGCTTGCATTTTGATATTGCCAAACATGTTCAGTCCGATCAATAAAAATCTGCATACCTATGCAAAATGAAATTATCACGGTTGAAAATCACTCCCGGAGGACGTGCGCTCACCGCACCGGAACGACCGGAAGACGACGACAGGAGAGCGGCCGATGACCCTGACCGAATACAAGAAGCGCCTCGCGGATCTGGGGCTGGCTGTTCCCGAGGCGGATCTGAAAGCATCCGTTGCACAGGCGCAGCGCCTGGCCGAACAGGCACGTGCCCTGAAGGATGACCGCGACCATGGATGATGTTCTGGACAGCCCCTTGCGCCGTCAACAGGAGCTGATCGCGACTGGCCAGGTGTCGGCTTGCGAGATCGCGTCGGCTCTGGTTGCCCGCATCGAACGGCGGGACGATGCCATTCGTTCAGTTGTGCATCTGTCGCCGGATGCTGTTGCCGAGGCGTCTCGCTGGGACAATGTTCTGCCGGACGACCGGCCGCCGCTGGCCGGGCTCTGCTTCGGCGTGAAGGACATCATTGATGTGCAGGGCCAGCCGACCCGCTGCGGGTCGCATGCCCATCCGCACGCTCCCGGTGAGGCCGGGCACATTGATGCTGCCAGCGTCGCGGCGCTCAGGCAGGCCGGCATGGTGCCGCTGGCCAAGCTCGCAACCTATGAATATGCGTTGACAGGCCCCGCCTTCGACCAGCCCAACCCGCCGGCCTGCAATCCCTGGGACACCAGCGCGATCACCGGCGGCTCCTCGTCGGGCTCCGCCGCGGCCGTTTCGGCCGGGCTTATGCGCGTTGCGCTCGGGACGGACACCGGCGGGTCGATCCGTGCACCTGCGGCCTATTGCGGTGTGGTTGGGTTGAAGCCGACCACGGGCCTGGTTTCAGCATCAGGGTGTTTTCCGTTGTCGCAGAGCCTCGATGTCATTGGTCCCCTCGCCGCCTGCGTCGAAGACGCTGCCGTCATTCTGGAGGCGCTCGCCCCTGCGAGCCGTGCTGCAGCTGACATCGGACAGGAGCTCACGGGACTTCGCATCGCCTACGCCCGCGACTGGTTCGTTGATGACCCTGTGGCGGATCCTGGCCTTGTCCAAGCCATGGACGACACCGCCGCGCTCCTTTCCTTGCTCGGTGCCAGAATAGAGCTGGTGACGCTGCCGCCCTATCAAAGGCTCGAGGATGCGGCCACTGTCATCCTGCAGGCGGAGGCTCTTCAGAACCATTTGGTGGGTCTGCGCAACCGGTTCGATGCCTATGGTAAGGACGCGCGCCGGAACCTTCTGACCGGAGCTGTTCTGGACGCACAGGACGTCGTGCATGCCCGTGGTGTTGCGCATCGTTTCAGGCAGGAGGTCGACGTATTGCTGGCACAGCACAGCGCACTTCTCATGCCGACCACGCTCGGCACCGCACCGAAGTTCACCGCCTTTGCCGACGGCGCGGTCTGGACGGCAATGCGCACCATGCCGTTCAACATGTCAGGGCATCCGGCGATTTCGCTTCTCTGCGGGTTCGGCGCGAACGGCTTGCCGCTCGGCTGCCAGCTTGTCGGCGGGTTCGGGCAGGAAGCGTTGCTCTGCCGGCTCGCTTATCAGCTCGAACAATCCAGCAACCATTCGGCCCGGCCCGCGATCGGGGCCGAGCCGGTATCGCTGGATTATCCCTGAAGTCGGTCGAGGCGCAGCTGCGCCGCGCGGCGGTGGCCTTCAAGCCCTTCCGAGGCGGACTGGCGGACTGCCGGCGGCGCGACCTCGCGGATGCCGTCCTCGTCCATCCACTGATGGGTTACGGTCTTGATGTACGACCCTACCCAAAGCCCGCCGGTGTAACGTCCGGCGCCCATGGTCGGCAGCGTGTGGTTGGTGCCGCAGCACTTGTCGGAATAGACGACGCTGGCGTTGGGGCCGATGAAGAGCGAACCGTAGTGCTTCAGCTTCCTGGCGAAGGTCTTGGCATCCTCGGTGTGCACCTGCAGGTGTTCGGCGGCGACGATGTCCGAATAGGCGATCATTGTCGCCTCGTCCGGGCAGACGGAAATCTCGCCGTAGTCTCTCCAGGCCTGGCCGGCGGTGGCTGCCGTCGACAGGCTCTTCAGCTGAACGTCCACTTCTCTCAGGACCGCTTCCGCAAGGTCCGCGTTTGTCGTGATGAGGCCCACCCGGGTTCTGGTGTCATGCTCGGCCTGTGCCAGAAGATCGGTGGCGATCATCTCAGCGTCGCCGGTGTGATCGGCGAGTATGAAGATCTCCGATGGACCGGCGAGCTGGTCGATCCCGACAGGGCCGAAAACCTGACGCTTTGCTTCATTGACGAAGGCGTTGCCTGGGCCGACGATCTTGTCGACAGGGGGAACGGACTGCGTGCCGAGCGCCATCGCAGCGATTGCCTGCGCCCCACCGATCCGAAAAATCCGGTCGGCGCCGGAAAGGTGGCAGCCCGCAATCATCGCTTCATGGGCGTTCGGCGGAAGGCAGGCGATGATTTCGCCGACACCGGCCACCTTCGCCGGGACGATCGACATGATCGGCGCGGACAGGAGCGGGTAGCGTCCACCGGGGACGTAGCAACCGACCCGGTCGAGCGGAATGTTGCGGTGCCCGAGGTGAACACCTGGCCGGATCTCGACTTCCAGATCCTGCAGGGTTCCGAACTGGGCTCTGGCGAACATGCGCACGTTGGAGATTGCGAACTCGGTGTCTTCGCGTGTCTGCGGGTCCAGCCTTTCGACTGCTGCCTCACGTTCTTCAGCAGTGACCTCGAACCGGTCGAGCGCCGCCTTGTCGAATTTCTCAGAATAGTCACGGACGGCAGCATCACCTTCTGCGGCAACCCGCTTGAGCACTTCTGCAACCAGTGTTTCGACGCTGGCATTGTCGGCAACCGCATCGCGTGCCGGGGATTTCACAAAACGGATGGTGTCCGGGATGGGTAGTCTCGTCATTTGTCTCTCTCAGGTCCCTGCGGCGCAATAGGCCGGCCACACCACGCAGATCGTGGCCGAAAGCTGAAACATCACAAGAAACATCCGGATCGGGAGCGTGATCGGTGTTTCCCGGCAGCCGGTCCGGTAGAGCGCTGCGAGCGCGTCTCGGTAATGAGAGTTGGCGCATCGTGACCGTGGAATTCCTCTTGTCGATCGTGGATCGAACAACGGTGCCGGTGCGTGTCTCTCTCCCAACTGCATACGTTTGCAATACTGCCGCCAAGCATCCATTGCAAGCAAATTTGCATACGAATGCATTTCAGAGGGAACACGCTCGTTGCGAGCTGTGCGTTTTGTGCGCAGGTGACGGTGGGAAGGCCATCGGCAGGATATGCGGAGGGCTGTCCGTGTCGCTTTTCTGATCGATGAGGTCTGAAACGCAAAACCACGGCCGGTGGCTACAACTTGGCTGTCTCTTCGGTTAGTAATCGCAACCATCAGAATCTGTTCGAAAACCGGACAGAATTCCACAGGGCTTCAGAATGTTTCAGGTTGATGGCGGCCGGATAACCGACCCCGACGTGCTTGTTGCGGCCGACCTCGCTCGGGCGGTCGAAGGGACTGAGGGACTTGTGGTCCAGTTCAGCAATCCGGAGGCCTGCAAGGTTGCGAACCTTCAGGCATTGAACGAGGCCTGCCGTCTGGCAGGTGACCGGTTGACCGTCCGGTTTTACCAGCACGACGATGAAGGCTTTGACGCGCGCTGCCTGAACCATTTGCCGGATGTCGCAAACCTGGCTCTCGATTGCCTGGACCGCATCTCGCACGTTGAAGCAATCAGCCAGTTACCGAAGTTGGAGCGATTGCATTTCGGAGTGTTGGACTTTGACCAGCCACAGTTCCTGCAAACCTTGAACCTGCGGCAATTCCGAAGTTTGACTGTCGCCGCCAACCGGAAAAGAAACCTCGATCTTGCCCCGCTTGCCGACGCGGTGAACCTGCAGGACCTGTTCGTTCAAGGTCACTGGAAGGGCATTGAGGTCATCAGCCACTTGCCCGATCTGGCAACCTTGTCATTGAGTTCGTTTGCCGGGAAACATCGTCTCGACTTCGTATCCTCCATTGCGTCCCTCAAACAGTTTACCCTGATCCTGGGCAGCCGGGCCAACCTGGGCGACTTGTCACACCAGACGCTAGAGAAACTGCGAATTTTAAGAGTATCCGGACTAGGCACACTGGGTGACCTTGGAAGGTTTCCCGCGCTGTCAGCCTTGCAGGTTCATGATCAACTCAAACTGGTTGAAGTGGACCTGAGAAATGTCGGTCTGGAATGGCTGAGCTTGTTCAATTGCAAGAACCTGAAAACACTCCCGGGCCTCGAATTGCAGGATCGTCTTCAGGAATTTGAAGCATGCCGCGTCGGACTGGATCTGGATAGCCTGCGCGACAGAACGTGGCCGGCCACGACACGTGCCGTCCGGTTGATCTCCACACGTGAGAAATGGAATGTGGAAGCAGAAAAGAAGCTTGCCGAACGGAAGCTCAGCAGCGAGGTCAGCAGGTGGTTCTGACGAGGTGCATCTGGTCTTCTCTCCGGGCAGCGAGGCAGGCCCGAGATCATTCCTGGCCTCTTCCGATTGAGAACATTTTCCTGCGAAGGTCGCATTGGTGAAACGCTGTGCAAATCGCCCCTTTCGAGTGCGTTTCGATCGGTAAATCAAGAAAGAACTTCACAACCAGTTATTGAGAATTGCCGTAGCGACCACTCTTCCATAGATTTGTTTCCAGGTCCGAAACCGTCTTTTTTTGGTTGGTTTGTTGCTACTTGAACGCGAAGAGCAATTGCAAATATTGGATGAGGTTCGCCTTTCCATTTCCAGGTCGGGTGGACGGATCGTATTCGTTGCCGGGGAAGCCGGGATAGGAAAGTCGTCTCTGATTGCGGATTTCCTGAGCAGCCTCGGGCCCGAAACCAGGAAGGTCATCGGTCTTTGCGATCCTTTGATCACGCCGCGCCCGCTCGGGCCGATACGAGATATTGCAGCAGGTCTTTCCGGATCGACACAGATCCGCGATGAGGAAGCCATGCTTTTTGGCGGCCTGGTGGATCATTTGTCGTCTTTGCGAGAACCGGTGGTATTGGTGATCGAGGACCTGCACTGGGCGGATGATCGCACACTGGACTGGTTGAAGTTCATTGGCCGCAGGATCGCGATGCTGCCGTTGCTGCTGGTTTGCAGTTATCGTGATGACCAGTTGGAGGGTTACCATCCGCTTCGCTCAGCCATGGGCGAGATCGTACCGGCCCGAAAGAAGCAGATAAATCTCGCTCCTTTGTCTCTGGACGCGGTGCAGATGCTTGTTGGGTCAACCCGCCTGGCTCCCGACCGTCTCCTGGACATCACGGGCGGTAATCCCTTCTTCCTGACCGAATTGTTGGCTCAGTCAGCAGACGGCAGCAAGGTTCCCCAGACCATCGGGGATGCGGTCGATGCGCGTCTTGCAGGATTGCCGCAGGACGTCGTGCGGTTACTGGAATATGTGTCTTGCTGGCCTGGTGCAATTCCGTCGGGCATTCTCCTGGCTTTGCCTCTGCCCGACGGCTACGGCACCCTGACGCAGGCTATCGAGAAAGGCCTGCTGATTGAAAGCGGCGGAAGGCTCTCCTTTCGTCATGAGATTGCGCGGATTGCCATCTACGATCGGCTCAGTCATCCAAGGCGGGTCGAAGCGCACAGGTGCTTCCTGGATCATCTTTGCAACCGGGAAGACGGAGTGCAGCCTCTCGACATGATCGTGCATCACGCCCGCGGAGCCGAACATGAGCAGCTACTGCTGCGGTATGCACCGCTTGCCGCAGACAATGCGGCAAGCCTCGGAGCCCATCGCGAGGCCGCCCGCTTTCTTGAACATGTCTTGCCGCTGGCGGACAGCCTGGACCTCGAGCAGGCCGCCGAAATCTGCGAACGTTGGGCCTATGAGGCAGGCCTGTCGCTTGGCATCGACGCAGACGTCATTTCCAACCGCCGCAAGGCGGTGGAGCTCTGGCGCAAGGCCGGAAATGAAAACCGGGTGGGAGAAAACCTGAGATGGCTGTCCCGGCTCCACTGGTACAGGGGAGAAGCCGAGGAAGCCAAGAGGTACATCGAGGAAGCAATCGAAGTCCTGGAAAACAACGCCTCGGCCACCGAATGGGCGAAGGCGAAGGCATACGCCCTTCGCGCCCAGTATCATATGCTTCAAGACGAGATGAGTGAGGCGGTGACGTGGGGGCGTCGGGCCTTGACCTTTGCGCAGGCTGTCGAAGACGTTGAAACCTGCACGCATGCGCTTAACACGGTCGGTTCAGCCATGCTGTTCCGAGGGGATCCGGAAGGGGAGACGCTGTTACGTGAGAGCCTGCGGATCTCGCTGGAAAACGGGTTCGATGAGCAGGCCGCGCGGGTTTATACAAATCTCTCCGAATGCCTCATAGAAATGCGTGCCCTCGACCGGGCTGAAGATCTGATCGATGCCGGGATCCGTTTTGACAGTGCTCACGATCTCGACGCCTGGACCTATTACCTGATTGGTCGAAAGGCACAGCTTCGGCTGGAACAGGGACGTTTTGACGAGGCAGTCACGATTGCACGCGGGGTCCTGGGACAGGAAAACCAGACCCTGCTCATGCGGATGCCCGCGCAGATCGTCCTCGCCCGCTCCCTTCTGCGCCTCGGTGATGCGGCCGCCGGAGAGGCTTTGCAGCAGGCACTCGTTTCAGCGGAAAAGATCGGCGAACCCCAGTACCTGACGGTTCTGAAGATCGCGGAAATCGAGCAGTCCGTGCTGGCTGGGACTTCAGAAACCGCAGCGCAGGCCTGGGACTGGCTCTGCAGTCTCGATCCCAGGCTCCTGAGCCCGCGAAAGCTGGGCGAAGCGATGTTCTGGGCCCGGATTGCGGAATTGCCGCTGAAGTCCACTTCCGCCCCTGGCCTTCCGGAGCCTGTTCGCCTGGTTCTCGAGGGGAAGGCCGAAGAAGCCGGATTGGCGTTTCAGATGGAAAGTTCGGATTATCTGGCAGCCTGGTCGTTTGCCGCAACCGGAAAAGTTGAACGGCTTCAGGAGGCCGATGAAATGTTCCGGTCCATGGGGGCGATGGCGGCCCGTCGCTGGTTGCGCTCTCGTGAAGGGGTATCCGGCCTTCCGCCGCTGCAACGCGGGCCTTACAAGAGTTCGCGCAACCACCCTTACGGTCTCACCGCAAAGGAGCAGACAGTGCTCCGACTTCTTGTCGAGGGAAACAGCAATGCGGCAATAGCCGAAACGCTGAGCCGGTCTCGCAGAACCATTGAAAACCATGTTTCATCGATCCTCTCCAAGCTGCAGGCAAAGGACAGGGTGGAGGTCCTTTTGCGTTCACAGAGCGAACCCTGGATCGTTCTGGCGGAAGACGAGGCCGACGTGGAAATTGAGTATTCGTCGCACGAAAATTAGGTGCACCCACCCATGATCCGTTTGGCCATCGGCCGTAGTGTTTCCGTGAGCTAACGCGTCTCAGGAAACGGATTTCGTGTCATGTTCAAACCTATTTTAGTATCCTTTATCGCGATGGGCCTCCCGGTTGCCGCCAGTGCTTGTGATCTTCCGGCGGAGAGACCCTCTTTCATTGATGTTCAGGAAAAACCGGACTTTGATACCGCAACGTTCGCAGCGTTGGTCGCTCAAGCGATTGGAGACCGGTACATGGGGTACGCGGTCACGTTGCGCGGCGAAAACGGTCGCATCATTGCCCAGGTCAACCACGGCTACGCCCGCACTCCTTGCGAGAGTGGTGGCGAGCAGCGCTTCAACGGCCGCACCGAGGCCGCGATTGGCTCTGTCTCGAAAGTTCTGACGGCGGCAACGGTTATTAACCGAGCCGAGACACTCCAAAGCGTCTCGCTTGACGACCGGTTTCAGGATTACCTTCCCCGACGTTGGCAGGGCGAGCTCGACACCTCCCTGCAACCCGTTACGCTTCGGAATCTCCTGCAGCATCGCGCGGGGTTCGCCAAGTCCGGAAAAACAGTCTGGGATCATGCGTTCACGTTGCAGGAACGCTATCAGCTTGGTGCTGAAACCTACATCGTCAGAGCACAGAACATCGCAACAAGCGCGAATGCCTGCGTGCCTGAACCCGTGACGAAACGTTGTTACGCGAATACGTCCTTTGCGCTCTGGAATGTCAGTGCCGCTTCTCTTGTGCCGGCAAAATGGACGCAGATCGAGGACGGGTTTGCCCCCGGCGAGATAACATATGACAGTTATCTCCAGGTTCATGCGTACAATCGGTACCGGGATATCGTTGAAAAGACCCTGTTCGAGCCGGTTGGTGTGACAGGCGGCTGCAATACGTTCTCCGATCCGGCGCGAGGCGCCCTCTATTACAACGGACCGATGGATGAGGCCGGTACGGATCGCACCGAAGTCGGCAAGCCGTGTGCTATCGGAGGCTGGTTTCTGTCAACGAGAGCCCTCTCTAAGGTCGTCCATCGCATCGTTTCGACGCGCGAAGTTGTCAACGACAATCACGAGCTGATGTTTTCCGCAGATGATGACCGGCTCGTTTTTGCAAGCCGTCCAAGAACCAACGATGGGCGGGCCGTATCCCACAACGGAAGCCGTTGGGGCGGACAGGCGACTGCTGAGGTGGTTGTCTTTCCGAATGGCTTTGTCGCGGCAGCAATCGCGAACTCCCGCCCGGCAAATGAAGGCGTGGGACTGAGGAAGGCGCTGATCGATGGCTACAACGCAGCGCGTGGGCCGTCGTAAGAACTATTAGCTCAACTATGCTTCATATGAATAAGTATAAAAGATCTATATTTTCATAAATGCAAGTATAGAAAGTTCTAAATGGTATAAATAAAGAGATAATTGAACAGGAAAGACAATGAATCTATTCGACTTTCCCAGCGCGATAATTGCCACGATCTCACAAGCGATTTCAAAAGGGATCAAAGATCCTTCCAATCTCGCTGACCTGGTTTTCTACTGGCACCATCCCGAGTTGCGCGGTTCGGGGATCAGGAAAGGCATGAACAACTACGATGAACTGTCAAAGGAATGGCTGAGCTATTATGACCTGTTTGCCAGGGAATATGGTCCCGTCGCCCCGAAATCCGGTGACAATTCCGACAGGACTTCGTGGCGACCTTACGAAAAATCGAACATCGATGGCATCGGTTTCATCAGTTCCGACATCAAGGCCTGGGCGTCACGACCACCGAAACACAAACGTGAGGTGGCGGCTTTTGTCAGTAACAAGATGGATGGTGACCGGGCACGGCTTTTTATCGTCTGGAAAACAAATGATCCGAGGAGCCACTGTAAATTCCACAATGTGTCCGAAAACGGTTCGATCCACTACTGGACCGAACAGCCGCTCGATTACAATACGATCAGGCAAGACCACAAGCTTGAGGTCAATTGGATCACATACCTAGGGAACGACGCCGGCGTTAAAGGTATTGCGTTGATGAATTTCGGCCTGAACGTCATCATTTTCGATAAAACATTAAAGAACGGCGTGTGCCTCTCGCTGGCGCGCAGTGCTGCGAAAAGGGCTCTGGCTGAAGAAGCCAAACAAACGTACGAGCTTATGCAATCGGTCGTAGGTGGGGCGAGTGGTGCCAAGATGGCAAAACCGAAAAATTTTGGTGACTTGGCCTGGCATTCGTTTGGCGCCCAGGTGAAAAATGTCGTTGAGAACAGGTTTCCTCGATCCGTGTCGCCAAACGTTGGATCCCTTCATGGCATACGTTTCAATGACGAAATCAAGGACGGCAGCGGCAAGGTTATCGGTTGGGTAAACTACTTCGACTAAGGGTCGCTGAATTCATCTTCGCTGGGCCGGCTGCGTTGGGTGGCGCGCTGGAAACGGTTGTTTGAATTGTCGTGTTATCGGTCACTTACCTGTACGGTCAACACAAGTTGCCATTTCGAGATGATCGCGCCGCATTGACTTGTCCCACCGGGCTTGCTAGCTCAAGAGCATGAGCAACGTCCTGCACAACACTGCAAACTATTATTATCCGCCAAGTTAGCGGAGGGACTTTGTTGTCTGTTTACCGCTGCATCGCCAGCGGTTGTGACTCGGTATACAGCTCTTGGCCTTGCAGCCAATTCACCGAGTTAAGTCATGACTGTTTTCCAAGCTGCAATATGTAAACCACATCGCTCTCTCACCCTCGGCCTTATCGGTTACGGGGCGTTCGGGCGATTGATCGCCGAGTATCTTTCTTCTCATGTTGAACTGCTGATCCATGATCCGCGTTATGATGGCAGTGCGGACCTTGCCGAGGTCGCCGCCTGCCGGATCGTGGTGGTCGCTGTTCCGGTAGCTTGCATGGAAGAAACACTGTGTGCGATCGCGCCGCATCTGCGGCCGAATACGCTGGTGCTGGATGTCGGTTCGGTAAAGGTCGAGCCCGCTCGTCTGATGTTGGAGTTGCTGCCACCACATGTCGAAATCCTTGCGACCCATCCGCTTTTTGGGCCGCAAAGTGCTCGCAACGGATTGCAGGGACTGAAAATCGCACTGTGCCCTTTGAAAGGCCGAAGCTACAAACGTGTTGCCGCCTTTCTCAAGGTGGCTCTTGGGCTGGATGTGTTCGAAACAACACCGGATGCGCATGATCGCGATGCCGCGCTGTCCCAGGGCCTTACCCACTTGATTGCCAAGGTGCTGGTGAAGATGGGGCCGCTTCCCCGGATGACCACCACCCGAAGCTTCGACCTTCTCAACGAGGCTATCGAAATGGTTCGCCACGATCCACCGGAGCTTTTCGATGCGATCGAGGGGCTGAACCCCTACGCTTCGGGCGTGCGTCGGCGTTTCTTCGACCTTGCCTCGGAGCTTGATATTGAGCTGCGCACGACGCCGCATCTGCCCGGCCGGACTGCCCTGTCATGAACCGGGCCCTCTAACGGGCTCCGTTCGGTTCGATAATCAACGCCGCAGTCAGTCAAACCCGCCTGACTGCGGCAAGGTCAAGCCGGCTTGGTCTCTTGGGACCGCGCCGGCTCTAAACGAGGCTCCGCAAGTTTCGGCCAGCACCCCTTGCCGGATGCTTGTGTCTTTGGCCGATACCCCGAAAGTCACGCGTTAGATGCGTTGATCGGTTCAATGCCTTCTCCTGGCCATTGTCCCCTCGCGGCAATTCCCCTTCGCAAATGGTCAATTTCTCGAAGATGAACGTCCACCTCATTCGGTGTGACGGCCGTCATACGTGAAAGTTCCTTGGCCAGCTATCTAAGGTCAGGTCGTCGTTTGATTGGGTAGCCAAGCATCGCGCGGCAAAATTACTGAAATCAACAAAATAAATGTTGCTCTGCGGCGGAAGGAAAAACGCAACGCAGTACGCAAATCATTTGAGCCAAGAGAATACCGAAGATGGAACTTTACAAGTACCGTAATAAACTGCCGCAGATTGGTGAAGCCTGCCTGCTCACCGATGGTGGCCTCGAAACAACTCTGATTTTTCATGATGGCATCGACCTGCCACTGTTTGCTTCCTTTCATGCCTTGAAAGAAGCAGAAGGCCGCGCTGCCCTTCGCTGTTACTACGAACGCTACGCCCGTATCGCGAATGCGCAGGGCACGGGCTTCATTCTCGACAGCGCGACCTGGCGCGCCAGCCGTGACTGGGGTGACCGTCTTGGCTATTCGGCCGAAGAATTGAAGCATGCAAACCAGGACGCAGTTGCAATGCTTTTTGAACTGCGTGCCGAGTTCGAAGGTGAACATCCCTTTGTCATCAGCGGCAATATGGGTCCTCGGGGAGATGGCTACGCACCCGAAACCATGATGTCCTCTGCCGAGTCCGAGGACTATCACGCTGTTCAGGTCGCCACGCTGGATGCGGCAGGGGTCGATATGATCAGCGCGATCACCATGACCCATGCCGGCGAAGCCATGGGCATAGCGCGAGCCTGCGCGAAGCGGGACGTGCCGTTGGCTCTTGCCTTCACCGTTGAGACCGATGGGCACCTGCCGACAGGCCAACCCCTGAAGGACGCGATCGCCGAGCTCGATGCCGACTGCCCGCCCGCCTACTACATGATCAATTGCGCCCACCCGGATCACTTTCGGCACGTCCTGGAAGAAGGAGCGGACTGGACACGGCGAATTCGGGGTCTGCGCGCGAATGCTTCGCGGTTGAGCCACGCCGAACTGGATGAAGCTGAAGAGCTGGATGACGGCAATCCGCAGGAACTTGGCAGGGACTATGCCAACCTCCTGTCGGTCCTGCCGAACCTGCGGGTCTTCGGTGGCTGCTGTGGTACCGACCACCGGCATGTCGACGCAATCGGGCAGACCTGCCTCCACCAGCCCCTCAGGGCGTAAGGAACGGGGAGTATCACAATGACCGTTTCGACCATGGTTGGCAGGATTGCCTGTCGCAGGAACGCGATCGGGATTCTGGAACGTTGGCGCAGAGCCAGGAAGAACCGCATCCTGATCCAGACACTGGAGAGAATGTCGGACCATGAACTGCGCGACATCGGATTGAACCGTGACAGCGTGCGCCATGTGATCCGTAACGGTGACACCCGGGCGCTGCATCACCTGAGGCCCGCTCCAGCTGTCGTGCTGGATGCGGCGAAGGGGGATGGCATGTGCAATGAGGTCAACGCGGGAGAAGTGAAGTGAAAATGTCGGTCCAATCGAAAGGCGAAACACGGAGCGAACAGATCCGTCCGGCCACGAAGGCAGACGCACATGAAATCGCCTCGCTTTTCCTGATGTCCTCAAATGGACTTGCTTCTTACATCTGGTCTCGCGTCGGGGTTCCCGGCGCGGACCTCCTGGAGGTTGGGGCATCGCGGTATTCGCGGGAAAACACGGCGTTTTCCTATCAGAATTGCCACATGGTTGAGATTGGCGGCCAGGTGGTGGCCATGCTGCATGCCTTCAAGATGGAGAGTGACGAGACACCCGAGGCCGATCCAGTCCTCAGGCCCTACTCCGAGTTGGAAGATCCAGGCTCGTTGTATGTTTCCGGCGTGGCTGTCCGTCCGGAATTTCGCCGTCGCGGGTACGCGCGAAAGCTGATGATCCTTGCCGACCGTCTTGCAGCCGCGCAAGGTCTCACGCGGGTTTCACTCATATGCTTCGACAGGAATGTGCCGGCACTTCGTCTCTATGCGTCACTGGGCTTTCGCGAGATGGATCGTCGCGCCATCGTACCGCATCCAAGCCTGCACTACTCTGACGGCAATGCTCTTTTGCTTGTACGAGAGTGCACTGCCAGGGAGCAGGTGGAGGGTTGATCTTCACCTGTACCCTGGAAGCCCGGGCTGTCACTCGAAGACCTTGAACCGCTCGTAGACCTGGAACAGCTGTTTTTGTGAGTTGACGGCCATCTTTGTCATCGCAGACTTCAGCTGTTTTCGAACGGTATCCTGCTGAACACCCTTGACCCGGGAGTAGTCTGACAGCGGCTGCAGCGCTATGACAGCGGCAATGGCGGCGCTCTCGCTTCCACTCAGTCCAAAAAACTGGCTGATACGGTCGAGCGTACGCGGAGAGAGAATGTCCTGCGGATTGAGCACCACGATCTTGTAGGTCACCCAGCGTGCCGGTTCCAGTCGTCCGTCAACGAAACGGGGGAGCGGGTTGAACACCTGCACGGCGTAGGTCGTGTTGGTTTTGCTATCGAGAAGACGCACCAGTGGCGCTTCCCCGTTTCGAACGCGCCGATGAACCGCGTCCAGCTTCTTTTGTTCTCTTGGATTGCGGCAGACCAGTCTGCCATTTTGAATTCTCACGAAACCCAGGTCGAGGATATCCTGCGCGATTTGGTTGACGTATTCAGTCTCACCATTGGCAAGCATGATGACGCCATGGGTTTGTGCATCGTTGGACGATCGGTGAACGAGTTCCCGTTCACCGGTTTCCATGCGCAGCTGCCGAAGTTGAAGCGCCTTCCTGGCATGGACAACGAGCCTCGAAAAATCCTCCATTACCTCTTTGGAGAAGGTCCCGTCTTTGCGCACGCTTGTAACACCGAACCACCCAAGTCGACCTTCAACGGTGATGTTACTGCCCATGATCCTGTTCACATCATATCGCGGAAACAGATCGTGATGGATCGGACTGGAGCGTAAACCTTCTTGTGTATTGAACTGATCGTCCGTCATGACAGCCCCTACAGGTGATTTCGTTATGAGTTTTAAGCGGTAATCGATGTTGACATAGTGCTGGTGGTATTCATCGAGAAAACTCGGATCCATATTGGCGGTGAAATTAAGTCCAATCGAAGAGTTATCCTTCCCAAGAAGACATAAATGAGACTGAGCCGCGCCAAGGTAAGTAACTATTTTTGAAAGAGTTTCTGAAAACAACCTCTCCGTTTCTACGCTCTCATATAACTCTGCGATAAGCTTCTCGAGTTGCTCGGACATTGCTAAAACACAACATTCTGACAGTAAAAAAATATGAAGAATGGCACGACAAAAACTATGCAATCGTATACACAACTCTAAGGGGAGGCAATAACGTATTCCGTGAGGAATTATTTTTCTCGCGTGCCAAAAAAATTAACAAATGGTTAATTAGGGTGCAAATGTTGACCATACGTCATTTTAACACCCCTCAACGCATTGAAACTCTAAAGCTTTCTCCGAAGTGTTGTTTACGCTGCGTATTTTCTGCGGCTTCGTCTGAAGGCAAGGTTAACAAACTTCTTGGTTAACGCAGCCCCCATTTGGGGAATGGCTCAAATTGAAACAGTCTGCCAAGTCTGCTCGTGCATTTCAGCAAGGGTGATTTTTACACCCATTCTTTAATCACCGGTTGTCCCTCTCGGGCAGCCGGTGGAGCTAGTCAGGAATGGATTAATGCCTAATAACATCAATCTGTCGGAATTTTTCGACTCCATCCGCGCCACTCTGGCGGACATCAAGAACAGCACTTCCACGATCAGCGACGTTGACGTTGTCGGTACTTACATCGAAGAAGACGGCAGCGATCCGACCCCGGACGTCTCCAGCATCAATTTCGTGAATGGGACGACCGGTGCCGATGTGCCGCTCGAAGGAACATCTGGTCTTGATCTCGTGCTTGCCAGAAGCGGAAACGACATGCTTGTCGGTTACGGCAGCATCGACATCCTGCTCGGCAGCGACGACGTTGATACAATTGATTATTCTTACCTGAACAGCACAGAAAACGGCATCTTCATCGACCTTCGCAGCGGTATCGCCGTGAGCAAGGGCGGCGATATCGATCTGCTGTCGTCCATCGAAAATGCCATCGGTACGGTCAATGACGATGTCATGCTCGGCAACGGCCTGAACAACATCTTCTTCGGCAACGGCGGCAGCGATATCATTGACGGCCGTGGCGGCTCCAAGGACGTTGCCCAGTTTGCGGGCAAGGCTGAAGATTACGACATCAAGACCAACGAAGACGGTTCCGTCAGCATCACCAACGGCACCGGCACGACCACCCTTTACAACATCGAACTGGTTCAGTTCGGCGAAGGCAGTGAAGTCGGTGACATCCATCTCTTCAGTGTCACGGATGGCGCACTGGTCGCTCATAACGATGCGATCGACGTCACCGAAACCACCGGCGACGACGAAGCGGAAGTTGCAGCGACATTCAACGTTCTCGGCAACGACGACGAAATCGGCGAAACCGGTGGCCAGGTCATCACCCAGCTGGCTTTCAAAACGGCTGGTGGCTCGATTGTCAACGTTGATGCCGTCGCTGATTCAGACGGCATGCTGGAGGTCGAAGGCAAATACGGCACCTTGTTGCTGAACGTCGAAACGGGCGAAGCCAGCTACGTCTATTCCGAAGAAGCGAACCGCCTCGCCGATGGCCAGGTGGGTGTCGATACCTTCGTTTATCAGGTTGTCGGTGGCGACAAGGCCGAATTCAAGGTCACTGTTACCGGTAGCAACGATGCTCCGACGATCGGAGGCGATCTCTCGCTGAACTTCCTGCCCATCGTTGAATGGCCGGGTGCGGAAGACGAAGGTTACGTCCATACCCGCGGCGGTGTCTTCGAGATCAATGATCCCGATACGGTCGTCAATCCGGACAATTTTGAAGTCCAGATCAGCGAACCGAACCTGTCCCTGGCCTCCGGTGCCGGTGAAATCCTGGAAATGCCGGGCGATATCTACGCCGCACTGACAGCCAAGGATACGAATTTCCTCTTCTGGACATTCGACCAGTTCGACGACCAGGGCCGGGTAACCTATTCCTACAAGGTCCAGGACAAGGCTATTGACTTCCTTGCCGAAGGCGATGTTCTGACGATCGACTACACGCTTCGGGTTCAGGACACGAATGACCCGGACTCCTTCGTCGAGCGTCCGATCACCGTGACGATCATCGGCACCAACGACCAGCCGGAAATCCTCGTCGAGCAGAGTGTTCTTGACTTCGCAGTCGACGAAGAACTCAACGCCAATCCGCAGAATATCGGCGAATTGAGCGGCAACATCGTGGTCGACGATCCGGATCTGGGCGACACGCTCTATATCTCGGTCGAAGGCGATGGTTCGCCGGCCTATTCGGAAGGCGATATTCCGGACGGTGTCGATATCAGCAGCCTTCTGGCATCCAGCAACTTCAACTTCACCAGCGGAGACGCACTGGACAACATCTTCTCCGTGCCGAAGGGCGAAGATGGGAATGTTGAATTCACCTATGCCTACAACGGCTCGGCTCCACTCGACTGGCTGGCGGACGGCGAAACGCTGACCCTGACGTTCGACGTCAAAGTCAGCGACCGGAACTGGTTCCCGGAAGGCACCGACACCACCCAGATCACCATCACGATCACCGGCACCAACGACGTTCCGACGCTGACTGCGGTTGACGTGAGCGGATCCATCGTTGAAGGCGATCCGTCAACCCTGTCCGACAGCGGCTCGATTGACTTCTCCGATCTGGATCTCTCCGATACGCCAACGGCGACCTTCGCAGTCAAGAGCGTTGAAGGTCTTGATGGTGTCGGCCTCACCGCAGGCCAGATCGCGAATATCCAGGCCGGTTTCGGGCTGTCCGCTGATCCGGGCAACGCGAACGACGGTACGATCAACTGGTCCTACAGCGTCGCGGAAGAGCATCTTGACTTCCTCGCTGCAGGTGAGCAGGTCGAAGTCGTCTACACCGTGACGGTCGATGACGGCAACGGCGGTGTCGTGGATCAGGATGTCACCATCACGATCACGGGCACCAACGATGCTCCGACGATCGGCGGCGATCTCTCGCTGAACTTCCTGCCCATCGTTGAATGGCCGGGTGCGGAAGACGAAGGTTACGTCCATACCCGCGGCGGTGTCTTCGAGATCAACGATCCCGATACGGTCGTCAATCCGGACAATTTTGAAGTCCAGATCAGCGAACCGAACCTGTCCCTGGCCTCCGGTGCCGGTGAAATCCTGGAAATGCCGGGCGATATCTACGCCGCACTGACAGCCAAGGATACGAATTTCCTCTTCTGGACATTCGACCAGTTCGACGACCAGGGCCGGGTAACCTATTCCTACAAGGTCCAGGACAAGGCTATTGACTTCCTTGCCGAAGGCGATGTTCTGACGATCGACTACACGCTTCGGGTTCAGGACACGAATGACCCGGACTCCTTCGTCGAGCGTCCGATCACCGTGACGATCATCGGCACCAACGACCAGCCGGAAATCCTCGTCGAGCAGAGTGTTCTTGACTTCGCAGTCGACGAAGAACTCAACGCCAATCCGCAGAATATCGGCGAATTGAGCGGCAACATCGTGGTCGACGATCCGGATCTGGGCGACACGCTCTATATCTCGGTCGAAGGCGATGGTTCGCCGGCCTATTCGGAAGGCGATATTCCGGACGGTGTCGATATCAGCAGCCTTCTGGCATCCAGCAACTTCAACTTCACCAGCGGAGACGCACTGGACAACATCTTCTCCGTGCCGAAGGGCGAAGATGGGAATGTTGAATTCACCTATGCCTACAACGGCTCGGCTCCACTCGACTGGCTGGCGGACGGCGAAACGCTGACCCTGACGTTCGACGTCAAAGTCAGTGACCGGAACTGGTTCCCGGAAGGCACTGACACCACCCAGATCACCATCACGATCACCGGCACCAATGATGGACCGGTGTTCTCTGGCGGTGTCTTCGATGGCGTCCTCGAGGAAGCCAATACCCCGGCACAGCTTGAAACATCCGGTGAGGTCTTCTTCACCGACCTTGACCTGTCCGACACGCCGGAAGTGACCGCTCAGTTCACCTCTGTCGAACCAGTCGCAGGCAGTGGTTTCACGCTGACGCCGGAACAGAAGGTTGCCTTCACGAATGCGCTGACGGTGCAGCAATCGGCCGGTAACGCCAACAACGGAGGCGCCACCTGGACCTTTGCAATCGCCGCAACGGCACTCGACTTCCTCGCCCAAGGCGAACAGCTGGAAGTCAAGTACCTCCTGACCGTGACGGACGATAGCGGAGCGACGGACACGCGGGAAGTGACGGTCGTCGTGACCGGCACCAACGACGATCCCACGATCTCCGAAGCGGATGTCCTGGGCGAGGTGACGGAATCCGGAGTCGGGGAAGACGGTACAGACGTTGCGACTGGCCTGATCGTCGGAATGGACGTCGATATTCGGGATGTCCTGACCTACTCCGCCTCTGTCGTTGACGGGGCACTGGGTCAATTCAGCATCGATGAGGATACCGGTGAATGGACCTATACCATTGACCAGTTCAACGCCAATGTTCAGGCCCTCAACGAAGGCGACAGCGTCGACGAAGTCTATACGGTAACCGTATCCGACAACAACGGCGGCACTGTCACCACCGACGTGACCATCACCATCAACGGCACGAACGATGCCCCGACTATTGAGGACTACACGGGTTCGTTCACTGTTGTTCACAGCAACTCCAACAACGACGAAAGCAGCTTCAATCTTCTTGAGCTTCTGGCTGCCAACGACGTTGATGATGGTGAAACGGAAACGCTCCAGATCGATGAGATCTCGGGTACTCTCAGCCTGTCCATCGCAGGCCATCAGGTGACGCTGGATATCGCCGATCTGGAAGCCGCAGGGCTTTTGAACATCGGTGAAGCCGACGGCAGCGTGACCTTCACCCATAACCTGGAACGCATTATGGCCCAGGTAATGGATCAGGGCGAAACCGCCAACATCTCGGGTACCATGACTGTCGTGGATGTCCATGATGCGGTCTCCAACTCCGCCGAGTTCGATATCGAACTGTCGGTAGATCCGGACAAGACCAACACCTTCGGCGGTGACGACTGGACCACCGCGGACGGTGCGGGCGACATCCCTGAAATGCTTATCCCGACATTTGACGGAGACGGCGACGGTCCGCTGGTCGTCTGATCATGAAACTTCTGGAGAGGGCGCACGCGCCCTCTCCTCTCTTCTTTTTTATGTTTTTTTTGGAGAGTCTACATGGCTGTACGCAGCGCAAGGGAAAGCGTTTATCCCGCTCTCAAGGTTTATCGCTCTTCCTGGGCCGGGTTTCTTGCCGTTGGTTTCTTTTCGATCTTTGTCAATCTCGGAACTCTGGCCTCACCCCTCTACATGCAGCAGATCTTCGACCGGGTGATGCAGAGCGGCCACCTTGAGACACTTGTCTTCCTGACGATGATCGTGATTTTTTTTCTGGCTGTGATTGCGGTTCTTGATGCAATCCGCGGCTCCATCCTCGCCAGCATAGCCAAATGGTGGGACGAAACCGTACATGCCGACCTGCTGCATGCCGTGATCCAGACGGCCAGGTCGACGGGCAAATCCCACTCTCATGCCATGAACGACCTGGCAACAATCCGGCAGTTCGTTGGCAGTTCGAGCGTGCTACCTTTCTTCGATGGGCCTTGGGTGCCCTTCTTTGTCGGTGCCATTATTCTCATCCACCCTGCCCTCGGCTTCGTCGCCATCGCGGCCGGTGTGCTCTTGGTGATAATCGCAGGTATCAACGACACGGTCACCCGCCGCCGGATGGCGGGTGCTGCGGCGGCTCGTGTGCGGGCACAGCAGACGATAGACATCGCGACCCAACACGCGGAAAGCGTCTACAGCATGGGAATGCTGCCTGGCGTTCTCGCCCGCTACCGGAACGACAACGAACTGGTGGCCAATTCTACTTTCGCCGTCGCCGCCTTTTCAGCGAAGACCGCCGCGATCACCAAGTTCATCCGGTTCACGGCGCAGATCAGTGTCCTTGGTCTCGGGGCCTATTTTGCCACGCTGGGTGAAATCACTCCGGGTGGCATGATTGCAGCGTCAATCATCATGGGGCGCGCGCTTGCGCCTGCCGAACAGGCCATCGGCGCCTGGCGGGGCATCGTCGGTGCGATGCAGTCCCATCGTCGGCTGAACGATATTTTTCTGGCAGCTCCGCTCCACTTCGACCGGACCCAGCAGCCGGAACCCAGTGGGCACCTGCAGCTCAAAGGTGTCAATCTGCTCGTTTCAGGCCAGGAACGGCCGTTGCTGCGCAACATCACGATCGATATCAAGCCGGCAACCTTGAATGCAATCGTCGGCCATTCCGGCTCCGGCAAGAGCACCTTGTGCAAATTGTTGATTGGCGCAATGGATCCGAGTTCCGGTTCGGTCCGTCTTGACGGTGTCGCCATGCGCAATTGGGACCCGCAGCAACTCGGCCGGAACATTGGCTACCTGTCGCAGTCCGTGGAACTGCTATACGGCACTGTGAAGGAAAACATCGCCCGGATGGGCGAGCCGGACGATGAAAAGGTTGTGACTGCCGCGCGCCTTGCCGGTTGCCACGACATGATCAACGCTCTGCCGAACGGCTATGAAACCCTGATCGGCCCGGGCGGACTTCGTCTGTCCGGCGGACAGGCCCAACGCGTTGGGCTGGCCAGGGCGATCTACAACAAGCCCAAGCTGATCATCCTCGATGAACCGAATTCCAACCTGGACAGTGATGGCGAAGCCTCGCTTCAGGAGTGCCTTGTGCTCCTTCGGGAACAAGGCTGCACGGTCATCATTGTAAGCCACAGACCCTCGGCGCTCTCGAAAGTCGATCTGATCATCACCCTTGCGGACGGCACAATTCAAAAGACGCAAACCGGCGAGGAGTTCATGAAGCACGCCATCCGCCCGGTCAGCGATATCCTGCAGAAACTTGGCAAGGTCCAGCCGGCGCAAGCGAAAGGCGCTTCTCCGGCCAACGAAACTCAGGGAGGTCAGTGATGAAAGAGCAAAATAACCCGGCGTCGTCCCTCCGTCGCTCCATCCGGCAACACTGGATCATGGGTTCGTTGGTCGTCGCGGTTTGTTTCTTCGGCACGGGAATTTGGGCAAGTTTCGCGGAGCTGTCGTCGGCTGCCATCGCCGCCGGCAAGGTCAGTCCGGACGGAAGCTTGCGCGTGGTGCAGCATCTGGAAGGCGGAATTGTACGCCATCTCAATGTCAAGGAGGGCGATGTCGTCAAGGACGGTCAGCTTCTCATGGTTCTTGACCAGGCATTGGCAACGGCGAACTATCTGTCGATCTACCGCAAGCACCAACGCTATGTGGTGACCAGAGACCGGCTGCTGGCGCAAGAGCGTGGCGATGAAACCTTTGAGGTCCAGATGCCGTCGGTCATGTCGGCCGACAAAAGCTACACGCAGTTCGTTGCCAACGAGATTACAAAATTCAAGGTACGGCGCGAGCTGCTGGGAAGGCAGCAGTCGACTTATCATGTGCAGGCAGGCCAGGTTGAAGCCGAGATCAGCAGCCTGAAGGCCCAGATAGACGGCATGGATGATCAGATCCTGCTGCTTGACAAGGAGCTGGATAGCAAAAAGGTCCTGATGGACAAAGGTCTGATGCGGCAGCCCGAGCTTCTGGCTCTGCAACGCAAGCGGGCCGAACTGTGGTCGGAGCGCAATGCCATCGGATCAACGATCGCTCGTGCGCGGCAGAAGATCGAGGAAATCAAGATCGCGGAACTGACGGCCCTCAGCGAAGAACGCGAAAAAGTGGCCAAGGAGTTGTCGGAAATCAACGCGGAGATTGCGCAAGCCGACGAGGCACTTTCCGCGACTTCGGACATCCTGAACCGCACAGAGATCGTCTCTCCGATCGAGGGGCGGGTGCTCAAGGTCAACTACAAGACGGTCGGCGGTGTCGTGCGGCCGGGCGAACCGATCATCACGATCGTGCCCGAGAACGAGGAACTCATCCTCGATACGCGCCTGCGTACGTCCGACATCGACAACGTGATGATCGGGATGGACGCCAAAGTTCAGCTCACCTCCTTCATGGGGCGGCACATGAAGCCCTTGACAGGGGAAGTCTTCCAGGTTGGTGCGGACGCCGAAACGGACGAGCAGACAGGAGAGCAATTCTACACGGTGCGGGTCAGGGTTACGTCCGACGACATCCGGGAAGCCGGAGGCGGTTTTGAGCTGGTGCCTGGCATGCCTGCGCAAGTCTTCATTCAAACAGGAGCCCATACGCCGATGCGCTATCTGCTGGATCCTGTGCTGCAGTCCTTCGGACGGGCGTTCCGGGAAGAACGCGTACTCTAAAGCGGCTGTCGCGTGACCTTAAAATCGGAAGGCGTTGCCGGGTTTGGAAGAACAGAACCCGGCAACGCCTTTCGGCGTTTTAGGCATGCCGCAGCGACGCAATACCTTGCATGGCTCAGGCCGCCAGATAACCACCGTCTACCGGAACGATCGCGCCATGAACGTAGGAAGCGTCTTCAGAAAGAAGAAACGCGACGACCCGCGCAATCTCCACAGTCGCGGCCCAACGGCCGATGGGGATGCGGGCGTCGATCCGTGCGCGCCGTGCCGGATCTGACCGCGCGCCTTCGGAAATGCGTGTTTCCACCCAACCCGGTGCGACCGCGTTGACCCTTATTCCGCTTCCTCCCCAGGCAACGGCAAGGGATCGGGTGAGGGCAGCGACCGCCCCCTTGCTGGTGCCGTAAGCAGGCGCAACGGGGTTGCCGAACCAGCTCCACATGGAGGCGATGTTGACGACGGAACCGTTGCCGCGTTGAAGCGCATCGCGCGCGGCCGTACAGGAGGTGAGCACGCCGGTGACATTCACCGCCATCACCTTCTCGAATACCGCTGCGTCCCATTCCCGGCTGTACTGGATCGTGCCCGCACAGGTGACCAGGCCGCCGAGCTCTTGCTCTTCTTCAAGGAGATGGGCAAGCGCGGCCTCATCAGTAACGTCAACCTCGACAAACCGGGCAGCTTGCGGAAAGCCTTCCTCCCGTTCCAGGCCTGCGGCCGTTACCTGCCAGCCGCGTTCGGTCAAAAGCTGCGTTGTTGCAAGACCGATACCTGTACCTCCGCCGGTGACCACAACATTTCTTGATGGCGGCATCGATCAATGTCCTTCGTCGAGCAGTTGCATCGCGCGAACGAGGTCGGAGACGCCGAGTTTGCGGTAGTAGTTCGGCGCATAGGGGGCTGTGAGCGCAACCTCGGCAATATGCTTCAGTTCCGCTGCGCCGGTGACGCCGAATTCTGCGAAGGATGTGGGCAGATTTATCCGTCGGAAGAAGGCTGCAAGGGTGCGGATTTCCTCCTCGGATCCCTGCCCGGCTGCCAGTTGTGTCAAGGTGCCGAGAGCGACCATCTCCCCGTGCAGCAACCCTGAGAGCGCCGGTGTGACCGACAGGCCGCGCACCATCGCGTGGGCTATCGACAACCCTCCGCTTTCAAAGGCAAGACCGCTGAGAAGCACGGTGGCCTCCACCACGCGCTCGAAAGCTTCGTTCGGGCCTTTGGCCGACATCGCCGCATCGCTATCGGCAAGAAGAATGTCGCTGGCACGCGCGACAATGGCCTGGGTGAGTTCCGTGGGACGGCCTGCAAAGAAGTTGAGACCACCTCCGGCAAGAGCGCCTGCCAGCTCATATGGCTTTGACATCGCATCTCCGATACCGGCCGCCAGAAAGCGACGCGGTGCTCCGGCGATGACTGCCGTGTCGACCAGGACAAGGGAGGGGTTGGTCTTCATGTGACGGACGCCCTCAACCGCATGGTCCGGCGTATAGACAACGGCAATGTGGCTGGTCGGGCTGTCGTTGGAGGCGATGGTCGGCACGATGGCAACCGGCAGACCGCGCTCGATTGCAGCTCCCTTGGCGGTATCGATCGCCTTGCCCCCGCCGATGCCGACAAGAAGCCGGGCATCGCCGGCTTCCCTTGCCCTGGCGGCGATTTCCGCCGCGGTGCATTCCCCCCCGAATTCCATGAGGCGGGCGTCGGGAAGCTGGGAGCTGATGCGTTCACCAAGCAGGTCGCGGGCTACCGGATCAATGACCACCGCCGCAGGGCCACCGCCAATGATGGCAATTTCCTCGGCCAGGCGGTCGATGGCTCCCGGTCCCTGCACGTAGCGCAGTGGAGCGCCTAGAATGCGCATTGTCATGAGTTATCCTTTCACCGCACCGGCGGTCAGGCCCTGGACGAAGTAACGAGAGAGCGTGATGAACGCTATGAACAACGGCATGGCAATCAGTGTGGAGCCGGCCATGATATCTCCCCATCTCAGGTCAAAGGCGCCGATCATCGACGCCAGACCCAGGGGCACCGTCTTGTTCGCGTCCGATCCGATCATGACCAGGGCAAAGGTGTAGTCGGTCCAGGAAAGGAGAAAGGCGAAGATCGCGACCGTTACCAGCCCGGGGACCGACAGCGGCAGTACAACACGCAGGAAAGCCCCCAGGCGCGTGCAGCCGTCCACCATGGCTGCTTCTTCAAGCTCGAAGGGCATTGTCTTGAAGAACCCCCACAGGAACCAGACGCCGAGCGGCATCGTGATGGTCAGGTGGGAAATGACCAGTGACAGCAGCGTATCGTTGAGGCCGATTGCCGCGAACATTGCGTAAAGCGGGATTGCCAGCAGCAGCGGCGGGAACATGTAGGCATAGAGCATACCGGCGATGATCATCTGTTTGCCGCGAATGCGCTGGCGGGTGACACCATAGGCGATCATGACGGACAGAAGCATTGTCAGGGCAACGGTGGTCACCGCAACAATGAGACTGTTGAGGAACTGCCGCGGATAATCGGTCTGCGCCAACAGGCTGGTGTAATACTCAAGCGTCCATCGCTGCGGAACCAGAGACGGGTTCATGAGCATTTCCTGAGTGGGACGCAGGGAAGAAACGACCATCCAGTAGATGGGAAAGGCGCTGTAGACCGCTAGAACGATCACCGCGAAGTAAAGTCCCGCCCGGCCGGCAACGCGGCGAGCCTGGATTTGTCCACTCATTTGCCTTCCTCCATCGGGAACACCCGGAAATAGATTGCAACGGCGACCATCAGGACGAAGAAGGAAAGCGTTGCGATCGCTGCGCCGCTGCCGATGTCATAAAGGGCAAATGCCTCCCGGTAGGACAGGACCGGCAGATGTTCCGTGGCACCAAGCGGGCCGCCGCCTGTCGTCAGCCAGATGACGTCGAACTTGTTGAACATCCACACGCCCCGCAGAAGAATGATGACGGTCAGGATCGGGCGCAGCGACGGCAGGGTCACGTGAAAGAAACGCCGAACGGGCCCGGCACCGTCTACGCGCGCCGCTTCATAGAGTTGGGTCGGAACTGTCTGCAGCCCGGCGAGAAAGGTCGTGGTGACGAACGGGGTCCACAACCAGACCGAAATCAGGATGACGGACGTCATGGACGCGGTCTCGGTCTCGAACCAGTAGATCGGCGGCAGGCCCAGGTCATCCATCAGAACGGTGATGATGCCGAGTGAGCCGTCAACCATCCACTTGAAGACCAGCACCGCGACCACCGTCGGCAGAAGATACGGCAGGAATGTCAGTCCGCGCAGCAGAGAGCGGCCGATGAAATTCTGGTTCAAGAGCAACGCGAAGCCGATGCCCAGCACCACCTGCAGGACAATCGCCAACCCGGCATAGACGAAGCCGTTCCAAAGCGCGTTCCAGAACTCTGCGCTTGCAAGAACCTTGGCGTATTTTGCGAAACCGACCCAGACCGGATCGGCCGTAAGCGACGGCATGTCATAAAAGCTGAGCGAAACCGCATAAAGCGCAGGCCCGACGATCAGGACAAGGGTCGCAAGAAACCCGATACCGAGAAAACCCGGCAACAACCAGCGAGTCATTCACGAACTCCAGATGGTGTGAAAGTGAGGGGAGCTTCCACTCCCCTCTCCGTTTCGTCACTTGATCACTTCACGCATTTTGGCTGCGGCCTGATCCACGGCCTCTGCAGAATCCATCTCGCGAAGGATCTTGTTCTGCAGCATTTCAGGCATGACGAAGGACTCGAACACCTTGCCGGGTCTGACGTCAGGCGCCGGACCTTGCGTATCAATGGAGGTGAGCACAACAGACTCGTCGGTCACAAGTTCTCGCATCTGCTCGACCACACCAGAGTATTTCTGGATCATTGCGTTGTCGCGCCAACGCTGGTCTTCATAGATATCAAGTCGCGTCGGCTGGAAGTGAACCGGTGCGGTGTGCAGGAAGTCGACCATGCGATCGGTCGTAAGCCACCGCATGAAATCCATCGCCGGACCAGTGTTGTCCGTCTTCAGGACCACCCAACCGTCGTAGCCGTGGCTGACCGCCTTTTGCTTTCCGGACATATCCATGTAGGGCATGACGCCAAGGTTCTCGGCCAGGGTCGGGTTGTCCCGCTCTGCAGCTTCCAGAACACGTCCGGCATAGGCTCCGTGGGCCACGGCACCACCAACCAGGTTGGACAGGACATCGGAGTAGCTGGCCTGAAGAGCGCCCGGAGGCATCGTCCCGTAGAGCTTGGTCATGAAGTCGAGGTAGGCGGCTACCCGAGGCTTCATCTCGTCGTTGTCCAGGATCACGTTCCATTGGTCGTCGAACAGCTTGACGCCCTCGGCCCACAGGAAGGCAAACGACATCCAGTTGGTTGCCCCGTTCGATCCGATCGGGAACAGCGCGCCTTTCTGGCGGCCCTGGACAAGCGCCTCGCTGTTCTGGACGAACGCATCCCACGTGTTCGGCAAGGACAGACGGTTCGTCTCATAAAGATCCTTGCGGTAATAGATCAGCGCAAGGTTGTAGTCGAACGGGTACCAGTACACCTTGTTGTCGATGGGGAAGAGGATGTTGTTCCCCCACTGGTATTCGTCCGTCAGCTCGTTCAAGGGGACGATTTGTTCCTGCTCGGCCAATAGCAGCACGTGGCCGATGAAACCGACGTTTGCCACGTCATAAGGGGTTCCGGAGCGAATGCCATTGGTGATCTTGGTGAAGCTTTCGCCAAGCGGTACGGAATCGATGACGACCTCAACGCCTGTCTTTTCCTGGTATTCCTTGGCCACCTTCGAGAAAAAGGCGAGCGTGTCCTTGCCTGTTTCGCAGTTCAAAAACCGGATGGGCTTGTTGCCCTGGGCGCGGAGCGCCGGGGCCGCAAGGGACGAGGCTGCCAGCCCGGCGCCGGCGATGCCCATGGTCTTGAGGGCCTGGCGTCTAGTCCAGAGACCTGTCTCGAATTTGCTCTTAGTCATGTTTCTCCTCCAATTGACCGCTTTCAGGTGCGGCTAAACCCTTTTGTTCAAGCTGCCCCTCCCGGCATCTCGAGGCGTTCACCGCTGGCGCGGTCAAACAGGTGGATTGCTGCTGCGGGAAGAGCGAGGTGAACGCTCTTACCAACCTTGATGTCGTCCCTGCGCTGGGTCATGACCCGCAGGCGATGACCAGCTGTCTCGCCGATGAAAAGCGTTTGCGAGCCGAGCTGTTCGATGCCCCGGACCGCGAACTCCGGACCTTCGTCGGAAATCGTGATGGCTTCGGGCCGAATGCCGGCAATCACCTCCCGCTCACCGGTATCGCTGCCGGCAGGAATGGAGACATCAGCCGACAGGCTGAGAAAACCGTTCTTGAGGTCAGCTTCAACGAGGTTCATTTCGGGCGAGCCGATGAAACCCGCGACGAAGGCGTTTGCCGGCCGGTCGTATACCTCCAGCGGCGAGCCGATCTGCTGAACATGTCCGTCGCGCATGATGACGATCCGGTCGGCAAGGGTCATTGCCTCCGTTTGGTCGTGCGTGACGTAAAGCATTGCCTTTCCGATGCGCCGCTGAAGAAGGGCGATTTCCTCCCGCATCCTGGAGCGAAGCTTCGCATCCAGGTTGGACAGCGGTTCATCGAGCAGAAACACCGCCGGGTCGCGAACAAGGGCGCGGCCGAGTGCGACACGCTGCATCTGTCCGCCTGAAAGCTGGCCGGGCTTGCGGTTGAGCAGGTGCGTGATGTCCAGCATTTCCGCTGCAGCGTCGACCCGCCTGGAGATCTCGCCCCCTTTCATGCCGCGCATCTTGAGACCAAACGACATGTTGCCGCGAATGGTCTTGTGCGGATAAAGCGCGTAGTTCTGGAACACCATGGCGATGTCACGGTCCTTGGGCTCCAGCGTGGTCACGTTCCGGCCACCGATATGCAGTTCCCCGGCGCTGATCGTTTCCAACCCCGCGACCATGCGCAGGGTTGTCGATTTTCCGCACCCGGAAGGGCCAAGCAGAACGATGAGTTCGCCCTTGGCGATCTCAAGGTCGACGCCTTCCACCGCAACCACGGCCCCATAGGTCTTGCGCAGTTTGCGCAGACTGACTTCCGCCATTACTTGGCCTCCCCGGTTGCCCGCACGGTTTTGTGGTTGATCGGTGTGAGGGCTTCCTTTGCCTCCCGGAACCGAACGAAGCCTTCGTCGTAAGTCGCCGTGGCCCGGGCGTTGGGCGTCAAAGTCTCTGCCACGCGGATGACGCGGGCAGCGTCGTCCGTGTCCGAGAAAACGCCCGCACCAATGCCCGCGATAAGCGCTGCACCGAAGGACGCGTCGCCTTCGGCGGGAACTTCGATCGTCAGTCCTGTGACATCTGCAATGATCTGCCGCCACAAGGCACTGCGTGTCCCCCCGCCGACGAGACGGGCGGTGGTGAAACCCATGCCGCGCTGTTGCAGAACGGAAAGGCAATCGCGCAGCGTATAGGCAACGCCTTCATAGAGAGCCCGGCAGAAATGCGGTGCTCCATGCTGGAACCCCAGCCCTACGAAAGAGGCGCGCAAGTCGGGGTCCCAGTAGGGGCTCCGCTCGCCGTTGAGGTAGGGATGAAAGAGCAGACCTTCCGACCCTGCAGGGGCTTCGGCAGCTTTGGCATCCATGCCCTCGAAACCCATGTCCGAGAAAAGCGCGTCACGCAGCCAGCGATGGGCCGAGGCGCACGAGTTGGTTCCCAGGATCGAGTAGTGATGATCGGACACCAGGTGCGGGTAATGAATGACATCGTCGGAAAAACGGGGAGCGTCCGTCAATGTAGAGACCGTGCCTGCCGTGGCGAGCTTCAGGGCTCCGATGCCTTTGCGCGTCATGCCCGCTGCATAGGTTTCCGCATTGGTATCGGAGGTTCCGCAAATGACCGGTGTGCCTTCCCGCAACCCGGTTTCCTGAGCGGCCCTCGGTGTCACTGTCCCCGTCGTCGCCGTCGATGCAACTATTTCCGGAAGAACATCGGTTTCAAACCCTCCCATCGCGCAGAGTTCAGACGACCAGCCCCCTGAACGTGCATCGGCAAGCATGAGCCCCCAGGCATCCGTGATGTCGGTTGCATCGCTGCCGTCGAGACGACGGCGCAGCCAATCCTTGGCCGGGCGAAGCCGGCGGATGCGGCTGTGTGTTTCCGGCTCTTCTTCCTGCAACCAGATCAATTGCGGCAGCGTCCAGGTGGGGCTGATGCGATTGCCCGAAAGGTCAAGGATCCGAGCCCCGCGTGCTGCTCTTTCCCGCACAACCTGAGAACCGGAACGCTGGTCATTCCACATGATCGCGGGCCGCAATGTGCTGCCTGACTCGTCTTCGAGCACGTGGGTGTGCGCTCCGGCCGTCACGGAAACCGCAACGATGCGACGCGGCTCCAGGCCGCCCTGCCAGATCTTCTGCAGGGATGTGACGAGTGCCGACCACCAGCCTTCCGGATCCTGTTCGCTGAATCCGGGTTTCGGTGTGAGTGTTTCGACCGGACAGGAGGCCGAAGCCACGACCTTCCCGTCCGCGGTGATGACCGTCGACTTGAGCGATCCTGCTCCGAGGTCGATCCCAAGCAAAAGGGCGTCAGACATTGGCACCCCTGTCCCGATACGGATCGATGGAGCCGGCGCGCGGTGGAAAGCCGAGTTTGCCGGGATTGAAGAGGTTTTGCGGATCAACGGAGGCCTTGATACAGCGCAGAATATCCATGCCGACGCCGTGCTCTCCGTCCATCCAGGGTCCGCGGAAAAGGCCGCTTCCATGGTGGTGAGCGATCGAGCCGCCATGCGCGAGCGTTTCACCGTTGACGATGTCCCACATTTTTTCATGCAGCGGCAAGGCTGCAGACTGATCCATGGGAGGTAGGCGCAAGGTCATGTATTGGCACACGCCTTCCGGATAGACATGCGACCAGTGGGCACTGAAATGAGCGTCCTTGGAGACTTCCGCAGCAATCCGGGCTGCGATCGTGTCGTAAAGCGACGAAGCCTTGCTCCAGTTCACCGAGACTTCGAGCGTGTCGTTGTAGTAGCCTTTATCAAGCCACTGTTTCGTAATGGAGACGTAGCGCTTTGCCCGCCATTCGTCGAAGGGACGTGTTTCCGTTTCCACGGCATCAACGCTCTTTGCAAACTCGCGTACCAGTGCCGCTTCTGCAGCCACAATGGCTTCTTCGCCGCAAACCACAATGTTGGCCATCACCGGGCGCGTTTCAAAAGCACTGATGCCTTCGGTGCGCGAGGCGGTTTCCTTTTCGTCATAGAGACGAACGATGCGCGGATGCAGACCTGCCTGCATGATGCGCTTGGCAAGCGAGAGGGCTGAGGTGCGATCGGGAAGTGCCAGCACGATCGCCTCTTCGGCGGGCGGCAGCGTCCAGATGCGCAGGGTCAGTTCCGTTATGACGGCAAGCGTGCCTTCACTGCCGACGATGATATCGAGAACCGATGGTCCGGAGGCCCGCTTGGGAAGCGGCCTGATTTCCAGTACACGCCCATCCGGCATGACCGCCTTGAGGCCAACGACAATGTTCTCGATTTTACCGAAGCGGCTCGATTCCTGACCACCACCTCGGCAGGCGGCCCACCCGCCGACCGTCGAGATGGTCAGCGATTGCGGCAGATGACCGGATGTAAAACCTTCCGCGTTCAGGGCGTCTTCGAACACTTCGCCGTTCATGCCGGCTTCGACCGTTACCAGATGGTTGTCCCGGTCGATCTTCAGAATGCGGTTCATGCGCTGCATGTCGAGCATGACTTCGCCGCCAAGGGGAATGATCCCGCCGAGGACACCGGAGCCGCTGCCATAGGGAATGAGGGGGTGATCTGCCTTGCTTGCCTTCCCGACAATTGCCGAGACCTGCTCCGTTGTGGCGGGGCGCACGACGAGGCCTGGCAGCGTACCGACCAGGGCACCTTCCCTTGCACGGAAGTTCGCATAGGGCAGGCGGTCGTGTGCATAGCCGGCGCGCGAACCTTCGTCCACCAGGACGTTTTCCGCACCGACCAGCTCCGAAAGCTCGGAAACGAGATCACGATTACTCAAAGATTTTTCCTCCTCCATGCCCAATCGGATTGTCAGAAATCGCGTTGGGCAAACGTTTGCTCAAACACAAACAATTGCACTTTGGTCTGGATGTCAAGCCCGGTTTGCTGAATTTCAGATGGAGGCGACCGATGCGCGCACGATGAGATCGCCTGGAGGAAGAAGGAGACTTTCGAGCGCTGAGCCCTCGTCGGGCGCAGTTCCCTGGATCAGGTCGATGAGCCGGCTGGCTGCCGCGCGCCCCATTTCCTGGGAGGGTAAAGCCACTGTGGTCACTTGGGGATAAACGACCCGGGCAAGCAGGTCGTCATGCATCGTGACGACGGAAACATCTTCCGGCACACGGAGCTTGAGTTCGTGCAATCTGGCAATGGCCGCAGCTGCGGTCAGCAGTGTCGCGGCGTGAATAGCGGTCACGCCGCAGGCCAACAGTTTGTCGACGGCCGCAGGTACGGCTGCAGGATCGTAGCCTGCCTGGGCAACGAATTCCTCGGCGTGGTCGAGGCCGGCGGCTTCAAGAGCCTGTTGCCATCCCTGACGCCGCATGTCGCCATTGAACCGGCCGAGCCGCCCGGCCAGATGCCCGATCCGGCGATGCCCCATGGCGATGAGGTGCTCAACCCCGATGCGGGCTGCCTCGCGTGTATCGATCGCAACGCAATTCCGGTCACCGGCCAGATGTCGGTTGAGGATCACATGCGGCAATCCCGTGCTGTTCAGCATCTGTCGCAACCGGTCATCCTCATCGAAACTCGCGATGATGACACCCTCGATGATGCTTGATCGAGAAATGTCCGTGATGATCTCGCGCCCATCTCCCTTGTCATAGGAGACCAGAAGGGCAAAACCTTTCTCGCGTGCCTCGATTTCGGCTCCCACAATCGCCGACGCAAAGATCGGGTTTTCGATCTGGGGAACAACCATCAAAAGTGTGGAGGACTTTGCGGTTTTCAGGGCTCTCGCAACCGGGTTGCCGTGGTAACCGAGACGTTCGGCTGTTTCCAGAATATGGGTTCTGGTCTTTTGGGAAACACGTCCCTTGTTCTGAAGCACGCGCGAAACTGTCGACACGTTGACACCGGTTGCCTCTGCCACATCGCGCAGGGTTACAAGTGGTTTTTTGCGCTTCATTTCCCCTCCCCTGGAAACTGATGGATCCCGAGCTCAGAACCTGATTTCGCAGAATCTGCGCAAGTAGGTTAGTGCTCAGATCAATGTTCGCGCTTCACGTGCGAACGAAAGCCGTGAATCCAGTCTCATAGCAGTTTTGGTGACAAGAACGCCATCTATTGCACACCCGGCCATTTCTCCGGCAATTTCAAAGTAAAGGCCGATCCTATTCCCGCCTGACTTTCAAAAGACAACTCTCCCCCGAGCAACCTTGCAACCTGGGAAGAGATGTTCAGCCCGATACCCGTGCCGGGAATTCCCGCCGTGCCCTGACCGCGAAAGAAGCGGCTGAACACGCGCTCCTGCTCCTCCGGCGGAATACCAACACCCCGATCGTGCACGGAGATGAAAATGGACCTGTTCTGCGCCCGGACACTCACTGAAACCGGCTCGGTGATCGGCGAATATTTCACCGCATTCGATAGAAGATTGTTGAGGATCTGTTCCGCAAGCAACCGGTCCGTTTCGATCGTTTGGGGAACCTTGTTGCCAATTTCCAGGGAAAAAGCCCGCTCCGGTGTCTCTTCACTCTGACGGGCGACGACCCGTTGAATGAGATCCTCGACATGGCAGTTTCCGGGTCTGGCCGTCACCTGTCTTTCTTCGAGCCGAACGACATCCAGCGTCGCTTCCAGCAGGCTTGTCAAACCCCGGACCTCGGAGCGCACCTGGCTTGCCCGTTGCCTGATTTCGTCGGTTGGCATCTGGTTCCCGCTCCGCAAGACGCGCTGCATCGCGGAATCGATGACGGCGAGCGGCGTTCGAAACTGGTGAGAAACCAGGGCAACGAAACTGCGATAGATCTCGGCGGTTTCGCGTTCACGCAAGAGCGACAGCCGAATGCGTTGCTGTTCGGCCATCGCCCGCAACATCGTGAAGGACAGAAAGGCGCCGAGAACAATGATCGCCACTATGGAAATGATGACCTGCACGATTGCGGCACGTTGATTGTCGAGCCGAGCACCCGTTGCCTCCCATTGCCGGACCATGGACTGGTTTCCGGCGCGGCCGAGATCCTCAATCAAGGGCTGGAGAAGGTCGTGAACGGCAGAAGCCGTTTGGACATCGCCATATGACATGTCCAGGATTTCTGCCTCAAGCGCTCGTAGCGCCCCAGCCACCTTTTCCAGCTTTCCGTCCAGGCCAAGCTCTCGCATGTAGCGTCGTTGAGGCCCCTCCGATAACAGGTTCAAGCGGCTAAGCATCACGTTGTAACGCTTGTCCAGTTCAGCTGCCTTACGGGAGATGCTGCCGACATGACGGGAAACCTCGGCATCCAGCAGGAGTGCCGCGGACTGCGTTCGTGAGATCGCCCACAGCATGTTGTCCCCCTCGTTGCGCCGCAATTCCGCTTCGGTATCGAGAAGCCGTGCGAGGGAAAATACGAGCAGCAAGACGAAGGCAACGGATGCAGTGCCTGCGACGATATAGGCGACAAGATCGCTTCTGCGCGTCATTTGATCTTCAGTTGGATCAACTGCCACACCCAGCGATAGTCGTAACGGATGTCCTGAAGATCGGAATGCTCGTCCCGGGGATAAACGATCCAGAAAGGGCCCTTGTCCGAGGGTTGTAGCCGTTCGCCATCCATATGGGTTGCGACAAGAACATCGTACTGCACGAAGTCTTCCATCGGGATGTCGATGGTATAATCGTTGAGCGCACTGGCGGTAACCGTCTTGCCGTCGGCGCCGACGAATTCAAGCAGGTCTCGCATCAGGAAGCCGTCGAAGCGTTTTACGCCATCCGTGACGACAGTTGAGGTCTCGAGGGTGTGACGGGGCAGTGCTTCCAGCATTGCATCGTCAAGAAGCGCGGCGCCCTCTGAGTTTGTCTTGCGGATATTGCCGGTGACCGTCAGCCGGACTTCGCCTGCTGGGGCGGTCAATGACATGTTTTCCGATCGAGCTGTCGCAACGGATAAACCGACACCGATCAGCATGAGCATTGTCCCTGCAAATGCCTTTGACGGTTTGAGGAAAAAAAGCAGATTGGTGAATCTGAAGGAGCAGCGAAGGTGACTGCAACACCGGTACAACGCCGCTGCCATGTCTTTTCGTCTCGTTGCCGGTAACGCTTGTTTTTCAAATGCTTCAATCAATGATCGGGCCCGCAAAGGTCAAAAAAATCATTATGGCACCGGTTGTTGATGTTGCAAACATTCAACCGATGCCAGACCTCCGATGTTGCGCACGCCGAAAATTGCGTATTTCGCCCTGTCCCGAGTTCCCGCTATGCGAACAACAAGAAACAGGGCGCTTATTTGCCGGATGCCGGATGCCGGTGCAGACAGGACAAGGCAGTCCTAACTGCGTGCGTGATGATCAGCCAGCCGCCTTGACAGGATCGTTGATCCGGGGAGGCTGATAGGACGCCGCCTTTTCCTTCAGACTGGAAAATTTTGTCGAAAGCTGTTCGAGCTTGGCTTCCCAGGCCGGATCAGGCTGTTGCCCTTCAATTGTCCGGAAGTAGACCTCCATGATGCAGGTGACTGCAAAAGGCTCCAGCAAAGCGGACTTGACGGACCACGCGAACAAAATTGCAAACACGATGCCGCCCGCAGACCAGCTGCCAGGAACGAGATATGCGACCAGGGCGGCCGGAGCCAACATGACGAGGAAGACAAGAAACGACAGGCCGTAGACGATAAGAGTGAGCCAGGCGGCATTCTTGAGCATCGGTTTGTAATTCTGGGCGTAAAGCACCAGCCCGCGCCGGGACGAAGCCCACACGTTGTCCGAATTTGTCCGGATCGTATAGGCGAGGATGACTTCATCGATGAAACCGACGGCAATGCGCAGGAAGGCCTCGGCAATCGAGATCAGTTGCCGTGCACCGGGGATCGGCAGAAGCGTGAAGACGCCCCGCACCAGGCCCGTGATTGCGCGCAGCACACCCTTTATCAGCTGGTCGACGCCGAAAAGCACACTGGCCTGCATAAACCTTTGAGAGACTTCTTCGCGGGCGTAGGAAATCTGGGACCGTCCGCCCGGCATCTCCTTGCCGTCGAGCAGCTTGACCAGAACGGCAATGTGCCCGGCCTTGACGACATAGAGAACGTATTCTCTCAGTAGATACATCACGACAGCGACCGAACCGAACCCGATGACGCCGCCCCAGGTCGTGGTCGTTGCCTGGAAATCGGCATCGCCGAACCCGCCGATGCCCCAGCCGACCCCGGCACCGACACCCGTTGCAAGAATGTAGGCAACGGCAGCTCCGAAATAGACCGCCATGCGCAAGATGATGAAAGGCAGTGTCTGAAACATCAGGCCTAATGCACGGCCGATAGAAAAATCCCACATATTTGGCGTCTCCTTGAACGCTCTGTTGCAATATGGCGGGAGAATATTGTCGAACGTGAGTGCTGTCCCCCTGCGTTTGAACGGGGACAGGAGAATGAAATCGCGTCAAGAAAGACCGCCCATTGACGCCGCCATCCATGGAACCGACTATCGGGCTCATCACGGTCAGATTTCAACGTGGTCTGGTTCAAAGAGCAGTTAATGCAATCGATGCCCAAATCCGGTCAGAAACTGACGGTTCTCTGTGTTGAGGACCAGTGCCATCTTCGCCAGGACATCATCGATGAACTTTCCGCTGCAGGCTATGATGCGGTCGGTGCAGGTGATGGCCGCGAAGCGCTGGACGTGCTGGAAACGATCCGCCCGCATCTCATCTTGTGCGATATCTCCATGCCCCGACTCGACGGTTACGGCTTGCTCGAAACCGTCAGAGGCAGGCACACGCATCTCGCAGATGTTCCTTTCGTCTTCCTGACGGCGCTAAACCAGCGCGACGAGATCATCCATGGCAAGCGCGCGGGCGCGGACGATTATCTGGTCAAACCGATAGACTATGACCTGTTGCTGGCGACGATCGAGGCTCGCTTGCGCCAGGTCAGCCGGATCGATGACAGGCAAAAAAACGAACTGGAAACGCTTCGGCTAGCCCTGGCAGGCAGCGGATCGGACCGATCGCTTGGAATGAACGGCATGGAGAGTGTTCTCAACGTGCTTTCCTTCGGTATCGTGCTGGTGTCGTTGGCCGGTGTTGTCTTCGCAAATAGAGCAGCTCGGGAAATACATATGGCCAGGGACGGGCTGGTGATCGACCGGACGCTCCATACCGGTTCATCGCAGCTCGCCAACGATATCAGGAAACTGCTGGCGAATGCCTGTGAGGCTGCCTGCAAGGGCCAGGACCACCTTGCCAGCCTGACGGTGCAAAGACCGTCCGGACGCCGTGATTTTCTGCTTACGGTCTGTTCGCTCCCGGACAGTACGGGATTGCCGAACGATGACGCGAAGGCGGTGATATTCATCTCGGATCTCGCGCATCGGCCAAGGATGCCGGACGAGATCCTGGCAGGCCTGTTCGATCTGACGCCGACTGAATCGGAGGTCGCCCGTGCGTTGGCGCAGGGTCGGCGAAAGGAAGACATCGCGCAGGAGCTTTCAATCGCACCGACTACAGTCGCTTTTCATTTGCGCAATCTCTTCGAAAAGACCGGAACCAATCGTCAGGCAGACCTCATCGCACTGCTTCTCACCGGCCTTGTCTCGATCAAGGAACCGCAGGGGGACGTTGAGAAACGTGGAAAGGTTGAAGCGCTTCCAACAACGTGATGACACCAAGATGAGTATGCCGGCAAATTTGTTACGCAGGTGAATTTCAACAATCAAAAAGATCACGCTGACTTCATTACGTTCGTGAAACTGAATTCACAAACTAGCCAAGGCTGGTTATATTCTCTCTGCGGTCGAAATTGCCGCGTATACTGAATTGATATTCCATTTGAATTGCCTCTCACATTTCCGGAGAATTTGTTGTGCCGGTCAAAAAATTACGATTGCTGCTTTGTTCTGCGGGACGCCGCGTTGGTTTGCTTCAATGTTTCCGATCTGCTGCCGACCATCTGGGAATCCAGCTGGAAATCCTCGCCTGTGACCTTGCTCCGGATTTAAGTGCAGCATGTGCAGCTGCGGATCGGGCGTTTGCCGTGCCGCGTTGCGACGACCCGAGTTATGCCGACGCCATTCTCGACATTGTGCGTGACAACCGGGTCGATCTGGTGGTTCCGACGATTGACACGGAGTTGATGGCGCTTGCCTGCGTGTCCGACGCGTTCACCCGGCTGGGAGCGCGGGTGCATGTGGCGTCGACTGAAGTCATCGAAATTGTGAGGGACAAGCGGCTGACGTCTGAAATGCTCGAGGCTGCAGGCGTGCCGGTGCCGAAATCGCTGGGACATGAAGCGTTGCTGTCCGATCCGGATGCACTCGGCTGGCCGGTGTTTGCCAAGCCGAGCGGCGGTAGCGCCAGCCGGGGACTGCAGGTCTTTCAGGCTATCGGAGAGCTGCCCGGCCGTTTTGAGGAACCAATGGTCTTTCAGCAGTTTCTGCGTGGCCCGGAATACACGATCAACATGTTCGTCGATTCAGGCGGCAGCCTGCGAACGGTGGTTCCTCATCTGCGCATCCAGATCCGCGCGGGTGAAGTCGAGAAGGGAAGAACGGTTCGACGGGATGACTTCCGGCAAATCGCCGAGGGCGTGCACCGGGCCTTGCCGAGCTTGACCGGCGTCGCCTGTTTCCAGGTGATCGACGACCCGGAGCTGGGACCGCGTGTCATTGAAATCAATGCAAGATTTGGGGGCGGGTATCCCTTGGCCGACCATGCCGGCGCGCGTTTTGCACAATGGCTTCTTGAGGAAGTGTCGGGCCTCCCGTGCAGCGCAAACGACGACTGGCGAGAAAATGTCAAAATGCTCCGATACGACAGCGCGATCTACGACGGCTGATCGTCGCAGGATTGCCGGAGCCGCAATGGTCTTTTGTCAGGACCCGCACCTCGGCTCTGTCCTGGCAGTAGAAGCCCTGGCCGGTAGCGTTGTCCGGTCGACCCCACATTCGTTAACTGGCGGATTGCGATGATTGTTTTTGATCTGGACGATACGCTCTATCTGGAGCGGGAGTTTGCGTTCAGCGGCTATCGTTTTCTCGACGGTTGGGTGAAAGAACGCGAAAGCCTGGAAGGTTTTGGCAACGCCTGCAGGGTGTTGTTCGAGGAAGGCGAGCGGCGTCAGATCTTCAACCGCGCTCTTGAAAGGCTCGGACACTGCGGCGACAGCCATTTGATCGCTGATCTTGTTGCGGCTTACCGTGGCCACCCGCCGCAGATTTCGCTGGCTCCGGATGCGGCGCGTTTTCTCGAGCGTCACCGCGGTCCGTTCGGCCTGATTACGGATGGACCGGCGGAAATTCAAAACGCCAAGATCGTTGCCCTTGGTCTTGACCGCTGGATTGAGAATATCCGCAAGACCGGAGACTGGCCGCAAGGATATGGCAAACCACATCCCCGCGCTTACGAGGAAATGGAAGGACTTGCGGCAGACGACGGGCCGATGGTCTACGTCGCCGACAATCCCGCCAAGGACTTCGTGACGCCAAAAGCGCGCGGCTGGATCACCGTTCAGATCCGGCGGGCGGGCGCCGTGCATCCGCCGCACGCGAAAGATGATGCACACGCGGCCCATGTCGAAATAACGTCGCTGGATGAACTCGACGGCGCGTTGACGGTCCAGACGGTTTCGATGAAATAGCTAACTGTGGGCCGCAAGTGTGCCTTCAGGCTGGACCACGCTGCGACAGAATCTCCTGGTATTCACCGAGAATGTGCTTCACCTGGTAGTTCGCCACGATGCGCTGCCGAGCCCTTTTGCCGAGATCGGCAACCTGCTCGGGGGGCATTCGGGCAAATTCGGCCATCGCTTCGCACAGCGCATCCGGATCGCCCGGTGAAACAACCTTGCCGGTATCAGCGACAACAAGTGCCGCGTCGCCGACATTGGTGGTGACCACCGGACGGGCATGGCTCATGGCTTCGGCGACGACATTCGGGAACCCTTCCGTTCTGGACGACAGGACGAGAACATCTATCTGCGAATAGAAATCCCCCATGTCACGCAGCTCCCCAAGCAATTTCAGACGTGCCGGATCAAGCCCTGCGTCTTCAATCATGGCCAGAACTTCGCTGTTGCGGTCATCAAGACCGAAACCTGCGGCAACAAAGCGAGCATCGGGAAATTGTGCGGCGATCTGCGCTGCGGCCCGGAAGAAGTTCAAGTGGTCCTTTTGAGGATGAAAGCGCGCGGCTATACCGAAAACACGGGCCTTGCGCGGCGTGGGGTCCGCCTGCTCGGGAACCACGACGCCGTTCGGGATGACCTTTCCGAACCGCGCGGCATAGCCATACTGTTCGTGCTGTTCTCTTGCCCGTGCCGAATTGTAAACGATGCCGGCAGCGCGAGACGATAGCATGCGTGCCCCTGCAACGGCGAGGCGCGTGCTTCGCGTCAGGCTGCGCGGATCGTCAAGTGCCTGGCGCACCGTCCAGAAGACGGGCGGCGCCCCGGCCAGGCGCGCCGACAAGGTGCCGACAACCATTGCATGATACATCCAGCACAGTACCGCTCGCGGGCGCTTCTCCCGCATCAGCCCCGTCAGTTTCAGGATTGCACCCGGCATGTGCACCGCTCCGCGTGCGTTGAGCGGATGATATTCCACGTCCGGCCGTCCGGCCAAACTCTGGTTGCGCTCTGAAACGCCGATCAGAGGGACCACGATTGTCGGTTCGGATGTCGCTGCCAGGAGCCTTGCCAGCATCGTTTCCGCTCCGCCGCTGGCGGCGAAATTCGTAATCACATGCATGACCGGCGCGGCAGTGTCCGTTCCAACCTCCAGTCCAGCACCTTCGCTGCCAACGTAGTCCATCAGGTCACGCCTTTCGTGCACCCTGCCAGACGTCGAGCGGTCTGCCGATCCGCTGTTCAAGTTCGCTGACTTCCGGAGCGAAAAAGTCCTGCAGCCTTTTTTCCAGATCGGGGCTCAACGGCGGGTATTCCTGTGGCCGGGCGACGGCATCGCGAAGCACCCTCATTGGCCTGGTGTGCCGAACGCCGTCCAGGACGGGGCGAAACGGCTTCAGGACCTTGCGCAGGGGCAGTGGAACGATGGCGGCGTTCTTGTCTTTCACCTTGCTGTCCACCGGAGGAGCCAGCGGTGCCTCGTGACCGATATGCGTGGCAAGGCGGGCGAGCTGATTTTCAGGCTGGCGCCGGATATCCTCGAACAGCAGCAGCAGAATCTGCTCCGGCGGGAACAGATCGTAGAACCGGCGAAGATGCAGGGCATAACGGCCGTCGTTGATGAAACGCTGGCCCGCGGCCTTCGCCGGGTCGAGATGATCCTCGATGTTTCGAGACACCTCCCCGCGTCGCAAGAGCATGCAATAATCGGAGTAGGCACGCGCCGACGGTTCCCGCATCTGAACGATCAGCCGGACATCGGGAAGGTCCCGCCGGATGCGCTCTGCCGCCTCGGGTTGCGTGAGATAGGTATTCGACTTCTCTCCGACGATTGCGTCCGGTTTACTGAAGTCGAATTGAGACAGGTACCAGTCCGCTCCACGGTGATACTCATCGGAAAAGTAATGCAGCTCCGGGCTGGGCATCGATATCGTCGGACTGCGCTCCAGAGATCTTTGCAGCCAGGTCGTTGCGGACTTGGCCGCGCCGAAAATCAGAAATCGTATGTTTGAGTCAAGCATATGCGGTACCTGCTACCTGGGTGCCTTCGACGAGCTGTTCGTAAAGGCGGGAAATTTCGGAAACATGGCGTTCGGCGCCATACTTGGCCGCGGCATCTGCCTGCGCCGCGTCGGCAATCCGGGTTTGCAGCAAAGGGTCACTGAGCAGTTTGCAAATAGGTTCGACAAAGCTCTCCGGATCGTCCGGCTCAACAAGGAACCCCGTCAGACCGTCCGAGATCGCTTCGATGTTGCCACCGTGCCGTGTCGCGACGACAGGCGTCCCCAGATACATGCTTTCGATCAGGGTCCGGCCGAATGGCTCGTTGACAGCCGGAACAAGCATGACATCGACACCGCTCATTGCCTCGAAAACCGGTGAGCGGAAGCCCATGAAATGAAAATTGTCGTTCAGTCCCAGGCTACTGACCAGCGCCTTGCAGGTTTCGTCCAGGCCCCGGGTTGCATCGACGGTATCGCCGAACAGCAGTCCGTGCACCTGACGCCCCGGCAAGGCGCGGCGAACCGCATCGACCACCCGAACAAAGCCATCGGGACGTTTGCGTTTGATGATCGAACCGAAATAACCGAGCAGTACCGCGTCCCTCGGCAGGCCGAGTTCGTCGCAAAGCTTGTCATGGGAATTTGTGCGATCGGGCCGTATGGCTGGAAAATCGAAAGGACTTCGGATCACGCTTGCTCGGTCGCCAATCGGCCGGATCGGACGTGATGGCATGGCGTAATGTGAAACGCTCACGATATGGTCGGCAAGCAAGGGGGCGAGCGTGTTCGCCCCTTTCGCAGCCGGATCCTGGCGATGATGCCAGAGGTGGCGACAACCAGACAGTTTGCTCGGCATGATCCAGTTGGCGTGCATGCGTCCTTCGTTCGTATGCACGATATCGGGATCGATCTTTTTCAGCGTTCGTCGCAAGGCCGGCAGTGTTCGCGTCAGATAGCCGAGCCCGCCTACGCTGCCGGGCAGAGGCAGGCCGGGCGACGACATCAGTGGCGTATCCTCCAGCACCTCGTAATCGAGCCCCAGCTCCCGCGTCTTTTGGCCAATGGCGCCAGGCTCGAAATGGACGAGGACGCGCGCCTCGAAACGGTTTGGATCCAGGGCAGCGGCAAGGCTGAGCGCCGAAATGTGGCTGCCGCCCAGGACAGGTCCGCCTACGAACGGAAATAATACTCGAATGCGTCTCATCACTGCTCCGGACCTACTTGGACGCTGGTTCAGAAATCGTCAGGTTGATCGTCAGACTGTCGCCCGGACGCATGAAGGCATTCAGGTCGACGTCCAGGCTCTGCATCTCGCCGTTCTCGAGCCGCGATATCCTGTAGGAAGGTGTTACAATGCTGTCCTGGGCGGTGGTATCAACCGAGTTCGCGGACAGCGTCTCGGCGTAGACCTTTCGGGCCAGCTCAAGACGGGATTCGACCTCGAAACGCTTTGATTTCACCTCCGTGAGTTCGGAGAGCTTTTCCCCGCGGGTCCTGTCGAACAGGGTCGCGGCGTCTCTCGATGCAAGATTGAGACGCTGCTGCGCGTCGAGACGGGCGACTTCGAGCTGCAGACGTTTTGCCTCCAGATCGTTGAGCGCCGTATTGGCAGAGGACACGCGGGTCGTCACGGCCAGCCCCTTGTCCTTCAGATGCTCCATCGATGCGAGATCCTTGCGGGCCAGTTCGATCTGGTTGTCACGCAGGACGATTTCTTCGGACAGTTGAGAGATTTTCTCGGTCAGCAGGACACGAAGATCCTTGAGGCTCTGGAGCTCGGCCTTGATCACCTTGATGTTGGCGGAAAGGATCTTCGACTGCACAGGGTCGGATGATTGCGACTCCACGGCGTCTGGCAATGTCTCCGCCGAAAAGAGCTGCACTTCCTGCTCGAGCCTTGTCTCCTGCTGCAACAGTTTGGATGCGGTTCCGCGAAGCTGATTGATCTCCCCCGTTACTCGGGTGAGCGAGGTCTGTTGTGTCCCCTCTTCGTTCGGCAGGCGATAATAGCCACCGGCAATTGCCAGGGCCTTCTCGACCGTCATGCCGGGGATGAAGTCGAATTGTCCGGGAGCCGTAACCGCTCCGCCCACGAACACCGGGGCATACCGGGATACTTCGACGGAGACCGCGGGTAATTCCGTCAAGCCGACGATGCGCTGCATGCGGCTGGCAATAGTATCCGCGACCTCGTCCAGGGTCTTGCCGACAACTTCCACGGCTCCCGCAATCGGGACATGAATTTTGCCGTCCGGTGCCATCTTGTAGGAACCGGCCACACCATCCCAGTTGGCAAAGGTCTTGTTTCTGGCATCCCAGGCGCCAGCACGCAGCTCCAGTGTCTCACCGCCGGACAGCCTGTACTGTTCGGCCGAGAGACCCGACACAAGAAAAGTCGATAATGAAAGTACGGCAATTATAAACCGAATACTCAATGCGCGATCTCCCATCTTTTAACTTAAAGAAACAAAATTATTATCAATATATCCAAGATTATCACGAAAATCGGAAAACAACGAAAAAGGAATTTTTCCCGAAATAGCGTTCATGATTCTTTCAGGACGCTTTAGTTGCATCCGGTTTATTCGATGGTCTCGACGAACGTTAGTAAGGACATTTTTCATGGGTCATCTGTGCTCCCGTTTCCGGTGCCGGCGAACCCGGTAACCCGACAGACAGATCGCCGCCGGAAGCAAAAGGGGAACGGACAGGAACCTGCCGTAAACGTGGGTCACTCCGTTGAGGGCAACCGCGAACATGAGCAGTATCGTGAACATCAGGACCCCGGACCAGCGCGTGTCGGGATTGCTGAATGACCGCCAGCCGACGAATGCCAGTGTAAGCAGCAAGCAGACGAAGCCGAGCAGCGAAACGAGGCCGCCTTCGGAAAACAGCAACAGATAGGTATTGTGAACCGGCGCTCCGTACTGGCTGATCAACCGGTGCTGATCCACTCCGACCCCTAACCAGATCGACCGATCGATCAGGTAAATTGCCTCCTGGATGAGAAGCAGTCGCCCATCGAAGGTTCCCGCCTCACTGGAATCGCCGGTCGTCAATGCGCCGTAGACCCGCTCCTGAAACACCTCGGGCAGGAAATACTGTCCGAACAGGAACAGGGCCGCCAGTGCAAGCGCTCCAATCCCGATGAAAGCCAGGATATGTTTGGCGGAGCCGTGGAAAAAAGAGATTCCAAATATCCCGACAACCGCGACGATGAACCCTGAATTCGATGCGGACAACAACAGGCCGTAGGCAACGGGTGCCACCAGTGCCAGGAACACGATGCCGGATATCTGGGAGATGAAGTAAAGCCACATCACGTAGACGATCCCTACTCCGGCCAGGAGACCGACCCCGTTTTCCCGCTCGATCAGTCCGGTCAGTCGGCCGTTTCTGGAAAAGAAACGCGCGTCGTCCGGGCTGAACACCGAATAGAGCACTCCATGCAACATCACGAACACAAGGGAAAACGCCATCACCTTGCAGAGGAACATCGTCTCCCGCGCAGGACGCCCGAGAAGCAGCAGCGGTATGCATACAAACGAAAAGACGTACTGGATGACGCCAACCGCACCCGTAAGCGGATCGCCGTTCAACAACGATCCGGCAATCAGGCCACTGCAAAGAAGCAATACCGAGAACAGCCAGAAAGACGTCATGTCCGCGAACGGGCGAAGCGGCACGCGCCTGTTTGCAATCATCACGACGAAAGCGGCGCTGGCGACGAGATCGGACAGCGTGAAGAACACGATGTCGGTTCGAAGATATGTCATTGGCGACAGGAACACCGCGGCGATGACAAGCAGGCGTTCGATTTCCTGGCTTGTCGTGCTCCGGACAGGGGAACCGCTGTGGGAAGAGATCGGTATCGCGCTTGGGGTCAAGCCGGCCTCCTCACGGTGGGCTGTCGGCGCGTCCAGTAAAGGACAAACAAGGTGCCTGCCACGAGCGTGCCATTAAACAGAACATGAGCGACCGAAGCCCCGACCGGCCCCAGCATCCCGACCAGTGGGGCGAAACAGGCCAGGAACATGACGCTTCCGAGCAAGGTCACCCACAGAAGCTCGCGGTCGCGCCCCATGCTCAACATTGCCGGGTTGAGCACCATGGTTGCCAGGAGAAGTATGACCGCCAGCAACTGGACATTGACCATGTTGGCGGCTTCGTTGAAGCCCGCGCCGAACATGACAGACAAGACGTATGGCATCAGGAAAGCGGCAGGAACCAGCACGACCACGCAAAGGCCAGCGATTGCCAGCAGCACGCCATTGACGAGTTTGTAAAACCCGCGTTCCTCGCCGGAGCTCCATTTGCGGGCCAGTTCCGGAAAGATCGCCTGGTTCAGCGGGCGCCCCAGCTTGAGCGCGCTGTCGGCAACCCGGCGGGCTATGTGGAAAAATCCGACGAATTTCTCGTCAACTAGAACCGACAGCAGGATCACGTCAAGACGCTGGACTGTCTGGCGGATGATGACATTGAAGTTCGAATTCCAGAGAAACCGCAGAATTCCGGGGTTCTCTTCGCGTATGCCCCTGATCGGCAGTTGCATGAACTTGCCGTAGCCACGCTGATGGACATATCGGAGCGAATAGACGAACGGCAGCAGACTGTTCGCCAGGCCTTCGATCACCGCAACGAGAACAAACCCCCAAAGGCCGTAGCCCATCAACCACACGCCGGCCGACAGCACCAGACGCATCAGGGCGATACCGACGTCGACCTTGGCAAGAACATCAAACCGGTCGAAAATTCTCAGGACCGCGACCGCGGTTGGCTTGAGGTTCAAGAGAAGCGCCAGGGAAAACAAAGCCAGATAAGCGGCACTGTCCTCCGGCCAGCCCATCATTCGTGCGGTCACCTGAGCTGCAAGGATCGAAACCCCGGCAGCCAGCGTGCTGCCTGCAAGGTTCACGTAAACCGAACCCTTCAGCAACCGCATGAACCTGTCGCCGTCATCATCTGACAGAGCGTCGACACCGTATTTGATCACGGCTTGCCAGGGCTCCAGCCGCAGCAGCCGGTCGACAATGCGAACATAAGCCTGGAAGATCGCAAACAGGCCAAGGCCTGCCGGACCAAGCGACTGAGCCATGATGGCGAGGGTCCCGATGCTGATCACCCCGCTGACCGCCTGGGACGAAAAGACCCATGAAAAATTGCGCATTAGCCGACCGGCGGTCTGGCTGTCTTCAGCAGAGAGGTTGATCAGGCGGGCCATCAGTCCTCCAGCTCCCGGTCGCCGGCAAGCTCTGCCAGCCAAAGCTGTATGTAGGACTGGTCCGTGCCCGCAACGATCTGCCAGGGATCGTCCGGCTGGCCGGCATCAAGCCCCGTTGTTGACTGCTCCCAAGCGTCAGGAAACCCGTCGCCGTCACTGTCCACGACCCGTTCTTCCGGTTGGAGGTCCGGCCAGCCGCCGACTTCGGATGGGGAATCGATCACCTTGCCTTTGCAATCGCGAACGGTTTCGACAAGTTGCTGGTCGAGCGAGTCCCGATGTCCGCCCGATGGCAGGCGGTCGCCCACTCCCTCAAGCACAAGGTCGAGTACTTCGCTTGCCTTGACGCGCGGGACGGACAGTGTGCCGGTCACACCCTCGATGATCTCCGCTCCGGGATCGGCATCGACTTGCCGAAAGGGGCGGTCTTGGTCGCAGCGTCCACGGTCGATTGCGAGAATGTCATCGACCTGAACTTCAAGTCTGTACTGGTCGCTTGCCATGATTGCTTCAACTGCTGCGGGCCGTCTGTCGACGGTGCTCGGGCCGGTCAGCGCAACATTGCCGGCATAGACGATAAACGCGTTGCCGTAGTAGTTTCGAAACTCTCCGAATTGACTGATCGGATTGTAGAATACGCTGTTCACGACCTCGACCGGCCCGTCATCATGGCCGTATATATCGGGATTTCGGTCCCGATTGTGAGCGAAGAGGTTTCGCCAGAGGCTCACGCGTCCGCAATCGAAATCCCGGCCGTCTCCAGAGCAGATCAAGGCCCCCTTGGAGTGGCGCCCTTTCGGGTGGTTGGCATGATCCAGAGCCCAGGCGGAAATGCTGTTGGCGACGGTTATGTCGCTGGACCGTTCGCGGGAAACGTGGATGCCGAGGTTCTCGTCGGTCGAGAACATCAGGGACAGATGATCAAGATAAACGCGCGTCGCGTTTTCAAGCGTCACCGCATCGACCGACGACGAAGGCTGCTCGCTCGGTCCCGGGCGTACCTTGAGAAACCTGACGACGACGTCGCTGGCATTCTTGATGATGACGGGTGTGGCGCGGGACTTGCCCAGTCTGATCTGGATTCCCTGCCCGGGTGCCGTCTGACCTGCGACGTAGAGGTTTGAGCGAAAAAAGAGGGGGGTGTCGAGCGTGATCGTTCCGCTCACCTGAAAGATGCAGATCCGAGGCATTTCGCCCTTTTCCACACAGGCTCGCAGAGAGCCGGCGCCAGCATCTGCCAGCGTTGTGACGGAGATGACCTCCCCTCCGGTCCAGCCGGTTGCAGATGCTCCGAACCCGACCGCTCCCGGAAAGGCTCGAGGCGCGGCCTCGGCCGCCAGCGTTTGCGGCATCAAGAGACCGAAGACGATAAGGACTGCAGCCTGTGTTCTGTTCCTAGCCATCATTCACCACGATCCCGACGTTTGAGGCGTTGTTCAGTTCGAGTTGCTGAGCGGCTTTCGAAAGGTCTTCGAAGCGTGTCTTCTTCATGCGCGCGACCAGCAGCACTGCCTGCGCGACACTGCCGAGGCGGCATGTCGTGTCGTCGCTCAGTACCGGTGGGCAATCAACCACAATTAACGAGTACTTGCGGCGCAGAACGCTGAGTGACGCTTCGACGCTGGACATGTTGTTGAACCGCACTGGTACGGGCCCCGATGCAGGGGCGACTATCGACAGATGCGGATGGCCGGGCAGATGCCACGCGGCTGCATCGATCCGCAGAGGGTTGCTCAGAAGATCGAGAAATCCGTTCGCAGTGCGTTTGCGCGAGAGGGTCGAGATCAAGTCCCTCGGCGAAGGATCAAGATCGACCAGCAGAACATCTTCACCTCCCGCGGCCGCATATGCGGCAAGTGCGAAACTGAGTGTACTCCGGCCCTCCCGGCTCCCCGGTGACGTGATCAGAACCATTGCACCGGTCCCATTCTCGGTCCTGTTGTCCGCCCTGGTGTTTGTCCGCACGGCGGTGTGCAGGGGTGCGATCTTGTGCAGTGCCCGCCGCAAGTTCCCGCTCCTGGTCGTCCATGCCATACGGTTTACGAATTTCCGTGATAGGGGCGGCAATTGCCCCAGAACCGGTGCGCGGAACGCGGTTATCTGCTGCGGCCACCGCAGACGTCCGCGAAGGTTTTCCCGCAAGAGCGCCAGAAGGAAACCGAAAGTGAGCCCGCTGATCAGCGCGCCCACCATTTCGGTTTTGGGAGAAGGCGAAACTGGTCTGGTCGTTGGGATAGCGATCGACACTTGCCGCGCGACCGGGGTCAGTAGCGCTTCCTGCAATGCGAGTGCTTCAAGCTGATCGAACAGAAGATCATCCTGTCTTCGCATCGATTCCAGTCTCCGTTCGAAGCCGGTTTTCTCAACTTCGGCCGCCGAACGTGCGTCGAGTTTTGCCAGCGTCGCATCCAGGTCGGCCTTGAGTTCTGCAGACTCTTGCAAGGGTACTCCGCGTTCTTCTGCCAGCGCCAATTGCGCCTGCAGGCGGCGAAGATTGTTGGTCAGGGTTTCCGTCTCGGTCAGATCGTCGAGATTGTTGGTTCTGGTGAATTCCAGAAGATTGGCTTCCGCATCTTTCAACGTCTCTTGCAGCGCGGATTGGCGCGACAAGATCGACATCTTGGTTCGTTCGACATCGGCGCGCTGTATCTCAAGTGTGTAGTCGACATAGTTCCGGGCGACAGCATTCGCGATGTCTGCTGCCAATTGCGGGCTGGCGTCCGTGGCGAGGATGTCCAGGGCGAAGGTCGTGGGATGCCAGATGATCTGATAGCTCTCCAGAATGCGATCGACCGTGCTTTCCCTTCCGGACAAGACGTTCTGACTTGTTCCGGAAATCTCATCAGGTACGACCTCCTCCGCTACCCTTGCTGCGAATTCCCGCGACTTCATGACTTCGATTTCGGTGGCCAGTTGAAGCATCGACAAGGTTCTGGCCCGCAACCGGGCACCGAATGGATCGAGACGCAGGACCGCGTCATCAAGCACCAGCGTGGCCTGCGCACTGTAAGTCGGCACAACGGTGGTGAGCCGAAACCACATCAGGGCGCCAGAGACCAGTATGCACAGGACGATCAGAACCGCATTTCTGAAGATCAGCGTCAGAATCTGGAGATTCTCTGGTCTGAAATCGGCAGCACCTTCGGCATGGCGATCACGTTTTGACACCTGATCAGCCACCTTGCCGGCGGTTTGAGAGCTGGTGTTGATCAAAAACAGGGATCGTCTCCTTCATTGTGTCGCGCGTGTGCGCCGAACCATGCGATCGCTTGAAATTGCGGAACACCAGATCAGAACTTGAGCGGCGCCGCGGCACTTGATGCAATTTTCAATAAGCTGCGCGTGAAACACTGGTGCGCAGCGAAATGTCGAAAAACTCCAGATAAAACAGCATGTCAGATACGGCTTTTTTCGGTGAAACGTGTCGACTGAAAGGGTCGCGCCAACGCGACGGAAGCTGTTTCAACTTGGCGGTTTGTAGATGTAGCCGTTGTTATAGGCGTAGTATCCTCCTGCCCGGTGAGCTCCATAGTCGCGGAGCGAATATCGCCGCATGTCGATGTCGTTCAACACCACGCCAGCGAGTGGGATCTGATTGAACCGCAAGGCTTCTGCCGCCGTTCCAAGCGCATCTTCCGACGTGCGTCCCCAGCGGGCGATGAGGATCACGAAGTCCGCAAGCGACGCCAGGCGGTTTGCTTCGTCGGCTGCCAAAACGGGGGCCGTATCAATCAGGATGACGTCATAGGACGCGCGCAATTTTCTCAAAATCGCCTTGCCACGAGGCGTATTGAACACGCGCCTCGGAATGATGGAATCCTGAGCGAACGACAGGAGATTGATCTGTCCGAAACGGGTGCAAGGCACTATCTGCGCGTCGAAGACGTTCTGATCCTCCCAGATTTCCTGAGGCGTTTCCTTTGGGATTTCGCAACCTGACATGCGTGTCAGGCCATGCCGGTGGATGTCGAGGTCGATCAACAGTACCCGGTGTCCTTCCTGGGCGGCGGAAACCGCGAGTGAGAACGTCAGGGTCGTCTTGCCTTCGTTGGCAAGTGCCGACGTTACGGCCATGACCATGCTGTCCTTTTTCCGGATCTGGTTGGAAAGCAGTGTGAGCAGGCTCCGCAACGCCAGCTGGTACGGTGAATTCTCCTGCCTGGAGGTTCTGCTCAGAAAGAGTTCCTGCTTGTCCCTCTTCCGCCAGTACCGGATCCGCGGAACGTAGCCGATGGTTCGCAGGCCCAGGTACTGCATCGTCTGGGTACCGGTCCAGACCCGGCGGTCGAACAATTCGCGCAACAGCACCAAGGCCAGACCGACAATCAGGCCGCCAGCAATCCCAAGCGCAAAAATGACGGGACGGTTGGGTGTCGCCGGTTTCAGCGGAGCGGAAGCCACGGTCACCTGCCGGGCATCGGGCTGAAGAAAGTCGATCTGTGTTTCCAGTGCGTTACGCCGGTCTACAAGTGCCTGGTACCTGGCAAGATCCGCATCCAGCGACCTCTGCAGCTTGGACTGTGTCAGTTCGGCGCGCGTTCGCTCCTCAAGCTTCGTTTCCACCTCGGCAAGACGCTGTTTGCTTTCATTGATCCGGATGGAAGACGCATTCTGGTCGCGCGCCAGATTGAGGATAGACGTCAATCTGTTCAGCTCTGCCCTCAACTCGTCGCCGAGGCTGGTGTCGTCCAGTTCGTTTTCGCGAATGAGTTCCGCAAGACGCGCTTCCATCTCGCTCAGGCGACCGCCGAGTAACGTTATCCGGTCCCACAATTCTGAGATTGAATACTGTACGGCTTTCTTCTTGTCCCGAAGAGAGTCATCGATGTAGGTGCTTGAGAGTGTATTGGCCAGTTGCGCAGCCATGACGGCATCAGGATGCCGCACACGAATATCGAGCGCCAGGCTCTCGCCTCGCCGTTCAACCGTGTAGCTGTTGAGCATGCGTACCAGGACCGCTTCGAATTGCTGTTCATCGGTGGGAACCGGCGTTTCGGTCGCCGAAAGGTACGGATTGAAATAGGTGTCTGAGATCAGGTTGAGTTCGCTGGCGACCTTGCGGGCGAATTCGACTGAGCGAAGAAAATCGATCTCGGTCTCGATGTGGATAAGCGACGTGTCGGAATTCTCGATTGTCGTCTCTGTCGGATTAATTCTCGTTTCGACCTTCGCCAGAATGATGGTCGACCGAGCGGCATATTTTGGCTGAATGACCTGAAGGGCAAGATAGGCGGCCCCCAGACCCAGCAACATGGCCAAAGTCAGCCAAATCCAGTTCCTTCGCAACACCTTGAAAATGGCAAAGAAACCGAACTGTATCGGACGTTCAGCGAATGCATATTGCTCCTGCTGCGAGTCAACAATACTGCTCATGAAGATCCCCCAAATGCCGACGAATTCCGCCGGATTGTCCTGGTATTGAAGTCGATTTTGCCGGGCGCTCCGATATCGGTTCGCACCAGGTGCGTTGCCACGGACATCGCGGCACCTGCAGAGCTGAAAGGCTCACGCATTCGCATGTGAATAGCCCTCCCCTGCCGGTTTGCCGCGGTTGAATGCTTCCTTCCGGGCCGCGTCGGAAATCGTCCGGTCCCAGAGGGCTAGAATGGTCTCAGGTGCCAGCTTTTGCTGCAGGTGGACATTCGCATCCGCCATTGCGGCCCTCAGGGTCGGGTTGGACATCAGGCGGCCAATCGCGTCGGCCAGTGCCCCGACATTGCCGTCCTGAACCAGAAGTCCGTTCACGCCATCGAAGACCAGTTCCCGTGGGCCGTAGGCGCAGTCGAACGCCACGACGGGAAGCCCGCTGACGACAGCTTCGGCGACAACGTTCGGAAACCCTTCGAAACGAGACGAAAGAACCAGAATGTCGGAAGTCCGGATCCATTCTCCGTGCCTGGCGCTCTTGCCCGGCAGGGAAACAATATCCTGAAGACCAAGACGGTCACGCTGCGCTTCCAGGGAAGCACGGGCGGCGCCTTCTCCATAGATCGTCAGTCTTGCATCCGGCTGTTTTTCGCGCAGCAGAGACATGGCGTCGATGAGCAGATCAAAGCCTTTCTGGTGATCCAGTCGTCCAACGGCAACGAGCCTCTTTGCGCCAGGTGAAGGGGCCACACCGTCGATCGGCGCACAGGGGTTCGGGATCACCTGGGCACAGGGTTGTACTCGCGCCGGCAGGTCCTGCCGTGCCCGCTCGGTCTGCATGACCATCGCGGCGGCTCTGGGCATCAGGGCATTCTGGGCACGGCGCCAGAGCGGGTGGGCCTTTTGTGCCAGCGGATTGTTGCGCTCGGACGCGATCACAGGCACCGACGAACCGGTGGCCAGAAGGGTTAGAACGTTGACCTTGGTCAGGAACGAGAGGCACACATTCGGCGATAGAGCCCTCACCAGCTTGCGGATACTGGCAAGCCGGCGCAACGGCAGGGGAAGCAGCCCTTTGCCGTTATCCCTGTCGAGAACGTGCAGGACGACGTTGTCCGGATAGTCGAAATACGATCCTGCATCGGGGCAGGTCATTGCTGCGACGTGCACTTCATCGCCAAGCTCAGCACGATGTGCCGCCAGCATGGCAACGATCTTTTCCGTGCCGCCTGCGCCAAAACTAGCCTGAACGAAGAGCAGTTTCATGGTTTATTCCGCAGCCTCCACCATGGTACGTCGACCCTTTGGAACCGCATCATTCCGTTGTCCGTTGCCATTCAGTTCGATTTCAACCAGTGGCCGGTTCAGGTTCTTCGACTGCAGGAATATCCGTCCGACATATTCACCCAGAATGCCGAGAAACATCGCGTTCACCGTCATCGAAAGCAGGATCAGCGTCGTGGTCGTCGCAAAACCGGCAGGCCACTCCTGGCCGAAGACCAGTTTGCCGATGAGGTAGCCCGAAAGCAGCAGGAAGGCGCAGAGGCCGCCCAGAAGGCTGATCAGGGAAGCCAGCCGCAACGGCACAAGCGAATGGTTGATCAGGCCGTCGACCGCGAGGGAAATCATCGCACGAAGCGGGAACTTGGAATCTCCAGCCACGCGAGCGTTTCGGTCGTACTCAAAACCGGTCTGGTTGAAACCCATGCCGCTGATCAGACCGCGGACATAGGGCGAGCGGTCTTCCACGCGGCGCAGCTCATCGAGAATGCGCCGGTCGGTCAGCCGGAATTCGCCTGCGTTCCGGGGAAGGTCGTCCTCGCTGATCGCGTCGATCAGTGCATAGAAGGTTCTGCGCAGCCACGCGACGACCGGACCGTCCGGCAGGCTCCGCCGGATTCCGTAGACGACGTGGTAGCCCTTGCGCCAGGTATCGAGCATCTGCGGGATCAGTTCGGGCGGATCCTGGAGGTCGCAATCAAGCTGTATGGCGCAGGCGCCCTCGGCAGCCCGGTAGGCGGTCAGCACCGAAGCTTGGTATCCGACATTCCGAGAGAACCGTATCACGCGAACCCGTGGGTCCTCGGCAGCGATTTCCGTGAGAATGGAGAAGGTCTCATCACTGGAATGATTGTCAGTGAAGATGAGTTCCGGCTCATAGTCGGGAAGCTGCTCGAACACGTCCATGACACGTTTGTAGGTGTTGCGAACGTTGTCCTCTTCATTCAGTGCCGGGATCAGGATCGAGACGAGAGTCATGCCTGCATCTCCGTTGCAAGGTTTGGAATGATGTTCTCTCGTGCCCATTTCACGGTCCTTTCGAGGCCATCTTGAAGCTTGATTTCCGCTGACCAGCCAAGGCGTTCGCGGATGCGTTCGGCAGAGACGATCAATTCGACGGGATCGCGGACTTGATCGCTGAATTTCACGAGATCCACGTCGGCGTCGGTCAATTTGATCAAGGTCCTCATGACCTCGGCGACCGTCGGGGAATCCCCTGTCCCCACATTGACCACCGGTCCGGCACCTTCGGGATTGTCGCCCAGCATCATGAGCGCCGTGGTCACGTCATCGACATGGATCAGGTCACGGCGATCCAGAGGGCTGCGGACACTCACTTTCTGGCCGGCCAGCAACTGAGTGATGGCGCGCGGGATCAGGAAACTTTCCGACTGCCCGGGCCCATAGGTCAGGGCCAACCGTGCGGTAACGGCAAAAAACGGAAGTCGCGGTTGCGCCATCTCCAGATAATGTGTCCCGGCCAGAAGTGAGGCGGCATAGGATCCGCCCGGTCTTTCTCGCTCGGTTTCTATAAAGGGTGTCGGACAGTCCCCGTATTCGGCGATCGTCCCCGTCCTGACGAAAGTCCGGGGCGGGCAATCGCAAGCGGCAAGGGCCGACAGGAGCGCGATCAGCGGCGAGACATTCTCCTCGACGCTGTCGGCGAGATCCTGCAAGTCAGGCCGGTTTTCGAAACGGGTGCGCGCACCCACATGGAAAACGATCTCCGGCCTGGCTTTTGCCAAGCAGCTGTGAAGAGCCCGAGCGTCGGTGACGTCGAGCCTGTAGAGGTCAACGCGCGACGCAATATCGGCAATCCGGCCCGTGGACGAACGAGGCCGCAAGATCACACTGACCTCGTCACCTCGCTTCAGGCAGGCCCGGGTCAGGTTTGATCCTATAAAACCGGATGCTCCGGTTATGAGAACGCGCGCCATAGTTCTGCCTCAGGGAACGATTTTCGGCACCGGAAGGGGAACGATGAACTTGCCGCCCTTCGCTTCGAATTCGGCCATCTGCTCGCGGATTTCATCCAGGAAATTCCATGCAAGAACCAGCAGGTAATCTGGTTGCCTCTCGGCTACGGCTTCCGGCGAGAGAACCGGAATATGCATGCCCGGAGAGAAGAGACCCTGTTTCAGCGTGTTTCTGTCGACCAGGAAATCGAGCGTCTCCGTGCCGATCCCGAAAAAGTTGAGCAACGTATTGCCCTTGGCGGGAGCGCCGTAGCCGGCAATTGATTTGCCTTCTGCCTTCAACTCCGCCAGCAGCCCGGTCAGATCGTTGCGGATCTGGTGAACCCGCTCGGCGAAATCCTGGTAGGTCGCGGCCTCCGTCATGCCGGCCTGGCGTTCATCTTCAAGCATCTCGTCGACGATTGCCGCGCGTTCCACCTTCAAGGCGGCCGGTTGCATGAATACGCGCATCGAGCCTCCGTGCACCGGAAGCTTGGTGACATCGACCACATCGAGGCCGACGCTTTCGCCCAAACGGACAATCGAAAGCAGGCTCAGTTCCGACAGATGCTCATGGTAGACATTGTCGAATTCATTGGTCTCGAGGATCTCCTTGCCCCACGGCACCTCGATGATGAAGACACCGTCGTCGTCAAGAAGCGTCAGCACGCCCTCGGTGAAGCCGTGCAAGTCATCGATATGGTTGAAGGTGTTCGAAGTCGTGATCACGGCGGCGGGACCTTCGGACGCCCTCAATTCCGCTGCCGTCTCGGGGTTGAAGAATGCCGTGTGCACCCTCACGCCGCGCTCCTGCGCAATTGTCGCAAGGTTCGCAGCCGGATCCACACCAAGCGTCTTGCCGCCCAGCCGGTTGGCGTGGGACAGCATGAGCCCGTCGTTGCAGCCGATATCGACGATCAGCCCACCGTTCGCCTTGCTAACGGCAACCTCCGCAAGCTCCGCGAAATGGGAATGCATGGTCGCGGCGCCGGAAGGTACATAAAGGTAGTTGGTGAAGAAATCGGCCGGCACCTGATCCGCAACCTGGATCAAGCCGCAATCGAGGCAGGCTTGCGTGTTGAGCGGAAAGGCAACCTGGGGCTGGTCGCGATCAGCCGCGCTGGCAAACAAGTTGGCCGGCGGATGAGCTCCCATGGGAAGGAACAGCAAAAGATCCTCGGAACCGCAGGTTCTGCAGGTACGGCGAATGGACTTGTCTAGCTCGAATTTATTCATTTTTTTCAATCGCTCTTAAAATGACTTGCATTGTCAGGGTCAGGTTCATTGCGAACTCCACCAGGCAGAATTCGCGGCAATTCAAGCTTTCGGCGCCGCTCCTCCCCGAAAGTCCCTGCCCATCGCCCGACAGGCACCTCCTGAAGGGTGCGGTAGGCTTGGCGTCATCCCACCCTCTCGTTGCCTGCCGCCATGGCACCGAAACCGGCGGAAAACCGGTTCAGGAAATCGGATACGCGCGCGTGCATGTATTCGACGTGATCGTCGTTGAGGCCGTGATGGCAGGCCAGAAGGATGCCGCCACGCATCACCTTGTCGGCGATCGGATAGCCGGACGGATCGACGCGGCAGTCGATGTTCTTCATTGCCGGCTGGCGCAGAATATTGCCGGTAAAGACCGGGCGGGTCTGGATGTCCGCCTTTTCGAGATAGATCTGAAGCTCACGTCTGGTAAACGGCGCGTCGTCCCGAATTGTCAGCGGGAAAGCCAGCCATCCCGTCCTGGCACCTTCCAACTGGCGCGGCAGGACAAACCAGTCTTCATAGTCGGCGAAGAACCGCTTGTGAGCTTCAAAATGCCGTTCGCGCACTGCAATGTTGTGTTGCAGCTTACCGAGTTGCACGAGACCGAACGCCGCGCTGATTTCCGAAGGCTCCAGATTGTACCCCAGCGCTTCGAAGACGAACTTCGCGTCATATTCGATGTCATCGAGGCGGACATTGAACCGGTTCTCGATTGCTTCCGATTCAACAAAGAGCGATGAACTGCGTCCCCATGAACGCAGCAACAAAGCCTTGCGCGCCAGCTCGGGGGTGTTGACGCAAAGCATGCCGCCGTTGCCGGCTCCGTTGATGACGTGCGAACCGTAAAAGCTCGTCGTCGAGACATCCGAGTAGATACCCGTGCTTTCACCGGAAATCGTCGCGCCCAGAGTATCGGCACTGTCTTCGATCACCTTGAGGCCGTGGGCATCGGCGATCTCGCGAATGCGCTTCCAGTTCGGCAGATTGCCGATCAGGGACGGGATCATCACTGCGGAGGTCGCAGGTGTGATCATGCGTTCGATGGCTGTCTCGTCGATGTTGTAGGTGCCTTCGGCAGCGTCGACGAATGCCGGCACAAGGCCCTGGCGCACAAGCGGGGCAACCGTGGTGGCAAAAGTCAGCGCCGGTGTGATGACCTCGCTGCCTTTGGGTAGATCGAGGATTTCCACGGCCAGGTAATTGGCCGAAGAACCCGAGTTGACCATGATCCCGAAGTTCTTGCTGAAAAGCTCGGCGACCTTCTGTTGCATGTCACGGACACGCGGACCCATCTGGGTCGAGGTCTTGAGCACTTCGACCACGGCGTCGATCTCTTCCTGTCCGTGTACTGTCTGACCGTAATTAACTCGCATGTGTCAATTTCTCCGGTGATCTCGCGCTGTCTATTCAGCGACCATCGCGTAGCGCGTGAGACTGCTGCCAGCCATCAGGGCGCTGTAGCCGGCAAGCTGCTGTTCGGTGCAGTCGCTCATGTCGTCGCCAAGCGCGTGTGCCTTGTACCAGTCGATTGTCATTCCGATTGCCTCGGCAAGCCTGAGCTGCGGCCGCCATCCGAGGCGGGTGCGGGCCTTGGTGCTGTCGAGGCGCAAAATGCCGGCCTCGTGCAGGGCCGATGACGTTCCCGTCTGCTGCTCCGGAAAACGAACCTCCGGGGCGCCTTGCCCCCAGGCTGTCCGCACCATCTGCATCAGCTCGCGTACATTGACCGTGCTTTCCAGCTCGGGACCAAAATTCCAGGCGCCAGCAAACTCGGAGCCGTCGTCAACAAGCCGAGCCGCAAGCTGGAGATAGCCCGAAAGCGGCTCCAGTACGTGTTGCCACGGGCGCACCGCCTCGGGGCTGCGGATCTCGAGCGGAACGCCGGTTGACGCTGCCCGCACGATGTCCGGCACCAGCCGCTCCTCACCCCAGTCACCGCCACCAATGACGTTGCCGGCCCTGGCCGTGGCCAGCTGCGGTCCGTTGCTATCGGCGAAGTAGGCGTGGCGGTAGGCTTGCGCCACAAGTTCGGTACACGCCTTCGACGCGCTGTAGGGGTCGTGGCCACCAAGCGGGTCGATCTCTCGGTAGCCCCAGGTCCATTCGCGGTTGTCGTAACACTTGTCGGTCGTGATCACGACGACAGCGCGCAGCGAAGGCATCTGGCGAACCGTATCCAGGACGTTGGCCGTTCCCGACACGTTGGTTGCAAAGGTTTCCGCCGGATGCCGGTACGAATGGCGCACCAGGGGCTGGGCAGCCAGATGGAATACGATCTCCGCATCCACGCCGCGCAGAGCTTCCTGCAACGCTCCCCGATCCCGGATGTCGGCAATCCGGCTGTCCATGCGATCGGCGAGACCGCAGGATTTGAAGACACCCGGTCCTTCACTGGGTGGCAGGGACAGGCCAACGACATCGGCTCCCAGGTGCAACAGCCAGGCCGAAAGCCAGCCGCCCTTGAACCCTGTGTGGCCTGTGACGAGAACCCGGCGGCCGGCGAAAGCTCGGCCAATATGAGGATCGATAAACTCGGACATGGTCGTCGTCTCAGATCGCGAGTGCCGGCATATTGGCTGGCATTTCCTCATTAAACCGCAACCACGGCGGCGGAAGCTCATCGCACAGCGAATTGAGCGTGTCCCGATCGCGCACGGTATCCATCGGATGCCAGAAACCGTCGTGACGATACGCCATCAGTTCGCCGTCCTTGGCCATCTGGGTCAGGGGCGACTGCTCGAGCGGTTCGGCATCATCGACCATGTAATCCAGAACACCCGGTTCGAACACGAAGTAGCCGCCGTTGATCCAGGTGTCGCGCTTGCGAACCTTTTCCGTAAACGCGAAGACCCGATCACCCTTGAGTTCGATGTTGCCGAAGCGTGCAGGCGGCTGAACGGCGGTGACGGTGGCAAGCTTTCCATGTGACTTGTGGAAGTCGAGCAGGGCGTTGATGTCGATATTGCCCAGACCGTCCGAATAGGTGCACATGAAGGTTTCGTTGTTGAGCCAGTCACGCAGCCTGCGAATGCGGCCACTGGTCATCGTGTGGGAACCGGTGTCGACAACGCAGACGTTCCAGCCGCCCGGTTCCGACGGTACGAGACGCAGCTTTCCTGTATCCACCGAAACGGAAATATTGTTGGCAATAAGATGGTAGTTGGCGAAGAACTGTTTAATCAGCAACGCCTTGTAACCGGCCGCAACAACGAAGTCGCGATGGCCGAAATGACTGTAAATATCCATCACGCGAGCGATGATCGGTCGACCACCGACCTCGACCATCGGCTTGGGAATGGTGACTGTTTCTTCAGCCAGGCGTGAGCCTAACCCTCCGGCAAGAAGTACGGTTTGCATTTTTCTTCTCCCTGATTGTCTAAACACTGAAAACAACATCTTGGTGTGAAACGAAGTCAGTTCGACTGAAACGATCGCACTGACAAAACATTGAGAGCCACAGACCGGCGGCTCAGTCCTGGCCTCCCGTTGTTCGAACAAAAAGTCGGCCTTCTCCGTAACGGTTGCTCAGTTCGGCAACCGGAACTTCCAGGTAATTGTTTGCCCGCACATACTCGAGCATCGGCGCTTCAAGGTCGGGGTCGTAGCCAATGAGGATGGCTGCCGGAGGCTGTTTGCCGAACAGATTTCCCAGACCGTCGGCGCCGACCATCCGATAGAAAGCGGCAAGTTCGGCGTCCGTGTAAGGCGCGATCCGGTATGCGAACTGACCGGAGGCAAATTCCGGATAGATGTCGAGACCGGCTTCCATCGGGTAAAGCGGCATGAAGGTTGCCACGGGGCCTTCAGGCACATTGTGCGAGGCCAGCGCCTGCTGCAATTCCTGGCCGCCGCGAACCAGGCGTGCGGAGGTAAAGTCATCAGGTTTGGCGAGGCTTGCGAGCCCGGGCATGAGCCGCGGAAGCGTGATGACGAGCATGACAAACATGCTGGCACAAAGAACCGGCACCACTTGCTGGAGGTCCCGTGTTCCGATCTGCCGGTAAAGCAACGCACCAAGGATCGGAAGGCAGACCAGCGGCTGAATGTAATACTGCGGAAAACCGGGTGTCGGAACGAAGCTTAGAACGGCAGCAAGAGCCGTGACTGCGAGGACGACAACAATCTGTCCGAGACATTTGCCGTCCTGCCGTTCACCTTTGTGCCCTGCCTGGAGCGACATCCAGAACAGGTAAACCAGCACTGTTGCAAGGATCAGAGAACCACCTGCCAGCCAGGCTCCGAACGCGAGCTGCAACTTGCCGCCAAGCCCCATCGCCAGGCCGGGTTCGCTGGCGGCGTTCGCCGTCCAGTAGGCGATGTGCGGGCCAGTATGAAATGACAGAACATGCGCAAGAAAGAGCTGCGGATCGTCCAGCAGATACCAGAAGACGGGCAAGGCTCCGACCAGCCCGCCGGCGGCGAGCGGAAGAACAGTTCCGGTCAGGCGTGTGCGCAAGGAAATACGTGCCGGAAGCAGGAATGCGGCAAGCGCGACCGGGGGAATGAAGACCACCGCACTGACCTTGCTGCCTGCTGCGAGCGAAAGGCACATTCCGGCAACGAAGATCAGGCTGGATCGCGGCCGCTGTTCCATGGTCTCGACCACGAAAAGGCCTAGCCCCAGCACCGCAAACGGCAGCGGCAGCAGGTTGTTGGTCGCGGCCATACCGGCCTGGCCGAGCAACGGATCCGCGGCGAGAATGGCCACGGCCGAGAACAGTGCCAGCAGCCAGGATCGCGAAATGCGCAGCGTGGTCCAGACAATCGCAAGGATCAGCAGCACCCAAAGAAGAAAGACGCCTGTCCTTGCCGCGCCCAGCAAACCCTGATCGCCGAAGACGATATGCATGGAGTGGAAGAACCAGGCGACATTCGGCACATGATTGAAGAAGACGTCCTGGTATAGCTGCCAGTCCGGCATATATTGCGCGGGGGGAACGAACATCATCTCGTCCCGCCGCAAACCGAAGGTCATCAGCCTGCCGTAAAGAGCGCCAAGCAGCAGCGCGACTCCCGCAACCGACGCCACACTGACTGTAAGGCGCAGCCATTTCTGACGGTGTCCGGCATGTGAAGCCTGATCCACCGCGGCGGCCAATTGGTTGGACTGCAGGACACTCATTGCTGTGCGTCCTTTCTGCCCGCCCGCACGCCGAGGGCGCGGGCAACAAGAATATAGGACAAGGCCACGACAGGCGGCAGCGACAGGAGCTGGGCACCGAGCGCAGGTATCCCGGCGCCGGTCAGGACCGCAAGCAACAGCGCGTTGAATGCATAGGCTGCCACATAGGCGAGGCCGTAGAGCGGAAGCCTGCCAAAGCCGCTGACACCGAAAACAAACCGGGCATGGATGGAATAGTTCCAGATGACCCCGAGACCGAACTGCGCCACGAGAGCGACCTGCGGGTGCACACCTGCAAGGACGAGGATTGCGAAGACCCCGTATCCGAACGCTGTATTGATTATGCCGGCGCCAAGAAAACGCACGACCCGGGAAGTCATCAGGTCGGAGAATGCCGTGCGGGCCGTTGTGACGGACTGCGTCATGGGAGGGCTACCTCCGAGACCTGGCAGACCGGTTCGGCTTCGGCCGGAGAACCCAGGCTACGCGAGCCGGAAGCATATCGGACGGCTTCGATGCCCATGAGCTGCATCAGCCTGGCATTCACCCGGTGAATGTCATTCCTGCTGCAAACGAGCGCCCGCGCAGCCGCTCCCATCTTTGCAGCTTGCGACGGTGTTTCGATGAAGCTTTTCATCGCAGCGGCGAGAGCTTGAACATCACCGCGCGGGACGACGAAACCGGAAACACCGTTTTCTATCGTCTCGCCGCACCCCGGCGCATCGGTGGTGATGACAGCGCGCCCGCAGGACATGGCCTCGAGAATGGAACGTGGAATGCCTTCCCGCAGCGACGTCGGAAGAACCAGCACGCTGCTCGCCTGAAGGAAGGGGACGACATCGTTTGTCGCGCCGCGATATCGCAGCAATCCTTCGCTTTGCCAAGCGTCGAGCTGCTCTGGTTCGATCGCATCGGGATTACTGTCGGTCGGGCCCAGGATGTCGAGCTCGAATTCGAGCCCCTGCGTCTTGAGGAGCTTCGCGGCTTCGGCAAGAAGAGCAAGCCCCTTGGACTGAAGCAGCCGCCCCACGAACAGGAAGCGGACTGGTCCCTGCGGAACAGGTGTCGCCGAAAAGCGTGCCGTGTCTACGCCTGAACCCGGAATGTCGTGAAGAGGCACCTGGTCCGGTATCAGCCGATAGTTCCGGATATCCCGGCGGTCCGCGCTGTTGTAGCAGAAAGCCGCGGTAAGTTTGCGCAGTGCGATCCGGTGCAGCAATACGGAGGCACTGCGGACATAGCGCCTGCGTCCGGTTGGATTTTCTTCCATGAAGGCATATCCAAGCCCGGTGAACAGCGCGTAGCGGGACCGGATGCCGACCAGTTGTGCTGCAAGGCAGGCATAGACGATCGGCTTCATTGTATATGCGAACACGAGTTCCGGCTTTTCCTCGCGAAGTGCACGAATGAGAGCCCAGAGGCTGACAAGATCGCTGAAGGGGTTCGTCCCTGTGCGTTTCATGGGAATTTCGCGATGAGCGATCCCGTTCTCGTCCAGAATTCTGGCGGTCTCGGCATCGATCTCGGCGGCGAAAGCGGTCACTTCATAGCCGTTTGCCTGGAAGCGCCGCATGAGATCCAGCCGGAAATTGACCAGCGAATACCCCAGGCTACCGACGACCACAGCCCGCCGACGGCGCCCGGAAGACCCTGTCCCCGACTTGGAAGACACACTGACCGCGTAGTCCATATGGTTGGCAGAAGCGCTCATTAGCCAGTACTCAGCACTTCAGGTGCACCAACCGGCCGCAGAACGGCATGGGGCGGAATTGGCAACTTCACGGTCATTTCCTTCGCACCTGACCATGCAGCGCTTGCACCAACTTTGGCCGGCTCCACCGCACACGAGGTTTTTGTGCCGTAGCCAGGCACCAGGTCCCGAAGCAACTGGTTGACCAAGGACCCGTTCTGACACCGTGCGGCAAGCTCCAGCTTCAGGATCATTGCCCGCAGCCGCGCAATCGGAACGCCTTCCGGACGTGCGGCGCTGACACCGGGAATTCCGCAATCGGCGCGGGCTTCCGATTTGTCGAACAGTTCCTCGAACAGCTTCTCGCCGGGACGCATGCCGATGAAATTGATCTTGATGTCCTGGTGAGGTGTCAGTCCGGCAAGACGGATCATGCGTTCTGCAAGATCGACGATCTTGACCGGCTTGCCCATGTCCAGGACGAAGATCTCACCCTGGCTGGTGTCGAACTTCAGGCCGCTCGCCGCAGATACCAGTGTCAACTGGACCGCTTCGCGGATCGTCATGAAGTACCGTTCCATCTTGGGATCGGTGATCGTGATCGGTCCACCGTTTGAGATCTGGCGCTGGAACAGCGGTATCAACGACCCTGAGGACCCCAGGACATTGCCAAATCGAACAGAGAAGAACCTGGTGCGTTCTTCCGTCTCGTTGGTGATACGGTCTTGCGCCTGGACGTAGAATTCCGCGACGCGTTTGGTTGCCCCCATGACGTTGGTCGTGTTGACGGCCTTGTCGGTCGAGATCTGTACCATTGCGAGAGCACCGATTTCGCGGGCCGCATCGGCAACGTTTCTCGATCCGACAACATTCGTCAGAACGCCTTCGCACGGGTTGAGCTCGACGATCGGCACATGCTTCAGGGCTGCCGCATTGAATACCAGTTCCGGACGGTGTTGCCGGAAGATCGAGTTGACGCGGTCCGCATCGACGATGGAAGCCACATACATCCGCCGCGGCACATCGGGAAAATGCTGCGACAGATCCATATCGATCGAGTAGGCGTTGAATTCGCAGTTGTCGATGATCACGATCTCTGCCGGATGGAAGGACGCGATCTGCCGTGTGAGTTCGCTGCCGATCGACCCGCCGGCACCTGTCACCAGGACGCGTCGCCCCTTGAAGACTTCGAACAGCAACGAGCGTTCCACTGCCTTTTGCGGCCGATCCAGAATGTCATCCGGATCCACGGTTCTCATGTTCTGCCCTTCGCCCAGGTCTGGGGAACCAAGATCCTCCAGCCCGTGAAGCCTCGAAACGGTCACCCCATGTCCACTGGCCCAGACAGTCAGTTTCTGGATGCCGTCGCTGTCGAAATGGGTCGTCGGTTCGGTCAGAAGCAGCCGCTGTGGCAGTACGTTCCAATGCGAAAGCCGTTCGATCACGTTTTCAGGATCTCTCAGCGTTCCGATGATCTGGACGTCGTGGAAGTAGAGCCCCTGGGTGTTGCGGGCATCATCGATAATTCCGACCGGAAGGTAGCGGGAGCCGGTATTGCGCAAGGAGCGCAGGAAGAGATCGCAACTTGCGCCGGTCCCCACCAGAAGTACCGGAATCCTCGAATCCACCTCTTTCTCCTTGAGGTGGCGGCTTTGACGGGTCAGCTCCCGGCCCCTGGCGATAACCCGCAACGCACCGAGCGCTGGCACGGCGAGGTAAAACTGAACGATCACGACAGGGATGGGAACGGAGGCTGTCATAAGGTTGAAACGTGACAGGATTGCAAGCGAAACGCTTGTGAGCAGGGCTCCCTTGAGCAGAACAACGATGTCTCTCAACGAAGTTGATCGCGTGTCCCGGCGGTAGAACCCGGCCAATGGGAAAATCACGAGACCGCAGACACATGCCAGCGCCGCAAATGGCAGTATCGCAGGCAATAACTGCTTTTGAGCCGATCCGGTCACCGTCAGGAGCACCGCAAGCGCTGCAGACAGTGTAATTGAAACGACGTCACCCAGGACAAGTCTGCGATTAGCTTTCAGCTCGGCCAATAATTGTTGGAACCACCGATTAATCTTCGGCTGGCTTTCCAAGACAGAGTGACCCGATGCTTTTATCCCAATCTTCGACGTCGTCTCAGAAGAATAAAAATCCGCCATAAGCAAACGCTCCGCTAAACACTTGAGGCACAAAAATAGCTGTGCCTCGCCGTCCGCTATTTTTTAACGGACTGATTATTCTTTGTTTTTTGTTGCTGCGACGGTGGCGTATTTACAAAATGGAAAATAAATAAAACGATTCCCACTTCGTGAATGTAGTTTCGACAAATATTTTCAGTTTTTCCGAAGATTAGTCCCTTAAAAGGACGTCGATCATCTAAAATAATGATCAGGTTTCAAAAATAAAATCTTCAGAGCATGAAAAAATGCCATACGTCACAGCATTTCATGTTAAATTTAGTCTTGCAATTTCAACCCAAGGTGTAACACATAACGCAAGGTTAATAAATAGTTTTTTTCCACAAATTTCTTGGGCGGATTGATCCGATGGCCTTTTTAGAGTTTCCAAACCCCCAAAAAATACGGAAAAAACAATTAAAATCAGCCAGTTCAGGATGCAGCATTCTGACAGTGCAAAAAACGTCATCGCCACTATCGCGGAGCCTGATTTATGATGAATTTGGGCCCTTCCTGTTGCCGTTCGAACCGCATTCGGACGACGCGTTTTCCCTTCGGTTAGACCTGCAGCCGGGGTGGCTGGAGCGAAGCGAGGACGGCGGACAGACACTCCATGGAGCTCTGTCAGGGGATTTCGAGGCGCCTCTGTAAAGGTGTTGTTCAATTCTTTGCCGGCTTCGGAGCAGGTAGTTCGTCCCTACCCTTCCGTTGCTGAATTGGCGGCTTCGGAAAGGAATTCCCAGGGCGCATTCGGGTTGTTGTCCAGGTGCTTAAACAATGATGTGACTTCCACTTGTAAATTTTGGCTAGTGTGTCAATATTGCGAGGTAGATGCTTGTCTTAGGTTCGTAGTTTTCTTTCTATTTTGGTTTTATTGGCCTTCAGAATCTTCTCTGTTTTTTAATTTCAGGAGCCAAGGATTCCGATGAACAGGTTTATTGAAATTTTATTGTGCCTCTGTGCGCTGGTTTTTGCATTTCCGTTTTTCGTGTTCGCGGCATTGCTCACACTGCTTACGTTGGGTCGGCCGGTTTTTTTCACGCAAACGCGAGCAGGAAAAGGCGGCACGGTGTTTATCCTCGCCAAGCTGCGCACCATGAGCGATGCGCGCGATGCCGGCGGGAACCTGCTGCCCGACGAAAGACGCGTCTCCACATCCGGTATTTGGCTGAGACGCCTTCGGCTCGATGAGTTTCCGCAGCTGCTGTCAATCCTTCGCGGTGAGATGGCCCTGGTCGGACCACGCCCCTTGAAGCCTGAGACAGTGACGCAATTCGGGGCGGACGGTGTCCGGCGCGGAGCCGTGCGGCCGGGGCTCACCGGATGGGCCCAGGTGAGCGGTAACACGTCGTTGAGCAACGAGGAGAAATTGCGACTGGACCTTTGGTACATCGCGCATCGCTCCGCAGCGCTCGATCTTCAGATTATCTTTGAAACTATCGGGGTTGCACTTTTCGGTGAGCACAAGAATGCGAGCCGGCTCGATGCCGCAAGCTCCTGGAAAGGTCTCGATAACAGGGCCGACAACAAGCAGGTTTCCGCATGAAGACCGTCTTTGTGGGTGCGGTCGAAGGGTCTCTTGAAGCTCTTGCCGCAATTTGCGCCGCCGGTCACGTTCCCGCCCTCGTGGTGACACTGCCGCCGCAGCTGTCCGGCCGGCACTCGGATTTTGCCGATCTCGCGCCGACGGCCGAAAAGTACGGCGTGCCAGTACACCACACTTCACGATCCGACAGCGAGGAGACGCTCAAGGTTCTTCGTGAAGTCGACCCTGACCTGATACTCGTTATCGGCTGGTCGCAGATTTGCGGGCCGGACTTTCGCGCCATACCACGGCTCGGCTGTATCGGGTTCCATCCCTCTGCCCTGCCGCGCCTGCGCGGCCGAGGTGTCATCCCCTGGACGATCCTCGTGGGTGAAACCGAAGCTGGCGCAACCCTGTTCTGGCTTGGTGAGGGCGTGGACGATGGCCCGATCGCAGCTCAGATGCGGTACGACATCGACCCGGAAACGATCACTGCTCGTGAACTCTATGACCGCGTCAGGAACGCAGTGTCGCAGATGCTGCCGCCCTTGTTGACCCGGATCCAGTCCGGCGAGGTGCCGTCCGAACCGCAGTCTGAAAACGGCGTAAGCATATGTGCGCGGCGGCGGCCGGAAGATGGTCTTATCGACTGGACCCGCTCCGCTGCAGAGATCGACCGGCTTATTCGTGCCGTCGGTCCCCCCTATCCCGGAGCTTTTACGGAAACCTCTGACGGGAGCATGCTGACCGTGACCCGTGCCAGGCATTGCCCCCACAAGGGTCGTTACATCGGTCTTCCTGGCCAGGTCCAGGCGGTTGACGGTTCGGTATTTACCGTCGCATGCGGCGACGGCCAATGTCTTGAAATTCTCGAATGGACCGGCCCCGACCGGTGCCCAGGTCTTCACTCCAAATTCAGCAGTCGTGCAAAATCATGAATTCACCAATTTTCACCGGCGACGGCCCGGCACTTGTAATCGCGCCCCATCCCGATGACGAAGTTCTGGGTGCCGGAGGCACAATTGCCCGTCTTGCGGATCAAGGCAGAGCGGTGCATGTCGCCATTGTCACACGCGGACGTCCGCCCAGGTTCTCAGCCGAGCAGATCCACACGGTTCGCGAAGAAGCCGCAGCCGCGCACGCCCATCTGGGCATTTCGCAAACCCACTGGCTCGATTTTCCTGCCGCTGAATTGGCAGAGTATCCTCATGCCGACCTGAACGGCGGGCTGGGCGCGCTCGTTCGGGATCTCGACCCGACACTGGTCCTGGCACCTCATCCGGGCGACATTCATCTCGACCATCAGCTCTGCTTTCTGTCCACCCTGGTTGCCAGCCGGCCCCATCAGGCCCGGCATCCCTCTGTCATTGCGGCTTACGAAACTCTTTCGGAAACCAACTGGAATGCGCCGTACCTCACGCCGGCATTCGTTCCCAATGTGTTCGTGGACATTTCAGCAACGCTCGACCGCAAGCTCGAGGCTTTCCAGCTGTTCGCAAGTCAGGTTCGCGAGGCACCCCACGAAAGGTCGGTGGAGTCCCTGCGGGCGCTGGCCACCTTGCGCGGGGCGACCGTTCACCGTTCTGCCGCCGAGGGGTTCGTCCTTGTGCGTTATGTGGTCTGAGGAGAGAGGATATGGGCGGTTGGCCAGTCTACACTGACGAAGAGATCGATGCCGTTACCGGCGTCCTGCGGTCCGGCAAGGTGAATGCCTGGACCGGCCCGGACGTCTTTGCCTTCGAAGCGGAGTATTGCGACTACACCGGCGCTGCTCACGCAATCGCAATGGCCAATGGTTCGGTAACACTGGACACCGCGCTGCGAATTCTCGACATTCAGCCGGGCGACGAAGTCATCGTGACCCCACGCAGCTTCGTTGCATCTGCCAGCTGTGTGCTCCTGGCCGGCGGCATTCCGGTGTTCGCCGACATTGATCCGGACAGCCAGAACATCACGCCGGAGACGATTGCCCCTCTCATCACCTCGCGCACGGTCGGCATCCTGCCCGTGCATCTGGCAGGCTGGCCCTGCGACATGGACGGCATCCTGGCTCTTGCCCGCGCCCACAATATCTGGGTAATCGAAGATTGCGCCCAGGCACATGGCGCGATGATCGGTGAACGGCACGTGGGTACGCTGGGTGTTTTCGGCTCCTATTCATTCTGTCAGGACAAGATAATCTCGACAGGGGGCGAAGGGGGGATGCTTCTCACCGACAATCCCGACCTTTGGTCTCGCGCCTGGAGTTTCAAGGATCATGGCAAGGGCTATGCGACGGTGTTTGAAAAAGACCATCTGCCCGGCTTTCGATGGCTGCATGATTCAGGCCCGGGCACCAACCTTCGCATGGCGGGACCTTCGGCCGCTATCGGGCGCATACAATTGTCGCGGCTCGCGGAAACCCGCGCCCACCGGACGCGCAATGCCTTGACGCTTGCCGAGATCCTCAGCGGATCGAGTGCGTTACGGGTTCCCGTTCCGCCTCAGTCCGTCACCCATGCCTATTATCGCTTTTACGCCTTCGTACGCCCGGACGCCATGGCCGACAGCTGGTCGCGCGACCGGATCCTTGCCGAAATTGCCGAAGCGGGTCTGCCCGCATTTTCCGGAAGCTGTTCGGAGATCTACAAAGAAGCAATGTTTCGCGACCGCGGGCTGGGGCCCGACAAACCGCTTCCCGTTGCCAGGCAGCTGGGCGAGACAAGTCTCGCCTTCCTCGTGGATACCACGTGGGAACAGGAGCGGATCATCGAGCTGGCCGAAAAAGTCGCTTCGATCGCTGATCGATCGCTTGCGGTGTCGCACAAGTCACCTGCAAAGGCCCCCGCCTGAAAGCAGCCGCCAGCGTCATGCCGATCAACCCAGATTGGCCATAAGGCCATCAATGCCTCGGGTTCACACGCGGTCCAGCGTTGATTGGCGTGTGCCACGTTATCAGGCGTTCTGAACCCTTCTGTTTCGGTAGATTTTCTGACCGAAGAAGATTTGGTACGGCAGTCTCTCGAGTATCAGATAGGAGAAGTGCGAGAAGATTGTTGTGAGAATAAATACGACCGTGCCAAAAATTAGAAGGGACACAAATATATTGTCGCCAAACAGGCCGAGAGATGAGAAAATTTGCCGTGTAGCAAAGTATATATACGGATGAACCAGGTAGAAGCTGTAGCTTATTGTTCCGAAGAAGAACATGATCCTGTTGTTCAGTAATTTCCCGGTCAGGCTGTCTCTCGAAGCCGCAAAAAAGAAGTAGGTCGCGGTGGCCAGGACCAGGAGCGCCGGGGCGGGTATGATGGTCGGATAGGCCTCATAGAACTCGTACGTCCGAAACTTGAAGTCCCACGTGGAAGCCAGATAGACCCAGACGAAAAACGAAATGGCCTCAAGCGTTTTCGTGTACTTCAAGCCGTTGGTGATTTCGCTCCTGTACATCCAGTAGATGGCGGCCCCGGACAGAAAAAACAGCGCCTTCGGATAGTAATAGGTAAACAGTACCGGTATCGCCAGGGATGCGATCTTCCAGACGATGTTCATTTTTCTTGTCAGGAAATAATACGTCATGCAGGCCAACGTATAAAACATCACTTCATAGGTCAGGCTCCAGGCGTTCGGGGCAACCTGCTTTGTTGTTGTGAACAAATCCAGGAAGGTCAGGGAAAACAGGACTGACTCAAGGTTGTTCAGTTCCGGGTACCTGTTTGTCGCGCCATTCAGGATGGCAAAAAACAATGTCGACACGAGAAAGAGCGGATAGAGCCTCAGAAGGCGCCTGAGGGCAAACTCTGACGGAGAATATCTCATCACGCTCGGCAGGATGACAAACCCGCTGATTACGAAAAACAACATGACGCCGGATGTGCCGAAGTTGTGAAACGGCACGATCCCTTCAACATATCCCGGCCTGTCATTGTAGATGTGTTCGGCTGTTCCACCGAGAATATGAGCGACCAGCACCATGATCGACGCAACGCCGCGCAGACCGTGTACGGAATAGTTGAATTGCGAACTTTGCGGCGAAGTGGAATTCATAGCGGACCATATTCAATTATCGAAAACAAAGGTGATTAACGTCCATTGTCAGCCCTGTTTGGTCTGAAATGACGTGGCTGCTCGACATTCAAAAAGTGCAATCAGAAGTCTTGTATCGAGCCTGCTCGGCATGTTTGGTCGCAGGTATCTCTTCGTTATCAACGACCGTGCGACTGCTAACGTTATTTTCAATTTCAAATTAGTATTTCAAAAATATTATCGAAAACAATAGCGTTGTCAATTTCGATTTGCCTGATGGTAGATCTCATCAAAGGCAGTTCAGTCTCCTCTTCAAAATTGCTTGAGGAGACGTCTCTTTCAATTTTGTTGACTTTAGAGCATGTTGCGCTGAATCGGTTCGTATCGGGCACTCTTGAGCAAGCCGGTACATTGCGCCGCTATTTTCCGATCAATCACGGTGTTCTCTACTATACGGGTTATGTTGTCCCTCCACCTCTCGTGGTTCATCGCGTTGACCGGTCGCGGACAGCGGGTTCGAGCCGGTGGCAAAGTGGTAAGGGGGGGAAGGATGCAGGCGCGGTATTAGGCCCCGCCGCTCCCTTGCCGCTTGCAAAGTGCAGGCGATTGCCTGACCCCCAGCATACTGCTTCACCCTCACTTGGGCGATGAACAAGCGAACGGCTTCTCTCTTTATTTGGACAATGAAGAGCCTGACCTTGCGGGTCTCAACGCCAAGGAAACGCCAGCCACCGTTTGAGGTGACAAATCAGCGGAAGGTGTTTGCAATTTGAACAGTTTCGGCCGTTTGATCGCTTTTTAATACTGTCAGTTGTTTTTTAATACTAAATCTGTCATCCTTCGCTGGCGCACGATAGTCCTCCTACTTTGACTGGCGAAACAATCGCGGAGTGGGGAGCCAAAAGAGTGGTCTTCACAGGGGAAAAAGATCTGCTTGAGGTAGAGCCAAGGTCGAGGAAAACATCTGCGAGCAGTGCCAAGGTCGACGGTTTGTTGCCTGGCAGACTACTTTTTGTCCGCGGAAAGAATGCCTCTGCAAAGGCGATGTTGGAAATGTCCGGATTGATATTACTGCTAACGAAAAGGCCGCCGGGTGCAGTCAGCATTTCGTTTGGAATGGCCGAACACCGGGAGTGATATGGAATGAAACTGTTCTTCAGCCGAAATCCCAATCCTCGACTGGCGGTCGCGGTGGCTCGCTATCTCGACGCAAATATCGAGTTCGAATTTGCCTCGCCCCTCGCCCCTGGTGAGGCTGAGAGGTTTCTACCGCTAAATCCCAATCTGTTGTTACCCATACTCTCAGACTCGGGAAAAAGCCTTTGGGAGACCGATGCAATTGCCTGCCGGCTTTCGCGCCTCGGACGTTCGAATTTCTGGCGCACCGGCGACGACGAACCGGAGATGATCCGTTGGCTGAGCTGGAGCAAGGAGAACTTCGAGAAAGCTTGCGATATTGTTCATTTCGAACGGGGGACCAAACAGCGCTACCGGCTTGGTCCGATTGACCCGAAGAAAATCGAGGAAGGTCTACGCCTCTTCCGCAGGTCCGCGGAAATTCTCGAAGTCGAATTTTTTCAACGCGAGTGGCTCGTCGGAAATTCGGTTTCCTATGCCGACTTCCGAATGGCGGCGTATCTGCCCTTCAATGATGTCGCAGGACTGCCGATCGAAGACTATTCTTGCATCGCTCGTTGGTATCACCAGCTCGAACAGATCGATGCCTGGCGTGACCCCTTCAACGGCCTGGATGCGCCCCCATTGCCGTATATCGATCTGGCAGTGCATGCGGACGCCTGAAAATGAACCTCTTCCGCGATACCAACGACCGTGCCGCCGTTGCGCTTCTTGAAAGACAGGAGCAGCTCAGTTTCGCAATTCCGGGCTCGGCGTCTCGCGGGGAGCACCTGCAAACACCAATCGAAAGGAGACAACCGTGAAAATCGTTACCAGTCTAAGCTTCCGGGGCCAATGTCTTGAGGCTTTTGAGTATTATGCGAAGGTACTCAACGGGAAGATTACAGCCGCCATGCCTTATGCCGACGCACCTCCAGGCATGCCCATCACCGATGAGACGTACAAGACCTGGCTGATGCACTGCTGGCTGGAAGTTGGTGACCAGGCGCTGATGGGTGCCGATATGGACACCGGATGGGCGCCTGGCATCGATAAACCCAAAAACGGCTTCGATGTCACGCTGCATACCGAAGACATGGCAGAAGCGGAACGTTGGTTCGATCAACTGTCCGCAGGCGGCAAGACGGTGATGCCGTTTGCAGAAACCTTCTGGTCACCAGGTTTCGGCTCTCTGGTCGACCGTTTCGGCATTCCATGGATGATCAACGTCATTCCATCGGCTGACTGGCGCCCGCAGCAGGGTTGACCTGGAACGCCCTCCGTCGAAGTGACGTGCCGTTTGGACCAGGTCTTTTGGCTTCCAAACTTGCTGCGGCACATTTTGGTGTCGCTTTTGCCCGAGAAGCCGCATTATGAGGCCGAATTTGATGGGTGGCCCTCTCCGGTCCAGACACTTTCAGGCTTCATCGATCCAACTTGAAAAGAGCGTGCAGGATTTCTATATCGGCGCGTTGAGGACGACCTCATATGTGGAAATAACAAAGCGGGACGACCCGCTACCATTGTTGAGGTTTCAATGCGGTCCCCGCTCGATCGTCTTCGCCAAGCACTAAGCTTCGAAATTATCGCACTCGTCCTGGCCGTCCCGCTTGGAACGGTCGCCTTTGGCGTGCCACTGCATGATGTTGGTGTCGTCAGTGTGGTCAGTGCAACCATCGCGACGCTCTGGAACGTCGTCTATAATTTCGTTTTCGACGTGACCTACAGGCGCCTTACGGGCAAGACCCTGAAGACGCTCATTGTGCGCATCATCCATTCGATTTTCTTCGAGATTGGTCTGCTGATCGTTCTGATGCCATTCATCGCCTGGTATCTGGATGTGTCCCTTTGGCAGGCTCTGGTAATGGATCTGTTTTTCGTAGCCTTCTACCTGGTCTACGCTTTTGCCTTTAACTGGGCTTACGACAAACTCTTCCCGCTTCCCGAGTGGAGAAATCAGCCCGTTACTAGGTAGCGGCAATCGAGAAAAAACGTCTGGATAGACTTGGACGTCCGCAACGGTTCCAGAGCTGTGGCCGCACATTCTAACGTTCCATGGCGCCCTTGCCGGAAATGATCTTGTGGCGGAACTTCTCGATTCGAGCGACACGTGTTGCGGACTGTTTGGCCTGGTTAAGATTGAACATGTAGCTTCTTTGCCGACCCGGCGTGAGCGCATAAAATGCATCGGCCAGCTCCCGGTCCGTTTGCAGGGCCTCAGCCAATTCATCCGGCATGTCAATTTCCGTTCGTACCTTTGGTGGCTTCGTGCCTTTTTCCGCATGGTCCATAAGTTGCTGAAGATACGCGCGGATCACTGGTTCCATCTCTTCAACCAGGGCCACATCGGCAAAGCGGATTATGCTCGGTGTACGAGCGTTCGGTCCCTGTGGTTCAAGCACATTTTCCGTGTCATTCAGGAGACCGGCGTTCATGAAACTCAGACGAAAATCGCTGCGAAACGCCCCAAAAATCGCTATGTTTCGGCCAGCGTGCATATAGGTGGGATGCCCCCACTTGACGGTTTCTTCCAGTTCCAAGTCAAGGCAGATACGGCGCAGATGCCTCAGACCGTCGATCCAGGGACGGGTTGAACAGTCAGGCGTTTCAAAGCGTTCACAACGACCACAGCCCTTGGTAAAAAAATCCTCCGGATCCGTGATCATCGGCATCGGTTGCCAGCCCTTTTGCTTGCATTCTTCATTTTGGGTTTGCGGCCAGCGTTAGCCCGTGACCTGTTGATATGGTCGGGAACTCTCCACGGAAATATATCAAAGGTTGTGGCGATGAAAGGACCATACGGCTTTGCATGGTAGGTTGCCACCGCTTGCCTGGTGTCAGGGAGCCGTAATTCCACCGACATACCACCCGTGGAAACTCCACTGTGAGTGGGGCTTCATTTGAGCGGATTTCAGCACGGAGAACGACCTGGCAATTGCTTTCCTGTCTTGGTCGTCAGGGCTTGAACGTGCCGTCTCGAAGATCTGCAAAATAGCTGTCATTTCCGATCTGGCCGCCCTTTAGCGCAATTTCGAGTTCTGATCCTCCGCGAGTATGGGCGGTGCACACTGGCGAACCGGGTGTGGTCGGGATGGCCTGGCGGAGTGTCAGGGCGAAAATGTCCAGTTCCGCCAGAGCGTGGCTTGATGTGTCACCACCGGCAACGGCAACACGCTCGAGACCATGCCGATCCTTGAGGGTAGCCAGAAGGCGGCCGAGGGTTTTGCCGACCTGATCGAGGTTCACGGACCCTGTTACCTCTTCGGTGGTTTTACCTTTTGCGGTGTACAGGATCAGACTTTGGCCGGTTTCGAGTACCTCGGAAGCGATCTGCAGCACACGTTCGAATTCCTGCTTGATACCGTGGCCGGTTGCCAGTGCATTGAAATCGACTTCGATGCCCCTGAAACCCAAATGTTCCGCGGTTTCGATTTGACGCGCGGTTGTTGGTGAGCAGCTTCCCGAGACAACAGCGATACGGGATTTGGACGTCAGAGGCGGAGAAGGTTTCGGTGGCTGCAGCAGGCCAAGTTCGCGCCATTTGTGCAAGAGGGCGTATTCAACGCCGGACGAGCCGGCAATGAATGGACCCAGGTCCTGCCTGCTTTCTTCGAGATAACTTCCCGCGGCCACCTGGGACAGGCTGTCGTAAACATCTATCAGGAGATTGGGGTTGCGCACCTGGCCGATGTCCGGGACCTTGCCGTGCTTGGCGGCGATGGAACCGTCCAGCGGGGTCAGGCATTCAAAGGGCAGGTTCGTTTGCCCTGACAGGTGTTTTACCAGATCCGCTTCGTGCATCGGCGTTGCCGGGTGCCTGCTCATCACGGGATGTCTGTCTATTCTGTAAACTTCATCCCGGTAAGCCGCGAACAAATTGCCGAAATAGGTGTAGCGCCGAAGCTGAGGAGCCCCGACCACAACTGCTGTCCGTTTCTGGCTGAACGTTTCCAGGCCGATTTCCAGGGCACGGCCGATGGAGCCCTTCCGCGGCGAACTGTCGAAGGTCGAGCAGGTCTTGTAGTGGCAGAAACGCGCATCGAGCGTCCACAGCCAGGAGAAAATCGCCGGTAGGTGCTCCGACATCCACTCGGGTGTCTGGCTACGGCTGATGCCTGCCAGGCCGACCGCTCGGCAATGCTTGAACTTTTCGAGCTGTTTTTCGCCGGGGATTGACGTGAACAGGACGGTTTCGACGCCTCCGGTTGTCAGGGCTTCCATCACGTCCGTCGATCCGGTGAAATCGTCACCGTAATAGGAAATGAGAAGATCGCCGGTCATTTCCTTGCTCCGGTGCCGTCTTTTTTGCCGAACAGGTCCAGGGCCTCGGAAAGTTCCTTGTGATCTTTCGCGAAAACATGTGCCGGAATTCCGCCGACGGAAGCCTCTGCAGCCTGCTTCAGGCTGGCGACACCGCCGGCAACACCGCCGGGATGTCCCATGATCCCGCCCCCGGCACAATAAATGAAGTCGGTGTGCCCTACGGCCCGGCAGGTGTCTTCCATTTGAACGGCTGTCTGACCCGACGAGAATACCGGCATCGCCTGATATCCGCGCTCTTCTGACAAGGGATCATCGAGAGAGCGGGCGTTTTCGATAACCGTGGTGTCGGCCTCTGTGAACTTGTTCGCGATCCCGTTGACATGCAGATGATCCGCTCCGGCGAGCCTCCAGAACTTCTGCCAGACACGAAACGAGATGCCGATATCCGGCGATCTGGAATAAATGCCCCAACCGTTTCTGTGGCAATGAAGTGGAAGATCAACGTGCCGCCGGATGGCGGTCAGGCCCGTAAGGCCAAGTGAAAACAGGCTGACCATCGCACAGGTGCCGCCGGCCTGTTGCAGGAGGTCGGCATTACGGCGCATCACGTCCAGCTCGTCGGTGATGTTGAAGGCGTACATCACCTTCCTGCCGGTGCGGTCCGCATGCGAATTGATGACTTTCATGACTTCGTTCAGGCGATCCTCGAACGGGCAGTGAGGCCCGTTCGCCTGCAATTCATCATCCTTGATGAAATCGATTCCACCGTCGGCGAGTTTTGCGACAAGAGACGCTGTTTCGGCAGGTGAGAGACCGACGCTTGGTTTGATGATCGTGCCGATCATCGGCCGGTCCCTGACACCGGCAAGCGCCAGAGTTCCCTGCCGGCCGTAGGCCGGACCCGGATACGTCACGGCGAATTCTTCAGGAAACGAAATGTCTGTCAGGCGAAGCGCGGACACGTCTGCCAGTTCGAAAAGGTTGCCGGCAACGGTTGCCAGGACGTTGGGAAGGGATGTGCCCATGTTCTCGAGCGGCCAGGAAAGAACGACCTCGCCGCGCGTGTAGGTCTCCGCGCTGATCCGGCACGGCAGCGAGGGAACCCTGCTGCTCGATGTTGCCGTGACCCGCTCGACCCTTGCCCCGGAGAGCTCTTTTAACCGGTCTGTTTCACCCGGCAGCTTCAGGAATGTTCCCGAGGATTGCTCACCTGCGATTACCTCGGCGGCCCGCTCCAGAGTTGTCGGTGTTTCAAGATCATATGTTGCAAAGAGCCTCCCCATTCCCGTCCTCTGTCCTGTTCCAAGTTGCGTATTGCTTATATGACTATCAACTTATCATACCAGTTGACAACATGATTTGTATGTGAATTTATTTGCGCAACAAATTTGGAGGACACATGAAAATCGCTCTCATCGGTGCGGGGGGGAAAATGGGAGTGCGGCTCTCCCAGAACCTGAAAGGCTCCCGTTTCAACGTTGCCCATGTGGAAGTCAGCGATGCAGGCAGAGATCGGCTGAAGGCGGAAGTCGGCGTCGACTGTGTCGACGTCGACGCCGCGCTTGAAGACGCACGTGCGGTTATTCTTGCTGTGCCGGACACTGCGATCCGGGCGGTGGCGAAAGGCATCATCGACAAGCTTGCGCCAGGAACGATGCTGATCGCACTGGACGCAGCTGCCCCCTTTGCAGGGCACTTTCCAGAGCGCAAGGACGTGACCTATTTCGTCACCCATCCCTGCCATCCGCCGATATTCAACGATGAAACGCAGTTGCCTGCGAAACGCGACTACTTCGGCGGAATTGCTGCCAAACAGGCGATCGTGAACGCCCTCATGCAGGGTCCGGAAGAGGACTATGCAATCGGGGAGGAGATCGCCAAAACCATTTTTCAGCCGATCCTGCGTTCGCACAGGGTCTCGGTGGAACAAATGGCGCTCCTGGAGCCGGGCCTGTCCGAAACCGTCTGCGCGACCCTTCTCGTTGTGATGAAGGAAGCAATGGATGAAGTCATCCGGCGAGGGGTCGACCCCGTGGCGGCCCGGGACTTTCTTCTGGGACACATGAACATTCTTGGGGCGGTCGTCATGGAAGAAGTCGACGGCGTCTTCTCCGATGCCTGCAACAAGGCCATCACCAATGGCAAGAAACGTCTCATGCGAGACGACTGGATCGGCGTGTTCAAGCCGGACGAAATCAGGGAAAGCATCCGGCAGATCACCTGATTGAGCGGTCCGCCATCTCGTATGGCGAACGTTCAGATTGGTACCGTCGGGGTCTTGGAGGGACCCCGCGGGACCTGGCACGATATTGAACCTATTGTTGGGAGGACAACATGAAATTCACGAGACGAATCCTGCTTGCCAGCGCTGCTGTTGCAGCTACCCTGCTTGCACCCGCTTACGCTTCCGCAGCCGACCTCATTGCAATCATCACACCGTCGCATGACAACCCGTTTTTCAAGGCGGAAGCTGAAGGCGCGCAGAAACGTGCCGAAGACCTCGGCTATGAGACACTCGTGCTGGTCCACGATGACGATCCGAACAAGCAGAACCAGCTCTTCGATACGGCAATTGCCCGTGGTGCGAAGGCTATCATCCTGGACAATGCCGGTGCGGATGCGACTGTCGCTCCGGTTCGCCGCGCGAAAGAAGCCGGCATTCCGTCGTTCCTGATCGATCGCGAAATCAAGGAAACAGGCATTGCCGTTTCCCAGATCGTCTCCAACAATTACCAGGGAGCACAGCTCGGCGCGGAGGAGTTCGTCAAGCTGATGGGTGAAGAAGGCAAATATGCCGAGCTGCTGGGCCGCGAAGCCGACACCAATGCCGGAATTCGCTCTGCAGGTTATCATGATGTGATTGACCAGTACCCCGATCTGGAGATGGTTGCCCAGCAATCAGCCAACTGGAGCCAGACCGAAGCCTACGAAAAGATGGAAACCATCCTTCAGGCCAACCCCGAGATCAAGGGTGTCATTTCAGGCAATGACACCATGGCCATGGGAGCCTGGGCGGCTCTCAAGGCAGCCGGGCGGACAGATGTGATCGTTGTCGGTTTTGATGGCAGCAACGACGTACGCGACTCCATCCTGGAAGGCGGCATCAAGGCAACCGTGCTGCAACCAGCCTACCGGCAGGCACAGATCGCAGTGGAGCAGGCAGACCAGTACCTGAAGACGGGATCGACCGGTCAGGACGAAAAGCAATTGATGGATTGCGTCCTGATCAATGGCTCGAATGCAGGTAACCTTGAGACCTTCGCGCTGAACTAGGCCCTGTGTCACACCGCGGCGGATGCCCCGCGGCGGTGTGATCCTTCCCACGAAAACCTGAAAAAATCCTGCCGGATACCGCCGGAAGGGTTCTGTTCAAGGAGGTTGCACAGTGGATCGCGGCGCAGTTCCTTCCCTGTTGTTAGTTTTTGCGGCTGTCGCCAGCCTGGGCGGCTGCAAACTCGAAAAGCATGTTGCCACGAATGATGGCGACGGTCAGGCCCAGCAAGTCGTTTCAAGCGATCCGGGCGGCGACATGGATGCCCTTGTCGCCGACATCTGGGCCAAACAGGTTTTGCCACATCTTCAGCAAACGGCGACCGACATGGCCGTTCTCGGCGATGCGATCGCAGGAGATGTTGACGTCGCCGGCGAAGCACATGGTTATCGTCCGTCCAGCGAGGGAAGTCCCTGGAACTTTGCAGCCCGGGTACAGGGCACAATCTTGGCGGCCAAGACCGATACGCGTGCTGCCACCGCGGAAGTGGACGTCACCGCTGATGGCAAGGCAGATGTTATCCTGCAGCTTGGTCCGGTGATCCGCGGAACAGCACTCCGGGACATCCTTCCCTTTGTAGATTTCTCCTCATTTACCGATCAGATAGAGTTCGCCCAGCTCTCCCGCTCCCTGAATACACGCGCTTACGAAAGCGCTCTGAAAGATCTGCCCCGCGACGATCTCGTGGGCAAGACGGTTGACGTGCTTGGTGCCTTTACGGTGCGCGGTGATGGTCCGCCGTACCTGATCACACCCGTTGAGACAAAAATTGGTGGGTCATGACAGAAGCAAAGCACCAGATCGGCTTGTCCGTGCGCGCCGCCAACAAGGTCTATCCAGGTACACACGCGCTGAAGGACGTGGACTTCGATGTCCGGCTTGGCGCAGTGAATGTGCTCGTTGGCGAAAACGGCGCTGGCAAATCCACCTTGATGAAAGTGATCGCCGGCGTCGAGCAGCTGACCTCGGGTGATATTCTGATGGGAGAGAAAAAGGTCTCTTTCCCCGATACGCGCACGGCCGCGGCACACGGGATCGGCATTGTCTTCCAGGAACTCAACCTGTTTCCCAACATGTCGGTTGCCGACAATATCTTTATCGCACGGGAAAAGACCCGCGCCGGAGTGGATATCGCCGCCAGCGACCAGAGGTCGGAAGCCGCAGCGCTGATGCAGCGTCTCGAACACGACATTTCGCCCGATGCGATCGTGTCCGACCTTCGCATCGGGGAGCAGCAGATTGTCGAGATCGCCAAGGCGCTGGCCCAGGATGCCCGGATCCTGATCATGGATGAACCCACATCCGCCCTCAGTGCGGCAGAAGTCGAAATCCTCTTCCGGGTCATCGCAGACCTCAAGAAACGCGGTGTCGGCATTGTCTACATTTCGCACCGCCTGGAGGAACTGATCCGGATCGGCGACTACATCACGGTGCTGAGGGACGGTGCACGAACCGGTGCCAGGAGCATGGACGGCGTCGATGTGCCCTGGATCGTGCAGAACATGATCGGCGCAGCCTCAAAGGACTTTGCCAAGACGGTCGATCATGACTTCGGCGACGAAGTGTTTCGCTGCGAGAACATCAGCCTTATGGGCCGGACGGGAAAGTTCGTTGTCGATGATGTGTCGTTGTCCCTGCGGGCTGGCGAGATTGTCGGCATCTACGGCCTCATGGGCGCGGGGCGCTCCGAATTGTTCGAGTGCATCATGGCTCAGCATCCCCATTGCACGGGGGAATTCTACGTCGAGGGACGCCATCTGAACGAACCGGACGTTGCTGGGCGTATCGGACGCGGGCTGGCGCTAATCCCCGAAGACAGGAAGTCGGAAGGTCTGATCCAGATCCTGCCGATCCGGGAGAACATGTCTTTGTCGAGCCTCGGCAGGTTCGTGAAGGGCATTCACCTCAGCCTGAAAGCAGAGCGGGAGACGGTGAAGCGGTTCGTGAAGGACCTCGCCATCAAGATTGCCAGCATGGAAAACCCGGTCAGCTCTCTTTCGGGAGGCAACCAGCAGAAAGTCGTGATCGGCAAGGCGCTGATGACCTCGCCAAAGGTCCTGCTCATGGACGAGCCGAGCCGCGGTATCGACATTGGCGCAAAGGCCGAGGTCTTTCGCACCATGCGGCGGCTTGCGGCTGAAGGACTGGGAATTCTCTTCGTCACCTCGGATCTTGAGGAGGTCATGTCCCTGTCCGACCGGATCATCGTGATGTCGAACGGCAGCATTACGGGCGAGTTTGAGGGCGCCGACGTGCGGGAAGAACAGATAATCGCGGCGTCTGCGATCGGGCACGCTCCTGCCTCCGAAGCAGGTCATTTCATTGGGAGAAGTAACGGATGACATCAGTCACCACCATGCAGCCTTCAGGCACCTCCGGCGGACAACCGATGATCCTGCTGCTCCTGAAGCTCAGGACCTTCATCGCCCTGATTGCGGTGTTTGCGTTCTTCTCGTTTGCGGCTCCGAATTTCCTCAGCACCGCGAATTTCGTCATCATGTCCAAGCACGTGGCGCTGAACGCGTTTCTGGCGATCGGCATGACCTTCGTCATCATAACCGGCGGGATCGATCTCTCGGTCGGGTCGATTGTTGGCCTTTGCGGAATGGTGGCCGGCTATCTCATTCTCAACGGTGTCGATCTGGGGATCGGGTACTCGCTCTATTTCAATATCTTCGAGATCATTCTCATCACGCTCGCCGTCGGTGTTTTCGTGGGAGCGATAAATGGGGTGCTGATAACGCGTCTCAATGTGGCACCTTTCATCGCGACGCTCGGAACGCTTTACGTGGCTCGCGGGCTGGCCCTGCTTTCCTCTGACGGGGCGACGTTTCCAAACCTCGTCGGCAAGGAGGCCTATGGATCTACGGGTTTCGACATGCTCGGCACTGGTAGCTTTCTCGGTATCCCGGTGTCCATCTGGCTCTTGATAGCTGTCGGATTGATTGCCGCGTATATAGCAGGCCGAACACCACTGGGACGGCACATCTATGCGGTGGGCGGCAACGAGAAGGCAGCCGCCCTGTCAGGTGTGAAGGTCAACCGCGTCAAGATGTTCGTCTACATGTTCTCGGGCTTTTGCGCGGCCATTGTCGGCCTTGTCATCTCGTCACAGCTGGTGGCTTCGCATCCGGCAACGGGTGAGACATTCGAACTCAATGCGATTGCGGCGGCGGTCCTCGGCGGCACATCCATGTCGGGTGGACGCGGACGGATCGGTGGAACGATTGTCGGCGCATTCGTGATAGGCGTTCTGTCCGACGGACTCGTGATGATGGGGGTCAGTTCTTTCTGGCAGACCGTTATCAAGGGCCTGGTGATCATCGCCGCCGTAGTTGTCGACCAGGCACAGCAAAAGCTGCAGGCCCGTGTGGCACTACAGCAGCAGGCCGCGGCAGCTTGAGGAGAGTTTCATGAAGAAAGGCGCATTGATCGGCTGCGGTTTTTTCGCCCAAAATCACATGCATGCATGGGCCGATGTCGACGGAGCAGCCATCATCGCGCTTTGTGATCGCGACGACAAACGCCTGAAGGAAACGGCCGAACGCTTTGGCATTGAAAGGACCTATTCCGACGCGGTCGAGCTCATGAAATCGGAAGAGCTCGACTTTGTCGACATCGCGACGACAGTTCAGACCCACCGGCCCCTTGTGGAACTCGCGGCGAGGTCGAAAGTGCACATCATCTGCCAGAAGCCTTTCGCGGATGCACTGGAAGACGCCACAGCAATGGTCGATGCTACTGCATCGGCCGGCGTGACCCTGATGGTGCACGAGAACTTTCGCTGGCAGTCGGCAATCCGTGCGGCGAAAGCCGAAATCGAAAAGGGAAGTATCGGAAAGCCGTTCTGGGGGCGGGTCAGTTTCCGCTCCGCCTATGATGTCTATGCCAGCCAGCCGTATCTTGCGACGGATGACCGTTTCATCATCCAGGACCTCGGGATTCATATCCTGGATATCGCCCGTTTCCTGTTCGGTGACGCGCGTACCATCTCGGCAAGCACCAAGCGGGTCAATCCGGCAATAAAGGCGGAAGACGTTGCCACCATGATGCTGGTTCACGAAAGCGGCGTCACCAGTGTTGTCGACTGCAGCTACGCATCACGGCTGTCCCGGGAAAGCTTTCCGGAAAGCCTTCTTGAAGTGGATGGCAGTGAAGGAGCACTCAGGCTGATGCCTGATTACAGGCTGGTGCTGCACAATGCGTCCGGCACCTGGGAACTGGACGTTTCGCCCCCGTTGCTTTCCTGGGCGGAGCGCCCCTGGCACAACATTCAGGAAAGTGTCTACAACATTCAACGGCACTTCATCGATTGCCTGAATACTGCCAGCACGCCAGAGACATCTGGAACGGACAACCTGAAGACGCTGGAACTGGTCGAGGCTGCGTATCTTTCTGCCGCCGGGAACAGCCGAACAATCATACTGGGCAGCGCCTGAGATGAGTACCGTGAGCCGCATGCGCCTGTATGGAACGGAAAGTGCGCCGGAGCCTTTCCGGATATTGCGCGCAGGACCGTTGGAAGTACGGCTGGAAGACGGAAACCTGCGCTACATCCGTTTCGAGGGCCACGAAGTGCTGCGCGCTATTTCCTACGTGGTGCGTGACAAGGACTGGGGTACGCTGGCCGGAGCCATCTCCGATCTCGTTGTCCTGGAAGAGCCTGGGAAGTTCGAGATTTCCTATGTTTCCCGCTACAAAAACCAGGGGGCGGGTCTCAGCGTCACGGCACGCATCACCGGCACGGAAACCGGTTCCTTGAGATTTGCCTCTTCGGCTGTTGCCGACAGCGCCTTCGAAACCAACCGCTGTGGTTTCACGGTGCTGCATCCGATCAATGGAGTAGCCGGTGAACCTGTCGAAGTCGAGCATTGTGATGGTTCGGTCGTCCAAACCTGGTTTCCAGACCTCATAGATCCCTGGCAACCGTTCAAGTCGATCCGGTCGCTGACCCACGCACCTGCGCCGCACTTGAAGGCCCGATGCCAGATGGACGGCGACACGTTCGAAATGGAGGACCAGCGCAACTGGTCAGACGCTTCCTACAAGACCTATGTGAGACCCCTGGCGCTTCCGTGGCCATATGTCATTGAAGCGGGCAAGGAGGTCGAACAGTCGATTACCCTTCAGATAGAAAATCTTGCAAACGAGACTGCCCCATCGACCATAACACCGCTAAGCACCTCCACCGGGGGTGTCGAACTTAAAGCGGGAAAGAAAACAAAAAGCAGGTTTCCGCGCATCGGTTTGTTGATCAGCCCGGAAGACCTGAAGTCTGCCATCAGTCACATTGACCTCCTGAGGAAAGTGAACCCTCCAGCAATCCTGTGTCACCTTGACCCAACTGCTTTGCATGGGCAGGAGGCGCTCGAGGATTTCAGGGAGCTGCAAGTTCTTTTCCCGGCGTCCTATGAACTTGAATATGTGGTTTCCTGCAAGGGAGACCTCTTGGCCGAGTTTCAAAACCTTGCCGACATGATCGATCGAAGCGGGCTCGAGTTGGCTTCCATTGCGGTCTGTCCTACCGTCGATCGACAATCGACACCACCTGGAAGCGAATGGCCGCAATGCCCTCCCCTGGCGGACATCTATACGGCTGCAAGGCACTGCTTCCCCGGCATGAGGCTCGGGGGCGGCATGTTCAGCTATTTCACCGAGCTGAACCGCAAGCGACCTCCGGTGTCGTTGCTTGACTTCGTGACCCACGCGACCAATCCGATTGTCCATGCTGCTGATGACGAGAGTGTTCTCGAAACACTTGAGACCCTGCCGCACATCACGCGCACTGCCCGTGCGATCATCGGCAAGGACAAGGAATACAGACTGGGACCGACAACCATCGGCATGCGCCAGAATCCTTACGGTTCGCGGACATTCGCCAATCCCGGAAACGAGCGCATCTGCATGACCCACGACGATCCGCGTCAGCGCGGCCTTTTCGCCGCTGCCTGGACCATGGGGTATGCGTCCGCAATTGCCAACGCTGATATCCGCCAATGGATCCCTGCCAGCTTCACAGGCCCGAGAGGAATCGTGGACACAGAAAGCGGATCTCTTCTGCCTGTCGGTGAAGTTGTCTCGCTCCTTGCTGGGCTAAGCGAAGGGGATGTCATCGATTGCAACGATGAAACACCAGCCAGCGTAGCTGCCCTTTGTGTGGAGAAGGACGGTGAGGTCTTGCGGTTTGCTGCAAATCTGACAAATCGGGAACTGGAAATTGGCTTTGGTGAACGCAGGACGTTTGGCCCATTTGAAGTTATCCGGCTATAAGTCTTCCCAAGGGTGTTGAAGCGGCTGGCGAATTTGACGCCGTGCTTGTCGCGACGTTCAGACACCCCAACAATGAAGAGATCAGATTGGCGGGTCATGGAAAACTGGAACGGCTTGGGGACCGGTGACGACAAGATTGTCCGGCGAAAACTCTCCGATCAGGTTTTCGATCGATTGCGTGAAATGATTGTACGGGGTGAGCTTGGACCCGGTGACCCCATGCCGTCTGAGCGTGAACTGATGCAACGTTTCGGCGTCGGCCGGCCCGCGGTGCGCGAGGCCATGCAGACGATGCACACCCAGGGTCTCATTTCGATCTCGCAGGGTGAGCGCTCCAGGGTCAGTGAGCTTTCGGCCGATCTTGCGTTTCGGCAGATGGATATGGTGGCGCGCATGCTGCTGTCTGCGTCTTCGGACAATCTGGAGCACCTGAAGCAGGCGCGTAGACTGTTTGAAGTCGGCATGGTCAGGATCGCGACGGAAATGGCAACGCCCGAAGACATTTCCGAGCTCAAACACCTCATAAGCCATCAAGAGGACATGCTCGACAGTCCGTCCGACTTCATCAAGGCCGACATCGCGTTTCACAGCAAGATCGCCTCGATCTCAGGCAATCCGATTTTTGCAGCAGTGAGTGACGCCATGCTCAACTGGCTGTTCAATTATCATACGGACCTTTTGATCTGGTCGGGACGGGAGAACGTCACGCTTGCCGAGCATTCGAAAATCGTCGAGTGCATCGAAGGCGGCGTTGCGGAAGAGGCCGAAAGCGCAATGCGCTCGCACCTGAACAGATCCCAGGACCTTTACCGGCATCACATTTGACACTGCACTAACGGTTTCGTTGCGCGCGCGGTTGGTGCCATCGGTGCCTGCCAGCCGGCAAAGCGTCCCCATATCAGTCTTTCGGCGGCTCTCGTCAGGATCCGGAAACCGGACGCAATCATCAGCGGGGAATGCCCGCAGTTGGCCAACAAGTTCAATTTGCGCTGTCGTTGCGGATGACATCGATCATCGCGTCACGGATCTGACGATTTTCTGCCGACTCAATCCCCGCCGATCAGTCCCGTTCCAGCGAAGAGCATGATCCAGACCTTCATCCGCATGATCAGCGCCTTTTCCAGCGCCCAGGCCTGGATGATGCCACCCATGAAGGTGCCTTGAAGCGAGCCGGAAATATGGGTGGTATAGGCTTGGACCAGGCATCTGGCGCCATCAACCAAGAGAGCGTTCTGTTCGGGATATTCGAGCCGAACATGTACGACAAGGTCACCGGGGCCGCGACGGTCTGACGGCTGCATCAGGACGCCGGTCGGACCGAGCTGGCCGGTCGCGATAACGTCCTGGATGCGGACGATGCGCGCTGCCAGCACCGTGTTCGCCATGCCGCTGTTGATGTTGTTCTCGCAGGCGACCTCCGCAGGCATGCCGACATGCAGAACCGCGCTGTTTGTCTGGCTGAAACCAGCGACGATTTCAATGGGATCGGTCTTGTCGCGATCCGGCACGATGACCATCGCCGGATTAACCGAGAACTGCGCGGCGCGAGCGCCGACATTCAGGGTTAGCTGCTCGATCTTGCCGGAAACCGACGAATACACCTTGGTCTTGGCAAGATTGACCTTGGCCTGGTCGAGGGCGGCTTCTGCGGACTTCAGTTCTGCTGGCAGGACCTGATCGAGCTGCACTTGCAGCGCTTCCATCTTGGAGTTGGCGGCGTTCACATTGGCGGCCGCCTGCTCCTGTGCGGCCTTTGCGTTTTCGTACCTGTTCAGCGTGTAGGCGGGCGAGTTCTTGTCCTTGAGGTCCTGCTGTTCCGACAGGGTCAGGTTGGCGGTGTCGAGAACCGCTTTCGTCCGGGCGAGGTCGGCCGCGGCTGCCTTGATCTGTGCCTTGACGACATCGATCTGGCTGTTGACCTCGCCGACCGCGGTCTGGGCGGTCGCGACCGCCGCCTTTTCGCTGCTGTCATCGACCGTGAAAAGCAGATCGCCGACCTTGACGGTTTGACCGGCCTTGACCGGCACCTCGGTGACCGTGCCGCCGCGTTCGGTGACGATCGGCACGACACGGTAGGGGATCAACGCATTTGGGGTGTCCGGATGATAATACTCGACCGTGAAGATCAGCGCGACGAACAACACAATCCAGACGAACAGTGCGCGGTGGACGTTGTAGAGCGTCACGGGGCGTCCCCGCCAGCGCAGGTAGGCCATGCGCAGCAACAGCGGAAAGCAGGTGATGAGGAGCTCGATCATGCGCTGGCTCCTATTCCTTCGACCGGTGTCTGCAGATCCGCAACCGACTGCTCTGCTATCGGTTGTTCTTTGGCAGGGGGCGTCCCATTGGCAGGCGAAATGTTCTCGGCGGCTGCTGTTTCCTCTTCCTGCAACGTCTCGTCCGCGGCCGGTTCCGGCTTCATCCAGAGAACGACGTCATAGGCAAAGGCGGCAAAAATCAGGGTCAACGGCAACAGAAGGCTCACGTCCCGCAAGGGCGGCACCAGATCATAGGCAAGGCCGATCACCAGCATGGTCGGGATCGTGGTGCGGATCGGCGTCCTCGATCCCTTGTGCTCCGCGTAGCGGTCGAAAACGGCATAGAGGTAGATCACCAGGAAAAGGAGCAGCAGCAGTGTAATCAAGCCGGCCGTGGCAAAGCCGTCGCTGGCGCCGGGCGCTACCCAGGAATCCGGCGGTGGGTCCAGTGTCTGCGCCGTCGTTGCCGTTGTGCTCATGAATGTTCCCCCACCCGGTGTGCTGTGACCCAACGTCACCGGAAACATAATGTCTGCAGGAATTACCGATTGAAACAAGAAATTGCGTCTCTGACCGAGGACACGTTAGGTCGACCTGATCCGCAGTCGGTGTGACACGCACCTTCCGAGGCCGCAGCGATGGTTTGCCTCAGGTCTTCCGCTAGCAAGCAGCATCAAAATAAGTTAGTCGCCAGAGCGGTGGCAAAAAAACCAACCTTCGCTGAAAGTCGAAAATAATGAATGCCGTGACTGCTGATGCGAGCAGTCTCAATCAGCTGTTCGCCCTTGTCGCTGCTGTCCGGAAAGGGGCTGGTAGGCCTAGAGGCTAATTTGCAAATTGCCGGGCCTTTGCAGGCCCGGCGATCTTACCTTTTCCGGCGATGCCGACATGCATTGCGCACTCAATTCCCAGGTGCTTATTCGTAGCGATCGTGTCGGCGCACCCAGTCCATTCCCCTCGCCTCATTGCGCCCCTTGGGCGTCAGGTCGAGCATGGCATAGGTGCCCATCATCACTTCGACACCGCGTCCGTAGGTCGAATATGTGCGAAAAACTTCGCCGGCCTCGTTCTTGATGAAGGCGCTGACGCCGGGCCATTCCTCGCCCGTCATGTTCCAGCCGCCGAAATTGTAGTCGATGTGCCCGGTGGCAACTTCCTCGGGAGTGAAACTGACCCGGAAGTCGTAATTGAAGTCGCTACCGAAAGACGAGACCCATCCGAACGTCCAGCCCATGCGCTTGCGGTAACGTTCGATATCGGCAAGTGGTGCGCGGGAGACAGCAATCATGGTCACGTCATGGTTGGCAAGATGCAGGTTCATGCCATCTGCGTGGTCGGCCATGAAAGAACAGCTCGGGCAGCCTTCCTTCCATCCCGGTGCAAACATGAAATGCTGTACCACGAGTTGAGACCGTCCCTCGAAAAGCCCGGCAAGAGAGCGCGGGCCGTCAAGTGTATCGAAGACATAGTCCTTCTCGATGCGTTCCCACGGCAAGGCAAGGCGCTCGCTGGCGACACTGTCGCGCAGGTGCGTGAGTTCCTTTTCCTTTTGCAGCAAGTCCCGCCGGGCGGCGAGCCAGTCTTCATGTGAAACAACAGCGTTTTGCATGATCATTCTCCTTCAGTTTGGGTGGTGGGGATATCGAAGCGCCGCGAGCGGGCGGACATCAGCCTGAGCCAGGGCGGCAGGTGGAACACGCCCATCAGGACGTACATCAGGGTCATGTCATTCACAGGCAGGAAGCCTGGAACGGATGTACAGATCTCCCACCCCTGTGCTCCGGTTGCGGAAATCCATGCCATTGAGCCAAAGGTTGGCGCGGCGGCTAGCCGAAGGCATCCTGCTGTATTGTGGCGGTGCCCAGAGGGTGCTTGTGTCTTCCCTGTTCCTGCAAACATCGTCATTATCGGTCCTCCGTCTGGTCCGGCGATTGCGACCATTGCCCGGTGAGCAAAGACATAGATGCGGAGACGGGGCGGGTGAGAGTTACAAGTTTGGCGGGATTTCCATGGACATGCTGATCGTCGCGGCGGCGCGCGCCCTTTCGTCAGGAGATCCTCTGGCGGTATTGAAACGGGTGGCACTGCGCAACGACGCGCCGGCATTGGCGTTGCGCGGCATTGCCATGGCCCAGCTCGGCGACCTTGGGCGCGCCAGAGAGCTGCTGAAGGATGCGGCCCGCGCCTTCGGGCCGGATGAGCCGATGGCGCGTGCACGCTGCATGGTTGCCGAAGCCGAGATCGCTTTGGTCTGCCGCGACCTCGGCCGTTCCTTTCAAACGCTCGGTGCAACACGCGCGACGCTCGAAGCCGGTGGTGACCAGGTGAATGCCGCACATGCCGGCTATCTCGAAGCCCGTCAGCTTCTGCTCATCGGCCGGCTCGAAGATGCTCACAGGACACTCGACAGCATCGACATCGACGTCTTGCCGCCTGCGTCTCGAGCCGGCTACGGTCTTGTGGTCGCCGGCATAGCCATGCGGCAAATCCGGACGGGGCCTGCACGAGCCGCACTCGAGCAGGCAGCGCAAGCTGCCCGGGATGCCGGTATTCCCTCCCTCAAGGCCGAGGTTGAAAAGGCAAGGCATGCGCTGGAGGCACCGGCCGCCCGTCTTGTCTCTCGCGACAGGCAAGACTTGCTGCAGCTTGACGGGGTCGAGGCTCTGGTCGCCTCCGATACGTTTATTGTAGATACCTGCCGAAATGCTGTGAGGCTTGGGGAAAAGTTGATCTCACTCGACCGCCGTCCAGTCCTGCTTGCTCTGGCCCGGGCGTTGGCAGAGGTCTGGCCGGAAGATGTTTCGCGCGAAAACCTTCTCATGCACGCCTTCGGGGCAAAGCATGTGGACGACTCGCACCGGGCTAGGTTGCGTGTCGAGATTGCCCGCCTTCGCAAGGTCATCAAACCCGTCGCCGGGGTAAGGTCAACGAGCCTGGGCTTTGCTCTCAAGCTGCACGGCGCTCACCAGGTCGCTGTGCTGGCGCCGCCGGTGGAAAGCGACCACCCGGAGGTGCTGGCGCTGCTCGCGGACGGCGAGGCCTGGTCGAGTTCTGCGCTGGCCTTGGCACTCGGCACAAGTCCACGCACAGTTCAAAGGAAGCTTGAAGACCTTGCTCTTGCCGGGAAAGTTCGTTCCTTCGGACGAGGCCGGGCCTGCCGCTGGATCCTATCGAGCGTTCCCGGATTCCCGACAAGTTTGTTACTCCCCCTTGCAATCGCCACCGGTTAGAATTGCCACATGAAACACAGAACAGCAGAGATCATCCGGGAGTTCGGCCCCTTCCCCGGCATCGATGACATTGCCGGGGTCAGCTTTGATCGCGAGCGGGTTTGGTTCGCGTCCGGAGACAAGCTAAATGCTCTTGATCCGGAAAGTGGAGAGATTACGGGATCGATCGCGACTGCCGCCGATGCCGGTACCGCCTTCGATGGAACTCATCTGTTCCAGATTGCCGATGATGCAATCAACAAGATCGACCCCAATACCGGAGAAGTGCTGGCCACGATACCGGCCCCCGGTGACGGCGGGCATTCGGGACTGGCTTGGGCCGAGGGGTTCCTTTGGGTTGGACAGCATCGGGGCCGCAAGATCCACCAGGTGGATCCAGAAAGCGGCAAGGTTCATCGTACAATTGAATCGGATCGCTTCGTCACTGGCGTCACATGGGTGGATGGCGAGCTTTGGCACGGCACCTGGCAGGACGGCGAAAGCGATATCCGGCACATCAATGCCACGACTGGAGATGTGTTGGAGCGTTTGCAAATGCCATCGGGTTCCGGCGTCTCGGGACTTGAATCCGATGGTGGTGATCGGTTTTTCTGCGGCAGCGGAGATGCCGGAAAACTGTTGGTCGTCCGACGGCCAGGGTCAGATTCCGAATGATCTGTTCCCCAAAAGACCCTCGCTATTAAGGTCATGGCGCCGCGACTATCGCCGGGCTTGTCGCAAGCGCTTAGCCGCAAAAATTGCGGCTACTCACCGAAGGCAGTCATCCCTGACTTTGAAGAAGCAATTCCTGACACTCCTGGTCCGAGCGCAGCTGTGCCTTCTGGCGGATCTGGGTGTTGGTATCCGGCAGGGCCAGGGATCGATTGATGATCAGGATATGCTCTTGCAGGAGTGCGTGAGCGGCGTCGAATTCGCCTTGATCGATCAGGTCGCGCATGCGGGTGTGCTCGGCGTAGGAGCGGTGCCAGTAGTCGCCTTCGCCTGACTGAAGGCGTGCTCTCAGCGCGGCCAGAGCAGTTGCAGTCAGATCATAGGCCTTTTCAAGATACCTGTTTCCGGCAATTTGAAGAATGACCCGATGAAACGCACTGTCGGCCGTGCTGTAACGCAGCCGGTCGCCACTTTCTATTGCGTGGTCCATCTGGGAAATGGCGGCGGACAACTGTTGCACCAGCCCACTTCGGTTCCGCTCCAGCGCCATCTGGAGAGCTTCCTTTTCTAGCATGGCCCGGAATTGGCTCATTTCCTCGACGTCTTTTCGCGAAGGCGTAAACACGTAGGTTCCAGCCTGTGGGACAATGGTCACCAGACCCATGTCACGCAGTTCCATGAAGGCGGCTCGAACCGGTGCCTTGCTCATCCCGAGCGCTCTTGCGATTTGCTCTTCCGAGAGCCGCTCACCGAATTCAAATTTACCGGACACGATCGCATCGCGAATGCGCTCGCTGGCTTCCTGGGTTAGCGACACTCTCTTCTCCTCGCATCCACCTGGCTCACTACACCACGGTCTAGCAGACCTGTAATCGCCAAAAACCTTGCTTTTTTCATAGTTTCAAAAATTTGTTTGACATTCGAATAAATTCTAGAATTCTAGAAGAGCCAATGCAAACACAAAATGCACTTTGAAGTTCAAGAGGTATTTCATGTCCCGCCTGCGTCTCCTGACCCCTGATGCCCAATACCCAGACGATGCCTTGATCGAACGGGCCACGGCGGGTGACGATGTGGACTGGGATATTTACCGCGAGCGCTCTCCCGAGCAGTTGCCTGAAGAGGTTCTGCGGTCGTGTGATGCGATGGTGGTCTGGCATGAAATGCCGGTTTCACCCCAGCTCATTTCAAAGCTGGACCGGTGCAAGATCATTGTGAGAGCCGGTGTCGGATTTGACCACATCGACCTTCAGGCAGCCGCCAATGCAGGCATTCCGGTGTGCAATACACCGGACTACGGCACCAGCGAAGTTGCCGATCATGCCATTGCCCTGATGCTCACCATGCGGCGCGGTATCGCCAGCTATCATCGCAACCTCATGCAATCGCCCCAAGACGGGTTTGACCATGCCCGGGCGCCACTGCTGGCGCGCTTGCGCGGCAAGACGTTCGGCGTGATCGGCCTCGGACGGATCGGCATTGCCACGGCGCTTCGGGCCAAGGCCTTCGGCATGCGCGTTCTGGCATATGATCCGCTGGTGTCGCGCGGTACCGAGATCGCCGCAGGCGTGGACCGGTGCGACCATCTCGAAGAGCTGCTGTCCCAAAGCGATGTTGTCAGCCTGCATTGTCCGCTGACGGCGGAAACCCGCAACATGATCAACGCCGAGCGACTGTCGATGATGCAGCCGCACGCAATTCTGATCAACACGGCACGCGGCGCGATCATCGACGTGAACGCGCTTCTGGACGCCTTGCGACGGCAAACGATCGCAGGTGCCGGGATCGACGTGCTTCCGGTCGAGCCGCCTTCCAAGTCCGATGAAATCGCCCTAGCCTATGCCAATGGGACCGATCCGATCGTCGGCGAGCGCTTGTTCGTGACGCCCCATGCGGCCTGGTCCAGCCCGGAGAGCGTCGCCGACGCGCGGCGCCTTTCGGTGGAAACGGCCATGCAGTTCCTGCGCGAGGGCCGCCTTCGCAACCTCGTCAATTCGCCGGTCACGCCAGCCCTCAGCGGGGCGGCCTGACGCAAAGCTCCTGCGGGACCTGCAACCCGCAACATGATCCGAGGACATGGGATCACCAAACATGTCCAATTCAGGGAGGAAAGTATGAAAGTGACGTTTTTCAAGACGTTCATCGCAGCGTGCATGCTCAGCAGCACCTCGGTCGTCGCACAGGATTTCGAATTGACATTCCAGTCGGTCGATCCGGCCGGAAACCCGAACTTCGCCATCCAGCAGGCCTGGACAGAACGTGTAAAACTGATGTCCGGCGGCCGGTTGTCGATCGAGCTTCTGCCGGTTGGTTCGGTTGTCGAATACAATGAAACCCAGGACGCAGTCGGCAATGGCATTCTGGACGGCCACATCACCGACGTCAGCTATTTCTCCGGCAAGGATCCTGCGTTCGGGCTGATTGCAAACCCCATCGGCGCCTGGGCGGCGCCCGACGAAATGTTCCGCTTCATCAACTACGGCGGTGGCTATGAGCTGATGAACGCGCTTGAGGGGCCGTATGGTCTTCATTTCATCGGCGCCACCACCACGGGGCTTGAAGGTTTCGTCTCCAAACGTCCTCTGGACGGGGTCGATGACCTGAAAGGCCTGAAGGTACGGGCCCCGGAAGGCCTCATTCAGGAAGTCTTCGCGGCCGCCGGCGCGGTTCCGGTCAACCTGCCCTATTCCGAGGTTTACACAGCGCTCGACAAGGGCGTTATCGACGCTGCGGATTCCACCGTCTTTTCAACCAACCACCAGCAGGGCCTGCACAAGGTTGCCGAACATCCTGTCTATCCGGGGTTCCATTCCATGCCTCTGGTGGAAGTTTCCATGAACCTCGACAAATGGAACGCCCTTCCCTCTGATCTTCAGGAAATCCTGACAGTCTCCGTTCGTGACTTTGCGCAGGATGCGGTTGCCATCTTGTCGATGAACGACCTGAAGACCTATGCGGAAGCGACCGCAGACCCGAACATCACCGTTCACAACTGGTCGGCAGAAGAACGGGCGAAGTTCCGCAGGATCGCGATGGACCAGTGGGCCAAGGTGGCAGCGCGCTCCGACAATGCCCAGAACGTCTATGAGACCCTGACCTCCTATCTCGACAGTCAGGGCATGTTGAAGTGACACATGTTTTCGGGCGCTGCCTCAGCGCCCGAATTCCTCCTTCGAACTTTTGATAAGCCACAACCGGCAAGCAGCCTTTTGAAGGCGTTGGCTCGGACATATGCGTTCGGGAACCGGGCAATCGCGTCAGGCCCCGACACGCTGCCACCTGCCGACCGGTTTCAGGGGACGAACGGTAACGTCCCTCGTCGTTGTGGTTGATCCCCCATTCTCAGACTGGAGTGGCTGTCCATGCCTCTGCCGCCAGAACGTGCCCCAGTGCCGGATCAGGCCGAACCTCTTGTGCCGGCTCAGGAATATTTGCCTGAATCTGGCCGATTGGGTTGGGCCATCACCCGCCTTGCCCGATTGTTCGCGGTTGGAATCATCATCGCCATGGCGGTGCTGGTCGTCGAAATCTTCCTTCGATATGTCTTCAACTCGCCCACTATCTGGGCGCATGAAACAACCACCTTCCTCAGTGCCGTCACCTTCATCTTCGGTGGTCTTTTCTGTGTCGCTCGCAATTCGCACATCCGGGTCGTGCTGATTTACGACGTGGTCAGCCGGCGCGCACGCAGGGTTCTGGATGTGCTGATTTCCATGGCCAGTCTGCTGGCGTGCCTGTTCTTTGCCTGGGCATCCTGGCTCATGGTCAAGAAAGCGATGTTCCGTCCGGATGGGTCCTTCTTCCTGGAAACCAGCGGCAGCGCCTGGAACTCACCCGCGCCGGCCCTCCTGAAGATCTTCCTGCTCGTGGTGATGGTCACCATGAGCATCCAGTTCCTGATCCTGACGGTGAATTACCTGCGCCGACCACTCCGGACAGGGGGAGACAGCGATGCTTGACCTTCTCGATTTTGGTCTGAACCTCAAGGCACTCGGCATCGGTTGGGGCACATTGGTGATGTTCGCCCTACTGGTCGGACTTCTTCTGACCGGCATGCCACTTGCCATGGTGACCTTGTTGGTTGCCCTTCTTTTTGCAGTTGGCTGGTTCGGACCGATGGCCGTTCCGTTGATCACCAGCCGCGTCTACAGCTTTGTCTCGTCCTTCGTCTTCATTTCAGTGCCCATGTTCGTGCTGATGGCGGCGATCCTCGACCGGTCCGGCATCGCCAGGGATCTGTTCGACGCGATGAAACTCGTCGGCGGACGGCTGCGTGGGGGCGTGGCGGTCCAGACCATATTCGTGGCTGTTATCCTGGCTGCAATGAGCGGCATTATCGGCGGGGAAATCGTGCTCCTGGGTCTCGTTGCCCTGCCGCAGATGCTGAGACTTGGCTATGACCGCCGCCTGGCAATCGGTGTTGTCTGCGCCGGTGGTGCGCTCGGCACAATGGTGCCTCCGTCCATCGTTCTCATCATCTACGGACTGACAGCAAACGTCTCTGTCGGAGACCTGTTCACCGCGGCGTTCGTCCCGGGCTTCATGCTGGCGGGGCTTTATATCGCCTATATCCTGTTCCGTTCGTACACCGATCCCAAGGTCGCGCCTCCCCCGCCTGAAAAACGGATCTCGCTTTCAGAACATCTGCCCCTGCTGCGCGGCCTGGTCTTGCCGATGGCGGTGGTGTTCGTGGTCCTGGGTTCGATCTATGGCGGCATCGCCTCGGTGACGGAAGCCTCGGCCATCGGGGTCGCCGGCGTGATCGTGTCGACCATCCTGCGGCGGGAGTTTTCCTTCTCCATGTTGCTGGATGCGTCGATGCACACATTGGCAACCGTCGGCATGATCATGTGGATCGGCATCGGTGCCAGCGCCCTGGTGGGCGTCTACAACCTGATGGGCGGCATCCGTTTCATCTCCCAGCTCATCACGGGCATATCCGACAATCCAACCGTCATCATCCTGTTCATGATGCTCATCCTCTTCATTCTCGGAATGTTTCTGGATTGGGTCGGGATCGCACTTCTGACGATGCCGATCTTCGTGCCCATCATCAAGGAACTTGGCTATGACCCCGTCTGGTTCGGCGTCTTGTTTGCCATGAACATGCAGGTGTCTTTCCTGACGCCACCTTTCGGACCAGCCGCCTTCTATCTGAAGAGCGTGACACCACCCGAGATTTCCCTCGGAGAGATCTTCCGGTCCCTGGTTCCGTTCATCGCTCTTCAGGTCATTGCGGTAGGGCTTTTGGTGATGTTCCCGGCCCTCGCACTGCACTGACGCACTTCCCTCAAGAATGGCAATCGAGACGACCTCATGAGACGCAGGTTAGACGGCGAATACGACTACATCATCATAGGAGCCGGAACGGCCGGATGCGTGCTTGCCAATCGCCTTTCGGCAGATCCGGCCAACAGGGTTCTGCTTCTGGAAGCGGGCGGCAAGGATAGCTACCCCTGGATCCATGTTCCGGTCGGGTATCTCTACTGCATGGGCAATCCGCGTACGGACTGGATGCTTCGCACGGTAGCCGATCCGGGGCTGAACGGCAGATCCCTCGCCTACCCGCGGGGGAAGGTCCTCGGCGGATGCAGCTCCATCAACGGCATGATCTACATGCGCGGTCAGGCAGCCGACTACGACGGCTGGGCGCAGATGGGAAACACCGGCTGGAGCTGGCAAGACGTGCTGCCCTACTTCGTGCGGTCCGAGGACAGACCGGACGCGGATGGCAGGCTGCATGGTGCGGGCGGAGAGTGGAAGGTCGCGCGGCAGCGGCTGAGATGGGACCTCCTGGATGATTTCCAGAGTGCCGCAAGCGAAATGGGCATTCCCCGAACGACCGATTTCAACGCAGGAGACAACGAAGGCGCAGGTTATTTCGAGGTCAACCAGAAAGGCGGCCGCCGCTGGAGTTCTGCACGGGGCTTTCTGAAACCGGCGCTGAAACGCGGCAATCTTCGGCTTTTGACCGGTGCCACAGTGAAGCGGATCATCCTGGACGGCCGCCGCGCGACGGGCGTTGCCTTCAGTTGCGCAGGACAGGAGCTTATAGCCACGGCCGGAAAAGAAGTCCTCCTTGCGGCGGGAGCCGTTCATTCTCCCGCGCTGCTTGAACTGTCAGGTATCGGCCGGCCGGAGGTCATCAGGAAGGCCGGCATAGATGTGGTGCATGCCCTGGATGACGTTGGCGAGAACCTCCAGGACCACCTTCAACTGCGCATGGTTTTTCGAGTCCGCAATGCCCGGACCTTGAACCAGGTCGTCAATTCGCTCTCAGGCAAAGTGTCGATGGCTGCCCAATATCTTTGGTCGCGGTCGGGTCCGCTTTCCATGGCGCCCAGCCAATTCGGCATTTTCACCCGCAGCAGCCCGGACGTGGCGACGCCCGATCTGGAGTATCACATTCAACCCCTGTCGACCGACCGGCTCGGCGAGCCTCTGCATCCCTATCCGGCCGTCACCGTTTCGGTCTGCAATCTCCGGCCGGAAAGCCGCGGCACGGTTCATATCGCTTCCGACAGCCCTGAAAGCCCACCGAAAATAACAACGCGCTATCTGTCCGCTCCTGGTGACAGGACGGTTGCACTCAGGTCCCTGCGTCATGCCCGCGCGTTGCTGACCATGCCTTCCTTGAAAAAATACGAGCCGGAGGAAGCTCTGCCCGGCCCCGACGTCCGGTCCGATGAAGCGCTCATGCGTGCTGCGGGCGACATCGGGACAACCATTTTTCATCCTGTCGGAACCTGCCGGATGGGCGTCGATGACAAAGCCGTCGTCGACCCGGAACTGCGGGTGCGCGGCATCGATGGACTGCGTGTCGTGGATGCTTCGATCATGCCGCGCATTGTTTCCGGCAACACGGCATCACCCGTCGTGATGATCGCCGAGAAAGCCGCGGACATGATCCTGCTTTCTGCCTGACAAAAATTCCCCAAGAAACAGAACCACGAGGATTTCACATGAAGTTTCTTCGCTTTGGCCCATTGGGCCAGGAAAAACCGGGCTGTGTTGATGCCGAAGGCCGCATCCGGGACCTGTCCGCTCACATAAGCGACCTGACACCTGAAACACTCACAAAAAGCACCCTTGCTGCCCTGAGTGCCCTGGACACTGCAAAGCTGCCGATCGTGGATCCGGACGTGCGCCTTGGCGCTTGTGTGGGGGGTGTCCGGAATTTCTACGCTGTCGGGTTGAACTATGCCCGGCACGCAAAGGAAACAGGCAATCCAAATCCCTCCGAACCGGTGCTGTTTTCCAAATCCACCTCATGCATCAGCGGTCCGAACGATCCGATCATTTTGCCGAAGGGATCGGAAAAAACCGACTGGGAAGTCGAATTGGGTGTCGTGATCGGCAGCGAATGCCAATACGTTCCAGAGCAGGACGCGCTGGAAATGGTCGCCGGCTATTGCCTCATCAACGACGTCAGTGAGCGGTCCTATCAGATCGAGCGCGGTGGCCAGTGGATCAAAGGCAAATCCGCACCAAACTTTGGCCCGATTGGTCCCTGGCTGGTCACACGGGACGAGATCCAGGACCCGCAGGACCTTCGATTGACGCTCTCGGTGAACGGAGTGATGCGCCAGGACAGCTCAACCGACGACATGATTTTCACCGTGGCGAAAATCATCTCCTACATGTCCAATTTCATGCGTCTGATGCCCGGTGATGTCATTGCCACTGGAACGCCGGAAGGCGTAGGCCTTGGACTCGATCCGCCGCAGTTTCTCAAGCTTGGTGACGTTGTCGATCTAAGCATCTCCGGCCTTGGGACACAGCGACAAACCGTTGTCTCCCAGCCGGCTTGATTGACCGGCCGCCTATCAAGTCTTGCCAGGCGCAATCCCGTCGCGGTGTCACTCTTGGCCAGACTAAAGCATATTGGACGCCGTCCGGATGTGGCTGAGAAGCCTCCGCCTTTGGCGGTGTTCTTCCCAGCCACTTATCCGATACTTCGGCCCCTAGTCCTCCGAGTGATTTGTCGAGAGCCGTTTTTGCGGTGCCATTTGATATTGCTGCAGTAAAAGTTATCCTTTGCTCACCCATTATGAATTACTCCAAATCTTCAAAATATCTTCAATGTCTGTAGAAACGCGAAGAATTTGAATTCCGCTCTTAAATTCACGTCCTCCGTCAACAACAAGTAAATAGACAAAAATTCCATTTCCATCTGTTCCAATAAATTGAAATATCAATTTTTCAACTATTGGAGGCCGCTCTTCTCTCATGAATATTCTGCACTTATCAAATCCATCCGGCTCGTATTCCTGTAGATCCGATACCAATTTTTGAATTTCTTGACCATTTTCAACTCTAATATTCTCTTTGATGATCTCATTGACGTCTTGATATGTCCCACTCTTGAAGGCCTCCAGTACCCCGTTGACTGCACCGGCCCAATCTTTCCCGTTCACGGTGCAAGCAAGCGTAGGGCTAGACCAAGTCATGCAAATCAAAAAACCAAGTAATAAAACCTTCTTCATGGGCACCTATTTCTGATTAAGTTTATAGTCTTCTGCACTTAACAGCACTTGCGAATTGATTATCAAATTCCCCCGCCTGCACCGAGGCAAAGTCGTACAGCCTCTCCTCGGCCAGCGGCTCGTCCACCCCCGGCACAGCATAGATATCAGCCCGACACGCTCCGGTGCGACCATGGCCTTGTCAAAGATTGCTCTTGCCTTGAATTCAGAAAACCGAAAATCGCGAAAGATCGTCCTGAGATGCGCCTCACGCGCCAGGTGTATGCCGGTGCGGCAATCGGTTTCCGAGCCGACCGCAAGCCGCGAGATTGTCCGGGGATGAGTGGTGTCTGTTTCGGTTGTGGTCACCCTTCCGCGAGGTGATTTGAGATCGGGACTCGCGGAGCGATGTGAAGAGTGTGTCGTTGAGGTATTCGTCCCTGAACGCTTTCGTCAAGAAGGTGACCGACCTAGAAACGGAACGTCAGGTTAGCCTTTAAATCATGCAATGCACTCTCTCCGGAGAGATAGCCGCCATAGGCAACACCGAACGTGGTGTTTTCAGCGAGGTCGATGTCTAGCCCGGCATCGACGGTCAAGACATCGCGTGCGATAGGCGCGCCCCAAACCGTAAAGTCCGCGCCACCTGCAAAACTATTTTGGACCGACGGGTTCAAAGGTCCGAAGGCGTGCTGCCAGCCGAGGCCACCATGAAAATTCACCGCCGCCTGGTCGAAGTTGACAACACCAGCCGCACGCAAGCCAAGGGTCGTGAATGTAGCTGAAGAGGTCGCGGCATTGACCGTCAGGGCGGCTGCGCCGCCGCTCTCGGTGAAACCGTCCGTGTGCAGGTTGACATGGGCCAGCCCCGCAAAGGGCTCGAGCGCATAGGCACCGAGAGCAATCTCGTACCCGGCTTCAGCGAAGGCCTGGAGGGTTCGTCCGGTATAGTCCGCAGACAGGCTGTCGGAGAAATTGCCGACGGTGACATCGCGGTCGGTGTCGATGCCATGCCAGGAATAGGAGCCGCCGAAGCGCAGGGCCAGCGCGTTCACGCTAGTGGAGCCGTAGGCCCCGAATAGATAGCTGTCCACTTTCGACGTGGACGAGCGCGCATTCTCATCGACATTTGCCCTCTGGTATCCGCCCATCAGGCCGAGATGCACGGCATCGCCCAGAACACCGTCGGCCCCAGCCAGGAAGCCGCCGCTGGAGCTGGAAAGACCCGCTGTGTTTCCTGTCGAGGACCAGTCCCCGAAACCGCCGATCGCGGTCATCCAGAGGGCGCTGCCCGCAGCGGAAAAGCTGTCCCCATAGGTGGCGGTTTGCGCTGTGGCACCCCCCGGTTCCAGGTCTACCGCGCCCATATGGGTCCTGACGGCACGGCTTCGGTCATAGGCGGCATTGCGCAGGAACCGTGCATCCTCGATCACAACCGTTGAAAGAGACGCGTGGATTTCGCCCGACAGGTCATCAAAAGCGGCGCGTGCGCCCGAAGCACTTTGCGAGATAACGGCGTCATAAAGGCTGGACCCGGTGCCGAGATCCACGATTGCAGACGCCGTCTTTGTCTGATTGAGGGTCTGCGCGACACTTGTCAGGCCTGCGGCGTTACGGGTCAGCGTAAGGTAGACATTCAGCGTGTCGTAGCTGAGCGCTCCGTCCAGGAAGGCGAAGTTTTCGCTCAAGGACCCGAAGGTTCCGGTAATCCCACCAGTCGCGGTCAGGATGGTGTAGGTCGATACAGCGGCATAACTGGAACCATTGTCAGTGCCGTTTTCGGCCAACACGGTGACGGAGGCGCCACTATCGAGAGTTGCTGTGCCCGTTGCGGAAATCAGGTCGTTGTTCGTTCCAGCCGTCGTGCCGCCGTCATTGACCTCGACCTCGTAAACCGAGCCACTCGCGAAATTGACATCGCCGGAAACTGTTGTCGTGCCGATGGAATTACCCGGTGCGAATGTGCCGCCAGATTGCACAACGACAGACCCGACTGTGCCGGAACCGCCGAGCTTGCCACCGCTGACGGTCACACTGGCATTCGTGATCGTGCCATTCACGGACAAGGTCCCCGCATCAAGGGTCCATGACTGTGCGGCAGTGTTGCTCCCGGTCAGTGTCCAGGTGCTGCCGCCGGTCTTCTGAAATATGCCAAAACCCTGATACTGCGCACTGGCACCGATCTGCGATACGTCAAAGCTGCTGTTGGTGCCCCCGCCAAGACGCAAGGTGTCGGCAGAACTGAACGCACTGACGTTGCCAAGGATGTTGGACCCGGCCTGCAATTCCAGGGTGTTGGTCCCGCCGGTGAAACTGATGGCATCGGCGCGTGTCGCTCCATCGCCCGAGAGACCACCGGCGATGGTGCCGCTATTGTAGATAGTGAGACTGGATCCAGAAACGCCCGCTCCGCCAACGCCGGCTTGACCCGCCGTACCAACATTTGTTGTGCCCGCTGCACCACCATTGCCGCCGGTAATCGAACCCGTGTTCGTGACAACGAGGTCGGATGCCACGATGCCCGCGCCACCATTGCCACCATCGCCACCGTTGCCATAAAAAAAATCGTCACCTTGTCCTGCGCCTCCACTCCCGCCAGCGCCTCCCGCAATAGTGTGCCCATTCAGCAAGACGTTTGACGTAGTGACAAAATCCAGCCCGATCCCACCACTGCCGCCATCGCCACCCCTGCCGCCGCCCTGTCCCCCTCGACCGCCTGCACCACCAGTGCCTCCGGTCAAGGTAGCATTGTTGGTCAGCGAAAGACTGGATCCCGTGATGACCGTGCCGTAGCCACCTGCACCACCGCCGCCACCGCCACCGATATTCCCGGTCGGCCCCCCTACCGGAAAGCCCCCGCCGTTCCCGCCGTTTCCACCGTTCCCGCCGGAAAGCGTGCCGGAGACCGAGACAACTGCACCATGTGCACCGCCACCGCCGCCACCACCGCCCGTTCCTCCGCTATTCACGTCGCCGCCAGCAACCCCATCCGCTCCCGGGGTTAAGCCGCCAGCACCGCCAGCACCACCAGCACCGCCAGCACCAGCTCCACCAGCACCGCCTGTCACACCAGCACCGCCACCGCCACCACCAGTGACGATGCTAATGTCCACGACTCCGTTGCTGCCGCTGTCACCCGCAGCCGTCGCACTGTCGCTTCCTCCAGGAACCCCCGTTGCAGCGCCCCCGCCTCTGCCGCCGTCCGCGAATGCGGGCGTTACCAAGACCAACGACAGGGCCAGTCCGACTGGCATAGCCATTCTTGTGCTGCAGGAAGCGGACCGCATGGCAAGCTGGCTCACCTGTGGGCGCAGGTTTCCGAGTTGAGTCGAAATGGAGGATGCTCGCCCTGCAGCAGGGGCCACGCAACGATCTGAACTCTTTACACAGCCCATGGATTGGTCCTTGTAGTCGGCACTTCCGCACGATTCAAAAGGTGAGAAAACGATATATTCAACGTTACAGTGCTGGCTCCTGCGATCCGTCGTAATTGACGGTCACATCGATCGGCTAGTCTCCGACGGAAATGGCTGTCTTGTGTACGCCGGCGTCATCGCCTCTGAAATTCGGAGCGTGCAGGAGCAAACTGTCATCAATTATCTCTCCAGAAAATGCCGGGATCACGATGAAATGAAGCTATTTATTGAGACGCATAATTCGAAATTAAGATATCAGTAATTGAGTTTGTGACAATCGTCGCGTGTAATTATTTTGTACTTTCCGCTGCCGTTTGAGCGCGTTCAGTTGGTCTGCCTTCACACCACATTACTGTTTGGGTCACCGCCAGCAGCTTTTTTCGTTTATAGCGTTCGCGCAATGGCACAATGGGAAGCCGTGGCTGCTGCATGCGTTCAAAAGAAATGTGCTTCAGGCATTTTCGGTCAAACAACATGACAAAGCCCATTTAAGGTTCTCCATCTCCCATCATCCATTTGAATCCGTTCCTTCGCATCGATTCCAATCATTCATTGGACCGCTGTTCGGAGATCTTCGACACTGCGGTCATGGAACCAGATGACGATCTCCTTCTCCTCAAACGCGTGGACCCGGGCCGGAACATGAACCGGTTCTACCACCTGTCGGTCGAGCCCACCCTGTTCGGCGGATTTGCGGTTCGCCGGACATGGGGACGCCTGGGCACCTGGGGTCGAACGCGGCTTGATCTGTTTGCGGATGTGTCATCGGCTCTGGCACATCAGCAGAAGCTGGCGGCACAAAAGCATAAGCGCGGGTATCGCCCGGAATGAGGCTGTGGCGTTGTGCCTGATCCCAGACCCCAGACCCCTGTGTCACGGGATCTTCCTCGGGCAGATCACTCAATCAGATGTCACAGGATACCCCAGGCCCTGTATCTGTCTCGGCCTGTAAGCTCGCGGGGGAGCGCGGGGCCGAGTTGGCGGATCATGCGGTCGACGGCGGCGGCGGTGACGCCGAGGTCCTGGCGGGCCATGGGAATGGTCACCAGGGGCCGGGACAGGAACATCCGGGCAAACTCCGGCAGCCTCGAGTGGCTTCGGCAAGACTGGCAATGGCGTGCCAATTGCTCCTGGGCAATCGATAGCCGGTCCAGCTGATCCATGGTTTCCTGGGCGGCTTTTTCAAAACCGGACAGGAAGCCGGCGATGCGCACCTGGAACGTGTCCTTGCGGCGCCAGCGAAAGGGCGACTTTCGCAATCCCGCTGACAGGCTTGGCAAATGAGACATGGTCACCTGTGTTTTCAGGAAGACAGCCGACAGCAGGCGGCCAAGTTCCGGCCATCCGTCCAGCGGCTGTAGGACCTGCCATGCATCAACCAAAATCGCCGCCGCCAGAACGGGCGGTAATGTCAGGACTTCAGCTTCCTTTTTGACAGTGAGCCAGTCGTCCAGACGGTCCCCCCGTTCCGAAAACCGAGAGAAGTGTATGGAAGGTATGTCTCCGGATTGGCGGGACGAGACAGGTCTTTCCGGGACGGTTCCCTGTGCCAGCTGTCTGGAGCGTTCAAGTACGGCGTCGATTTCGGCAAAGAGATTTTTTTCCGTATCGGTAATGTCCTGTTGGGCCGAGGTTGAGGCGGCAGGTCTCCTCCCCTCCCCCGAGTTTCTGATTGTCGTTGTCTCGAACTCGGCGTCATCTGTCGGCCGGCCTACAAGTGTCAGAAGACCGTCCCGGCTCAAGATACTGTCCGGGGGTTGCCGGTCGACCCGTCTGCGGAGCGCCAGGAACCTGGCGGCCCGTGTCAATTCGTGGGTGGGCGCGCGTCTGTCGGTGCCGGCGTCGTGCAGGACAAGGTCCTCCAGATGAACAAGGTCTCCATCGAGGGCCATGGAGGCACAGGTCTCAAACAGGTGGGACCGGCTGCGCACACCGTCTTCCAGCGCGGGTGTCCGGCGCAATCTCTCGTCGGCTCGGGTCAGTGACCGGCTGGCGCGATCGAGCGGGTCGGCCAGATCGAGCCAATCCAGTGATTTCAGGGACTTGTGGAGGTCGTAAACCATTGACATCGGCTGATAATATTTCATTAACGATAATCAACAAGCAAAAAAGTATCATTACATGGATATCTGTCAACTCAGGATCATAAGCAATGATAATTAAAGCTTATCGATGGTTAGACTTTTTAGCGACCTCATGCTAGACATTGGCCCCTCTGTCCCAACCCGCAAAAGCCTGTCAGCCATGCCCGAAAGCCCTCTCCCCGCGCCCCGTCTCTCGTCGCAGCCCGCACGGAACGAGGCTGCGGATCAGACAATGCGCGACAAGATAGAAACCCTCGACACGTTGTCCGCCATTCTGCCAGCCCTTGCCGGGTCAGACCGGGCAGAGCAGCTGGCCCGGCTTTTGACCGATGAGGACATCGACACCCTGCGCCACCTTGCCAGGGAAGGCATGGGCGAGAATTCGCTGCGGGCTCTGACCTCCGACTTTTCCTATCTGGAAGGCTGGTGCCTGGCGGCAACCGGAAGCCCCCTGCCCTGGCCCGCGCCTGCGCCGCTCATTCTCAAGTTCATTGCCCATCACCTGTGGGACCCGGACAAGAAGTCGTCTGACCCGTCTCATGGCATGCCTGACCACGTGGCGCGGGCTCTGGAGGCGCAGAAGCTCCTTAGAACTCAAAAAAAGTCAGAAAACCTTCGGCCCCCGCATGCTCCGGCGACTGTGCAGCGGCGGTTGGCTTCCTGGTCGACCTTGCATCGCTGGCGGGGTCTGACGGGAGACTTCTCCGCGGCGGAAGTGCGCTCCGCCATGCGTCTGGCTGTTCGTGTCGCCGACCGGCCGCGCGCGCGGAAAAGCCGCAAGGCGATCACGGCCGATTGTCTGGAGCTGCTACTCGCGACATGTGACGGCACGGACTACGCCGCACCTAGCCTGATGGACATTCGCGACAGGGCCTTGCTGCTGGTCGGGTTTGCCTCCGGTGGCCGCCGGCGGTCCGAGTTATCCGGAATGCGGTTTGGTCAGATCACCTGGGAGGACTTTTTGCCTCTGGACCCGCGTGTTCCGGATAGCGACCTCCTGCCTGCCGCCAGCCTGCGACTGGGGCGCACCAAGACGGAAGAATCTTCTGACGACAATTCGGTTCTTCTGATCGGCCGGAGTGTCGATGCGCTGAAGGCCTGGCTGGAAGCGGCCCAGATTCAGGAAGGGGCCGTCTTCCGCGCGATCGATCAGTGGGGCAACCTGAAATCCCGCGCCCTCACTCCGCAATCGGTGAATGCCATCGTCAAGAAACGCTGTGCACTTGCCGGACTGGACCCGCAGGACTTTTCCGCGCATGGCTTGCGCTCAGGCTTTCTGACAGAAGCGGCCAACAGGGACATTCCGATCCAGGATGCCATGCTGCAGTCCCGGCACAGGTCCCTCGCCCAGGCGTCCAGCTATTACAGCGATGCCGGGCGCAGCAGACGGCGGTCGGCCAGATTGTTGGGGTGATGTTCAACGCGAGGGAAGCTCATGAGGGAGATCCGGGCAGGTCTTGAAAGTGGCCCGTCCGGATCATTTCTCCTCAATCATTAGCTGATCCATCAGTCGAGTTGAACTCCTTAAAAAACAGTTAATAAACTCTCATATTCCCTTGCGGCATACAAGCGACGAGAGGTTGTTGTCATGGCTAGGTTGCATCCATTTCGTGTTGTGCAGACTTCGGCTGGCTCTGTTTGCTGCGAGGTCGTTCCTGGGGCTGGCGTTTTGCATTGCTCGGGCTGGCGCGCAATTTTCCAATGTTGTTCAGCGAGGCATGATCATTGAGCGTAATGATTGGTGTGCGCCATTGCAGTGCATGCCACTCATGCTGCTCGCTTGAATTCTGTTCGCAGGGCCGGCCGGTCAGGTCGATGCTATCAAGTCTGCGATCATCTCTCAGAAAACAGGTCGTCCTATTCCTGTCAGGCCGGTTGCACAATTTCAGCAGCTAGCGTTTGCAGGACATGTATCTGGCAGCGCCTAAATACGTGGCAACTTACTCCCCTCTTCATTCGGTCCATTCTCTTCAAGATTTCGTTCGGATGGGGGAAGGCTGATTGGGGAAGCAAACAGGAAACTGAAGTTCGTTCGCATAGCCACAGTGGGTTTCACCAAAGCGGGTTGAGCTATATTGGGCCAACAAGTAAGCCGTCGGCTTGGTTGCTGCTTGAGTAGCCGGTTCATTTGTTTCCGGTCTGAAAATACTTAGTTGTGCGATGCCGGAGAGCTCGCGGAGAGGCTCGGCTAATTGATTGCTTTTTGGGATTTGCTAGTTGCGCGAAACGGCCTTTAGCGCAGAGGGTTCGTTCTGTGGGTATAGCGCCCTCCCTAGATGCGATACGCTTCTTAGCTTGAAGAAGTTTTCTTTAAGCGCCGCGTAATTTTCGTTGGTCTAATGAGCTCCGGTCGGGAGTCCGGTTGCTGCCATACAAGCGGTTTGTCGTTCAGCATCGAATTGAAGCTGCCGAATGATTGAGCTCTTTATTGACACGTGGTTTGCGGAAGGTGTTGCGGAGCACTCATTGGTGGATGGAGCGTTAGACGGGGTGGCGCTGGAGGGCCAGATGTTCCGGTCGTTTCGGCTGGACGCATTGTGAAAAGCGGTGGCGTGTGTCTCTGGCCAGATGTCTCGTTACTTTCATCGTTCGGCGTTACCTCCCTGCCCGCTCCATTTTTGTCCTGACCCGCTTCAAGAAAAGAGAATATCGAGACAGTCCGCGCGAGCCGATGCTCGTTATGCCAAGGACCAACTTTTCGTCCGATGCCTTGTCCGGCTTGAGGTGTTTTTTGATCTCTGTTTTCTTGAATTTGGTGGCGCGACGGTCTGGTTCTGAGAATGCTCGCCGGAAACCAGGCGGAGGCTCTGTGATAGGGCTTTCTTTTGAGCGTCCAAGGCCTGGCGAATATAGATAGCCATCTGCAATGTGTTGCCTGTGCAGAAATTTCGGAAGTGCCAGGTACACATGCGTCGACGCATCATTACGTTCGCAAGCGTTTCAGACGCTGGCATGGGCAAAACTTGTGAATATAGCAATTGCTATATCAGCTGATTTTTCCGGGTGTGGGGTGTGGCCCTTCAGTGTTAAAAGTCGCTCCGCTAGAAATTATAGCAATTGCTATATTTGACTGGTGCCGCGCTGATCGTTCGTAGAGGCACAAAGAGCCTGACGCAAATTTCGTCGATTGTCCGGCTATAATCGTGGTTTGTAATGCATGGGTTTCAGGCAAAATAGTCCTGCGATGCATGGCAAAAATACACGGCAAAAATTTGGGTGAACGCCCTATGACGGCGGTTCGTCAGATGCCAGGGCCTGTCTTCACTCCCGAAGATTTTTCTGGCCGATTGGGCAACGAGTGCCAGGTGGGCTTTTAGATGGTCGCCGGCTTTTTAATTGGAGCCGATCTGGCCAAAAGCTTTTTGTGAGCCTGCTGTATTGCAAATCCCCGGAGAGGGGAGGGGCTTACAAACCCGTGAACGCATCCAAACCACCAGTTTCCCGGGCCGCTTGCCGGGCGCAGTCGAACAGAGCCTTTCTATCCTCGGGCTTGTGCATGAGACCGAGATTTGTGACCGTCGTCATGACGCAGGCAATCTCCTGCTGTGCATCAAACACCGGCACGGCCTGTCCCGTAATACCTGGTAGCAGGTGGTCGGTCAGTTCGGCCCAGCACTCGGCGCGAACGGTCTCGAGGATTTTACGCGAGGGTGGTTTGCCTCGGAAATGAGGGGGCTGCAATTTCCTGGCAACGTTGATCTGGCTTTCGGGAAGGAATGCCTGGAAGACCAGACCGCATGCGGAATTGTCGACCGGAAGGACGTCACCAAGTCCAACGGAACTGATCGAAAAAAGTGCGCTCCGATACCAGCGCACGACTGTTGGGCCACGCTCGGTCCAGATGGCGATGCCCGCACTTGCAGCGTAGCCACTGGCGAGTTGCTTCGTGTGCCTTGCCGCGATCTCTACAGGGTTTACACGTTTCAAGGCGCCAATGCCGATACTCAACGCGGTCGGGCCAAGATCGTAGTGCCCGGTCTGGGGATCTTGCATGACGAGCCCCTCCTTCACCAGGCTTTGAAGGTATCGGTGTGCAGTCGGGCTGCCGGTGCCGGCCTGTTTGGCGATGACGCCAAGTGCCATGGCTTCGGAACCATTGGCCAGGATGTTCAAGAATCGCGTGGCAATGGAAACGGATTGAATGTTACCGGAGCGTTTGGGTGATTGTCCGGTCGTTTCGCCATCTGCGTCTTCACTCATTGCCTGGCACCTTAATCGACTGATGCCTGGATTCGTCGTGCAACCAATCTGAAAATTTCGACAACGCACACCCCTCCCATCTCACCGACAGGGTATTTGGCAACCGTTGCAAGTTCAATCGTGAATGCAGCAGATTTTCCGTTCAAATTCAGTTTGTTGACTGAAGGTGTTGCCGGTTCGCCACATTTATTTATGAGTTTTATACTCATGTTGAAATGTGTAATGAGTTCTGTATAGTGAAATTCAGTTGATCCGGTCACCGGCGGCTGGGGCAAGCATGAGCCGCAACCGGTGACAGGGTCGTCTCTCCCCAACTGCTCGTGGGCAAGGCTTTTCCAGCTCGCGCAGTCATAAACTCATCAGGATCAAGAGATGAAACCGACTCGTATTGCGACGATGCTTGGCAGCACCGCCGTGCTCACCGTTTCACAGATGGTTACCAGCATCGCATGGGCTCAAGATGCAGGAACCGGAACTGCTGCTGACGTAACTGTCCTCGATACGATCCTCGTGAGCGGCGAAAAGATTTCGCGCAGCCTTCAAGAGACGGCCAGCTCGGTTGAAATCATTACGGGGGAGGATCTGGAAACACGGCCGGATGAGGAAAATGTCCAGAGCGCCATTCAGGACGTTCCCAACGTCTACTATCCCGGCACGGCAGGCGTTGCGCCGATTATCCGCGGGCAGGATACGCAAGGGCCGAACACTGGCGCGGTCGCGTTTTATTCAGGTACCGTTCCTCGGGCGTCCATCAACATTGACGGTCACTACCAGACCTATTTCGAAACGGTGTTCGGTGCGACATCGATCTGGGATGTGGACCAGATCGAAGTGTTCCGGGGCCCACAGACAACGTCTCAAGGTGCGAACAGCATCGCTGGTGCGATCATCGTCAAGACCAAGGATCCCACGTTCACGCCGGAAGGTGCGCTGCAGGCTGAATACGGCAGCTACAACACTCACCGTGTGTCAGGCATGCTGAGCGGACCGCTGAGCAGCCAGCTCGCCGCCCGTGTCGCGCTGGACTACTACGGCCGTGACACGTTCATCGACTATATCAATTCAAGCTTCACGGATGACGAGACCAACCTCGACATCATGTCCTTCAATGGACGGGCGAAGTTGCTCTATACGCCTGACGCCATCCCGGGTCTGACGGCAAAGCTCACCTATGCGACCGCCCAGAACAATCAGCCGACATATGAAGCTGCGACAGTCCAGCCCTACGACCGGCTTGAAAACAGCCAGGCAAACGTACCGAGCTTCTATTCCCGTTCACACACCGGGATCGCCGACCTTTCCTATGAGTTCGAAAGCGGAATTGTCGTCAGCAACGTCACCCAATACACCGATCTGGAAGTGAAGCGGAGCGTCGAAACTGTCGGCAACGGCGATGCGACCATCGACCAGCAGAACTGGTCGAACGAGACCCTGGTGAACTTCGGAACCCAAGACAGCACTTTCAGTGGTGTTGCGGGCCTTTATGCAGCTCACACACAGTCAGACGAAACCCTGCTCTTGCCCTTCAACGGTTCGCCGGATTTCGAGGATTCCAAGACCAATCTGGGTGTATTCACCGAGATCGATTACCGGATCAGCGATGCCTGGACCCTGACAGGCGGCTTGAGGTTCGAGAGCGACCGGATCAAGCGCACCGGCCTGTCGTCGACGGTTGCGCCCAGGCCCGTGGATTTCGATTACGACGAGACCTTCAACGCGCTTCTGCCGAAGATTGCACTCGCCTACAACATCACGCCGGACGTTACCGTGGGCGGCCTTGTCAATCGTGGTTTCAATCCAGGTGGTGTTGCCTTCGACTTCCTGAATGGACAAGCCCTGCCGTTCAAGGCGGAGACGTCCTGGAACTATGAAATTTTCGGCCGTGCCAATCTTCTGGACGACAAACTGTTTGTGTCCGCAAACCTGTTCTACACCGACTATCACGACTCCCAGCGTTACTTCCAAACGGTGTTGCCTGGCAGCAGCGTGACGCAGCTCCTCACCTTGAACGCGGAACGGGCCCACGCCTATGGTCTTGAAGTGGCGATGAGCTACCAGGTCCTGGACAATCTGCGTGTGAATGCCAATGCCGGTGTGCTTCAGAGCGAGATCTCCGAATTCGACACGCTGCCGTCGGTCGAAGGCAATGAATTCGGCAAGGCTCCGGGCTATATGCTGGGCTTTGGTGTGGACTGGAGTGTGCTGGAAAACCTGACCCTCTCGGCAAATGTCGAGCATTTCGACGGGTACTATTCGGACGATCTCAACACGCCGGCTTTCCAGGTCGATCCCTATACAATCGCGAATGCACGGGCGACCTACCAGGTTCACGATCATTTCCAGCTTTATGGCTACGTGAACAATATCTTCGACGAGCGTGTTCCGACCTATCTCGAGAACCGGCCTGGTGTCGCTTCCTTCGCCACCATGACGGCACCGCGCATGTTCGGCATTGGTGCGAAGGCAACGTTCTAAATCAGTCTTCACGAAACAATTCTGCCGGCGGCACGGGGTTCCCCAGCCGCCGGCAGAACATTGATTGCTTAAGAAACTTAGCCGTTTAAATATCTATCTGACGCGAGCCGATTTTCCGCGTGAGAGGGGAGGGGAGTGGCTGCATCAACCTGCCAGCCTGAATTCCAGGATGCTGACGGGGCTGGCCGTCGGTGTTATGGAAGAAGTCTCAAAACCTGCCTTCGCCAACAGTTCGGTAAATTCTTCGGCCGTCCGCTCCCTGCCACCGAGCTGCGTCATCATGAAGATATCCTGGGACGATCCGCGGGCGTCGGCAGCAGCGTCGCTGGTCATCATGTCGATCAGGTAAAGGCGCTCTTTTCCGCTCAGGGATTGGCTGGTGTTCTGCAGGATGGTGATCGCAGCTTCATCGTCAAAGTCATGGAAGACCCGGCTGAACAGATAAACATCGGCACTACCTGGTACATGCTCGAAAAAGGATCCGTATTGAGTAGTTGCCCGGCCGTTTGACCGCATCTGCTCGAACAGCGGATCGTGGTCTTCGACACCGCGCGGAAGCTCGAACAGAGTTCCCGTGGTTTCCGCGTTCCTGTCCAGAATTTGTGCCAGAAATGACCCGTTGCCGCCGCCGACATCCATGATCCTGGTTCCTGGTGCGAATGCCAGTTTGTCGACGACGACAGCACCGATGCCTTTTGAGGCCCCGTTCATCTGGTCGTCGAACCGTTTTTGCGCGGCCTGATCCTGTGCGTGCCAATCGAAAAACGCGGAGCCATGGGCCAGATCGAAGGCAGTCTTGCCGGTTCGCAGTTGTTCGGTCAGGTTTTCCCAGCTTCGCCAGAGCAACGGGTCGAGTTCACAGGCCACCCAGTTGCGCAGGCTCTGCGGATGCCCCGGCACGAGGTGGCGGGTGACAGGGGAGGGGAGGTAATGCCCCTGGGCATCCAGGGAAATCACCTCTTCATTGACCAGGTGCCTGAGCACTCGTTCCAGGAGACGGTGCTTTGTTCCAGTGATTTCCGCAAGCTCTCCCAGCGATCTCGCCCGCTCGACCAGGAGGGCGGGTATCCCGAGCTCGACAAGAGCACGAATACATTGAGACGTACGATATGCCGTGATCTGTGCCATCAGCTTGAAGGGCGGCACGGGGGCCGGTTGTTCGGAAGGTGTGGGAGCTGGTGCTGTCAATTTCGCAATCCTTGTAAATGAAAATTTGCCGGAGGGTCCGGCTCAATGGAGGGCAGGGGAGGGGCGCTGGCTGTTATGCGCCCAGGGTCGCGCCTCCATCGACCACGATGTCCTGCAGCGTGATGTGCCCGGCCTTGTCGGATGCAAGAAACAGCACCGTCTCGGCAATATCATCGGTCGTAGCTACCTTTTGCAGTGGAATGCCGAGTTTGAACCGATCCGGTTGGCCCGCGACCAGCTGCCTGTAGCCGGATTTTCCACCCGCCATCTCGCGCAGCATCGGCGTATCGGTCGAACCCGGCGAGACAAGGTTGCAGCGGATGCCGAAGGGCGCGAGTTCCAGACCGATGCAGTGGCTGAGGCTCGCCATCGCCGCCTTGGACGCGCAATAGGCAGTCATGCCCGTGCGCGGCACATGCGCCGCGTTGGAGGCAATGTTCACGATCGCCCCGCTTTGCCGTTCCTTGAACACCGGTATCCATTGGCGCAGCAGGTAGAACGGTCCGCTGACGTTGACGTTCATACAGGCCTGCCAATCCTCTAGCGACAGATCCTCCGCCGCCCCGGTTCGCAGGACACCGGCGGCATTCACCAGGATGTCCGGGTACCACCGGTCCGTCATGAGCCCGCTAGAGATCTTTTCAACCTGACGGGCATCGGCAAGGTCGGCTGTGAGAATGCGAAATGGCAGGGTGTTGTCGCCGGCCTGTCTGTCGAGACCAAGGACCGTGGCACCCTCGTCACAAAACCTTTCGGCGATGCGCCGACCGATGCCGCTTGCGGCACCGGTTACGAACACGCGCTTGCCTGCGAACTGCCGAGTTGACATGTCGGAGCGCTCTGCTGTGTCAGGCTGCAAGGCGCTTGCTTTCAATGAGCGCCCACCAGCCGTTCAGGGTCGGGACACGCGCCAGTTCGTCAAAGCCGACCACAATGCCGCGTTCCTTCAGTTCACTGGCGAGTTTCATGACCTGAATGGAATCGAGACCATAGAAAATCAGGTTTTCTTCCGGATCGAGATCGGCGTCGTCTTCGATGAGCTCCAACACGCGGCTGTGCAGCCAGTCCCGCATCGGCTCAGCCTTCCGGGCTGCACCGGTGAGGCTTGCCGTATCTGTGACCGCACCACAGCGGGTTGCGACATATTTCAGGGCCATCTTGTGTTCGGCCTCGGAAAAATCGGCAACCGCATCGCCAATCATGAAGGCCTGAATGTCGTTCATGAACGCATCCGCAACAGTCATCAGGCAGCCGATGTGTGCGTAGATGCCACCGACGATCAGTTGATCGCGGCCAAGGGATGCCATGCGGGCCTTGAGGTCGGATCGTTGAAATGCACTGTAGCGCCATTTCGTCAGAACCACGTCGTTTTCGCCTGGCTCCAGTCCCTTGACCACCTGCTGCAGGGCCGGGTCGGCCACGGTCAGGCCGGGACCCCACATGTCGTTCAGGAGTGCTCGGTCTTCCGGCGGCTGGTCATGAGGCTGAGCCGTGTAGATGACCGGGACGTTGTGGGCGTAGGCCCAGTTGCGGACACGCTGCAGGTTGGCGATCAACCGCGTCATCAGTTCGCCGTCGGCGTTGTAGTAGCGGAGGAAATAGTCCTGCATGTCGTGGATCAGGAAGACAGCACGAGCGGCATCCGGTTTCCAGCCGGTCTTGTTCGCCGGAAAGTCCTTCGGCATCGGGTAGTCGGAAATTGTCGGGATGGTCATTGGGAACCTCTACTGTGTCAGAGCGGGAGTGAATTTCTGCGCGAGATCCATGCGCAGTTTCTTCTTGTCGGGTTTGCCGAAGGCTGTGAGGGGAATGGCGTCCGCAAAACTGAAGCGGTCAGGCAGCTTGTAGTCGGCAACTCCGAGCGACATCAGGTGCCTGCGAAGAGCAAGCGGTTTGATGCAGGAGTTGTCCGAGACAATGACAGCGCAGCTTTTCTCGCCAAGTGCCGGGTCCTGGATGGCGACAAGGGCCGCTTCTCGAACATCAGGATGAAGCAGAAGCAGGCTTTCGACTTCTTCCGCGGCTATCTTCTCGCCGCCCCGGTTGATCTGGTCCTTTACCCGTCCAACCACCCGCAGATAACCTTCACCGGTGCGGCACACCAGGTCACCGGAATAGTAGAACCCGTCCTCATCGAAGACGTCGGCATTGTGTTCCGGGCTTCGAAAGTAGCCGCGGAAGGTGTAGGGACCACGCGTCGCAAGTCTGCCCGTTTCGCCGTCGGAAACAGGTTGTCCATCTTCTCCGACAATCTTGATTTCGTCGTCAGAGCTGATCGGGCGTCCCTGGGTCGTGAAGACAAGCTCATCCGGATCATCCAGACGGGTGTAATTCACCAGTCCTTCCGCCATTCCGAAGACCTGTTGCAGCTTGCAGCCAAGTATCTGAGGAACCAGACGCGCATGGGACTCAGGAAAATGTGCGCCGCCCACCTGCAGGAGTTTCAGGCTCTCCAGCGCATTGCGATGATCAGGCGCTGCCTGAAGCCAGAGATTGACGGCGGAAGGCACAAGACCGGCCATGGTCACCTTGTGTTTGCGAATAAGCTCGAAACAGGCAAGAGGTTCCGGATTGGGGGCGAGCACGACGCAGCCACCGGCATGGAACACTCCGAGTGCGCCTGGTGAACTGAGCGGAAAGTTATGCCCGGCCGGCAACGCGCAAAGAAACCGCGTTTCGGGTGTCAGGTCGCAAATTTCCGCGCTGGCCCTGACGCTGTAATCGTAGTCGTTGTGCGTGCGTGGGATCAGCTTCGGTGTACCCGTGCTGCCGCCGGACAGTTGGAAGAAGGCGACTTCGCCTGGGGGTGTCGGTCCGTAATCGGGGGCAACGCCTTCCGGAGCACTTTCGATCCAGTGTGACAGGCTGGAGGCGGGATCTGCTTCGTCCATAAGAAGAACAGTGAGAGCACCGTCCTGCATTTCCTGCAGGCTGCCGATGAAGTCGTCCGTCCGGAACAGCTCATGTTGGCGGCTGGCGATCAGAAGTTTCGGTTCGATCTGCCGGGCATAGGCCGTCATCTCGTGACGTCGATGGCTGTAGAGCGCGTTGACCGGTGCAATGCCGGCCTTCAGCAACGCAAAAAAGGCGATGTAGAACTCGGCGAGGTTTGGCAGCTGCACCAGTGCGGTGTCACCGGGACCCAACCCTTTTGCCACCAATCTTGCAGCCAGATTGGAGGACAGCCGGTCGAGTGCGTCATAGGAAAGGGTTCGTTCGCCGCACACGATCGCCGGCGCGGCGGGACGCGTTTGCCTTTGTTGATCCAGAATTCGGGTCAATGGCTGATCGATCCAGTAGGCACAGGAGCGGTAATGCGCTGCCAGTTCCTCTGGCCAGCGCTGAAATTCGACGTTCATTGGAAAACCTGATTGTTTGATAAGGACAGGGGCTCAGGCGGCGAGGCCGCAAGCCTTGAGCATGGTGCCCAGTTTGGTTTGGACTTCGGCCCATTCGCAGTCCGGTTGAGAGGCCTCAACGATGCCGGCACCTGCGAAAAGCCGCACCACGTCACGCTCAACGATGCCGCAGCGGATGGTGATGGCCCATTCACCGTTGCCCTCGGCGTCGCACCAGCCGACAATTCCGGTGAAAAGCCCGCGCTCGAACGGTTCGACAAACCGGATGAGACGGTGAGCCAGCTCTGTTGGATATCCGCAGACAGCAGGCGTCGGATGCAGGAGGCATGCTAGCTGCAACACGGTCATCGACGGGTCGTTCAGCTGTCCCTCGATCCTGGTGGACAAATGCCACAAAGCCGCTGTGCCAAGAAGCGACGGCTGATCCGGCACATCGATCTGTGAGCAATAGGGTTGCAGCAAACGGTGAATGTCCTCCACGACCAGCCTGTGCTCATAGCGATCCTTTTCGGAGCGAAGCAATTCAGTGCCGGCGTCCTTGTCGGCGGCGAGTTCGGGCAGGCGCCTGGTCGACCCCGCTAGCGGGTTAGACGTGAACGAGCGGCCGCTCTTGCGAATGAGCAATTCCGGACTGACGCCGATCAGCTCGCTGCCATCCGGAAGTGGCACCTGGAACTGATAGCCGTCGCTGTTCTGGGCCCGCAGGCTTGTCATGAGCCGCTCGACATCGACAGGCTCTGCAAATTGCAGTTCCCGTATGACCGAAAGGACGGCCTTGCGGACATCACTGTGCTGGAAGTTGACGATGGCGTGTTGGACGGCCCGTTTGAAGCCGGCCTCATCCGGATAACTCCGCTGCGCGAGCAGCTCCGGCATGATGCGTTTCGTGACAGCGCCTCCGTTCGGCTCCTTGCAGGTGCGCCATTCATGGCGTTCAGGCACGTAGAGGCAGGACACCTCACCGAGATCGAACGGAATGGCACCAACGACAATCGGGTTTGCCTGGCCAGCATTGCGGGCGCGTTCCAGGGCTGCGCCAACCGTGGCCTGAAACAGGTCGCCCGAAGTTTTTCCGGTCCGGGCCGGGACGGCAATCCGCTCGCGAATTCCATCTGCATGCAGTTCGTTTCCGCCTGAAGTGAACAGAAATTTTCGCTTGGGATCAGGCTGGATGGCCACGTCTTCGTGACGCATCACTCTCGCTCCGGTTGCCATGGAGCATCTCCTATATGAATGGTTGACCTGCTTCAATACTTGAGTATGATACTCATGTTTTGTCAACACCAAAAGTCGCAATGAAAAATCTTACACCCATGCAGGCCGCTTACTGGACCGGGCGCGAAGCCAAGGGCTTCCTCGGAAATGTATCAGCTCATCTTTATGTGGAATTCGATGGCAGCAACATCGATCCGATCCGCCTGGAAGGCGCGGTTCGCAAACTCTATGAGACGCATGCCATGCTTTGCATGCAAATCACGGCGGATGGCCGGCAAGTCATTGGAAAAACAGAAGAAAGCCTGTCTTTCGAGGTTGAGGACCTGAGCCCTCTCAAGCCGCAAGCACTCGCCCATCGACTGGCGGAAAAGCGGGAAAGCTGGACCAGTCGATCGCTGGACCTTGCCAGCGGTGAGACGTCCGCATTCGGACTTAGCCTTCTACCCGATGGTGCCAGCCGCTTGCATGTCGACACGGATATGGCGGCGATCGATCCGCCGAGTTTCTGCCTCCTCATGGAGGACCTTGCCCGGTACTACGAAAAGCCGTCATTGCCGGCCGAACCCGGGGAAAGCAGCTTTTTCGACTGGCTGGACGCCAAAGCCGATGATGCCGATTTGCACAGGCGTCAGCAGGAAGACAAGCGCTGGTGGCAAGAGCGTCTGGATGACATGCCGCCGGCTCCCGATCTGCCGGTCGTTGCCGCTGGCCAACGGGTCAAAAGCGGCAGGCTCGCCGCCTATCTGTCGCCTGCTGAACGCAGGTCACTGGAAGAGACCGCGCGCCGGCTGCGCGTGACAGTGTCGGCGTTGATGCTGGGGTTGTTCGCCGCCGTTGTGGGTGGGGCCACCGGCAGCGGCCGTTTTCGTCTCAACGTGCCGATGTTCTGGCGTGCTCCTTACACCGCCGGTGTCGAGCGGCTTGTCGGAGACTTTTCCAACACCCTTATTCTGGCGGTCGATCTACGGCCCGGGGAGACCTACGAAGACGTCTGCAAATCTCTGGCCGGCAGAATGCTGGACCTTCTCGCCCATTCTGCCTATCCGGGTGTCAGCGTGATGCGTGATCTGTCGCGCCATCAACGGTCCCTGCAGTCTGCGCCCATCGTGTTTACCTCCGGCCTCGGTCTGCCAGCGGGAGGCCTCTTCTCCGAACGTGTCCGCCAGGTTTTCGGATCGATGAACTGGGCCGTGTCACAAGGGCCGCAAGTTGCCCTGGATGCCCAAGTTGCGGAACTGGACGGCGGTATCCTGGTCAACTGGGATATCCGCTATGATGCACTGCCCGAAGCCTGGGTCGATGCCGCGTTCAAGAGCTATGAGCGGCTCGCGAGGAAAGTTGCGGCCGACCCGCGGTCACTTGGCGAACAGGCAGTTTGCAACGTCATGACGTGCGGCTCTGCAAGACGGCCCGCCACATACACCGAAGACATGCTTCTGGAACTGTTGAACCGGCTGGCGCCGGGCAGGGTGACTGGCAGTGATGCTCACATGCATCTCCCTATCCGGGATTTCGGACTGGGCGAGGGCGATCTTGCGGACTTCGTCACCTTTCTCAATCGTTACATTCCGTCTGCAGCCATTGCACCGGAGGACATTGGTCCTGCGAGCACAACCGCCGCCCTGGCATCCCTGATCAACGATCGCTCCGGCAAGGCGTCGGACAGCATCGCACGAGCTTTTCTGCAGGCGGTTGGCGCAAGTAGCCGGATTTCGCTTGCAGCTCAACCTGCCGAATAGATCCGCTGGAGACATCATGACATCCGAACTGACGTCGCTGCAGCGCGCGTACCTCCTTGGCAGAAGCGAATATGTGCCTCTCGGCGGCGTCGCGATGCAGGAGTTTCGCGAGTATCGCGGTCGCTTCAACCTCGCTCTTCTGGAGCGCCGGCTGCTCCATCTGGCGGAGCGATATGACAGCCTGCGGACGGTTGTCGATGGCCAAAGCCAATCGAGACACGTCCTGGCAACGCCACAGGTCGATTTCCTCCGCATCGATCTGTCCGACCAGACGCCGGAAAGTGCTGAGCAAAAGATCGCCGAGTTGAAGCAGGGGTTTACCCATGAGCTGTTCGATCTGACTGCACCGCCCTGGCGGGTCGTCGCGTTCCAGCTGCCCGAAACGGCCGGCAAGACCGGAGATGACTGTGCAATCTTCTTCCGGTTCGATGCGCTGGTCCTGGACGGTTTTTCCATAGCTGCGCTGATGGTTGAACTGTTCGAGGATCGACAGATCGAATCCGCGACAAGCTTGCCTGTTCCTTCTGCCATACAGCCGATCAAGAGCCAGAACGAGGCTGATGCAAACTACTGGAAGGCCAAGCTCGGGTCTTACGAAGGCGCGCCGAAGCTTCCCTGGGCGAAATCTCTGGAGACCATCGGAAGCTCTCGCTATGCGCGGGCCGGTTTGGCGATCGATGCAGCGCGTTTCCGCAAGCTCACGCGCATGGGGGCAAAGGCGGGCCTCTTTCGCAATACTGTGTTGTCGGCCGTGATCCTGGAAGTTCTGTCGCACTGGTTGAGCGAAGGGAGCCTTCATGTCGGCGTGCCGGCGGCCCCGCGAACGGAAGGGGGCTACCAAAACGGGTCGACGTTCTTTGCCGTCGCTTGGGACGGGCAGGGAACAGACGATTTTATTGCCAGGGCAAAGGCCTTGCAGGACGACGTTCTGGAGGGGCTGGATCACCTGTCGTTTTCCGGCGTCGAAATCAGCCGGTTTCTGATGGACCTCGGAGGTGGTGCAAGTGGTGTCGCCCTGCCGGTTGTCCTCACGAACGGGCTGTCCTGGCCAGTGCTATCGTCCGATGCGCACGTTCGCCTGCATGACGGCCTGACACAGACACCGCAGGTCGCATTGGACATTCGCCTGGGTGCGTCGGTCGACGGAGGTCTGTTGATCGATATCGATCATGCTGTCGAGGCTATCGAGCGCACCGTCGTCGACGATATTCAGGCAGCCATCGACAGGGCCGTGACCGCCATCTGCGAAAGCGAAGAGCTTCAGGTCGAAGCGCGAAACGTGCTGGATTTCGACCACTATCGGTTCAACATGCCGGTGGAGACTTATGCCGCCTGCGGGTACTTGAGGCGCATTGCCGACAACATGTTTTCAGCACCGCCGGAAAACGACGCGCTCGCCTGCGGTGCCCGTCGGGTCTCCTATGCAGAGCTCGGCAGGGGCGTGCACAAGGTGCTGGCGTCTCTCGCGGCCCGAAACCTTCAAAAGGGAAATGTTGCGGTTCTTGCGCTGCCGCGTTCTCCTGAACAGACGATGGTGACGCTGGCCTGTGCACTGCGTGGGGTAACCTGGGTTCCCTTGGATGCTTCTGCCCCAGAAGAACGCAGAAAATTTCTCTGCGACAATTGCAAGCCAGACCTTGTCGTCGGAACACAGCCGATTGAGGGCTACGACGTCGTTTCTGCCGAGACGCTGCTGCAGGGAGAACTCTCCGGCGACGTATTTGACTTCATGCCGCCGCTTCAGGAGCTCTCGTCCAGTCCGGCGGCCGCGTACTATCTTTATACGTCAGGCACGACCGGGAAACCGAAATGCGTCGTGCTGTCCAACCGATCGACCGACAACGTCATCGGCAGCACCAATGCGGAGTGGGAAATCACTTCGGGTGACGTCTTCATTTCAGTCAGTCCATTGCATCACGACATGTCTGTCTATGAGGTCTTCGGGTGTCTGACCGCTGGCGGAACGCTGGTTCAACCTGCTCTGGGCGAGGAGAAGGATGCGGTTCGGTGGAACCAGCTGATTGACGCGCACGGCGTAACGATCTGGTCGTCGGTTCCGACCATCTTCGAGATGCTGCTTTCCTGCCGTCAAGAGCCGGAACTTGCCAACTTGCGCCTGATCAACCAGGGCGGCGACTACCTCAAACCGGCGGTGATCGCAGACGTAAGGCGCAGCAACCCGGCTATCCGACTGAGTTCAATCGGCGGACCGACCGAAACCACGATCTGGAGTATCTGGCATAGGATCTGTCCGGAAGATACAGGCAACATACCTTATGGCCGCCCGCTGCCGGCAAACCGGTATTTCGTGCTCAACGAAAAAGGCGAGCACTGCCCTGTCGGTGTTGTTGGCCGTATCCATTCTTCGGGTGTGAACACGGCGCTTGGATATCTGGAAGACGGCGAGTTGCGGCAGCATGACTTCGTCATGATCCGGGATGAGCACGGAGAGCCGGTTCGTGCATTCCGGTCTGGAGACCGGGGGCGATACAGGCGCGACGGACTGATCCTGTTCGACAGCCGCGTTCAGGGTTACGTCAAGGTGCGCGGCGTCCGCATTTCCATGCCTGACGTCGAGAATGAACTTGTGAAACACCCTGACGTCGCCCGCGTTCTACTGACGGATCTTGGAGACGAACGCCGTGGGGAAACCGAATTGGGCGCCCTTTATGAACCGGTTCCTGGAAGCGGACTTTCCGATGCGGACCTTCGGAATTTTGCAAGACAGCACCTGCAGGAATCCCACGTTCCCGCGTACTTTTTAAAGGTGGATAGCATTCTGCTGTCTGCCAACGGAAAACCGGATCGAAGGGCTGCGAGGCAATTGCTTGCAGATTTCCCTTCCAGACAACCGGTGCCGCCAAGGAAAGCATCCCCGGCAAACCGTCGGCTTCTCGACATCTATCTGGAGGTCGTCGGCTGCGGAGCAACGTCAGCCGTAAATGGGGCTACCGACTTCCTGTCGATGGGGCTGTTACCGTCGCATCTCAAGACGATCGCTCAGCGCATCTCCGACGAATTCGGCGTCGCTTTGCCGCCAAAGCAACTTCTCATGTGCCGAAACGCGAACCAGGTGGAGGAACTCCTTTCCCGAGAGCTGCCTTGATTGGTCACAAGACGTTCCGTTTTCCAACCTTGCGAAAAATTCCGCCGTCATTTGAAATCGTAGAAGGAGTTTCGTTCATGCCGGACATCGGTCCAACCGGTGAGATGCCGTTGACGCTGCCACAGCTCGACTTCTGGGAAGAATTCACCTTTCATCCCGACCAGCCCGTGTCGACGGTCGCGCATTACATCGAGCTTGAAGGCGACATTGACGAGCCCGCGCTCACCAGGGCGATCACACGCACCATCCGCGAGGCCGAGATTCTGTCGGCCCGGTTCCGGGTGAGCCCGGATGGTGGAGCGCCGGTTCAGGTCTGCGATCCGGAATTTTTGCCCGCGCTTGTACAGGTGGACTTGCGCGAGGAGGCCGAGCCACTGGAAGTCGCCAGAAAGCGGATGGAAACCGATCTGGCCGCAAAACTGGATTTACGGCACGATAAACTGTCGGCGCATGCGCTTTACCGCGTCGGGGAGAGAATTTACCTCTGGTACATCCGCGCTCACCATATCATTGTCGATGGCTATGGCCTGGCGTTGATCGAACAGCGCTGTGCCGAGCTTTACAATCATTATCGCGGCCAGGGCGACGCCGGTCTGCCATTCCATCCGCTGGCAAGTTTCCTGTCTGAAGAGGCTCGATATCAGGAGAGTTGGCAGTGGAACGACGACAAGGCGTTCTGGTCGGAGTATTTCGCAAGAGCCTCCGACATCGAAGTTCTGGAGCGGGGAGATGAAGACTATGGTGGCCCCGGCTATCATGCTCAGGTTTCCCTATTTCCGGAGTTCACGCGAAACCTGCAGGCAACCGCTGCGGCGGTTGAAATTGGCTGGCCGGATCTCCTGACACTGCTCGGCGGTCTCTATCTTCTGGGCGAACGGGCCGGTCGGCAGATGCCGCCCGAGAATGCGTTGACACTCTGGCTTCCATTCATGAGCAGGTGGGGCAGTGTGGGGGCGCATTTGCCGGCGCTGCTGGTCAACATTCTGCCGTTCCGGATGGAGGTGAACAGAACCGACACCCTGGCAGATTTTCTGAAAGGCTCGGCGGCTGAGCTGAAACGCCAAAGGCGATACAGCCGCTACCGTATCGAGCAGATTTCACAAGACCAGGGGCTGACAGAAGGTGGCCGGTACTTCTTCTCTCCCCTGATCAACGTGCTGCCCTTCAATGCACCGGCTTTCACCGGTTGCAGGTCTCGCCGCCACATTCTTGGCAGTGGCCCCGCTGACGGCTTCAATCTCACTTTCCGAGGGGAGGATGACGCAAGCAACCTGACCCTGTGCCTGGACGCCGATCCCAGCATGATGAGCTCACAGGCTTTCAGCGAGCACGAAAAGAAACTGCCGTCATTCCTGTCAGATGCACTTCAACCGAAATGGCTGACACGACCGGTCGGCGATGTCCTTGGAACGACCTGTTCGTCCGCTCTGTTTGAGGCAGCTGCGCAGAGATTTCCGATGTAGTGACGTTGGACTGACTGCCTTTGGGAGGGGAGGGCAGCGTCCGCTGAAAAACAAGTGGCAAGCCGGTCGGATACGAGTTGGACTACCGGCCAGGTGGGGGCGCGAAACTCTCTGTTATGGCCATCGTGGCAGGCCAGACAATCCTGGTCTTGTGGCTGTTGTCGCGCAGCACGTGCAGAACTTCCTGAGCGATTGTTCGCCCGAGCTGCTCCAGATCGATCTCGAATGCCGTTACCGGCGGGTTGAGGAAGCGAAGGAGCTTGCTTCTGCGGAGTGTTGCAACCGACAGGTCCTTGCCCGGTGACAGCCCGGCTTCCTGAAGGGCCGAGTAAACGCCAAATGCCATCAGTTCGTAGTTCAGCAGCAGCGCGGTCGCCCGGTTGGGCATTTCCAGGATCTGGCGGGTCACCTGATTGCCGCCGGACTCGCTGACTTCACACTCGAAGATCAGACCGGGATCGAATTCCAGCCCCGTTTCGGCAACTGCGTTTTCATAGGCTTCGCGCAACACACTGGCGATGTTGGATCGGGTCGGCGGCACGGTAATGGCAATGCGTTTATGCCCGAGGGCCACCAGCTTGCGGATTGTCTGATCGACATATCCTTCGAAATCGAGATCGATCCAGGGGTGCTGGTCTTCCAGGCGTGACCGTCCGAGTGTCAGGAACGGGAGCCGTGACTTGAGCAGGAACTCGATCCGCGGATCGTTCTTCATGGTCGCGGTTACAACAATGGCATCCGCCGTGCCGCGCGCGATAACGCGTTTCAGAAACTCCGTCGGATCGTTGGCGGAATGGCAAGGCAGGATGATGAGATCATAGCCCTGATCATCGAGTTCGGCCTGCATGGCGTCAATCACGCGCATGAAGAAGTTGTCGCCGCTCCTGAGTTCCGACTGCCCGGTTTCAAGCATGAAGGCGATTGTCTGCGTTGTTCCACGACGCAGCGAACGGCCCGAAGCGTTCGCACTGTAGCCGAGTTCAACTGCGGCATTGAGCACACGCTCTCGGGTCTTTGCGTTTACATCCGGTTTGTCGTTCAGCGCTCGCGAAACGGTTCCGATAGAGATCCCAAGATGTTGCGCGAGGTCTTTTATGTTCAAGGACAGGGGCTCCTGAAAAGATTTCCGAAAACGTTTACGAAACTTCTTGACACAAAGTTCCATCGTAATCTAGCGTCGTAAACGTTTACGGAGCCCGGAAAGACGAAAGGTCACAACCGCGCCCGATGGGAGGAAATCACATGCAGACCGCCGTCATGGTGGGGTGCGGAGCCATGTCCGAGGGCTGGCTACGTGCACTTCAGGACATCAACTCTTCCGGCAAGCGGGTCGAGATTGTCGGCTTTGTCGACCTTGACACGGACCTTGCGCAAAAACGTGCTCAGACCTCCGGCTTCGGCAACGCAGAGGCCGGAAACGATCTGACGGAACTGCTGTCCAGGCTGAAGCCAGACCTCCTGTTCGATATCGTCGTGCCATCTGCCCGCAACGAAGTGGTGACCCAGGGCTTCGCTGCCGGCTGCGATGTGCTTTCCGAAAAACCGATGGCGAACTCGCTGGACGAGGCAAAAGCACTGCTCGACGTGCGACGGGATCAGGGCAGGTTGCATGCCGTGATTCAGAACCGCCGCTTTCTGCCCGGCATCCGGCGTGCAAAACAGTTTCTGGACCAGGGTGGCATTGGGCGGATCGCGGAGGTCCATTGCGACTTCTTCATCGCACCGCATTTCGGCGGGTTTCGGGAGGAGATGGATCATGTGCTGTTGCACGACATGGCAATCCACACTTTCGACGCGGCCCGTTTCGTTGCCGGGCTGGAACCGCGCCGGGTCTTCTGTCACGAGAGCAATCCGTCCCATTCCTGGTACCGCCACGGAGCCAGTGCCGCCGCCATCTTCGACTGCCATGACAATGTGACCATGACCTATCGCGGTTCGTGGTGTGCGGAAGGTGCGCGCACGGACTGGGAAGCCTCCTGGCGGATCATCGGATCGCGCGGAACTCTTTTGTGGGACGGCAACGAAGGCTTCCGAGCCGAAATCGTGAAATCGGCCGAAGGCTTTCTTTATCCGCTGGAAGAGGTCGAGGTGCCCGAATTGCCCGCATCGCTGGAGGTCACCGGCCATGCAGGCGTCATTGCCGATTTCCTGGATGCGCGTGAGACCGGCAGGGCTGCTCTCACGGATTCCGCCGACAACATCCGCTCACTCGCCATGACATTTGCTGCAATCCGGAGCGCCGAGGAAGAGCGCTTCGTCGAGATAGATATCTGACCCGAGGACATTCATTCATGAGCAATCCTGCAAAATCCATTCGCATCGGAACGATGATCGCCGCCACGGGCGGAGAAGCTGCGAAGCGGATCGATGAAATCGCCGATCTCGGGTTTGAAAGCTTCGAGCCGTTCTTCTGGCAGACGACCAACGGGCAGGACCTGGCCGAGCTCGGCAAACGCTGTGTCGAGTCGATCGGCGACCGGGACATCACCATCTCGACCCTGGGCATGTTCGGGAACCCGCTGGAAGATCAGCCGCTGGACCGGGACACCCTGCAGGGATGGAAGGACTGTATCGATAACGCCCATCACTTCGGCGCCACTTGCGTCGCCGGCTTTACAGGAAGGATCCGTGGCAAGCCCCTGGAAGACAGCCTGCCCAAATACAGGGAAGTCTGGTCCGAGCTTGCAAAGCGCGCCGCCGACAAGGGTGTCAGGATCGCTTTTGAAAATTGCGCCATGGACGGGAACTGGCAGACCGGCGATTGGAACATCGCCCATAATCCGGATGCCTGGGAACTGATGTTCAACGAAACGACGGACGACAATCTCGGCCTGGAATGGGAGCCTTGCCACCAGCTTGTCTATCTGATCGATCCGCTGCCGCAGATCCGCAAGTGGGCCGACAAGATCTTTCACGTGCACGGCAAGGACGCCACGGTCCGCCATGATGTCATCCGGGAACACGGCATCTTCGGAAAACATCCGTTCGTCTTCATGCGTACGCCGGGTTTTGGCGATAGCAACTGGACAGACATCATCAGCGAGCTGCGTCTTGCGGGTTATTCAGGCTCCATCGACATCGAGGGCTGGCACGATCCGGTCTATCGCGACGAGCTCGAAATGACCGGCCAGGTGCATGCGCTCAACCATCTGAAAACCAGCCGGGGCGGTGCCTTCATACCGGGAACCGGCAAATACGAAGGCGGCGATCCCTCACTGACCTAGGGCAACGCCGTCCGTCATTCATGTCGCATACAGGGAGGAGACCCAACATGGACTTGAAATCAATAGCATTGGCAACATCCGGGCTGATCGCGCTGGCTTCAACCGCCGTTGCCGATCCGGTCGAGCTGGATCTGTGGACCATCGACGACCCGGGCGAATATCACTACGTCATGGCCGACGAGTTCATGGCCAAGCATCCCGACATCAAGATCAACGTGCGGACCGTCCAGTTCGAGGACATGGTCAATGACCTCGCACGCGGCGTGGCGACGGGCGATGCTCCCGACATCACTTATATCGACAATCCGGAAGTGGCGTTGTTTGCTTCTCGCGGACTGTTGCTCGATTTGAAACCCTATATCGAGCAGTCCGATATCGTGAATGCCGACGACATCTTCCCGGGACCGCTGTCATCGGTCAGCTACGAGGGCGGCATCTATGGCATTCCGCGTGGGGCGAACACGATCGCTCTCTACTACAATGCCGACATGTACCGTGCGGCCGGGCTCGACCCCGACAACCCGCCACGCACCTGGGACGAGCTTTACGAAGCCGCCAAGGCGCTGACCAAGCCGGAAGAGAATATCTACGGCCTCGCTTTTTCTGCGGTTGCGACCGAAGAGGGCACTTTCCAGTTTCTGCCCTGGCTGCAGATGACCGGCGGGGATTACGACAACGTCGACACGGACGGGGCGGTCCGAGCGCTTTCACTCTGGAAGAAAATCCTCGACGAAGGACTGGCCTCGCCGGACACGCTCATCCGCGGTCAGTGGGACAGCACCGGTACTTTCAATGCCGGGACCGCCGCAATGTCGATCTCGGGACCCTGGGAACTGCCCCGGATGAGCTCGGAAGCCAAGTTCGATTTCAGGGCTGCGCTCCTGCCCGCACCGGACGAGGGAGCGGACCGTGCCTCGGCGCTGGGGGAGGGCGACAACGTCATTCTGGCCAGCACCGACAATCCGGACGAAGCCTTCCTGTTCCTGGAGTTTCTCTATGACAACATGGACCGCGTCTGGAATGAATTCGGCTACCTGCCGGCTTCCAAGGTCGAGGTGAAGGATCCCAAGTATCCGGAAATCTATGCGGTCTTCGAAGAATCGATGAAATATGCCCGCAACCGCGGACCTCATCCGCAGTGGCCGCGCATCAGCAAGGCGATCCAGACCGCAATCCAGTCGACACTGACCGGTCAGGCAACGCCTGAAGATGCTCTCGCTGCCGCGCAGACCAGCATCGACAAGGTCCTGAAGTAGGGTCTGTTCAGGCGGGGTTTTGCGATGTTCGCCCTGCCTTGGGGTGTGTGCTCGCGAGCCGTCCGACCGGACGGGAGCGCACACCCTTTTTCATCCGCCATGGAGGAGGAGACGGATGCTCAACTTTACCAGACCGTTCCGGGACGGGGCCGGTTTCGACACGATCCTCGTGACGCTGGCACTCGGGTACCTGGTTCTGTTTTCGGGTTTTCCGCTCGTATACAACCTCGTCATGTCGTTTCAGGAAGTGGACCTGTTTTCACTCGGATCCTTCGACAGGCCCTATGTCGGTCTCGACAATTACGTTGATGTGCTGTCACGTCCCGAGGCTTGGGGCATCTTCCTCAACACCGTGAAATTCGTCGGCATCTCGGTCGCAGCGCAATTGTCCATCGGATTTGCCCTGGCAATGTTCTTTCAGCAGAATTTTCCGGGAAGCACCTGGCTGCGCGGGTTGTTCCTGGCGGGCTGGATCATGCCGGCTCTTGTTGTCGGCGCTGTCTGGAGCTGGATCCTTGCAGGGGATTTTGGCGTTCTCAACCATGTCCTGTTGTCTCTCGGCCTGACCGGTGAGCGTATCTTCTGGCTGTCCGACCCGAACGTGGCCCTTTATTCGGTCATCCTCGCCAATATCTGGCTGGGTGTTCCGTTCAACATGATCCTGTTGTCCGTCGGTCTGGCGGGAATTCCGGAGGATATCTACGAAGCCGCCGAAATGGACGGTGCGAATGCCATCCAACGGTTTTTCACCATCACCTTGCCAATGATGCGCGCCCAGCTCGGAGCGGTGATCTCACTGGGCGTCATTTTCACCCTTCAGCAGTTTGACCTGTTTGCGGCCCTCACGCAGGGCGGTCCGTCGAATGCATCAAACGTCTTCCAGTACTGGAGCTGGCAATTGTCGTTTCAGTACTACGAGATTGGCGTCGGTTCGGTGATTTCGGTTCTGATGATCCTGTTCGTGATTTTCGTTGCCGCGGTCTATGTGCGGTCCACGCGCCACGAACAGCTAGCTTGAGGCGTCGAGCGATGATGAAAAAATATGGCCTGACCGCAATCGCGCTCTGTCTGGTGAGCTTCTATCTCTTCCCGCTTTACTGGATGTACATCACGGCCCTGAAAAGCGGCACGGAAATCTTCGCCAATCCGCCGACCTTCTGGCCGGAAAATCCGCAATGGATGGTTGGCGAAGTCTGGACGCGCCTGAAGATGGACGTCTACCTCTGGAACTCGCTTCTGATTGCCTCGGGTGTGACGATTATCGTCGCCATCTGCGGCACGGGCTGTGCCTATGTTCTCTCTCGCATCCGCAACCGCTGGATGGACGTGGTGCTCTTCATCGTTCTGATGATGCAGGTCTTGCCATCTTCCCTGATGATCACGCCGATTTTCGTTGCCTTCAACCAGGTTGGCCTTAACGAGGTGCCAAGAACATCGGTGATACTGGCGCAGGCGGCGAAGGTTCTGCCGCTCTATATCGTGCTGTGCCGCGCAACCTTTCTGCAGGTTCCAAGGGAGCTGGAAGAAGCCGCGCTGGTCGACGGCAACTCGCGGATCGGTGCCTTCCTGTCCATCATCGTCCCGCTTGCAAGAAACGGCATTCTGGTAACGTCGGTGCTCATCTTCCTGCAGTCCTTCGGGGAATATGTCTATTCGCGCTCCCTGATCACACAGCGAGCGCTACAGCCGGCGACCGTCGGTCTGCAATCCTTCATGGGCCCCAACACGTCCGACTGGTCCGGTGTGATGACCTACTCCGCGATCTACGTGACGCCGGTTCTCATCATATTTGTGTTGCTGCAACGCCAGATCGTCAGCGGCCTGACCTCCGGAGCCCTCAAATGAGCTATCAAATCGAGCTGGAAAACATCCAGAAATATTATGGCGCCTATCACGCGCTCCGCGACGTTTGCCTGCAGATCCCGAAAGGACAATTCGTTGCTCTGGTCGGGCCTTCGGGATGCGGCAAGTCCACCTTGTTGCGCACCATCGCCGGACTGGAAAAAATCACCAGCGGCACGATGCGGATCGCGGGGGATGCGGTCAATGACAAGGCACCGCGCGAGCGGGACCTGGCGATGGTGTTCCAGTCCTATGCCCTTTATCCGCACATGACCGTTCGGCAGAATCTGACCTATTCCATGCGGCTCCGGAGACGCCCCAAGTCCGAAATCGACAAGGCGGTGGAGGAAATTGCCCGCGTGACCGGGTTGGGCGAACTTCTCGACAGATATCCGCGGCAACTCTCCGGTGGGCAGCGCCAGCGCGTTGCCATGGGCCGGGCCATCATCCGCAACCCGAAGGCGTTCCTGTTCGACGAACCGCTTTCCAATCTGGATGCGGCGCTCCGGGTGCACATGCGCTCCGAAATCCGGCAACTGCACAATCGCCTCGGTGCGACGTCCGTCTATGTGACCCACGACCAGATCGAGGCGATGACAATGGCCGATCAGGTGGTGGTCATGCGAAGCGGGGTAATCGAACAGAAAGGCGCGCCACTCGACCTTTACGACAGGCCAGTGAACAAGTTCGTTGCGGGCTTTATCGGCTCCCCGGCGATGAATTTTGTCGATGGCGTCGTAGCGGAGGGGGGCAAGAGTGTTGGTCTTGCTCTTCCCGGGACACCGGAGATCGCATTTGAAGGGCTGCAATTGCCTGGTCAGAAAGTAACGGTCGGACTGCGGCCGGAACACCTGATGGTCGGGCAGGGGGATACCGGAAATGAAATGACGCTTCCGGTATCGCTCGTTGAGAGAACGGGGGCAGTCTCCTACGTGCTCACTGACACGGATCCCGGGCTCCTGATTACTGCTCCGGTTCGTGTCGAAGATGGCGTTCGGTCGGTCTCCGTTTCGATCAAACCGGAACACATCCACCTGTTCGACAGGGAAACCGGCAACGCCCTTTTGCATGCGTGATATCCCAGCCGCCCAATTGAATGTCTGCGGATCGGAAACTCCTGGCATAGGGGCTCCTGTCCGCTGGCGACCGTCGTGAAAATCGATGTTGCGGCGGTTGGGAAAATGATCATTTAAACAGATCATTCTGATAGAAATTATATGACTTAAATAAAAAGTTCGAACGGTGCTACTTCAGGACCACCCAATGACCTGAAGTGTTGCAGCGTTAATGACCCGGCTAAATTGCTCTTCCATTCCTTTTGCGCTCCCAATGAGGGATGGCGCCGCCGCCGGGGTCCGGCCTTGCGGGCATTTCCGTTGCGCTGTTTGCCTCGCGGATTGAGCCTTTGAGCAAAATCCCTTTGTAACAACGTTAGGCGAACCACCGCGACTGCGAAACCTCTCAAGGGTTGCCAGTCTCACCATCACCTGTTGGCAGTGCCGCACGGTCGCTCCTTGAGGTTTTGGCAGCGGCAACAAGAAGAGACCTTTTCACTCGTAAGGCAAAAATAAACATGCATGCGCATGCAAATATATTGACGATGGCGAGGCTCTAACTATATTGCATGCACATACAAATAAAATGAAAGCCTACCTGATGAGTGCCGTTACAGTTTACACCGACTACGTCTGTCCCTTTTGCCTGCTCGCAGAACAGGTCGTGACGACGGCGATCGGTGACAGGAAGATCCCGATATCCTGGCGAGCCCATGAATTGCGGCCCGACCCGGTGCCAACGCTGAAGCCCGAGGATCCTTACCTTCCGGCGATCTGGAACCGGTCGGTTTATCCGCTTGCGGAAAGCCTTCAGGTGCCAATCAAGCTGCCGTCGATTTCGCCTCAGCCACGCACCAACAAGGCTTTCGAGCTTCTGGCCCTGGCACAGGATCAGGGGTTGGATCATCCCTATTCGATGCGGATATTGCGCGCCTTCTTCCAGGAGGATCGCGACATCGGCGATCCCGAGGTTCTTGTCGCATTGGCTGCGGAAGCGGGGATCGACCCGGATGAAGCCCGGCAGGCTCTCGAAAGCGGGGCCTATCGCAAACGTCACCGTGAAGCACTGCGCCACGCCCGCGAAGACATGGCGATCACGTCGGTTCCCACGATCGTGGTCGGGGATCAGATTTTCCGGGGAGTGCCCCCGCTGGACGAGTTGCTTCAGGCGATCGACCGGTTGGAAAGCGCCCCCGGCAATAGCGGCCGCTCCCGTTAATCGACGCGGCCAAGTCTAAAGGCATCCGCCTTCACACACTCTCAATCTACGAAAGGAACATCCAATGAGTTGGGTTTATCTCGGAATCGCCGTGATCTTTGAGATCGCGGTCGCAATAAGTGCCGGAAATGCAAAAGGGTTCACACGGTTCGGGTGGACCGCCGCAACCCTCGTGAGCGGCGCTATCGCCACCTTCTTCCTGAGCCTTGCGCTCCTCACCTTCGATGTCGGTGTCGGGTACGCAATCTGGACCTCCGTCTCAGGTGTCGGGATCGTCGTCCTGGGGGCGCTGTTCTTTGGTCAGCAGCTCAACTGGAAGAAAGGCCTCGGCATTGCCTTCGTCATCGGCGGCGTTGTCGGCCTGCGCCTGAGTGGTGCTGCCTGAGCACCTGAAACACGAAGTATCTCCTCCAATTCTCTTCTGATCAAAAGGAACAGCAAATCATGGATACGCTCCAGAAAACCCAGGGCAATGGCGGTGCATGGGGCATGCTGATGCTCGCCAGCGCGTTCGAAATCGGCTATGCGCTCAGCGTCGGAGGCAGCCAGGCCTTCACCATTCCGAGCTGGTCGATTGCCGCCGTCGTTTTCTTCCTGCTCACGCTTTACTTCCTCAGTGCCGCGCTGCGAACCATCGACGTGGGGATCGGCTATGCGGTGTGGGCAGGCATCGGCTCGGTCGGGGCTGCCGTCTTCGGCAGCTTCTTGCTCGACCAGCCGTTGACGCTGATCCAGGCAGTCTGGCTGGGTGTCATTATCGCAGGTGTCGTCTGGCTGAAGTTGGCCGACAGCCCGAAGCTTGCGGCGACAGCCTGATGGGGACGGATCGTTCAGAACTCCTCGACCAGCTCATGGAGGAGGCCGTGGCCTTCTCCGTGGATCATGTCCACAAAGGCGGCATTCCCTTCACCGCTCTTGTCGTTGACGGAAATGGCACAGTAATCGGGCGCGGTGTCAACCGCGTTCGGGATCATCATGATCCGACCGCGCATGCGGAAGTCGATGCGATCCGCGACGCTTGCCGCACGCTTAAAACTCCACATCTGCACGGGACCATTCTGCTTGCGTCAGGCGAACCTTGCGCGATGTGTTACATGAGCGCGCTTTATGCAGGCATCTCGCAGGTATTCTTTGCCGCCGATCGTGATGAAGTGGCAAGGCACGGCTTTGATTATCGAGGTTCCTATGGGCTGTTTGCCAGTGATCCGTTGGCCTGGCAGTCGCCTCGCGTGGCCAAGCTGGCCGTGCCCAAAGCCATGCGGCCTTTCCAGAACTTTGCCGCGATGAGCCGCATTTCCGACTAATGGCAGTTACTTGTTTCTGCGCTTGCATGAGCATACAAATGTTCAACGCAAGCGTAGAACACTCGAAGGTCCAGATTGATCATGTCAAATAGCAGTGGTTCGTGGCTCAGGCTGATCCACGCGGTCGCCAACGTCGAAGCAGACCTCGCAAAAGTCCTGCAAGACCGGCATGGCCTTGGTCTGTCGGATTATCGCGCACTCGAGATCCTCTCCAAATCGCCCACCTCCGAATTGCGAATGCAGGAACTGGCTGCCCATCTGCAGCTGAACCAGAGTTCCGTATCACGCATGGTCGAGCGTCTGGAGCGGGGGGGCTTCACGGTTCGTGATCTTTGTCCGGACGACAAGCGAGGCGTCTACACCGTTCTCACCGACAAGGGACGTGCACATTTTGAAACCGCGCAACCGGATTACGAAAACGCATTGGAAAATGCCCTTAAGGAACACGGCGGTGCCGAGTTGCTGCTTGCACGATTTGGAAATGCGGAAGACGTGGTCTGATTGGCCATATGTGGTTACGTTGCCGACCAACGCCAAACTTAAAACGGAATGCTGAGCCTGAGAGAGCCGCTGTTGGTGGCCAGATTTTCGGAGAACCGGCCATTGTATTCCAGGCGCAGGTCGACCCCTTCAATGGATGTGAGCTGAAGGCCGGCCCCGATCGAGGCAAACAGATCCTCATGTTCGAGAGACGTCTTGAACGACCCGGTTCCCCCGGCGCGGTTGGTGAAGCGTGCATCTGTTTCCCATTGGTCACTGGACAGGAACGACACACCGAGTTTTCCATATACACGCAGGTCCTTGCCGTCCTTGTAGCGCAGGCGGCTTCCGATCTCGATAGAAGGCGTTGCGGCAAAATTCCAGTGGCCGGTGGAGTCGAATTCAAGTCCGTAATCACCGCTTTCCCGGTAGTCGCCGACCCTGGAGTAGATAGCGTCGAAGTCGACATAAGGTTTAACGTAGACGTTGGTTGCCGCGAAGGTGCGGGCAATCCGTGCTCTGACGGAGCCAGCCAGCACGTCGGGAGAGCTGGAGATCGTCTCGGAAAGATCGGAGATCGACAGGTTACGGTCGAACCTGGTGGCTCCGTAACTGCCAGCGGCAGCGGCCGAAAGGGTCCAGGCCCCTATCTCCCGCTTCAGGCTTGCCCCGAGATACCCCGCCTTGCCGTCTCCTTTCACGGTTCCGGAGGCCTGTGAAATCCATGTTTGCTGAAAGGCAGCAGCGCCACCGATGAACCAGCCGGACGCTATTTCCCGTTGTCCTCCCAGCTGGTAGGTCAGCGCGTTAGCGTTATAGCTCGGTGAATTGCCGATGGCTGAGCGATGGCCCGTTCCGCCGGTTGCGCGTGCCCAGCCACAGGAGCCTTCGGTTATGCCTGCGCCATCGCCTTCGAAGACAGGACAACTCATCAGGCTGTCGCCGAAGGACAGCATTTCGAAGGTCTGTTCGACGACGGCAGCAAGCCCGGTGCGCGGCAGAAGCTGGTTCAGGGTGTCTGCATAGCTTCCGGATTGATTGTCGACCTCGTCGGCAATGGCCCCGAACAGTGTTCCGAAGATGTTGTTGCCGCCGCGATCCCAGATATTCTGCAGGTTTTCCGCAACGGCCTTCTGATCCCGGTTTAGTTTCACCTTGCCGTTGGGGGTAAAGTCGGCGCCGGTTACCTGGAAATAATAGTCGGAGCCTTCCGGATTGAACAGGTAATCGAAGATGAGAGAGTCCTGCGGGGTGAGGGTGCCTGTAACAGACCCGCCGACCGACAGAACTTTCGTCTTCCTTTCCGGAAGAAGGCTGATGGTCTTGAGGCCGAGTGTTCCCGCGAGCGTTGCGTCGCCGCGCACTTCCAGCCAATCGGAATCGAAATTGTTCAGGTCGATGTCCGCGACCAGAAACCCTTGTGCGCTTTGCTTGAAGTTGCCGGTAATCACTGTCTTGCCGGGGTCGCGTGCGCGCCCCAATACGAAGCGGCCGTTGTTGACCACATTTGCATCGTACAGATAGCCGTCAGCAAGGGTGTTGGGTGAGTTGTTGGTGACTGTACCGGCGCTGCCGCCGTCGGCATTGGTCAGGACGACATCCCCGTAAAGAGACGCAGTGTCGTTGACGGTAACATTGAGGATTGCCCCGTCAGCCGTCGTGCCCGTTCCGGTATACCAGACCGCATAGGAGCCGGTGTCGTCGGTGCCGTTGCGAGATGCGCCTGACTGGACAATGGCATTGTCGTTCAGAACCAGCGTGTTGTTGAGCCCGTTGGAGACCCTGATGGCGGCCGCGTCCGTATCCGTGCCCCCCTGGACGTTGCCTTGTCCGTCAACCGTGATCCCGATTGTGCCGTTGCCGTCAGCGCCCTGGCTTTGCGCAAAGACACCCGACGAACGCGATCCGGAGGCATAGACCTGACTTGCGATTTCCAGATCGATAGCGCCCGCGGTTCCCGTGCTGTCTGTTGACATGAGGCCAGCCACGCCGCCGGTGCCGGTTCCGGATATACCGCCGCCGCCGCCGATGGACTGAGCGATAATACCGATGGACTCGTCACCCGTGACGGTGATCGGCGCGTCGATATCCAGTGTGATCTGGCCACCATTGCCGCTGGCGCCGCCGGAGGTCAGGTTCGCGGTGGCGTTGGTCATGGAACCGCCGGTCGCATCGCCCGCCAATCCACCGCCACCACCGATGGATTGTGCCACCAGGCCGAAAGCGCCGTCGCCGCGGGTCTGGATGCCGGCGCCTCCGGTTAGCTGGAACGTCACCGCGTCACCGTTGCCTGCCGCACCGCCCGTGCCGCCAATTGCCAGATCAAGCCCGCCTTCTACGCTACCGGTGACGCCATAACCACCGCCGCCGCCGATGGACTGGAGCAGAACGCCATGAGAGCGGTTGCCGTAGGTGGCAATCGACGTGTCCATCGTCAGATCGATTGTGCCGCCATTGCCGGCCACTCCGCCAGAACCGCCGACAGAGACGCTCAGCTCACTGCCGTCGACACGGGTTGTCTCCGCACTGCTGCCGACCCCGCCTGTGCCGCCGCCACCGCCGATTGACTGGGCAACCAGGGCAGCAGCATCATTGCCGCTGGTGGTGATCGTTACCGCGCTGGTGTCATAGGTGTGAACCTGGCCGCCATCGCCGCCTGCACCACCTGTGCCGCCGCCGTCGCCACCGATCGCCAGTGTGCCGGTCTGGTTGTCCGAGCCGTCGCCACCCTGGCCGCCACCGCCACCGATGGACTGCATCGTCATGCCGGTGGCTGCAAAACCTGCCGTGTTGATGAAATTGCTGTTGCCGTCTGCCAGCCAGACGGCGACTTCACCGCCGTCCCCGCCGGAGCCGCCCCTGCCGCCGACGGCAAAGTCGATGGAGGCACTGACTTCGCTGCCGCTGGCGGTGGACGAGCCACCCTGACCGCCGCCGCCGCCAATTGATTGCAGCACGACCCCGTCCGCCCAGGCACCTTGCGTGATGATCTGGCCATCATGGTAATATTTGACCTGATTGCCGTCACCGCCAGACCCGCCGCCGCCACCGACATCGACCGTGAACGAATAGGAAGCTCCCGCATCCGACAGGCGCTTGATCTGTTTTTTCAAGGCCCCAATGGCGTCAAGAACCTTGTGAGACGACGCGTCATTGCCGAGCGATCCGCCGATCCCGCCGCCGCCGCCGATGGATTGCAGCACGACACCGTCCGAGTCGCCGCCGAAGGTTTCGATGCGGCCATATTGTTCGGCGTAGATGGTACCGCCGTTGCCGCCGCTGCCGCCAATGGCTCCAACACCCAGGGACATGCTGCCGGAGACGCTGCCGGCGCCAACGCCAAGGTAGACGGTGCCACCCTGCGAATTGCCGCCACCGCCACCGATGGACTGCCCGACCAGACCCTTGGAACCCGATCCTTGCGTCTGGACCGTGTAGCCGGCAAAGTTATGGATCTCGACGGAAGAGCCGTCACCGCCCGAACCACCCTGGCCACCCAGGGAAATCTTCGCTTCCAGCGAAGCGATACCGCCTTGCGAATAGGCGTTGCTGTTGCCCAGGCCACCGTTACCGCCGCCGCCGCCAATTGATTGCGCCAGAACGCCATGGGCACCGTCACCAAAAGTGAAAAGCGTGCTTTCCGGGGCCAGACTTATGAGTTTCGTTGCAGTACTGCTGCCTGAATTGGAAGACGAGCCGTAGGTTCCCAAGGTTACGTTGACTTCCCCGCCATTGCCGCCACCGGATGTCGTAAACGCATAATCCGAATTGAAGTCGCTCAGGACATTGCCCGTGCCGCCGCCCAGAGCAACGGTAGCGGTGGATTCCACAGTGTCCTTGTCGCCAAGTGTGGCTGTCAGCGCGGAGGCATCGCCGCCGTTACCGCCGCCGCCACCAACCGATTGAGCAAGGATCCCGTGAGAGGCGTCGCCGATTGTCGTGAGCCTGGAGGGTTGGTCATAGGTGACGGTCACGTCGCCGCCGGCTCCCGCATTGCCGCCGTTGCCGCCTACGGTTGCCACATAGTTGAAGGCGAGGGGAACGCCGGTGCCGGTTGGAGCGGCAACCAGAAAATCGCCGGCGGATGTCGAGCCGCCATTGCCGCCACCGCCACCGATGGACTGGGCCAGAATGCCGGTGGCATTGTTGGGGGCGTATTTGGAGGTGGCAGACGCGGAAAGGCCGGTGGCGATGGTGCCGCTTGAAAGGTCGATTGTGACGTCGTCCCCGTCGCCTCCGTCGCCGCCGCTGCCGCCGAGGACAAAGGCGGCGTTGAAGCCGATGGTCGCGTCAAAGTAATTGGCGCTGCCGCCCGTGCCCCCACCACCACCGATGGACTGTGCGAGGACAGCTGTCGACTGAGCGCCGGAAGTCGCTGCGTAAAACTGGTTCTGGGTCAGGGAAACGGTTCCCCCGTCACCGCCATCGCCGCCGCTGCCACCCATCTGGAAGGCGAGGAACGAAAGGACACTGAAATTCTTGACGCTGCCGCCGTTGCCGCCGCCGCCGCCGATGGACTGGGCGATCAGCCCCGGTGCGAATACGCCGGTTGTGGTGATGTGCGCGTTGCCGTTGCTTGTGGCAGCCAGAAGTGAGGGAAGGTCGGAGTAAACGCATCCGCCGGTGTTGTCGACGCAGACCTCGCCGCCGTCACCACCGAGGTCGGCGGAACCGCCGACGCCGATGGAGGCGATGGTCGACAGGGTTTGCACGCTGCCGCCGTTGCCGCCACCGCCGCCAACAGACTGGAAGATGGCTCCAGGAGAATAGCCGCCGGAGGTGACGATGGTTCCGATGTTCGGAATGGCGACCGTTCCGCCAGTTCCGCCCGCTGAGCCCTGGCCGCCTACGCCGACAGTGCCGGTGGCATCGCCACCCGAGCCACCGCCACCGCCAATCGATTGCGCAAGGATTCCGGTAGAGGAGTCGCCTTTGGTCGTGACCTTCTGCGTATTCGAAACGCCGACGTAACTTCCGTTGGACGTTGTCGATCCGGCAGCGCTGCCGCCAACGCTGACAAACCCGCTGGAAGATCCCGCGGCTCCGCCGCCACCGCCAATGGATTGGGCGATGATGCCGAGCGAGTTGAAGCCGTTGGTCGTGATGTCCGCGCTTGAGTTGACCGTTACGGTACCGGCTGCGCCTCCACCGGCGCCATCGCCGCCCAGTCCAACCAGGGTTGAGGCATCGATCCCGCCGGTTCCGCCACTTCCTGCGATCGACTGCGCGACGACACCGAAGGCATGGTCTGCTGCCGTTGAGACTGTCGCATTGCCAAGCGAAAGGGTGACGTTTCCGGCATCGCCGCCATTGCCGCCGTTGCCGCTCTGACCGCCGAGAACACTCTGAAAATCGCTCCCCGTTCCGCCGCCGCCGCCGATGGAGTGCAGCGCGATGGCTGCGGAAAAAGCGCCGCTTGTCTCAATACTGGTATCGCCTGAGACAGTGACGGAAACCGCGCCGGCATCGCCGCCGAAACCGCCGCCGCCACCGGTGCCGGCGAGAGCCGTGCCGTCGCCGCCGTCTCCGCCTTCACCGCCGATACTCTGTGCCAGCACGCCGTACACATTAGCGCCACTTGTCTCGATGGATTTTCCGTCTTGAAGAGATACCGACACGGATCCTGCCGTACCGCCATCGCCGCCGCTATGATCCTTGGTGGGGCCGGTGCCACCCTTGCCGCCGAGGCTTTTTGCGCCGATTGCTGCGCTCGGTTCGTAGCTGCCGCCGGTAACATCGAGGACGAGCCTGGCTGAGTTGGTGATCGAGACGTTGCCGCCGTTGCCGCCATCGCCGCCGTCGTCGCTGTTGTCAGTCGAGGCGGTCCCGGCGCCGCCTTCGCTTAACCCATAGAGAACGAACAGGCCGTCGCCCCCAGCCGTGGTGACATCCCAGTAGATGTCGCCGTTCATGGCGTTGTTGATCGTGACTGTTCCACCAGCACCGGCATTGCCGTTGTTATCGCCGCCTCTGCCGCCAAAGGATCTGGCGATGAATCCGCCGCCTTCTCCAAGCCCCTGAAAACGGTTGCTGCTCGAACCGACGGTGAAGCTGCTCGGGGCGGTGTTGTTGACGGTGACGCTGCCGCCGTCACCGCCCTTGCCGCCATATTGGTCGGACAGGACGCTGTTGTTCTGGTTGCCTCCTGTTCCGCCGTTGCTTTCGGCAACGAAAATAGCAAATCCGAAATTGGCGTAACCAATGGCGGTATAGCTTGCAAGGCCGTTGTTGGTAACCTGAACCGAGCCACCGTTGCCGCCTGCGCCGCCGTTCGAATTGTTATCTCCGTTGGATTGATCGCCTTCGCCGCCGCTGGATTGGGCGAAGATGCCCATTGCAAATTGGCTGACTTCCGACACGCTGATATCGATATTTGACTGATTGACGATTGTAACTGTTCCGCCAGCGCCGGCTGCGCCGGAGTCCTCGCCTGCCGCCCCTCTGGACTCGACATACCAGTTTGCATAGATGCCCTTGCTGGTTGGGATAACCATATGCTGCTGGCCGTAATTCTGGATCGTGATGCCAGGGGCCTGGGCGCCAGCGGATGCACCCGTTGCAGTCAGATTGACGTCGGTGACCTCCGTGCCGGAATTGAAGGTGCAAACCCATGGATCGCCGGAATCGTCACACAGGGAATCCGCCAGGGCGGGGGCTGAAAGGCACAGGCTTGCAACGGATGCGGTGGACAGCAGCAGCGATTTCACGCGAATGTTTTTTCTGACCGAAGGACGGGAGACCTGGTCTTTTCCTTCGGTTGTAAGGCCGAGGCCCATTTTCTTATCCCTGAAACAATTGGCTTAAAAAGTTTTGAGACGGAACTTTTTGCTCTTCCTCGTCAGGAATAACTATGGTTGCAGGGCAGCGGGTTTCACTGCAAATTCGATGAACCAGCTGAAATCATCGATGAAATTGTGGGCCGTGCCGCAGGAGCGGTCCTATATTGAAAGTTACCTTTCCAGTACGAGATTGCTTGTAACATGCTTTTAGATGAAGCCGTTCCGGCGACGACACGCAGGACTGTCTCCACTCCAGAAGAAGACGTCCGCGTGCACGCCGTCAGTAAGTCTCATCACGAGGAGCGCCTGCAGCCAGAGACCGAGCATCTCTTCTGGAAACTTCAGATCGGCGGCTGGTTGTTCATAGCCGTTTATGGCTTTTTCGCCCGGGTGGTGACGTTCTCCGATTTCCGGCTTGCGTTCACGTTGACCCTTTCGATGGATCTGGTCGGCTTTCTGCTGACGAGCGCAGCGCATCACTATGTTCTCCGGAACGTCCAGCGGCTGATCACGATTCCGGTGTTCCTGGGGGCGGCAGCGTTTTCGCTCGCGTGCGGCACCTTGCAGATGTATCTAGCCTGGTTTCTGCGCGATCTGCTTTTTCCTGAAGCTCTGCCCTTCAACACGCCTCTGACGCCGGTCGTTTATTACACTTCGGTTCTGCTGGGCTGGATGCTGGCCTATTTCTGCCTTAGGTCCGATTACGAGGCGCGAATCGCGCGGTTGCGGCGCAGCGAGGCGCTTGCGGAGGCCATGCGTTCCGAACTGGAACAGCTGCGGCTGCAACTGGCGCCTCACTTCCTGTTCAATGCGCTCAATTCCGTCGCTTCGGAAATTCACGAACGGCCCGACACCGCGCTTGAAATGGTGAGGGAAATTGCAGGTTACCTGCGCTATTGCCTGAACCAGCAGCGCCGGGACCTCTGTCCGCTGTCGGAAGAAGTGGAGGCGATGAACGCCTATCTGCGCATCCAGGAAATCCGGTTTGAAGACAAGCTTCAATGCACCGTCAGCGTCGATGAAACCGTCAGGGACATGATCGTTCCCCACATGATTCTGCAGGGGCTCGTGGAAAATGCGGTCAAGCACGGGTTGAAGCATCAGTCGAACCGTATCGACATTCACGTCTCTGTCAGCCGTCTCGGCAAGGATGAGGTCGAGGTTTCGGTCACTAATTCAGGGAAGATTTCGGAAACGGACCCGACACGGAAATCGATCGGTCATGCCAACCTCAGAAAACGCCTGCAGCTCTACTATCCGGAAATGCACGAGTTCAGCCTGTGTGAGGGGCAAGGCATGGTCGTTGCACGCATCTTGCTTAAAGGTCCGGCATGCTCCGTGTAGTTCTGGTTGACGACGAACCTTCCGCCAGGCGCGGCCTCAGGCGAATGCTTGCCGAATTTCCCGACATTGCTGTGAGTGGTGAAGCGGGGGACCTCGAGTCTGCCCGGCAAGTGATGCATGAGGTCCGCCCGGATGCGGTTTTCCTTGATGTGGAACTGACCAACGGCAAGGGTCTTGACCTTGCAACGGACCTGCCGCCCGAAACCTTCGTGATCGTCGTCAGTGCATACGATCTATATGCGATCGACGCCTTTGATGTGGCCGCACTCGATTTCCTTGTGAAACCGGTCAAGCCCGAGCGGCTGGAAACAGCGATTGGTCGTCTGCGAGAAAGACTGCCGCCGGTTCCGTCCACTCCGGATAACAATGTGTCCCCAACCTTGGTCACAGCGCAGGGTCGGCTTCAATTCAAGACCAGTTCAGCGTCGATCCTGGTGTCCCACGATGCAGTTGCCTTTCTGCGGGCGGAAGGGGACTATACCCGCGTCTATCTGGAAAACGGTCAGCAACACCTCGCCAATGGCCTCCTGCGCGTTTTCGAAACCAGGCTTCCAGCACCGCCTTTTCACCGGCTGGATCGTTCCACTATCGTGAACTGCGCACAGATCCAGCGCGTCAATTGGCACGCTAGCGGACGCAGCAGCATTCATTTCTCGAATGGGAACAATGTCGTTGAAATTGGGCGCCCAGCATCAAAGAGATTGCGCTCCATTTTGCAGCTGAGCGGAGGCTGAAAACCGGCGATTGGCGTCCTGGCTCTGGTCGCTGTTGCCAATCTTGGAACGTCCGATAAGGAACGCCAGGCAGTTCAGGAACCTTTCCGAAGCAATATGACGGTTCCTGCCGGATCGCATGTCCAATGGCCGGTGACATCGGTCAGCGGCTCCAGTTCGTCGCGTTTGGGAGATCCCAAAGCCGCAAGGGCATTCGTGGGATCCTCATCGAACAGTTCTATCCAGACGTCCGTCTGGCTTTGATGCGGCACGCGGTCGATCCACAATGTCATGGGGCCAAACGAGAAGCCGGTGCTGTCCTTGAGTTCACGCGTCACCTGCAATCCGATCTTGTCCCGGTAGAAGGCTACGGTTTCGTCCCACCGATACAGCGGCACCTTGATCGCGATGTTCTTGCCCGGTTCCATTTCCAATTCCCTTTCAATGCGTGTTGCCTATTTGTAAAAACCGTCGCGTAGCCTGATGCCGTTTTCGAGCCAGACCTTCATGGCGCAGAGCATACCCGTCCAGCCTTCGCAGTTGCCGAGACAGGACTTCAGACCCGTTTCGGTTCCGGGCCAGCCAAATTCGTTGATGCGGACATAGGTGCGTCCGTCTTCCAGCTCCTGAAACGTGATGGTCACGGTGGTCCAGGTGCGGGCGTCATCTCCTGCCTCCCACTGCAGAACGACTTTTTCGTTCGGCACCACCTCCTGCACCAGAACAGGGAAAGCACCGGGAAAGTCATGAAAGTCCCAGGTCACCTCCGCACCCGCTTCGATGCGGCCTCGAGCTCCTCCGGTCGTGAAGAATTCCGAAAGCTGTGCCGGGTCGACGACAGCCTCAAACACCTCCGCGACGGGTTTAGAAATCCTCCCGCCGACTGTGAATTTCAGTTCCATGGCCCTGTTCCTTGTTGCCTTGCGAGTTATTATGTTATAAAAATATAACATGTCAACAGATGATCAGGATGACGCGCTTTTCAAGGCGCTTGGCCACAGGGCGCGCAGGCACATGCTTGACCTTTTGAAGAAGGGTCCGCTAACCACCGGCCACCTTTGCGAGGCGCTGCCGCAGATAGACCGCTGCACAGTCATGCAGCATCTGAAGGTTCTGGAAAAAGCAGGGCTGGTGGTGGTCGAACGCCGAGGGCGGGAACGGTGGAACCACCTGGACGCACTGCCAATTCAAGCAGTTCACGAGCGCTGGATCGGTCCCTACGCTGCTTATGCAGCCAGCATGCTGGGTGCTCTCAAGAAGAGCGTTGAACAGAGCGAGGAAACTCACGCTGCAGCCGAAACCACCAACGGTGATACGAAAGGTACGTGATGACGTATCAGGTAGGCGCAAGCGCTCTTTTGGTGTGAGCGCTTGCAAGCGGTGTTCTCGTAAAACGCTGACCTCGCTCCGGCGGTGCTATTGACCGCCGCCGGAAGAAGAAATTGCGTCTAGGCGTTTTCCGCGCTTCTCGAAAGGCAGCAGACCCTCGTCTCGGGATGACATTGGTCAATCGCGAACAGATTGATTTTGGTGCTGACGAGGTAGAGCGGAAACGCTCTTCCAAGCGTCTGGATCCAATAATCAATTTCCAGAGAGTTAAGGTCATTGCAAGACTTGCAATAACTGGAGAGTGAGTACCCTTTTTCCTGCAAGTCTTCGAGCGTTGTGCAGCTGCTTGTTTCCAATGGCTCAAGAATTCTTATGTTTAAAGACATTTTTGGCACACCGTTTTTATTGTCGTAAGCAGCTTCAAGGGCGGTGTTCTTGGTTTTGGGCGATGGGAGCACTTGAAACTTGCATCTTTTTTACCGGTGATTGGGAACGTTCTCAATTCGTGGGAGTACTTAAGTATTATTTGAAAGGGGTGTGGCCCTCCCAGGGTTCGGGCAACCGGAAATCATGGCACGATTTTTACGTATTTAGTCCTGGAACCCGATTGCTTCCCAGACGGGGTTCCGCCACATCTGCGGGTCGACATTGAACGCGGAACTTCAAATGCCCCCAGTTTCAAAACAGGTTTGCGTTGTTAAATGCCCCTACGGAATTGCCGTGTGCATGCTGCGAGCCGGGCAATGATGGTTCGGACCGCGCGGCCGGAGGACATCCCGCAACTTCTTCGGCTGATCCGAGATCATGCACAGTATGAGGGCGGGAGAGCGTCCATAGAACAGAACGTGTTGGAACGACTGCTGCAGGTCGAGGCGCCACCGGTTCGGATCCTTGTCGCTGAATCAGATCAGATCGCTGGATATGCCGCGTTGACGACAGACTATTCGCTCTGGTCCGGAGCGTGCTATGGGCATCTCGATTGCCTTTTCGTTGCGAAGGAATATCGCGGCAGGGGCGTCGGCCAGATACTGTTCTTGAAGGTGCGTGAAGAAGCGCATTCTGCCGGGTGCGTTCGGCTTGAATGGCAGACGCCGGACTGGAACCGTCAGGCAACTGAGTTCTACAGAAGAAATGGCGCTGAATGTTTGTCGAAAACCCGCTTTGTCCTGCAGCTTGACGCAGGGTAGAGGGGGTAGAACTGACAGCGTGGTCGTACTGGATTAAATCTTCACGAGTGCAGAACTTTTTCGATTAAATAGACCCGGTTTAGAAATGCGGATTCAGGCTTTTTTCAGCTTTGACGTGCTCAATACTTGAGTGCAAGTTGGCGCTAATGACGAAGACGCAGCATGTCTACAGAAGTCAACATTCTTATTCGGTCCATGCGTCAGCTGGTTCCCAATCCGGAAACAAGCGCGATCCTGACTGCGATGGGTGTTTCCTACTGGGCCTACGATCCGGTTGCGGAAGAGTTGTGCTGGCAAAGGTCGGATCCGACCTCTGTCAGAGGTTATCGCCTTGCAAAGCTGTCCATTCAAAGGGCGCTTCAATACTACATCCAGCGTGACAGAACCCGCTTCCTCAAGGTGATTTCCAATGCGGTGGAACACGGTCTGTCGCAGACCACTCGTGTCACCATGAAAACGGATGGCGGTCACAAGTCCTACGACCTGGTGGCTTCTCGCATTTCCGGCAAACCGGCGTTTCTGATCATAGGGCTGATGAAGGAGTGTGCGCCGGAAGCGCCGGTCAACGCGGAATTGCCGGACATTCTGCAAAACCTGTCCAACGTCTTTATCTCGAACGCCAGTGCTGTCCTCATTACGGACAACAAGGGGGTGGTTCAGTCGGCCAATCGCCAGTTTCTGAAGCTGTTCGGCATAAGTAACGCCAAACAGGTTGTCGGCCGAGATGCAAGAACGATCCCCAATTACATAGGCAAGAAGCTCGCCGGCTCATTTGCCGAGATGTTGCGAAGCCGCCTTGCGTCCAAAGGAACGCTCAAGCTGCCTCAGACGGTAGGCGATCCTGTTGAAGTTCTTTACGATCTGCATCCGATGGCGCTCGATGATCCGAACGGCGGTATCATCTTTGCAGGGGAACTTGCTGCCAATTCAGTGGAAATATCCGCCAATGAAGTTCTGGATGCGGTTCCAACCCCAATTCTGGTTGCCGATCTGGATACTCGCCGCATCAAATACGCCAACAAGGCCGGGCGCGGCGAGTTGGGCTTGTCCGCAAAACAAATAGGAACCGAACGGCTATCCGACACGCTCATGAGCGCGAATGACGTTCGTGATCTGACCCTTGTTCTCGACAAGGTCGGCTGGGACGCTGGCCGTGTGTGGCAGGTTCAAAGTCACATCGGACTCAAGCGGCACTACCGCATTCGCACCTGCTTCATCGGCAAACAGTCTTCGCGGCAGATCGTGCTCGAATTTCTGCCTGTCCGGCTTGAAAAGGACAAACCCGGCAACGAAAAAGCCCAGAATTTCTTTTCGCGCCTGCTGGACATGAGCTTCAACTGATCCTGCCATCACCGTACGTCTCTGGAGGCCCGCCAACGCAGACCTCCAGGCTTTTAAGTTTCATGCCGTCAGATCGTGACGGTCATTTCCTCCATGACGGATCCATAGCCACCCGCCATAAGGCCGGTAATCCTGCCATCTTCAAGGTCAAGATCCACGGTAATGACACTGGGGGAAGCCGGGGTCATGAAGTGGCCCTGTTCAATGACGAACCGTGATTTCCTTTCGTGAAGCAGGTCGTGCAGCACACAGGCGAGGGGGCCAGCGGCCATGCCTGTGGCAGATTCTTCGTCAATTGCATAGCGCGGTGCAAACATGCGGGTGGTGGCGTCGGCCTGCGTGGCGTTTCGATCGGTCGTGAAAACGTAGTAGCCGATCAGGTCCAGCTTGTTGCTGATGTCATTGACCCTCGACTGGTCCGGTACGATCTGCTTCAGGACGTCGGCATCGCGTACAGCGACGACGATGAAACTGTTGCCTGTGTTCACGAGGACAGGGCGCAGGCGCTCATCCAGCTGGTCTGCCTTCAGACCGAGCGAAGCCAGCACGTCGGCTTCGCTGACACCGCGCTCGGCCCAGGCTGGGCTCCGTTCATAAGTCGGGGCGAGCTGTTCCATGTATGCCGCGCCGTTCTTGATGACGATCTTGCGCGGACCATCGACGGTTTCCTTTGAGGTGACACCCTCCCGAACCCGGCCCAGTTCTGCCATGTAGCTGAAGGTCGCTATCGTTGCATGGCCACAATGGGCTATCCGCCTGTTTGGCGTGAAGAAGTCCAGCTTGAACCCTTCTTTCGCTGATTTCGACACGAAGGCTGTCTCTGAGAGTCCGATCTTTCCCGCAACGGTCAACATGTCCGCTTCTGACAAGCCATCGGCATCGAGGATGACGCCGGCCGGATTTCCGCCAAAGGCTTCCGAACCGTTCCGGCGCGTAACAAACCCGTTCACAATGCGGGCGACAATTTCTCTCGTTTCATTCATTTCATGCACCTATCAATCATTGACTGGACACAAGAATGATGTCGTCGTATTGCTCATTCAATGCCTGAATACATGATTGAATTTCATGAATGAGCGAGACGAACTGCAAAACCGTCTTTTGCTGAATGCACAGCTGCTGCACGCTATTGCAGAAGAAGGGAACTTCTCCCGGGCAGCCGTCGCGGTCGGGCTGGAGCAGTCGGCGGTCAGCCATCGCATCAAGTCTCTGGAGGCTGCGCTCGGCCTTCGGCTTTTCGAGCGAACGACCCGGCGCATCGTTCCGACCGAAGCAGGGCGGATCGTTTGTGATGCCGCGCAGCGCTGTCAGGAGATCTGGGGCAGTGCACTGTCGCGGATAGCGGATGTGAAGACGTCCAGGACCATACGTCTGTCCGTATCGTCCTCCGTTGCCATGAAATGGATCGTTCCGGCCCTGCAGCGCGCGCAGGAGGCCGGTCTTGACCTTGTGGTCGATGTGGAAGACAGGCTTATCGACCTTCACACCGGTGAGGCCCAGGCGGCGATCCGCTACGGGACAGGCCCTTATCCCGGGTTCCACGCCGAAGCGCTCATGACTGCGCAACTTGTGCCCGTTGCGCGGCCCGGCTTGTTGAAGGGGCAAATGGTTCCCGGCAGGGGGGCACCGGCTCTGCTTGCAGACAGGTCCGGCGGGACAGACGGAACGGGCTTCAGCTGGACCGACTATTTCAAGGGCCACAACTGGCCGGAGTCACCTCCAAAACCTGCGGCTTCCTTTGCCAGAGCCGACCTCGCGATCCAGGCCGCCATCAGTGGCATGGGTGTAGCGCTCGGCAGGACACTACTGATCGAAAACGACATCGAGGCAGGGTTTCTGGAAGTCGTCGGTAAGCCGGTCGCCTCGAAGGCAAAATACTGGCTGGTGACGACGGCTGCCTATGCAGACACGGAAGGATATCGCGATCTGCTGGCCTGGATCGGCACCGAAATCGAGATCGCACGCGACCAGAACCGAAGGCTGCTTGCCGTCCAGCCATGAACAGTCATTGGTTCCGTACGCGGCCTTTCAAGTGTCACCAGGAGCCTTCAGCCACTGGATCATAAGGTCAAGCTTGTGCTGGCTGGAAAGACCGAGGTACTCGAGGTTCGACGAGGTCAGGAAATGCAGGGCTAAATTATCCAGAACATGATTGCAGTGGCGAAGGCCGCTTTGTTGACTGCTCGTGGCTGATCGATCAAACGGATGGCCTGCTGCTTCACGTAGAGGCCATCACGTTACTGGTGCGCTGATTCACGCCCTCCGCCAACCTCGAAAGATCCACTGGGCCGATGACTGACAAGACCTACCAGATCAGGGCATTTGAGCCAGGCGACGGTGATGCCCTTGCCGCCATCTATCAAGGCGCGGTCGATCAGATTGCCAGGACCGACTACTCAGAAATCCAGCGGTCTGCCTGGCTCTCCATTGCACCGACGGGTGATATGATGGAAACGGCCTATGGGGATGGAAGGCTCGCGCTTGTGGCGGTAGATCACGAAGCGCGGGTCATCGGATTTTCCGACCTCGAAGAGGATGGTCATATCCAGTTCCTCTACGTTGATCCAGGTGCGGCTGGCCGTGGTGTTGGTTCAAGCCTGATCAGGGCGCTTGAAGGCGCGGCGAGGCAACGGGGTCTGGGTCGTCTTTATTCGGAGGCAAGCGAGACGGCACTGCCTGTATTTTTGAAGCAGGGCTTTGAACGTCGGCATCGTCGCGACCTGAAGATCGGCGATGTCGACATACATAATTACAGCGTCGAGAAGCGTCTTTGACGGATCTGGATGCCGGGTGGTGTGTGGCAATCGGGCTGAAGCGTCAACGGGCCTTTTCGATCTGCTCGGTATGGCTGTCCAGCCACTTCTGCAGGTCGCGCTCGGCGCTTTCCAGGCTTTCGGCGTTTATGGCACGCAGGTTCAGGGCGCGTGTAATGGCACGTGTCCGTTTGTTGATCGCAAAATCGGCAGGTACCGTTTCGAGATTGTCCACGCCCAGCTTGTCATAAAGCGAGAGCAGGCGGTTCTGGACGGTGCGAAGCGACAGTCCCTGCCGAACGGCAATGACCTTGTCCGACAGGCCGAGAGCCATGTCCAGGAGAACGGCATATTCGCTGTCCGTAAGCGTGTCGTGTGTCCGGATGTGGCGCTGCTGAACCCGGTGGATTTCCTGGTCCACCACGATCTGGGACTCCAGAAAAACACCGCGCAGCGCCAGGTGGAGCCGCTCCTGTGTTGCCGTCTTCAGAACATATCCGTAGGACGTTTCCTGGGGCACGATCCGGGCAATGCCGCGCAGGTACGCCTCGTCCGAATAGTTCGACCAGAACAGGATGCGGGTCTGGGGGCGTTCGCGCCAGATCGTTCGGGCGGCGTCGATGCCGTTGCGTTCCTTCATCTGAAGATCCATCACCACCGACTGGATGGAATGCCTGCGTGCCAACTGCTCGCCCTCCAGGCCGTTGGTCGCGTGGAAGATGTCCTCGACGTCCGGCAAGGCCAGTTGCAGGGCTTCGCTCAGATACCCGGCATGGAATTGATCGTCTTCTACCAGAAGCACCTTCATGCCAGCTCTTCCTCACCCGTCTGTGGTGCGGTTTCCTGACACGGGGCGCAGGTCATCGGCAGCTTCACCGTGATGGTCGTGCCTTCCTTGCTCGACATGCCGAAGTCCGCGGCGATCAGCCTTGCCCGTGTGCGCATATGGGCAATGCCTCCTGTTGCCTTGCTGGTTTGCCGGCCGAGACGGGAACCGGGAAGCCCTTTGCCATTGTCCCTGATTGTCATTTGCAGGCCGGATTTCACACGCTTCACGGAGACACTTATCTGGTCGGCTCCGGAGTGGCGAGCGGCATTGTTGATGGCTTCCTGGGCAATGCGAAACAGGGCAATCCGGATGGTGGGATCCAGGGTATCGATCAATCCGTCCGTCTCGTCCGCAGCTTCAAGGAAGGTGGACGAAACGTCCTCCACCGCGCGCTCCAGATGTATTCGCAAGGCGTGTGCAAAGCCGAACAGGTCCAGGATCGTTGGTACGGCAGTATCGATGATCCGGCGAAGGTCGCCGATGCAGTGCTGTATGCTGCCGATCACCCGGGCTTTGTCGGAGGCCGTATCCATCTTCTCGACATCGCGCATGATCCGGGTCAGATCGGCAAGGGTCTGGTCATGCAGATCCATGCCGATGCGCTGGCGTTCCTGTTCCAGAACCCGGGTCAGTTCCAGTGCGCCTTGCCGCAGGCCTTCCTCGCGAGCCTGGGCTTCCGCGCGGACGACGGCTGCGCGCTTGGCCTTTTCGTTCGCGCGAAGGGAATAGAAATAGGGGGCAAGCACATCGGCAATCTGCCTGACGCGCACAACTGTTGCCTCGTCGTAGATGTCCGCCGTGCAGGAGGAGCAGTTCAGCGCGCCGATGGTGCGGCCAAGCACCTTCATGGCGACATTCACCCGGCTGCGCAGCTTGTGCTTGATGATCGGTTGGGCCAGCGCACCCTCATAGGTGTAGCGCTTGTCTTCCATGGCGTTGCCGGTGAGCATGTAATCCGTCTCCCCGAGCAGGATGCTGCGAACGGGCGAGATGGCGACAGGCGTGCGTGACAGGCTCCAGCGCGTCTTCATGCCGACTTCGTAACTGGTGTTCCAGGTGTTTTTGTCGTCCACCAGGCAGACGTCCAGGTGATCGATCGGAAGCAGGTTCTCGATCTCGGCCTTCACCGATCTCAGGGCAGCCCGGATTTCGACCTGGCCCGCAAGATGACTGGAAATGCGTAAGAGAGAGACGAGAGCCGTCGGCTCCGACACCTCCTGGTTTTCATTGGCTTCCTGTCGCATGGCAACAACAAGCTCCTCCCGTTTATTGCATGCCAGTGTGCGGTACAGGGCTTGCGTCGGCAACCCATCTGTTGCGCGCTCAAGTGCATCACGGTTGCGGGAACCCGCAACCGTGATGCGTTTCTTCCGCTTTACGCATTTCCTTAACGTCAGCAATCTGAGTGCGGGATGCGTTGGGAGAACTGTGTCCCGTTATCAAAGACGCCTGCTGGCGTCAGGGAGGAAACATGAACACCAAAGCCAAGCTCTTGGGGGCGGTCGCACTTGTTGCGGTCACCCTGCCGGGTCACGCTGTAGCGGATACCGCGGATAAACGTATTGCCCTTTCCAACAATTATGCCGGCAATTCATGGCGTCAGGCCATGCTTGAAAGCTGGGCCAAGGTCGGCGACAAGGCTGTTGAAGACGGCTTGGTCGCCTCGGCCGATGCATTCACCACGTCCGAAAACCAGGCAACCGAACAGGCCGCTCAGATTCAGAACATGATCCTGCAGGGCTACGACGCGATTGTGGTCAACGCAGCTTCGCCAACCGCCCTCAACGGCGCGATCAAGGAAGCCTGCGACGCCGGCATCACTGTCGTCTCGTTCGACGGTATCGTCACCGAGCCCTGCGCATGGCGCATTGCGGTCGATTTCAAGGAAATGGGCCGTCAGCAGGTCGAGTATCTCGCCGGACGCCTGCCGGATGGCGGCAACCTTCTTGAAATCCGCGGTCTGGCCGGGGTTTTCGTGGACGATGAAATCCACGCAGGTATCGAGCAGGGCGTGACGGAATTTCCGAAGTTCAAGATCGTCGGGTCGGTCCACGGCGACTGGGCGCAGGACGTTGCCCAGAAGGCAGTTGCAGGCGTCTTGCCGAGCTTGCCGGAGATCGTCGGGGTCGTGACCCAGGGCGGCGATGGCTACGGGGCAGCCCAGGCGATCAAGGCGGCCGGCCGCGACATGCCGATCATCGTGATGGGCAACCGCCAGGACGAAATGAAATGGTGGGCCGAAGCGCGTGACGAAAGCGGCTACGAGACCCTGTCTCTTTCCATTGCCCCGGGTGTTGGCACGCTTGCCTTCTGGGTCGCCCAGCAGGTGCTAGATGGTGCCGAAGTGCCCAAGGATCTCACGGTCCCTTTCCTGAAAGTCACCCAGGAAACGCTTGACGAGACGCTTGCCGCTACACCTGCCGGTTCGGTGGCGAACGTCGAATACAGTCAGGAAGACGCCAAGTCCGTCATTTCAGCTGCCAACTAAGGGAGAGACGGAATTGGAAGTGGCAACTGGCGCCGGCAGGCCGAAGCCGGATGTCCCGTTGGTTGCCCTTTCGGGCGCGTGCGTTCACTTCGGTGCAGTGCGCGCGCTCGACGGGGTCAGTCTGACCGTCAGTCCCGGCGAATGTGTCGGTCTGATGGGTCACAACGGTGCGGGCAAATCGACAGCCGTCAACGTGATCAATGGCGGACTGACGCCAACGGACGGAAAAGTCCGTTACGGGCATGAGGACGGCAGAAAAGGAACGGGTGCAGCACGTGCGCGTGCCTGCGGTATCCGCAGTGTTTTTCAGGAACTCTCCTTATGCCCAAACCTGTCCGTTCTGGAAAATCTGAGAGTTCCACATCGTGATCTGACAGGGTTTGGCTGGCGCAAAACGGCTGCCGGGCGGATTGCCGGTGCTCTCGACGAAATCTTTCCCGGACACAGGATCGAACCGGGCATGATCGTCGGCGACCTGACCCTGGCGGAACGTCAGATGGTCGAGATCGCTGCCGGATTTGCAGGTGGCCCTACACCGCCGCGTCTCGTCATCCTTGACGAGCCGACATCGTCCCTTGATGCCTCGATCGCCCGGCAACTGCTCGAACATGTCCGTCGCTTCTGCGCCAAGGGCGGTGCGGTCATTTTCATTTCGCACATGCTGGGCGAGGTTTTCGAAGTCGCTTCACGGATCGACGTGATGAAGGACGGCAAGATCATCGCCAGCAGACCGGCGTCCGAATTTACCCAGCAGGGCCTGATCGATGCCATGGGACATGTGGCAAACGAGAAGGCCGTCGCCCGGGCGGCGGTCGAAAGCAGCCAGCGCATCGGCGAAGAAGTGCTGAAGACGCCGGAAGGGCTCAGTGCCCGCAAAGGGGAAATCGTTGGCCTGGCGGGTCTTGCCGGGCATGGGCAGGCAGAAGCTTTGGCGCGGTTCTTCATGTCCCGGTCGGGGAAACTCACGCGGGTGAAGGATCCTGAAGCGGCCTTCGTTGCCGGTGACCGCGGCCGGGACGGGGTCATGCCGCTCTGGTCGATCCTTCGAAATCTCACGCTGACACACCTGCCAAGCCTGACCCGGCGAGGGTTGGTCGACAGGATTGCTGAACAGGCGCTGGGCGCAGACTGGAAGAAACGCATCGGTATTCGGACCGACAATCTGGGAAATCTCATCCTGTCCCTGTCCGGTGGCAATCAGCAGAAAGTTCTTTTCGCCCGCGCACTGGCCTCATCCGCCCCGATCGTGGTGATGGACGACCCGATGCGCGGTGTCGATGTCGGCACCAAACAGGAAGCTTACGACATGATCCGAACGGAAGCCGCCAGCGGGCGCACCTTCCTGTGGTACTCGACGGAAACGGATGAAGTCTGCCAGTGTGACCGGGTGTTTGTGTTCCGGAACGGGCAGATATCAGCGGAATTGACCGGGGACGGCATCACGGAAGAAAACATTCTGGCCGCATCCTTCCAGATGCAGGGGGCCGGCGCATGAACGGAAAGTACCGCATTCTGCTTCCGGTCCTGTCCCTGACTGTGCTGCTGGTGGCCGTCTTTTACCTTCAACCCCGGGCAATGAGCTACTTCGGCCTGAACCTGCTCTTCAATCTCGCGGTGCCGATCGCATTGGCAACCATCGCGCAGATGATGATCATCATGGTCAACGACATCGACCTGTCGGTCGGGACGTTCGTCAGCTTCGTCGCCTGTGTTACGGCAACCTTCCTGAACGATGCGCCGCTCGTCGGTGCGGCTATCCTGCTGGCATCGATCCTCGCCTATGCGGCCATCGGCGCGCTCATTCACATTCGCCAGCTTCCAGCGATTGTGGTCACGCTCGGCATGTCATTCGTCTGGGGAGGCTTGGCGGTTCTGCTGCTGCCATCGCCGGGTGGTGCGGCGCCGACATGGATCCGGACGGTGATGACCGTCAAACCCCCACTGGTGCCGATGGCGGTGGTGGCCTGCATCCTCATCGCCGGTCTGACGCACCTTTTGATCATGCGATCCTCGACAGGCACGCTTCTGCGGGCCGTCGGCGGCAACGCCCAGGCGGTCGCCCGCTCCGGCTGGTCGGTCACGAAACTGAAGGCGGGCGCCTATGCGCTTGCCGGCTTCTTCGGGGTCCTGGCCGGTATCTGCCTCGTCGGACTGACAACGTCGGCCGATGCCAATATCGCGCTGCGCTACACGTTGCTCTCCATCGCCGGAGTGATCCTGGGGGGAGGAGAGTTCACTGGCGGCCGGGTCTCGCCTGTCGGTGCGGTTCTCGGTGCGTTGACACTCGCGCTCGCCGGAAGCTTCCTCTCGTTCATGCGCCTGTCGCCGGACTGGCAGATCGGCGCCCAAGGCGCGATCCTCATCCTTGTGCTGGCGGTGCGGCTGATCTTTTCGCGCCGTAGCCGGAAATGGAAGGGAGCCGAAAATGGATAACTCCCGTCTTTCGGCAGTTCTCGCCATCCCCAGAAGACCCTGGTTCTGGGCATTCGCGGCCAGTGCCATCGCCTATTTCGCAACCCTTTCGCTGACGGAAGGGCGCGGCGGAGGGGAGCTTCTTTCCGCGGCGCTGACCTTTGCCTCCTTCTCGGCCATTGTCGGGCTTGGCCAGATGTTCGTCATTACGCTGGGGCCGGGCAATGTCGATCTGTCTATCCCTGCGACCATGACGCTGGCCGGCACGCTGTCGCTCAAGTTCATGGACGGCGCGGCAAATCTCATCTTGCCGGGGCTGGCCGTCGCGCTTGCCGTCGGTATCGGCGCGGGCACATTCAATTACCTTTTGATCCGGCTTTTGCGGATCCCGCCAATCATTGCGACCCTTTCAGCGTCGTTCCTTTATCAGTCGCTGGCGATCTGGTGGAACCGCGGCCTCAGGATCAAACCGCCCGAGGCGCTCGCGGATTTTTCGACCGGTGCCATCGCCGGCCTGCCAAACCTGACGATCATCGGCGTGTTGATTGCGCTGTTGAGCTGGGTGGTTCTGGAACGCTCGATCTTCGGACGCTGGGTGTCCGCATTCGGGCAGAACACGCGCGCGGCCCGGCTGAGCGGGATCCCGGTGGAGACGGTCCGTGCGGTCACCTATATCGCGTCCGCCGTCCTGGCCGCGTTCACCGGATACCTTCTGGCGAGCTTTTCAGGAGGTGCCGCGCTGAACATGGGCACGGAATATCTCCTGATTTCCATCGCCGTCGTCGTGATCGGAGGCTGCTCCATCGCAGGCGGCAATTCGAATGTTCCGGGCATCTGGGGTGGGGCGCTGCTGATGTTCCTGGTCGTCTCGATGTTGAATTCCTACGGCTTCGGCGCAGGCGTGCGCCTGATCATGACCGGCGCCATCATCATTGGCATCGTCGCTGCCGCATCCGGAAAGGGCAGACCCACATGAACAGTTTCTCTTCTCCCTATCAGATCGACGATCCCCGGTTCAGGAACCTGATCCAGAAGAACGCCAGGCTGCGCCAACTTGCGACCGGCTTTGAATGGACAGAAGGGCCCGTCTGGTTTGCCGATCACCAGCACCTGTTTTTTTCCGATATTCCCGCAAACCGGATGATGCGGCTGACACTCGATGGCCAGGTCAGCACCTACCGCCAGCCCTCGGATTATTCCAACGGCAACACCCGGGATCGTCAGGGCAGGCTGGTGTCCTGTCAGCATGGAACCCGTTCCGTTACCCGGACCGAGCTGGACGGCACCCGCACCGTGATTGCAGACAGCTACCAGGGAAAACGTCTCAATTCACCGAATGACGTGATTGTCCAGTCGACCGGTGCAATCTGGTTCTCCGATCCGACCTACGGCATCCTGAGCGATTATGAAGGCTACACGGCAGAGCCGGAGCAGGCGGCCCGCAATGTCTTCCGCGTTGATCCGACGACGGGGGAGGTCGAGGCAATGATCACCGACTTCACCCAGCCGAACGGTCTGGCCTTTTCAGCGGACGAGAGCGTTCTCTACGTGGCGGAATCCGGTTCCAGTCATGATGCCGGGGTTCCCTCCGTCATCCGCTCCTTCAAACTGGACGATACCGGCAGGATCCTGTCGGACGATGTTTTTGCCACGATTGACCGGGGCCTTCCCGATGGAATGCGGGTTGATATCGCCGGCAATCTTTGGAGTTCGGCGTCCGACGGCATCCACTGTTTCCACCCCGACGGGACCCGGCTCGGGAAGATCCTGGTGCCGGAAGTCGTCTCCAACCTGTGTTTCGGTGGCATGCGCGGCAACCGGTTGCTGATCACCGCAACCACGTCGGTTTATGAGATTGCGGTCAACGCGAGATCGGCGATCTGACAAATCTGGCTTGTGAGGAAGCATTCTCGGCGATGAGAAAGTCCTTTAAAGGCCCCTGAGGGACGGGTCTTTGGTTAATCCTGGAGCGCCGCCTGGGCCCTTTACAGCATTTCGGCTTCCTGTCCGAGAACCGGTCTTGCAGCCCTTACGGACGCCCGCTCGATGAGCGGGCATTCGACCTTGATCTGGGCCGGTCCGGACTGGCGGCCATTCGCGTTGTCGAGCAGCAGTTCGAAGGCAATTTCTCCCATCTCGTATTGTGGCAATACGAGTGTTGAAAGCGGTGGATGCGTGCTTTCGGAAATTTCCCGATTGTCAAATCCGATCACCGCAATGTCTTCCGGTATTCGTAGGCCGCGTTCCTTCAGGGCGTCGAAACACCCAAGGGCCATGAGATCGTTCGCGCAGAATATTGCGTCCGGTGGCATGTCGAGATCCATGAGCGCATGGGTGTGCTCGTAACCGGACAGCGGCTCCCAGTTGCCCGGTTTGACGAGGTCACCGTCGAAAGGAATGTCGTGGCTCGAGAGGGCTTGCCGGTAGCCTTTGAGCCTGTCCCGCGTCGCTTCCACGCCCGACTGGCCGTTGATCAGGGCAATGCGTTTGTAGCCAGCCTTGATCAGATGATCGGTTGCCGTCCGCCCTCCCAGAACGTCGCCAGGTACGACTGAGGGAAGGGAGCGATCGGCGTTGTAACAGTTCAGGAGCACGGTGTGCTGGCCGTCAAAGGCGGAAGACAGTTCGACGCGCCGGGTCAGGATCGTGCCGTAGATCATGCCCAGAAGAGGCAGGCGGCTCATCTGGTTGACGATCATCTGCTCGGTTTCTTCGTCTCCGTGGCTGACTGCAAGGCTGACGTTGATGCCGTATTCGTACGCCTTGTCCCGAACACCTTCGAAAGCCAGCGCCATCCACGGATCGGTTGTGATTTCGTCCGCAATGAAAACAATGTTCGACCTGTCGTCGGGCACGGTCCGCGCCCCCCGGCGTATCAGATTGTACCCAAGTTCTCTGGCGGCTTCGTGCACGCGCTTGCGCGTTGCGTCGCTCAACTTCGCGCCGCGGCTTCCGTTCAGGACGAGCGATACCGTTGCCTGCGAAACTCCGGCCATTGCCGCAACATCCATCATTGTAGGACGTCTATCTTTGCCAAGCCGGGCTTTTTTCGCCATATTCGTTCCGGTCTCCTCGCGCTGGACGGATTAGGTGTCTGAACCGGCGAATGACTATCGGGAAAGACGGTCAAACGCAACGTTTCTGCACCGTCGATATCTGCACAGGTGTCTGTTTCTCCTCACGCTTTAGTCGAGTGAACGCAAATTGCGGACGCGGTCGAATGCAACTGCGATGACAATGAAGCAGCCGATGAACATGCCTTGCCAGAATGTCGAGATGCCAAGAAGAATCAGTGAGTTCCTGATCACTTCGATCAAGAGAGCCCCGATGACCGCTCCAAGGGCCGTTCCCTGGCCTCCGGCAAGATTGGCACCTCCAATCACCGCCGCGGCAATCACCGTCAGTTCCATCGCCTGTCCCAGATTTGTCGTCACGCTGCCCAGCCAGCCGGCCATGAGGATGCCGGCGACCCCCGCGGTCATGGCTGAAAACACATAGATCGAGACCTTGATTCGCTTCACCGGAATGCCTGTCAGCGTCGCTGCCTGCTCGTTTCCGCCGATCGCAAACACGTATTGGCCCCATCGGGTCCACCGAAACACCACGCTCATCACGATGGTCAGAAGGCCGAGTACGTAGATCGGATGCGGCAAACCCAGTGTCGAGCCGCCACCGACCCATAACAACAGGTCGTGATCGGGGCCGAATTCCCAGATCATCTTGTTGTTGGACAGGACCATCGCCAGAGATCTGGCGGCCGACAGCATCCCGAGCGTCACCACAAACGCCGGCATGCCTACGTAAGCAATCAATGTACCGTTGATCGCTCCGACAATACCCGCAGCGACAAGTGCCGCGATCGCCGATATCCAGAACGGGTTTCCCGACGACATCAGGACACTGATGACCATCGCGGACAGGACGACCGTCGAGCCGACCGACAGATCGATACCTCCCGATGCAATTACGGTCGTCATGCCGATGGCAATCAGGCCGACAAACGCGAAGTTGCGTGTCACATTGAACAGATTCCGCTGGGTTGCGAAGGAATCCGTCAGCAGGGACAAGGCGACACAGGCGAGAAGGGCTGCCAGCAAGACCCAGAAAATCTGGGAGTTGAAGACCCTGGAGAAGGGCGATCCGTGCTGGCTGTGCCCAATGGCTTGCTCAAGAGTTGTCATGGTGCGACCCCCCTCAAGCCGTTTCGATGGCGCCGGTAATCAAACCGGTCACCTCTTCCGGAGAGCTTTCATTTGCCGGCTTGCAAGCTACGAGCTGTCCTCTTCGCAGCACGGCAATGCGGCTGCAGACCGCAAACACATCCGGCATTCTGTGGCTGATCAGGACAACGCTGATACCCTGGTCACTCAGCCGATGGATCAGGTCCAGCACCTCGGCAACCTGGCGTACGGAAATGGCGGCGGTCGGTTCATCCATGAGGACGATTTTGGCGTTGGATAGGAGCGTTCTGGCAATGGCCACAGCCTGCCGCTGCCCGCCGGACATCCGTCTGACAAGGTCTCGAGGGCGGGTTTCGGATTTGAGGACCGCGAATAGCTCCGCTGAGCGCTTGTACATGGTGGCATAGTCCAGCAGCTTGATCCCGCCGAAGGATCGCCGCGGCTCTCGGCCAAGGAAGACATTGGACGCCGCCGACAGGTTATCGCAAAGCGCCAGGTCCTGATAAACGACCTCAATACCTTCTACCTGCGCGTCGAGCGGACGATGAAAATCCACGCTTGTGTCATCAATGGAAATCGAACCGTGGGTGGGCCTGAAGTTGCCCGCAACGATCTTTACCAGGGTTGATTTACCCGCTCCGTTGTCCCCCATCAGTCCCAAAACCTCGCCCGGAGCCACTTCCAGGGATACGTCGTTCAAAGCCTGAATGGCTCCAAAGCTTTTTGAGATTCCGCTCAGCCTCAGCCTCGACATTCTGATTTTCCTCCCCAAACACCCGGCCAGATAGACGTCGCCACTTGGGAAGTCCTCCCGGTCATGTCCCCGTGGCAAGCCGGTTTCAGCTTACCGCATGACACACGTTTTGGTGTCGTTTTTCAATTCTTGACTAATTAATATTAGTAAATATTATTTAATAAAGGCAAGGGGAGATAAATGAAGCTTCTGCTTACAGGTGCCACGGGCAAGGTCGGGCAAAACTTCCTGCCACGCTTTCTGTCTGAGGACATGTTCAGCGGGTGGAGCGTTGTGGCTCTGTGCAACAACCGGACGATTGATCCCGGCGACCGCGTAGAGGTCATCCGCGGCTCAATTGCCGATCCCGCTTGTGTGTCGAAAGCCATGGCCGGTGTTACGCATGTGCTTCACATGGCAGCCGTCAAGGAATCTCCCGAACTTGCAATCGACGTTTCCGTGAAAGGAATGTTTGTCCTGCTCGAAGAGTTCCGGAAACTGGCAAATGCAAGGCAATTCGTTCTGATCAGCGGGGACTGTGCCGTTGGTCATGCCTTCCAGCCATATTCGGAGCCGGTCACGGAAACTTCGGAACGCAAGGCTTATCCGGGTTGTTATGCCCTGACCAAGGTTCTGGAAGAGGTAATGCTGGAGCAATACCGGCATCAATATGGTCTGAACGGCTGCATATTGCGCGCGCCCTGGATCATGGAAAAGGACGACTTCAAGTTTGCGCTGAGCTTTGGTCCGGACCAGTTCGGCGGGCCCTTGTGGTCGGACTTTCTTGCCGCCGATGAAATCCAGCGCCTTGCCGGCGGCCGATTTGCTCCGTTGCTGCTGGATCGGGAAGGTGCGCCGCTCAAGCGCAATTTCGTGCACGTGGATGATCTGGTTTCCGCGATCCTTGCGGCATTGGACAGTCCGAAGGCGGCTGGCCAGCTTTTCAATATCTCCATGAACGAACCGGTCGACTACCGGTGCGTCGCCAACCATCTCGCGGCCACAAGATCCTACGAAATCGCGGAAATTCCGACCTCTCTCCACAGCAACTGGCTCGACAATTCCAAGGCGCGCCAGAGGCTGGGCTGGGAGCCGTCGGTAGACCTGGAGGCTCTTGTTGAAGGGGCCTGGAACTACAGAAGGGACATCAAAGATCCCCGTAAAATCTGGTACCCGGGGTAAATCGCTCCGGGACCTGCTGGACAGAAGGGAGTGACACGCATGAGACGGAATTTACTGTTGCTTGGCGCCGCTGCCGTTTTGGCAATTTCAGTCGGATCGAGCCTTGCACAAGACAAGAAAACCCTCGCAATCGTGGTGAAGGGGCTTGATAACCCTTTCTTCGAACAGATCAATCTGGGTTGCCAGAAGTGGATGTCCGAAAACGCGGACAGCGAATATGAATGTCTTTATACCGGCCCCGCATCATCCGCCGATGAGGCTGGTGAGGTCCAGATCGTGGATGATCTGCTTACCCGCGGTGTTGCCGCAATCGCCATTTCGCCGTCCAACGCACCTGCCATGGCAAACCGCATCCGTCAGATCGCGCCAAGCGTGCCGGTCATGACCATTGATGCGGATTTCCTGGCTGACGACCGCGACCTTCGCAAGACCTATCTTGGTACCGACAATTATCTGATGGGCGTCAAGATGGCCGAGGAGGCCGCGAAGCTCAAGGCGGATGGCGGAACGGTTTGCCTGCAACTTGGAAACGTTGCTGCCGACAATATCAATGCCCGGGCTCAGGGGTTCCGTGATACGGCCGCTGGAGAAAAAGGTGTCGATCGCCTGACTGGCCAGAACGGCTGGACCGAGATCGATGGATGTCCCGTTTTCACCAATGACCAGGCTGATCTTGCAAACCAGCAGATGGCTGACACGTTCATCGCCAATCCCGATCTTGATGCGTTCATCCTGATCGGTGGGTGGGCTCAGTTCGCGCCGCAGGCCTATACGCAGGTGACGGATCAGGTGATGGACAAGCTGAAATCCAAGGATCTGATCATCATCGCCGGCGATACCTTGCCGCCTCAGACGAAAGCCTTCCGCGATGGCAGGAGTCATGCCCAGGTCGGCCAGAGGCCATTTGAAATGGGTTATCGTGCACCGGATGTGATGATGCAGCTCATCAACGGAGATAGCGTAGACGATCCGCTCTATACGGGGCTGGATGTCTGTAACCAGGAAGATCCTGGTTTCTGCGCAGACAACTAGACAACTTCTCCACTGGCCGCCGAACTGGCGCATTGGTTCGGCGGCGCTTTTTCCTGGCGGGGCCATGGCTTTCACATGGTGCTTTCCTGCCGGTGCGCGTGCGTGCGCCCATCAGATCTTTTTCGCGAAGGGTGCCAAGGTTCGAAATATTACTTCTCGATTAGCTTCTAAGGATGGTCTGTTAATTAATACTTGAACAATTCAATTAATTAATATTAGTAATAATTTGTTGCGGGCAATGTATCGTTGCCCAGAGACAGGGAGGAAAAATTGAAACTTCGGAAAACCCTTTGCGTGGCAGCCATTGCCACACTCGCCGCCACGGCGGCGCATTCGCAGGAAAAGCCGCAACTGGCATTCGTTGTGAACGCGGCCTCCGACTTCTGGAAACTGGCTGAAGCCGGCGTGAACGCCGCGCAGGCGGAACTGCCCGGCTACGAGCTGCAGTTCCGGTATCCCGCCCAGGGAACGGCAGCGCTTCAGAATGCCCTCATGGACGACCTTGTGGCTGCCGGGACTGACGCCATCATGATTTCGTCTGTGGATCCCAAGACATCGACCGACGCCTTCAATCGTGTTGCCGCACAGGTGCCGCTGTTCACGACCGACAGCGATGCACCGGAAAGCGACCGGATTGCCTATCTGGGGTCATCGAACACGCTTGCTGGAAATCAGGCTGGTGAAATTGCAATCAAGGCCTTGCCGGACGGGGGAACCTGCATGGGTTTTGTCGGCTTTCTCGGTGCCGATAACGCCAAGGAACGCATCGCCGGTTTCCGCGAAACCGTGAAAGACAAGGGCATCGAGCTGGTCGACGTCCGAGGTGACGACGTCGACTTCGCCAAGGCCCGGTCGAACGTCGATGACGTTCTCGCTGCCAATCCGGAAATCGACTGCATGGTCGGCTTCTACTCATACAATCCCCCGAAGATCTACGAAGCGCTTCAGGCGGCTGGCAAACTGCGTGAAATCACCGTCATTGCCTTCGACGAGGACCCGATCACTCTCGGTGCTATCCGTGAAGGCAGCTTCGCCGGAACGGTGGTGCAGGATCCTTATCAGTGGGGCTATCAGGGCATGCACCTCATGGCCGACTTTCTGGAAGGCGACAAATCCGGAATTCCGGCTGATGGTCTGATCATCGTACCGACGAAGATCATCGATGCGGAAAATGTCGATCCGTTCGAACAGCAGCTGAAAGAGCGCATCAAAGGCTAGGTCGGGCCCTCCCAGGCGGACCCTGAGGCTGCGCGGACCGGATCATTGCCGGCCCGTGCAGCCGAAGCCGATCATTATGGCGGAGCCAAAACCTTGATCCCCGGATTTGAGAAGATTTCCCTCGAACTCGCACGGGTAACGAAAGTCTATCCGGGTGTCGTTGCCCTTCAGGATGTCGATTTGAGCATCAAGGGCGGAGAAATCGTTGGCCTGATCGGCGAAAACGGCGCCGGCAAGTCCACCTTGATGAAAGTGCTGGGTGGCGCGATCTCCCCTGACGGGGGCGATATCATCATAGACGGCGTCCGGACCGGTGGACTGACCCCGGTCGAAGCTTCTGCGCTCGGCATTGCCTTCGTCCATCAGGAGCTCAATCCGTTTTCAAATCTTGACGTGACCGCAAACGTGCTTCTGGGGCGCGAAATCACATCCGGTCCGCTACGATTGCTCGACCGGCGCGCCATGGTGGCCAAGGTGGAACCTATTCTCGAGATGCTTGGTACGCGTTTCGGTGCCAGCGATTCCGTTGCGGACCTTTCGCTCGCAGATCAGCAATTGCTCGAAATTGCCCGCGCATTGTCGATGAATGCACGCCTGGTCATCCTCGATGAGCCGACGTCAAGTCTCACCTTGTCGGAAACCGACAGGCTGCTTCAGGTCATGCGGCGGCTGAAGGATCAGGGCGTTGCAATCCTGTTTATCAGCCATCGTCTGAGTGAAGTGGAAGATGTTGCGGACAGGGTTGTGTGCCTGCGCGATGGCAGGAACGCAGGTGCACTGGTGGGTGCCGGCATCCGCAAGGACAGAATGGTACGGATGATGATCGGCAGGGATGTCGGTCAGTTCTATGAAAAAAAGCCCCACCAATTGCGCGAGCCAGTGCTTGAGCTGCAGGGTGTGCGGACGTCGACCTTTCCCGGCTCACACGTCGACCTGACACTTCATGCCGGTGAGATCCTCGGAGTTGCCGGTCTGGTTGGTGCGGGCCGAACGGAACTTGCACGCGCCGTCTTCGGTGTGGAGCCGCTGGTTGATGGCACCATCCGGCTCAACGGCCGGGAATTGCAAACTCATTCAGTTCCAGAAGCGATTGCCGCAGGGCTGTCGTTGGTGCCGGAAAACAGAAAAGAGCAGGGCCTTCTTCTAGATTTTGCGATCTGCGCGAACATTTCCTTGCCCTGTCTCAACAAGCTGAGCCGCCGAGGTGTCGTTGACCGGGCGCGCGAGGCAACGCTGGCGGAAAGCTCGCGCGCCCGGCTTTCCATCAAGACCAGCGCCATCACACGGGCCGCTGCTGAGTTGTCCGGCGGAAACCAGCAGAAGGTGGTGCTGGCGAAGTGGCTGGCGATGAAGCCGAAGGTTCTCATTTTCGACGAACCGACCAGAGGCATCGATGTGGGCGCGAAGGCGGAAGTCTATCACCTCATGCAGGCGCTCGCGGACGAAGGCGTCGGTATCCTGATGATCTCGAGTGACATGGAGGAAGTCATTGGGGTGTCGGATCGTGTGGCCGTCATGCGCAGGGGGCACGTGTCGGGGATCCTGGGTCGTGATGAACTGACGGAAGAAAACATACTCCGGCTGGCGGTCGGGTAAGGGAGTTGGGGAGACAGAATGCAAAAGAAGGATATCGGACTGGCGGTACTTGTTCTGGTGGTCGGGACAGTTGTCGCCCTGATCAATCCCCGGTTCTTGTCGCCGATCAACCTGGCGAACACGGCCAATCTCATTGGTCTTTTCGGGTTGTTTTCCCTAGCGGAAGCTTTCGTGATCGTGACGGCCGGTATCGAGTTGTCCGTCGGTTCTCTTATCGCGCTTCTTGGTGTCATCTTCGTCGATCTGATCGTTCAGCAGGGCGTTCCCTGGCCGGTTGCCTGCCTGATCGTGCTTCTGCTGGGAGCCTGTTTCGGTTTCATCCACGGCTGGCTGATCACCCGGTTGAAGCTTCAGCCCTTCATCGTCACCTTGTGCGGCCTCCTGATCTATCGCGGGGTCGCACGGTTCTACACCAAGGACGGGACGGCAGGCTTTTCGTTCGGAGACAGTTTTCCGGTTCTGGAGTGGCTGATTTCGGGGCGGAGCGGCGGTGTCCCCCACTCGATCATCGCCTTCACCGTTATAGCGGTGATCGCCTGGTTCGTGCTTCATCGCACCGTATTCGGCAGGCATCTTTTCGCTGTGGGCAAGAACGAGGAAGCAGCCCGCTACACCGGAATCAACACGAGGCGGGTCATTGTTCTGGCCTATGTCATCTGCGCTGTTCTAACCGGTCTCTCGGCCATCTTCTTTGCCATGTATACCCGCTCCATCCACCCCGCATCCCACGGTAATTTTTATGAACTCTATGCAATTGCAGCCGCCGTGCTGGGAGGATTTTCCCTAAGAGGAGGGGAGGGGTCCGTTGTCGGCGTCGTGTTGGGTGTCGTTCTGCTGCAGATGCTTCAGAATCTCGTCAATCTGCTCGGCATTCCCTCATCGCTCAACTTTGCGGTTATGGGCAGCGTAATCCTGATCGGTGTCATCGCAGACAATCAGATCGCCAAACACAGGAACTCCCGACGCCAGGCAAGCGCCCTTGCGACCATTTCACCGGCCAACCGGGAGCCGCGTTCGGAAACGGTATGATGTCGCTTTTTCAATCTTGAGCGAGCATGGACCGGGCAGGCCTGCTGGTGGTCTGCCTGATCCGACAAGGGGGCTTAGAGAGTGACGATGGCCTTGATCAAGGCTTCCCTGTCTGTCGCCAGCTCCTTGATCTTCGCCGGAAGATCCTCAAGGCGCACGGTCAGCGTGCACAGCGCGTCCGTGTCGATCCGGTCTGAGCGAATTGCCGACATGACGGTCTCGAAGTCTTCTCTCGTGGCGTTTCTGCTGCCGATGATCTGGGTTTCGCGCTTGTGAAACTCCGGGTCGCTGAAGCTGATGGTTTCCTTCACGACGCTCACCAGTACATAGCGGCTGCCATGCGCAAGAAGAGGAAAGCCCGCTTCGATGGCGGCCGCATTGCCTGTTGCATCGAAAATCACGTCGAAGCCGTCTTGCCGCGGACCTGACAGAATGTCGGTTCCGACGAGATGCGTGTTCTTGAAGCCGAATTTTTCCGTCGCCTGGGCCAGCCGTGTTTGGCTCATGTCCAGAAGATGGACTTCGGCTCCCGAAAGCCGGGCAAAGAGAGCTGTGCCGATGCCGATGGGGCCGGCCCCGGTGACCAGAACCCTGTCGTCGGCAGATAACGCCGCCCGGCGAACGGCATGGGCCCCGATTGCAAGAAACTCCACCATCGCCGCCTGAAGTTCCGTCAAGCCGGTCGCCGGATAGAGATTTTGCTGGGGGACGGCGATGCGGGAACACATTCCACCATCCCGGTGAACACCGAGAACCTCGATGCTGCTGCAGCAGTTCGGTTTGCCCTTCATGCAGGCCCGGCAGGCGTTGCACGAAAGATACGGGTTGACCACCACCAGTTCCTCGGCAGTCCACGGGCCGACACTTTCCGCGACCCTGCCGCTAAGCTCATGACCAATGACACGCGGGTAGTTCAGGAAAGGGTGCTTGCCTTCCAGAATGTGATAGTCGGTGCCGCAAATGCCGACGGCCTCGATGTCCACAAGCACCCAGCCGTCCGGCGCGTCCTCGGGCAGGGCCCGCGTTTCGAGCCTGAAAACACCCGGTTCGATGACGATACCGCATTCCATTGATCGGGCCACTGCCGGTGATTTAGTCTTTTCAATATTCATTGAACGGCTTTCCGGCTCCGGGGAGCCCAGTCGTGAGGAAGGTCGCCCTTGATGATAAGGCTGAGAACATCATCCTTGGTCACGTCTTCAATCCGGTGCGAGCCGACTTTACGGCCCTTGTTCATCACTATGACACGATCGCAGAGTTCGAACACGTCATGCATGTCGTGGCTCACCAGGAGGATGCCTATTCCTTCTTCGCGCAATTGTCTGATCAAGGCACCGACCATGGCCGTTTCCGATGGGCCGAGAGCGGCTGTCGGCTCGTCCATGATCAGGATCTTGACGTCAAAATAGATCGCTCTGGCAATGGCAACAACCTGGCGCTGACCGCCCGAGAGGCTCGACACCGGATCGTTCAGGTTCTTGAAGTTCGGGTTAAGCCTTTTCAGAACACGGACCGCCTCGGCCATCATCCGGCTGTCGTCCAGATTTCCGAACCTTGTTTTCAGTTCCCGGCCGAGAAACAGGTTGGCGGGTGCGTTCAGATGATCTGCAAGGGCAAGCGTCTGGTAGATGGTTTCGATGCCCAGATCGCGGGCGTCGTGGGGCGATTGAATGTCGGCGATTTCGCCATTGACGCGGATTGTCCCCTCATTGGGGATCATGGCCCCGGACAGGATGCGCATCAGACACGATTTGCCGGCGCCGTTGTGGCCGAGAACGCCAACGACTTCACCTGGATAAAGCTCCAGAGAAACACCATTCACCGCCCTTATGCCGCCAAAGTGCTTTTCGATTGCCTCCATCTGCACCAGCGGTGCCGCGGATTGTGCATCTGGTTTCATATTCCGTGTCCCGATCGACGATTGAAAAGACCGGAAGCCTTTGAACAGAAAGGCTTCCGGCCGCGTTGTGGTGCGTTAGTAAAGGACGTTCTGAACGCTCGGATGATCGATGTTGTCCTTGGTCGCCAGGACAACGCCGGTGTCGATGAAGTTCGGAACCTGTTCACCGTTCAAGAGCTTCAGAATGGTCTGGACCCCTATCTCGCCCATCTGGAACGAGCCCTGAACGGCCGTTGCGGCCAGGGTGCCATCACGGACGAAATCCTGAAGGTCGGTGTTGCCGTCAAAGCCGATTGCCGTGACCTTGCCCGCCTTGCCAGCTTGTGCCAGGGCCCGGCCCATGCCGATGGCCGTCGGTTCGTTGGCGCCAAAAATGCCGACAAGGTCCGGATTTGCCGCCAGAACGTCGGTGGTCTGGTTCAAGGCGGTGGCCATCTGCGACTGGGAGTAATAGGGGCCGACGATCTCGATCTTGGACTGATCCTCGATCCGCTTGACGAAGCAGCCGACGCGGCCAAGTTCGGAGCCGACACCCGCGACATAGGACATCACGGCAACCTTGCCCTCTGTCCCGACTTCCGAAATCATCTTGTCGGCAACCAGTTGACCGGCAGCGCAGTTATCGGTCGACAGGAATGACTGGTAAAATTCCTTGCCGTTGTCGGCGAGGCCGGAGTCGATGATGACGACGGGAATTTCGGATTCATACGCTTTCTTCACCGCCGGGATCAGGGCTTCCGGATCGGATGGTGCCAGGACAATTCCAGATACGCCGCGGTTGATGGCGTTCTCGACAAGGCTGACCTGATCGGCAACGGCCGATTCCGACGCCGGACCGTTGAAGGTCATCGTGTGGTCCGACTGGCCTTCGATGGCCGCGCTGGCGCCCTTGTTCACGTTCTGCCAGAAGTTCGAATTCGTCGTCTTGACGATGACCGCAATTTCTCCGGCCTGCGCGGCTGCTGCGGACAGCGCAAGGGCACTCGCCATCATCGCTGTTGTCAAAAGCTTCTTCATTTCATTCTCCTCCGTCTGAAGTTGCTCTGGAAATCGTCCGGCTTTCTCAGCGCCGGTTTCTGATCTGATCGACGTAGACCGCCAGAATGACGATGACCCCGATCACGATTTGCTGGATGAATGCGGACACGCCTGCCATGTTGAGGCCGTTCCGCAGAACGCCGATGATGGCTGCGCCGATCATCGTTCCGGAAATATTGCCGACGCCGCCCATGAGCGAAGCCCCGCCGATGACGGCCGCGGCGATCGCGTCGAGCTCGTACATGACGCCTTCGTTCGGCTGAACCGTCACGAGACGGGACATCAGGACGTTGCCCGCGAGCCCTGCAAGCGCTCCCGAAAGGACGTAGGCAAAGATCTTGGTGCGATCGACCAGGACACCGGATAGACGCGCGGCTTCCTCGTTCGAGCCTGTGGCATAGATATGCCGGCCGATCTGGCGGCGCCTGAGAAGATAGGCTGCGGCAAGCGCGACAACCGCGAGCAGAATGACCGGATAGGGAATTCCGGGGAAGACGACTTTCGGGAAGATGCCGCCGGTTTTCTCCACGATGCGGAACAAGGAGCCATTGCCCAGAAGACCGAAACTTTCGCCCAGGCGCGAAATCGGCGCTGCGCCCGTCAGCTGGAGGGCAACGCCTCGGGCGATCAGCATCATGCCGAGCGTTGCCACGAACGGGGTGATCCGCATTTTGGTGATGACGAAGCCGTTGACGAAACCGCAAGCGGCGCCGGCCATCACGCCGATCGCCATGGCGGGACCGACCGGCACGCCCGCCTTGATGCTCAATCCGGTGATGGTTCCCGAAAGGGCAAGTACGGAGCCGACGCTCAGGTCGATGCCACCGGTAATGATCACCATCGTCATCCCGATGCCCAGCAAGCCGATGACGGACGTCTGCAGCAGCACCGTCAGTCCGTTGTTGATGGAGAAAAAGGCCGCGTTTCCGAAGGAGAACGCGAAGATCAGCAGGGCAAGGGTCAGGAGCGCCGATAACTTGTGAAAGGAACCTGCAGACAGTTTGAAGGTCCAGGAAGCAGGCTCTGCGCCTCGATCAAGATCCGCCATAAATCCTCCCGGGCCGGATATTGAATAAAATTATTAAAAACAATATGAGGTCAGGTAATGCGACGCGTCAACAGTTTTTTATTTTTTAATACAAACAATCGGAATTGTTCAGCGTTTTGGATATGTTAGGTTGCTGCCATGGCAAGAACGGACGAACGATTCAGGCGCGCATACAACAGGTTGCTGGACATCTGCAGCACCATGGCGATTGGCGACGAGTTGCCCGCCGAGACCGCGCTTGCGGACAAGATGGAAGTCAGCAGAACCATCGTACGCACCGCATTGCAAAAGCTGGACAGCGACAATCTCATTCGCTGGGAAGGCCGTACCAAGACGCTGATCCGGAAACCGCAGGCGGAGCACCGCCTGGTTCCTGCCGAAAGCTCCCTGTCCACGGAGGAACTGGAGCACAGGTTCTTTGAATGGATCCTGCGTTTCGACGTTCCGGCGGGAACGTCGCTCAATGTGGCGCAACTGTCGCGGCAATTCGGTGTTCCCGTCCACAACCTTCAGGAATTTCTGGCCGGACTGAGCCGTCTCGGTCTTGTGGAGCGCCGTCCAAGAGGAGGCTGGTCGCTCCTTGGGTTCACGTCGGAATTTGCGGTTGAACTGTCAGAGTTTCGAATGGTGCTCGAGCTGAATGCGGTCCGGCAGCTGCTAACCCTTCCGCCCGAGCACGAGATCTGGAAAAAGCTCAAGGCCTTGAAGCGCGAGCATGAGGACCTGAAGTCGGTCCTTGAGGAGCGGTATCACGACTTCTCCCTGCTGGACGAAAAGTTTCATTCAGCCGTCAACAGTGTGGTCAAAAACCGGTTTGTTCTCGAGGCACAGAAGCTCATCAAGCTGATCTTCAACTACCACTACATGTGGGACAAACGCGACGAGCTGGAACGCAATGCGGCCGCGATCGAGGAGCATCTCGAATGGATCGACGCGATGCTCGACAAGGACGGCGCAAGGTCGGAAGCCGCAGCGCTAAAGCATTTGCGGAGATCGAAGGAAACGCTTCTGCAGTCGCTGCGGGTTCACAAGTTCGCCTGAAGGCCCTCTTGCGCAGGGGTGCCAAACACTCTTGAAAAGCTGGCGGGCGGTGCTTCGGCGAGGCAGTCGAGATTGCGCTTCAGGGATGAGGCCTTCGATGTGCCGAGCAGAACAGAGGCGACACCGGGATAGCTGTGGGCGAAGTGAAGGGCCGCGCTGGCAAGCGGAAGTCCCAGTGTCGTGGCCTGTTCCTTGAGCGCGGTCACCTTTGCCAGGATTTCCGCTGGCGCGGGTGCGTAATCGAACCAGGCGCCCTCAACCGGTCCCGTTGCCAGAATTCCGGAATTGAAGATCCCGCCGAGAACCAGGCTTGTGCCTTTTTCCCGGCACCGCCCGACGAGTTGGTCTTCGGCTTCCCGGTCGAGCAGGGTTAGGCGTCCTGCAAGCAGGATGGCGTCCAGGTCGGTCTCATTCAGGAGGTCGAGACAAACCCGGGTTTCATTCACGCCGAGGCCGAAGGCGCGGATTTTTCCCTTGGCTTTCAACCTTTGCAACCGGTCGAGACCGGTCGCCAGCAAGTCCCGCATATGTGTTTCGTTTGAAGTGCCATGTGTGTAGGTGCCGATGTCGTGGATGTAGACGATATCGACATGGCGCGTCTGCAGCCGCTCGAAACTGCCTTCCAGCGACGCTTCAATGCCGTCGCCGGAATAGTCGTAGCGAACAGCGTTCGGAAGCGGGTTGAAAAAACCGTCGGCCTCCTTCAGAGGAGTTCCCGGTGACAGAACGCGTCCAACCTTGGTGGACAGGACGTAGTCTTCACGCCACCTGGACTTCAGGAACCGGCCTAGCCGCTCTTCCGACCGGCCACGGCCATAATGAGGTGCGGTGTCGAAGTACCGGATCCCGGCGTCCCAGGCAGACTGGAGAACTTCGTTCGCCTCTGGTTCCGGCACTACCCGACCCATGTTTCCGATGGCGGAGGCTCCGAAGGAGATATCCGTTACCAGAACACCTGTGTTGCCGATCTGTCTGCGTGCCCTCATGCGCGTGCTGCCTCGGCACCAGCCGTCACTGTATCCAGCCGGGGCATCTGAAGTGACGCGTCGGCTTTCCGTGCCCAGGACAGGAAAGATGAAATACGTCGGTCTATCTTTTCCCTGTGGTTCTGTGCGATGTCGGCAAGCTTGTGGTCCAGAAACGGGTTCTTGAACCTGTCGATTGTCGTGGCGGCATAGGCTTCCGCTTCGTTCTTGCGGCCATGAGCCTCGAAGGCAGGGATGACTTCGCGTCGATAGAGATCTGTAAGGTCGGGGCCATAGTCGGGACTGTCAATCAGTTCCCGGACAAACTGCAGGGACGAACCGCCTGCAGCCAGCCATCGTGACACCAGGTAGGTGTGTCCAAGGTTCAGGATGAACAGCTTCAGGGTCTCGACCTGTTCCAGATCCTCGACCACCTGAACGCATCGGTGCACGCAGGGCAGAATGAGGCCGGGTTGTTTCTCTATTGCCCAAAGCGCATAGGGTTCGGCCACTGCTCCGGCGGGTTCCAGCGGTTCGGAGACGATCCTGTCGACCAGGGAATTCACCCAGGTCACGTTTGAGCGGAGCCAGTCTGCAAATTCAGGCGGGTAAAGAGCTGCAATGGAAAGGACGAGATCTCTCAGAACATTGCCGTTTTCGGGAATCAGTTCGGCCGGCATGACCTGCACCGGAGCGCCGCCCATGCCGAACCTTTGGAACAGGAACCACGTCAGCTTGGCCGGATAGGACATGTCGATGGAAAAGTCGGTGCTCTTGTCTGCCTCACTTGGCCGATAGCCCGCATCAGCGGTGTTGGAGAGGATAATCCTTGCCTCGCCGGCCACGGCTTTCGCGACCTCGGCAAGGTCTTCCGGCAAGGACAAGGCACGTTTGATGCTGCTGACGGTCTTGCTTGTGTCCACCAGGGTGCCGTTGTCGATGCCCTTGATCCGGACTTCGTAGCCGGAAGGGTCTGCAAGCGCCTTCAGGCGATGTGCCCGGGACGCGTCGCCACTGGTTTGAACCACCGTGATCGGTCCGACGTCCTGCCCTTCGGCAATGGCTTCGGAAATGAATAGATCCGCATGCGCTTGCAGGAAGCGGCTGGTCCCGAATTGAACGATCGCTGACGTCGACATGGCTCTCTCCCGAATGATTTTATGTTTATTATTATTATGAACATTTTAAATCAAGCAATTTCCGACCGCGGAAAAGATCAGGCGGGTTGTCGGGGAATACTGACCTCAGCGGGTCAGTTTCCGCTGACCATGAACCTGGAACTGAACGGCAGACTGGCAGCACCGATCGCCTTCGGTGCCGGCACGATGTTGCCGGCGATTGCCTTGATCTGCGGGGCTGCTGCTTCTAGTTTCCGGCAGATGTCCTGGCAAATGCTTTCAGGCGCATAAGACGACAGGATGACTGTTTCGATTTCCACGAATTGGCCAACCCCATGCAGGGAGGCGCGCATCTGGGCAATCAGCCGTTCTTCCCAATCGCTCACCAGAGCACCGTAGTCTGGCCAGGATCCTGAACGGTCCCAGAGCGGGTCGACTTCCTTGCCCTGTGCCGACAGGTCTCTCTCCAGCGCCGCAATGCCGACATCGAAGCTGACTTCGGAATTGCCGTTGTAGATCTGGTGATTGAGGACAAGGCGGCCGTGCAGGTCGGCGCCGAGGTAGAAGAACATATAGTCCGAAAGTGTCTTGGCAGCGCCGAACATGCTCTCACCGCTGGCCGCTGCGGTGATGTCGTTCTGGACAAAAACGGCAATGCCGAGCTGTTGCTCGATCTCCGCCTGCAAGGCCTTGAAATAGGCTTCTTCGTCCATGCCGCCCGACAGTCGGCGGGGCAGGGCAAGACCGACGCCAGCCAGGCGTTCGCGTTCCGCATCCGGCAGCAGCTTAACCGCGCTCGCAATCGTCTCCAGAAATTCCGAATGGTTGCTGCCATGGGCAAGCTGTGGATTGGGCAAGGTCTTGTGAAAGCGGATCTTGCCGACAAAATCGATGAGAACGATATCGGTGTGCCGGTTGCCGACGCTGATCCCGATGGAATAGGCCCCTTCAGGGTTGAGGGTCAGCGGCACGGTTGGCGGGCCGACGCGCCCCTTTTGCGCTTCCCCCTTCGCCACCAGTCCTTCCTGCTCCAGCGACCTGACGAGTACGGACACGGTCTGCGCCGAAAGGCCCGTCTGTTCGCCGATCTCCAGCCGTGTCGTCGAGGAGTTCTGCAGAAGCAGCGAAAGCACCAGGCGCTCGTTGTAGCTTCGCACACTGACGGCATTCAGGCCTGACGCACGGTCGGCTATGCGCAGCGGATTGGGCGGAGCAAATCTCATGTCAGGCATGGAAGGCCCTCCGTTGCCGTGCCGCATAAATTCCTGCCGGCAGCTGTGCGCGCAGCGAACTCATTTCCACCCGATCGCCTCCACTTCCCGCGCCAGGGCGACACCGAGATTCTCATGTGCCTGAGCGTTGATGTGGAACCCGTCCAGCGGATCACAGGTCGAGACGGACCCCGCGTCGAAGAAATGCACTTCAAGAGAATCCGACATGATCTCGAACTGAAGGGCAAGTTCATGGGACTTCTGCTGGGCGGCCTTGAAGATGTTCTCCCATTCCTTGATGTCGTCCAGCATCGGCGGCGGCGAGACCACCATGATCTCGGGAACCGTTCCGTCAGGGCCGGGCGAGAGTTCCTTGATGTCGTGGATCAGGCAGCCGATGCCCATTGCCACTTCAGACGCCGGCTGGCTGAACCGGGCCTTCAGGTCGTTCGTGCCCAGCATTATTATGACAAGGTCCAGAGGAGCATGGCTCATGAGGCAGGGTCGCAGATAGGAGCGGCCATTCTTCAGCGCGCCTTCGATAGGGTCGTCATGCACCGTTGTCCGACCGCTGAGGCCTTCCTCGATGATGTGCCAGCCCTTGCCGAGTTCACGCGCAAGCACACCCGGCCACCGCTGCAGCAGAGTGTAGCGATCCAGTGGTGTCCCCCCTGGAATTTGTCCGTGCGTGTTCGAGTCGCCGTAACACAAGATCGTGCGCATGCTGGCATCGTCCTGATTTGGTTATTGAAAACAGTCGGTTGTCCCGAAGGTTGGCCGAAATCTCTGTTGCCATACATTGCATCGCTCGCGGGATCTGACAAGCTTTCCAATTAATCATTCAATATGAATAACTATTGACAGGCAAGTCCTGCCGTGATTTTTAACGGACCTGGGAGGAGGTCCCACCCATCGCAGTTGCGTTCACCCGCCGCCGGAATGCGTTTCGGCGAACGGCATCGCCTTGTCTGCCGGCCGGCACCCGTTGTCGCTGCCGGAACGGCTGACCTGTGCGTAAAGGAAGGCTGTTCGCCGAGGTCAGGCGCTCGGCAGTCTTCCTGCAAGCAGATCAAAGGCCTGACCTTGGAGGAGGAATTTCGATGACATATTTCAAACCTGCCACTCTGGCGGGCTGTCTGGCGGTCGCCATCTCGTCATACCCTGCATTCGCGCAAGACACGTTTCTGATGGATGGTGTTACGGCCAGGGAAGGCGACAATCCGGTTGTCGAAGCGGACAAATACAAGAAGGATTGCCCCTGGACCATCGGCATGAGCCACTTTGGTGTGAACGCCAATACATGGACCGTTCAGGTGGCACATGAGTCCGAAGCGGCTGCTGCCAAGAACGACTGCATCACCAAGTTCATCCTGCTCGACGCCGGTTTCGACCAGAAAAAGCAGGTGGCCGATATCGAGGATCTGGTTGCACAGAACGTCGATGCGATCATCGTTCAGCCCGTGACGTCAACGTCTGCAGATGCGTCGATCGCCAAGGCCGTGGCAGCCGGCATTCCGGTTGTCCTGCACACCGGCCGTATCGAGAGCGATGCCTATACGACCGAGATCCAGGGCGGCGCCGAACACTTCGGCAAGGTGATGGGCGACTGGCTTGTCAACGAGGTTGGCGCCGACGGCAAGATCTGGGTTCTGCGCGGTCTCGCCGGACACCCGGAAGACACCAACCGTTACAACGGCTTGCTGCAGTCTCTTGAAGGCACGAATGTCGAAGTCATCGCCGAGGAACATGGCGACTGGCAGTACGACAAGGCCAAGAACCTGTGTGAGACGCTTTATCTGAACAACCCGTCTGTCGACGGAATCTGGTCTTCCGGTGCCGACATGACCCGTGCCTGTGTTGACGTGTTCAAGCAGTTCGGCGCTGAAATTCCGCCGATTTCCGGCGAAGGCAACAACGGCTTTTTCGGTCAGTGGATCCGGGACGGATTTAAATCCGTGTCTGCGGAATACGCGCCTGCCCAGGGGGCTGCCGGTGTGCGTGCTGCTGTCGCCCTGCTGGAAGGCAAAGAGCTGAAGAAGCACTACGACTACAACCCGGCAGGCTGGGACGTCGACAAGGCCAAGCAATATTACCGCGAGGACCTGTCCGCCAACGTCTGGTGGCCAACCGAGCTGCCGGAGGAAAAGCTGCAGGAGCTTTACGGCAAGAAATAGCCTCCTCCCGAGGCCGGACGGCCAGCCGGTGCTGCAGTTCCGCGCGCCGGCTGGTCACCGACAGCAAAGATCCAGAGTATGATCCGGGGGAGAAGGCAATGACTTGCCTCGTTGAAATGTCGAACATTTCCAAATCGTTCGGCGGAAGCAAAGCAGTCGACGGTGTGTCACTCAAGCTCATGCCCGGCACGGTCCATGCCCTGATGGGTGAGAACGGTGCCGGCAAGTCGACGCTGATGAAGATCCTGGCCGGTGTCCACCAGCCGGACAGCGGGGAGATCTTCCGCGAGGGGCGGAAAGCTGGTTTCGAGACGCCGAGGGAAGCTCTTGAAGCAGGCATATCGACCGTGTTTCAGGAGCTGTCTCTGCTCGCCAACCTGACGATTGCGGAAAACATGTTCCTCGGCAGGGAACCGGTTACAGCATTCGGAACGGTCGACAGGGCAAGGATGCGGCGCGAAACCCGCAAGGCCCTTGCCGCATTGGGGCTGGAGTTGAACCCCGATATTCTGGTTTCCGAGCTGTCGATTGCGGAGCGCCAGTTCGTTGAAATTGCCCATGGCATCAAGGCGGATGCCTCGGTGTTCATTCTGGACGAACCGACAGCCGCGCTGAATGCGGCCGATGTCGAGGTGATGAATGCGCAGATCAGGCGCTTGCGCGATGAAGGCAAGGCGATTGTCTATATTTCGCACCGCATGGACGAGATATTCGGCATCTGCGACACGGTGACGGTTCTCAAGGACGGCAAGCTGGTCGCAACGCGGCCCCTGAGCGGCATGACGCCGGACAGCCTTATTGCCCTGATGGTCGGCCGCGAACTGCAGGACCTCTTTCCCGCACGCGGAAAAGCGTCAACAGAAACTGTCCTCGACCTTGAAGACTTCAGGATCGATCCGGGCAGCACACCGCTGTCCCTTCATGTCAACAAGGGCGAGATCGTCGCCCTTGCTGGACTGGAAGGGCAGGGACAACAGCAATTGCTGAGATCGCTCGCCGGGCTTTACCCGGCTTCGACAGGCACCGCGTCCATCAAGGGCAAGACCTTGCCGCTCCCCGCGCCGAAAGCATCCGGCATCCGGCAGCTTCAAGCAAGGAAAGTCGGTTTCGTTCCAGAGGATCGGAAGGAAGAGGGGCTCTTCCTGGGGCTTTCCATCGCACACAACATTGCCGTCGGTCTGTCTTCCGTGCAGGGCGAACTCTCCATTGCGCACGACTATCGCAAGGCGATTGCCGAGACGATGGCCAGTATGAACATCAAGGCGTCCGGTCCATCCGCACCGGTCGGCACGCTTTCGGGTGGCAACCAGCAGAAGGTGCTCCTGGGGCGCTACCTTGCGGCCGGTCTTGATCTGCTGCTCATCGAAGAACCGACCCGGGGTGTCGACATCGGGGCGAAGGCGGAAATCTACAAGCTGTTGCGCAGCTTTGCGGACGAGGGGGGCGCGGTTCTGGTTCTTTCCCGCGAGACAATTGAGCTCATTGGCCTGTGCGACCGCATTTATGTCGTCCATGGCAAGGCCATTGTCGCGGAGCTGCCCGCCGAGACCGCAACGGAGCACCAGATCCTGAACGCTGCCTTGAGCGCCTGACCCTGCCCACAAGATTGAAGTGATCATGACACAAGCATTTCTCGCGAAGTTGACGCAGCCGAACGGCCGGCAGGGTTTGTGGATGCTGCCCTTGCTGATCGCCATCGCCATAAGCATTTATCTCGGCCTTCGCACCGACCAGTTCCTCGGTTCTGAAAACCTCTTCAACCTGATTGCCCAGGCGATGCCGCTGGTCATCACGGCCATTGGCCAGATGTTTGTGGTTGTGGTGGGCGGCCTCGATCTGTCGGTGGGTTCCCTCATCAGCTTCACGACGGCCATTCTGGCGCTTGATGCGCCGGGCTACGTGACGATACCCGCGGTTTTCCTGTTCGCCGCATTGGTTGGCCTCAGCAACGGCCTTGTGATCACCCGGCTGAATGTCCACCCGATCATTGCAACGCTGGCAATGCAGTATGTCATTCTGGGCATCACGCGCATCCTGCGTCCGGTCTCCGGAGGCACCGTGCCCGATATCGTCATCCAGTCGGTCGGCGGCACGTTTCTAGGAGTGCCGATGCCGGTGTTCTGGGGTGTCGCGGTGGTTCTGGTGGCCTGGAAACTGCTGCATGGATCGCGCTTCGGCCTGCATCTGTTTGCGATCGGCGGCGGAGTTGCAAACGGCACGCCGGATGCTGCGCGCAATTTTGGCGTTCCGGATCGTCGAAACATCCTGCTCGCCTATGTCGCCTGTTCGTGTTTTGCGGCCCTTGCCGGTGTCTTCCTGGCCGGCCGGATTGTTTCGGGCGATCCCAATGTCGGTCTCTTGTTCGAACTGGATGCGATTACCGCCGTCGCCGTCGGCGGAACACAGCTCTCCGGCGGTATAGGCAGCCTGCAGGGCACGGTGATCGGGGCACTGGTCCTGGCGCTCCTGTCCAACGGCATGAACCTCACCAACGTGTCGCCCTTCATCCAGACCGCGATCAAGGGCGGTCTCCTGCTCCTGGTCGTGGGGCTCCAGACCCGCAAGAAGATAGGGCTTTGATCATGTCTGCGATCGTGAAGCATCCTTTCCTGCAGCGCCTGCTGCGTGTTCCGCCGGCGTACTACGTGTTCGCCATCCTGCTGATCACGCTCTGGATTGCCAGGCCGCACATGCTCAACGCCAATATCATGGGCATCTTCATTCGCCAGGTGGCACCGCTTGGCGTGCTGGTACTGGCTCAGTTGCTGGTCATGCGCGTGAAGAGCATCGACCTTTCCGGCGGTGGCATCATCCTGTTGGTCAACTACTTCATTTCCTCGGGGATCTTTCCCGGGGCGTCGATGCCGTTCTTCATCGGGCTTAGTCTGGCAACCGGTACCGCGATCGGCCTCTTCAACGGTTGGATGATCGGCAAGCGCCGGGTTTCTGCGGTTATCGTCACACTGGCGGTCAGCATCATCCTGGTCGGTTTCGTGCAGTATCTTTCAAGCGGCAAACCACCCGGAGACGTGCCGTCCTACCTGAACGACATCTACAACATCAAATGGGGCCCGGCCCCGGTTCCGGTGCTGTTCTGGTTCGCCTTGACCGTGGTGATGGCGCTGTTTCTCTCAAAGACGGTGTTCGGCAGATATGTCACTTCGGTTGGCGAGAACCCGGAAGCCGCACATTTTTCAGGGGTACCGGTCGAGCGGACCGTCATTCTTGCCCACACGCTGGCCGGTTTCATCGCAGCGGTTGCAGCCCTGGTGCAAACCGCCTCCATCGCGGTCGGCAGTGTCCGGGTTGGTCTCGATCTGCCTATCCTGGCGGTGGCTGCAACCATTCTCGGCGGGGTCGTCTTCGGCCGGGGTGAAGGCGGTGTCTGGGGCCCGTTCTTCGGTGTCCTGTCCTTCGCCCTCTTGTTCGTGGTGATGACCACCTTCGGCATCGATGACCCGGGCAAGCTCATTGCCCAGGGGCTGATCATCCTGCTCGCCGCCATCTTCTACGGCATCAGAACGTCCAGATCCAATTGAGCCTTTCCGTAAAATTTGAGGAGGAAACAATGGCAAACGAAAAGTCGATACTTTGCTTTGGGGATTCGCTGACCTGGGGCTGGATCCCCGTTGTGGAAGGCGCCCCGACAATGCGCTACCCTTATGAACAGCGCTGGACGGGGGCAATGGCCGCCGAGTTGGGCGAAGGGTACCGGATTATCGAAGAAGGCCTCAGTGCCCGCACGACGAGCGCCGATGATCCCAACGATCCCCGTCTGAACGGCAGCCAGTACCTGCCGTCGGCCCTTGCTAGCCATTTGCCGCTGGATCTGGCGATCATCCTTCTGGGAACCAACGACACCAAGCCGTTCTTCAATCGCACGCCTTATGACATTGCCTATGGCATGTCGAAGCTGGTCGGACAGGTGCTGACATGTGGTGGCGGCATCGGCACGCCTTATCCGGCGCCAAAGTGCCTTGTCGTCGCACCGCCGCCCCTGACGCCTATGCCGCATCCCTATTTCCAGGGCATGTTTGGCGGGGCCCATGAAAAGTCGGCGGCGCTGGCCGAGCAATACCGGAACATGGCCGATTTCATGAAGGTCGATTTCCTGAGCGCGGCAGACCACATCACCACTGACGGCTGCGACGGCATTCATTTCACGGCCCAGAACAACATCGACCTGGGCAAGGCCATTGCCGGAAAGGTTCGGGAGATCCTGGACCGGCAGCAGGCCGAAGCGGCTTGATACTCCTGGTTCAGACCTGACAACTCTCCTTGCCGCCCGCCAGTGTAGCCAAAGCATGTGCGGGCGGCTTGACTTTGCATGAAATTCTTCGCAACTATCCCGTCATGAACAAAGCCGCCGCGACCAGCTACAAACGAGATTTCAGAGCTATCCCCAAAGCGGGAGAGTAGCCCCCGGCTCGGCTGTCATGCGCCCCGAGCCTCGGGGTAAACACTTGAGATGATGCAACAGGAACCGGGCCTGCCGGTTGAAATCATCGAAGCGCACAAATCACCACATCTTGAGACTTAACTCCGCCGTCCGGACGTGTTCCGTCCATTGGTGCCTGAAGGCACCCGGCAAGGGGGACTTTATGCGCGAACCGACTGATTTTGCTTCGAAGCCTGACATCGTCATCGGCACGACCGACTATGAACGACTGGAAGGCCTCGCTTCCTCGTTTGAAACACGATTGCCAAGTGTCACGGAGGATCTTCTGGCCGAATTGAGCCGGGCCAGACTCGTCCCTGATGGGGCGTTGCCTGCCGATAGTGTGAGAATGGGTTCCGTCGTCCGGTTCCGAACCAATGCTACGGACGAAAAGACCCTGCAGCTGGTCTTTCCGGGCGACGCGGATATCGCAAACGGCAGGATTTCCATCCTGACACCCATCGGCACCGCCCTCATTGGCCTTTCCGCGGGTCAGTCGATCACCTGGTGCGCAAACGACGGACGCCGGCATCGCCTAACCGTCGTGTCGGTCAGCCAGCCGCCGCTCGTCGGTGGAGGTTCGGAGCTGCAGTGCCTGGATCGCGGTTAGTCATGACTTCCGGCTCGCCGTTTCACAAACCCCGTTTCCTGGATCACGCAGGCAGTCTTCTCGCAGGAACTTAGCCCCTGCCGGTCTCTTGCACCCGAGACGGCCGGACAGGGGGAACAGTCTTGAAGCTGAAACCAGTTCCAACACCGGCCTTCGCCAAAGCGGGGCCGAAGGAGACACCGCATGCGCGAACCAAAGCAGTTTATCTTCACGAACAAGGACTACGCGACCCTGACAAGGATGGTGTCGCAATGTCCGCGAACCAATACGCCGTTTGTTTCCCTGCTGCGCCGGAAATTGGCGCAAGCCCACGTAGTGCCCTCATCGGAGATCCCGGTGAACGTCGTCACCATGAACAGCCGCGTGACCTTCCAGGTGGACGATCATGCACCCGACACAAGGGTGGTCATTCCCGATGAAGCCGACAGTCTTGTCGGCCTGACCTTGCCGATCACGACGACAACGGGAATGGCCCTGCTTGGCATGTCGGAAAAGCAAAGCATTGACCTCACTGGTTTCGGTCGTCAGAGCAGGACACTTACGGTGATCGGGGTTGCCTACCAACCCGAAGCCATGGGTGGCGTTCGCTTGGATGTACCGCAAGGTCCGATATCCGCCAGACGGCAAGGCAGGCCTTTTCTGCATCTTGTTCACAGCTCGGATGAAGACGCAGAGGGCAATCTCGTTCACTTGCACCGGTAAATATGCACGATCCGCTGTCACCCGGCGCCGTATGCCGGGCGACAGCGAGGAATAGGTTTTGCTCGTCACCTTCTCAGCTGACCAGCTCTGCTGATGGTGTGCGTTGCCAGGCGAATTGCTCGAAATACGGCTCGATCGGCGTATTGGCCAGCTTGTTGGTGTAATTGCTCATCACCTTCTGGGAAATGGCAAGCACGACTTCGAGAACCTGTCGGCTGGTGAAACCGGCAGCCAGAAACGCCTCCACCTGCTGGTCGCCGGCCGATCCGCGCTCGCGAACCATCTGCAGCGTGAACCGGCGAAGCGCCTCAAGCCTGGGCGTCGGCAATGACGTTTCGTTGCGCAAGGCGTCCGAGACCGCATCATCAACGCCCATGCGTTTTGCGATGCCGGTGTGGGAGGGGACGCAGTAATGGCAATCGTGCTCGACGTTTATCGACTGCCAGACAACTGTTTTTTCCTCGTCCGTGAAGCTGCTTTCCAGGAAAAGCCGGTGAAGAACCAGATACCCTTCCAGCAGGCCCGGAGCTTCCGCCATGACCCCATGGAGGTTGGGCACGACGCCGAAAGCAGCCTTTGTTTGTTCGAGCAAGGGTTTGCTGCGATCCGGCGCCGTTTGTGCCGTGTGGATTTCAAATTCGGTCATGAAGATTGTCTCTTGTCAGTTTGAAAGCGGGGGAATGCGCTGCCGTTAGTCCTGCGCGTTCAAAAGTGTTCAGGCGGAGAGTTCGATGGCCAGCGCGGTGGCTTCGCCGCCGCCGATGCACAGCGCTGCAACGCCGCGCTGGGCTCCACGTGCTTTCAAGGCATGAATGAGCGTAACAATCAGACGGGCACCGGTCGCGCCGATCGGGTGGCCGAGCGCGCAGGCGCCGCCGTTGACGTTCAGCTTCTCGCGCGGAATGCCGATGTCATGTGCGGCAGCCATTGCAACCACCGCGAAGGCCTCATTGATTTCCCATAGGTCGACGTCATCGGCAGACCAGCCGGTGCGATCCAGAAGTTTGAGGATCGCCGGGATCGGCGCGGTCGTGTACCAGGCCGGTTCCTGCGAATGGGTCGCGTGGCCACGCACGATTGCTAATACCGGCAGTCCGTTGGCTTGCGCGTAGCTCTTGCGGGTCAGAACCAGTGCCGCGGCACCGTCCGCGTTGGCCGAGGCGCTGGCAGCTGTGATGGTGCCGTTATCAGAAAAGGCTGGGCGAAGCCTCGGGATTTTTTCCGGATCGACCCGTCCCGGAATTTCGTCGTCCTCGATAGTGACCGTGCTTTTGCGGCCTGCGACCTCAAGAGGGATGATTTCATCCCGGAAGGCACCGCCGGTCACCGCCTTTTGCGCACGGACGAGCGTTTCCTGGGCAAAGGCGTCCTGGTCGGCGCGAGTGAAACCGTATTTTTCAGCGGCCGCTTCTCCGAAAGACCCCATCGGCCGGCCGGCCTCATAGGCATCCTCCAGGCCGTCGCGCATCATGTGGTCAAGTACCTCGCTGCTGCCGAACTTTCGACCCGCGCGCATTTGCGGCAACAGGAAGGGTGCGTTCGACATCGATTCCATGCCGCCTGCAACGACGATGTCTGCCGAGCGGGAAATCAGGAGATCGTGTGCGAGCATGATCGCCTTCATGCCGGAGCCGCAAACCTTGTTGAGTGTGGTTGCGCCCGTGTGGTCGGAAAGACCGGCTGCACGGGCCGCCTGCCGGGCCGGAGCCTGTCCCTGACCGGCAGGAAGAACGCAGCCCATCAGAACTTCACTGATCGAGTCTCGCCCAGCTCCCGCATCCTCAATTGCTGCTCCAATCGCTGCCGCGGCGAGCTTTGGAGCTGCTACGGGGCTCAAGGCCCCCATGAAAGCACCTAGCGGTGTGCGTCTGGCGGCGCAGATAACGATCGGATCGGGTTCGCTCATGGGTATCTCCTGGTTGGTGTCCTAAATTAGATTATGATCATAATTTATAAAATCAAGAATAGATTTGGATCGTAATCCGAATTACGATTCCAACAGCCAACGGAGGTGAAAATGCGTGTCAGCAGGGAAACGGCAGCCAGAAACCGCGAGAACGTCGTGAAAACCGCGAGCAGACAGTTTCGGGAACACGGCTACGACGGGATCGGTATCGCAGGACTGATGAAAGCTGCCGGGCTGACGCAGGGTGGCTTCTACAAGCAATTTGCCGACAAGGACGCCATCATCACCGAAGCAACACAGCAGGCGCTGGATGAAAATCTCGTTGCTTGGCAATCCGTTGTTGAAGGACACCAGGACGACCCTTTGAACGCTCTACGACGCTGGTATCTATCCCGGGAACATGTCGACCGGCGTGACGCAGGTTGCGCTTATGCCGCGTTGGCGGCCGAAGCCCCGCGTCACGGCAAGGATCTTCAGGATGCGTTTTGTGAAGCCGTTGAGAAATCCATCACTCTGCTGACCGACACCCGCGCCGAAAGTGCCCAGTCCCGCTGTGAGGCAATTCGGCTGATCACCGGAATGGTCGGAGCGCTTGTCCTGTCACGGGCTGTCGGGGAGGGGGCGTTAAGCCAGGAAGTTCTCGATTGCGCGATTCTGGAACCAGCGCCTGGACGCTCGAAATAGGCAATGCCCCGGCGTCTCATACGCCTTTCACCGTTGTGGTGTGTGAGACCTGTTTCGCGCTCAAGGGCGGCACGGCCATTAGGTGAAACCGGAAGTTGGCATACATGGCCGTTTTGGTGCCAATGAACCCCATCTCAAGCATCGGCAAAAACCGTCAATGGAGGACGGCCTGCGGCTTGAGAAATTGTCTCGTCCCATTTGGCCAGGACGGTTGCCGTGGAAAAGCGGTCCAGCGAAGGTGGGCCGGCCTCGCAAAAAGATCCGCGCAGCTCAGGGTCGGTAAGGACCCGAGTGATCGCCGTAGCAAGTGCCTCCTTGCTGCCCATCGGCACGAGCAGACCGGTGGTTCCGTCCTGCACGATTTCGCTGGGACCCCACGGGCAGTCGACGGACACAACGGCCATCCCGCTCGACATTGCCTCGAGGACGACATTCGCGAAACCTTCGAAGCGCGAACTCAGGGCAAATACGTCGCCGGGTGATACCCATTCGCCAGGAACTTGCGTGACACCCGCAAGACGGACGACTTCCTGCAGCCCAAGGTCGGAAATCTGCTTTTCGAGCGCGGACCGCTCCGGCCCTTCGCCATAGATCGTCAACACCGCATCAGGGACGCGTTCCACTATCTGGGCAAAGCTGGCGATGAGGATATCAAAGCCTTTCTGTCGGTCCAGCCGTCCTACCGCGACCACCCTGCGACCTGCATCGGGCAGCGGCATGGCGCGCGGCAGCGGTGTGACCGGATTTGGAATAACGATGGTTTTTTTGCGAACGCGGGCGGGTTGTCTTGCACGCGCGCGCTCCGTCATGACGACGACACTGGTCGCTGCAAAGGCCGCCATCGGCCGAGACCAGCGCCAGAAGCGGCTCATTTGCTGAACATCAAAATTGTTGCGTTCGGATATGATCGTCGGTGTACCGGTACCTGCGGTCGCAAGGACCGTGATGACGTTGATCTTGGTCAGAAAGGAGACGACCATATCCGGTCTGATCCTTGCAAAGCGCCTGCGCAGATCCTTTACCCGTTGCATGGTAACAAAATGCCGAGAATTTTTGCCGGTGCGGGTTAGCCCTTCGACCTGAATCCTGGGGTCATAGGAAAAATAAGAGGTGGCATCGGTCGCATTCAGGGCGATCACATGTACATCGTCGCCAGCGGCAAGGCGGTGGTGCGCCAGCAGGTTGACGACTTTTTCAGCACCGCCTGCTCCGAGGCCCGCAAGAACAAACACAACACGCATTACGGATCCTTTCTCGCTGCGGGGCTGGTGAAGCCTTTCGGTGCCGGATGCCTATTAGTCTCTGATTGTGCGATGTGGCCCCGGCCTCCAGCAACCATCACTTGATGCTCGTCGACGATGATCATACGGGTAAGCTTTGGCGTCATTGTAACGCTTCCCTTCGGATCGGCTTTTAGTGATGATTTGAAGAATGGAAGACCGAAATGCAGGTCCTGTTTTGCTCGACGGGACTATGGATCTCGGAGGTCGCACCATGTCTCCGCGCGCACTCATGCAGGGCGGCGATACCCCAGTGAATGCCGTTGCCGAGGGTCAGTGCCGACGCGGAGCCATCAAGCCGGGCCTTATCAAGCGTGACTTCCGCTGCAGTTTTGGTGTGTCCCCTTCCATTCGTCCGCGTAATTCTGGCTTGACGTCTTAAAGGGAACGTTTCAACGGATAATTGACCGATAAATTTACTATGTAGCTTGCCCATGTCACCCCACCATATTCAATTGGAAGCGAAATTTATTCTTGTATGAAGTATTTATAGCTATAGATTTACAGGACGTATTACGCTGAAGGTGGATTTCGCGTGCCCTTGATGAGCTGTAAAAAGAATATCCACCGAGAAATACACTGTAAAAAAATATAGCGTTGCCACCAACCGTATGGTTGGCATTCCTTATCAATCAGGAAGCAACTTGTTTTGGGATTTTCTTGTGTTGCCTAAGCTTTGTTATTTTCTAAATTGAAATAGAACCTTCCGTGTTCATGTCGTTTGCTTTTAGGAAATTTTCCAAAATCAAATTGCAATAGCTGCCATTCCAAACGTGGTCTTGCGCATTTTTCTACGAGCACTCTCCATGCTCGCAGATCGGACGATGCCACTTCCCTCACTGTGCTGTCAGGTTGCCCAACCCACTACGTGAACTTGCCGCACAGGAGCGAAGAAAAAAATGATAATTAGCCATCCGCCCTATATTAACAAATAATACACCATTAACGCTACGCAGGGAAAGCTTTGAATGTCGAAAGTTTTTCCGAGAGGCCTGAGACCTTTTAATCGCAAAGTTCGTCAACGCGATTGACCTCCAGGAAGGAAATAATCTTTAATTTGACAATGCGAAGCTTGCAGTAATTCAAGAATAATTCTTGATATGAATTGGGTGAAGAAAATGATTTACATCAGATATCGCAATACCTAGGTCAATTTATCGAGGTGCTAGACTTTGTCAGGCTTGTGAAACAAGACACGTACTGAATAGTCAGGTTTCAGAGTGTTCCGAAAAATGTATTCGCAACTCGTTCGTCGAATACAGACAAAGCGGGAAGGCCCTGTTTTTATCGAAACGTCACAACAGTCAGCTGACACTCCGTTCGGCACGAAATTGCATCCAAGGTTTACGTTTCAAACTGTCCGACATTCCTTCGGAGTGGACACAAGAAGAAGCCTCCGAGGTATTGCCTTTTTGAATTCTTCGGGAGGAGAAGATTTCCTGGGGGCACCCTTCAGGCGTTTCTTGTTCCAGCGCATCGGATCTTGCGTAGCGTAATGAGTGCGAAGAGTTTGTATTGGCGGAGGCGGACATGGACGTTGACAACGAGAGAAATTAATATATGCATAGGCTATGCAATTATTAGACGCCAACAAACTGGGTGCCCTCGGTACTTTGATCCGCGACCGGACAGATGCGGCGCTGGGAGCATTGTCGCCAAGCGCCGCGGCCGTTCTGTCGATGCTTCACTTCAAGCCCGGGTTGACGACGAGTGAAATCGCAACAGTCGTCGGCGTCAGTCAACCGACTGCCGTCAGGTTGATAGACGGGCTGGAACGACAGGCGTTGATCAAGCGCGGCGAGCAGATAGGGCGCGTCACCCCGCTCAGTCTGACAAAGGCCGGTCACGATGAGGCCGAAGCGTTGCAGCAGCGCCGGCTGGCCACTTTGGACGGTTTGCTTGGCGCCTTGCCCGAGAAAGACCGGAACCGGTTCGTTTTGCTGCTGGACAGGGTTCTTGAAGAGGCAACGACATCGCGATCCTTTGCCAGAACAACTTGCCGGCTGTGCGAGCATAACCTGTGCAGCGCCGATGTTTGCCCGATTGGCTGCAAGGCAAGCGAAATCGAGAAAGCGCAGGAGCGGCTATGAGCACGTCTGAAGGAAGCACCTCACCTTTCATCGATCCGGATGCATGGGTTGCGCCCGACGCGACGGTTGCGGGCGATGTCAGGATCTGTGCGGGCAGCAGGATCATGAATGGTGCCCGGCTGGTGGCGGAAGGCGGCAGCACAATCCGTATCGGCCGAAACTGTATCGTGCTCGAAAACGCCGTGATCCGCGCAACGTCCCGTCACGATTGCAAAATCGGAGATCATTGTCTGATCGGCCCGAACACTCATGTTGTCGGCGCGGAAATCGAGGATGAAGTCTTCATCGCAACTGGAGCTGCCGTTTTCCATGGCGCGCAGGTGGGGCACGGGTCGGAGGTTCGCGTCAACGGCACGGTTCACCTTCGCACGCGGCTGGAACCCGGATCGACCGTTCCGATTGGATGGGTCGCTGTCGGTGACCCGGCCCGGATCCTTTCGGCAGACCAGCATGAAGCCATCTGGACGATCCAGAAGCCGCTCGACTTTCCGGGGTTTGTCTATGGCGTCGACAGAAACGCTCCCGACGTGATGAAAACCATCACCCAACGGCTTTCGGAAAGCCTGGGGGAACGCCAGGTAACCGCGGCCGGTGCACCAACCGTGCCTGGCCTTTGAGCCCAGGAATTACCGACGGGTAGGCCACGACCGGACCGCGCCTGAGTTAACGGCGCGAGCCCGGTGTGCCCGTTGCGGTCCGCTTATTGAAACGTCTTCAGGTAGGCGATGACGTTCTCAATTTCCTCGTCCTTGCGCAGCCCGGCGAAGGACATCTTTGTCTTGGGGACGACTTCCTTTGGCTTGTGCAGATAGGCCGTCAGGGTTTCTTCGTCCCAGACCAGTCCGCCGTCAGCCTTTTCGGTCATGCTGGCGGAATATTTATAGCCTTCGACCTGGCCTGCAGGCGCGCCGACAATCCCGTTGAGCGCCGGGCCAACCTTGTTCTTGGCGCCGTCGCCGACAGCATGGCAGGCCTGGCATTTCTTGAAGATCTTTTCGCCTGCAGCAGCGTCGCCGTCAGCCCAGGCAGGAGCCGCTGCGAAGAGACCCGCAAGCGTGACAAGGCAGGTGAGTGTCTTTCTCATGATGTTTCCTTTCCTGTTGCCGGCACATTGCCGACGATCCGGCCGGCGGACGGCCGCGGTGGGTTTTCGTGGTGGCCGGGCAAACCTAGTTTGCCCGGCCTGACCGGTCCGTCCCCAGGCCTCATTGTCGGACGGACGAGGTCATGGTGAGGGTGCGAGGCCAGAAAGCCGGTGATCGCCTTTCACATCCTTGACATCCGTCAAGCGAGCCTCCGGCTATTCGGCGGCAACGGGCTGTCTTGCCAGCTGGCATTGCGACCAAAGCGAATGAAGCGCGCAGACCAGCCGGTCGACATCCCCGGATGTGTGAACCGGCGACGGGGTAATCCGCAGCCTCTCGGTTCCCTTTGGAACGGTCGGGTAGTTGATCGGCTGGATGTAGATGCCGAATTCCTCCAGGAGCGTGTCCGACAGGAATTTGCACTTGGCCGGATTGCCGACGATCACCGGTATGATGTGGCTGGGATTGTCGACATGTGGAATACCGAGCGTATCGAGACGCCGCCGAACCTTGGCGACGATGGCCTTGTGGGCATCCCGTTCCACCGAACTTTCCTTCAGATGTCTGATGGACGCCGTTGCGGCGGCCGCGATAGCGGGGGGAAGGGCTGTGGTGAAGATGAAGCCGCTGGCAAAACTGCGCACGAAATCGCAAAGTTCGACAGACGCTGCGATATATCCTCCGACAACGCCGAAGGCCTTGCCAAGGGTGCCTTCGATGACGGTCAGGCGGTCCATCACGCCTTCCTGCTCTGCGATACCGCCACCGCGCGGCCCATAAAGGCCGACGGCATGGACCTCGTCCAGGTAGGTCATGGCGCCAAATTGGTCTGCAAGATCGCAGATCTGCGAAATCGGCGCGATATCCCCATCCATGGAGTAGACGCTTTCAAAAGCGATCAGCTTCGGCTTTGCCGGGTCGGCAGCCCGCAATTTGGCTTCTAGGTCTTCCAGGTCGTTGTGTTTCCAGATCACCTTTTCGGCGCGCGAGTGGCGTATTCCCTCGATCATCGAGGCGTGGTTCAGGCTGTCGGAAAAAACGATGCAGTCGGGGATCTGCGAGGCGAGCGTACCGAGCGCGGCCCAGTTGGAGACGTAACCGGATGTAAACACCAGGGCGGCTTCCTTGCCATGCAGATCGGCGAGTTCGGCTTCCAGCAGCACGTGATCGTGTGTCGTGCCGGAAATGTTTCTGGTTCCGCCTGCCCCGGCTCCGCAGCGGTCGACCGCCTCGTGCAGGGCTGCCAGAACCTTAGGGTGCTGCCCCATGCCGAGGTAATCGTTCGAGCACCAGATGGCGACATCTTTGGTGCTCTCTCCGCTGGTCCACTTCGCTTCCGGAAAATTGCCGCGTTTACGCTGAAGGTCGATGAAGACGCGGTAGTTTCCATCATGCTTCAGGTCTGCAAGACGGCTTTTGAAAAAGGCTTGATAGTCCATGACGTCCCCGCTTTCTCAAGTGTCCGGTAGACGCTAGTTGCGGGGCGGGGCAGGCTGAATGACAATAGTCAAGAAAGGCAAGAATCCGTCGATGGTCCGCGCTTGCTATTGTGCAAAGTCACCAGGTCGGGCTAGACGTTCTTCCATATCACTTGAGCAGGACCTTCATCGATGCCGACCGACCGCCAGCGGAAAATTGCCCAGAACTCCCTGCTTCTGAAAAGCTTCCCGCAGGAGATCCGAGACATGGTGCTCGGCATGTCGAGCTGGCGGACATATGACCGCGGTGAGACGTTGTTTCTGCATGGTGAGACAGCCCAGGCAATCCACATCGTGATGGATGGCTGGGTCAAGCTTTACCGGATCGCGCCCAACGGAGGCGAAGCGGTCGTGAATGTCTTTGCCAAGGGCGAAAGCTTCGGTGAAGCTGTCGCGTTTCGCGGGCTTGCCTATCCGGTTTCGGCGGAAGCGGTAACCGCCTGCGAAGTGATGCGCATACCCAGCACGGCCATCCTGGAAGCCATGCGGAAGGACCCGGACATTGCCGTGTCGGTTGTGGCATCGACCTTCATTCACCTGCATTCCCTTGTTTCGCAGCTGGAACAGTTGAAGGCGCAAACCGGACCGCAAAGGGTTGCCGAGTTCTTGCTGGAATTGTGCGAGCAGGAAAGCGGTAGCTGCGAGGTAACCCTGCCTTACGACAAGTTCCTGATTGCCGGCCGTCTCGGCATGAAGCCGGAAAGCCTGTCGCGGTCTTTTGCGCGGTTGAAATCTGCTGGGGTCCGCATCAATCGAAATCATGCGGAAATCAAGGATATCGAGCGGCTTCGGGCCTTCTCCGAAGAAGATCCGGTGGATGCCTGGACCAAGGGGTGACCATGATGAAACTGGACATTGCCTTGACGGCCATCGACACCGCGAACGCCGCCGACCCCAACCAGGAAGACGGCAAGCCTGCGGCTCTTCTATATGGGCAACGGATGAGCGAAGAGCTGGACCGGCTCTACCCGGAGGCGACCGATCCGTTGAAGGTCGCGGCCAGGGGCCAGCACATCGAGCGCTGGATCACTCCGCGCCAGTCCTACCCCGAAGGCAAGGCTGGTTACCACGCCTGGCGCCGGGATCAGGCCCGTCATCACGCGGACCGGGTCGGTGAAATCATGGCGGGCGCGGGCTATTCACCGGAGGAGATCGAGGCGGCGGCGAAGATGCTGCGCAAGGAAGGCCTCAAGCGGGACGCGGACGTGCAGGCGCTGGAAAACGTGATCTGTTTTGTGTTCCTGAAATGGTATTTCGCGCCATTTGCCGCCAAGCACGAGGACAGCAAGGTGCTCGATATCGTGCAGAAAACGGCACGGAAGATGTCGGAGGACGGACGAGCCCGGGTGCTTGCCGAATTCGATCTTCCAAAGCAGCTTGCCGAAGCGTTCAGGGACTGAGCCCCGGTGCCACGTAAAGCACCAGCAACAGCAGGCAAAAGAACCCGATCACCCAGCTGAAGCCTGACAGCCAGGCAGGCGCCTGCCACAACCCGAGATATCGGGACAGGATGATCCGTGCCTTGATGAAGGCCAGCAGCAACAGCAGTCCGCCGAAAAGAGCCGGGCTGAAATGACCGGTTCCGCCTGTAGTCACCAGAACGGTAGCGGCCGACAGGCCCAATAGCGCAATCCACGCAAGCGTGACGGAGGGAAGGGTCATCGTTCGCTATCCCAGGACATAGATCACCGGAAACAGCAGAACCCAGATGAGATCGACCATATGCCAGAAGGCGGTGCCTGTTTCGATGGTACGTGGTTCGTCTTTCCAGGCAACCAGACCCAGCACAACGATACCGGCAAGCACATGAGCCGCGTGAAATCCGGTGAGCAGGTAGTAGAAGGTGAAGAAGGGATGGGTCTCCGTGGAGATCCCTTGCTCTATCTTGACCGCATATTCCTGTATCTTGATGGCGAGGAACACGCAGCCGAGGGCCATGGCACCTGTCAGGTGCAAACGCGCCGCGGTGCGTTTCATCGCAAGCCGAAGCTCCAGGCTTCTGGCCGCCAGAAAACCACTGGTGATCAGAACGATCGTATTGATGCCCGCAAGCGCCGGGTCGAGATGAGCTCTTGCGGCAGCAAATCCTGCCGGATCGGATATTCGCACGCCCATGAAGGCGGCAAGACCGGCACCGAACACCAGCAGTTCACTGACGATGAGTACCCACATCATCAGTTCCCCGGGCAACTCGTCGAGGATGCCGGCGTCGCCGTCTTGATCCGGCTTCGGTGACGGAGCGTGCATCAGCGGCTCTAGCCTCCGACAATCTGGCGGTAGATCTGCGGCAAGGCCTGTGTCAGCCGATCGGGATGCGGGATCACGGCAAAGCCGCCTTGACCAAACAACCGCGGAAACCAGGACTTGGCCGACTTGTCGATGGTGACGCCAAAGACGGATTGGCCTGCCCGCCGGGCTTCCCGAACTGCCATCCTGGTGTCTTCGATGCCGTGCCGCCCCTCGTAGTGATCGAGATCGTTCGGCTTGCCGTCCGTGATCACCAGAAGAAGCTTTCGCTTGCGCGACTGCACTGCCAGGTCGGCGGATACATGACGAATGGCTGCGCCCAGACGGGTGTAGAAGCCGGGACGCAGCGTTCCGATCCTCTGTTCGACAAGGGCACTCATCGGTTCATGGAATCCCTTGCAGGACTGCAGGTACACCCGCTGCCGTTTCAGGGATGAAAAGGCAGTGATGGCGAAATCATCGCCGCAGGCGTTCAGACCCCAGGCCAAAGCTGTCAGAGCTTCCCGTTCGATATCGATCACGGCGCGTCCGGTGACGGCGCTCTCGGTCGAGCGGGAAACGTCGAGCAGGATGGAAACCGCAAGATCACGCGCTTCCGGACGGGTCTGCAGCCAGATTCGTTCCGAGCCGGTGCCGCCTGCAATCCGTTCGGCTTCAGAGCGCACGGCTGCATCAAGATCCAGTCCGTCGCCTTCAAGGTGTCCACGTGTTGTCACCCGGCCCGGGCGGAGGGCCTCGAACTGCTTCTTCACCGAGCGGATGCGCCGTTTGGCCCGCTCATCCATGCCGGCAGATCCCTTTTCAGGATCCGCTTCCGCGGTGCTGGTCAGAACGCAGACGTGGTCTGCCAGATAGCGGCCGCTGCGCGTGTCCCATTCCGGGTAGAGATGCCGTCCGGACAGTCTTTCGCGGTCCACATCCTCCGGGGCGAGATCAAGATGCAGCTTCAGACGGGTTGCCGGTGCCTTGGAGATTTGCCCGAGGCCGATCTCCTCCTGATCGTCTGCCGCTTTCTTGGCGCTGTCGTGGTCGTCGTCATCGACACGCCGATTGAGATTGAGAAACTCCGCCCAACTCAGAATGGCTTCAAACTTGTGGAGGATCAGACTGTCCTTGCGTTCCGCCTGATCTGCCTTGCGTCTGCGGGCGCGCACGGTCTTGCCGGTCGCTTCCTCGGGTGGGCCGTCTGTCTCACGGCTGTCGACTTCGTCTCCCGCAGAAAACACGACCTCTCTGAGATCCGGCCAAAGCGGTACCGGCCGGAAAGGGCGGTAACCGCGCGGGGCAGTTATCTCCTCGAACGAATTCCGGTCAACCCGTTCCTGAAGTTCCAGGACATCGCGGGGCGGCAGGGCGGGGTCTCCCAGAAATTGACGTATGAGCCTGTCGACCCTTGCTTCCATGTCCGGCAGCGGGGCCTGTGGTCTTGCTGCCAGCACCTGCTGGCAGAGTGCGGTGTAAAGATCCCGCAAGCCGGGAGCATGTTCGAGCGTGTCCCGCACCATCGCGGAAATTGCCCTGAGCGCTTGCAGGTCGGCGCGGAGCGGGTCCGTTTCGGCGGTATGGGTTGGTGCATGGGCCGCAAGGGCCGTCAGCCAGACATAGAGGGCTGCATTTGCCTCCCGCAGCGGGAACACCGCAAGACTGGCCGGCAATCTCAGGATTTCGCCGTCGAAGCTGGTCCGTGTCACGGTTTCAGCTTCCGTGCCGAGCCGCCTCAGAAATCCGAGGCGATGGCGGGAAACCTCTTGGGCGACCGGACGGAGCTCGACACTGTGAGCTCCGCCCAATCCCCGGAAAAGGACAGCAAGCCGCCCGCCGACCTCATCGAGGCCGACCGCGGCTCCATGATGCACCTCGGGTGCACCCAGGCGGCTTGCAAACGCGTGCCACAGTTTCCCGACAGTTTCCTCGGGTTCCCATGGCTCGATGTCGATCTTGCCCATCGGTCTGGCCTCACCCAAACACGGCCGTGACAAGATCAAGGAGCCCGCGTTTCACGTCTTCATCGTCGGTCAGCGGTTCGATCATTGCAGCTTCGATCGCCCGTCCGACAGGCATGCCCTGGGCAATCAGCGTTGCCGCATAGACGACCAGACGGGTCGACACGCCTTCTTCGAGATCCTGGCCTTTCAGCGCCCTGAGTTTCCCGGCCAGACGTACCAGCGAGGCGGTCCGGTCGTGATCGAGGCCGCTTTCCTCGCAAACCACTTCGGTTTCCAGATCCGCCGGCGGGAAATCGAATTCAAGCGACAGAAAACGCTGGCGGGTGGATGGTTTCAGGGTCTTCAGGATGTTCTGGTAACCGGGGTTGTAGGATGCGACGAGCATGAAGCCGGGTGCGGCCATCAGCTCTTCTCCGGTTCTGTCGATTGGCAGGGTCCTGCGATCATCCGTGAGCGGATGAAGGACGACCGTCACATCCTTGCGCGCTTCCACAACCTCGTCGAGATAGCAGATTGCGCCTTCCCTGACGGCCCGTGTCAGCGGTCCGTCCACCCAGACGGTCTCGCCGCCCTTGAGAAGGTACCGGCCGATCAGATCGGCGGCGGCAAGGTCGTCATGACAGGCGACCGTGTAAAGCTTGCGGCCGAGCCTTGCCGCCATATGGGCGACGAACCGGGTCTTGCCGCAGCCGGTCGGCCCTTTCAGCAGAACCGGCAGGCCGTTCCGGTGCGCGGCTTCGAAGACATCGCATTCGTCGCCTTGCGCGAGGTAGAAGGGGGCAGATGCCGCCCCCTTTTCCATGGAGACTGTAGCGTCCATATCCATCACTCCGCCGGGGCGCCGGCTGCTTCACCGGGCTGGATGACTTCGCGGCGTGGCACTGCAACTGCGTAGATGAACAGGATGGCGCCGAGGACGAAGGCAGCACCGGCCCCGAAGCGCATCCAGTAGAACACGGCCAACTGGTCCTGAACGTCCATGTAGTATTCGCCCATGACACGCTGCAGGTGGGTTTGCACCGTTCCGGCGAACGTCAGCACGAAGGTCATGAAGGACATGCCACCAGCCATCAGCCAGAAGGACGCCATGTTGAGCACCTGGTTGTAGGGATCCCGGCCGCGCAGAAGCGGCATGGCGTAGGTGATGATCGCCAGGTTCAGGGAAACATAGGCACCGAAGAAGGCCAGGTGTCCGTGGGCAGCGGTGATCTGCGTGCCGTGGGTGTAGTAGTTCACGCCATGGAGGGTGTGCAGGAAGCCCCAGACACCGGCACCGAAGAAGGCGAGCGTTGCGCAACCGAGCGACCATAGCAGCGCGGCCTTGTTGGGGTGGTCTCGTCGGCCCTTCCAGACCATCACGAAGGCAAAGGCCATCATGGCGAAGAAGGGGATCACCTCCAGCGAGGAGAAGATCGAGCCGATCCACTGCCAGTATCCGGGTGTCCCGATCCAGTAGTAATGGTGGCCGGTGCCCAGGATGCCGGAGAACAGTGCGGCGGCAACGATGACATAGAGCCATTTCTCGATGACTTCGCGGTCGACGCCGGTCAGCTTCAGCATCAGGTAGGCGAGGACCGAGGCCATGATCAGTTCCCAGACACCTTCGACCCACAGGTGGACGACGTTCCACCAGTACTGCTTGTCGAGCGAGAGGTTGCTTGGATTGTAGAAGCTGAACAGGAACAGGAGCGCCAGGCCCCACAGACCCAGAAGCAGGATGTTGGTGATCGCGGTTTTCTTGCCCTTCAGCACTGTCATGGTGATGTTGAACAGGAAGATGAGGGCGGCAACAACGATGCCCACCTTGACCCATTTGGGCTGTTCGATGAACTCGCGGCCTTCCTTGCCCAGCAGCCAGTTGCCTTCAAACAGGTTGAAGACATAGGTGAGAACCACACCCAGCGTGCCGACCACCAGAATGATAAGCTGCAGATAGGCGAGCTTGGTGGAATGGATTTCCCGTTCCGCTTCTTCCGGGATCAGGAAATAGGCGGAGCCCATGAAGCCGAGCAGCAGCCAGACGATCAGGCTGTTTGTGTGCAGCATCCGCACGATGTTGAAGGGAAGCAGCTCCGACAGAAAGTTCGGCGCCACATAGATGTAGCCGGCGAGCAACCCGCCCAGAACCTGGACGGCGAATAGGCCGAGCGCCACGGCGAAATACGCCAGCGCAACCTTTTGAGATTGGTATTTCATCTTGGGTTTCCTCAGCGTTCAAAATCAGCCGGCGTCGTTCGGCGGCCAGTCCTGGGCGTCGATCTTGTCTGTCCAGATCAGGAAGTTCGAGAGATCGCGGATCTCTTCGTCCGTCAGGTGGAACTGCGGCATCTGTCGGCGACCTTCGATGCCGGAAGGCTGGGATTCCATCCAGCCCTTGAGGGTCTCGAATGCCAGGTCAGGATCGTCCAGAACACCCCAACGGGTCATCACGTTGCCGACTTCGGGGGCGAAATACGCACCCTCGCCGAGGATCGTGTGACAGTTGATGCAGGCCTTGTCCTCCCAGACCCGTTTGCCTGCGGCAACGCTTTCGGTCAGCGTTTCCGCATTCGTCGATGTGCTGGTGATGTAAAGGTGGCTGTGCGCCGACAGCCCCACAAAGATGATGATGAAAAAAAGCGACCCGCCATAGAATATGTTTCGGGCCATGCTTTTGGTCATGACTTCGCGCATAGCGCGCTCCTTTCCCCGGAGTTGATCCTGCCGGGAGGGTGCCAGCGCGCAGCCGCATTTCCTTAACCAAAGTCAAGTGGACCGGAAAGCGGTGCCGAAGACAGTGAAATTCATTGCAATGGGATCGTCGCCTTCGCCGATGTTGCCGTGAAGTGTATGCTCCCCTGCGACAATTGTGTCGTTTTGCAGGCGGTGAACTCGTAATTGTATCAATAAAAACAAACGCCTAGAAAACTCGTGTCTTGCCGGTTTTCCCGACGGACATGGCTGAACAAACCTGCCTGAAAATTTCAAGTTAACGAAAGTCAAGGAAGCAGACCCTGCCTGCGCGCACCGTCCGATTGCCTCACCAGTCGAACGGAGACTAATCATGATCTCGACACGAGCCATTCGGAGAAATGCGCTGCTGATGAGTGTGGCTTTCACACTCGGATTGTCGGCAGTTGGCGTTTCTGCCCAGGATAAGCCGGCGGACCACGGCAGTGGTCCTTCAGCTGCCTATGAGCCAAGCATGTCAACTCTCGGCCAGCTGAAGGTCGAGATTCCGGGGCGCAAGGAAGGCGATCCCGTGATGACGCCTGAAGAATATCAGAATGCAAACCAGATCTATTTCGAACGCTGCGCCGGTTGCCACGGCGTGCTGCGCAAGGGTGCGACCGGCAAGCCGCTGACCACGGATATCACCCGGGAAAACGGCTACGAATATCTGCGCGACTTCATCACCTACGGATCGCCCGCCGGCATGCCGAACTGGGGGACCTCGGGTGAATTGACCGAGGAACAGGTCGACATGATGGCGCGCTATATCCTGCTGGAACCGGCGTCACCGCCAGAGTTCGGCATGGACGAAATGCGCAAGAGCTGGAAGGTGCTGGTTGCACCGGAAGACCGCCCGAAAGAAAAGTTGAACGATATCGACATCGACAACCTCTTCTCGGTCACCCTGCGCGACAGTGGCCAGGTCGCCCTGATCGACGGTGAAACCTATGCCATCCATGCAGTGATCAACACCGGTTACGCGGTTCACATTTCGCGTATTTCCGCCTCCGGCCGCTATCTTTACGTGATCGGGCGCGATGCGCTTGTGAACATGATCGACCTTTGGATGGAAGAACCGGCAACAGTGGCGCAGATCAAGGTCGGCACCGAGGCCCGCTCCATCGAAACATCGAAGATGAAGGGTTGGGAAGACAAGTATGCGATCGCCGGCTCCTACTGGCCGCCGCAATATGTGATCATGGACGGCGACACGCTGGAGCCGCTCAAGATCAAGTCGACCCGTGGCATGGTCTACGACGACCAGACCTATCATCCCGAGCCGCGCGTCGCCTCCATCGTGGCATCGCACTACAATCCGGAATTCATCGTCAACGTGAAGGAAACCGGCAAGATCCTGCTGGTCGACTACTCGGACATCAAGAACCTGAAGACGACCGAGATCGAAGCCGAACGCTTCCTGCATGATGGTGGGTTCGACAGCACCAAGCGTTACTTCCTCGTGGCTGCCAATGCCCGCGGCAAGGTCGCGGTCGTCGACACCAAGGAAGGCAAGCTGACGGCCCTTCTTGAAACGGGTGGTCAGACACCTCATCCGGGGCGTGGTGCCAACCTGATCCACCCGACCTACGGTCCTGTCTGGGTCACTTCGCACCTCGGCGATGAAACCGTCGCCCTGATCGGGACGGATCCGGAAGGCCATCCGGACAGTGCCTGGAAGGTCGTGCAGACCCTCTATGGTCTCGGCGGGGGCTCGCTCTTCGTCAAGTCCCATCCGAAGTCGAACCATCTCTACGTGGATGCACCCTTGAACCCGGACGCGGAAGTCTCGGGCGCGATCGCAGTGTTCAACGTCGACGACCTGACCCAGGAAGAACCTGAATACAAGGTTCTGCCGATTGTCGAATGGGCGGATGTTGGCGAGGGCCAGCCGCGTGTCGTTCAGGGCGAATTCGACCAGGCGGGCGAGGAAATCTGGTTCTCCGTCTGGAACGCCAAGGACAAGGAAAGCGCGATCGTCGTCGTTGACGACAAGACGCTCGAGCTGAAGCACGTCATCAAGGACGAACGGCTGATCACTCCGACCGGCAAGTTCAACGTCTTCAACACGCGCGCCGACGTCTACTGATGTCCCGCCGGGAGAGGCGGAATTCCGCCTCTCCCGTTTCTTTCTTCCATGCCGCCTGCAGGAGCAAACGATGAAACAGCCAGGGAAGGTCTATCTGATCGGTGCGGGACCCGGTGACCCGGAGCTTCTGACGCTCAAGGCCCTGCGAATGCTCCAGGAAGCGGATGCCGTCGTGTTCGATCGTCTGGTTTCACCTGAAATCCTGTCGTTGGCTCCGTCCGGTGCCCTGCAGGTGCCTGTTGGAAAATCGCCCGACAATCATCCCGTTCCTCAGGAGAGGATCAACGAGATCCTTGAAGAACTGGCGCTGGAAGGCTTGACCGTCGCCCGCCTGAAAGGCGGCGATCCGCTGATCTTCGGTCGCGGTTCGGAAGAAGCCGAACATCTTTTGTCACGCGGCATCGCGGTCGAATATGCGCCCGGCATTACCGCTGCCCAGGGGGCCGCCTGCGTAACAGGTGTGCCGCTCACCCATCGTGGTCTGGCAACCGGCGTCCGCTATGTGACCGGACACCGGCAGGCAAACGGCGTTCTCGACCTCGATTGGAAAAGTCTTGCCTGCGAGGACACCACGCTGGTCGTCTACATGGGGGTTGCCAACATCGGGCAGATTGCCCTGCGCCTGATTGCCGAAGGACTGAGCGGGACAACCCCTGTACTTGCCATCGCAAACGCGACGACACCGCGTGAAACCAGGCTCTATTCCGAACTCGACAGGATCGCGATCGATATCCGCGACGCCAGGTTCAAGGCGCCAGTGCTGTTTGTTGTCGGCAAGGTCGTGACCCTGAGTGCCGAATGGCCGGCAGCCACCCTGGACGCCATGCTCAGTGCCGTGGACAGCGGCACAGCCGGAAGGCTGGTCCATGCTTAAGACGCTGCTCACCATTGCCTTTTGTCTTCTGGCCATCACAAGCCTCGCGCTTGCCGAGGAACAGGAAACGCCTGCGGCATTGGTCAACCTTGTGCGGCAGGACTGCGGCTCGTGTCACGGCATGACGCTGAAAGGTGGCCTTGGACCGGACATCCGGCCGGATGCCCTCGGTCATTACGACATCGACACCCTGTCCACGGTGGTTCTGGACGGCATCCCGAAAACGGCAATGCCTCCCTGGCGTCCGATCCTGAGCGAGGCCGACGCGAGGAAAATTGCCGAATACCTTTTGAAGGGAGACACGAAATGAAGTGGCTATGTGGAGCCGTTCTGGCAGCCATGTTGACCGGCACTGTCCAGGCGCAGTCGGTCGTTGCTACCGGCGATCTCGGTCTTGTGGTTGAACGGGCGAGCGGGTCTCTGTTGCTGGTCGATCAGTCCGACCGTGCATCCCTGACACGGATAGAAGGGCTTGGCGACCTTTCCCATGCAAGCCTGGTCTATTCACCGGACGAACGTTTCGCCTATGTCTTCGGCCGCGATGGTGGCCTTTCCAAGGTCGATCTTGTCGAGAAACGGATAGCCAAGCGGGTGATTCAATCCGGAAACGCCATCGGTGGGGCCATCTCGGACGACGGCTCACTGGTCGCGGTTTCCAACTATGAGCCTGGCGGTGTGCGTATCTTCGACGCTCAGACGCTGGAGATGGTTGCAGATATTCCGACCGGGTCGAAGACAATCGGTCTTGTCGATGCGCCCGGCAAACGCTTTGTCTTCACCTTGTGGGATGCAGGCGAAACCTGGATCGCGGACCTCAATTCGGAGGAACCGAAGATCACCAGGATTACCGGCATGGGCACCAACCCCTATGACGCCCTGATCACCGGTGACGGCCGTCTCTACATCACAGGCCTGTTTGGCGAAGACGGATTGACCGCGCTCGACCTGTGGCAGGAAAATCCCGAACCAATTCGCGTTTTGCCCGGATATGGCCGCGGGGAAGCGGAGCTACCGGTCTACAAGATGCCCCATCTGGAAGGTTGGGCACGCGCGGGCCAGGAGTTTGTCCTGCCTGCCGTCGGGCACCACGAGGTTCTGTGGGTCGATGGTGAAACGCTCGCCGAAACCGGACGCACCAGTACCCATGGTCAACCGGTCTTTGCCATGGCGAGACCCGATGGCCGCCAGGTCTGGGTAAACTTCGCACATCCGCTCAATGACACCATCCAGGTGATCGATACGGTCACAAAGCAGGTCGTTCACGAATTCAAACCCGGCCCTGCCGTACTGCACATGGAATTCACGCCACGCGGTAACGAGGTCTGGGTTTCCGTGCGCGATGCCGGCAAGGTCATGATCTACGACACCCAGACCTTCGAGAAGACAGGCGAAATCGACGCCGAAAGCCCATCCGGCATCTTCTTTACAGCCCGGGCACACAGGACGGGGTTGTGAGCCATGACAAGCCTCATCGATCCCATTGACCTGACCCTGCTCGATAACTGGCAACGGGACTTCCCGTTGGTGCCGAGACCTTTCGAAATCATTGCAGCGGGGACGAACTGCTCCGAAGGTGACGTTATCGGGCGGCTGCAGGATATGGCTGCGACCGGCCGGATCACCCGCGTTGGTGCCACCTGTGCACCCAACACGGTTTCGGCAAGCACATTGGCGGCCATGTCGGTGCCACACGATCGCATCGAGGCCGTTGCCGGGATCGTCGGTGCTCAGCCGGGTATCAATCATTCCTATCTACGGGAAAATTACCGGAACCTCTGGTTCGTTGCCACCGGCCCGGACCGGGAGCATGTCAACGGGGTTCTGGACACCATTCGAGACCAGACGCAGCTTGCCGTACTGGATCTCCCGATCATCCGTCCGTTCAATATAGACCTAGGCTTCAGCTTGAACGGCGGCCTGGGCCGGCCACCAGTGCCCCGGCCGGTCCGGTTGGAGCGACTGCAGGAGGGAGACGATGACCTCCTGCAGGCTCTGACCACAGGACTACCGATCATACAGCGTCCCTACCTGCGTATCGCAGAACACCTCGGCCGAACGGAAGAGGACGTTCTGGAACGGATTGGAAGGTTGCTTGACGCCGGTATCATTTCCCGCTTCGGCGTGATTGTACGTCATCGCGCCCTTGGTTGGCGCGCGAACGCCATGGTTGTCTGGGATATCGAACCGGAAAGGATCGCCTCGGCGGGCCCGGCGCTTGCCGCGCATCCGGGGGTGACCCTGTGTTACGAACGCAGGCCCGTGGCAGGCGTGTGGCCCTATCGGCTTTACTGCATGATTCACGGCCGGAGCCGGTCGCAGGCACTGGATGTTCTCATTCAGGCATCGCGCCTGCCGGAAGTGGCGGGCGTCAGACACGACGTTCTCTTTTCCACCCGTTGCTTCAAGCAGACCGGGGCGCTGATCTCTCGTCAGGGAGTTGCGGCATGACCCGGAAACTGTCTCCTCTTGAGCGGACCTTGATCAATCGTCTGCAGGACGATCTGCCGCTGGTTTCGCATCCCTTTCAGGAATTGGCGCAGGAACTGGGCCTGAGTGAAGAAGAGGTTGCCGGGCACATCCGGACCTTGCGCGACGACGGCCTGCTGACACGGTTCGGACCCTTCTTCGATGCGGAAGCCCTTGGCGGTGCCTTTTGCCTTTGCGCCATCGCGGTACCGCCAGAGCGTTTCGAAGACGTCTTAACCAAAGTCAATGCCTACCCTGAAGTCGCCCATAACTATGAACGGGACCACAAGCTCAACATGTGGTTCGTCCTGGCAACGGAAAGTCAGGCCGCAATTTCGGCAACTGCCGAAGCAATCGAACGCGACACAGGCTTGCCGGTGCTGCTGTTTCCGAAGGAACGCGAGTTTTTCATAGGCTTTCGGGTGAACGCATGACCTTGACCCCACAGGACCGAACGATCGTCGAAGCCACACAGGCCGGATTGCCTCTGGTCACCAGACCCTTTGCCGTCGTTGCGGAAAGCCTGGGACTGAGCGAAGCGGAGCTGATCGACCGCCTGAAGCAGCTGAAGGCGCAAGGTGTCATCCGGCGTATCGGGGCCGCCCCAAATCATTACCGGCTCGGCATGACAGCCAACGGAATGACCGTCTGGGATGTCGATGACGCAGTGGTCGACAGTCTCGGCGAAAAGGTCGGCGCCCTGCCGTTCGTCACGCATTGTTACCGCCGTCCGCGGGCACTGCCCGACTGGCCTTACAACCTCTTTGCCATGGTTCATGGAGAAACCCGCGAGGAAGTTATTGCAAAGCGGGTGGAGATTTCCAGTCTGCTGGGCAAGGCCTGCCGTGCCGGCGACATCCTGTTTTCAACGCGCATCCTGAAAAAGACCGGTATGCGCCTACGCGGCAAGGAGGGCTGAACGATGTTCCGCCTCTCGGAATACATGCACCAGATCGTGGAGCCGACACCTGTCAGGACACGCCGCGGCACCGGTGCGGTCAAGCCGGTGGTGATCTGGAACCTGACCCGGCGCTGTAACCTGAAATGCCGGCATTGCTACACCGTGTCGGCGGACGTCGATTTTCCGGGCGAGTTGACCCACGACCAGGCCATGGCGACCCTGGAGGATCTTGGACACTTCGGCATTCCCGCCCTGATCCTGTCCGGGGGCGAACCGCTGGACCGGAAAGACCTCTTTGAGATTGCCGGGCGCGCCAGAAGCCTTGTGCGCATGCTGGCTCTGTCGACCAACGGCACCAGGCTGCACGGCGAGACTGCCGACAAGGTGGCCGAGATCGGTTTCGATTATGTGGGCATTTCCATTGACGGGATCGGGTCCACGAACGACTGGTTTCGTGGCATCGAGGGCGCTTTCCAATCTGCCCTGCGGGGCGTTCGCGAATGCAAGTCACGCGGCATCAAGGTCGGGCTGCGCTTCACCCTGACCGAGGGCAACCACGAAAGCCTGCCGGATCTTCTGCGTCTGTGCGACGATGAAGGTGTCGACAAGTTCTACCTGTCCCATCTCGTCTATGCCGGCAGGGGCGACAAGCACCGCGGCGAAGATGCCGAGCACAAGCGCTCCAGATGGGCAATGGACATTCTGATGGACCGCGCATGGCAAGGTGTCAGCGGTGGCCGGCCACTCGATATCGTAACCGGCAACAATGATGCCGACGCGGTTTACTTTCTGGAATGGGTACAGCGGATCTTTGGTCCGGAAACGGCAGCCCAAGTGCGCGGTCATCTTGCGGCCTGGGGAGGCAATTCCTCCGGTCTCGGTGTCGCCAACATCGACACCCTCGGCAACGTGCATCCGGATACCTACTGGTCCGACTACACCATCGGCAGCGTGAAATCCGTTCCGTTTTCCGAGCTCTGGACCGGTGAAGACCCCATGCTGGCCCGGCTCAGAACAAGGCCAAGACCGCTCAAGGGGCGCTGCGGTGCCTGTGCCTTCAAGGACGTGTGCGGCGGCAATACCCGTATCCGCGCACTGCAACTGACTGGCGACCCCTGGGCCGAAGACCCTGCCTGTTATCTCAATGACGACGAAATCGGGCTTGCCGGCCCTGGCGGCGAGCGCCTGGCCGTGACCCCGTTCCGAGGAAAACGCCATGATCCGGCTCACCGCTTCGCTTAGCGCACTCCTTCTGATGACCTCGCTTTCGGTTGCAGGCCCCGCGCAGGACTATGCAGACAACTGCCAGGACTGCCATGGAGCAGGCCGTCTTGGTGGTGTCGGACCGGCACTGATCCCGGAGACCCTCGGCCGCATGCGCGGACCGGATCTTGATGCTGTCATTCGAGACGGCCGCAAGGCGACGCAGATGCCGGCGTTCGCCGATATTCTAGGTGCCGATCAGATCGAGGCCCTGGCCGCTTTCCTGAAGGAACCACTGAGTGACGTTCCGGACTGGACCGAAACGGATATTGCCGCCAGCCAGGTAATCAACGAGGACTATCAGCCGGTCGAAAAACCGGTCTGGCAGTCCGATCCGATGAACATCACCCTTGTCGTCGAAACTGGTGATCATCACGTGAGTGTTCTTGACGGCGATACCTTCGAGACACTCGACAGGTTCGCAACGCCGTTTGCGGTCCATGGCGGGCCGAAATTCTCGCCGGACGGGCGCTATGTCTTCATCATGTCGCGCGACGGCTGGGTCCAGAAATACGATCTCTACGCGCTTCAGGAAGTCGGCCGGGTGCGGGCAGGGCTCAACAGCCGCAACATTGCCATGAGCCATGACGGCAAGTGGCTGGCGGTTGCCAACTATCTGCCGATGACGCTGACGATCCTGTCGACCGAGGACCTTTCGGTCGCAACCGTGATGGATGTGACGGCCAAGGACGGTACGGCCAGTCGCGTTTCGGCGGTCTATCAGGCTCCCAACCGCAAGAGCTTCATCCTTGCCTTGAAGGATGCTCCGGAAATCTGGGAAGTTGCAACCGATCCGGAGGCGGACCCGGTCTACGAAGGCTTCGTGCACAGCCGGGAAAAAGGCATGGTCGAAGCGTTGCCTTCGTCCGTCGGTCTCTTCGCCCGCCGCCGGATCCTGACGGCAGAACCGCTTGACGATTTCTTTTTCGATGATGACTACCGGCATCTCGTCGGAGCGTCGCGCGACGGCGCGCGCGGTGTCGTGGTCAACCTGAATGTCGGACGTGAAATCGCTGAACTGCCGCTGGAAGGCATGCCGCATCTCGGGTCCGGTATCAGCTGGGAGCGCGATGGCCGCAGGGTCATGGCGACCCCGCACCTGAAAGAAGGCAAGCTGTCGGTCATCGACACCGAAACCTGGAAGCAGATCGCGACGATCAAGACCGACGGTCCCGGCTTCTTCCTGCGCAGTCACGAGAACACGCCCTATTTCTGGGCCGATGTCTTCTTCGGTCCGAACAAGGACGAAATTCATGTGATCGACAAGGAAAGCCTGGAAATCGTCAAGACCTTGAAGCCCGTCGAAGGCGCGACGGTTGCCCATGTCGAATTCACGAAAGATGGCCGCTATGCCCTTGTCTCCGTCTGGGAGGACGACGGTGCGGTGATTGTCTACGACGCCAGCACGCTGGAAGAGATCCGGCGCCTGCCCATGCGAAAACCTTCGGGGAAGTACAATGTCTGGAACAAGATCACCTTTTCGGAAGGAACGAGCCATTGAGGCGATCCTCGTCTCGCACGGCCAGCCGTCGCACCCGCAGGCAGGTGAAGCGTATTTGCGCGCACTTGCGCAGCAGGTCCGCGAATTCCTGCCCGGCTGGTCCATCCGCTCGGCCACGCTGGCCGCGCCTGGCGCTCTTGATCGGGCCCTGGGCCTTGCCGGGCCTGAACCGCTTGTTTTTCCGGTTTTCATGGCCGAAGGCTGGTTCACGCAGACCGCTCTGACAGGCAGGCTGAAAGGGACGGGCGCCCGGCAGCTGCCTGCCCTTGGTATTCATCCCGAGTTGCCACGGTTGACGGCGCATTTTCTGGAAATGACGGCTGAAAGAACTCACTGGAATGCGTCCGGCTACGAACTGCTGCTGGCAGCCCATGGGTCGGCTACCTGCCGGTCGACCGCGCAAAGCACCGTCCGCTTTGCCGCTGGTCTTGCCGAATGGTTGCCGGAAAGACCGATCCGGCTGGGCTTCCTGGAAGAAGCACCCTTCCTGGAACAAACGGCTACAAGTTGCGGCATGAGAACGGTCTTGTTGCCCCTGTTTGCCGGAAACGGGCACCATGTGACCCAGGACATTCCGGAAGCTCTCGACAAGGCCGGGTTCGAGGGACTGCGCCTTGCTCCGCTGATCGAGGCGCCTTTCGTACCCAAACTCATTGCCTGCGCGCTGGAGAGCGCCAATCGGAAGGAACTGGCGGCGTGACCCGGATCGAAACCGGCTGGCCGGTGCGCAAACTTGCGATCGTGCTTTACCCGTTCACGGCCGCTGCCGTTGCCATCAATCTCTTCATGCTCAGCCTGATGGGGCAGGCCATCGGCTTGCCGGCCCTGTCGCCGATCGTGTCGATCTGGATCAGCTTGCCACTCGGCATCCCGGCGACATGGCTTGCAGCAAAGTGGGTGCGGCGACTGATGGACGAAGCAGATGGAAAACTGCCACCGGCAGATTGACACCCTCGTAAACGGGAAACAGACCATGTTGATACAAAGGGACCTGCGTCGAGGAACTGGCCTGCGCATGGCTGGTGCCGCCGCCGCTGTTTTCGGTGTCATGACAGTCGTGAGCGGTGGAACGGTTCTCTTTGGTGGCGATCAGCTATCCAGACTGGCTGGCAACGTCGTCTCGTTTGTCCTGTGGTTCAATTTCCTGGCGGGCTTTGCATATGTAATGACCGGCATCGGGCTCTTGTTCGCCAGAGGGTGGGCTCGCTGGATGTCCATCGCGATTCTGATCGGGACGGCGATCGTCCTATGTGCATTCCTTGTGTATGTGTCCCAGGGCGGGCCTCATGAAACGCGCACTCTCGTGGCATTGATCTTCAGAACGGGCTTCTGGGCGATCGTTACCTCGACCGCCCTGCGCGCCGTAATCCGCTGACAGACGCTTTCCTCAAGCCCTCAGCCACCCTGTCGAACCATCGCGGCGCACCACGAAGGCGCTGGTTGCCGTAAAGTCGGTAAGGGCTTTGCCAAGGCGGTTCTCTTCAAGTACCAATGCAGCCGTGGACAGGCCATCGGCAAGAGCTGCGGCCGGAGCTATGACGCTGGCGCCATCTACTGCACCCGCAACCGGCAGGCCGGTTCGCGGATCGATGATGTGGGAGCGCCGGCCGGCCTGATCGAATGTTGTTCCGAGCCGCGCGGAACTGGCGACTGCGGCGTTCGTCAATCTGATCCTGGTCTTCGCCTCTGCGCTTTCGGCCACTGGCTGCAAGGTCACTGGCCAGCCACGGTGAGCGCCTACGTCGAGAGCAGGTTCTTCATCCGGCCCGCCTCTGGTGGCGATCTCACCGAGATCGACCACCATGTTCGTGCATCCCTTCGCGGCTAGCAGGGCCGTCACCCTGTCCGTGATGTAGCCTTGGGCAATGCCGTTGAAGGACATGGACATGCCTTTTTGCGCAAAGCGGATCTCGCCCGGGCCATAAACGACGTGTCTGAAGCCTGTGCGGCTTCGTGCAGTTGCAAGATCTTCTCCGGTGTCGCCGGACGCCTGCCTGGCGTAATAGGCCCACAAAGGTTGAATGGTCGTGTCGAAGGCTCCTTCAGTCGCGGCGTGTATCCTGTCGCACAGGCCGAGCAGATCGACCATTTCCAGAGAAGGCGCCGAAAGCCGTCCGTTGGCATTCAGCCGGACCAGCTCGCTGTCCGGTTGGTAGAGACTGAAGATCGCTTCCAGCCTGCGGATTTCCGCTTCCACCCTGGTGAACAGGCGTTTCGCTTCGCTTGCGCTTTCATGCAGGATATCGATCTCGGCCCCAGCCCCGAGCGCAATGCCGCGCCAGCGGTACAATTGGGCCTGTGCACCTGCCATTGCTCCGCTTGCGGGCAATGCAAGGCCAGCAACACCGGCGGCGCAGATCCGCAGGAAACGCCTGCGGTTCATGGGTGGTTGATTGATGGTTGCATGTGTCATTGCGCAGCCCCGTGTTTTACAGACATGGGGACCGAGGTGGCAGCGGACACATCGACGGCTCCCAGAACGTAGTCGGTCGGGATGTCTTCGGCGCGGACGACGCGGCCCATGTTGTCCCGCGCGAACGCATCCGCTCCGGCCTGCGTGCCAAAGGGAATTGCTTCCGGGGCGCCCATGCCGCCTGCCACGTTGCTGCCGATGACGAACCAGGCCCCATCCAGATCGATCCAGTTGTCGGTACCGGGCTGGGTCCAGCTTTCTGCCTGCTCCATGTCATTGACATAAACGGCAGCAATATCCTTCGGCTCTTCGGGAGAACGCAGGAAGGCAACTGCATCGCGGACTTGTGTGAACCAGAGCGGATTGGGATTTCCTGCCAGATGGATCTGCGCCTTGGGGCCGTCATGTTCCAGAACGGTCATCTGGCAGTAGTGACCAGCCGCCTCCGGTGTCAGATGCACGGCATCGGGTTTGGCAATCTGAACCTCTTCCTGGCAGGCAGCCAGGACCCCGAGCATGAATATCGAAATGAGCGCGCGTTTCATGGCGCAATCCTTTTTATCAGAAGAGCGGAGCCGGCCATGGCCAGGCCGGCAAATACGGCCAGGGAGCCAAGGGCGAGCAAGGGGTCGAAGGGCAGCGTGTCTGCCACCCCGGCCATGCCGCCCACCAGATCGCTTGCGCCGAGGGCGGCCAGGTTGAACAGGCGGAAGGCGTCGGCCGGGTTGAGCAGGATGGCGTAGGGGAAAACGTCGGACGCAAAGACACCGCTTGGGTTTGCGACCAGCGCGCCAAGCAGCGCAAGGTCATACAGGACGACCAACATTAGCCACACGGCAACTGAAGCCGCCGCCGCAGTGCGCGACTGGCGTGTCAGTGAACTCAGAACGTAGCCCGTGGCGAGAAAGCAGACGCCGAGCAGGATCGAGGTTGCGATCAGACGCGCAAAATCCGCAAGGCCCGAGAGGGAGCCGAAGCCCGCTGCCACAAGCAGTCCGGCGGTCAGGCCGTAGCCGACAACCAGTGCGAACGCCAGAACCAGCGTGTGGCCGACGGCCTTGCCGATCAGAAATTCGACACGGGAGATCGGGCAGGACAGCGTCATCAGCAGTGTGCCACGCTCGATCTCGCCGCAGATGGCATCGAATGCGAGCAGCAGGGCGATGAGCGGCACGAGATAGACCGACAGACTGGCCAGAGAGGCAACGGTAATGGTCAGGCGGTCGACGCCGAGCGTTCCGGCTGGTGCCGAGCCGAGCAGGGCGAGCGCCAGCGAGAACACGGCGAGGATCATCGCTGCAAGCAGGATCCACCTGTTGCGGATACCAATTCGGATTTCTTGTCCTGCTACGGTGAGGATTCTGGAGAACATGGTTCAGGCCTCCTTGCCAGCAGTGCTGGAAAAATACCGGTAGACGTCGTCGAGGCTTGGCGCGTGCACATCGACATCCTCAACCAGGTTGCCGAGTGCGCTGATTGCCGAAAGGGCTTTCACCTTGTCGTCCGCGTTGCAGTTGAACTCGACCGAACGTCCGTTCATCTGCCCTCCGCCGAGGCTTTCGGAGACATGAGCAAGGTCTTCGGGCCTGGTCCAAACCTTCAGCCTGATCGGCAGCCCGGCCTGGGCACGCAGGCGGCTCAACACATCGTCGGCAACGAGCCGGCCTTTCGACAGGATCAGGATCCGGTCTGTCCGGGCCTCCAGCTCGGTGAGGGCGTGAGACGACAACAGCACCGTCGTTCCCTGACCAGCGATTTCACCAATCAGTTCATAGACCGTCTGCCGGGAAATGGGGTCAAGTCCGGTGGTGGGCTCATCCAGCAGGATCAGCCGAGGTCTCCCGACAAGAGCCTGGGCGAGACCAAGGCGTTGACGCATGCCCTTGGAATAGGTGCCGACCCGCCGTTTTGCAGCCTCCGCCAGGCCAACCCTTTCGAGCAGCGGCAAGGCCCTGGCCGGGCTTTCGCCTTTCAGTCTCGCGTAGAAGGTCAGTACTTCCTTGCCGGTGAGCGAGGCGGGAAAGGCGACCGATTCCGGCAGATAGGCCGTGCCGACACGGGCATCGTGACTGCCGGGGGCAGCTCCCATGACGGCGACGTCTCCATGGTCGCGCTTCAGAAACCCGAGCACGATCTTGAACAGTGTGGTCTTGCCGGCGCCGTTGTGCCCGAGCATGGCAACCCGTTCACCTGCGTTCAGCGAAAAAGACACGTCATCGACGGCCTTGTGCCCGGAAAAGGTCTTGCAGACGCCGTCCACGCGGAGGGTCGGTGCAGAAAGGGACGTTTCGGTCATCCTTGAACTCCCGAATTCGGTGTCGCCCGCACCGGCGGATGCATCAGTGGAGCGTTGTCGACGATGCCGCCTGGCAGCAGCGCCGGAAATTGAGATTGGGTCCACCGCAGCAGCTGAACAGCCGGACTGCCGACCAGAAGCTTGGCGGAAGGTTGGGTCCAGAGGACCTGGTCGACCATGTCGTTGGGCCGGTAGGCGGTGTCGGCAATGCCGTCGCCGTTCATGTCGAAGGCCGGGTGGTCGCTCCAGTAGTTGCCGCGCCCGTCCGTGCTCCAGTCAAGCTGGCGGCTGCCGACGTATTTCACCTGGGTCTTGTTGGCGATGAAGGCATTGCCCTTGAAGGCGTTATTTGCAGACCCTGCGGTGAAGTGAACACCGATGGGGCAGCCTTCGAAGCTGTTGTCTGTCACCGTGTTCTTGTTGGCGTTGTACATGAACAGGCACTTCTCGCCGCCGCCTTCAACCTGGTTGCCGGAAATCTCGGCGTGATTGGCGTAGTTGAGCATGAGGCCGTGATTGCGGTCGCCGATCGAGACGTTGTTGCGTACCTTCAGCCGGTCGGAAAACATCAGCGCGTAGCCGATGTCGTTGCCTTCAGAAACGTTGTTCTCGATGACACCGTTGTTGCCGTGCATGTAATGAACGGCAAAACGCAGGTCTTCGAACCGGTTGTTGCGGAAGGTGTCCTTGGGACTGGTGTTGACGAAGATGCCGTCGCGGCCGTAGCGGATCGTGTTGTATTCCGCCAGAAGATCAGGCGCGTTCCAGACGTAGATGCCGTTGCCGCGCTCGTTCATGCGCAGGTCCTGACGGCCTTCGATGAGATTGTTCGAAACTGTTGCGTTGCGCGCACCATGAACATCGACACCTGTCAGGTTGTCGAGGATCCGGTTGTCACGCACGATGGCGCGATGCGCGGTCTTGGACAGCTTGACGCCTGCATCCAGCGTTTCCTGCGAGAGGCCGGACCCGGTCAGTTCCAACCCTTCCACGACACTGTCCGGTGCGTTGATGGTGACAACGCTACCTGTGCCGTTGCCGGCAATGCCAGCCTTGCCCGCTCCACTCAGCGTCAAGGGTTTGTCGAGAACCACGGGGCCCTCATGCTTGCCGGGTGCAAGCCGGAGAATGTCCCCGGCCTGCGCTTGTTGAAGAACCTGCTGCAAGGCGCCCTTTTCGGCTGGTACCTGCCATTCTTCCGCCTGTAGCGGACCGCAGACGGTCAGGCTCGCCACAGCAGCGGTGGAAAGGGCCAGTGATCTGAAAAAGGCGCGGTGCATGGCTCAGGCGTTCCTCGGTTCCACGAACATCCGGCCGCGCATTTCCATGTGCAGCGCATGGCAGAACCACTGGCAATAGTACCAATGGACGCCCGGGCGTTCGGCAACAAAGGTGACCGACGCGGTCGCCTGCGGACCAACTTCCATGGCGATGCCATAGTTGGACAGGCAGAAGCCATGGGTCAGGTCATCGATATCATCGATGTTGGTGACGTAGATGGTGACTTCGTCGCCCTGCTTTACCGTGAACTTCTCGAGGCTGAATGTCGGCGCGACCGAGTGCATGTAGACACGCACCTTGTTGCCGTCGCGGATGACATCCGCGGCATATTCCAGCTCGACACCGTCGGCGGCAGCCTGTTTCTTGGCATCGTCAAACCAGGGATGGTTGCGATCCCAGACAGTTGCCGGATTCAGCTTCGACGCATGCACGATGATGCTGTCATGCGGCTCGGCGAACGTCGGCCCGTCGTGAACCACCTTCATGTCGTCGGTGGAAATGTCGATGAGCTGTTCGTTCTCCGGTTTCAGCGGACCGACGTTCAGGAACCGGTCCTTGGAGAACTTGTTCATCGAGATCAGCCATTTGCCGTCCGCTTCCGCGGTTTCACCCATGGACGTGGAGTTGTGGCCCGGCTGATAATGCACATCGACCTTCGAGATGATCGGATCGACTTCTTCGCCCGCATAGGCGCGGATGGCCTTGTCGACGTTCCATTTCACGATCTGGCTGTCGAGGAACAGGGTGGTGAACGCATTGCCCTTGCCGTCGAAAGCCGTGTGGAGCGGGCCAAGGCCGAGCTGAGGTTCGGCGACAACAGCCGAGCGTGGATCGGCATTGTCAGAGAAGAGCGCGTCGACCTTGGTCACGTCGATCACCGTGCAGGTGGGCGACAGCTTGCCGTTGATGACGATGTGCTTCTTGTCCGGTGCCGCGTTGCAGCCGTGCGGGCTGTTCGGAACCGGGATATAGCGGGTGAACTGGGAATTGGCTTCCTTGCGGCCATCGACGATCGGCACACCGTTGAGTTCCCGGTAGTTGCCCGCAGCGACGGCTTCCTCGATCGCCTTGATGTTGAAGACGACGCAATGGTCCAGTTCGCTCTCGGTCATTTCGGCAAGGTTCATGCCCATTTCCGAGTTGTAGCTGGTCGAAAAGGCGTATTTGCCCTGGTAGTCGGCGTCGCAGTTATCGAGGTTGCCCGATACGATCACCTGCCAGGCGACCTTCATCTCGTCACCGTCGATGGCGGTGAACAGGCAGGAATACTGGGACGGATCGTCCAGGATCTTGCCGTCGTTGACCAGCGGGGCTTCATGCTCGCCATTGGCAAAGACATAGCCCGTGCGCGGATATTTCTGCGGCCGCATGCCGTGGATGTCGTGTGCGTTCGGGATCTCGATGATCTTGTCGCACTTCATCGTGGTGCAATCGATGCGGGCCACGCGCGTGTTCGCCTTGTCGTTGGCGAAGATGTAACGACCGTCATAGGTGCCGTCGGTGAAGGACATATGCGGATGGTGCAGGTCGCCGTTGTCATAGGTGACCTTGCCCTGCGCCGCGAGATAGGCCTTGGTTTCCGGCAGCAGACCTTCCGTCAGGATCTTGAGGGACTCGTTGGTCTGACCCCAGCCGGTTGCCGAGCAACGGTTGAACACCGGAACACGCATCAGTTCGCGCATGGACGGGAAACCGAGAATGCGCAACTCGCCGCTTTGGCCGGACGACCAGAAGCCGTAATATTCGTCGAGTTCACCCGGTGCGAGTTCGAACTTCTGTCCGTCTCCCTGCGCATATGCAAGGTCTGCACCGCTGAGGGCGACTGCGCCCATACCGGCGACGATGGCGGTCTTGGCTGATCCGCCCAACAGATCCCGGCGGGATACGCCGCGCTGTTCTTGAGTGTCCTTCATGGCTGATCTCCTTAGGTTGCCTTTTGAAGGTTATTTGGCCGGCACCGGCGTTTCTGCCTTGGCTTTTGTGTCCGGCTTGACGAGACCGGTCTGCACCTCGAACCGCCGTCTTTTCGCGAGCTTCTTGATGCAAACGGGACATTTCTGGTCGTGCTGATACAGAACCTGGCAGTGCAGGCAGTTCAGGCACTCGTTGGGATTGATGTGGCCTTCGGGATGGATGGCCTGGACCATGCACTCCTTGGCGCAGCGGTTGCAGGGGTTGCCGCACTCGCGGTACCGCTTCAGCCAGTCGAACATCCGCAGCCGTGCCGGGATCGCGAGGGCCGCGCCGAGCGGGCACAGATACCGGCAGTAGAACCGCTCGATGAACAGGCCGGCTGCCAGCAGGGCCACCGCGAACAGGACGAAGGGCCAGGCGCGCTGGAACTTCAGGATGATGGCCGTCTTGAAGGGTTCGACCTCGGCATAGTGTTCGGCCACATCGAGTGAATAGAGCGACAGTCCGAACAGACCCAGGAAGATGATGTATTTCACCGGCCACAGGCGCTCATGCAGACCCCACGGCACTTCGATCTGCGGGATACGGCACAGCTTGGCGATACGGTTGGTCAGCTCCTGCAGGGCGCCGAAGGGGCACAGCCAGCCGCAATAGGCGCCGCGTCCCCAGAACAGAAGGGCAGCAGCCACGGAGAACCACAGCAGGAACACCAGCGGATCCATCAGGAAGGCGTCCCAGCTGAAGTCGCTCGTGAGGGCGGAGAAGAAGGCCAGCACGTTGACCACTGACAGCTGGGCGTTTTCCATCCAGCCGAGCCAGACCAGCGTGAAGGTGAGGAAGCCGATGCGGAACCAGAAGGTGAAACGCTCGTTGCGGGTTACCTGCATCTGGAAGAAGAACACCAGCGTGAGCACGGCGATGGCAGCGCCAAGGATCAGAACGTCCGTCTTGCGGTCATTCCAGATCCGTTTCCAGAGGGCCTGGACACCTGTGTCCTTTTCCGCGGCGGCTGCACTGGATTGACCTGAAGCTGCGACAGGCGCTGCGGCTGGTGCAACGGTCTTCAGATAGATTTCTGGCAGCCGGTAGCCGAGGTCGAACGTCAGGAACACCTTTTCGATCGGCCCGACCGGGCGCTGCACGAGCAGCTGCAGCCGGAATTCCTTGGCAGGATCGAAACCTGAGTCCGCCGGAATGATGAAGAGGTCCATTTCGGAAAAGGCCGGGGCACCTTCCGCGGCGATCGTGCCGACGCGGTTGTGCTGGCGATCATGGAAACGAACCGAGATATCGTCCTGGATGAGCTGGATCCGGTCGAAGATCCCACCCCGCACATAACCCGACCCCTTGAAGGAATAGCGCCCCCGGCCGGCCACAAGAATGGCGTGGTCGCCGTCGTCAAGCCGTGCCATCAGGTTGGCATATTCCGCTTCGCCCAACAGCGACAGGCCGATTGAAGGTACATCTGCAAGAGCGAGATAGAGGTCGATGAAGGTGTCGGTTTCCGGGCCTTTTTCAGGCCGTTTGACCGCACGTTTGTCACCCTGGCTCACAAAGGATTCGTTGATCTGCGCGACATCCAGGGAGAGGCGCCGTACCGAGCCATCACCGGTCAACGTCATCCAGTCACTGATGTCTTTCTTGCCGGTATCGACTTCCCTTTGCGGGCCACTCTCCGCAACTTCGGAAGCAAGACCACCCAGACCCAGGGTCCGTGCAACCTTCAGGCCCGAACGGATGATGGAATCGTCGATGACCATGATGGTCACGGTCGCGCCGGATATGATGTCGAGATCGTGTGCCGAGCCACCACTGGCAGCTTCCGACTTCAGGTCGAGACCTGCATATCCTTCCGTGACCGCACGGATTTTCTTGTCCGGAATTCCGATCAGGACAATCGGTTCGGAGTGTTTGACCAGTCGGACACCCGTGATGACGGCGTCCTTGTCGACCCCGACAAGAGTGTGGATCGGTTTGCCGGAATAGCCCGTTGTGGAGACGAAATCCGAAGTCAGGTAAACCCAGCCGAGCGTGTCTTTGCCTTTCAGGGCAGGCACGACCGGAACATCGTTCTTCAGCGGGCCGAAAGTTTCGGCCCCCGGCACGAGTTCGCCCGGCGCTACCTTGTCGAGGTAATGCTGGACCAGCGCTTCATCTGCCTTGACCGGTGCGATTCCCACCAGACCCAGGGCAACAGCGATGCTCAGGAAGGCGAACAGAAAAATGTGACGGGGATGACCCACGAGACGCGCTCCAAGAAGTCGTGTGTTTTCTCTTGGGGCTAGTTGTCGGCCTTCATGGCCTGGAACTTCTTGACGATAGTCAAGCGTGTCGAAATTGATTTTTCAGGAGATGAAAAAAAGGCGCTCACCTGTGGCGAGCGCCTTGATAAATATTGTTATTTTCGTATTCGAGGCGTCGTCAGGATCGGGAAATAGACTCCGACATACAAAGCGAAGGCCACGATCCACAAACTGCCCGACAGCAGCATGGTTTCGAAGTAGCCGAGGGCGCTGAGCCCGAAACTTCGCACTAGCGCGGCGGCGATCAGAAGCACATAGGCGAGCACGATCGGCCTCGACACTTTCAACGGCAAACCCGCGTGACCGAGCGAGGCGCGCGTCATCATTGCAAGTGTCATGCTGCCGATTGCTCCGGCAGCAAGCAAATGCAGGGCAGCCGTTTCGGAGTATTCGCCGGTTAGTAAAGTCACACCGTAAACCAGATACCCCGACCCAAGCAGCAGATAGGCGGCATGCAGGATCCAGAGGATCGGTTCCCTTCGCGCCGCCCAGCCTTGCCAGCCGGCAAGACGTAACAGTGTGACCAGCCCGGCCGCCAGGCAAAGCCCACCACGCAACACCTCAGGCACAAACGGCAGGAATGCGAGGGCAGCCAGCAGCACAAGCAGGATACCTGCCCGGTCCAGCCAGACACGCGACGCGGGCAGGGACCCTTGATAGCCCGCCCGAAGCAGGGCGTTGCGCGTGAACGCCGGCACGACCCGGCCACCGATAATCGCGATCATGGCCGTGCTGGTAAAAATCCCCATTCGAACACCGGCCTGGGCGGTGTCGTCGGTCCAGCCGATCCACTCCAGATGCATCATCAGATTGCCGGTGAGGAGAGCCGTCAGCAGGGCCAGAAACACCATGTTGCGGGCCTGGGATTTGCGAGCAAGGCGCCCGAGTACAGCGGTGGAGAGGACCGGGACAAAGGCAAGGTCTACCGCGGCAACGATCACCGGGTCGATGCTGTTGGAAAACCAGATGGCGATCCGTCCCGCAAGCCAGACCGTGCCACTGGCAATGACAAACAGCGAACCGGCTTCCTTCGTTCCGGTCCAGTTGGGCACCGCTGTCACGAAGAACCCTGCAATAACGGCAGCGGTGTAGCCGAAAACCATTTCATGCGCGTGCCAGAGGTGCGGTGCCATGGCCATGGGTGTGGAGATAAAGGTGCCTCCGGCGGCGTGCACACCGAGCCAGACTGTCCAGGCGAGCATGGCAAATACCGAAAAAATGCCTGCGGACAGGAAAAAGAACCTGAACCCGGCGGTCAACACTGTCGGGATCCGGGTAGGGTTGCCCAATGCCCCAAAACGATGAGTTGCCATCATGAGCTTGCCTTTCAGGGTGTTTCTGCCGGCAGACCGGCAAATGCAGCTGAAGATGAAACAGGCCGAAGGGCCCTTGGCTCATGATCCCAAGACGGGTCTGCAAGTGTCTTGACCATCGTCAAGTCGGATTGGATTCATGACTATAAGAGTCATGTATATCGACGGAGCTGCGAGGTTCCGGAAACGTGTTCCTGAAGAGAGCGCCCCTGCCATGCTCAGCCTCAACTGGCTCAATTTTATCGCGGCCTTCCTGGTCTTCTTCGCCTCCCACATGGTTCTGGTCAGGCCGCCGCTTCGTCCGCTTCTGGTCGCCTTCCTCTCACCGCGCGGGTTTTCACTCTGCTATTCGCTGCTTTCACTGGGGATCCTGTGGTGGCTGATTGTGGCAGCCCGTGATGCGCCATACGTTGCGCTTTGGCCCTGGGAGCCCTGGCAGACCTATGTACCCGTATTGATGATGCTGCCCGTCTGTCTGATCCTCGCCTTCGGGATCGGTGCACCAAACCCGTTCTCCTTCGGCGGGCGGCACAACAACCGGTTCGATCCCGAGCGTCCAGGCATCGTCGGCCTGACCCGTCACCCGATCCTGGTGGCTGCGTTTCTGTGGTCAGTGGCGCATGTTGTTCCGAACGGAGATCTGGCACACGTCATCCTGTTTGGAACGTTTGCGGTTTTCTCTCTGGCGGGCATGAAACTGATTGATCGGCGCAAACAAAGGGAAATGGGCAATACCTGGAATTGCCTGCTAGCCGACATGAAGCATTCGTCTAGATTGGTGCCGGTCAACTGGCAAGCAATCCTGATCAGGGCAACGGCAGGGCTTGTGCTCTACATTGTCCTGGCAGTCGCGCACCCCTTGTTTGCAGGTGTCGATCCCGTGGCAACGCTGATGCCGTAAGGCAGCGGTCTTCAGGTCTTGCCGGAAATTCTGGCCAGTTCCGTCAGCCGCCGGGCACACCGATCCGCCATATCTGCCAGAAACTTGAGGCTTTCGGCATGATCGAGCATTTCCTGCGGTGACAGCGGCTTGCGGCTGAGGAGCGCCAGATCGCTCAGGAAGGATATGCCGGACGCCATCTGGGCATACTCGGTCTCGATATTGCTGGTCAGGTCCCTCTGCAGCTTGAGGGTTCTCCAGGTTTCTATGGCGACGATCGTCCGGTCCAGTTGTTCCTTGCACGTACAGGGCATGTCCAGGCGTTGCAGTTCACGGTGGATCTGCTCGATGACATCCGGAAACGGTTCGCTTCGCGCTTCGGTGCCCGGTCTCAGGCCGGGAGTGTTGCTGTCTTCCATCCTGCATCTCCTGCGAGATAGGCGTTGCAGACAGGGCCGGGCAGGCCTTGGCCTGCGAGCTCTGCATTCAAGTCTTCACATGTCAGCTCGCCATCCAGAAAACGCCTGAATGTGCCGGCGACCTTCACCATGTCCAGCGAATGAGGAGACAGGCGTAGCCGGCGGATACCCGTTGCCAGCAATTGTCCGCTGGTTACGCCCGCAACATGAACGGCATCCGACAGGGTCTGAATTCCGTTTGCCGCCAGGAACCTGCGATCGTCCAGTGTGGCGATGTTCATTCCGTCCGGGTCGCGATCACAGACAAACTGACAGGCATCCTTGCGCAGCCCATGTGCCCTTGCATGGTAACAACGGGACGAGAGTGCGAGCGGAAGCCTGCCGAACGCAAAGAGTTCAATGTCCACCTCCGGCACGAGCGCGGCGATTTTCTGGATCGAAACAAGAGGCAGTTCGACCGGAGGACACCAGGCCGTGGCTCCTCTGTCGGCAAGCAGTCTGAGGCTGGCTTCGTTGTAGACATTCAGAAACGGGCCTGCCGTGAATTCCTGGCCAGCGCGGCCCGGGACCATCGACAGATCGTTGATCTCGATCGGCATGTCATAACCGGCCTGCTGGCGCAGGATCTCCCGTTCCCGTTTGTTGACGGGTTGCGCAAGCCCGGACAGGACCACCTGTTTACCGGCCTTGGTCAGCATCTCCATGATGTCCGGCCAGATTGCATCGGTGAACGGCATGCGCTTGCCGCACACGACTTCACCCAGATACACGCGGTCGATGTCCGCTTCCTCGGCGATGCCGCGGTAGAAGTCGACAAGCCGCTCTGCAGACCAGTTGAAGAAACAGGGCCCGAGCGCAAGTTCAATTTTCGGATGGTCCGGCATCTTTTATCGCCATGTTTTCTTGTAGGAGCCTGCGGTCTGACGGCCGCCTTCCGAAAAGGCTTTCAAGGCGCCGATGGCCGGGCCGGGGTCGCCGCCGTCTGAAAGACTGTCGACAGCCTTTCTGAACGCGCCGACGACGCCCGCGATATAGGCCTTGCCGCGTTGGCGACCTTCGATTTTCAGCGCTGTGACACCCGCCTTGGAAAGGTCTCCGAGAAGCTCGAAGGCATTGAGGGAAACCGGGTCCTCGAACAGGTAGCCGGTCTTGCCTTCCACGGTGAACTGGCCCTTGCAGAGCGTCGGATAACCGGCTGCCTGGCCTTGCTCGAAACTGTCGATTGTGAACCCGCCGAGCCGGGCCTGAAGTTTGCCGTCGGCGTCTTCGGTGTAGTCGACATGTTCCGGCGGCGAACACACGCCGGTCAGGTTCGGCGACTTGCCCGTGGCGTAGGAGGAAAGCGAGCATCTGCCCTCCGTCATCACGCAGAGCCCGCCGAAAACGAAGACCTCGGTTTCGACATTGATTTCCTTGTTCAGACTTGCGATTTCAGGCACCGACAGCACCCTGGGCAGGACGACGCGCTTCACCCCGAAAGTGTCCGTATAGAACCGGATCGCCTCGGGCGTGTTGGCGGCCGCCTGCACGGACAGATGAAGCCTCAGTTCAGGATGGTTGCTTGCCGCATGATCGAGAACGGCAAGATCTGCGGCAATGACGGCGTCGGCCCTGCATTGCGCAGCCGTATCGACAGCCTCTCGCCACAGACCGACATCTCCGGCCCGGGCAAACGTGTTGATCGCGACCAGCACTCTGGACCCCTTGCGGTGGGCAAAGGCAACGCCCTCCGCCAGCTCTTCCGGCGAGAAGTTCAGCCCGGGAAAGTTGCGCGCGTTGGTCTCGTTTGCAAGGCCGCAATAGATCGCGTCGGCCCCAGCTTCCGCTGCTGCGCGTAACGCGGCAGGCGTTCCTGCCGGGCAAACCAGTTCCATCGCCTTTGCTTCAGGCGATTTCATGAGAGTTTCTGCCGGGAACAGTCAGCCTGGGCGGATTTTTGCGCAAAGGCACGAACCTGGCCCAGCAGCTTGTCGCTGATGGTGTTGACCCAGTCGGCCGATTGTCCGCTCAGGCCGAAGAATTCGCCCGGGGTGAGATCTGCCTCTTCCAGCGTGTTGCGCAAGGCCAACACGTGCTCTGTCCTGCCTTCGATACGAAGATCACGGCTGAAGAACAGGGCGTCGCCATCATAGGTGCCGTCCAGCAGCCCCAGCAGCACCAGAAAGGGAGCGCGCACGATCGCCCTGGCATCGCCAATCCGGCTCTTGTCACAGATCCGGACCCTGGAGTTGTCGGGGTCCAGTGACAGAAGAAAGGCGTGGGGCAAATCGTCCGGAACGATCGCGATCGGCACCTGGACAACGTCGCCGAGCCTGCGGATCAGATCCGGCCGGCGTGCGACGAGGCGTTTCGTGAGGGTCGACAACAGCGCTTCCATTGGAGGTTTCGGCAGGGGCGAAACAAGGGAGGAAACGAGTTGTGGCAGGCTTTCCGAAGAGGGGTGTGTTTGCATCCGGATCTCACTTTCTGTGAGCGGAGCCTAGACCGGCATCGCCCCTTGCCAACTTGACAATTATCAAGGCGGGCATCGGTCGTTCTGCCGATATCGCCGGACACTCTGAGCAGCGTGTTGCCACACGCGCATGTCTTGCTGGAATCACGATGCAAAAGACCGGTCGCGACCTGCCTCCCTTTCCCAACTTGCGGAAATTCATGGATTTTCTGGGTCGTGAAGACGATCTGAAGACCCTGAGCACCCCCGTGGATGTTCATCTTGAAGCGACCGCGTTGCATCAGAAGGTGATCGGGAGTGCCGGTCCCGCGGTCCTCGTTTCCAATCCAGTCCGGGCAGACCGGGGCGGTTTTGCCGCACCCCTTTTGATCAATCTCTTCGGCACCTCGAAGCGCGTTGCGAACGGATTGGGTCTTCACCCCGAAAACCTGCCCGACCTCGGACAGTTTCTGGCCTGCTTGCGCAGTCCGCAGCCGCCCGCTTCCTGGCGGGAGGCTGGAACCCTGATCCCTATGGCAAAGGCAGGGCTCAATTCAAGGCCGAAGATGACTGGCGTTCCCAAGGATCTTCACCGGGTTGAGCCGGATCTCTCGCAGCTTCCGGTCCAGACCTGCTGGCCGGGCGATGCGGGGCCGCTGATCACCTGGGGAATGGTCGTTACCCGTCGTCCCGGCAAGGACGACCCCAGGAGCTATAATCTCGGCATCTACCGGATCCAGGTGCTGGACAAGGACAGGGCAATCCTGCGTTGGCTGCCGTTTCGCGGAGGTGCCCAGCATTACCGCCAGTGGCAGCAGTCAGGCGAGGCAATGCCTGTTGCCGTGGTTATCGGCTGTGATCCGGCAACCTTGCTGGCGTCTGTTATCCCGGCTCCGGCAAACGTGAGTGAACTGGCGCTGGCCGGCATCTTCAACGGCACGCCATCAAGGCTTGCTCCCTGCGATACGATCGATCTTCATGTCCCGGCGAGTTCCGAGATTGTCCTGGAAGGAGAGGTCCAGCCGGGAGAGACGGCGCTGGAAGGACCTTTCGGCGATCACACAGGTTACTACAACGAAGCCGCCGATTATCCTGTGTTCCGGCTGAAGGCCATGAAGATGCGCCGGGACTGCGTCTATCTGTCGACCTTCACCGGCAGGGCGCCCGACGAACCCTCTGTTATCGGCGAGGCCATGACGGGTCTCTTCCGCCCGCTGCTGCAACAGGCAATTCCGGAAATTATCGATGTCCATCTGCCTCCTGCGACCTGCTCCTACAGAGTGGCGATCCTTCAGATGGCCAAGACCTATCCCGGTCAGGCACGGAGGGCGATGATGGGCTTCTGGTCACTCTTGCCGCAGTTCTCGATGACCAAATACGTGATCGTTGTCGATCAGGACATCGACATCCGGAACTGGGACGATGTCATGTGGGCTGTCGCAACACGGTCCGACCCGGAGCGCGACCTGCTCGTCCTGACCGGAACACCGGTCGATCAACTGGACTTTGCCAGTCCGCGCGAGGGACTGGGGGGCAAGCTCGGCATTGATGCGACGATCAAGATTGGCGCAGAGACGGCACGTACGTTTGCGGAGAAACTGACCATGCCGGCGGAGATGGAAACGCGCGCTGACAGCCTCTTCGCGCAGCTGTGCCTAACACCTGCGGCCGAGGTGCGCCCATGAGCCGGCGCAAACGACTTGGAATCGGCATTTCAGGGGCATCGGGTGCGGCAATTGCACTTGAAATTCTGCGGTTGTGCAAGGCACTCAGGCTCGACACCTTCACCACGGTGAGCGCTGCGGCGGAACGGACGATACAGCTTGAGTTGGGCGATGCGGCCCGCGGGGAAATCCAAGATCTCGCGACGCAGGAATATGCCGCTTCGGATATCGCCGCACCCATATCCAGCGGATCCTTTCAGATGGATGCCATGATCGTCGCGCCTTGTTCCATGCGCAGCCTCGCAGCCATCGCCTACGGCACGGGGGAGGGACTGCTGGCGCGCGCTGCAGATGTCACTCTGAAGGAACGCAGGCCACTTGTCCTGCTGGCTCGTGAAGCCCCGCTCCACGAAGGGCACCTGGAGGCAATGCTCAAGGTTACCCGCATGGGTGCGATCGTCGCACCGCCGGTGCCTCCGTTTTATCTGGGCCTTTCAACGATAGAGGAAATGACCCGGCAGATTGCTGCCCGCGCGCTCGCAACGGCGGGGATCGATCCGGGAGACAGCCTGCGGCGATGGACTGGTGAACCAGCCTGAAATTAGATCTCCGGCAGCCCTGCGTCGGTCGATCTGTGATCTTTCGCCGCGACCGGGCCCCCTGTCAGACTTGACTATGGTCAATTGGGTCGGGTTCTTCCGGTGCTACGCCCTTATTCGGAACAAGAAGGGCTTCGCCAATGTCTGAAACAATCCTTCAAACCGAAAGTGGACAAATAACGTCGCCGCCGACGGCCGATGGCGCGGATGTTCTGACGCTTGCGCATGCCGTGCCGGGCAAGGCGTATCATGTTGTCTGCCTGGGCGAGACACGCCACTCGCGCATGGAACTTCTTGCGGCCGGGCTTGCACCCGACACGGTCATCAATCTTCTTCGCGGCAACGGTTTGCGGCCGCGCATCGTGGCATGTGGCGACATTCGCGCCGCCATCGGCGTGGATCTGGCCTTGTCGGTCCATCTCTCTCCTTGTGACTGCGGCTGCGGTTGCGACAGCAATCGCCAGAAGGAACAGGCCCACGAACACGTTTTCCGGGGGAGGGGCGTCTGATGGGCTGTTCCAGTTGTGCCGCACCCGGTTGCGTTCGGCGAGACCTTCTGCCCTGTGCGCCGGCGCAGTACCGGGTTTTCCTGCTCGGCCCTGCCAATTCGGGCAAGTCCACGCTGTTCAACATGCTCACCGGCGCCCGGCAAACGATCGGCAACTGGCCCGGCGTGACCGTCGATCGAAAGAGCGGAACGGCTGTCATCAAGGGTCTGACCGTAGAATTCGTCGATCTGCCGGGAATCTCGAGCCTGTCCGCTCCCCAGGCGGAACGGATAGATGAAAGGGTTGCCAGAGACGCGCTCGTCAACGTAGCGCACGATTCCCTGATTGTTGCGGTGGATCTGTCCGCGCCGCATCGCGGATTGTCCATGTTGCTGCAGGCCCGTGGAAACGGCGTGCCGGTTGTGGCGGTTCTGACGAAGGCCGACTGCTGGACGTCGGCTGCCGTGGACGCAGCCGCGCGGGTTCTGAGCGAACAATTGAATGTTCCAGTGGTTGCCGTTTCCGGCAGAACCCTTTCAGGGCTCGATCAGCTCCATGACCAGCTTGCACGTTGCCTGCAAGATCGGCAGCACGTTTCCTCTCCTCAGCAGACATCCTTGCCCGGCAAGGTCTGCGATGCCTTGGAGGCGTTGCAACAGGTACTGGACGGCAGGCCCGAATATGAAAACGCCAACACCGTTGCCGCATCGCGCCGGTTGATGGAGCGGGACTGGCTGACGGAAAAACGCGCGAGACAAGACCTTCTTGAAATCCGTGACCGTTTGATCGAGGAGACCGGACCTGTGGATGGTGTGCCGCTCGACCAGTATCTGGCGGACGCGCCCCTTGCACAGGCAACCCTTCTGGCGCGCCGCATAGATATGCCGCCCCCTGCAGGTCGCAGATTTCTGTCCGACAGGTTCGACCGGATCGCCCTTTCGCCATGGTTCGGCCCGGTGCTGTTTCTTGGCGTGATGTATCTCCTGTTCTTCCTGACGATCAATGTGTCCGGCGTCTTCATCGATCTTTTCGACGGCCTCGGTCAGGCTGCCTTTGTCGATACGCCGGCGCTCGTTTTCCATCAGCTGGGGCTGTCCGGCACGGTCCTCGACATTGCCGTCGGCGCAATCGGTACCGGCATTCAGACGGTCGGGACTTTCGTGCCGGTGGTCGGGTTCCTGTTCCTGTGCCAGATCTTTCTGGAGGAAAGCGGATACATGACCCGCGCCGCCGTGGTCGCGGACCGCGTGATGCGTCGTCTGGGACTGTCGGGCCGCGCCTTCCTGCCGCTTGTGCTGGGCTTCGGATGCACAATTCCGGCCGTGCTGGCAACGCGAACTCTCGACACGCGCGCCGAGCGCATTTTGACCTCGATGATGGCGCCCTTCATGTCCTGCGGGGCGCGCCTTCCGGTCTATGCGCTGTTCGCCGCTGCTTTCTTCCCGGTTGGGGGCCAGAATGTCGTTTTCGCACTTTATCTGATCGGCATCGCGGCAGCGCTATTCACCGGCTGGATGCTGGCTCCCCGGCTCACCTTGCAGCGACCCAGGCCTCTGGCAATCGAGCTGCCGATCTACCAGATGCCACCACTTTCCAGGGTCCTGCGGCTCTGCTGGGCCCGGATCCGGCAATTTGTTGCCGAGGCCGGGAAGACCATCGTGATCGTGGTTGCGCTCCTGTCGTTTCTGAATTCCGTCGGCCCTGATGGCAGCTTCGGCAATGAGGACAATGGCACCTCCATACTGGCGCTCACAGCCCGGCAGGTTACGCCCGTTCTTGAACCCATGGGCGTCAGTGCCGACAACTGGCCGGCAGCGGTCGGTCTTTTCACCGGCATGTTCGCAAAGGAAACCGTCGTGGGGACCCTGCAGGCTCTCTACGCCTCCGGCGAAACGGCAGGTGAAGTGATTCCCAATCCGATGGATACCGCACAAGCCACGGTGCTTGCCCTGGGCGAATCCCTGCTCGGCCTGGCGGATGCCTTGCTTGATCCGCTTGGACTGGATGTCGGTGACATATCCAGTTTTGAAGCTGCGGCAGGCGAACAGAACGTCCAGCCAGCCGTCTTTGCCGAAATGTCCAGGTACTTCGGCAGCCAGAGCGCTGCATTTGCCTACATGCTGGCGGTATTGCTTTACATCCCCTGCGTTGCGACCCTTTCTGCGATTGCTCGGGAGATCGGTGCCGGTTGGGCCGTCTTTGCTGCGGCATGGACAACGTTCGTCGCCTACTCCGGTGCCACGATCGCCTATCAGCTCAGCCAGATCGGCAACCACGCTGAACGCTCCCTATTCTGGCTGGCACTCATGACGGGACTGATCGGACTGACCTTCTTCATAAGTCGGACCCTTGGAAGAAGTGGTCCGTCCAAGGCGGATTTTCGACCTTCCGCATCCGGGTGAATTTTACCCTCATAACTAGAAAGTGCCAATTTGTGCCGTCGGGCGTTCGAGGGGTGGCAAAGGGCGATCGATGCTGTGGGCATCTGCAAGGCCTTCGCTTCCCTGCGTCGATAAGAGCAGCCAAAAGGCATGTCTGAATGCTCATTTAGATCAGTGCCTTAGATCCGTGGGTCATTACCCGCCGTTCTCTCGAGTTGGACGGAGCCAGGTCAAGTTGACGGCATCGAAATTCGTTCTCCAAACAAGTGCAGATACCGAAACCTTAGGTAGTGGGAAGGCGGTTCCGGCCCTGGCCGAGATTGCGGCTGCAATGCTGTAGCGTCGCTGGACGACAGCGTTTCGACACGGAAAATGTCAATTTTTGATATTATTCGACTCTTGCTTGACAAATGACAAAATACGGATGAAGCATAGAGCCCATCAAGACCGGACCTGCACGTTCAGGGCGGCTCAGGGAGGAGCTAATCAGCGTCACTCTTGTCTCGGAAACTTCGGTTGGCCGAGCGCGGACCTTTGTTCAAAGGCGTCTCGCGCATGGCTTCCGGGGCTGAGCCCTTCTGTGACGTTTTTTCAAGCGGAAAGAGAATGCAGAGATTTATCAACGACCCAGACAACCTCGTGGACGAGACCGTTGCCGGCTTCGTGAGGGCGCATAGCGACCTTGTCCGGCTGGATCCGGAAAACGACCGTGTTGTCGTGTCCACCACAGCGCCGCGGCCAGGTCGTGTGGGTATCGTCACTGGTGGTGGATCGGGTCACGAACCGGCCTTTATCGGCTACACCGGCCGGAACCTTGTCGACGCCACCGCTGTTGGCGAGCTGTTCTCCTCACCGACCGCCAAGAGCTTTGCCGATGCGATCCGCGCCGCCGATGGCGGCAAGGGTGTTGCCGTCCTCTACGGCAATTATGCCGGCGACAACATGAACGTGAAAATGGCCAAGGAAATGGTGGCTCCCGACGGCATCGAGGTCGTTACGGTGGTTGCCAACGACGACGTCTGCTCTGCGCCGCTTGCCGAGCGGGAAAAGCGCCGGGGTGTAGCCGGAGAAATCTTCATGTGGAAGATCGGCGGAGCGAAGGCTGCGCTCGGCGGGTCATTGACGGAAGTGCAGGCGGCCGCGCAAAAGGCAATCGATGCCTGCCGGTCCGTTGGTGTGGGTCTCGGGCCCTGCACCTTGCCCGCTGTGGGTCATCCCAACTTTTCGATCGAAGCCGGTACGATGGAAGTCGGCATAGGTCACCACGGCGAACCCGGAGTTCGTGTCGAAAAGCTCGCTTCTGCCGATGCCGTGGCCGACGACATGCTGAAGATCGTTCTCGATGATCACGGACTTGAGGACGGTGCGGAAGTCGCCGTGCTTGTTTCGGGTCTCGGTGCCACGCCCGTGAACGAGCTTTATGTCCTCTACAACCGCATCGAGACACGTCTCCAGGCGCAGGGCATTCGTGTGCACAAGGCGTTTGTCGGCAACTACTTCACCTCGCTGGAAATGATCGGTGCGACCTTGACGGTCATGGCGCTCGACAGTGAGCTGAAAGAGCTGCTGGACATGGCCGCCGAGGCACCGGGCATGTCGACCGGGAAGGTCGAAGCACCGGAAGTTCCCGAAGGCGCTCAGACCCACAGGTCACGGGGAAGCCGAAAAGAAGCGCGGCCCACCGTCGCAAAGGATGTCACCATCGAGGGACCTTCTGTGCCTGTTGCAGGATCTCAGGAGATCGTGGCGGAAGTTGCCGAGGTGATCGTCGCGAACAAGGCCTATCTTTCCGAAATAGACGGTCTGATCGGGGACGGTGATCACGGGATCAACATGGCCAAGGGGTTTGGTCGTGCCGCGGAGCGTATTTCCGGCAAGTCCCTTTCACTTGATGAGGCGATGAGCGTTCTGTCCGATGTCCTGATGAGCGAGATCGGCGGATCCATGGGGCCATTGTACGGCTTCATGTTCCAGGAAATGGCAACGACCGTTCAGGGGCGCCCCGCCATCGATGCCGACGGGTTCTCGGCCGTTCTCAATGCCGCGCTTGAAGGTGTCCGCCGGACCGGTTCGGCAAAGGTCGGCGACAAGACACTGATCGACACGCTTGTTCCGGCGGTCGAAGCCTTTGACGGAGCAAAATCGCAAGGGTTCGTTGCTGCCCTTGCTGCCATGCGCAAGGCCGCAGAACAGGGACGTGACAGCACGATCGATCTGGTCGCGAAGATCGGACGTGCCAGCCGTCTGGGCGAACGATCGCGCGGTGTGCTGGACGCAGGCGCGACATCCTGCTGCCTTATCCTGGTGGCACTGGCCGACTCACTTGAAAAGAGGCTGGGCTAAACGGAGCAGCAGACGAACCATGACAAACCTCAACGCAACGCAAATGACCGAATTGCTCCGCATCGTCTCGATGCGGATCGACGAAGCAAGTGCCGAACTTGGTGCCCTGGATGGCGCCATCGGTGATGCCGACCATGGGAACACCATGGCACGCGGATTTGCCGCGGTCGTTACCGCATGCGTTGAGGCTGCAAACCAGGACGTGAAGGCCGGTGCCCTGTTGCCGATTGCAGGACGCTCGTTCCTGAATGCCGTCGGTGCAACGACCGGACCGCTCTATGCCAGTGCCTTTCTTCGGGCTGGGCAGGCGTTTGATACGCAGCAGGATATTCCGGTGGATCGTCTCCCGGAGATGGTCGTCTGCTTCTGCGACGGGATTGCACAACGGGGCAAGGCGACCCCCGGCGACAAGACCATGCTGGACGCCTGGGGGCCGGCTGCGCGTGCCGTAACAGAAGCACAGCAGAACGGGGCAGGCCCGGTTGCTTGCCTCGATGCCGCGCTGGAGGCCGCGAGCGAAGGGCGAGAAGCCACGCGCGCCATGGTCGCCTCCGTCGGCCGGGCCGCAAGACTGGGTGAAAGATCGCTCGGGCATGTCGACCCGGGAGCCGCCTCCGCAGTCATCATCATTGCCGCATTGCGCGAGGGTCTCGCGAACCTCCTGCAAGGGGAGGCAAGCTGATGGTGAAGCGTTCCGGCGGGAAACCCGACAAGGCCATCCTGAGTGAAATGCCGATGCGGTTCGGCGACGATCCGCTGCTGTGGGCTGCCTGGCTCTATTACGAAGACGGCATGACCCAGGCGGACATCGCTAACCTCATGGGGCTCTCCCGGGCGTCGGTGAATACCTATCTGGCCGATGCGCGCACGCGTGGGCTGGTCAATATCGAGATCGAACCGGATCGTTTCCGTTCGGTCATGATCGCAAAGGCCATGAAGGACCGCTTCAACCTGCAGGATTGCCTGGTCATCCCCAGCGAAGGCGGTGATCGTTCGCTGTTCGAACGGCTCGGCGCTGCAGGAGCGCAGGTGCTCAAGAGGCTGGTGCGCGCCGGCGACACGATTGCGGTGGCCTGGGGCCGGTCTGTTCTGTCCCTTGCCGAGGAATTGCACCATCCGGGCCTTGCCGACATTCGCGTCGTTCAGGCGTCCGGCAGCACGACGGCGCGTATACCCTGGACCCCGGAGGCCTGCGCCGCGCGCCTTGCCGAAGCGCTCGGGGCTCGTTGGGTGCCCCTGTCGGCACCTGCCATCGTATCCTCGCCGGAAATGCGCGAACGGCTGCTGGCCGAAACCGTCTTGTCCGAGCAGATGGTCGTTCTTTCGGAAGCCAATCGCATCGTGATGGGCATTTCGTCGATGCGCCCGGAAAGCACAATTCACACAAGCGGCTTTCTCGACGGGGTCGACCAGCAAGCGCATTATCAGGACGCAGTCGGCAGCGTCAGCGGGCGCTTCATCTCGGCACGCGGGGAACCGGTCATCGGTCCGGTCAACGATCGGACGATCGGCCTTGATCTTGCAGCGTTGCGGGCAATCCCGCAGCGCATTGCGGTTGCCGGCGGTATTGAAAAGGTTTCGGCGATCCTTGCTGCGCTGCGCGGCGGATACGTCAATGTGCTGATCACCGATGCGGCCAGTGCAAGAGGTGTGCTCACGGCGGATGGCTGGCAGGAGCCGAAACGGCGTTCGCAAGTCCCGGCCCCTGTTGTCGACGGGGCTGCACCGCGCGTCCATCACGGCGGCGACAAGAAACTGATCAACGAAGCACGGGACATTGTCGACGAGAGTATCGACGGTCTTCTGCTGGCGCATGAACCCTTGCTTGCCAAGGTGCCGGGGACCCATCGTGCCGTGATGGCGCGGAACGGGCCGAGGTCCGGCAAGGTCGGCATCGTCATAGGGGGCGGTTCGGGCCATGACCCCGGGTTCTGGGGTTATGTCGGCCAGGGCTGCGCTGATGCTGCCGTCATGGGCAACATCTTTGCCGCGCCGCCGCCTGATCCGATTCTGGCTGCGAGCCGTGCAGTTCATGGCGATGCCGGGCTTCTTTATATCTACGGAAACTTCTCCGGTGACGTCATGAACTTCGACATGGCTGCCGAAATGGCAGCGGCGGAGGGAATTCGTGTTCGTCAGGTAGTGACGACAGACGACATCGCCTCGTCACCACCGGATGCCCGCGGGTCGCGCCGGGGTGTTGCCGGCAACGTCTTCGTTTTCAAGATCGCGGGGGCTGCGGCAGATCTCAATGCCTCGCTCGAGGCCTGCGAAATCGTTGCGCGGCGGGCGGCCGACTGTACCTACACGATGGGTCTGGCCCTGGAGCCGGTAAGGCTGCCCGATACCCGTCAGCCGAGTTACGAGGTCGGTCCGGACGAGATGGAGATCGGGGTCGGCATCCACGGTGAACCCGGTGTGATGCGGCAAAAGATCGTCAAGGCGGATGATGCCGCGGATCTGCTTCTGGACCGCATTCTGAGCGAGATGGCACCGGTGCGCGGCGATCGCGTGGCGCTGCTCATCAACTCGCTCGGCGGCACCCAGACGATGGAACTCTACATTCTGGCACGCCGTGTCCGCCAGCGTCTGAAGGCGCATGGCATCGGCGTTCACCGCACCTTCGTCGGACCGTATTTCACCTCGCTGGACATGAAGGGAGTGTCGCTCTCGCTGATGAAGCTGGACGACGAGCTTATCACCCTTCTCGACCATCCCTGCCACACTCCTGCACTGACGGAACTCGGTGAGCAGAAGGGCGAAAAGTGAGGAAAAGACAATGGGTTAAAGGTGAATTGTCAAACCTTGAATCAGAGTGATTGACATTTGTCAGATACCCTTGTCTAAATACAATTAACGATCCGGAGTGCAAACGCTCCGGCCCCTGGGAGGAAAGATTGTTGCCTAGAGCTGACCGACAGACGGTGTTTTTGGCGCTGATCAATGTGATCGTGCTGGTCACCGGTGCCCTGCTTGCAGGTGCCAATTTTATCGACAGCTATAACCTGCAGATCATGGCTGCCCAGGTACCGGAGCTCGGCCTCCTGGCACTTGGCGTGACCCTGGCCATGATCTCCGGGAACGGCGGCATCGATCTTTCCGGCATCGCCCTGGCCAATCTTTCCGGCATCGTTTCGTTTCTGGTCGTTCGTGCGCTTATCGTGCCGGGTGACGATCCGCTGCTGTTCTCCTGGACGTTCGCCGGCGTTGCAATTGCGGTCGGTCTCGTCGGTGGTCTTCTGAATGGAATAGTCATCGCCTTTGCCGGTCTGACGCCGCTGATCGCGACACTCGGCACCCAGCTGCTGTTCACCGGTGTCGCCGTCTGGCTGACCAACGGATCGGCGCTCAGCCTCGGATATATTCCGCCGCTCGACAGCTTCGGAAACCTGCCCGTTCTCGGCGTTCCCCTGTGCTTCACTCTGTTTGTCGTGGTGGCCGCGCTGATTGCCTATGTCCTGCGCTATACGCCCTTCGGTGTGAAGCTGATGCTGCTCGGGTCGAATGCCAAGGCCGCTCACTATGGCGGTATCCCGGCCCGCCGCATGATCGTGATCACCTATACGATCTGCGGAATTCTGGCCTCTATCGCGGGTGTCGTCATCGCTTCACGCAATCTGTCCGTCAAATGGGATTACGGCAGCTCGTATGTCCTCATCGCGATCCTGATTGCGGTTTTGGGTGGCGTGAAGCCGGAAGGCGGATACGGCAAGGTGCTGTGCGTTCTTCTTGCGGCAACGGCGCTGCAGATCCTGTCGAGCCTGTTCAACTTTCTCGGAATCTCGAACTTCTTCCGCGACCTTGCCTGGGGTGTCCTTCTGCTCGCCCTGCTGGCCTCGGCTCGCGTGAACTTCAGCATCTGGTTGCCATCAAGGCAATAAACGGATGCGCCGCGGGCCTGAGGGCATCCCGGGCGGCGCAAGAATGAACAGCCCTTTTAAAAAACCGTGGAGGAAAGACTATGAAATCAGTCAAGAAACTGGCTGGAAGCGCGCTCGTCCTGAGCACTATACTTGCCGGCCCGGCTTTGGCTGCAGACGAGCAGACCATCACGACGGTCGTGAAGGTTACCGGCGAAAACTGGTTCATCCGCATGAACGAAGGCGTCGATGCCTTCAATGCGGACAAGGAGGCTATCGACGCCACCCAGATCGGTCCGGCACAGGCCGATGCCGCTCAGCAGGCACGCATCATCGAGGATCTGGTTGCCAAGGGCGTTTCCGCGATCGCGGTAGTGCCGATGGATCCGTCCGCACTGGAAGGCGTGCTGCGCCGTGCACAGGGCCGTGGCATCAAGGTCATCGCCCATGAAGGTGACAGCATTGTCAACGCGGATGCCGACATCGAAGCTTTCGACAACGCCGCGTTCGGCACCAAGATCAACGAAGGCCTGGCCGAATGCATGGGCGGTGAAGGCAAGTGGACGACCTTCGTCGGCTCGCTCGGCAGCCTGACGCACAACCAGTGGGTTGATGCCGGTGCGGCCAACGCGGAAGCCAAGTATCCGGGCATGGAACTGGTTGCTGCGAAAAACGAATCCTTCAACGACGCCAACAAGGCGTATGAGAAGGCCAAGGAAATCCTGCGCGCCTATCCGGACATCAAGGGTTTCCAGGGTTCCTCCGCAATCGACGTCATCGGCATCGGCCGTGCGATCGAGGAAGCTGGCCGGTCCGATCAGACCTGCGTCTTCGGCCTGGGTCTGCCCAAGGACACCGGACCTTACCTGGAGACCGGCGCTGTCGACCGGATCTACTTCTGGGATCCGAAGGATGCCGGCTACGTGATGAACGTCGTTTCGGAAAAGATCCTCAATGGCGAAGAAATCACCGATGGCGCCGACCTCGGCGTGCAGGGCTACAACTCGGTCAAGGTGAGCCAGGGTCCGGGCAAGGGCATCATCATTCAGGGTCAGGCCTGGGTTGATGTCGGCAAGGAAAACTACGGCGAATACCCGTTCTGATCCACTGACACACGACTGCAAAACAGGGGGCGCGGGAACACCGCGTCCCCGAACCTATCGAATTCACAGGACGTCACTATGCAGCCCCAGCCCGCTCAGTCTCAAAAGACAGGCACGGCGCCTTTTCTAGAGATCCGCAATGTGCGCAAGTCGTTCGGCGGCGTGCAGGCGCTGAAGGATGTCAGCGTCACGCTTCATGCCGGACAGATCTACCATCTCATGGGTGAAAACGGCTGCGGCAAGTCCACGTTGATCAAGATCATCTCTGGCGCCCAACCGGCGACATCGGGACAGATCTTCATCGATGGCGTGCAGACCGAAGGCGAGGTCGCAGGCGATCTCGGTGCCATCGGTGCCCTGCGCGCGGGCATCGAGACCGTCTATCAGGACCTTTCCCTGCTCCCCAATCTGTCGGTTGCCGAAAATGTCGCCCTGACAGGCCAGCTCGTGGAAGCAGACGGCAGTCTCGCCCGGAGGCTGAAGCTGGGGGCGCTTTACGAAACCGCGGCCAAGGCTCTCGAGCAGGTTCATCTGCCGACGGACCGTGCCTTCCTGACGCGCAGAATTGACACGCTTCCTCTTGCAACCCGGCAGCTGGTCGCGATTGCCCGCGCCATTGCCGCAGAGGCACGGCTCGTCATCATGGATGAGCCGACCACTTCGCTCACCCGGCAGGAAGTGAACTACCTGCTTTCCGTGGTCCGGAAGCTTTTGGACAAGGGCGTGACGGTCCTGTTCGTGACGCACAAGCTCGACGAAGTGAAGTCGCTTGGTGGACACGCCATCATCATGCGTGACGGCCAGAAGGTCGCCGAGCGCGACGTGACCACCACCAACAAGGCCGAAATCGGTCATCTGATGACCGGTCGCGAGATTTCCGAGGCCCGGTATCGCACCGAGCCGAAAATCGGCGACACGCTGCTTCAGGTCGAGGGACTGAGCCAGGGACGTGCCTTCAAGAACCTCTCGTTCACGGTGCGCAAGGGTGAAATTCTGGGTGTGACCGGCCTTCTGGATTCCGGCCGCAACGAGCTGGCCCTCGCGCTTTCCGGTGTCGTCCCGGCAGAGCGCGGCACGATCCGTTTGGACGGCCGGTCGGTCGCCCTGCGTTCGCCGGCCGAGGCCATCAGGGAAGGTGTCGGCTATGTTCCCGAAGACCGCCTGACCGAAGGCCTCTTCCTGGAGAAATCCATTCAGGACAACGTCACGCTGCCGGTGCTGAACAGGCTGCGCAACTTCTTCGGAATGATCAGCCAGCGCAAGGCGCGCAAGCTCTCCGAAGACCAGATCACTGATCTTCAGGTGGTCGCGCCCGATGTCACGGTGCCGGTGCAATCGCTTTCGGGCGGTAACCAGCAACGGGTTCTGATCGGACGCTGGCTCACCATCGAACCACGCCTTCTGGTGCTGCACGGCCCGACTGTCGGCGTCGATGTCGGCTCGAAGGACACGATCTTCCGCATCATTCAGCGTCTGGCGGACGACGGTATGGCTGTCGTGATCATTTCCGATGACCTTCCCGAGCTGCTGCAGAACTGCGACCGCATTCTCGTCATGCGACAGGGCGGGATCGTCGCCGATTATGCGGCCGAAGAGGTCGATGAAGACGGGATCTACCAGACAATGGCTGCAGGCCCGGCGACGGAAGCGCCGGCGAACATGGACGAGGAAGCCGCACAGTGACCGACATGACCCTTACCAACAGCGGACCCGGCGTGTTCAAGCGCATCTGGGATCTGATGGGCCGCAGACCGGAGCTGTTCACTCTTGCACTCGTCATCCTGACGGTGATCGGCGTTGCAATTGCCAATCCGGACTTTCTGGCGGTCAACAATCTCTTCGACATTCTGCGGGCCTCGGTGGTCCGCGGCATCTTCGCGATGGGCGTGCTTGCCGTTCTTGCCGCCGGCGGGATCGATGTATCGTTTACCGCGATTGCCGCCTTCGTCATGTACGCGCTGACCATGCTGGTCACGAATGTGTTTCCGGGCATGCCGATCTGGGTGATCCTGCCGTTGGCCGCCGCCGGAGGAGCTGCTTTCGGCGTGGTCAACGGGCTTCTGGTCCATGCGCTGCGCACGCCTTCGCTGATCGTCACCATCGGCACCCAGTACTTCATTCGCAGTTTCCTGCTGACGTTCATCGGAACGGCCCTGTTCATGAATATTCCGGCCGCAATGGATGGCTTCGGGAAAGCCTCGCTGATCACGTGGCATGGCACCAATGGTGTGATCTCGACCCTGCCGGCAACAGTGCTGGTGCTGGTGGCCGCGGCTTTTGCGACCTGGTTCATCCTCGAAAGAACGCTCATGGGACGGGCGATCTTTGCAGCTGGCGGCAATCCGGGCATTGCCGAGCGCCTCGGGTTCAATCTGTTCTATGTCAGGTTGTTCGTCTTCGGCTGGGCCGGCCTTCTGGCTGGTGTCGCTGGTATCGTGCATGTCGCTTCGAACCGGCTTGCCAACCCGTTCGACCTTGCAGGCATGGAACTGGAAATCATCGCGGCAGTGGTGCTCGGCGGCGCCAAGATCACCGGCGGTTCGGGAACCGTGGTCGGCACACTGCTCGGCGTTGTCCTGATCACGCTGGTCAGCAACGTTCTTGTCTTCATCGGTATCCCCAGCACGCTTCAGCTCGCCATCATCGGCGCCTTCATCCTGCTGGCGGGCACGATCTTCGCATTGCGCAACCGCGCCTGAAACATAATTTCCCGGGAGGAAAAATGAGCCACGATGCTGCTGTCATAGGCCTTTACATTCTTGACGTTCTCGGTCGTCCGGTCGATGGGATCCCCGAGGGCGGCAACGTCGAGTTCATCGACGAAATTCGGTTGACCGTTGCCGGTACCGCAGGCGGTACGGTGATCGATCTGGCGAAACTCGGGCTGAACTGCCTGGCCGTCGGAGCCGTCGGCGACGATGAAAAGGCCGACTTCGTGCTGTCAACGCTCGGCAGGTTCAAGGTCGACACCAGCCTGATGCAGCGGCTCGAGGGCGTACCGACGTCGGCAACCATCCTGAACGTGCGCCGCAACGGTGACCGTCCGGCCCTGCACCAGCGCGGCGCGTCCGATCATTTTGATGTCCCCGCCGACATGCTTGATGCCGTGCTGGCGCCGTCAATCATTCACCTGGGTGGAACCGGACTCCTGGCCAAACTGGATGGCGAGCCGAGCGCGAGACTTCTGGCGGAAGCCAAGAAACGTGGCCGCACGGTCACCTTCGATTTGCTGGGAGCCAACGAAAACACAATCGACCTGCTCCTGCCGCTGCTTCCTCATGTCGATTATTTCATGCCGTCGATCGAAGAAGCCCGTCTGATTTCCGGTGCAGGTGACATCCAGGAAGCAGGACGTTTTTTCCTGGATCGCGGCGTCAAGCAGTGTGTATTCACGCTCGGCGGTGACGGTGTCTGCTTCATGGATCACCAGGGCGAGTTTGTCCGCCAGCCAGCGTTCGAAATTTCCGTTGTGGATACGACCGGCTGCGGCGACGCCTTCGATGCCGGGTTCATCACGGCCCTTCACCACAAGATGGATCTGAAGACTGCGCTGAACTTTGCGCAGGCCTCGGCGGCGCTTGTGGCGACGGGGCTCGGGTCTGACGCGGGCATCAAGAGCTTCGAGGACACCGTCAACTTCATGAATTCGGCAAAGGTTCTTGCCTGACCAACAGAACGCGCGGGCCTCAGCCCTTGAGGAGGGCCCGCGCCGTTTCCAGGTCGGTGACAAAATGGGTTGCATAGCCACCCTTCAGCGTTGCGCGGATTGCCTCGAGCTTTGACAATCCGCCTGCCACGCAAAGCCGGCGTGGAATGGCGCGCAGTTCGTCGAGTTCGATCCCCATCATGCGCTTGTCGAATTCCCGCGTGATCTGATTGCCCTCCTCATCGAGGAACCGGCAGATCAGAACGGCTTTCGCACCGTCTTCACCGTAAGCGTCGATTTCCTCGTCCGTCGCGATGTCGGCAAAGCGGATGGTGCTTTCCGGACCAAGGCCGCCGAGCCCGAAAACGATCGTACGGGCTTGCCGGATCATGTCGAACTGGCGTTCGAGGGCAGGTTCACGTCGCAGCGCCTGGCATAGGTCTGCGCTGGACAGAACTGCGGGTGCATTCAGGTTCATGCTGATCGCACCAAGCTTACGGGCCATGATTGCGGTGCAGAGTTCGGCGGAAAAGTCGCGCTTGCTGGTAGCGGCTCCTGTCACCTGAACCACCGTGACCCCGTCGACGTCGCTCATGGGTTTCAACGCGTCGGCAACCGCAAGAACAGTCTTGCCCCAGGAAACACAGAGTATCTCACCGGGGTCGATCATCCGCTCCAGCTGGCGCGCACCGGCTGCACCAAGGGTCAATAGCCGTGTCTGGGCATCCGCGCCGGGTTGATGCTGCACTACCAGCGTTTCTCTGAGGCCAAAGCGTTCGCATATCTCCCGTGAGAGATCGGAACGTGCCATGACGCCCGCATCCATGGCGATGCGAACGACACCCCGCTCTCGTGCCTCCTGAAGATAGTTCACGATGGTTGCGCGCGAGACACCGATGATGCCGGCAATGTCGCTCTGGTTGAGCGATTCTTCGTAATAGAGCCAGGCTGCCCAGACGACGACATCGTCAAACTCCACAGGTACGCGGCGATTGACCTCTCGAGACGGTTCCATTGTCATGACCGCTCCCCCCTTTGTTGCCGATCTGAATTGCACGATTTCGGCCGATAGTCCAATCCGCCGATTAGGGAATCTGACTTTTGGCAACATTAAGTAACATTTGTCATTTCGTTGCAACAAAAGACGACAATGTCACGATTGTCTGGAGACAAGAATTGTCGAGAGGATCTCAGGCAAGCCGGACGTCGATTTTTCTGGACAGCATTCGGTCGACAAGCAGCGGGGGAACGGCGGAATTCACGACAACCGCGTCGTAGTCACGAAGATCGTTGCCACCGTAAAAGGCTTTCTTGTCGAACATCCCATGGCTGGCAACCAGGATGATCCGCTTGGCCTTTTCCTGCATCGCATTCCGAACGGCCAGGTCTTCTTCTGTCTCGTAGAAGGTCTTTTCCTCGAAGATCGCATCCGCAGAGACAATCGCCGCATCCGCATCGATGTCGTTGATTTCCCGGATCGTTTGCGGACCGTGGAAACAGCCAGACCAGGATTTGAACGTTCCGCCGAGCCCGATGAGAGAAATATCGGGAAGTTCGCGGAAATCGTTCATCAGATCGAGGGAGTTGGTCACGATGGTGAGCGGCACCTTGCTGGCGAGGTACCTGGCTGCGTGCCTCAGGATCGGGGAACCTGCGAGAAAAACGGTCTGGCCGGGCTGGATCAAATCCGCAGCGGCCGCTGCGATCGCCTGATAGTCGCCGTCGTCATTTGCCGCGGTATCAGCCGGTTCAGCTAAACCAGCAGCACTGGTTCTGGAGGTGATCACACCGCGGGACTTCGAGACAAGCCCGTCCTCGACAAGCGTGTCGATATCGCGATGGACCGTCATCAGGCTGATGCCGAAGCGTTTCGAAATCTCGTCGATGCGCGCACTCTGGCGGCTGTTGACGTAGTCGGCGATCAAACGCCTGCGCGCGATCTGGCGCGCCTGTCGGCTGTCGGTGGGAAGGTGGGGCCGGTTTCCGGGAGAACTGGTGTTGTCCGATGCCACGCTGTGTCGCTTCTGCTGCTGCTCGATCAGCTTCACTTAACGTCAAAGTCTGAATTTGGCAAAGTGGCAGCGTTGCGGTTCGGTTGCCCGGAAAAAGCGGAGGCACCTTGCGATGCCTCCGTCAGGTGGGGAGGTATTATTGGGTCAGGGTGAAGGCTGCCGTGACCTTGTCGACGTTGTCGGCCGTGATCAGCACGCAATCGAAGAGCTGCTTTTCGCTTTCCGCGCCGGTGGAGCCGGTCTTGATGTACTTGTCGGCCTGGCGGATTGCTTCAGCGGAGAAGACAGCAACCGGCTGCAGCACGGTGTACTGAAGTTCGCCAGCACGGATGGCAGCAACCGCGTCCGGCGAACCGTCAAAGCCACCGACCTTCACCTGGTCAAGCTTGCCGGCTTCCTTCAAGGCGGCGATTGCACCGAGAGCCATTTCATCGTTGCCGGAGATGACGCCGATGATGTCCGGATTGGCCTGAAGCATGGACTGCATCTTCTGATAGCCCTGGGTACGGTCCCAGTTGGCAACTTCCTGCGCTGCCTTTTCCAGATCCGGGTACTGGGTCAGCACGGTTTCGAAACCGTTGGAACGGGTTGCTGCGTTGTTGTCGGAGGGCGCACCGAAAAGCTCGACGTATTTGCCCTCTTCACCAACGGCTTCCACCCACTGCTGCGCACCGATTGCAGCGCCCTGGGCGTTGTTGGAAACGAGCTGTGCCTGGGCAAGGCCTTCCTGGTTGATTTCAGCGTTGATGAGGAACACCGGAATGCCGGCGGCCACGGCCTTCTTCACCGCGCCGACAGAACCGTCTGCATTGGCCGGGTCGAGAATGATTGCCTTGGACTGGTTGGTGATCGCGGTGTCGATCAGGGTGCTTTCGGTGTTGGTGTCACCCTTATGGGCGCTGACCTGTGCTTCGTAACCGAGCTCTTCCGCAGTCGCCTTTGCCACATGGCCTTCGGTGTACCAGTAGGGGTTGGCCGGGTCGTTGACGATGATCGAGATCAGGCCGTCGGCAAGAGCCGGGCTTGCAATCATCGGCAGGACGGCGGCAGCAGCAAGCAGGGTCCGTCTGGTAAATTTCAACATCGAGTATTCCTCCCTTAGCGTGAATGGGGGTCGCCAATTGGCGGGTATTCCCGCTCCCTAAGTCCTCCGGGAGCGGCGAAATCTGTTCGAGGCAGTGGCTATTTCTTCCGCGCGCTGCCGTATTGGATGGAGTTCATCAGGACGGCGAGCACGATCACGGCACCGGTGAAGACGGTCTGCCAGTAGGACGAGACGCCGATGATCACGAGGCCGTCGGACAGGAAGCCGATGACGAAGGCACCCAGCATGGTGCCTCGGACGGTGCCTCGGCCACCGGTCAGGGCTGCACCGCCGATCACCACAGCAGCAATTGCGGTCAGCTCGTAGGTCGTTCCCGCGGTCGGGCCAGCGGATGTCAGCTGGGACGAGAGAACAAGACCTGCGATGGCCGCAAGAATGCCGGAGAGCGTATAGACCGCAACTTGCACCTTCTTGACGGGAACGCCGGAAAGATCGGCCGCGTGGGCATTGCCGCCGGAAGCATAGAGCCAGCGACCGAAGGCGGAACGGCTGAGCATCAGGCCGGCAACGATCGCAAGTGCCGCCAGCACCAGAACACTGATCGGTACGCCGAACAGACGGTTGAAACCAAGCCAGTCGAAACCGGTGTTTCCAAGCGAAGGATCGCCGGACAGGTTGTTGTAGGTGAGGCCGTTGGTCATCAACAGGGCGATGCCGCGGGCGACATACATGACGCCGAGCGTTGCCACGAAAGCCGGAACGCGGAACCAGGCGATCAGGATCCCGTTGACCGCGCCAACCAGCGCCCCGACGACACAAGTAATGACGACCACCGCCCAGACCGGCGGATAGACGATGACGCCGAAGGCATTCAGAACGATGCCCTGCATCTGGAAGCCGGCAATGACACCGGACAGGGCCAGAATGGAGCCGACCGAAAGGTCGATACCGCCGTTCAGGATCACCAGCAGCATGCCGATGGCCAGAATGCCGTAGATCGCCACATGCGAGGACATGATCAGGAAGTTCCCGACCGTGAAATAATGCGGCGACAGGAACGAGAAAACGGCAATGATCGCGATAAGGGCGAAGAAAGCGCGGCCTTCGAGAAGGAGCCGTCCTATATTGTGCTCGCGGGACTGGCGGTTCTTGGCGACCGGTTGCGTGTTGGCGCTCGTAACGCTCATGATCTGATCTCCGTCAGGCGACCACGGCTTCGCCGGAGGCGGCCATGATCTTTTCCTTGCTGATGGTTGAATCGAATTCCGCCGAGATCCGGCCCCGGTGCATGACGATGATGCGGTGGGCGATGGACAGGCATTCGCCGACTTCCGAGGTCGAGTAGATGACTGCCAGACCTTCGCGGGCACGTTCGGCCAAGAGCCGGAACACTTCCGCCTTGGCGCCGATATCGATGCCGCGGCTTGGCTCGTCGAGCATGATCACCTTCGGCTCGGTGGCCAGGATCTTGCCGATCACGACCTTCTGCTGGTTGCCGCCAGACAGCGAGCCGATCGCCGCGTCCGGTCCGGAGGTCTTGACGGTGACCTTGCGGATGCTGGTTTCGATGAGATCGGATTCCAGCTTTCTGGACGTGAAGATGCCGCGCGTGAAATCCATGATGGAGGCAAGCGACAGGTTCTGGCCGACCGTCATTGTCTGGACGAGGCCGTCCTTCTGCCGATCCTCGGGAACAAGCGCGAGACCGTTGGCAATTCTCTGGCCGATCGAGAGGGGCGAGACATTGCCGCCGTTCAGGAGGATGTCTCCCGTCTCCTGCTTCAACCGCCCGGCGACGGTTTCCAGAAGTTCGGTGCGTCCGGCGCCCATCAATCCGTAGATGCAGACGATCTCGCCGGCTTTCACGTCAAGCGACAGGTCGTCGACCACGTTGTAATCCGCACCTGACGGGTCGGCGACGGTCAGATTGCGAATGGAAAGGGCGGTTTCGCCAAATTCGTAACCGGTCGGTGGTGAGCCGAGATCATAGTTCTCGCCCACCATGTTGCGGACGATCCATTCCAGGTCGATGTCGCTGCGTGGCGCATAGGCGGTCATCACGCCATCCCGCAGGACAACCGCGTGATCGGTGATCTGGAGCGCTTCTTCCAGGTGATGGGAAATATAGACGATGGAAACGCCGCGGCTCGTCAGATCGCGAATGACCTTGAACAGCACTTCCACTTCCGAGGCAGAAAGGGCAGAGGTTGGCTCGTCCATGATCAGGATACGGCTGTCATATGAAAGCGCACGGGCAATTTCGACGATTTGCTGCTGGCCGAGGCGCAGATCCTCAACCGGCGTCAGCGGGTCGATTTCCTCTTCCAGCTCCACCATCAGCGCTCGCGTCTGGCGTTCTTCCTCCGCGAAGTCGACCCCCATCGGTCCGCGAATTTCACGGCCCATGAAGATGTTGTCCCGCACGGAAAGGTTCGGCGCCAGGCTCAGCTCCTGGTGGATGATGGAGATGCCTCTGTCCCGGGCTTCGGTAGCCGAGGCAAAGGTGATCGGTGCGCCATCCAGGATGATTTCACCCGTCGTCGGCGTCGTGATGCCGGACAGGATGCGCATCAAGGTCGACTTGCCGGCGCCGTTTTCGCCGAAAAGGGTGGTGACCTGGCCACGATGAATGTCGAAGTTGACGCCCTTCAGAGCCTGGATCGCACCGTAGGACTTGGCGACATTACGCGCGGCGAGCACGACTTCGTCTTCAACTGCGGCAACGGGATGGATCGCGTTCATCGAACGGTGACCTCCGTCGGTGTTACCAGCCAGTTCTTGGGATTGATCAGGCGGAACGCGCCGGTGACCCGAATGGTCTTGCCGGTGAGGGCACTCGTGTCGAGGCCTTCAAGCACCACCTGCTTCATTGCCCGGTTGATGGCGGAAGCGGCGTTCTGATACTCGATCTGGTTCTTGAAATCGCCGAAGGCGATATCCCCCGGGACATCGCGAAGATCCGTGCCGTTGATGGCAGGACCCGTCTGGACGCGAACCCGGATTTCCGACGGCACACCGTCGATCGTGACGTTGTAAAGTCCCGACTTTCCTTCGCCGACGACACCTTCGAACTTCACCGGAATGATCGAGCCGGTAGACGAAGCCGTGCCGTAGGTTTCGGCCAGCTTCGTTTTGTCGGAAAGCGCCAGGGCGCCTATCTCGCTAGCTTCGACCGCCTTCTGTGCAACGAAGTCGCGAATACGCGGGAAAGTGTCCACACCATAGACGTCAGGTGAAAAAGCCTGTTGCCGAATGTCGCTCTCGGAGCCGACACGCACGACCTTGGTGTCCAGGACTATGGCGCCGGCCACTACAGCGGCGATCGCGACCGCGATCCACTTTCCATAGCTGGGCTTCACGAATGATGCGCCGCCGACTGCTGTTTCGACCTTGGCCATATCTTCCTCCGGCATGCAATTCTCGTTCGGCCGCGACAAGGCTTGCGGCCGGCATGTTCTTCTCGTGTCAGGAGCTGGATGTGTCGGGCGCCCGTTAATCGCGCCGTTCAGCACGTTCTTAGCGGCTATGCGCAACTGGATGCGCAAATGCCCGGTGCCGCGTGCGGCATTGATCCGCGATGCGCTTCCGGGTGACCGTCATTTCTAACGTGAAAACCATTGTTCTCCTCCCAGTCCGCGCTTGCGCGGCTTTTTCGTTTGAGGGTCCCGTTCCTGCGAACGTTGCTCCCGCCCTCGCACCGGGAGAAATGCCTGCTGCATGCCTCCCAATGACAATCACCCTAGATGAAATAAATTACTTTGTCAGTAAAAAAATACATGCATATGAGATAATAGTGTTATATATAGACTACAGAAGCTTCGTCCCGAACGGCGCATGCAGGGCTGTGCAAACAGTCAGGATCTGCGAGAGTCCGGTCAGTTGAAGCTTTCTGGGAGGAATGAAATGCAAGCCGAAATAGCGGCTCTTGAGCATGGCTTGGGCGGTGGATGCCATCATGCATAAGGGCGACATTCTTATCGGAATCGACTCCGGCACGTCCGTGGTGAAAGCGGTGGCGTTCGACCTTTCAGGCACCCAGATTGCGGTGGCTTCGGTCACGAATGCCTATGACACCGGCGCGGGAGGTGCCGCGACCCAGTGCATGAGCCGAACCTGGCAGGACTGTGTCACAGCCCTGAAACAGCTTGGTAATTTGGTCGAAGGCCTGAGCGGGCGCACTGTCGCGATCGGCGTGACCGCGCAGGGAGACGGAACCTGGCTGGTGGGGCGGGACAATGTTCCGGTCGGTGACGCCTGGCTTTGGCTTGATGCCCGTGCCGCACCTACTGTCAGCCGGCTGGAAGGAAATGCGCTGAACCGGGCCCGGTTCGAGGCAACGGGAACAGGGCTGAATACCTGTCAGCAAGGCGCCCAGCTTGCGCATATGGACCGGTTTGATCCGGCAAGCCTGGACCGCGCGGAAGTCGCGCTTCATTGCAAGGACTGGCTCTACCTGAACCTCACGGGCGTCCGGGCAACGGACCCGTCCGAGGCAAGTTTCACCTTCGGCAACTTCCGGACCCGGCAATATAACGATGTGGCTATCGAAGCACTCGGCCTCAGGCACCGGCGGCATTTGCTGCCGGAGATCGTCGAGGGAACGGAAACGACCTACGGGCTGAGCGATGCGGCCGCGAAGGTGACGGGCCTTCGGGCAGGGACACCGGTTTCGCTCGGCTACGTCGACATGGTGATGACGGCACTTGGCGCCGGTGTCTACACGGGCGAAGCGGATGCCGCCTGTTCGACGATTGGCTCCACCGGTGTGCACATGCATGCCAAGCCAGCCGAAGAAGTGCACCTCAATGCTGAAGGCACAGGTTATGTGATTGCGTTGCCGGTGCCGGGCATCGTCACCCAGGTGCAGACCAACATGGCGGCCACGCTCAATCTCGACTGGGTTCTCAACATTGCCGCTGACGTGATGCGCGGCATGGGACAGGATGTCTCTCACCGCGATCTGGTGTCCCACATCGAGGGCTGGCTTGCCGCCGGCAAGCCGGGCGCCATCCTCTATCACCCCTACATCTCCGAAGCCGGCGAACGTGGCCCCTTCGTCAATACCAACGCCCGCGCCGGATTTACCGGGCTTTCCGCCGCAAATGGCTACGCGGATCTGGTGCGCGCGGTGGCGGAAGGTCTCGGTATGGCCGCCCGTGATTGCTACGCCGCAATGGGAGCACTTCCTTCCGAACTTCGGTTGACCGGAGGCGCGGCACGCTCCCCGGCACTGCGCCAGATACTGGCAGCCGCGGTAAACGCACCGGTTCGCGTCTCGGCGCGGGACGAGGCCGGAGCGGCGGGTGCCGCAATGATGGCGGCGGTTGCCACGGGCGTTTATCCGGACATGCGCAGCTGCATCAGCGAGTGGGTCACGCCCTTGCTTGGACAGGCGGAAGCACCCGATCCCGGCCTGGTCCGGTCCTACGAGACTATTTTCCCGGTCTTTGCAGGTCTTCGCAGGGATCTTGCAGGCACATGGGACCTGCTCGCGAAACTGCGCACCGAAAGCCGCGACGAGACGGAACCTGCCAGCAGTGTCACCACAGGAGCATGAAATGACGAGCGAAACGCAGACGATCGATCTTTTGGTGATTGGTGGCGGCATCAATGGCGCCGGCATTGCGCGCGACGCTGCCGGCCGGGGACTGTCCGTCTGGCTCTGCGAAAAGGACGACCTTGCGCAAGGAACGTCATCCCGGTCAGGCAAGCTGGTTCACGGTGGTCTGCGCTATCTGGAATATTATGAATTCCGGCTGGTGCGCGAAGCCCTGATCGAGCGGGAAGTGCTCATGAATTCGGCCAGCCATATCATCTGGCCCATGCGCTTCGTGCTGCCACACAGCCCGGCAGACCGCCCGGCCTGGCTCGTGCGTCTCGGCCTGTTTCTCTACGATCACCTGGGAGGCCGCAAGAAGCTGCCGGGCACCCGGACGCTCGATCTGCACAGGGATCCGGAAGGTGCGCCGATCCTCGACAGTTACAAGCGCGGTTTCGAATATTCCGACTGCTGGGTCGACGATGCCCGCCTTGTTGTCATCAACGCACTGGACGCCTTCGAGAAAGGGGCTCGGGTTCTCACGCGTACGGCTGTTGCCAGCGCGCGCCGCGACAACGGCGTCTGGCTGGCAACATTGCGCAACAGCGAAACCGGCGAAACGTCAACAGTTCGGGCCAGATGCATCGTCAACGCGGCAGGTCCCTGGGTATCCGATGTCATCTTGAACGTAGCCGGATCGAATTCCAGCCGGAACGTGCGGCTGGTCAAGGGAAGCCATATCGTCGTGCCGAAGTTCTGGCAGGGACAACAGGCCTATCTGGTTCAGAACGACGACAAACGGGTGATCTTCATAAACCCCTATGAGGGCGACAAGGCCCTGATCGGAACCACGGATATCGCTTATGAAGGCCGGGCCGAGGACGTGCAGGCCGAAGAATTCGAGATCGAATATCTGATCAAGGCCGTGAACAGGTACTTCAAGGCAAAGCTGCGCCGGTCGGATGTCCTGACGTCCTTCTCGGGTGTGCGTCCATTGTTCGACGACGGCAAGGGCAATCCGTCCGCCGTAACGCGCGACTATGTGTTCGATCTCGACATGACGGACAATGTCCCGCTTCTGAATGTCTTCGGCGGCAAGATCACGACTTTCCGCGAGCTGGCCGAGCGCGCGATGCACAAGCTTGACCGGATCTTCCCGCAGATGGGCGGCGACTGGACGGAAACCGCCACGTTGCCTGGCGGCGAAATTCCGAATGCGGATTTCGAAAGCTTTTCGGAAACGATGCGGGAGGCTTATCCGTGGATGTCGCGCGCCCTTTTGAAACACTACGGGCGCTGCTATGGGGCAAGGACCAGCCGGATAGTCGGCTCGGCCACCGCACTGGACGGGCTTGGCAGACACTTCGGCGCGCAACTCTATGAGGCCGAGGTGCGCCATCTCGTCAATGAGGAATGGGCGCAGACCGCCGATGACATCCTGACCCGGCGGACCAAACACGGCTTGCACCTGAGCGCGGATGAAAAAGCGGCCTTCTCGAGCTGGTTCAACGCCGAATACGCCGCACGCGCCGCCTGATATCCGGCTCGGACGCCTGCCATTTCCCCCGACGACTGGACACTTCATGCCCCTGACGCTTTCGCTCAACACAAACCCGCTGGTCAATCGCTACGCGGATCCCGCGGATCTGATCGAGACGGTCGCACGCGACCTGAAGATCCGCGACCTGCAGTTGACGCACGAGTTCATCAACCCCAGCTGGCCGGCGCCCCTTATCCGGCGGTTGACGCGCGAAATGTCGGCGTCACTTGCCAGGACAGGTGTGCGGGTGACCAGCGGTATGACGGGCCCCTACGGCCGTCTCAATCATTTCGGTCATCCAGATGCCGATGTGCGGCGTTATTATGTAGACTGGTTCAAGACCTTCGCCGACATCATCGGCGATCTCGGAGGCGTTTCCGTCGGCACCCAGTTCGCGATTTTCACCTACAAGGATTACGACGATCCGGTCCGGCGGGACGACCTGATCAGGATCGCCATCGATTGCTGGGCGGAGGTTGCCGAACACGCGAAGGGGGCGGGTCTGGAATATGTTTTCTGGGAGCCGATGAGCATTGGCCGGGAATTCGGTGAGACCATAGCGGCCTGCCTTGCCCTTCAGGAGCGAATTTCGGCCACGCCGATGGCCGTTCCGATGTGGATGATGGCCGATATCGACCACGGTGACGTGACCAGCTCAAATCCGGACGATTTCAACCCCTTTGCCTGGGCCGAAGCCGTTCCCCGGGTGTCGCCGATCATTCACATCAAGCAGAGCCTTCTGGACAAGAGCGGCCATCGACCCTTCACGGCGGAATTCAACGCCCGTGGCCAGATCCATCCCGAGCCGCTTCTGGAAGCTTTGGCGAAAGGCGGCGCCGAGGACAATGAGATCTGCCTGGAGCTCAGCTTCAAGGAGCGCGAGCCAAATGACCGGCAGGTCATTCCGCAGATCGCCGAGAGTGTTGCCTTCTGGGCACCTCATATCGATACGGGCCAGCAGGATCTCAACATCTAGCTGATCGGGTCTTCGGCTATTGCCAACGGGCTTGCGGTAGCAAGGCCCCGATATCTAAGCTATTGAAATCAGGTGACCGTCGCGGTTCGGCTGGCGGCGGCAAGCGGCATTGCGAAATATTGGGAAGGTACGCAAGGTGAGGGATATCGACCCGGAGGAATCGCTCGCGACGCGGGCTGCCTGGCTGCATTACGCCGGTGGACTGACACAGGCGGCCGTGGCAAAGCGGCTCGGGGTTGCCTCGGTCAAGGCGCACCGGCTGATCGCAAAGGCGGCTGCCGAAGGGGTGGTGAAGGTCTCCATTGATGGTGCGATCATCGAATGCGTCGAGTTGGAGGACAGCCTCTGCGACCGGTTTGGCCTCGAATTCTGTGATGTCGCACCGGATCTGGGCGAGCCCGGCATGCCGCTGCGGGCTCTGGGCCAGGCCGGTGCGGATTTCATCCGCCGGGAAATCGAGCGCAAGGAGCACAAGGTCATTGGCCTTGGCCATGGCAGGACGCTTTCCAACGCTGTTCGTCTGATGAGCCGCATGGATGCAGGCGGTGTCCAGTTCGTTTCCCTGCTCGGCGGATTGACCCGCAACTTTTCCGCCAATCCGTACGACGTCATGCATCGCCTTGCCGAAAAGACGGCGGCGAGCGCTTTTGTCATGCCGGTGCCCTTCTTTGCCAATTCGTCGGAAGACCGGGAGGTGTTGCTCGCGCAGCGCGGGGTTCAGGACGTGTTCGACATGGCAAACGCAGCCGATATCAAGCTCGTCGGGATTGGCACCGTAGCGCCGCAGGCGCAACTGGTCTCGTCCGGCATGATCGAACTCAGTGAGATCCAGGAAATCAAGGCCGGTGGCGGTGTCGGTGAAATGCTCGGCCACTTCTTCGATGCCAGTGGACGGACACTGGAAACGACCCTGACCGCCCGCACGCTTGCGGCCACGCTGGACGAACGGGCCGACAGTCAGATCATCGCGATTGCAGGTGGCCCTGAAAAGATTGAGGCCATTCGCGCCATCTTGCGCAGCGGACGCCTGCGTGGCCTCATCACCGACGAGACCACCGCGCATGCCCTGACCGGAGCGTGACCGGTCAGGATGCGCAGATGGCTTGATCAGCCGGCCAGAGACTTCGCCTTGCGGGCAATCCCTTCTGTCGTGATGCCGAATTCCTCGTAGAGACGTTCGGCCGGTGCAGAAGCTCCGAAACCACTCAGGCCGATGACATTGTCTTCACTGCCGACATAACGTGCCCAGCCAAGTTTTCCCGCGGCCTCGATGGCAATGCGCGGGGCGGTGCCGAGAACGTCGGCGCGGTAGGCGTCCGGCTGGGCGTCGAACAGTTCCCACGACGGCATCGATACGACCGCAACGGCCTGTCCATCGGCTGCCAGGCCCTCTGCTGCCTCGACCGCCAGTGCGACTTCGGTTCCCGTCGCGATCAGCGTGATGTCGCGGCCTTCTCCAAACTGGCGGATGACATAGGCACCGCGTGCCGTCAGGTTTTTTTCTGTCCGCTCCAGGCGCAGTTGCGGGACAGCCTGACGGGAAAGGGCCAGAAGGCTCGGTGCATTCATGGAGCGAATGGCACAGTCCCAGGCTTCCAGCGTTTCAACCGTGTCTGCCGGTCGGAACACCGTCAGGTTGGGGATTGCCCTCAGCGAGAGGAGATGTTCGACCGGCTGATGGGTTGGGCCGTCTTCGCCAAGACCGATGGAATCATGTGTCATGACATAGATGGAGCGCAGCCCCATCAGGGCCGAGAGGCGAATGGCGTTCCTTGCATAGTCGGAAAAGACAAGGAAAGTGCCGCCGTAGGGCAGAAAGCCGCCATGCAGCGCGAGGCCGTTCATGGCTGCCGCCATGGCAAATTCACGAACTCCGTAACCGATATAACGGCCGGACGCTTCGCGCGAAAACTGGCTGTTGACCGCAGGAACGCGGGTCAGGTTCGACCCGGTAAGATCGGCTGATCCCCCGATCATTTCCGGCAGGGCCGGGGCAAGGGCTTCCAGGGCCATCTGGCTTGCCTTGCGGGTGGCAGCGGACCTGGGCTCTGAAAAGAGACTGTCACGCGCGCTGGAGACCGCTGCCTCATAGCCTGCCGGCAAGGTGCCGCTCACGCGTCTTTCGAATTCGCGGCGCTTGTCTTCAGGCGCACCTGCCAGCCGGTCTTCCCAGGCCTCGCGGCTGTCCTGGCCACGTGTACCGATCTTCTTCCAGCTGCCGGCGAGTTCATCCGGAATGGTGAAAGCAGGAGCCGTCCATCCGAGAGCCTTCTTGGTCGCGTCCGCTTCGTCCTTGCCAAGCGCCGCGCCATGTACGCCGGCGGTGCCTGCCTTGTTGGGGGAGCCAAAGCCGATCACCGTTTTCAGGGCGATCATCGAGGGTTTGTCGGTGGCTGCCTTGGCTGCGGTCAGTGCGGCGTCGACTGCAGAACCGTCATGTCCGTCGCACGTTTGCACATGCCAGCCACAGGCTGCGAAGCGGGCCGGAACATCCTCGGAAAAGGAAACGCTGGTTGGGCCGTCGATGGTGATGGAATTGTCGTCGTAGAGAACGATCAGTTTGCCGAGGCCCAGATGACCGGCAAGGCTGATCGCTTCCTGACCAATGCCTTCCTGAAGGCAGCCGTCACCGACGATCACATAAGTATTGTGATTTACGAGATCATCACCGAACTCATCTGCAAGACGTCGTTCGGCCAAGGCCATGCCGACGGCGGTCGCAATGCCCTGGCCAAGAGGGCCGGTGGTGGTTTCGACGCCTTTGGCGTGACCATGCTCGGGATGACCTGCGGTTATCGAGCCCCACTGACGGAAATTTCGGATCTCCTCGATCGTCATGTCTTCATAGCCGCACAGGTGCAGCAGGCTGTAGAGGAGCATGGAGGCATGACCGTTTGACAGCACAAAGCGGTCCCTGTCCGGCCAGTCCGGTGTTTTCGCGTCAAACTTCAGGTGTTTGCGGAACAGCACGGTCGCTGCATCCGCGAGACCCATGGGCGCGCCCGGATGTCCGGAAGCGGCTGCCTCGACGGCATCTATGGACAACGCCCGAATACAGTTGGCGAGTTTGAAATTTTCCGGGTCCAGGGCTGCTTTCGACGATAGAAATGTGTCTGTAGTCATGAGGTCCTCCTCTGCGCTTACGGCATAGGCGTAGCGGAGGAAGTCACAAAAATAAATCACAAAATCACAAAATAATTTTGATTTTGTGATTTTGTGATGTTAGGTATCAAGCATCCGGTGAACGCCGGACGAGGAGGATTTGCGTGAAACGCGAAGAACGAAGACAGGCGATCATGGATCTGCTCGTGGAGCACAGGGAAGTCGATCTCGACGACCTTGCGGAGCGATTTGCCGTCTCGAAAATGACAATTCACCGGGATCTGGACGAGCTCGAACAGGCCGGCGTGCTGCGCAAGGTGCGCGGAGGTGCCACTGCGGATTCAGGAACGCAGTTCGAAAGCGACTTCCGCATCCGGGCCCGCCAGGATGCGGCCGCGAAGGAGCGGATGGCCCGTGCGGCGCTCGAGCTGATCGAGCCCGGCATGACCGTGATGATCAACGACGGTTCGATGGCCGCAGTGCTCGGCTCAATGCTGCCGGAAAAGCGGCCTCTGACGGTCATCACCAACAACGCCGCCATTCTCGATGGTTTGCGGGATGAGCCCGGCATCACCCTTTTGGGCCTCGGCGGCGTCTATTCGGCCAAGTTCAACGGCTTTTTCGGCGTCGTTACCGAAGCGGCGCTGTCGCAGTTGCGCGCGGATATCGCTTTCGTGTCGACCCCGGCCGTAGCGGACCTGAAGGCCTTTCACATGGACGACAACGTCGTTCGTTCCAAGCAAAAGATGATGGGTGCTGCGTCACGGTGCTGCCTGCTCGTCAATCACACGCGTTTCGGACGCACCGCACTTCATACCCTTGCCGATCTGGATCGGTTCGACCGGATCATCACGGATGACCAGCCGGCCGGAGATGCGGCGAAGGAAATCGAGTCTGCGGGGCTCAAGCTGATGATCGCAAAGGACTGAGCGAATGGCTGCCCTCACCGGAAAATGGGTCGGTACGAGCTGGAAAATGAACAAGCTGCTGGCGGATGCCAGACGGTTTGCGGACGGGCTTGTCACATCCGACGCGGATCGGGATCCCCGGATCCAGCGGTTTGTCATCCCTCCCTTCACCGCGGTGCGCGAAGTGAAGGCGATGCTCGCAGGCACATCGGTGAAGGTTGGCGCGCAGAACATGCACTGGGAAGATGCAGGGGCGTGGACGGGAGAAGTCTCGCCGCTCATGCTGACCGATTGCGGTCTCGACATTGTCGAACTTGGGCATTCCGAACGGCGCAGTTTTTTCGGTGAAACCGATGAGGCCGTCGGCCTGAAGACCGAAGCGGCCGTGCGTCACGGGCTCGTTCCGTTGATCTGCATCGGTGAAACGCTGGCGGAAAAAGAGGCCGGACAGGCACAGGCGGTGCTTGAGGCGCAGGTTCGCGCGGCTCTTGGCAATCTGTCCGATGGGCAGAAACAGGCCGAGATCCTGCTTGCCTATGAACCGGTCTGGGCAATCGGCGTCAATGGTGTGCCGGCAACGTCGGACTATGCCGACGCTCGCCAGGCGGAGATCATTGCCGTTGCCGAGGACGTTCTCAACCGGCGTATCCCCTGCCTCTATGGCGGGTCGGTCAATCCCGGAAACTGCGAAGAGCTCATTTCCTGTCCTCATGTGGACGGGCTGTTCATCGGGCGATCCGCCTGGGAAGTCGAGGGTTATCTCGACATTCTCGCCAGGTGCTCGTCGAAACTCGGAGAGGTTTGACATGAAACTTGCAATTGCGGGCGACAGTGCAGGCGAAGGCCTTGCGAAACTGCTGGCGGACTACCTGAAGGATCGTTTCGAGGTCGACGAGATCTCCAGAACGCCCGAAGGGCCGGATGCGTTTTATGCCAATCTGTCCGAGCGTGTTGCCAGCCAGGTTATCTCCGGTGCCTACGACCGGGCGATCCTGGTGTGCGGAACCGGTATCGGAGTGTGCATTGCCGCCAACAAGGTGCCGGGCATTCGCGCCGCACTGACCCACGACACCTACTCCGCCGAGCGGGCAGCCCTTTCCAACAATGCCCAGATCATCACCATGGGTGCGCGTGTGGTTGGCCCCGAACTCGCCAAATCCATCGCCGACGCCTTCCTGAAGGAAACATTCGACGTCAACGGCCGTTCTGCTAGCAATGTTGACGCGATCAATGCCGTCGATTCGAAGTATCATGCGGTCTGATCGAAATTGCTGACCTGAGGAATGATGAGACCATGCTGAGACTTCCGAACGATACGGACGTGAATGCCGAAACGCTGCAGGCGTATCTGGCAAGACAGCATGGGGCGAGCGATACCGCCGCCGTTCTTCAGGCCATTGCGGATGCGACCGGCGTCCTGGCAGACAGGCTTGCCGCAGGCCGGTTGCCGGGGGACCCCGGCGAGGTCGTCGGCACCAATGAAAGTGGCGACAAGCAGAAGGCACTCGACGTCGGTGCCCATCTTCACATGGTCGAGGTGTTGCGGGCAGCGGGTGTCCGCCAACTGCTTTCGGAAGAAGCCGAAGAGATCATCCTTCTCAATCCGGAAGGCACGCTTGACGTTGCCATCGACCCCATCGACGGGTCCGGCAGTATCGGAACAGGCGCTCCGCTCGGGACCCTGTTCTCGGTCCTGCCGGCATCGGACCAGGGTTTTCTGTGCACGGGCAGATCCGTCATTGCGGCGGGATATGTTTCGTTTGGCCATTCCACAGACCTGGGGTTCAGCCTGGGCAACGGCCTTCACCTTGCTGTCTTCGACCGCGCCACGGGCGTGTTCCGCATGTTGCGGGAGAACCATCAGGTGCCCGCTAAATCAAGAACACTGGCCTTCAACGCTTCCAATGCCCGTCATTGGCCGGATGCGGTCCGGCGCTTTTCCGATGACGTTCTCAAAGGCAAGGAGGGGCGTCTTGGCGAAAACTACAACATGCGCTGGCTGGCCTCCGCGGTTGGCGAATTTCACCGGATCCTGCTTCAGGGCGGTTTGTTCTTTTATCCGGGCGACCGGCGGCCCGGCTATGAGAACGGGCGCCTGCGTCTGGTCTATGAAGCGGTGCCGATCGCGTTTCTGATCGAGCAGGGCGGCGGCAAGGCGACGGACGGGCAAACGCCCATCCTCGACCTGATGCCCGAGAGCCTGCACCAGAACATTCCATTGATTTTCGGGTCACCCGAAAACGTCGACATGTTCATTACCTATTGCACGGACAACACCTAAGGAGCTTTTGATGGCCCGCATCACTTTGCGTCAGCTGCTGGATCACGCAGCTGACAACGGCTACGCTGTGCCTGCGTTCAACATTTCCAACATGGAACAGGGCATGGCTGTCATGCGCGCCGCAGCCGATTGCGATGCGCCGGTCATCCTGCAGGCAAGCAGGGGCGCACGGGCCTACGCCGGTGACAGGGTGCTGGCCCGCCTGATTGATGGTTTCGCCGAAACCTATCCCGATATTCCCGTCTGCATGCATCTGGACCACGGCAACAACCTGGCAACCTGCGTGACGGCTATCCAGCATGGCTTCACCTCCGTGATGATGGACGGGTCGCTGGAAGCGGATGGCAAGACGCCTGCCAACTATGCCTATAACGCGGGCATCACCCGGCAGGTCGTGGACATGGCTCATGCGGCCGGTGTTTCGGTGGAAGGCGAACTTGGCGTGCTCGGCTCGCTCGAAACCGGAATGGGTGATCAGGAAGACGGACATGGCGCTACCGAAAAGCTGAGCGAAGACCAGCTCCTGACCGACCCGGCAGAGGCTGAACGCTTTGTTGCCGACACGGGTGTTGATGCGCTCGCCGTTGCCATGGGCACCAGCCACGGCGCCTACAAGTTCACGCGCAAGCCGGATGGCAGCGTTCTGGCAATGAACGTGATCGAGGCCATTCACGCCCGTCTGCCGAACACGCACCTCGTCATGCACGGATCGTCTTCGGTGCCGGAAGATCTCCAGGAAATCATCAATTCCTACGGCGGTGATATTCGCCCGACCTGGGGCGTTCCGGTCGAGGAAATCCAGCGCGGCATCAAGAGTGGTGTGCGCAAGGTGAACATCGACACCGACAACCGCCTGGCAATGACGGCAGCCGTACGCAAGGCCCTGACGAACGATCCGTCCGAATTCGATCCACGCAAATACCTGAAACCGGCCATGGAGTTGATGGCGCAGGTGTGCCGCGACCGTTTCGAGGCTTTCGGAACAGCCGGCCACGCCAGCCGCATTCGCCCGTTGCCGCTGGAAGCGATGGCACAGCGCTACAACTGAACATCACGCGTTATTGGTCTGGCCAAACTAGGTTTTTCGAATGATATCGCCGAGTTATGCCAGCTCTAAGCGGAGCCAGGCGATCAACTGGTCGACGGCACTGTGCCGTGACTGTTTGGTGCCTCGGTAAACCGAGATTTCGCTTGGCCTCTTCAGGGCAACATCACAGATGGAGCGCAACTTGCCTTCGTCGATCAGGCCGTCCACCGTGCGCTTCCAGCCAAGGGCAACACCCTGACCGGCAACGGCGGCCTGAAGAACAAGCGGGTAACTGTCGAAATAGATGACCTTCTTGTGGGCGGATCGCGGAACGCCGACAGCTTCGAACCAGTCCGGCCAGTCGAACCAGTCCTGTGGCACCACACGGTGCGACAGGAGCGGCAAGGTGGAGACCTCTTGCGGTGTCAGCGGCAACGAAACGTCCTTCAAGAGTGCCGGAGCGCAGACCGGGAAGATCTCGTCGGATGCCGTGAACACCAACCGTGCCGCTCCGGCCGCCCGCCCGGTGGTCTGAAGGGCGACGTCAAATGGTTCGCGAGCTTCCGTCAGGGGTTCCAATGCGCTGACCAGTTGAAGCTGGATTTCAGGATGTGCCGCATGGAAACCAGAGAGACGCGGCATTAGCCAGTAGAAGGCTTCGCAAAGCTGGCATCGCAGGACGATGGTATCTGGATCGCCTGTCCCGCGGATGGCGGCAACTTCCGTGCGGATTGCCCTGAGTGCTTCTCCGACAACCTGGCCCAGGCGTTTTCCTTCCTCGGTCAGGAACACCGCGCGGTTGCGCCGCTCGAACAGGCGGACACCCAGTTCCTCTTCAAGCTGACCAATTTGCCGGCTGATGGCCGTCTGGGTCAGGCCGAGTTCATCGGCCGCGCGTGTGAAACTTTCATATCGCGCAGCGGCCTCGAACGGTTTCAGGCGGGCCAGTGAGAGGTCGTCCTTATGCATGCGTTTCAGTCATGTATTTCTCGAAATTTCTCATTTTTATAACGATAGGCAACATGTTTCCATGCTGAAATGATATCTTTATTTCTGCCGAAACAACAAGCTGGATCGCTCCTTGCCGGGATCATTTCGATTACCGGAGCAGTGCTGTTGCTGTCCTTGTCCGATGCCTTGGTCAAACTGAACAGTGGCGGTATCGCGCTCGGGCAGTTGCTTCTGGTCCGCTCTCTCGTTGCAGCCATTCTGCTTGGGCTGGCATTCGCGTACACCGGGCGCCCATCGAAGCCCCTTCTTGCTGCAAACGCCTGGGTCTGGACGCGCAGCGTTTGCCTTGCGCTGATGTGGGGCTGTTACTACGCCGCATTGCCGCTGATGCCGCTGTCACTTGCGGCAGCCTGCTATTACACCGCGCCCCTGTGGATGGCCATTCTGACATCTGTCTTTCAGGGAAGGCCCGTCGGTGCGAAAGGCACGGTTTCAATTGTCCTCGGGATGGCGGGAGTTGTCATGCTCCTGCGGCCGGGAATTGATGACATGTCTGCGGCAATAGTCTTGCCCTTGCTGGCAGGCTTCTTTTATGCGCTTGCGGCAGTCGTCACGTCGGCCAGGTGCCGGAAGGAGGCTCCGCTGGCAATGGCGTTCAACCTGAACCTGGTGCTTGCCTTGGCGGGTGGTGTCTATGTGCTGGGGCTTCATCTCTTTTCCGTCCCTGCCGGGGCAGGGTTCCTGCTGAGCGCCTGGCCAGCTCTTTCAGCTGCTGCCTGGGGTCTTCTGATCCTGCTGGGTCTGCTGCTTGCCTTCATTACGGTGGCCGTGGCATTTGCCTATCAGTTGGCACCGGCACCTCTGATCGGGCTTTTCGACAATGGTTATCTCGTTTTCGCGGTGGTTTGGGGTGTCGTCTTCTTCGCGGATATGCCAGACAGGGCAGATCTGGCCGGCATACTCCTTATCGGGTGTGCCGCGCTCCTCGCCTCACTGCCTCTTGCCGCAACCCGCCGCTGCCTGACCCCAAGGGAGAGTTGAACGTGTCTCTGGAAACCTGGCTTGCCTACACACTCGCTTGTGTTGTTCTGACCATCATTCCGGGACCGAGCGTCATGCTGGTTGTCGGGCAAACCTTGATGCGCGGCAAAACTGCTGCTGTGATGTGCATTCTCGGCGACGTTGTCGGAAGTATCGTTCTGACAGGCCTTTCCTTCGCAGGTGTCGGCGCCATTCTGGCCGCGTCCACGGTGCTGTTCCAGATCGTGAAATGGACAGGCGTCGTCTATCTCGCCTGGCTGGGGTACAGCCAGATCAGGGAGGCACATCGCGACCGCGTTTCCCTTGAACCGGACGTACGCACAGGGTCTGCGTGGGGCAGCTTCTGGGCAGGTACCCTGACGGCTATCTTCAATCCCAAGGCGATCGTCTTTTACATGGCCTTCCTCGCTCAGTTCATCGACCCGACCGCGGACATGACGGTTCAACTCGTTGTGCTGACGCTGACCTCGAGCGTTGTCGTCATGGTGCTTCTGGCGGGCTATGCGTTGATCGCCGCGCGTGCGCGCAAACTTTTTCAGACACGCCTCGCCCGGCGCCGCATGGGCTATGCCGGGGGCGGGTTCATGATCGGTGGAAGTGCCTTGATGGCGGTAACGCGCTGAAGCAGCACCGTCCGCCGGAACGGTCAGTCGTCCCGGGCTTCGGCTTCACGGCGTTCAAACGACACCAGCGAACCGTCCGGCAGAACCTGGTTGATGTCGATGGGCGCGCCTGTCTCGTCCAGCTCCACGAGGCCGATCCCCGACGCGTTCAGGATCCGGCGGCCATGTGGCGTTCCAACGGGTTTGCGCGGAATGACACGCATACCACGGCGCTTGGTGAACCAGTTCAGCGGCGAACGGGGTGAAAAAGCCCATCGGTTGCCGCGATCCAGAATCTTGATCAGCTTGTCCGGCCATTTGTTCTTTATCCCGCTGCTGCAGATCTGCCAGATCTTCGGACCATCGTCGGTCGCACCGGACAGGCTCGGTGCGGTCTGGCGCAGTTCGACGTCATAGACGAACGAGTAGTGCACATCGCCGGAGAGGATGACGAAGTGCTGGGGGGTGCCGCGGTGACCGAACACATTCAGGATCGCACTGGCGGTTCCCGAATGCGCCATCCAGTATTCCGCGTCGACAGTCAGCGGCTTGCCGGCCAGCGTGAACATCTTCTGCACCGTTTCGATCAGCTTGACGCCGAAGATCGGGGCAGCGGACACAAGCAGAACGGCGTCCTTGCCTTTCAGGTAGGTCTGAAGGTCGGTGGCCGCTTCCCAGTCCAGAAGGCCAGACGGATTATGCGCATTGCGTTCTGACCGCCAACGCCGCGTGCGCGTGTCCAGAACGATCAACGGCGGGGACGTCTGCCACTGGTAGTCCCACTCCTCGTACTCCAGCAGCGTGGTGATCGCAGTCTCATGCGCCTCGGAACCGGGATCGGCAAGCGAGGCCTTCACGGGCGGAAGAATGTCCGGACCGATCGTGCGTGCCCGGTTCCCCCAGGCCTGGTTCAGAGCATAGGCGACCAACGCATTGCCGATAACCCGGCGCGACAAGGGGTGGCTGTAAGCGGCCTGCTCCCACGCAAGCGACAGGTTCCAGTCGTCGGTGATGTCGTGATCATCAAAAATCATTGCCGTCGGAAGATGCGCCATGACCCGTCTGCAGGCAGGCAGATCAGCCCGGAAATCCTTCAGCGTCGCCGTTTCTTCGGCGTACATCTCCGCGTCCTTGGCCTCCAGGCCTTCCGGCGCTTGCAGCTCCGGCATGTCATGCCAGGACGCCGGCGACCAGACCAGCAGATACATGGCCAGCATTTCGCCGAGTGTGACGAGGTGGTTGCGGGCGTGCTGGGTTGTGAAAACCGGTTTTTCGGTGCCTCCGAACAGGACGTCGAACACGGTCTTGTTCTTGTAGACCCGGGGCAGAAGCGTATCGCGATGATAGAGCAGGTTACCGACATTCCGCAGTTCGTTGCCCGACGCCGGCAGGCCAGGCTCAACGCCATCCAGCGGTTCGTCCGGCAGGCCCAGTTTTTCGACAAGCAGGCTGATTGCCTGCAACATCGGTCCCGCAACGTCGTCGGCATAAACCTGGTCACCGCTCATCACGAGCAGCGATGGCAAGGCGGGACTGCTGGCAGTGGTTTCGCCCTCAGGGCCGAGGGCCTGCCTCAGGACCACGTCGGCTCCGGCAAGGCCGTCAGGGGTTCGCGCATGCGGCTTGCGGCAGGACCCGTGAAACAGGGAGGTGATACGGTCCGGCACCTTGAAACAGGGCAAGTCACGTCCCGGATAGCAGAGATCGGGCGCCCAAACCGTGTGATCCTGCCACGCTGTCCCTGCTTCACCAGTCGGCTTGACGCTCAGGCGATAGGAAATCAGGACATCGATGGGGAGCGAAGTGCCCAGTTCGATATCGACGAGATGATAATAGAGGCTCTCTCCCGCCTTCAGAACCTGCCAGTCCTGGTCGCCGGTTTCATATGTCTGGTTGAGGTCCGGTTGTGCTTCGGGGAAAAACTCAAATCGAACATCGCAATGTCGGGATGTGGCGAACCAGACGCTAACGTTGTTCGCCGTGACATGGCGCAGGATCGGTCCCGCCAGGACGATCGGGAGACCGGCTCCAACTGTCATTCTGAACTCCTCATCCGTCTGCCAAACACACACGGTGTGAGTGCTCAACTGTCTTCGTCATTCTGATCTTGTTGACGTAGACATATGAACTGCAGCGCCTGCATCCAAGTGCCTGCAGTAGACCGATTGCCACGCGACATGGTTCGCGGGGTTGAAGAGTTTCAGGAAGCCGGAAGAAGAAATGCTCCCGAAAGGGCAGGCTTCAGCCTTTCACGCCCGAGGAGATCATGACGGCTTCCGTCACCTTCTTCTGGAAGATCAGATAGGCAACGGCGACGGGCATGGCACCCAGAAGCGCGACGGACATCAGACGGGCGTAATAGACGCCGAAGGCATCGTTCACCTGGGTGATCCCGACCGGGATCGTCATCTGGTTCTCCGTTGTGATGACGAGGAAGGGCCAGAGAAACTGGTTCCAGGCCATGATGAAGGTGATGATTGCCAGAGCGGTCGTGATGCCCCAGTTGAGCGGCAGGTAGATCCTGAACAGCAGCGTATAGTCACCGCCGCCATCCAGGACGACGGCCTCGCGCATTTCCTTCGGCACGGCGTCAAAGAACTGCTTGTAGACGATGATCACCACCGGAACGATGAGCTGCGGCAGAATGATGCCGGCCCAGGTGTTTATCAGGCCCATGTCGTTCATCAGGATGAACTGCGTCACCACAAGCGCCTGCGAGGGCACCATGAAACTGGCGAGCACCACGCCGTAAAGCAGCCTCCGGCCGGGAAACCGCATCTGGGAGATGGCATAGGCGCACATCATGCCGGAGACAATGACAACCAGCGTGATGATCACGGATGTGCCGATGGAGTTCCAGTACCAGTTGAGCAGCTTGGTATCGAACAGAACGTCGATGTAGGAAGTCAGGTTGAACTCGTCCGGAATGACACCCGCGCCTTCGCTGACGACCCTTTCCTCGGTGCGGATCGAGGTGATGAACGCCCAGTAGAGAGGGAAGATCCAGATGGCCGCCGCCAAGAGGCTGCCGATGCCCAGAACCCAGTTTTCCAGTTTGCGGGTCTTCATTGCTTGTTCCCTCCCGCGCGCAGCAACTGAAACTGCAGCACCGACACGACCACGATCAGCACAAACAGAACGAGGGCGATGGCAGAGGCATAGCCGCCGTGGTTCAACTGGAAGGCTTCCCGGTAGACCATCAGAAGCAGAACGTAGGACGAATTGAACGGCCCACCGGACGACAACAGGTAGATCTGGTCGAAAATCTTGAGCTGCAGGATCAACTGAAGGGTCAGGACAAGTGCGGTTACCGGCCAGAGCAGGGGCCAGGTGACCTTGGTGAACAGTTGCCAGCGTGTCGCCCCGTCCAGTGCCGCTGCTTCATAATAATCGCTGGAGATGTTTCGAAGGCCCGCGATGAACAGAAGCACGTTGAAGCCATTGGTCCACCAGATGGTCACCGTGGCGACTGTCGGCATGACCCAATAGGGGTTCTTGAAGACAGGTACCGGTTTGCCGGTAAAAAATGCGAACACCGGCTGCAGCACGCCAAACTGGAAGTCCAGCATCCAGGCCCAGATTTGCGTCACCACCGACACGGGCAGAATGTAGGGAAGAAAGAAAAGCGCGAGGATCAGCGCCTGAAGCGGCCCCTTGAGGCGCGTGATCATCATTGCAATGGCAAGGGCCAGTGCGGTCGTTGGAACGACGGTCAGGAGAACGAAATAACCGTTGTTCTTCAGAGATGTATAGAAGAGGTTGTCGGTAAGCAGCCGTTTGAAATTGGCAAGGCCGACCCATTCCCCCGGACCGATCAGGGGCGCGTTGGTGAAGCTCAGCTCGATCATCCGGATCGTCGGATAGAGAAAGACCAGCACGAAGGTCAGGACAAAGGGCGCGATGAGCGTCATGGCGACCGCCACTTCCCTGCGCCGGTTGGTAATCATGGCCACTTTAGTAATCGTCCTTTTCTCGCCGCAGGAGACGCCTGCCGCATACGGTGTGCGTGCGGCAGGCGTCCCGGGCAAAGCCTTCGTCTATTGAAGCTTCGACTGAAGCTCGTCTTTCATCTGCTGTGCTGCCTGTGCGGGCTCCAGATAACCATGCATGGCGGGCGAGATGATGTTGATGGCTGCATCATAGACAGGCGAGGCCACCCCTGCGATCGGCGACCTTGGGTCGTAGGCCGCGGTTTCGGCGAGTGACGAATAGGTGGCGTTCGGTTCCATTTTCCCGAATTCATCGCTGGTTGCGACAGGCTTGTAGGCTGGAATATGTCCTGCACCGGCCCAGGAGATCGAGTTCTTCTCCATCCAGCCGATTGCGGTCATCACCGCCGCGCGTTTTTCCGGGCTCATTTCCGTTCCCTGAGGAATGGCGAAGGCGTGGGAATCCGCCCAGGTGGCCGTGGTTCCAAGCAGCGTCGGAATTTGTACCGCACCCCAGTCGAACCCGAGCGTTCCCTTTTCCGCCATGTCGACCATGGTCGGCACTTCCCAGACGCCGTTCATGTGAAAAGCGGCCTTGCCGGACGTGAACAACGCAACGGAGGCTTCGTATTCGGCCTGCTCCGGCTGCCAGCCCTGCTTGTGCCAGTTGGTCATGATCTCGATGGCATTGGCGGCCTTGTCCAGATTGTCGCCTGCCAGAACCTCGCCATCGGTGATCAGCTCGCCGCCTTGCTGCTTGAGCAGGGTGAAGAAGACCCGGTAGGTGCCGCCGTCGTCACCCGTTGCGTAGGAGACGGGTGCTTCGGAGCCGTTTTCCTTGGCAAGCGCAAGCGCTTCCTCGAAATCGGCGAGGCTTTCAATGCCGGTCAGGTTGCCCTGGTCATCTAGGAAGCGTGATCCTTCGAAATAACTCTTGTTTACGTAGAGCACGATCGCGTGGATATCGAACGGCACTGCGTGGAGCTTGCCGTCCGCATCGCTCGCGGCGGCAATGGCTGCCGGGAAGAAGTCATCCTTGCTGAGACCGGCGGCGGCAAGATCGTCATCACTGATCACGTCCAGCACATTTTCCTCAAGCCCGAGCGGCATGCGCGACAGGTGATAGGTCATCACGTCCGGGCCCTGGCCGACGGCAACGGAAGTGCGCACCTTGGTGTAGAAGGGCACGCCCCATTCCAGAGTGGTTCCGTTGATCTTGATGTCCGGATGCTCTTCGTTGAAGCGTGCGATCAACGCTTTCATGCGAACGCCGTCCCCACCGCTCAGAAAGTCCCACCAGGTGATGTCCTGCTGGGCAAATGCCGGCAGGCTGGCAAGGCTCATCGCCCCCGCTGCCAGAAGTGTCTTAAGGTATTTCATCGACTCTTCCTCCCGTATGAAAAACCGGCATTTCCCATCAAGGCCGGTTCAAAGGTACCAGGCAGACAGAGGGTCTACCGAATACGCTGGTCCTGCTCGTTGAAGACCAGAACCTGTTCCGGCGTGCAGGTGAGCTTGATTGCTTCACCGCCCCCGGCATGGCGGCTGCCGCGCCATTCAACGACAATCTCGCGGTCGTCCGGCATATGCGTGTGCAGGTAGGAAACACCTCCCAGGTCCTCCGCCATTTCCACGGTCACGGGAATGCCCGTGTCCGCGCTGGTCAGGTGTTCCGGACGCAGTCCGATGGTGACCCGGCTGTCGGCCGGAAGATCGCCGGAAACTTTCGCCAGCAGGACTGCATCCGTTCCGTTGATGGCAATGCGCAGGCAATCGCCTTCCCGGCCGAGCACTGTTGCCGGCAGAAAGTTCATGGCCGGCGATCCGATGAAACCGGCGACGAATTTGTTGTCGGGGTCGTCGTAGAGATCAAGCGGCTTTCCGGCCTGCTGCACGACACCCTGTTTCAGGACGAAGATCCGGTCGGCCAGTGTCATGGCCTCCACCTGATCGTGGGTGACATAGATCATCGTCGCGCCGATCTGCTTGTGCAGCCGGGCAAGTTCCAGCCGCATCTGGACGCGCAATTCCGCATCCAGGTTCGACAGAGGCTCATCAAACAAAAACACCTTGGGCTGGCGCACGATCGCCCGTCCGATCGCAACCCGCTGACGCTGGCCTCCGGACAGTTGAGACGGCTTCTTCTGCAGCTGTTCCTCAAGCTGGAGGATGCGGGCCGCCTCCATCACCTTGTTGTGCACGTCCTGTTTCGGCGCCCGCTTCAGACGCATGGAAAACGCCATGTTCTCGAAGACGGAAAGATGCGGATAAAGCGCATAGGACTGGAAGACCATGGCAACGCCGCGTTTGGCCGGTTCCTGCCAGGTCACATCGGTGCCTTCGATCGAGATCTTGCCGCCGCTTGTGTCCTCAAGGCCTGCGATCATCCTCAGCAATGTCGATTTTCCGCAACCGGAAGGACCGACAAAGACCGCGAATTCACCCGTCGGAATGTCCATGCTGACATCATGGATCACCCCGACCGGGCCGAAGACCTTGCGTATGTTGCGAAGCTGAACCCCCATTGCATGGATCCCCTCAGCCGACGCTCAACCGCAGGACATGATAGGAAAGCGGCGCAAGCTTGCCCTTGAGCTGACCATCCTCCACGCCAACGCCTGTCCCCTTGCCGGGAACCACGTTGTCCGGCTTGTCCGGACCGTTGGTGTCATTGAGGCCGTAGCCTTCCATGGACAGATGTTCGGCCAGGGACGGCGAGCCGAAACCCGTCAAGGACACGTCGAGATCGGCCGTTTCGGTCAGATGCCGGTTCAGGACGAAAAGCGTCAGTGTGCCTGCTGCCTTGTCGTGTACCCCGGCAACGTCGAGGTAGCAGACGTCGTCGGCAACGGAGCAGTCGTAGGTAGGTGCATCCACGGCAACGTTCAGTGCATCACCGCGGCCGTAAAGAGACGCGAACTGATAGGGGTAATAGATGGTCTGACGCCAGGCGGGACCGCCTTTTTCCGCCCGGATCGGGGCGATTACGTTGACCAGCTGGGCAATGCAGGCAATACGCACACGGTCGGAGCGGCGGATGAACTCGTTGAGCAGGCCGGCGACGAAGAGGGCGTCCTCGAAGTTGTAGTTCTCTTCAAGCAGCGGGGGTGCTTCCGGCCAGTCCCATTCCTTGATGCGGCGGCTGTCGTCCTCGCGGATGTGGTACCACACATTCCACTCGTCGAAGCAGATATGGACGTCGTTCTTCGCACGCTTCTTGGACTTCACGTAATCGATGACACCGCCAATGGTCTGGATGTAGCGGCCGGTTTCCTCGATCTTGCCGAAGTAGTTGAGCGTGTCCTTGCTCTTGTTGCCGAAATACTTGTGCAGCGAGATGTAGTCGACGTTCTCGTAGCACTCTTCCAGGACTTCGCGTTCCCATTCGGGATAGGTGGGCATGCGGTCGTTTGAACTACCGCAGACGACTGCCTCGATCGTCGGGTCGAAGCCTTTGAACGCCTTTGCCGTCTCGTTGGCCAGCCGGCCGTATTCCGTGGCAACCTTGTGGCCGATCTGCCAGGGGCCGTCCATTTCGTTGCCGAGGCACCACATCTTGACCCCGTAGGGATCCTCGCGGCCATTGGAACGGCGCAGGTCGGACCATTGGGTGCCTCCGGGAAAATTCACATATTCCAGGAAGTTGCGTGCCTCTTCCAGACCACGCGAACCCAGGTTGACGGCCAGCATCATCTCGATGCCGGCCTGTTCCGCCCAGATTGCGAAATCGTCAATGCCGACCTGGTTGGTTTCCTTGCTGCGCCAGGCAAGATCGAGGCGGACGGGGCGCTTGTCCTTCGGGCCGATACCATCTTCCCAGTTGTAGGCGGAAACGAAGTTGCCGCCCGGGTAACGAATGGCCGGGATCCTGAGGTCCTGTACGAATTTCAGCACGTCCTTGCGAAAGCCGTTGGCATCGGCCTGCGGATGGTCAGGTTCATAAATGCCGGAATAGATCGCCCGTCCCATGTGTTCAATGAATGCGGAATAAAGCCGCTCATCGATGGAACTGATCCGGAAATCCCGATGCACGGTGACGCGTGCCTTCATTCGCATTCTCCCAGAAATATATATCGAATAAATCGATATGAATCTTTATTTCTGATAAGAATGCGAGCTTGGCGAAAATTGTCAACTGGACAATGTTGCTGCGGTGCAACCAGAAGTGAATGTCCCCACGTCTTTTCAAGTGCAGTTTCGGTCAATTGCGGGTGTGCAGCCGCAAAATAATGTCCTGGTCGTAATTGCCGAAACCGCGGCCGAAGACGTTGATTCCGCCCGGGTGCCGTCCTTCGGCCTTTACCTCGATCTTCAACCGAACCGACCGGTGTTCGTCGAGCTGGAGGTCTTCTGTCTTGATATCGGAGATCTTGTGACCGTCCACGAAGGTGCCGTTCCTGCCCACGCTCCAGGTCTTCAGCATGCCGTATTGCGAACCGGAAAGCTTCCACCAGTCGGGTGTGTAGGCCCCGCGCTTGTCGCCGAAATCACCCGGGGATGTCCAGACGCCGATCTCCTTGCCGTTGATCGACAGGACGATGTCGGAGGGCCAGTTGCTCATGGTGCCCGGCACCTCGGAACTCACCTCCATCACCACGTCCAAACCGTCGATCTGCTTGCCCGTCAGTTTGGCGTTGTTGGGGAACTGATATTCGACGAAGCCACTGGTAAACCACAACAAAGCCGTTTTCATCCGCTCCGGATCCATGAAAGTTTCCGGCACATCGAGAAGGCCGATGATCCCTTCTGTCGAGCAGATGCCGCAAGGCGCTGTGACGAGGCTGTTGGTGTAAAGCCCGAGCGGCATCGAAACTTCGATCTGGTTCGGCTCGATGCGTTCTTCCGACGAGCGGAAGGCCAGGATGATCTCATCGTAGATGGCGAAGGTCGTCTTCTGGCTGCCCTTCTTCGCCCGCTGCACTTCCGTTCGCACCAGGCCTGCTTCTTCCAGAACTTGGATGTGGGTGGAGACGGAGGATTGCGGCATGCCGGAAGCTTCCGAAAGCGCGTTGATGTTCATCCCGGGTGTCCGTACCAGCTCCTGCAACAGGTGCAGGCGAGGCTGGGAAGCGATCGCCTTCATGGCGACCTTGTCCTTGACGGGATCGACGATCAGAAAATTTGCGCGCATGGGTTGTTCCCGGCTGTAAATCTGGAACAGCTATTTGTATCGCTTTTTTCGATAATTACAATTGCTGTTTCACTGCGCCGGTTCTCAACGTCGATTTGAACCATCCGGCAGACAGAGTGCAGTCCACAGACAACCGGTCTTCAGCTGAGAGACAGTGTTCTTGCAAACTCAGGAATCCAGCCGCAGCTGGGTGAGGGCGCGCTTGATTTCGTTGCCGAGCAACCGTTCTGGGGGCGAGATGCCGGAAGAGGCGGACATGACGACACCAATGCGCAGGTTGGACAGGATGTCATGCATCAGTGGCACGAAGCGGAGAATGCCCTGGTCGATTTCGTCAATGAAACCGATCTTGGTGTAAAGGCCTAGGCCTCGGCCGGCCAGGATCATCTGTTTTGCCACGTGCAAGGTGTCGGTAAAACAGTTGGTCGAGAGGGCGGAGGACATGCCCGAGATTGCCTGATCGATGATGGAATTGCGGCCGCGCGCATCCACGGTGCGCACCATTTTCTGGCCGGAGAGTTCCTCTATGGCAAGGTTTGTTCGGCCCGCGAAGGGATGGTCGGATCGCATGATGATGCCGATCGGCGCGGTCTTGTCGGAAATAACCCGAACGTTTGGATGCAGATCGAAAGTGAAGGTGATGCCGATATCGGCGATCCCGCCCGCGACAGCGGTAATGATCTCGTCCGGCTGCGCGGTGGTGATCGAATAGGTGACCTGCGGATAGATCCGGTTGAAGTCGAGCAGGATACGGGGCAACAGGCCGTAGGTTACGGAATCGATGGCGGCAATGTTGAGGTGCCCGGACCGAAGGTCGCGGATATCATCCAGCATGGTGCGGGTGCGTTCATAATCCTGCAGCGTCTTGCGGCAGTGTTCCAGGACGATGGCCCCCGCATCGGTCAGCGTCACGCCTTCGGGGGTGCGCTCGAACAGGCGAACACCCATCTCGTTCTCGGTGCTGATGATCTTCCGGTTCACCGTGGTGGAAGACACGTTCAAAACCGCAGATGCCTTGCGGATGGAGCCCTGGCGGGCGACTTCGTCGAAATAACGCAGAAAATTCGAATGCACGATGTCCCCCCGGACAGAGTGGCAAACAGTGCATCACAAAGTGTGGTGCATTTTATGCATCACCGTTAGCATGTTTTTGCACTTTTTGCACCGTGCATCTTCCCGTTAGAGTTCACTGTGAAGTCGGCAAGGGGAACAGTCGGCCACAAACCGCCCAATCTCAAATGAGGGGGACCAACAGTATGTCATACCTATTCTCGAATGGATTGAACCGCCGCTCGATGCTCAAGACCATGGCCGCGGGCGCTGGTCTGGCAGGCGCCGGAACACTTGTGAATATCGTACCAGGCTTTGCTCAGGACACCTTCAAGGTTTCCATGCAGCTCGGCTGGCTGGCCGGTAACGGCAACCTAGGAGAAATCGCGGCCGACAAGCTGGGCTATTTTGCGGAAGAAGGTCTTGAATTCGAAATCGTGCCGGGGGGGCCGAATGTCGATGGTGTGGCGTCCGTCGCTTCCGGGCGGTCCAATCTCGGCCAGGTGTCTTCCAGCCCCTCTCTCATGCTGGCGCGCTCGGCGGGCATTCCGGTGAAATGTATTGCCGCCGGTTACCAGCAGCATCCCTACACGTATTTCTCGCTCAAGAAGAACCCGATCAAGACACCGCAGGACATGATCGGCAAGACCATCGGCACTCAGGCGACCGGACGGATCCTGTTCCGCGCGCTTCTGGCCAAGAACGGCATATCCGAGGATCAGGTTGAACTGAAGGTCATCGGCAGTGACATGGCGCCGCTGCTGACGGGGCAGGTCGATGCGATTACCGGCTGGAAGACAAACGTCAACGCGCTTTCGATCCTAGGGGACCAGCGTGTCGACATGTCCCTGTGGGATGCCGGCATCCAGCTTTATGCCAACCCCTTCTACACCACGGACACGGTGCTGAACGAGCATGGCGACAAGGTGCAGGCCATGATCCGCGCCATCTCGCGCGGCTGGGGCTGGGTTCGTGAGAACCAGGAAGAAGCCGTCAACTATCTGGTCGAGCGCCTGCCGAACCTGGATAGGGAAAGCGAACTGAAGGCGGTGCCGCTGGTGGTCGGATATTCCTTCAACGAAAAGACCGCCGAAAACGGCTGGGGCACCATGACCCGCGAAAACTGGCAGGCCCAGATCGAGACTTACGAAAATCTCGAGCAATTCGCGAACGGGGCGCCCGCCGTCGACGATGTGATGACACTGTCGGTCCTGGAGAGCACCGCAGACAGCCGCCCGAAGGTGGGTTAAGGCCATGGAAGCGGTATTGGAAAATCTGGACGCAGGCACGTTGGTGCCAGCAGCCAGCCTGCGCAATGCCTGGGTCAAGTTCGGTCAGTTCACCGCGATCCAGGACATCAGCCTGGAGATCGAGGCGGGAGCCTTCTATTCCATCCTTGGTCCGTCGGGGTGTGGCAAGTCGACCTTGCTCAGGCTGGTGTCTGATCTCATCCCGCCTGCATCCGGGGACGTGTCGATCTTCGGCAAGACGACCGAGGCTGCCCGCCTGGCACGGGAATTTGCCTTCGTGTTTCAGGACGCGACACTGCTGCCCTGGCGCACGGCCTTGGAGAACGTCCAGCTTCCCCTGGAAATGGGGCAAAGCCGCGGGATCCAGATCCCCGTCAGCGACAAGTCGCCGATGGAGTTGCTTGAGCTGGTCGGGCTCAAGGGCCGCGAACACGCACTGCCGCACGAGCTTTCCGGAGGCATGCGCCAGCGTGTGGCGATTGCCCGTGCACTGGTCTGCAAGCCGAAGCTGTTGCTGATGGACGAGCCCTTCGGTGCGCTCGACGAGATGACCCGCGACCACCTGAACCTTCAGCTCCTGAAGGTCTGGGAGGAAACCGGCGTGACGATCCTGTTCGTAACCCACTCGATCCCGGAAGCGGTCTTTCTGGGGCAGAAGGTGCTGATGCTCAAGGCGCATCCGGGCCGCCTGCACGAGATCGTCGATATCGATCTGCCATATCCGCGCACCACTGAGTTGCGGGATACGGCGGAATTCACCCGATACTCCGCGCATTTGCGCAAACTTCTGGAGGCGTGCTGATGACTGCCGTCGACGAAACGATGGGCATGCCGGTGGATGATGACGCTGCCGAAAAGGCCATGGCGCGCAGGGCACGGCTGACTGCTGTCGCGACCCCGGTGCTGACTGCGGTCGGCCTGATCGCCACCTGGGAAATCGGCGTCCGGGCCTTTGGAGTGCCGAGCTACATCGCCCCGGCTCCGAGCGAAGTCGCGACAACGCTGGTGACCGAATTTCCGCAGTTGATGCGGAACTTCTGGCCGACACTGTTCGAAAGCGTGCTCGGCTTTGTCGTCGGCAACGTGGCTGCAGTGCTGATCGCGATCGCCTTCGTGCACAGTCGGATGGTGGAGCGGGCGTTCTTCCCGATCGCGGTGTTCATCAACACCATTCCGATCCTGGCCATTGCCCCGATCCTGGTTCTGATCTTCGGAGCCGGCCTGACCGCAAAGGTCGTCATCGCTGCCCTGATCTGTTTCTTCCCGACACTGGTCAATATGGTACGCGGCCTGCAGTCCGTCAGCCCTCAGGCACTTGAGTTGGCACGGATCCTGTCCGCCTCCAAGTCGGAAGTGTTCTGGAAGATCCGCCTGCCGTCTTCGCTGCCGTTCCTGTTTTCGGCACTGAAGATCGCGGCCACCACCTGTGTCATCGGCGCAATCGTCGGGGAATGGGTTGGCGCGGATGTCGGGCTGGGTGCGTTGATCATCGATGCAACCTTCAATTTCCGCTCCGCCTTGCTCTACGCGACAGTCTTCCTGTCGTCGGGCCTGTCGGTGCTGATGTTTGCCGCCGTTTCCATTGCCGAACGCATGATCGTGCGGTGGTGAAGCGGATCTGAACCAAACGAAAATCTGAACTGAAACCGGGCCGTCGCTTGGCGGCCCAACGGGAGGAGTGCGCCGAAATGAGCACCAACACAACGCAGATTTCCTTGACCCGCAATGAGCAGGTTCCGGTCGTCGCAGACTGCGACGTGGTCGTCATCGGTGGTGGTCCCGCCGGCCTGAGTGCCGCCGTATCGGCCGCCAGAAACGGCTGCTCGGTGACCCTGCTCGAGCGTTACCACCACCTTGGCGGCATGGCCTCCGGCGGAATGGTTCTGGTGCTCGACGACATGGTCAACGAGGGCAATGAAATCGTCACGACGGGCATCGTCAACGAATTCGTCGACCGGATGTCGGCTCAGGATGGCGCAGTGTTTCCGCCGCCGGAAGATTGCCTGACCAACTGGGAAATGTGGAAGAAGTGGTCCCGTTGGGGCTGCATCGATTTTCACAAGACCGGCATGCCTCAGCCGATCATTCACGCAGTTGCCTTCGACCCCGATTGCTGGAAACGGGTGAGCCTCGACCTGGCTCGTGAGGCAGGTGTCAATTTGCGCCTGCATTCGTGGTTTTCCGAAGCAATGGTGGAAGACGGCCGTGTGACCGGCGTGATCTGTCAGACCAAGCTTGGCCGTCAGGCGATCAAGGCGAAGATGGTGATCGATGCCAGCGGCGATCTGGATGTCGCATCCTCCGCAGGGGCGTCTTTCCAGACCGGACAGTACATCGTCACGACCGTGTTCCGCCTGTGCGACGTCGATACGGACAAGGCAGAAGCCTTCGAGTTCGAAAATCCGGAAGAATACAAGGCCCTGGACCGTCAGGTGCGCCGGGTGATCGGTGGCGCCTGGGGCATGTGGTGGCTGAAGACGCCGCTGCCGGGCATCGTCTGGTGCAATTGCCCGCACATGCCGGGGTATGACGGCCTGTCGCCGGAACACATGCTGGCGGCGGAAGTCGAAGGCCGCGAGCGCATGATGAAGCTGCTCGCCTTCGTGCGCGCCAATCTGCCCGGTTTCGAAAACGCCAAGATGCTGGGTGCCGCGGAACAACTCGGCATTCGCCAGACCCGTCTGTTGCAGGGCGAATATGTGGTCACCCGCGATGACGTGCGCTCCCGCCGTCATTTCTCCGACAGCGTCTGCCGGGGCAGGGACTACTACACGCCTTACAGGGCCCTGCTGCCCAAGGGCATCGACAACATGATCGTTGCCGGTCGCCACTACTCGGTTGAGAGCGAAGCCCAGAAGCTTTCGCGGGAAATACCGCCGTGCATGGCGCAGGGCGAAGCCGCCGGCGTCGCCGTTTCGGTCGCTCTGGACCAGAACTGTGCACTGCGCGACGCCGACGTTGCCACGATCCAGAAACGCATGCGTGCCCAGGGCGCCGACCCCGGCGACATCCCATCAGCAAATGCGCTCGTCGAAGGCACCGTCGCTGCAGAATAAAAGGATAACAAACGTGAATACCCAAGCTTTCCCACTCTCCGGTGTCCGCATTCTGGACTTCACCCAGGTCATGCTGGGGCCATGTGCAACCCAGATGCTGGCCGACTTCGGTGCAGACGTCATCAAAATCGAGCGCCCCGGTGCGGGCGACCTGTCGCGACACTTCTTCGACGTGCGGTCGGAAGAGGGCATGAACAATGCCGTCTTCTCGTCGCTGAACCGTAACAAGCGGTCTGTCGAGATCGACACCAAGTCCGATGAGGGCAAGCAGATGGTGTACGATCTGGTACGCAATGCGGACGTGGTCGTCGACAATTTCCGCGCCGGTGTCATGGACCGTCTGGGCTTCGGCTATGAGGCGCTCAAGGCGATCAATCCCCGCATCATCTGTGCATCCGGAACGGGGTTTGGCGAGAAGGGCCCCTATGCCCACAAGGGTGGGCAGGACGTTCTGGCCCAGGCAATGAGTGGTGTCATGGAAAAGACCGCCGACCCGTCGATCGAGCGGTCCATCTACCCCACCACCTTGTGCGACTATACGGCAGGCATGCACCTGGTTCAGGGCATTCTGGCGGCCTTGCTGGCACGGACGAAGACCGGTCGTGGCCAGAGGGTCTCCGTTTCGCTCTACGATTCCATGATTGCGATGCAGATGCAGGAAGCCGCACAGTGGACCAAGCATCGTGAAGTGCTGAACTGGGCCGCCATGCCCTTGACCGGTGTCTTCGACACCACTGACGGTGCTCTGGTGGTGGTCGGTGCCTTCAAGGCAAATCCGCTGCGCGACATCTGCACCGCGCTTGGCATCGAGGACCTTTCACCCACCTATCCGGATCTCGCCAGCCAGCGTGCCAACAAGCCCTATCTGCAGGACCGGTTTCGGGCTGTCTTCGCAACGGACACGACGGCGCACTGGATCGCCAGGCTGGAAGAGCAGGATCTGCTTTGCGCACCCGTGCGGGCGCTCGGAGAGGCACTCGAAGACCCGCAGACCGCCATCAACGGCATGCTGCTGGATTTCGACCATCCGGTCCTTGGCCCCTTGAGGGTCGTGGGGTCACCCGTGCACCTGAGTGAAGCTCCGCTGAAACTGCGGCACGCGCCGCCGCGCCTGGGCGAACACACCGACGAAGTCATTGCGGAGTTCGGCCTGCAACAGGTGGCAGGGGCGGCGGAATGAGTGTCCTTTTCACCCTCGAAAACCATGTCGCCCGGGTTGTCATAGACCGCCCGGAGCGCATGAATGCGGTCGACAGGGCAACTTCGGACGAGCTGGAAACCATCTGGCGGAAGATCGAAGCCGATCCGACCGTGCGCTGCGTGGTGTTGACCGGTTCGGGTGAACGTGCCTTTTCCGCCGGTGCGGACCTGAAGGACAGCAACGGACTGAGTGGGCTTGAATATTGGGCGTCCGCAAACCCGCTGGGGTTCGGCGGCATCGCCCTGAGGCGCTCCTTGAAGGTGCCGGTGATTGCCCGTGTCAACGGTCTTGCGCTCGGCGGCGGCATGGAAATGGTTCTCGGCTGCGACATTGTGATTGCCAGCGATACGGCCAGGTTCGGCCTGCCCGAAGCAAAGGTGGGCAACCTTCCGCTGGCAGGCGGGATGACGCTGCTTCAGCGTCTTGTCCCCCGCAATATCGCTGTCGGTCTGATGATGACCGGCCGGATGGCAAGCGCTGTGGAGATGGAGCGCTACGGGCTCGTGAATGCCGTCGTGCCGCAGGACGAACTCGATGCGGAAGTGGACCGCTGGATTGCCGACATTCTGGCAAGTGCGCCGCTTTGCGTGCAGGCGATCAAGGCCACAGTACGCGAAACCGGTGAAATGCCGCCCGACCAGGCACAGGCCGTGCGGTCTCCCGAACTGATCGCCGCCCTCACGTCAGAAGATTCCCTCGAAGGGGTTCGGGCGTTCCGGGAAAAGCGCGCGCCGGTCTGGCAAGGCAAATGAGTTGAGAGATCAAGATGGCGCTGATCATCAAGAGCGAATGCATTGATGTGAAGGACGGGATCTGCACCACGTCCTGTCCGGTCGACTGCATCTATGAAGGCGAGCGGATGTTCTACATCCACCCCGAAGAATGCATCGAATGCGGCATGTGCGAGAGCATCTGCCCGGTCGACGCGATCCGCTACGACGACGAGGTGACCGGTGCGGACCGGGCGTTCATCGAGATCAACAAGGATGTGTTCCAGGGTCCGGACGGAGGGCTGGTTTCGCCGGGTGGCTGGACCAGGGGCGATACGCCTTTCCGGGACCACCCTGCGGTGCGGGATTTTTTCAAACGCGATTTTGAGGAACAGACGACATGAAGGGGATAGTTGCGGCGGTGCCGACACCGCTCGATGCGCATGGCGCACCGGTGAAAGATACCTTTCTGGAACATTGCGCCTGGGCGCTGGCAAACGGGTGCGATGCCCTGAACATCCTGGGTACGACCGGTGAGGCGAATTCTCTCGGTCTGGCCCATCGCAAGCAAGTGATGGCCTGGGCGGCCGAGGCCTTTGACACAAGCCGTCTCATGGTCGGCACGGGTCTCACGTCCCTTGAGGACACGCTGGACCTCACGCGTGCAGCTGCCGACATGGGCTATGGCGTCGCGCTGGTCCTGCCGCCGTTCTACTACAAGCCTGTCACCGAAGAGGGGCTGGTTGCCTGGTACGAAGCGCTGGACCGGGCACTCGGCGCGACGTCGATCGAGATCTATTTCTATAATTTTCCGCAGATGACGGGCTTGAAGATACCCGCGGATGTCGTCGAGCGTCTGGCAAAAGCCCATCCGAAAAGGTTCACGGGTATCAAGGATTCTTCTGGCGATCTCGACTATTGCCGGGAGCTTGTCCGGCGACTGCCTGAGCTGAAGGTGTTTCCAAGTTCGGAAACGGCGCTCGCGGAGGGGCCCGGAGCCGGGTTCGCAGGCTGTATTTCCGCCACCGTGAACATCAGCGCGCCCCTTTGTGCGCGGCTCCTGCAGGACCCGGCAGACGAGGCATTGGCTGGCCGGGTCGCCAGCATACGGGCGGACATTGCGGCCCACCCGCTGGTGCCTGCGGTCAAATATCTTGTCGGTCGGCGCGCGGCTGAAAGTGCCTGGAACCGTGTCCTGCCTCCCTTTCAACATCTGGACGCTGCCGCATGCGGGTCTCTCGACCGCATTGCCGAAACCCTTTGAAACCGGAATTCCAATGACAAAACACGATAATCTGATCGGCGGCAAATGGCTGCCTTCCAACACCTATTCCGAAAACCGCAATCCTTCGAACACCGATGATGTCGTCGGCCTTTATGCCCAGGGAAGCGTTGACGATGTCGATGCCGCCGTCACCGCAGCGCGCAAGGCTACGCCAGGTTGGGCAGCGGCAACGCCGCAGACCCGCCATGATCTGCTGGAAGCAGTTGGGCGAAAGTTGGCGGAACGGGCCGAAGAATATGGCCGCCTGCTGTCGCGCGAGGAAGGCAAGACGCTGGCGGAAGGCATCGGTGAAACCATGCGCGCCGCGCAGGTTTTCAAGTTCTTTGCCGGTGAAGCGCTGCGCGTGACCGGCGATATGCAGGCCTCCGTGCGGCCCGACATCGACGTCGAGGTTACGCGTGAGCCGGTCGGTGTGATCGGCCTGATCACACCGTGGAACTTTCCCATCGCCATTCCCGCCTGGAAGGCAGCACCTGCGCTGGCCTATGGCAATTGCGTGGTTTTGAAACCGGCGGACCTGACGCCGGGCTGCGCTCATGTGATCGCAACTCTGCTGGATGAATGCGGCTGTCCGCCCGGTGTCTTCAACCTGGTCATGGGGCGCGGTTCTGTTGTTGGCGAGGCCATCGTCACCCATCCGGATGTTGATGCGGTTTCCTTCACCGGTTCCGTTGCCACGGGAAGCCATATTGCCGAAGTGTGCGGACGGCTTAAACGCAAGTGCCAGCTTGAAATGGGTGGCAAGAACCCGATGGTGGTGCTGGATGACGCCGATCTGGATGTTGCCGTATCCGCATGCCTGAACGGGACATTCTTTTCCACCGGCCAACGCTGCACCGCGTCCTCGCGCATGATCGTGCAGGCGGGCATTCACGATGCTTTCGTTGAGAAGCTGCAAACAGCGATGCTGGCCTTGAAGGTCGGGGATGCGCTTGATCCCGCTACCCAGATTGGACCGGTGGTCGACGAGAAACAGCTCTCTTCGAACCTTGCCTATGTGGACCTCGCCCGCAAGGAAGGTGCAAAGGTGATTGGCGGCGAGCGGCTCGAACTTGCCGTGCCCGGCTATTTTCAGGCCCCGGCACTGTTTCTCGAGACGACCAATTCCATGCGCATCAACCGGGAAGAGATTTTCGGTCCCTGCGGATCCGTCATCAAGGTGGCCGACTTCGAGGAAGCCATTACAGTTGCAAACGACACCGAGTTCGGTCTGTCAGCCGGTATCTGCACCACAAGCCTGAAACATGCCCGCGACTTCAAGCGGCGTGCCAGGGTCGGTATGGTGATGGTCAACCTGCCGACCGCCGGTGTTGATTTTCACGTTCCCTTCGGCGGCACCAGGGGATCGTCTTTTGGGCCACGTGAACAGGGCCGCTACGCGGCGGAATTCTTCACCACGGTCAAGACCAGCTACCTGTTTGCAGGCTAGGAGAAACATATTGGGCAGCAATTCCGGCAAATGGCGCAACCGGTTTCTCGGGCTGTGCGATCACATCGCACAATGGTCTGAAGATCGCGACTTCAAGGTGGGCGCGGTCATTGTCGGACCTGGCCAGGAAATCCGCGCGACAGGTTACAACGGCCTGCCGCGCGGGGTCTCCGGAACGGATGAAACCCGTCTCGACCGCCCGAGCGGTGAAAAGTTCTTCTGGGTGGAACACGCCGAACGCAATGCGATCTACAACGCAGCCCGCGCCGGTGTAGCGCTTGCCGGTTGCACTCTCTACGTCAACCGGTTTCCCTGTGCGGACTGCGCGAGGGCGATCATTCAAAGCGGGCTGTCCTGTGTGGAATGCCCGCCCAGACCATCGCATGATGGCAAGCTCGATCACAGTTTTGAGGTTTCCGAGATCATGCTCAAGGAAGCTGGTATTCGGCTATTGCTGTAGGAAACCTCACTCGCCGGCTTGGCTATCCATGTCATCGATGAATTTTCTGATCATCGGTTTGAGTTCCGGTTGTTTCAGAATGTTCATATGCGTGGTTCCGGGCAGGATTGCCAGGCGGGCGTCAGGAATGGTTTTCGACAGATAGAGCGCATGCTCTGCCAGGATGAAGTCGTTGTCACCGTTCATGATCAGCGACGGCACGGGAATTGCCGCGACCTGTTGCTCTGTCCATCCCCAGTCCGTGGTTATGAACCTGCTCATTTTTTGCATCGTCACCGGTGCGGCCTCGGCACCTCCCGGGTTCACGGCCGCAATCTCGGCGAACATCTCCGCAAATTCCTCTTCGCTCGGCATCATCGCCAGAACTTCGGCCGGCGGCACATAGTCCGGGTCCTTTTGCATCCTGATGATGCCGGGCACAAAGCCGTCTGGCGAGGCGCTGCCGGAAATGCTTGTCAGAGAGGCCAGTCTGTTCGGCATGTTGACCGCAAGGTCAAGTCCCAGCATGCCACCCGCCGAGAACCCGACGACATGAACCTTTTCCACTGACAGGGCATCAAGCACACCGATGGTATCAATGCGCATGGTCTCCAGGGTGATTGGTTCGTTATTCAGAGGCGTGTGTCCGTGCCCCTGCTGCTCGACGCCAATCACTGGCCGGTCCTCGACAAGTTCAGGGATGAAGGCGCCAAAGCTTGAGGCGATACTCTGCATGCCGCCGTGAAGGAGGAGAACCGGCGTTTCGCCGGTCTCCAGGTCTCCGTGAACTTCGTAATAGACGTCGTGACCGTTCACGGTAACCGTGTCTGCGTGCGCAAGGCTTGTAATCAGCAATGTTGCAGCTGCACCTAATAATGATTTCTTCATATCGGACTTCTCGAATTTACAGGGCTGGTTCACGAAATCTCCGGCCTCTCGGGTACGATCAGCCGCCCCGGCGGGCCGCATCGATGGCAGCCACGTCGATTTTCTTCATCTCCATCATTGCGCCAAAGGCGCGCTTTGCTTCGCCGCCGCCGGCAGCCAGGGCTTCCATCAGCGTGCGCGGGGTGATCTGCCAGGAGATGCCCCATTTATCCCTGCACCATCCGCAGGCGCTTTCCTCGCCGCCATTGTCGACAATGGCGTTCCAGTAACGGTCGGTTTCTTCCTGATCCTCGGTCGAAACCTGGAAAGAGAACGCTTCGCTGTGCTTGAATGTGGGGCCACCGTTCAAGCCGAGACAGGGAATGCCCAGCACGGTAAATTCGACGGTCAGAACGTCGCCCTCTTTCCCGGACGGATAGTCGCCGGGCGCGTGGTTGACGGCTTTCAGGGCACTGTCTGGAAAGGTTTCAGCATAAAATCGTGCCGCGGCCTCGGCGTCTTTTTCGTACCAGAGGCAAATCGTGTTCTTTGCAATCGACATTGTTTCCAGTCCTGGAGTTATACCGTCGCCCCGGATGGCTGTACTCAAAGATCCAGGGGCGACATGACATTGTTTGCGGAAAAGCCGGCGTCAGCCCGTGCTGCGTTTCGCTTGTTCGGCGTCCGCCGCCTGCCAATGCTGCATGTGATCTGCCATGGCCTTCTTGAAAGCAGGTCGGGATGTTGCCCGTTCGACATAGGCTGCAAGATGCGGATAGGCATCAAGGGCTTCTTCGGCCGCGACCACGCGCAGCACTTCCACCATCGCGATGTCGGCGACGGAGAAGTCACCGGCGAGCCACTCCTTGTCGCCCAGAGCCTGCTGTAGCGCAGTCAGCTTGGTATCCATGTCTGCCTTGACGTGAGCCCTGACGTCGGCTGCCGGAGGAGGGCCGAAGAATTCCGGGACCCGCTCGGCCAGGATCATGCTGACCCAGTGCATCACCGACAATTCAACCGTGTTCAGCGCGGCGAACAACCACTGCCAGATTTCCGCTTTCCGCTCGTCCGGCAGCAACGGGGTGCCTTCGCAAAGGTAGACAAGGATCGCTCCGCTTTCGAAAAGCGTCTGCTCACCGTCCTGGATTACGGGCACTTGCGTAAATGGCTGCAGCTTGCGGTGTTCGGCGCTCTTGGGGTGTGCGGGCACGGTCGCAACCTGGTAGCTGCGACCAATCTCCTCCAAGCCCCAGCGGACCCGTAGATCCCGCACGAACCCGCGTGGAAACTCCGGCAGCCAGTCGAAGGTGTAGAGGGTAAGGGTCATGCGGCTTTCTCCGAGTCGAAGAGCGGATCGAAGCCGGCCCACATCATCCGCATTCCGTCGAAAGGCATTGCGGACATGTCCATGTCGGCCATCCCCGCTTCCATTTCTTTGGCAGCGGCATCACATGTGGCACGGTCCGGCCAGGCAACCCAGCTGAAGACGGGCACTTCGGTGTCTTCCACCTTGGAGGCCCGGTAGAAATCGGTCTTCTGGCCGCGCGGTACATCCGTGCCCCAGTTTTCGATCATCCCGAGAGCGCCGAATTTCTCGAACATCTTCCAGCCTTCGTCCGCCATCTCGGCGTAGGCCTTCTTGTTCGTTTCGGGCACCGCCAGCAGAAACCCCTGATAATAACCAGCATCGCTGTGCCTGCCTGCCTCATAGACAGGGGAAAATCCGCCAAAGATCATCCGGCTGCCATCGAAGGGCATTTCCGGGATTTTCTTCATGGCAGGGTCGTTCTGCATCTTTTCCCAGGAAGCATCGGCAGCAGCCTTGTCCGGCCATTCGATCCAGGAAAACACGATTGCCTCGTCTTCCTTGGCGTCGACGGCGCCGTAGAAGTCCGTAACCTTGCCCTTCGGAACATCAACACCCCAGGTTTCGACCATGCGGGTGGCGCCGTAGGATTTGAACAGAGGCCAGGCAGCGGCGATGTGGTCGGCATATTTCTGCTTGTTTGCGGCCGGAACAGCCGCTACCGCACCTGTGAAATAGGACATGGCGATCATTTCCTCCTTTTTGTCGGGATGATGGGAACATCCCGGTTGCAGCATTATCGTGACAGCGTTAGTATGAAAAAACAACTGCCAGTATGAAAAAATGACCAAAGAGACAAAAACAACAACGCGCCTTCGTTATGACGAGGGGTGCCTGGCCGCCCACGCCCTGAACCTAATAGGCGACAGGTGGGCTCTGCTCGTTGTGCGCGAGCTTATGTTTTCCGCAAAACGCTTTCAGATGATCCGCGCCGGGTTGCCGGGCATAACCGCGAGTGTTCTGACCGGCCGTCTTGCGCAGCTCGTAGAGGTCGATGTCATCGAACACGACGAGCGACTGGGGGTGTATTCCCTGACGGAGGCGGGCCAGGCTCTGCTGCCTGTGCTGGAATCGCTGTGCCGGTGGGCGTTGCTGGTACCCGGTCACGATCCGACGCGTTTCATCAGCCCGTCTGCCTTGATGATATCCATGGGTGTCAACGTCGTTCCGGAGGCTGCGGCGCAAAGAGACGCGCTTGCCGGGTTCGATTTCAAGGGCGAGGCATTCGAGATGCAGCTGATCTCCGGCAAGGTTCACACCAAGGCGGTTTCCCGTCCTGACGCGCCCTTTGTGCTTTCCGGCAACGGCAACCGGATGGCTTCAGCCGTTTATGGGTCAGTTCCGCTTGCGGATCTGATCGCCAAAGGCGTGGTCGAGGTGTCGGGAGACGCGTCCCTTGCTGCTGAATTCGTCTCGCGGTTTAAACTGCAACGAAAGACCTGAGTTGGCTGGACGGCTGCCCGACGGTGCGAGCGCCTGTACCGGCGTCTGTACCGGCTCCGGGGTTTGTAATAAAAATTTCATCGAACTGTAGCCTGCAATTCAAATTGCAAAACTAGAACGATGGCATGTCAAAACCTGTGCCATCCTCCGGTTTCCTGTCCGATCTCATCACCCGCAACGCCTCCCGGCTGACAGGGTCCGATACCCGTCTACTCGATGTGCTGGTCAAGGACCCGATCCGAGCCGCCATCGAAAACGGCAAGGAAGTGTCCCTTCGCGCGGGCGTGCATCCCGCCGCAGCGGTGCGTCTGGCCAAGCGGCTCGGCTTTGAAGGTTATCCGGAATTTCGAGCCTACCTGCAGGCAAATCTGGTTGAAGAAGGCAACGACTTCGAGAACCCGGCCGCCCGCATGGCGGCCCGGCTGGTGCGGGCGGAAGAAGGGCAAGTGCTGTCGTCCGTGCTCGACAGTGAAATTGCCGCCCTCGAGGCCTTGCGTACTGCCGTCCCCGACAGCGATATCCGCGCCTTCTCCGAAGCCCTGCGCGATGCCCGCAAGATCTTCATTTTCGGTCGCGGTCATGCCGCGAGCCTGTCCTCGCTGATTGCCCTGCGCTTGCAGCGCTCCGGGTATGATGCCGCCGACCTTGGCGACCGCACCCATCACTTTGCCGAGATGCTGAACAGGCTCTCACCGGACGATGTCGTCTGGCTGCTCGCCTTCCGCCGCCCTTCCCAGCAAATCAGCGATGCAAACGGGATTGCGTCCATGCGCGGCGCGACAAGGTTGGCGCTGACGGACCTGCTCGCGGCCCGGTTCGACCCCGCGCCCGATCATCAGATCTGCGCCTCGCGCGGTGAGGCGGGCGAATCCCAGTCGCTGGTCGTGCCGATGACCATTGCCAACGCGGTCATTCTCGATCTGGCCGGTATCGATGGCGGTAGATCGATCCGCTCCCTGGAGGAATTCAAGGCATTTCGTCAATCACTGCCGCCACGCTGGCGCAGATGAGTTCGCCAGCAAACCTGCCCCTTCCCGGAAGCGGGGCCGGACACTGAATTCGCTGAACAAACCAAAAAAGACCGCCGTTGGAACCGGCGGCAAAGTCTCGTGCGCAAACGGAAATAGTTCACTCTGACAAGGATGACTCCATGTTGAAGAATTTGAAGAAAGTGCTGTTGGCGGGCCTGATCGGCCTTTCCGGCAGCGTCGGTGCCGCGCAGGCGGACGTCACGGTTGAATTCTGGCACAGCTTCGATGGGAGCGGCGGCGAAGCGCTTGGCGAGATCATCGAGAACTTTCAGGCTGCCAACCCTGATATCAAGATCGATGCCCAGTTCATCGGCAACTACAATGATATCGTCGCCAAGCTCCAGGCTGCCATCCCGGCGCGCCGGGCACCGGACGCGGTGATCATGGAAGTTACCCGGTATGGTCTCTTCGCTGACCGCGGCGTGCTGTTGGATCTGACCGAAAAGGTCAACAACGACCCGCTCAAGGACGACCTGTTCGATTTTGCCCGCGAAGTCGGCGTCTTTGAAGGCAAGAACTACATCGTGCCGTTCAACTCCTCCACGCCGGTGCTCTACTACAACAAGGAGATTTTCGAGCGGGCCGGCTTTGCCGAAGAACCGGCGCTCAAGACTTACGACGATCTTCTGGCGGTATCCAAACAGATTACCGAGAAGCTGGGCGACGAAGGCATCACGGGCATTGCCGCACCGGGCCAGTTCGCACGCTGGGGTCTCATCATGGATAACGACAGTGACCTGATCGACAGCAAGACCGGCGAGATCCTGATCGACAGCCCGAACACGATCGAAGCCTATGAATGGATGGCCTCGCTGGTACATGAGCACAAGGTTGCTTCTGCCGACGGCGTGACCAAGGAAAACAACGGCAGGGATGCCTTCCTGGCCGGCAAGGTCGGCATCATGTTGAATTCAACCGGCAACTACGGTCGCTCCAAGAAGGCGCTCGGCGATAACCTTGCCGTTCGTCCGATGCCTTGCAACAAGGTGTGCGCCGTGCCGATCGGTGGGGCAGGTATCGGCATTCTGTCGTCAGCCGACAAGGAAACCCAGGACGCCGCCTACAAGTTCATCAGCTTTGCCGCCTCACCCGAGTCCAACGCCACCTGGTTCTCCGGCACCGGCTACATGCCGATCAACAAGAATACCGCCAAACAGCCGCTGGCCGCCGCCGCCGTTCAGGACAAGCCCGGCATCACGGTTGCGATCGACCAGCTGGACTTCGCCCGTGGCCGTCCGCGCCCGCCGGTGGTCACCTGGATGCGCGCAACCGAATACGACATGTGGCAGGCCATGGCCCTTGGTCAGCGTGATGTCACGGAAACCTTGAAGGATTTCGCGGACCGCACCCGAAAGGAAGCCGAGCGCACCAACTGATCGCCCGATTTTCTTTCGACATCAGCACCGGGCTTCCAGAAGAAGCCCGGTGTCTCCGGAGCCCTTTCCGATGCTGTCCCGCCTGACACCCTATATTCTGGTACTGCCGCTGTTCTCCTTCATCGCGGTGTTCACCTACATTCCGATTGCAGCCAGTCTCAATCTCAGCTTCCGGGAATGGGATTTCCTGTCGCCGACGATGCCCCTTGTCGGTTTTGAAAACTACCGGCTGCTGTTCTCGTCCCACGAGTTCTGGAATTCGCTCAAGGTGACTGCGATCTTTGCCGTCATTTCCGTTCCGATCCGGCTTTGCCTTGCGCTTGTGGTTGCAAGTTACCTGGTCCGGGAGGCTCTGCCGTCCCGTATTCTGCGTGGCGCGCTGTTCCTGCCGTCTGTTACGTCCACCGTTTCCATCGCGGTCGTGTTTTCCTGGCTGTTCGCGACGGACTACGGCATGATCAATGCCTTCCTGCAAACTCTCGGCTTCGGCAAGGTTCCCTGGCTTCAGGACCCGCAGCTCGCGCTCTGGGTGCTGATCATCGTCAACACCTGGAAGCAGCTCGGCTACGATATCGTCATCTACATCGCCGGGCTTCAGGCAATCCCGCAGGAACTTTATGACGCCGCCGCCGTCGATGGCGGCAGGAAAGGCCGCGTCTTCCGCCGTGTAACCGTTCCGCTGGTAATGCCGACAACCTATTTCCTGCTTGTCGTCTCGGTGATCGAGGCCTTTCAGGTGTTCACCGTCGTGGACGTCATGACCAAGGGTGGTCCGGCGGGGGCCACCGACATGCTGGTCAACATGCTCTACCGTGTCGGCTTCACGTTGTTCGATATCGGGCAGGGCTCTGCACTGGCCGTTGTGCTCTTCGTGCTGTTGATGGCATTGGCCCTCTTCAAGGCACGGGTTCTGGGCCGGAGGGTGCATTATGAAGCCTGACAGCCGCATCCTCGCAGGGCTTGCACTGATTGCCGGCCTTCTGTTCCTGTCTCCGGCGCTCTATTCGGTCTTCATGTCGTTCCAGACGGTGGACGCCTATTACACTGGCAAATTCGAGTTCACCCTGGAGAATTACGAACTGGCCATTGGGCAATACCATTTTGCCCGCTATCTGCTGAACAGCATCGTCGTATCGGGATTGGTCACGTTCATTGCCCTGACGGTGTCGACAATGGCCGCATTTGCCTTTGCCAGGTTTCGTTTTCCTGGCGGCAACCTGCTGTTTGCGGCCGTGGTGGCAACCCTGATGATCCCCAGCCATATCTCGCTGATCCCGAACTACCTGACCCTTGCAAAGGTGGGGCTGCTGGACACCTATGCAGGGCTCATTCTTCCGGCGATTTCCAACGGTTTCGCGGCTTTCTTTTTGCGGCAGTACATCCGCGGCATTCCGATCGCCCTGGATGAAGCGGCCTACATGGATGGAGCAACACCGCTCAAGGTGCTCTGGCGCGTAATCGTGCCGATTGCCCGCCCGGCCATATTCTCCATGGGGCTGTTCATCTTCATCACGGAATGGAACAGCTACATCTGGCCGCTGGTGGCAGTTGGTGATGAAGACCTCTACACGCTCCAGATCGGTCTTGCGCGTCTCTACCGGGTCAATCCGGGTGAAGACGTGGTCAATTGGCCGCTGGTGATGGCGGCTTCCACCATCACAATTCTTCCCGTCCTGCTCGGTTTCATATTCGTCGAACGGCACCTGGTGCGTGGCATCACCATGGGTGCGGTCAAGTAAATGGAAGTTTCAATGACACGTATTGCATCTCATCGCGGCGGCACCCTGGAGTTTGGCGACAGCACACCGGCGGGCTTCGAAGCCACTGCGCGGATGGCGCTTGAGGAAGTCGAATTCGACCTGCACCCGACGGCCGATGGCGCCATCATGGTCCACCACGATGCGACACTCGAGCGAACGACCGACAGGTCCGGCGCGATCCGCGATCTGCGCGAGGCCGAGGTTCGCTCGGCAACGATCGATTACGGCGCGGGAGGCCATCCTCTGTCCCTCCAGGAGCTCTGCGCGATTTACCGGCGCAGTGCCGTTGGCTTCCGCTGCGAGATCAAGCCCGGTCCGGATCGCAGACCCTATGCCGACTTCGTTCCGAAGGTGGTCGCAATGCTTGCCGCAGAAGACATGCTGGAGCGTACGGTTTTTTCCTCCTTTCTGGTCGAAACACAGGACGAGCTGGCCAGGGCAACAGAGCGGCCAAGACTATGGCTTGTCAGCCCGCCGGTTCTTCAGCAACTGGGAACCGCAGGCACGCTCGAAGTGGCAAAGGCTCACGGGATCCCGGAAATCGGTGTTCATGTCGATTGCGCAGATGAAGAGTTGATGACTGCTGTCGAGAATGCCGGACTTCAGTTCGGCTGCTGGGCAGCACATACCTGTGCGCAAATCGAAAAGACGCTCCGGCTCGGTGTGAAGGTTTTCACTACCGATCGGCCCAGCCTTGCGATCGCGATCCGGAACCGCTGGCAGGGGGAGGGGCGGTCATGAGCGGGATAGAACTGACAGATATCCGCAAATCCTATCCTGGCGGACCGGAAGTTCTGCATGGTGTTTCGCTGGACATGCAAGCCGGGGAATTCGTCGTGATCGTCGGCCCTTCGGGCTGCGGAAAATCCACGCTGCTACGCCTCATCGCCGGCCTGGAGAAATGCGATCAGGGCGATATCCGCATCGATGGCAAACGCGTCAATGACGTTGCGCCGCAGGATCGGGACATTGCAATGATCTTCCAGAATTACGCCCTCTATCCGCATATGAACGTGCGCCAGAACATCGCCTTTGGTCTGGAGTTGCGCGGCGTCGCCATGTCAGAGCGCAACACCCGGGCAGAGGAAGTGGCCAGAACGTTGAAGCTTGATCCTTATCTCGACCGAAAGCCGGGCGCCCTGTCCGGCGGCCAGCGTCAGCGGGTCGCGATGGGCCGGGCCATGGCGCGCAACAGTTCCATCTTCCTGATGGACGAGCCCCTGTCCAATCTGGATAACGCCCTGCGGGTTGCCATGCGCTCGGAAATCAAGGAGCTCCACAGGCAACTGGGGGCGACTGTCGTTTACGTAACCCACGATCAGGGTGAAGCCCTTTCCCTGGCGGATCGGATCGCCGTCCTGAAAGATGGAGATCTTCTGCAGTTCGACACGCCCGGCACAATCTACGACCGGCCGGCGAACCGCTTCGTCGCCGGGTTCCTCGGAATGCTGCCGACAAATTTTCTGCCCATAGAAACCTTGCCCTTCTGGTCCGGCAGAACAGGCCTCACCGTCGGCATGCGGCCGGAGCATATGAAGGTACACACCTCGTCCC